>NZ_JAQIIX010000002.1:1397166-2794333 GCF_036946495.1 Mycolicibacterium neoaurum
GTCGGGGAGAATGGCGCGCCGGTACGGCGGTCGGCCGGTGCGGAATCCGCCCGGGTGATGGCCGACCTGATCGCCGAGGGAGCCCGCACCCTGACCTTCGTGCGGTCGCGGCGCGGGGCCGAACTGACCGCGCTGGCCGCCTCGGCACGGCTGGAGGAGATCGCCCCCGACCTCGCCGACCGGGTCGCCTCCTACCGGGCCGGTTATCTCTCCGAGGACCGCCGCGCGCTGGAACACGCGCTCAGCGAGGGTGAACTGCGCGGTGTCGCCACCACCAACGCGCTCGAACTCGGCGTGGACATCGCCGGGTTGGATGCGGTCGTCCTGGCCGGTTTCCCCGGCACCGTCACCTCGTTCTGGCAGCAGGCGGGTCGGTCCGGCCGACGCGGGCAGAGCGCACTGATCGTGCTGATCGCCCGGGACGATCCACTGGACACCTACCTGGTGCACCATCCACGCGCGCTGCTGGCCCGGCCGATCGAGAAGGTCGTGATCGACCCGGGCAATCCCTATGTGCTGGGTCCGCAGCTGTTGTGCGCGGCGACCGAACTGCCGCTGACCGACGCCGAGGTACGGACCTGGGATGCCGAAGAGGTCGCGCGCACACTGGTCGACGACGGATTGTTGCGTCGGCGTCCCACCGGCTGGTTCCCCGCGCCCGAGATCGACCCGCATCCGGCGGTCGATATCCGCGGTGCCTCGGGTGGGCAGATCGCGATCCTGGAGTCCGGCACCGGCCGGATCCTGGGCACCACCGGCACCGGCCAGGCTCCGGCCTCGGTACATCCCGGGGCGGTGTATCTGCACCAGGGTGAGAGCTACGTCGTGGACAGCCTGGACTTCGAGGACGGTATCGCGATCGTGCATGCCGAGGACCCCGGGTACACCACGGCCGCAAGGGAAGTCACCGATATCGCGGTCACCGGGACCGGTGAGCGCCGCACGGTCGGCCCGGTGACCGTCGGTGTCGTGCCGGTCTCGGTGTCCAACACCGTCACCGGATACCTGCGCCGCAGGCTCGATGGTGAGGTCATCGACTTCGTCGAGCTGGATATGCCGACCCGCACACTGGAGACCGTCGCGGTGATGTGCACGATCACTCCGGAAACGCTGTACGCCAACGGGATCGACCCGTTGGCCGTGCCGGGTTCACTGCACGCCGCCGAGCATGCGGCGATCGGATTGTTACCGCTGGTGGCCAGCTGCGATCGCGGCGATATCGGCGGAGTGTCCACGGCATCCGGGCCCGAAGACGGTCTGCCCACGATTTTCGTCTACGACGGATACCCGGGCGGCGCGGGATTCGCCGACCGCGGATACCGGCAGATGTACCTGTGGTGGGAAGCGACGGCCGCGGCCATCGAGGCCTGCGAGTGCCCAGCCGGGTGCCCGTCCTGTGTGCAGTCGCCGAAGTGCGGTAACGGCAACGATCCGCTGGACAAGGCCGGGGCGGTCCGCGTTCTGCGCATGGTGCTCGACGAGCTGGCGGGACGCTGACACCGCGTTGTCTCGCGACGGGAAGGCCCACCCCTCGTCGGCCATCTCGCCCTCGACCGCGTCGCCCCGCCAGCAACATCGGTCACACTTCGCGTACCGTCAAAACGGTCGGACAACGCGATCCGTTTTCAGCCCGGGCGAACCGGGTGCAGTCGGAAATTACCTCTTCAGCAGACCCCCTGCAACTCGTTTTGACGCCAGCGACAGACACGATGGCCGCCCAAATCGCGCTCCAACAGCAAGTTCCGACGAATTCCGCAGCATGAGCAAACAACCGAAAGGGGAGCGGGTGCCGGTTAAACTCACGGGCATGGACCACGACTGGCTGCTCGTGGAGACCCTGGGTGACGAACCCGCCATCGTCGCCCAGGGATCGAGGACCAAGAACCTGGTCCCGATCAGCACTTTTCTCCGCCGCAACCCCCACCTGATGGCCATCCAATCGGCCATCGGTGAGACGGTGCGCGCCGGTCACGCTCTGACCAGCATCACTCCCAAGAACGACCGCGTGATCCGCACCGAAGTGGTGCACATGTCCGACGGGGTCATCCATGGTGTGCACCTCTGGATCGGCGAACCCGGCGCCGACCCGCCGGACCGTCCGATGCCGGGACCGCTCAAATGGGATCTGACGGCCGGAATCGCCACGGACACTGTGGAATCTCTGTACAACGCGGGCCGCGACGCCAGCGTCGAGGCCACCCAGGGCCGCGCCTTCGCCGAGGACATGCCCGCCAGGGCGCTCAATCCCCAGGAATCGAAGGTGCTGTCCATGGTGATTCGGGCCAAGCCGGGCCATGTGCTGTGCAGCACCTGGAACGTCACCGATTTCCGGGGTCAGCCGATCACCGTGGGTTTCGTCGCCAGGGCGATCGCCGAGGAGCAGGATGACGGCAGCGAACGGTTGATATGCCGAGCGATGAACTGGCGCAGCGTCGCCGAGGGCCCGGTCGTGCGTCCCGATGATCTGGCGCAGCGGATCCTCAACGGCCTTGCCGCACCCGGGGTGCACCGGGCGATCGTCGACCTCAACCACTGGCGACTGCTGAAATGGCTGGACAAGCCGTGCCCATTCTTCGACTGGCGGGCCGGCGAACAGGGCGATACCGTCCTGCACCCCGGCGACGAGCGCCACGTCCTGGCCATGGCACAGGAATTCGCCGACGGGCCGACGGCCCGGGTACTGCGCCTGCCCGCCCACGGCGGCGGGTTCACCCCCGTCCACGTCACCGTGAACCGGATCGAGCTCGATGACGACACCTACGCGGCGCTGATGTCGATGCGGCTGCCCACCGATGAGGAGATCGCCGCTGCCGAGCAGGAGGCGACCGCGGCCGAGAGTGCGCAGTCCGGCACCCGCGCGGCGTTCAAATCGCTTCTGCGGCTCCGGAAGATCACCGGCCAGACGGACTGACGCCACCCTCGGCCGGCCCCGCCCTGGCCTCCGCTCGGGCGCCGCGCCCGGGTAGCACGGTGGCAGCCACGACGCTGACCGCTACATCCAGACCGTCCAGGGTGCACTCGACCACCGTCACCCGATTCGACTCGGCAACGGATTGTGCTGCCGCACAGGCACTCTGCCGACCGGCAGGCAACGATGCGGCGCCGGCGAGTGCGGCCAGGTCGGCCCCCGACTGCGCACGATGCCGCGCCACGACCACCGAGCCGAGCATCAGCACGCCGACGGTGACCGTCAGCAGCACGACCATCAGGGCGGTCGCGATCAAAGTCGCCGACCCGCCGTCCTCACCGGGACTGCTCGGCCATCGCCACCGCATCCCCGGAGATGACGATCCCTGGTAGCAGCGCCGTGACCGCGCTGACCCGCACCACGACGAACGAGCCGTCGCGCTGTGCCGAGATCGTCGACCCCTTCGGCCCGACCCGGCGCGCCGCCGAGACGCCATCGTCGCCGCGGGCGAGCAGCCGGGCCCCTTCCCGTGCGGCGTCGACACACCGGATGTGCAGGACCGTGGCGTTGATACCGGCCACACACAGCACCAGCACCGAGACCAAGGCGGCGATCGCAAAGGCCGCCTCCACCGTGACACCGCCGAACTCACCGCTCAGACACTGGTGTTGAGAGCGCGGGTGATGATGTTGGAGAGTGCAGTGACGATCGAGTCGCCGGTCACCACGGTGTAGAGGATGGCACCGAAGGCGGCCGCGGCGATGGTGCCGATCGCGTATTCGACGGTGCTCATCCCGGAGTCGTCGGTGGCGACCACCATGACGCGGGCCTGCACCCTTCGGATCATGTTCTGCAGCATGGTTACTCCTTCTCATCGGTTACAGGCCTGACATCAGGTCACCGGCCAGTCCGGCGACCACCGGGACGATTCCCAGGCAGACGAAGGCGGGCAGATAACACAGGCCAAGCGGGCCTGCGATCAACACCGAGGCGCGCTCGGCGGCGGCATCGGCAGCCGAGCCCGCGTCGATGCGCACCTGGTCGGCCAGTTCGGCGATGCCGTCGGCAAGAGCCGCACCGGAGACCGCCGAGCGGCGAGCGAGCCTGGCCAGCACCGCGCCATGCGGGTCGGCGGTAGCACCGGGATCTGCCCACGCCCGCACGGATCCGGCGCCGAGGGCAAGCAGGTCCGCCGCGCGCATCAGCTGCGTACGCAGTAACACCGGTGCCAACGGCGCAGCCGCTGCCGCCGCGGTCGCGGTCGCCATGCCCGCGGACAGGCAGGCGGCGAGGACGTCCAGACACGATGCCGCGGCCAGTGGATCGTCGGGCAGTTCCGGCGTGCAGCGCAGCGGTGACCGCCTGGTGCGGGCGGGACCGGCACCGATCAGCACCGCCGCCGCGAGCAGCACCGCAGCCAGGCTCATGCGGCCACCGCCGTGATGATGCGGTCGGACCAATACAGGCCCAGGCAGGACAATGCCACTCCGATGAGCAGGATGACGCCACCGGCCCCACCGGCGACCAAGAATTGCACCGGCTGGGCACCGATGAGCTGTCCCAGCAGGATTCCCAGTACCGGCATTCCGGCGAGCACCGCGGCGGTGGTGCGCGGTCCGGCGAGTCCGGCGTCCAATCGGAGCCGGAACCTGTCACGCTCGACGATGTCGTGTTGCGCGGCGCGCAGGAGCGTCGCGATCGCAAGACCGTGGTGGTGCGCCAACTGCCAGCACAGCGCCAGCCGACGCCATTGCGCGGGGATGGCGGAGGCTTCGGCCACCGAACTCATGCCGGTCGCGATATCGGCGCCCAGGCGCCCGTGTGCCGAGACGGTCCGCAGCCGGTCCCCGACCTGACCGCCGACCTCACCGGCGGCCGCGGTGAGGGCCGCGACGGGGTGCGCGCCGATCCGGAGCTCTCCGACCAGGACGTCCAGCGCATCCCGCAGTTGGAGCGCCTCCGCCACGGCCGACCGTCGGCGCGCCGCGCGGCGTCGCCGGTGAGTCACGGTGGCCGCAACGAGTAGGCAGGCCAGCACCACAGTCGGTTCCCACACGAGCATCGTGAGTGTGGTTGCGGGCGCAACGGCCCACAGCGGCGAGATCCGCCGTCGTCGGCGAGACCGAACCGGCCGTCCGAGTCGATGACCGGCCGGTGTCGGTGCGACGAGCAGCGCCACCGCCAGCAGGATCGCCGCGGTCGTCATCGGATGCCCGCATCGTCGAACAAGCGCCGCAATGCGTCGATCCCGTCGCCGAACCCGTACCGCAGTCGCCACGCGGTACAAGCGTCGACCCAACCGTCGTGATCGCGCTCGAGGAGCGCGATCTCGCGCACCTGCCGAATCCCTTCGCGGTCGCGACCGACATGCACGACCACTTGTATCGCGGCGGCCAGCTGACTGTGTAAAGCAGTGCGGTCCAGACCGCCCAGCCCGGCCAACGCTTCCAGCCGCGCAGGCACCTCGGCGGCACTGTTGGCATGGACGGTGCCCGCACCTCCGTCGTGACCGGTGTTCAGTGCGGTCAACAGGTCCACCACCTCGGCGCCGCGGACCTCCCCCACCACGATTCGGTCGGGTCGCATCCGCAGTGCCTGGCGAACCAGATCCCGCACCGTCACCGCTCCGACGCCCTCGACGTTGGCGCCGCGGGCGACCAGCTTCACCACGTGTGGGTGTCGCGGCGCGAGCTCGGCCGCATCCTCCACACAGACGAGACGTTCGTTGGCGGCGACGGCTCCCAGCAGCGCCGACAACAACGTGGTCTTCCCGGCGCCGGTGCCCCCGCAAACCAGGAAGGCCAGCCGTGCCGCGATGATCCCGGCCAACAGCTCCGCTGCGGGCTCGGCGATCGCTCCCGCGGCGATCAGCCCGGCCAGATCCTGGCGGGCCGGACGAAGCACCCGCAGCGAGATGCAGGTCCCCGCGGCAGCAACGGGCGGCAGCACCGCGTGCAACCGGACGGGATCGACTCCGACACAGCTCAAATGGCCATCGACCCAGGGCTGGCTGTCGTCGAGCCTGCGTCCGGCAGACAGGGCGAGACGCTGCGCGAGTCTGCGCACCGCGTCCTCGTCGGGAAAGCAGATGCCGCTGCGCCGCAACCCGTTACCGTCGTCCACCCAGACCGCGTCGGGGGCGGTGACAAGGACATCGGTGGTACCCGGTGCGCGCAACAACGGATCGAGCAGGCCGGCGCCGGTGAGCTCGGTAGCCAAACTTCGCATGCTGCTCAGCACTTCGGTGTCACCGAGCAGCCCACCGGATTCCGCGCGGATTGCCTGAGCGACCACTTCCGGCCGTAGCGCGGCCCCGTCATGGGCGAGACGTTCCCTTACCCGCTCGATCAGATCGCTCATCTTTTCGCTCCGTACGCGCCGCTCATGATCCTGCTCCCACCGGTTGTCTGCGCAGCACCTGCAACACCCGCGCGGCGGCGGTGGCCAACGGCGACCGGGCGGCGAGCCGGAGTCCCCCGCGCTCCAGCGCGCCGGCCAGTCCGGGTTGCGGACGCATGGCGGCCAGCAGCGGCAGACCGATTCCGTCGGCCAGGTCCACCGCCCGCAGTCCCCCGGGTGCCGGCCCA
Organism: Mycolicibacterium neoaurum; assembly: GCF_036946495.1. NCBI lineage: Bacteria > Bacillati > Actinomycetota > Actinomycetes > Mycobacteriales > Mycobacteriaceae > Mycobacterium > Mycolicibacterium neoaurum. Next base: position 1,403,662 of record NZ_JAQIIX010000002.1, read on the forward strand.
CGCACCACGAGCCCGAGATTCGGATTGACCGCGCGAACCCACCGGGTGAGCGCACCGGTGGCGGCCGCGGCGCGCACATCGGCCGGCGCGATCACCACCACGAGATCGGCTGTGCAAACAGCGGTTTCGGTCACCGGCGTCGCCTGCCGGGGGATATCACATACCACCGTGACCCCCGCCCGGCGACCGGCGTCGACCACCGCAGAGATGGGCCCCGCCCCGATCTCCGCACCGCTGCGCCCGCCGGACAGCACCGTCACCGCCCGCGATGTCGGCAGCGCACCGCGCAGCGCGTCGAAACTCAGTCTGCCCGCCCGCACCGCGAGATCCGGCCACCGCAGACCGGGCACCCCCTCGGTGCCCATCGCCAGATCTATGCCTCCACCCCACGGATCCGCGTCCACAAGCAGTGCCGAATCCGCCGATTGCGCCACGGCAGTGGCGAACAGCGAGGCACCCGCGCCACCACACCCGCCGATGACGGCCAGCACACCACCGTTGCGACCGCCCGGCCCAGGATCTGCCGCCGCCGCACCCAACGCGCCGACGAGCTCCTCGTCCTGGTCGGGAAGTTTGAAGAAGTGTTGCGCGCCAACGGCTGCCGCACGTTGCCACTCCCACACCCCGGCATCGTCCACGCCGACCATCAGCACGCGATCCCGTCGGGGCAGGTCCAGCTCCGCCAGCCGGTGGGCCGACTCGGCGTCGAGAACCACCGCCCGGGCGCCGAGCCAGGCCGCCCGCCCGGACGGCCGTTCGGCATGCACCACCGGAAGGCCGGCGGCGGCGGCAACCCGGTCGACCTCCTCGCGCAGGGACCTGCCCTCGACCACGGCCAGCAGGGTTGCGTTCGACGTCACCTCATCAGCCTCTGGGTACCGACCGGACCACGCCAGTACCGCGCCCACATCTGTGGATGAACCGGCGATTGTGGATAGACCAAAAGACTGAAAACGGCGTTCCGCAACCTTGCGGAAGGTCTCGACGTCAAGGAGTGGACGAAAAAAGTCCGGAAAAAGGGACGACCCCCGCCAGGGGGGGAGGAGGCGGAGGTCGTCGTGTATCAGCCCCGGGGGGTCGGGCTGATCCACACTCGGCTAAGGCCGAGTGATTGCCACTATACACACGGATTCGCCGCGCAGTGCAAGTAGCCGACCACTGAATTCGCAGGTTGTGTCGAAAATCCTGCAGTTTGCGACAGGTGTCGTGAGCTGTCACTTTCCCAGCATTGGGAAAGTAGTGCCGCGGTGCGGGCGCCTATGCTGTGACCTGTGACGGTACCCGATGGTTCTACCGATTTTGCCACCGCGCCCGATCCCGCAGTACAGGACGGTCAGCCAGTTCGCACCGCGGCATTCTTCGACCTCGACAAGACGGTCATCGCCAAATCCAGCACCCTGGCATTCAGCAAACCCTTTTTCGACCAGGGACTATTGAACAGGCGCGCAGTACTCAAGTCCTCGTACGCCCAATTCCTGTTCCTGATGTCCGGTGCGGACCACGACCAGATGGACCGGATGCGCACCTACCTCACCGATATGTGCACCGGCTGGGACGTGGAGCAGGTGCGATCCGTGGTCGGCGAGACGCTGCATGAGATCGTCGACCCGCTGGTCTTCGACGAGGCGGCCAACCTGATCGCCGACCACAAGCTGTGCGGGCGCGATGTCGTCGTGGTGTCGGCATCAGGCGAAGAGATCGTGGCACCGATCGCCGCGGCCTTGGGTGCGACCCACGCGATGGCCACCCGGATGGTCGTCGAGGACGGCAAGTACACCGGGGAGGTGGGCTTCTACTGCTTCGGCGAGGGCAAGGCCGAGGCCATCCGGGAGCTGGCCGCACGCGAGGGCTACGCACTGGAGCACTGCTACGCGTACTCGGACTCGATCACCGATCTGCCGATGCTGGAGGCGGTCGGACACCCCTCGGTGGTCAATCCCGATCGCGCACTGCGCAAGGAGGCCGGCCAACGCGGTTGGCCGGTGCTGGCGTTCACCCGGCCGGTATCGCTGCGCGACCGACTCCCGGCACCCTCCGGCGCTGCGGTGGCAACCACCGTCGCGGTGGGACTGAGCGCGCTGGCAGGCGGGGCGCTGACCTACTCGCTGCTCCGGAAGTTGTTGCCGCCCACCACTACCCGTCGGTAGCTGAGAGCATCCTCATAACGACCGAGATTCACCCCCGTTTGATACTTGATGTGACCGCAGTCACGTAGTACAAAGGAGTGCACGGAGCTCGACAAGGCCAAGGCCACACCGGAAGAGAAGGTGTGATCTCCCGAGTCGACACTCCTAGCACGGATCACCGGAACCCACGCGGAGCTCAAGCCGCGATACAGGCAGAAGCGTTGTGGGCCTGCGGAATTACGAAAAGCGAATGACGTGACAACCCCTTGGGTGGGGTTGCACCCATAGCGCAGCGTGAGAACGCCGAGGCCACCCACACAACCCACCTCAGCACGCTTGGTAACCGGAATCCGTGCTAGCGGGCGACGAGCCGTGACCGACGCAAGTGGGTCACGGACCGTCGCCCGCTTCATTTGCTGGGCTGGTCCCGCGCGGCCTCGGCGATGGCCAGGGCCTCCCGCGCCCCGGCATGCAGAGCCTGATTGCTCAACACCAGCCAGGCACCCAGTCCGTTCGGCGTGCCCGAGGCGAAGCCACGCGCGGCGGCCCGATAGTTCCCGGACTGCTTCATCCAGAACATCTCCGGCACACCGAGTCCGTGCGGATCCAGCCCGCTGGACATCGTGATCAGCCGTGACACCGCGCGCGCCACCACACCGTCGGCCGAACCGAAGGGCTCCAGGGTCAACAGTTCACCGTGTGCGACAGCGGCCAACACAAAGGCGGGTACCGACGTGCCGCCGGTCACCAGCTCGGCCAGCATCTCCAGCCGCGGACCCACCTCCGGCGCCGAGCGCGGCCTACCCAACCGGTCGTCGTCGACCAGGTCCGCCGCCGCCAGCGAGTGCAATCGCGCCAGCGCCTGCAGCGGCGCCCGCTGCCACACCTGGGTCAGCGCAGTCGCACCACCTTCCAACGCCTCGGACACCCGCAACGCCCCGGCCAGCACCGGATCGGGTTCGCCGGACTCGGACAGGTTCAACGAGCCGCCATCGAGCACCGAACTCGCGCGTGCCGCACGCAGCGCTGCCTCAGCCGCGGTCTGGGGCCAGCCGCGCAGATTGGTGCGGTGTCGATGCGCCCGGCCGAGCGCCTCGCGGGCCTCGTCACCGGCGGCGGCGACACCTTCCAGCGCTACCAGTGGAGCGAGTGGATCGGTGTTCCTCGGCTCGTTGCGCGAACGCTCGTCGGTCATCCGGACAACGCTAGCCGACCGCTGAGCCTGCAATCCTCGACGTTCGGCGCAGTTCGACAGCCGTCCGCAGCGCGTCTTGTGACGCTCCAACGCCGCTGCAACCTTCGGTGACTACGCTCACATCCATGAGCGAGACCACAGCGACGCAGACCGGCGTGCCCTCAGCCTATCCCCCGCCCGCCGAGTTCGCGGCCAATGCCAACGCCACGAGCGATCTCTACGATCAGGCCGAGGCCGACCGACTGGCGTTCTGGGCCACCCAGGCCGACCGACTGTCCTGGGGTACCCCGTTCACCGAGGTACTGGACTGGTCGAACGCGCCGTTCGCCAAGTGGTTCGTCGGCGGCAAGCTCAACGTCGCCTACAACTGTGTGGACCGACACGTCGAGGCCGGCAACGGTGACCGGGTCGCCATCCATTGGGAGGGTGAGCCGGTCGGCGACGCGCGCACCATCACCTACGCCCAGCTCCAGGACGAGGTCAACCAGGCCGCCAACACGCTGGCCGAGCTGGGTTTGACCGCCGGCGACCGGGTGGCCATCTACATGCCGATGGTGCCCGAGGCGATCATCGCGATGCTCGCCTGCGCGCGACTGGGCGCTATGCATTCGGTCGTGTTCGCCGGCTTCTCCGCCTCGGCGCTCAAGGCCCGCATTGAGGATGCCCAGGCCAAGATCGTCATCACCTCCGACGGCCAGTACCGCCGCGGCAAGGCCGCGCCGCTGAAGGCTGGTGTCGACGAGGCACTGGACGGACTCGGCTCCGACAGCCCCGTCGAGCACGTTCTCGTGGTGCGCCGCACCGGAATCGACACGCCGTGGACCGAGGGCCGCGACCTGTGGTGGGACGAAACGGTGCCCAAGGCATCGGTCGAACACACGCCCGAGTTCTTCGACTCCGAGCACCCGCTGTTCCTGCTGTACACCTCCGGCACCACCGGCAAGCCCAAGGGCATCGTGCACACCTCGGGCGGTTACCTGACCCAGGCGTCCTACACCCACTCGGTCGTCTTCGATCTCAAGCCCGAGACCGATGTCTATTGGTGCACAGCCGATATCGGCTGGGTGACCGGCCACACCTATATCGTGTACGGACCGCTGTCCAACGGCGCCACCCAGGTGGTCTACGAGGGCACCCCAGCGTCCCCCGATGAGCACCGCCACTTCCAGGTCATCGAAAAATACCGTGTCTCAATCTATTACACCGCTCCCACGGTGGTCCGGACGTTCATGAAGTGGGGCCGCGAACTCGCCTTCGAACACGACCTGTCCAGCATCCGCCTGTTGGGCTCGGTCGGCGAACCGATCAACCCCGAGGCGTGGCGGTGGTACCGGCTGGTCTTCGGCGCTGACAAGACCCCGATCGTGGACACCTGGTGGCAGACCGAGACCGGCGCCATCATGATCTCCCCGCTGCCAGGGGTAACCCACTGCAAGCCCGGTTCGGCGATGACACCGCTGCCCGGCATCTCGGCCAAGATCGTTGACGATGACGGCAACGATCTGAGCCCCGCCGTCGACGGCGCCGAGCAGACGACCGGCTACCTGGTGCTGGACAAGCCGTGGCCGTCGATGCTGCGCGGCATCTGGGGCGACGACGAACGGTTCAAGGAAACCTACTGGTCGCGTTTCGCCGAGCAGGGCTGGTACTTCGCAGGCGACGGCGCACGCTACGGCAGCGACGGTGAGATCTGGGTGCTCGGCCGTATCGACGATGTGATGAACGTATCGGGACACCGGATCTCGACCGCCGAGGTCGAGTCCGCACTCGTCGGGCACGCCGGGGTGGCCGAGGCCGCCGTCGTCGGTGCCACCGACGAGCACACCGGCCAGGGCATCTGCGCGTTCGTCATCCTCAAGAGCCATGCCGCCGAGCTGTCCCACGAGCAGATGGTCGACGAACTGCGCGCCGAGGTCTCCAAGGAGATCTCCCCGATCGCCAAGCCGCGCGAGATCCATGTCGTCCCGGAACTGCCGAAGACCCGAAGCGGCAAGATCATGCGCCGACTGCTGCGCGATGTGGCCGAGGGCCGCGAACTCGGTGACACCTCGACCCTGGTGGACCCCAGCGTCTTCGAGGCCATCCGCGCCAGCAAGTAGCCGCCGGCAATCGGTCAGGCGATCGGCACGAAGCCGGCGCCTGGCCGATTCTTGGTGGTGATGTCGGTGAGCACCGAGGACATCGACATGGTGACCGCCGGGGTGTGCAGCGGGATGTACTGCGTCACGCACGTCGGCAGGTCCTCGGTGAACGCGCCGTGGATCATGCCGACGAGTCTGTTGTTGACTGTCACCGGCGCCCCGGAATCACCGGGCTGGCCGCAGACCTGGTTGAGGATGGTGCCGGGATCCTGGCCGGGGCCCCATGTCACGCCGCACGAGTAGCCGGTGGTGCGGCCCAGCTTGCAGGCCACCTCACCGAACGACGGGTCCGGCCCGAGACCGTCGATGCGGAAACCCTTGACCGTGTTCACCGGTTGCACCCGCTGCGGGTCGAATTCGATGACCGCATAGTCCAGGTTGTCGTTACCGGCGACCATGACGCCGAGCGTTCCCGCCGTCGGCACGCCTTCGGCGGCGACCACCGCGCCTGGCCCGCCGCAGTGCGCCGAGGTGAACCCGATCAATTTTCCGGCCGAGTCATGGCCGATGGCGGTGAGCGTGCAGTAGGCGTGACCGTCGATGACGATTCCCGATCCGCCGCCGAGCGGTACCGGGCCGTCGGCGTGGGCCACCGGGCTCAGCGCAACCGCCAACGGCGCCAGGACCGCGAGCGAAACAGTGCGCGCAATGGACTGCCAGCGGTGTCTCAACATCTCCCCGTTCCTCGGCTGGCCGCCATTCTATGTGGCGAAGCCGCCACCTCCTCGGACTGGAGCCCTCTCCCCGTCGCTTCGCTCGCCCTGGAACATGGCAACATAGCCTCCTATGAGCACCAGCGACCGCAAGAACGGTGTGCCCGCCACTGTGACGTCGATTCCGCTCGTCGACCCGCACGCACCCAAGGCCGACCCGTCCATCGGAGATCTGGTCAAGGATGCGACCGCGCAGGTGTCCACCCTGGTGCGCGCCGAGGTGGAGCTCGCCAAGGCCGAGATCACCCGCGATGTGAAGAAAGGGCTCACCGGCAGCCTGTTCTTCATCGCGGCGCTGGTCGTGCTGTTCTACTCGACCTTCTTCCTCTTCTTCTTCATCGCCGAGCTGCTGGATACCTGGTTGTGGCGCTGGGCAGCCTTCCTGATCGTCTTCGGCGTCATGGTGTTGGTCACCATCGCGCTGGCGCTGCTCGGCTACCTGAAGGTCCGGCGCATCCGCGGGCCGCGCGAAACCATCGCCTCGGTCAAGGAGACCAAGGAGGCGCTGACGCCGGGCTCCGACAAGCCCGCCGAGGCCGCCAAGCCGGCCATCACCACCGACCCCTCCGGCTGGTAGCCGCTTCGCCATGCAGGCGCGGCCGGACCCGTCGGTGGTGCGCATCGATGGGCCGTGGCGCCATTTTCAGGTTCACGCCAACGGTATTCGCTTCCACGTCGTGGAGGCCGAGGATGCGTCGGGGAACAGCGGGCGTTCCGATCGTCACCTCGTGATCCTGTTGCACGGTTTCGGTTCGTTCTGGTGGTCGTGGCGCCACCAACTGCACGCTCACAGCGACCATCGGGTCGTCGCCGTCGACCTGCGCGGTTACGGTGACAGCGACAAACCGCCGCGCGGTTACGACGGCTGGACGCTGGCCGGGGACACCGCGGGTCTGGTTCGTGCACTAGGACACAACTCGGCCACCCTGGTCGGCCATGCCGACGGTGGTCTGGTCTGCTGGGCGACGGCTCTGTTGCACCCGCGGATGGTCGACGCCGTCGCACTGATCAGCTCACCGCACCCGGTCGCATTGCGCTCGTCGGTATTGGCCGACGCCGCCCAGCGCCGTGCGCTGCTGCCCTGGCTGCTGCGCTACCAATTGCCGCGCTGGCCGGAACACAAGCTCACCCGACACAATGCCGTGGAGCTGGAACGGCTGATCCGTGACCGTGCCGGCCACGGCTGGGTCGGCACCGAGGACTTCGCGGTCACCATGCGCCATCTGCGACAGGCGATCCAGATCCCCGGGGCCGTCCACTCGACGCTGGAGTATCAACGTTGGGCGGTGCGCAGCCAGATCCGCGGCGAGGGACGCCGGTTCATGCGTTCGATGGCCCAGCCGATCGATGTTCCGCTTGTGCACCTGCGCGGCGCGGCCGACCCCTACGTTCTGGCCGATCCGGTCCGCCGGTCACGGCCGTACGCACCCGATGGGCGATTCGAACCCATCGAGGGCGCGGGGCATTTCGCACACGAGGAGAGTCCGCGGGCGGTCAACACCGCGCTCGCCGACTTCCTGGGCGCGGTCTACCCGGCCTGACCGATGCAGACGCCGGTCGGCACCGGCGCGGTGTTGCCCACCTGCATGCGCTGGGGCAGCACCTGCTCGGCGGTCAACACGAAACCGGTGTCGGCGTCGTCGACGGCCGCGCCGAAGACGACGCCGAGGACCTTGCCGTCCTTGTCGACCATCGGGCCACCCGAATTGCCCTGCTTCACCGTGCCGCGGATGGTGTACACCGTGCGGTTCACCGTCGTCGAGTTGTAGATGTCGGGCCCGTTGAGTTCGATCGTCTCGCGCACCCGCGCCGGGGTTGCCGTGAAATCGCCGCCGCCGGGATAACCCATGACGATGGCGTCGGTACTCGGCGCGGCCTCGGAATCGTCGAAAACCAACGGCACCGAAGGCAGTTCCGGCACCGCGAGGATCGAGATGTCCTGGTTCGGGTCGTAGGAGACCACGGTGGCGTCGTAGGTCTCACCGTTGACCTCGACGGTGACCGTCTCGGCGCCGGCGACCACATGGGCATTGGACATCACCCGGTTGGGCGCGATGACGAATCCGCTGCCCTCCAACACCTTCTGGCAGCTCGGCGCGACACCGCGAATCTTGACCACACTGCCGCGGACGGACTGCACCACCGGCGATGTCGCCAGCGCCGCATCGGGCGCGTCGACCGCAACGACCGGCGTGCGACTGAAAGGCTCCAGCACCGCGGGAAGACCGGAGGTGTCCAATAATCCGGCCAACCGGGCGGGCACCTTCTGCAACCATTCCGGCGCCAGGTTGTTGACCTCGGTGAGCACCTTGGAACCGCGCACCGCACCGGCCAGGGTGGGCTGGCTGGTCAGCGGTGAGGCCAGCAGCCAGGCCGCGATCAGCACGGTGACCAACTGCAACGCCGACCCGATGATCGAATCGATGAAGCGCAACACCGGGTTGCGCAGCGCACCGCGCACGGCCCGGCCCAGCACCACACCGGCGATCTCGCCGATCACGACCAACGCGAGGATCAGGAAGAGGGTGGCGAACAGCTTGGTCCGGGGACCGTCGATATTGCCGACCAGGTGGGGCGCCAGCAGCACGCCGGCGACCGCGCCCAGGACGACACCTATGAAGGACAACAGCGATCCGAGCGCGCCGGAGCGCCAGCCGGACACCGCGGCCACGAAAGCGACGGCAAGGATTGCGAGGTCAAGCCACTGTGCGGGAGTCATCGTTGGGCTTCACCGTACTGGCTTGGCGACGACACCTTGGCCATTGCCTCCTCCAGTTCGCGCACGTCGTCGGTATTCCATGGTTCTGCCCATCCCGCGACATCCAACAGCGCCGAGATCACCTGACCGGTGAAGCCCCACACCAGCATCTGGTTGAGCAGGAAGGCCGGACCGGCGAAACGGCTGGTATTGGCCTGGCGGTACACCATCAACCGGTTCTCCGGATTGATGAACGCCCGCAGCGGAACCCGCGCCACGATGGCGGCTTCGGCCGGATCCACCACGCCCACCGGACCGGGGTCCGGTGAGTAGGCCAGCACCGGGACCACATGAAACCCCGTCGGAGGAATGAACATCCGATCCAGGACGGCCAGTGGCGTCAACCGAGTGGTGTCCACCCCGGTCTCCTCACGCGCCTCGCGCAGCGCCGTCGCCACCGGGCCGTCGTCCTCGGGGTCGGATACGCCACCCGGGAAAGCGGCCTGCCCGGAGTGATTACGCAGGGAGGATGCGCGGACGGTGACCAAAAGGTCGGTTTCCGGCGGCGGGCCGCCGAAATTGTCGCGCGGCGGGCCGCCGGAAGGCGCGTCGGCGGGGCCGGAGAACAGCACGAGGACGGCGGCATCGCGTTTGGTCCCGGCCCGCGTCGCGGCGGCATTGGCGGTGTTGATCGCGGCCAGCACGTCGGCGGGGGTGCGGTTTCGGTAGGCGTCGGGCACGGCGGCGACATTGTCGAGCAACGGACGCAACCAGCCCGGCGCGGCGTCCGGGGAGAGCTCAGCCAACGGGCACCCCTATCAACGGATCCACCGCCGCGGCGATCTCGTCGACGTCGGCGAACGGCCGCGGCAGAATCTCGGCCACGCTACCGTCCGCACGCAGCACCACGGTGGCAGGCATCACATTGGGCACCTTGAGTGCCGCGGCGACCAACCGACGGCCATCCTGCAGCGTCGGCAACCGCACCCCGAGCTCGGCCAACCGCAACAGACCGGCGGATTCGTTCTCGTCCTGATGCACGGTCAGCACCAGCACCCGCGCACCCATCCGGCGCTGATATTCCTGCAGGGCGGGCAGTTCGTCGGCGCACGGGCCACACCAGTAGGCCCACAGGTTGAGCACCACCGGACGGCCGGCCAGCGCCGCCGCGACCTCGACGGATGTGCCGTCGCCCGCGCATTCCAGCACGATCCCGCGCAGCGGCTCGGGTCCGTCGCCGGTACCTACCGGACAGGGCGGCAGATCCGCCCGCTGCCTCGGCCCGACCAGCGCCTCGGGGGTGTCGGCTGCCCGGTGGTCACGGGCGGCGGGGACTTCGGATGCCACGGATCCGGTGGGACCGGGTTCGGTGACGCCCAACTCCCGCCACAGCGCGTATCCCAGCGCGACGAAAACGATAAGGACCGCGACGGTCCACCGGGCCGAACGGCTCACAACCCGGCCAGCGCCAGCAGATGGTCGGTCTCCGGCCCCTTGACCAGCGCCGCCGCGGTCGCCTTGTCGGTGGGACCCGCGCCGAAGGACGGGCAGTCCTTGGCCAGCACGCACACCCCGCATGCCGGTCGTCTCGCGTGGCAGACACGGCGACCGTGAAAAATCACCCGGTGGCTGAGCAGCGTCCACTCGCGCCGTTCGATCAACTCGCCGACGGCGTGCTCTACCTTCACCGGATCTTCCTCGGCGGTCCATCGCCAGCGCCGCACCAACCGGCCGAAGTGGGTGTCGACCGTGATCCCCGGAATGTCGAATGCGTTGCCGAGCACCACGTTGGCGGTCTTGCGACCGATACCCGGCAGCGTCACCAGTTCTGCCAGTGTGTGCGGTACCTCGCCGTCGAAACGCGCCTCCAACTCGGTGCCCAGATTGATCAGCGAGGTGGCCTTGTTCCGGTAGAAACCGGTCGGCCGGATCAGTTCTTCGAGTTCGGTGCGGTCGGCCTGTGCGTAGTCCAGTGCGCTGCGGTACCGCGCGAACAACGCCGGTGTCGTCAGGTTGACCCGCTTGTCGGTGCATTGCGCCGACAGGATCGTCGCGACCGTCAGTTCCAACGGGTTCGTGAAATCCAGCTCGCAGTAGACGTGCGGGAAGGCCACCGCCAGCGTTCGATTCATCCGGCGCGCGCGGCGCACCAGGCCCAGGTGGGTCTCTCGATCCCAGGCGGCCTGCGATTTGCTCCGGGCGGTGCTGGCGGTCACCCGATCAAGGGTACTGACGGTGCCTCTGACGTGGCCTGACGGGCCGGTGCCGACCGGTGACAAAACGTGATCCCACCGAGATGTTCAGCGTGTTTACTCTTCGATGTGTCGTGGTTGCTGGTGTGCTTCATCCCGGGGTTGCTCATGCTGGCGACCTTCGGGCTCGAGCGGCTGGAATCCGGCCTCGAGCGGGAGACGGCGGCCGTTCGGCGTCGCGACGTCCGAGAGCGCACCCAACCGATCCGTCAGGTGCCGCTGGAATACGCCGGATTGCCGACTCGCCCAGCACCTGCGCGGCGGGCCAATCCGCAGTTTCCGGCGACCCGCCAGGCCAATCGTGTGTAGCGTTGGCTCGTCGCCGACATGCCAACCACTAGACTGAATTCGCTAACCAGCTAGTCGGTTGGCCTGTGCATGTCATATCACTGGATGAGCTTAAGAGGGGCAACGTGGACGAGATCCTGGCCAGGGCCGGAATCTTCCAAGGGGTAGAACCCACCGCGGTCGCTGCGCTGACCAAACAGCTGCAGCCCGTCGACTTTCCGCGCGGACATACCGTGTTCGCCGAGGGCGAGCCCGGTGACCGGCTTTACATCATCACCTCCGGCAAGGTGAAGATCGGCCGACGTTCCCCCGATGGCCGGGAGAATCTGCTGACGATCATGGGCCCGTCGGACATGTTCGGCGAGCTGTCGATCTTCGACCCGGGACCCCGGACCTCCAGCGCCACGACCATCACCGAGGTGCGCGCGGTCTCGATGGACCGTGAGGCGCTGCGTGCCTGGATCGCCGATCGCCCGGAGATCGCCGAGCAGCTGTTGCGCGTGCTGGCCCGCCGCCTGCGGCGTACCAACAACAACCTCGCGGATCTGATCTTCACCGACGTGCCCGGCCGGGTGGCCAAGCAGCTGCTGCAGCTGGCTCAGCGGTTCGGCACCCAGGAAGGCGGCGCGCTGCGCGTCACCCATGACCTCACCCAGGAGGAGATCGCCCAGCTGGTCGGCGCCTCCCGCGAGACCGTGAACAAGGCCCTCGCCGATTTCGCCCACCGCGGGTGGATCCGGTTGGAGGGCAAGAGCGTTCTGATCAGCGACAGCGAGCGCCTGGCGCGCCGCGCGCGGTAGTTCTTCACCCGATTTCGGCGCGGTTTCGTTCGCTCAGCGGGCGTTTCCGCGCCGAAATCACTGTCTGAGGTAGTCCAGCTGCGCCTGCGTCGACTTCTCCGCGGCGGGCCACAGCTTCTCGTCGACATCGGTGTAGACATGCTCGACGATCTGCTTGGCCGTGGCGTCCTCCCCCAACTCGCGCAGCGCCGCCCGGACCTGATCGAGTCGATCATGGCGATGGGCCAGGTATTGCGCCGACACCTCGGCCAGGTTCCCCAGATCGGGTCCGTGCCCAGGGAGCACATGCAGCGGTCCCAACCCCTGCAACCGATGCAGCGAATCCAGGTACGCGCCAAGGCTGCCGTCCTCGTCGTCGATGACGGTGGTGCCACGGCCCAGCACGGTGTCGGCGGTCAGCACCGCACCCTCGACCAGGAAAGACAGCGAATCGCTGGTGTGCCCCGGTGTCGCCATGACGGTGATACGCGTCCCCGCGGCATCGATGACCTCACCGTCGGACAGCGGCCCACCGAGTCCACGCAGGAAACCGCTGCCGATGGCGCGGACCACGGCGCCGGTGCGGTCGACCAGCTTGTCGATGCCATCGGTGTGGTCACCGTGCTTGTGGCTAATCAGCACCAGTGAGATCGTGCCGAGCGCGGCGATCCGGTCGATGTGCTCGTCGTCATCGGGTCCCGGGTCGACGATCACCAGCTCGTCGCTACCAGGCCCGCGCAACACCCAGGTGTTGGTGCCTTCCAGCGTCATCATCCCGGGGTTGTTGCACAGCAGTACCGAGGCCGACACGGTGTCGGTCTGCCAGACCGGCCTCAGCTCGCCGTACGCGGGATGCTGCAACTACGCGACCTCTCAGTCATGCTCGGCCGCTTACGCGACCTCTTACTCATGCTCGGCCGCTTACGCGACCTCGACGATGATCTCGACCTCGACCGGTGCGTTCCGCGGCAATTCGGAAACCCCGACCGCGGAGCGCGCATGCGCACCGCTGTCGCCGAACACCTCACCGAACAGTTCGGAGGCGCCGTTGATGACACCGGGCTGTCCGTCGAAATCCTTGGCCGACGCCACGAATCCGACCACCTTGACCACCCGCACCACCGCGTCGATGCCCACCAGCGCGTGCACCGCGGCCAGCGCGTTCAATCCGCACAGCCGGGCCAGTTCTTTGGCATCCTCGGCGCTGACCTCCGCGCCGACCTTGCCGGTGGACTGCAGAGCGCCGTCACGGATCGGCAGCTGCCCGGAGGTGTAGACCAGATTGCCGGTCCGCACCGCGGGCACGTAGGCCGCCAGCGGTGCGACGACCTCGGGCAGCTCGATACCCAGCTCGCCCAGCCGCTGCGAATGGCTCACTTCGGCCGCTTGAGGTACGCGACGTGCTGCTCACCGGTGGGACCGGGAAGCACCGACACCAGCTCCCAGCCGTCCGAGCCCCACTGGTCCAGAATCTGTTTGGTGGCGTGCGTCAGCAACGGCACGGTGGCGTACTCCCAACGGCTCACTTCAGTCATGACGCAGAGCTTATCCGCCGGGGCTCCCGCCATGGATAGCATGCAGGCGTGGAACATGCATCCGACGACCGCAGGCCGGTCGGCTGGCCGTCCCGCCTGACGAAGGCACGTCTGCACTTCGTCACCGGTAAAGGTGGTACCGGCAAATCGACCATCGCCGCGGCGCTGGCGCTCTCGCTGGCCGCCGGAGGCCGCAAGGTGTTGCTGGTGGAGGTCGAAGGACGCCAAGGCATCGCCCAGCTCTTCGATGTGCCGCCGCTGCCCTACGAGGAGGTCAAGATCGCGACCGCCGAGGGCGGCGGTCAGGTCAACGCGCTGGCCATCGACACCGAGGCGGCCTTCCTCGAGTACCTCGACATGTTCTACAACCTCGGCATCGCCGGACGCGCGATGCGCCGCATCGGGGCCGTCGAATTCGCCACGACGATCGCACCTGGCCTGCGCGATGTGCTGCTCACCGGAAAGATCAAGGAGCTCGTCGTCCGCTCCGACAATCCGGCCAAGACGGCCAAATCCGGCCAAAGTGCCTACGACGCGATCGTCGTCGACGCGCCCCCGACAGGACGCATCTCCCGATTCCTCGATGTCACCAAGGCGGTGTCGGAGCTGGCGAAGGGCGGACCGGTGCACTCCCAGGCCGAGGGCGTGGTCAAGATCCTGCATTCCGAGCTGACCGCGATCCATCTGGTGACCCTGCTGGAGGCGCTGCCGGTCCAGGAGACCATCGAGGCGATCGCCGAACTGCGCGAGCTCGAGCTGCCGATCGGCAGCGTCATCGTCAACCGCAACATCCCGTCGTATCTGTCCCAGGACGATCTCACCAGGGCGGCCCAGGGAGATCTCGACGCCGAGACCATCCGCGCAGATCTGGGCGCCGCCGGAATCACCTTGGCCGACGATGATTTCGCGGGCCTACTGACGGAGTCGATCCAGCACGCCACCCGGATCGCGGCCCGCGCCGAGAGTGCCGAGCTGCTCGAAGAGCTCGATGTCGCCCGACTGCAGCTGCCGGCCATCGCCGACGGTGTCGATCTGGGCAGCCTTTACGAACTGGCCGAAGCACTTGCCGCCCAGGGAGTGCGATGAGCGCTCGCACGAAGAGCCGAAGGAACCGCTGATATGAGCACTTCTCCTGCCGCCCTCGATCTGGGCGCTGTCCTTGCCGATACCAGCAACCGGGTCATCGTGTGCTGTGGTGCCGGTGGTGTCGGCAAGACGACCACGGCCGCCGCGATGGCACTGCGCGCAGCGGAACTGGGACGCACGGTCGTCGTGCTGACCATCGACCCGGCCAAGCGACTGGCCCAGGCGCTGGGAATCGAGAGCCTCGGCAACAACCCGCAGCGGGTTCCGCTCGCCCCCGAGGTGACCGGTGAACTGCACGCGATGATGCTCGACATGCGGCGCACCTTCGATGAGATGGTGGTGCAGTATTCGGGTCCCGGAGTCGCCGACTCGATCCTGGAGAACCAGTTCTATCAAACGGTTGCCACGTCGCTGGCCGGCACGCAGGAGTACATGGCCATGGAGAAACTCGGCCAGCTGTTGGCCGAGGACAAATGGGATCTGGTGGTGGTGGACACGCCGCCGTCACGCAACGCGCTGGACTTCCTGGACGCGCCGAAACGGCTGGGCAGCTTCATGGACAGCCGACTCTGGCGGATGCTGCTGGCGCCGGGCCGCGGCATCGGGCGCATCGTCACCGGCGCGGTGGGCCTGGCCATGAAGGGCATGTCGACGGTGCTGGGCTCCCAGATGCTTTCCGACGCCGCAGGATTCGTGCAGTCACTGGATGCGACGTTCGGCGGCTTCCGGGAGAAGGCCGACCGCACCTACGAGTTGTTGAAGCGACGCGGCACCCAGTTCGTCGTCGTATCGGCCGCCGAACCGGATGGACTGCGCGAGGCGTCGTTCTTCGTCGACCGACTCTCCAGCGAGAACATGCCGCTGGCGGGTTTGATCCTCAACCGCACCCATCCGACGCTGTGCAATCTGGCGGCCGACAAGGCCACCGAAGCCGCCGACGCGATCGACGCGACCAAGGGTGAGGGCAACGTGAGTTCGGCGGTGCTGCGGGTTCACGCGGCGCGGGCGGCCACGGCCAAACGGGAAGTGCGACTGCTGTCGCGGTTCACCGGGGCCAACCCACACGTCGCGATCGTCGGCGTGCCGTCGCTGCCGTTCGATGTGTCGGATCTGGAGGCACTGCGCGCCATCGGTGATCAGCTGACGGGCAGCTGATCACACCGACGGCGGTCGAACCCCGCTCAGACCGCGCTGCGGTGCTTGCGCTGGGCGGCGAAGAAGTCGGCCCACGAGACGACCTCGGGGTGCTGCTTGAGCAGTGCGCGGCGCTGACGCTCGGTCATGCCGCCCCAGACACCGAACTCGACGCGGTTGTCCAACGCATCGGCACCGCATTCCGCAATGACCGGGCAGTGCCGGCAGATGACCGCCGCCTTTCGCTGAGCGGCGCCGCGGACGAATAGTTCATCGGGATCGGCCTGGCGGCAGCGGGCCTGCGAGACCCACGCGATGCGGGCTTCGGCCTCGGCTCCCGGAGTGGCCGTCGGGGTGTGCGTTGCGGCACTCCTATACGTGGCAGACGATGTAACCGACACCTGCATTCCCCTTTACTCCGACCCCTGTTAAGCGTGTGTAATCTGCGCCACATTGCGTCAGGAGTGTTACCTGAATCGCATTGTGTGTTCAAGCTAGGTGGTAGAGGGGCTTTTACGCAACAGTCAGATCACACTTTTTTGGGACGACCGTGCAGTCCGCCGCTCCGAGCGCCGGAATTGGCAGCCCGAGGGCCCCGATTGGACCCGCTGGCTACGCTGTAACCCATGTCCGACCAGCCCCAGCGCCGACCGCCGGTACCGGTGACGGTCATCAAGCTGATGTGGTGCTGCCTGCTGGCCGCCGTGATCGCCGCCGGATTGATGTTTCCTGTCGTCGGCGGTATCGGTCTGATGTCCAACCGCGCCTCCGATGTGGTTGCCAACGGCTCGGCTCAGCTGGTCGAGGGTGACATCCCCGCGGTGTCGACGATGACCGACTCACAGGGCAACCCGATCGCCTGGCTCTACACCCAGCGCCGGTTCGAGGTGCCCAGCGAGCAGATCGCCAACACCATGAAGCTGGCCATCGTGTCCATCGAGGACAAGCGGTTCGCCGAGCACAACGGCGTGGACTGGCAGGGCACCCTGACCGGTCTTTCCGGATACCTGTCCGGCAACCTGGACACCCGCGGTGGTTCGACCATCGAGCAGCAGTACGTCAAGAACTACCAGCTGCTGGTGGTCGCCCAGACCGATGCCGAGAAACGCGCTGCCATCGAGACGACGCCGGCCCGCAAGCTACGCGAAATCCGGATGGCCCTGACGCTGGACAAGACGCTGACCAAACCGGAGATCCTCACCCGGTATCTCAACCTGGTCTCCTTCGGAAACGGCGCGTTCGGTGTGCAGGACGCCGCACAGACCTACTTCGGCATCAACGCCAGCGAGCTGAACTGGCAGCAGGCCGCCCTGCTGGCGGGCATGGTGCAGTCCACCAGCGTGCTCAACCCGTACACCAACCCCGAGGGTGCGCTGGCTCGCCGCAATGTCGTGCTGGACACCATGATCGAGAATGTTCCGCAAGAGGCCGAGGCGCTGCGCGCGGCGCGCGAGCAGCCGCTCGGAGTGCTCCCGCAGCCCAAGGAACTGCCCCGTGGTTGCATCGCCGCCGGTGACCGCGCGTTCTTCTGTGACTACGCGCTGGATTACCTGGCGCGCGCCGGGTTGAGCAAGGATCAGGTCGCCAAGGGCGGTTATCTGATCAAGACCACACTGGATCCCAACGTCCAGGCCACGGTCAAGAGCGCGGTCAACCAGTTCGCCCCCGCCGACACCGCCGGGGTGGCCAGCGTCATGAGCGTGATCCGGCCGGGCAAGGAAGCGCACCCGGTGCTGGCCATGGCCAGCAATCGCACCTACGGACTCAACACCGAGGCCGGCGAAACAATGCAGCCCCAACCGTTCTCGCTGGCCGGCAACGGCGCCGGGTCGGTGTTCAAGATCTTCACCGTCGCCGCAGCGATGGAGATGGGTATGGGCATCAACAGCCAGTTGCCCGTGCCCGCGGCGTTCCAGGCCAAGGGCCTGGGTAGCAGCAGCTCGCCGGGGTGCCCGCCGGCCACCTGGTGCGTCCGCAACGCCGGTGGTTACCGCGACTCGATGAGCGTCACCGACGCGTTGGCCACCTCGCCGAATACCGCATTCGCCAAGCTGATCTCCCAGATCGGGGTGCAGCGGGCCGTCGACATGGCGGTCCGGTTGGGCCTGCGCTCGTACGCGCTGCCGGGTACTGCCCGCGACTACGACCCCGAGAGCAACGAGAGCCTCGCCGATTTCGTGAAGCGGCAGAACATCGGGTCGTTCACCCTCGGCCCGATCGAGGTCAACGGCCTTGAGCTGTCCAACGTCGCCGCCACGCTGGCCTCTGGCGGGGTGTGGTGCCCGCCGAATCCCATCGCCCAGGTCTTCGACCGGCACGGCAATGAGGTCGCGGTGACCACCGAGACCTGTGAGCAGGTCGTGCCCGAGGGATTGGCCAACACCCTGGCCAACGCGATGAGCGAGGACGACAGAGGCTCGGGTACCGCGGCCGGGGCCGCCGGGTCGGCGGGGTGGAATCTGCCGATGTCGGGCAAGACCGGCACCACCGAGTCCAACCGCTCCTCGGCCTTCCTGGGGTTCACCAGCGAGTTCGCCGCCGCCAACTACATCTACGACGATTCGACACAGCCCAGCGAGTTGTGCTCTTTCCCGCTGCGCCAGTGTGGCTCCGGAAACCTCTTCGGCGGTAACGAGCCCGCCCGCACCTGGTTCACCGCGATGAAACCGCTGACACCGGACACCGTGGTGCTGCCGCCGACGGATCCGCGCTATGTCGACGGCGGTCCGGGATCACGGGTGCCCAGCGTCGCCGGGATGGATCTGAGCATGGCGCGGGACCGGTTGCGCGCCGCCGGTTTCCAGGTTGCCGATCAGCCGACCGAGGTGAATTCCGGGTCACCGCGCGGCGCCGTGGTCGGCACCTCGCCGACCGGGCAGACCATCCCCGGCTCGATCATCACCATCCTCACCAGCAATGGCATCCCGCCGGCGCCTCCGCCGCCACCGGTGGGCATCCCTGGCGTGCCACCGATGGTGGGCTCCACGGTGGTCCAGATCCCGGGTCTGCCGCCGATCACCGTGCCGGTGCTCGGCCCCCCGCCGCCACCTGCACCACCGCCACCACCGTGATCTGGTGAGTAAACTGCTGCCATGTCGCACCTGAAGAACACCGCCGCTATCGCCGCAGGCAGCCTGGTCGCCGGCATCGGTTACGCGTCGTTGATCGAGCGCAACGCGTTCGCTCTTCGGGAACTGACCATGCCGGTGCTCACCCCGGGGTCGACCCCGCTGCGGGTACTGCACCTGTCGGATCTGCACATGTTGCCGCGTCAGCGACGCAAGCAGGAGTGGTTGCGCGAGCTGGTGTCCTTGCAGCCGGACCTGGTGGTCAACACCGGCGACAACCTGTCCCACCAGAAGGCCGTACCGGCCGTGGTCCAGGCCCTCGGGGACTTGCTGTCGGTGCCGGGTGTCTTCGTCTTCGGCAGCAACGACTATTTCGCGCCCAAGCCGAAGAATCCGACCAACTACCTGTTCAACAAAAAACGACGCATCCACGGGGACCCGCTGCCGTGGCAGGATCTGCGCGCGGCGTTCACCGAGCGCGGCTGGCTGGACATGACCCATGTCCGTCGCGAGTTCGAGGTGGCCGGCCTGCAGATCGCCGCCGCGGGTGTCGACGATCCGCATCTGAAGCGGGATCGCTACGACACCATCGCGGGGTCTCCCAGCGCGAAGGCCAATCTTTCGCTCGGTGTCACGCACTCGCCGGAGCCGTGGGTGCTGGACCGTTTCGCCGCCGACGGGTATCAGCTGGTGCTCGCCGGACACACCCACGGCGGACAGCTGTGCCTGCCGTTCTACGGGGCGGTGGCGACCAACTGCGATCTGGACCGTTCACGCGCCAAGGGTGCGTCGCAGTGGGGCGCGGACATGAAGCTGCACGTCTCGGCCGGGCTCGGCACATCGCCGTACGCGCCGGTGCGGTTCTGCTGCCGCCCGGAGGCCACCCTGCTCACCCTGGTCGCCGCGCCGGCCACGGGACCGGCCGTCGGAACCCATGCCGGACAAGCACATCCGACCGCATCGGTACGGTGAGCCCCCGCGACTGGGTCGACAATGCGGTCCGGCTGATCGAGGCCGATGCCCATCGCAGCGCGGACACCCACCTGTTGCGCTATCCACTGCCAGCGGCGTGGGCGGACCGTTTCGATGTGGCGTTGTATCTCAAGGACGAGACGACCCATATCACCGGCAGTCTCAAACATCGGCTGGCGCGTTCACTGTTCCTGTACGCGCTGTGCAATGGCTGGATCGGTCCCGACACCACGGTGATCGAGGCGTCATCGGGGTCCACCGCGGTCTCCGAGGCCTACTTCGCGGCGATGCTCGGCTTGCCCTTCATCGCCGTCATGCCGAGCTCGACGAGTGCCGCGAAAGTATCGCTGATCGAATCGCAGGGCGGCCGTTGCCATTTCGTGGACCGCTCGGCGCAGGTCTACGAGGAGGCCGAACGGCTGGCCCGTGAGACCGGCGGACACTATCTCGACCAGTTCACCAATGCCGAGCGGGCCACCGACTGGCGGGGCAACAACAACATCGCCGAATCGATCTTCGAGCAGATGGCACGGGAGGCTCACCCGATCCCGGACTGGATTGTCGTCGGTGCCGGCACCGGGGGCACCAGCGCCACCATCGGGCGCTATCTGCGATATCGGCGCCACCGCACTGCACTATGTGTCGTCGATCCGGAGAACTCGGCGTTCTTCCCGGCCTACGAGCAGGGCCGCCTCGATATCGAGACCGGTGTGTCATCGCGAATCGAGGGTATCGGCCGCCCGCGGGTGGAGCCGTCGTTCATGCCCGGTGTGGTGGACCGGATGATGACCGTGCCCGACTGCGCGTCGGTGGCTGCCGCCCACCACGTCAGTAAGGTGTTGGGCCGCCGGGTGGGACCGTCGACAGGCACCAATGTGTGGGGCGCGTTCGCGCTGCTCGCCGACATGATGGCGGCCGGAAGCAGCGGTTCGGTGGTGACGTTGCTCGCCGACAGCGGCGACCGGTACCGCGATACCTACTTCGACGCGGAATGGCTCAGCAGCCAGGGGTTGGACTCGTCGACATCGGCGGAAAAGCTCGCCGAGTTCGAGGCCTCGGGGCGCTGGAACTGATCCTCGGCCGTGTCCGCGCCGCGCACGGGCCCACGGCCGGACAGGTACAGCCACAATGCCGCGACGCCGAAGAACGTGATGTAGACGAACGCTCCCAGGTCGGTCATATCGGCCTCGTTTCTGTGTGCGGACGCCCCCGAACGGTGTCCTTCGGGTGGTACAACGCCGGGTGGGCGTCAGTTGCTTCCCGGTACCGGCTTCGGCTTGTGAATGCCCCGTCCGGCAGGCCTCCGAAACCACGCTTCGCGGCCCGGGGAGGCCGTTTGGCTTTCCGGCCATCCGGTGCGATACGCTGTCGTGGCTTCACTCGGGGTGTGGCGCAGCTTGGTAGCGTGCTTCGTTCGGGACGAAGAGGTCGTGGGTTCGAATCCCGCCACCCCGACAGTGTGATGAAGGCCCTGACTGGTTATCCAGCTCGGGGCCTTCTTTCGTTGCAGTCCGTAGCTGGTCCGCAGCTAAGCGACTCGCTTCGCGCCATATCCAGTGCCACGAACGCACGCTCTAGGTCCGTCCGGGAAGAGGTCTGCATAGGTGTTCCAAGCTCAGCACTGCCGAAGCGTGACCAAGCATTGTCTGCACGTCCTTCACGTTGGCTCCGGTGCTGATCACCTGGGAGGCGACCGCGTGACGTAGATCGTGCGGGGTTACCACAAGAAACGCCCGCACGGATTTCGTGAGCCGATTCACCGCCTTGTTGAAGACCCGCGGCCGCCAGTTTGAGACACGAAGAACTCCGCCACCGCAGCTGCGAAGATCAGTGCGTCTCGATCTTTCCCCGACCATCGACGCCGCCAACTCGCTGGCCAGAAAGGCTGGAAACGGTACGGATCGGTGTTCGTGTGATTTTGGTGTCGACCACACTAAGCCGCCCCGCACCACGGCGACCGCTTGGCGAACGTGAACCCGTCGCTGAAGCATGTCGGCGTCGCGAACGTGCATGGCCGCCATCTCTCCCCAGCGCAGTCCCGTGTACGCGAGGAACCGAACGGTCGTCGACGGCTATGTCCAGGGTCTACCACGAGGCACTTACGGCGTTATCTATCGTCACCGGGCCGGTGCCCGCTTCCGACAGCTCGGCGACCCAGACACGCACCGCAGTTGCGTGTACGTCCGCGGCGGCCAACGCTGCCCACCGAAGCTCGACATCGGCAGGCCACGTAGATCCGCGAGTCGAGACGGTCGTCTCCTTCTGGGGCCTTGCGTGTCGGTCCATCTCACATGCAGTTCACCAACCGTGATCCGCTCTGCCGCCAGCGCTACGTACGTTCCCGTGATGCGACTGGCGGTTGTTTCATCCAGCGATGCCTGCGCGTCGACACGGCGGTCGCATGAGCAGCTGATGAAGATCGGTGTTTAGACAGCCGGCAATCGCGGCCGCCTCCCGCAGCGCTCACTTCGCCGTCTGGATCGGTCAGGGTCTGCGCCAGGGGCAGGCGGCGGTAGGTGGAGCGGGCGAGCCCAACGGCTTTGCACGCCAGCCGTTCCGACATATTCAAAGTGATTTTGATCACGTCGACGGCACGGTGACTTGGCAGCTGGCTCAGAATTTTCCCTTCGCGATCTCACGAGGGCGTCCTACTCCAGCTCAGCCTCGGCCGACAGCCGCTTCCAACCGGGCGTTCCGCTCGCGCAGCTCTTTGAGCTCCGTGGCAGCATTCCGTGTCCATGCCGCCGTAGCTGCGCCGCCAGTTGTACAGCGTGGCCGGCGGGACCTACGGCTCGGCAGCGGTCTCCTCACCAGTCTTGCCCCCGGCAGCCAGCTCATCCGCCCGACGCAGCTTCCTTACGATGTCCTCCGCGGAATTCAGCTTCCGACACGTCATGTGTGTTCATCGTCCCTCCCTGACCCGACATCGCGCCACGGGACTCCAAATCTGGCTGGACTCCCCAGCGGGAACACGTCACCACGCGCCGGTTCAGGCCGATCATGCGCGGCGCGTCGGCGGTTACTAATTAGATCGCTGGATTGCGTCATCCAGTTGCTGAAGAGCAGGACTTTCTTTGACTCGGCATGATTTTGGCAAATTGAGTGGAGAATGTTGCAAGATGAAGTACCCATGTAGTTCCGTTAAGGTTTAGGTGCATTGTCGCCCGCACAGCGCGGAAGCAAATCCAAGCGAGCTACTCCGGCCCAGAGCGTCGCGGCGGGAAGAATGCTTGTTGAAGGGTGCACCTATGTTCGCTGACAATGTTGCAGAACCTTGCTCATGAAACTGTCGTCGATTCAAATATCCGGATTTGCTCAGACCCGTTGCGTCATGTGCCATATTCACACCGACGGATCCCAAGCGGTGGCGCTCGAAGCTTCTTGGAGAATCCGTTAGTCCGAACAGAAGCTTCAACCAAACAATTTGACGGGGGGATCCGATGTCGAACGGTTTCGACTACGACGTCGCTAATGACGAACATGAATGCGATCAGTTTAAGTTTGCCAAGGGGGCGACTCTAGATGTCAACTCTCTACAACAAGTCGGCGATGACGTCGCGACCTCCGACAGCGACGAAGACGAGATCGATAGCCTTGTTGCTGCGGCGGTCACCGGTCTCGGTCCTCCGGGTGGGGGTTGGGGTGGCGCAGCCGCACCCGTTAACAGGGCACGCGATATCGGCGTGCGTAATGGGTTGACGGTGACTTCTCGTAAACGTTCCAGCGGTTCTACGGGTTCGGATCACCATATCTCACAAGCCCGGTCGGACGCTGTCGACCTGTCAAACGGCAGTTCGCCGACGCCTCAGATGGATCGCACAGCCGCCAAGATCGCAGCTCTTCTCGGGGTAAATAACTGGACCGGAGGCAACTTGCGCGTAACTGTGAGAGGCTATCGCGTTCAGCTGCTCTATAAGACGAATATAGGTGGCAATCATTTCAATCACGTACATGTGGGAATTCGGATGGTCTAGTTCGTCGACCTGGTCTTGCGACCACCACACTTATTCACGTCATTGAAGGCTGGAGTTCACAGCTCCGCATCCCGGTGAAACTTCCGGGGAGGACGTGTGCTTAATCGAGACAGCCGCCGGGTCGCACTATCCCTCATGTTGGCTTACGGATGACGCGAGCTCATTCGATCCCAACATATCCGCGCGTTCGCGTGACCCAGCTTTCCATCGACAACGCTTCGAATGTAGAACCTGATTCTTTGACTAGGAAATGGTTATGGCAGATTACTTCTCGCGATTGGCCAATGCTGTATCTGTTCGCGGATATGCGACAGTTGACCTGCGTGCCATCCAACGAACGCCATTCGTGCGGCTCGACGCGGCGCTGAATGCTGCGCAGTCCACCTATTCGACTGTCTCGCAGCCAAATTGGCAGGCGGCGATCAATCATCTCGTCAACTTGAAGGTGTTACATGCCGACACAGTGTCTGTCCGCACCCGCGATCAGCGAATACTCTTGATTGTCAATAGGCACTCAGTCGGCAACCTCGATATCGAGGAAGTGCTTAACTACCACGCCGCCATGGATCAATGGCTAAAAACACTGAGTGAATATCTGCCGAAACTTGAACTCTCTGAAGGGGAGGCAAAGAACGTAGAACGCGCGAAAGATTGGGTTGGTAAATGGAGCAACTCTGACTCGATCGCATGGGCTGCGGCCAAGCTGCTTGCCGTGCTTTACCTCTCGAGGGGTAAGGGTGTGTGCGTCACGGTGCACCCTGTAGGCAACGCGCCGGCGGATTTCGTTCGGCGCTGGCAGGCGGCCGACCTAACCAGCGAGCATTTCTTCGCGCAACGCATCCATAGCTCTAACTATCTATGGAAAGTTGGGACCAACGACCTGTGGTATGGCGGTACGAGCGGCCTTGAGAATCCTGACGACACGAACTTTGAACCGTGGGTGTCGGACTTGGCGACATTGCTTAAGGCTGCATCCGACTAATAGATTTTCGATGTTCCCGGAACGGGTCTGCTGCACGGTCAGGTGACAGCTTGACCTGCCCTACCGTTCGGGTTCCAGATTCGGTGACTTGATGACGGCCTTCACGAAAGGCTGACCGTCATGCCCACCCCTATCCGGCCGAGTTCTGTGCTCGCGCGATCGCGCTCGTGCGCGCCGGCAAGCCGCAGAAACAGACCGCTGACGACCTCGGGATTCGTCCGGTCACGTTGTCGAAGTGGATTAAGCAGGACAACATCGACCGCGGGGGCGTCCCGGTGTACCGACGAGCGAATCGACAGAGTTGCGCGCGGCGCGGCGACGAATCCGGGAGCTGGAAACTGAGCTGGCCATCGTAAGCCAGTTCTGCGGGGAGGAAAAGCCCCGCCCAAAAGGACATATCCGGTGATCGATCGACTCGTTGACGCCGGAGCACCTGTCGATCGCTGCTGCAAAGTGCTTGCAACGCAATGAGCTCAATCAAACTCCGTGGTGTCGTGGTTCGGGACGAAGAGGTCGTGGGTTCGAATCCCGCCACCCCGACTCGCAGAAGTAGGCCCTGACCGGCATATCGGTCAGGGCCTTTTTCATGCCACCGTGCTTTGATGCCGCCCTGCGAAGGCATCCGGACGCGCATACTCTTGGCCTGTGTTCCGCACCGGTGACATCATCGCCGGCGCCGAGCGCGCGGACGGGGTGTGTCGGCGCTACACCATCGACACGCTGCTCGGCCGGGGCTCCAGCGCCGATGTCTATCGCGCGCTCGGCCCGTCCGGACCCGTCGCACTGAAGGTGTTGCGTGCCGACCCAGCCGCTGCCGACCGCGCCCGGCAGCGTTTTGTCAGAGAGTTCACGCTGGCCGCCATGCTCACCCACCCGCATATCGTCGCCGTGTACGAGATGGGCAAGCTGCCCACCGAGCCCTCGACGCCCTGGATGGCGATGCAATACATCGACGGACCGGACTCCTCGGTGCTGGTCCCCGCTCGCACCACCGACCCGGATACCCCCGCGGTGTTGCGCGCCTGCACCCAGATCGCCGAAGCGCTGGATTACGCCCACTCGATGGACGTGCTACACCGCGATGTCAAACCCACGAATGTCCTGCTCACCACCGACCGCCTCGACGCCTATCTCAGCGATTTCGGCATCGCGCAGATCATCGACGAGGTCTCTGCCCTGCCCCGCAACGGGCGTATCAGTGGATCGATATCCTACGCCGCGCCAGAGCTGCTCACCGGCGAACATCTCACGCCCGCAACAGACTTGTACGCGTTCGCCGCCACGATGCTCGAATGGCTCACCGGGTTGCCGCCGTATCCCCGACCCAGCGCTTTCGCCATAACCTATGCGCACCTCAATGATTCACCACCGCGGTTGAGTGTCCGTCGCCGGTGGTTGCCCCGCAGCCTCGATTCGGTTTTCGCCAAGGCTTTGGCCAAAGTCCCTGCGGCCCGCTATGACTCGTGCGCAGAGTTCGCCGGGATCGTCGTCCACACGTTGCGCGACATCCCGACTGGCGGCGCCAGTTAGCACAATGTTTACACGCCGAAAGTTTCGGCGTCTGTCGGCCGGGCATACGCTCTGGCCAGTACAGCCCGCGCCCAACGGTGAGCGTCGAACCGATACATCAAGGGAGCGATATGTCGACCGATGCCACCTATGACAATTCGGCACTGGCACACGAGGAGGAGGGGTACCACAAGTCCCTCAAGCCACGCCAGATCCAGATGATCGCCATCGGCGGGGCCATCGGCACCGGCCTCTTCATGGGCGCCGGTAGCCGATTACATGACGCCGGGCCAGGACTGTTCCTGGTGTACGCGTTCTGCGGCGTTTTCGTCTTCTTCATCATGCGAGCCCTCGGCGAGCTGGTTCTCCATCGCCCCTCGTCGGGATCCTTCGTCTCCTACGCACGCGAGTTCTTCGGGGAGAAGACGGCGTATGTGACCGGCTGGTTGTACTTCTTCAACTGGGCCGCGACCGCCATCGTCGACGTGACCGCCGTGGCGCTCTACGTGCACTTCTGGGGCATGTTCGAGGCGATACCGCAGTGGCTCATCGCCCTGATCGCACTGGGCATCGTCCTCACCATGAACATCATCTCCGTGAAACTGTTCGGCGAGATGGAATTCTGGGCGTCGATCATCAAGGTGGCGGCACTGGTGACGTTCCTGGTCGTCGGGATAGTGTTCTTGGCCGGACGTTTCGAAATCGAAGGAGCAGCAACCGGTTTCAGCGTCATCAGCGATAACGGCGGATTGCTCCCCACCGGGATGTTCTCCCTGGTGATCGTCACCTCCGGCGTCATCTTCGCCTATGCCGCAGTCGAATTGGTCGGCATCGCGGCCGGCGAGACCGCCGAGCCGGCCAAGGTGATGCCCCGTGCCATCAACTCGGTGATCCTGCGCATCGCCGTGTTCTACGTCGGATCGCTGATCCTGCTGGCGCTGCTGTTGCCCTACACCACCTACCGTGCCGGGGAGAGCCCGTTCGTCACCTTCTTCTCCAAGATCGGAGTGCCCGCCGCCGGCGGCATCATGAACCTCGTCGTGCTGACAGCGGCGATGTCCAGCCTCAATGCCGGCCTGTACTCCACCGGGCGCATCCTGCGCTCAATGGCCATGAACGGCTCCGCGCCGTCGTTCACCGGCGTCATGAATCGAAACGGCGTGCCCTTCGGCGGTATCGCACTGACCGGTGTGCTCACACTGCTCGGCGTGGTGCTCAACCTGTTCGTTCCCGAAGAGGCCTTCAACATCGCGCTCGATCTGTCCGCGTTGGGCATCATCTCTACCTGGGCGATGATCATGGCCTGTCAGATCCAACTGTGGCGCTGGGAGCGCAAGGGCATCTTGACGCGACCGACGTTCCGACTCCCCGGCACGCCGTACACCAGTTACGCGACGCTGGTCTTCCTCGCCGCGGTGACCGCGCTGATGTGTTACGAAAACATCTGGAATCTGATCGCGATCCTGGTGATCGGACCCATGCTGGTGGCGGGCTGGTACGCGGTGCGCAGCAAGGTCATGACCATGGCTCAGCAGCGTCTCGGGTACACCGGTGACTACCCGGTCGTTCCGCAGCCCCCGATACCCGAACGCGGACATGGGGACCATTAGTCGAACGGTGATGTGACCCTCTCCCTCCAGCTCCCAACCAAACGGTTGGTACAGTTCGATGATGACCGAACCGAGTTGGATGGCGGACCTCCTCGACTTCGACCGTGACGGCGACGTGTTCCTGGCCCCGCAACTGGGTGTGCCCGGAATGCGGCTGTTCGGGGGTCTCATCGCCGCCCAGTCGCTCGGCGCGGCCGGGGCGACCGTCGATCCGGGCAAACATCCTCAGTCGCTGCACGCGTACTTCGTCCGCGGTGGGGAATTCGGTGTCGACGTCGAACTGGAAGTCGAACGAACCCGCGACGGCCGGTCCTTCGACACTCGCCGGGTGACCGCACGTCAGAAAGGCAAGGTCATCCTGGAGATGATCGCGTCCTTCCAGATCCCGGAGGACGGCGCAGACTGGCACCCGGCAAGACCACCCAGCGTGCCCCTGGAAGCCGCCGTCCCCAAGAAGCCGGACCTGGACTTTGCCGACTGGCTGGAATTGCGCTGCGATCCAGCCGATACCACGCGGTTCGTGCTGCCGCCCTTCTGGATTCGCAGTCGCGGAACCATCGAGGACGATCCCCTGATCAGGGCGTGCACCCTGACCTTCGTATCCGATATCGGCCCGGTCCCCGCGGCCCGACCACCGGGCACGCCGTTCACACCGGGCGCGGGCACGGGTTTCGCGACCAGCCTGGACCACTCCGTGTGGTTCCACCGGCCGTTCGATCCCGACCAGTGGCACTGCTACGAGATCGATTCACTGGGCAACAGTCACTCCCGCGGATTGGTGGTCGGCGGGTTGTACGACGCCGCGGGTGTGCTCGTCGCCAACACCAGCCAGCAAGCCTTGTGGCGGTTGTGAGCCTCGGCACGTGCCGAGTCCGACACCTTGACCGTGTCGTCGACCGTCGAGAAAAATAATCGACGTGCTGAAGTTGCCGGAGAGTGAACAGATCGCAGCGGTTGAGGATCGCCTGGTTAAACAGTTCACCGATGTACCGGCCGACACCGTCCGCACCACGGTCGCCGCGGCACATCAGCACTTCGTCGAGAGCGCTGTTCGCGACTACATCGCCCTGCTCGTCGAGCGGCGCGCCTTCGCAGAACTCAAGTCCGCCGCACCCGCTTCCTGACACCGCGCGCCCGCCCAGGCAGGATGGTTCCCATGACCGGCACCGCGGGCGGACACCAGCCGTACTACCCTGCGCCACCGCAGTTCCATGCCTTCCAACCCGGCATCATCCCGCTGCGACCACTGAATCTCTCGGACATCTTCAACGGCGCATTCGGCTACATCCGGGCGAACCCGAAGACCACACTCGGCCTGACCACCATCGTGGTGCTGGCATCCCAGCTGCTGTCCTTCGCGCTGCAGGTGTGGCCGCTGGCGTCCGGTGGCGCTCTCGACCCCGCCGGGATCACCGGTCAGTACGACGATGCCGCGCTGCTGGCCGGGTCGGTCATCGGCAGCCTCGCCGGCGTACTGGCGACATGGATCGCCGCCATCCTGCTCAGCGGAATGCTCACCGTGATCATCGGTCGGGCGATCTTCGGCGCCGGTATCACCGCGGCCGAAGCGTGGCAACGACTGCGTCCCCGGCTCCTTCCCCTTCTCGGCGTCACGGCGCTGGAGACCCTCGGTGTCGGTCTGTTGGTCGCCGCGGTCGCCGGCATCATCGCTGTCGTCGCGATCGCTCTCAACGGCTGGATCGCCTTCTTCGTCGGCGTTCCCCTGGTCCTCGGCATGATCGTCGCGCTGGCCTTCGTGTTCACCAAGCTCAGCTTCACGCCCACGCTGGTGGTGCTCGAGCGGCTACCGGTCATCGCCGCGATCGAGCGGTCGTTCGCCCTGGTACGCCATGACTTCTGGCGGGTCTTCGGCATCCGCCTGCTGGCCATGCTGGTGGCCGGGATGATCGCCGGCGCGGTGTCCGTCCCGTTCACCATCGGTGGCCAGGTCCTCATCGGCATGGCCGGACCCGACGGTTCCGGGGCCATCTTCACCGGACTGGCACTGACGACGGTCGGCGCTGCGATCGGACAGATCCTGACCGCGCCCTTCACCGCCGGTGTGGTGGTACTGCAGTACACCGACCGGCGCATCCGTGCCGAGGCCTTCGACCTGGTGTTGCAGACCGGCGCCGGTTACGCTCCTGCCGCCCCGGACAACTCGACCGATCATCTCTGGCTGACCCGACACCCCTGACATCGTGACCGGCCTGAACATCGACGGCGACGCCGCGCACGACGCCGCACAGCGCGAACTCACCAAACCGATCTACCCCAGACCATCGCTGACCGACCGCCTGACCGGCTGGATCGACGAGTTGCTGTACAAGGCCTTCGCCAGCAGCGACTGGTTACCGGGCGGCTGGATCACATTGGCACTGTTCATGATCCTGTCCATCGTCATCGTCATCGTCATCGTCCGGGTGGCCCGGCGGACCATGCGGTCGACCAGGGACGGCCACGACGCCGTGCTCACCGACCGTACCCGCAGTGCCGCCCACCATCGATCCGCCGCCGAGTCCGCTGCCGCGCAAGGAGACTGGACATCGGCGATACGCCACCGACTACGTGCGGTGGCACGCGAACTCGAAGAGAGCGGCGCCCTCGACCCCATTCCAGGCCGCACCGCCACCGAACTGGCCGCCGCCGCCGGCGCCGTGCGCCCCGAACTCATCAGCGAATTCTCCTCGGCGGCCGAGACATTCAACGGAGTCAGTTACGGCGACCGGCCAGGCAGTGCTCAACAGTACCGCCAGATCGTGGAACTCGACGAGCACCTGCGCGGAGCCCGGGCCCGATGACCAGGCGGCGTTGGCGCACGGCGCGCACCATCGGCCTGGCCATCGTGTTGATCGTGGCCGTTTCCGCGCTGGGTGCCTACCTGACCGCACCGCGTCAGGGCGGCCTGCTGCAGGCCGATTCGACCGCGCCCGACGGCGCGCACGCGCTGCTGACACTGCTGCGCGATCAGGGGATCGACGTCGTGGTGGCCGATGACCTCGATGAGGTCGCCGCGGCCGCCCGCCCCGACACGTTGATCGCCGTGGCCCAGACGTTCTTCCTGCTCGACGGCGACGTTCTGGACCGGTTGGCAGCCCTCCCCGGCGACAGGTTGCTCATCGCACCGTCCGGTGTGACCCGCGAGCACCTGGCACCGGGAATCGATGTGGATGGCACCGCGCAGTTCGGGGGCAGGCCGGACTGCGATCTCCGCGAGGCGGTCACCTCCGGTGATGTCCAACTGGGATTCAGCGACACCTTCACCAAGGCCGACGACGGCGCGGCCACCCGCTGTTACGGCGGGGCCTTGCTGCGTTACCAGGACGGTGGTCGCACCGTGACCCTTGTCGGGAGCGGCGCCTTCATGACGAACGCCGGGCTGCTCGGGCAGGGCAGTGCCGCGCTGGCGATGAATCTGTCCGGTACCCACCAACGCGTCATCTGGTACGCCCCGCAACGGATCGAAGGCGAGACGACCGGTTCGACGTCGCTGGTCGACCTGATACCGGCTCAGGTCGGCTGGGCCGTGCTGCAGATCGGCCTCGCCGTGCTGCTGGTCGCCTGGTGGCGCGCCCGCCGGCTCGGCCCGCTGGTCGCCGAACGACTCCCCGTGGTGGTGCGGGCCTCGGAGACCGTCGAGGGCAGGGCACGGTTGTATCGCTCCCGGCGGGCCCGCGACCGTGCCGCGGCGGCACTACGCACCGCGGCGTTGTCCCGATTACGCCCGCGGCTGGGTCTGGGGCCGCGGCCATCGCCGGAGACGATCACCCACGCGGTGGCCGGTCGCATCGGCGCAGACCCGCAGGCGCTGTCGCACACCCTGTTCGGACCCACGCCCAGCACCGACGAGCAACTGCTCGCGCTGGCAAGGCATCTCGACGATATCGAAAGGCAGGTCGCACAGTCGTGACACAACCCGAGGCCGCACGGGAGGCGTTACTCGCCCTGCGCGCAGAAATCTCCAAAGCCGTCGTCGGGCAGGACGCCGTGGTCAGCGGGCTGGTGATCGCGCTGCTCTGCCGGGGGCACGTCCTGCTCGAGGGCGTACCCGGAGTGGCCAAGACACTGCTGGTGCGCAGCCTCGCCGCGACCCTGCGGCTGGACTTCACGCGCGTGCAGTTCACCCCGGATCTGATGCCGGGTGATGTGACGGGCTCGCTGGTCTACGACGCCCGCACCGCCGAGTTCGCCTTTCGCGCCGGGCCGGTGTTCACCAATCTGCTGCTGGCAGATGAGATCAACCGCACTCCACCCAAGACCCAGGCAGCGCTGCTGGAGGCCATGGAGGAGCGGCAGGTCACCGTCGACGGAGCGGCGCGCCCGCTGCCCGATCCGTTCATCGTCGCGGCCACCCAGAATCCGATCGAATACGAGGGCACCTATCAGCTGCCCGAGGCCCAGCTGGACCGGTTCCTGTTGAAGCTCAACGTGCCGCTGCCACCGCGCGATCAGGAGATCGCGATATTGCACCGGCATGCAACGGGTTTCGATCCTCGCAACCTCTCCGCGCTGACCGCTGTGGCCGGTCCGGAAGATCTGGCGGCCGGCCGTGCCGCTGTGCGCCAGGTGATGGCCGCCCCGGAGGTCCTCGGATACATCGTCGACATCGCCGGTGCCACAAGGACTTCGCCGGCCCTTCAGCTCGGGGTGTCACCGCGCGGTGCGACCGCACTGTTGGCCACCGCCCGATCCTGGGCATGGCTGTCGGGTCGCAACTTCGTCACCCCCGACGATGTCAAGGCGATGGCGCGGCCGACGCTACGGCACCGGATCGCCCTGCGGCCGGAGGCCGAACTGGAGGGCGCCGATGCCGACGGTGTGCTGGACGGAATCCTGGCGTCGGTGCCGGTGCCGCGGTAATGGTTCTCACCGGGCGGGCCGGACTGCTGGCGGTGCTCGGCGTGCTGCCGGTGCTCATCTCGCCATGGCCGGCAACGATGTTCGTGGTCGTGGCGGCGGTGATCGGCGCACTGCTGATCGCCGATGTGCTGCTGGCCGCGAGCCTCGACCGGCTGCAGCTGCGGCGCACCGGGGACACGACCGCGCGCCTGGGCCAACCGGTGCACATCGAACTCGACGTTCACCACGGCGGAAAACGGCGGCTGCGCGGGCTGATCCGTGATGCCTGGGCGCCCAGCGCGCGGGCACGCCCTCGTTCCCAGCCGCTCGATATCCCCGCCGGTGGCCGGGCCAGGGTCGCCACCGAGATCGCGCCGGTGCGCCGCGGTGATCAGCACGCCGTGCATGTCACCGTGCGGGCGATAGGCCCGTTGGGACTGGCCGGACGGCAGCGCACGACGCACGCCGACTGGCAGATACGTGTCCTGCCGCCGTTCCTGTCCCGCAAACATCTTCCGTCGCGGCTGGCCAAACTGCGCGAGCTCGACGGCATGGTCCCGGTCTTGATCCGCGGGCAGGGCACCGAATTCGACACACTTCGCGAATACGTCGACGGTGACGATGTCCGCTCCATCGACTGGCGAGCCACCGCGCGCCGGGGTGACGTCGTGGTGCGGACCTGGCGCCCGGAGCGGGACCGGCGCGTGGTCATCGTGCTGGACACCGGCCGGACCTCCGCGGGCCGGATCGGGGTGGACCCGTTGTCGTTTGACCCGGTGGGATGGCCGCGACTGGATTGGTCGATGGATGCCGCGCTGTTGCTGGCCGCGCTGGCCTCGCGGGCCGGTGACCACGTCGACTTCCTGGCCCACGACCGGGTCAGCCGGGCCGGCGTGTTCGGCGCTTCGCGACGGGAACTGTTGGCGCAGTTGGTCTCGGCGATGGCGCCCCTGGAGCCGGCACTACTCGAATCCGATGCGACGGCCATGGTGGCCGCCGTGCAGCGGCGCGTTCGCCGGCGCGCCCTGGTGGTGCTGCTGACCGACCTGAACGCCTCGGCCCTGGACGAGGGCCTGTTGCCGGTGTTGCCGAAGCTGTCGGCCCGCCACCATGTCATGGTCGCCGCCGTCACCGATCCGCGGGTCGATGCGTTGGCATCGGGGCGCTCGGATGCCGCACAGATCTACGACGCCGCGGCGGCCGAACGCGCCCGCAACGACCGCCGCGACATCGCCGACCGGCTGCGGGGGCACGGTGTCGATGTCATCGACGCCGCGCCGCAGGACCTGGCCCCCGCGCTGGCCGATCGCTATCTGGCGATGAAGGCCACCGGTCGGCTCTAGCCCGTCGGGACGACATCCGGGGCATCCTCCACATCGCCGGTCAGGCCGGCTCGGCGGGCGGCTCTTCCGAAGTGCGCGACATAGCCGAGGAACGCGATCTCGGCGGCCACCCCGATGGTGACGCGCACCCAGGTCGGCAGCGGGGACGGGGTGACCAGCGCCTCGATCAACCCGGAGATCAGCAGCACCACCACCAGCCCACCGGCCACCGCGACCACCGCGCGGCCGCGCTCGGCGAGCACCTGCGACCGCGGCCGGTCACCGGGTGAGACGACCGCCCAGCCCAGCCGCATCCCGGCGGCAGCGGCCAGGAACACCGCGGTCAACTCGAGCAGGCCGTGCGGGGTGATCAGGCCGAGGAAGAGGTCGCCCTTGCCTGCGCCGAACATCAGACCGCCGGATACGCCGACGTTCGCGGCGTTCTGGAACAGCACCCAAGGAATGGGCAGGCCCAGCAGGACCGCGAACGCGATGCACTGGGCGGCGACCCAGGCATTGTTGACCCAGACCCGCAGTCCGAACGACCCGGCCGGGTTCTCGCTGTAGTACGCCTCGAAGTCGTGGTTGATCAACTGCTGCAACTCCGCTGGTGTGCCCAACGTCGCGCGCACCTCGGGATTACCGGCCACCCAGAATCCGATGACGATCGCGACCAGGAGGAAGCCCAGCGCGGAACCGAGCCACCACCGTCGACAGTCGTAGGCCACCAACGGGAACGACACCGTCCAGAATCGGATGAATTCGCGCCACAGCGGCGCCCGCGCCCCGGTGACGGCGGATCGGGCACGCGCGACCAGCCCGGACAACTTCGCGACCAACACCGCATCCCCGGAGGAGCTGCGCACCACCGAAAGGTGGGTGGACACCCGCTGATACAGGTCGACCAGCTCGTCGATCTCGGCCCCGGTCAGGTTGCGCCGCCTCTTCAGCAGCTGTTCCAGTCGATTCCATGCCGGAGTGTGGGCGAGCACGAACGCATCGACATCCACGCTGGCGATCCTAGTAGCGTTCGAGGCATGGTCATGCAGCCAGAGCCCGTGGTGACCGGCGATGCGGTGCAACTACAGGTGTCGATCGCCCAGCTGCCGGTGCGTGCGGCAGCGGCGTTGATCGACGTCATGGTGATGGGCTTCGGATACCTGATCCTGTCGATGCTGTGGGCGCTGACCCTGGCCGATTTCGATCCGGCGCTCTCGGCGGCGGTGCTGATCATCTTCCTGGTGCTGGTGCTGGTCGGCTATCCGGTGACCTTCGAGATGGCTTCCGGCGGACGCTCGCTGGGCAAGATGGCCCTCGGTTTACGGGTCGTGTCCGACGACGGAGGTCCGGAACGGTTGCGGCAGGCGGTTTTTCGAGCGCTGTCCAGTGTGATCGAGATATGGATGCTGACCGGCGGACCCGCGGTGATCTGCAGCATGCTCTCACCGAAAGGCAAACGCATCGGCGACGTGTTCGCGGGCACCATCGTGATCAGTGAGCGGGCACCCAGGCTGAACCCGCCCCCGCCGATGCCGCCTGGGTTGGCGTGGTGGGCCGCGACACTGCAGCTGTCCGGATTGGGCACCGCGCAGGCGAACATGGCGCGGCAATTCCTCTCCAGGTCGGGGCAGCTGCAGCCGCAGGTGCGCGCGGAGATGGGTCAGCGCATCGCCGGCCAGGTCGTCGCGACGATCTCTCCCCCGCCGCCGCCCGGCGCTTCCGCCGAGGAGGTGCTGGCGGCGATCCTGGCCGAGCGGCACCGCCGCGAGTTGGCCCGCCTGCACGTGCCCCAGCCTCCGGGTATGTCGCCGGGGCCGGGCATGCCCCCGGCACCATCGTCTGCACCACCGCCACCGCCCGCGGGGTTCGCGCCACCCGGCTGAAGGCCCATCCCCATAATGGGACACAGATGTCCCATTATGGGAGTTTTCTGCTATCTTTAGCGTCATGAGTGTCCACGACATCGGGGAAACCGGGGCGCGCAACCGCACCCGGCGCGCCATCGTCGAGGCAGCCATCGGCGTCATGACCGACAACCCGACCGCGCCACTGTCCGAGATCGCCGATGCCGCCGGCGTCGGTCGCAGCACGCTGCACCGGTATTTCCCCGAGCGGATGGATCTGCTGCGCGCGGTCGCCCTCCAGGTGCACGCCGCCAGCAACGCGGCCATCGAGGCCGCCGACCCGGAGTGCGGTCCGATGATCCCGGCACTGCGCAGGGTCGTGGAGAGTCAGCTCGATCTCGGCCCGATCATGCAGTACGTCTACACCGAGCCACTCATCCAGTCCGATCGTGAGCTCGCGGCGTTCCTGGACACCGGCGACGAGGTCATCAGCGAAATCCTCTCGCGCGTCACGGCAGAAGGCCCCGCATATCCCCCGGGGTGGTCACGGCGGGTTTTCTGGTCACTGCTTCTGACCGGCTATTCCGCCGTCCGGGACGACGGCATACCCCGCCAACAGGTCGTCGACGCCATCATGAACAGCCTCACCCAGGGCACCATCACTTCCCCATAAGGACCACCCCATGACCACCCATTCCGATGCGACCGCATCGGTGACACCACCGGCGGCCACTCCACGGCGCGCCTGGCTGGCGCTGGCCGTTCTCACCCTTCCGGTGATGTTGATCGCCATCGACAACACCGTGCTCGCCTTCGCGTTACCTGCCATCGCCGAGGACTTCCGCCCACCGGCGGCGACCCAGCTGTGGATCGTCGACGTCTACTCCCTGGTGCTGGCCGCCCTGCTGGTCGCCATGGGCAGCATCGGCGACCGGATCGGTCGACGCCGCCTCCTGTTGATCGGTGGTGCCGGATTCGCCGTCGTGTCGGCCGCGGCCGCCTTCGCGCCCAGTGCCGAGATGCTGGTGCTGGCTCGCGCGGTGCTCGGCTTCTTCGGCGCCATGCTGATGCCCTCGACGCTGTCGCTGATCCGCAACATCTTCACCGAAGCCTCGGCGCGCCGGCTCGCGATCGCCATCTGGGCATCGTGCTTCACCGCCGGATCCACCCTCGGACCGATCGTCGGCGGGGCGCTGCTGGAGCATTTCCACTGGGGCGCAGTGTTCCTGATCGCGGTTCCGATCCTGTTACCGCTGCTGATCCTGGCGCCGAAGCTGGTCCCGGAGTCCAAGGACCCGAATCCGGGCCCGCTTGATCCGATCAGCGTCGGGCTGTCGTTCATCGCCATGCTGCCCTTCGTCTGGGCCATCAAGACCGCCGCCCACGACGGCTTGTCGGTGGTCGTGGTGGCCGCGTTCGCACTCGGCATCGGGGCGGGGGTCCTGTTCGTCCGACGTCAGATGCACAGCGCCACACCGATGCTCGACATGGCGCTGTTCCGGTCCGGCCCGTTCACCTCGTCGATCCTTGCCAACTTCCTGTCCATCGTCGGATTGATCGGCTTCATCTTCTTCGTGTCCCAGCACCTGCAGCTGGTGCTCGGTCTGAGCCCGCTGATGGCCGGTCTGGTGACCTTGCCGGGTGCGGTGCTGTCGATGATCGCCGGTATCTCGGTGGTCAAAGCCGCCAAGCACTTCTCACCGCAGGCGTTGATCGTGTTCGGTCTGGTGTTCGTGGCCGCGGGCTTCATCATGATCCTGTTGTTCCGCCACGATCTGTCGGTGACGGCGGTGATCGTGTCGTTCCTGGTCCTCGAGCTGGGTGTCGGTGTGTCGCAGACCATCTCCAACGACACCATCGTGGCGTCGGTGCCGGCGGCGAAAGCCGGTGCGGCATCGGCGGTCTCCGAGACCGCCTACGAGCTGGGCGCGGTGGTCGGCGCGGCGACCCTCGGCACCATCTTCACCGCGTTCTACCGGGCCAACGTCGAGGTGCCCGCGGGGCTGACACCGTCTCAGACCGGTGATGCGGCCGAGAGCATCGGCGGAGCGACCTCGGTGGCGCGCGACCTGCCGCCCGAAACCGCTCAGCGACTGCTGAACTCGGCACACCAGGCGTTCGACTCGGGTATCGCACCGACGGCGTCCATCGCCGCCGTACTCGCCCTGACCGCTGCGGTCGTCGTCATCGTCGCGTTCCGACGGACACCGGAAGCGCCGCAGCCAGCGGACCGGTGACCGACGTCAGGCGTCGATCCAGTTCCCGTGGAAGCCGAAGGGCACCCGCTGCGGCAGCGTGATGATCGCAACCGGGTCACCGGCGAAGTCGGAGGCATCCAGGATCACCAGTTCACTGCCGTCTCGGGTCGGGTCGTACACATAGCTGATGTACCAGCCGTTGCTTTCGTCGGCGGGCCCGGGACCTGGGACGAAAACGGCCTCACCGGATACCGATGCCCCGAAGGAATGCGTCACGGCCGAACCGGTGCCCAGGTCGTGGCGCACCAATTCGGTCTGCCCCACCGACACGGCGTAGCGGGCGGGCAGCCCGGCCAGCCGGTCGTCGATTCGCGGGAACTCGATGGCGCGGTCGTCGATCTGACGCTCCGAAACGACCGCCCGGTCCAGGTCGATGCGCCACTCCCACATCACCGCCTGCTCGGCGAAACCGCCGTCGTTGCGCCACAGTTCCGGATATCGGACCGCCTGCAGCACAATGCTGTTCGCACTGTCGAAGGCGTTTGCGACGTGGAACACATAGCACGGGTCGATATCGAACCAGCGGATCTCACCGAACGGGTCGTCGCGGCGTAGCACGCCGAGGCGCGCGCCGTAGTCGTCACGCCAGCGGTAGGGCATCTGCCCCTCACCCTTGGCGGCGATGTCGATATCGAACACCACCGGCAGATCCATGAAGATGACATGTTCGGCAGTCATCGCGAAGTCGTGCATCATCGTGAGCGCACCGACGTCGACGGGACGGTCGATGATCAGCGCGCCGTCCGCGGCCACCCGGTGGTAGGTGACATACGGGGCGACAAGACTGCCGTACCCGAAGAAATGCATCTCCCCCGTCGTCGGACAGATCTTGGGATGGGCAGTCATGGAATCGGTGAGCTTTCCGCCGAAATCATAGGCGCCCAACGTCTCGAGTTCCTTGCCGATCTCATAGGGAAAGGAGGACTCGACCAGGGCGAGCGTGCGGCCGGCGTGATTGACGACGTGCGTGTTGGCCACCGCGGACCGTAGATTGCGGGTGCCGTCGGGGTTGTAGACCGGGATGTCGGAGTCGAAGCTGTCGGTGCGAACCCAGCGGTTGCGGTACCACTTGGCCGCACCGTCCTCGATGCGCACGCCGTGGATCATCCCTTCGCCGGTGAACCAATGCCCCACGGCTTCTCGCGGATTCGGCCCGTTGCGCAGATACCAACCGTTCAACTCCGGCGGGATCGCCCCGCGGATCGGCAAGTCGTAGGCGGTCAGCTCGTCGGCGACCGGTGCATAGTTGCCGCGCCGGAAGAAGTCACCGGTCTCGGGTAGGGCGGAACCTGAGGACATGAACCCACCATCACATTCCACTAGTGACATGTCAATAGTGGAATGAGAGAAGCTAGGCTCCTTTCCATGAGTTTGCGAATGGCCGCCCTCGGCATGCTGGCACAACAACCCGGCAGCGGATACGACCTGCTCAAACGGTTCGAGATGTCGATGGCCAACGTCTGGCCCGCCACCCAGAGCCAGCTCTACGCGGAGCTGAACCGACTGGCCGATCATGGATTGATCGAGGTGGCCGAGATCGGCCCGCGGGGCCGCAAGCTCTATCGCGTCACGACGGCCGGGCGCTCCGAACTTCTGCGCTGGATCGCCAGCCCGCAGGACGATCCGCCCTATCGAAGCCCCGAACTCTTGCGCATCTTCCTGCTCGGTGAACTGCCGCGTGCACAAGCGTCCGAGCACGTTCGCAGCCTCGCCGAGCACGCCGAGTCCGAACTTGCCAGGTTGACCGCGCTGCGCGACAGCCCGGACTGCGCCGATATGCCGGACAAGGATTTCTTCGGATTCGCAGCTCTGCAGTACGGCCTGCGCTTCCAGGCCATGCAGGCCGAGTGGGCGCGGTGGCTGGAATCCACCATGGCC
This sequence comes from Mycolicibacterium neoaurum, assembly GCF_036946495.1. Taxonomy (NCBI): domain Bacteria; kingdom Bacillati; phylum Actinomycetota; class Actinomycetes; order Mycobacteriales; family Mycobacteriaceae; genus Mycobacterium; species Mycolicibacterium neoaurum. The sequence continues at coordinate 1,443,865 of NZ_JAQIIX010000002.1, forward strand.
ACATCAAACGTTGCATCTCGATAGTTTCCGATATATCGTCAACGTATCGAAGTACATCGAGTACTTTCCTACCGAAACGGAAACCCCCATGAATACGCCTTTCAACTCACACCCTGAGAACTCGCCATTCGGCGCCACCCCGTTCGGCGCCGCCCCCGGCCGCTTCGGCTTCGACCGCCGCCATGCCCGCCGCGAATTCCGCGAGCAGGTCCGCGCCCAGGCCGGCGGCCCGCAGGGACCATTCGGTCCCGGCTTCGGCTTCGGCCCGTCGTTCGGTCCGGGCTTCGGCTTCGGCCCCGGTCCCCGCGGCGGACACCGCGGGCGCGGCGGTCGCGGACGCGGCAGGCGCGGCGACGTCCGCGCGGCGATCCTCGCCCTGCTCACCGACCGACCGATGCACGGTTACGAGATGACGCAGGAGATCGCCGCCCGCAGCAACGATCTGTGGAAGCCCAGCCCGGGCTCGGTCTATCCGACGCTGCAACTGCTCGTCGACGAGGGCCTGATCGTCCCCACCGAGAGCGCGGGCAGCAAGAAGACCTTCGAACTGACCGAGGAAGGCCGGGCCGCGGCCGAGAAGATCGAAACCCCGCCGTGGGAGGAGATCGCCGGCGATGCCGACCCGAACGAGATGAACCTGCGGGCCGCGCTCGGCCAGCTCTTCGGGGCGGTTGCGCAGGCGAACCACGCCGCCAGCGACGACCAACAGCGACGCATCCTCGACATCGTCAACAACGCCCGGCGCGAGGTCTACCAGATCCTCGGCGAGGAGTGACTCGCTAGCATCGGGTCACGATGAACACCGACACGCTCGTCAACTACCTGGTGCCCGTCGCGGCGGCGATCCTCACCGCAGCCGGTGGTGTCCTCGGCGTCAGCTTCCGCGACGCCGACGCCTACGAGCGCCGGCGCGCCATGTGGTTGTTCATGTTGGTGGTCGCCACCGGCATCGTGACCATGGCCGCCATGGACTCGGCCGCCGGTGTCGGTAAGCCGGTCGCCGCGGCAGGGCTGACAGTCTCAGCCTGCGCCGCGGCGATCGGCACCCACTTCCTCTGGCGGCGTGTCGTTCCCGACGCCGAACCCCGTACCGTGCGGCTGGCCAGGATCGCGATCGGTCTGGCCGTGGCTGTCATCGTCGCCTCGGTGGCGCTGACCTACGTGGCGGGCAAGGGGTGCCGGCAGGCAGAGCCGCTGATGACGACGGCCTGGGTGGAATCGGGATACGCGCAGCCCGGCATCCCGGGCCGCGGTCCGACTTCCGGCGAGGTCGCCGATTGGGCCAAACGGATTCACGCCGACGCCGACAAGGTCACCGCGAACGGCATCCGCGACCGGGCCCAACGGCTGGCCGGTATCGCCGACGAGATCGCCGCCGCGGCCGCCGACGGCGACTGGGCCCGCCAGGCCTTGATCAGCACCGAGTACTTCGACGTGCTGGGGACCCTACTGAAGGAATGCAAGCCCCAGTGACCGGGATCGACGGGATGCCGCGAGGGGGGCCCGACGCATCGTGCCTGGACCGCCTGCTGTGGACCGACCGATCCGAATACCTGGACCGCGACGATGTCGATCCCGGCGTGAAACGCAGCGTCGTCGATGCGTTGAACTGGACCGGTCACGTCTTCGGCAGCCATGAGCAGTTCGCCGCCATCGCGCTCGAAGAGATCGCCGACGTTCCCGACCCGCGCATCCTGGAACTCGGCGCGGGCCACGGTGCACTTGCGACGAAGCTGCTCGAATTCCATCCGAGCGCCCATGTCACCGTCACCGATATCGCCGATGACGCGGTGGCGGCGATGGCCGCCGGTCCGCTCGGCGAGCATCCGCGGGCGACGGTGCGGGTCGTGGACGCGACATCGATCGACGCGCCGGACCGGCAGTTCGCCCTGTCGGTCTTCGCCTTGTCCCTGCACCATCTCCCCCCGGCGGCTGCCGCCACCGTCCTGGCCGAGGGCACCCGAGTGGCCGACAAATTGCTGATCATCGACCTGCCGCGGCCACCGGCCCCCGTACATGTGCTGCGTCTGGCGACCATGCTGCCGCTGGCCCCGTTCGTCCCGTTCGTGCACGACGGTGTCATCAGTTCACTGCGCAGCTACAGCTCGTCGGCATTGCGCGCACTGGCCGATCACGCGGGTGTCGACATCGAGTTGCGCAGCAGTCTGTTCGGACCACAGATCGCGGTGGCCACCCGGCGTTAGTCTCGACCTGTGGGCGAGGAGATCTCAGGCACGGAGTTCAGCCGCGAACAACGCCGGGAGTACCGGCGCAAGGTGCAACTGTGCCTGGACGTCTTCGAAACGATGCTGTCGCAATCCAGTTTCGAGTTCGACCGCCCGCTCACCGGCATGGAGATCGAGTGCAACCTGGTCGACGACGAGTACCAGCCGGCGTTGCGCAACCGTGAGGTGCTCGCGGCCATCGCCGATCCCGCCTACCAGACCGAACTCGGCGCCTACAACATCGAATTCAACGTGCCGCCACGGCCGCTGCCCGGTCGGTCCGCGCTCGAGCTGGAGACCGAGGTACGCGCCAGCCTCAACGCCGCCGAAGCCAAGGCAAACGCCCATGGCGCACACATCGTGATGATCGGCATCCTGCCGACGCTGCTGGCGGAGCATCTGCAATCCGGTTGGATGAGCGACTCCACGCGGTATCAGGCGCTCAACGATTCGATCTTCACCGCCCGGGGTGAAGATATCGACATCGATATTGCCGGCCCCGAGCGGCTGTGCCTGCAATCGACCGATATTGCACCCGAATCCGCTTGCACGAGCATGCAATTGCATCTGCAGGTGTCGCCCGCCGATTTCGCCAAGAACTGGAACGCCGCGCAGGTCATCGCCGGGCCCCAGCTTGCCCTCGGCGCCAACTCGCCGTACTTCTTCGGCCACGAACTGTGGGCCGAGACCCGCATCGAACTGTTCGGACAAGCCACCGACACCCGACCCGACGAGCTCAAGACCCAGGGCGTACGTCCCAGGGTGTGGTTCGGCGAACGATGGATCACCTCGATCTTCGACCTCTTCGAAGAGAACGTGCGGTACTTCCCATCGTTGCTGCCGGAGCTCTCCGATGAGGATCCGGTGGCCACATTGGCCGCGGGTGGCACCCCACAACTCGCCGAACTGCGATTGCACAACGGGACCATCTACCGGTGGAACCGGCCGGTGTACGACATCGTCGGCGAAGGCGCCGATGCCAAACCGCACCTGCGGGTGGAGAACCGGGTCTTGCCGGCGGGCCCGACCGTGATCGACATGTTGGCCAACTCGGCCTTCTACTACGGGACGTTGCGCGCACTCACCGATGACGAACGACCGCTGTGGACCAAGATGAGTTTCGCTGCCGCCGAACACAACTTCGACGCCGCGGCGCGACACGGCATGGACGCCCGACTGTACTGGCCGGGCTTGGGCGAGGTGACACCGGACGAGCTCGTCCTGCGTGAGCTGCTCCCCCTTGCGCACGAGGGCCTGCGCCGGTGGGGTGTGTCGGCCGAGGTGCGCGACCGCTACCTGGGCGTCATCGAGGGTCGGGCCAAGAGCGGACGAAATGGTGCGACCTGGCAGACCAGCACCGTGCACGCGCTCCAGGAGCGCGGTCTGGCACGCCCGGCAGCGCTGGCGGAAATGTTGCGGCTGTACTGCGAATCCATGCACTCCAACACCCCGGTCCACACCTGGGAGATACCGGCTCCCTAGATTCGAGCGGGTACCTGGCCGATCGGGCAGGAAAATCCGTCCACTCGGGGCGTGTGCCAGGATCACATCGTCAATAGCGTTGTCCACCATGACGGTTACGCTGCCCGGACCGGCACAGGTCGATCCGCTGGCCCCCACTCCGGCCAATTCGTGGAGCACCAATGGGATTCGGGTGGTCCGCGGCCGCCGACCACACCGGGCCGGCGATCCGACGCTGTGCACACCGAGGTTCTGCGCATACCGCAACGGCGACCAGCTCACGGTCGAACACGATTTGACGCCGGCGCAGTTGTCTGACGAGCTCACGCTCTGGCTGACGGAGGAACTCGGCCCCAGCGGAATACTGCACGCGCAAGCCGATTTCGAGGCGGTGTTCACCGGGATCGTCAGGTCGACCGTACCCGGCGGTCTGGCTGCCTGGGTGCGCTTCTACCGCAACTCGCTGTATGCACTGGAATCCGGTGCCGCCACCTTCTCCCCGATCCACGCGCGCGCCGAGGAGCTGGTCGTCGGCGAGCGATTACTCGATCTCGGCTCGTGCTTCGGGTTCTTTCCGCTGCGGATGCGCCGGTCCGGTCATCAGGTAGTGGCAACCGACCTGAGCGCGCCGACCATGGATCTGCTGGAACGCGTCGCCGAGACACTGGATCGTCCCGTCCAGACGCTGGTCTGCGATGCGACACGAGTTCCGCTGCCCGACAACACTGCAGATACCGTGACCGTCTTGCATCTGCTCGAACACCTCGACGCAAACGCCGGTGCGCATGTGCTCGACGAGGCGTTGCGGTTGGCCCGCCGCCGGGTCGTCATCGCTGTCCCGTTCGAGGACGAACCGCAGGCCTGTTACGGCCATGTCCGGCGCTTCGACCTGCCCGCATTGCACGCACTGGCCGCCCGTCACCGGGGTCTGCACGCCGCGGTGTCCGAGCACCACGGTGGCTGGTTGGTGCTTGACCGGACCTAGATACCGAAGTCAGATCAACCCGCGCTTGCTGGCGGCATAGACCGCCTCGGCGCGGCGGCTGACACCGAGTTTACGCATGATGTTGCTGACGTGGAACTTGGCAGTGGTGGCCGAGATGAACAGCTGCTCACCGATCTTCGCATTGGACAGTCCCGCGGCGAGTAACCGGAGCACCTCCACCTCGCGGTCGGTCAGTTGCTCGCGGGCCTCGCCCCGGCCGTTGAGTGAACGCACCACCGCGGCGGCGCTGCGCGAATCGAAGGCGCTCTCACCGGCGGATATTGCCCTGATGGCGCGCACCAGCTCGGTGGTGTCCACATCCTTGACGACATATCCACGGGCACCGGCATGTACCGCACGCACCACCAGATCCTCGTCGAGGAAGGTCGTCAACACCAGCAGACCCAGGTCGGGGTGGGTGGCAGATAGACTGGCGCACAACGATAATCCCTCGAAATCCGAACCGGCGGAGAGTTTGAGGTCCAGCAGCACGACGTCGGGATGGACCGCATCCACCATGGCGGCGGCCTCGGGCTCCGAGGATGCCTCCCCCACCACCACCAGATCCTCCTCGCGTTCCAGTAGTGAGCGCAGACCCTGGCGCAAGATTGCGTGGTCGTCGACCAGCGCCAGTCTGATCACACGCGTGAGCGTCATCGGGGATGTCCTTCCCTCGGGATGGTGGCGACCACGCGGACACCACCGATTCGGGACCGCTGTACTGCGAAGGAGCCGCCGTGTTCCCGGCAGCGGGCCAGCATGTTGGCCAGCCCGCGGTGGTGGCCGTCGACATCGGCGGCGTCGGCGAGACGCAACATCAACCGCAGCTTTTCCGGATCACCGGTTCCGTCGTCGGAAATCGACAGCTGCACCGAATCGCATCGGTACCGCAGCCGCACGATGGCCCTGGTGGCCGCGCCGTGCATGGCGGTGTTGAACAGCGCCTCACCCGCCACCCGCAACAGTGCATGCTCTATGTCACTGGGCAATTCGGCGACCGCGCCTTCGACCTTGAGGGTCACCCGAAGATCTTCGGGCATGTGTACCGTGGCCAACTGCTCCAACATCTCCGGCAGCGTGGATCGGCCGGCATCCTCGGGATGATTGAGCGCGTAGATCGCCGATCGCAGTTGTTCGGTGGCAGAGCGGGTCAGCGTCTTGGCGATGTCGAGCCGCTCGACCAGATCTGCGTCGCCGCCGCGCGCGCCGATTTCGCTGCGGCACACCTCGATCTGCATACCGGCCGACAACACCGTCTGAGTGACGCTGTCGTGCAACTCGCGCGCGATCCGGTGACGTTCGTTGTCCAGCACTTGATGCCGTTGCACGGCACCGAGTTCGCGCTGGGTAGCCAACAGTTCGGCGTTGCGCGCCTCCGACTGGGCCAAAAGCGCCTGGGATCGCTGGAACAGCTCGCAGTTGTGCAACGCCACCGCTGTCTGGCTGGATAGGATGCGCATGACGGTTTCGTCGGTGCCGTCCAGGGTCCGGTTGGTCGGTGTCCACGCCGCGAAGGCACCGATGACGCCGCCGTCGAGCTCGATCGGTACGTGCGCGTGGTGCAACTCGATGACCGGCAGCCGGAACTGTGCCAGTTGGCCGCGCAGAATGTCGTTGAGCCGATTGAGCACCGCGTCGGGCAGATGCGGCACGGGATGTTTGGCCCCGGAAATACCCTCGAACGAATAGGCGTTTCCGTCCGCGTCCAGGATGAGATGTCGCGGCCGGGCCTCGGGCAGTGCACCGTCGGCGAGGGCGAGCAGCACCCATTCTGCACCCAGGTGCACGCGGGCGGCGTCGGCGGCCGCCCGCACGAGTTTCTCCGGCCCGTTGACGGTCTGGACCAGCGCACGCGAGATGGTGTCCAGGGCTGCGATGACCCGTTCGGTGCGCTGGGCGGCAACCCGGAACTCCGGGTAGAAGGTGGGCTTTCCGGACCGTACCCCGGTGAGGCGTTCCAGATCCGGGGCGCGTGCTCTCACAGCGCGGCCCGGAACAACGCCCGCAGCTGATCCTCGTCGGCCGCGCGCGGATTGGTGGTGATACACGCGTCGGCCATGGCGTTGCGGGCGAGCACAGCGACATCCTCCTCGCGCACGCCGAGGTCGGACAGACCGCGCGGAACACCGACCTGGCGGGCCAGCTCCTGCAGGCGATCGGCAAGGGCCAGTGCCGATTCCAGTGCGGGCGCCCTGGTGTCTGCGATCCCGAGACAACCGGCGATGGTGGCGAACGGCGCCGGGTCGGCCTCGGCGTTGAACCGCACCACATGCGGGAGCAACACGCCGTTGATGACTCCGTGCGGCAGGTCGAGCAACCCACCGACCTGATGGCTCATCGCATGTGCCGCGCCCAGGATCGCATTGGTGAATGCCAATCCGGCTTCCAGGGACGCCTGCGCCATCAGCACGCGGGCGCTCAAATCGTCGGGTCTGTCGATGGTGGTGACCAGGTTCTCGGTCACCATCACCACCGAGCGCAGCGCATGGTGGTCGGTCAGCTGATTGTGCCCCAGCGAGACGAACGCCTCGATACCGTGGGTCAGCGCATCCAGACCTGTTGCCGCATTGAGCCATTCGGGCATCGTGGTCAGCAGCCGCGGGTCGATGATCGTGACATCGGGCACCAGCGCCCGGCCCAGGATGGTGATCTTGGTGTTGCGGGTGGTGTCGGTGACGATGCAGAACTGCGAGACATCGGCGCCGGTACCCGAGGTGGACGGCAGCACCACCAGCGGCGGGATCGGCATCGTCGCCTTGTCGACACCCGCATAGTCCAGGATGTCCCCGCCATTGGCCGACAGGATCGCGATGCCCTTGGCAGCGTCGATCACCGAGCCGCCGCCCAGGGCGATCAGCACATCGCAGCCCTGGGACCGATAGAACTCGTGGCCAGCGGTGATCTCGTGGTCCTTGGGATTGGGGGTCAGTGCACTCCACACCTGCGGCTGCACACCCTGCGTACGCAGCTGCCCGACGAGTTCGTCGACCCAGCCCGCCTCGATCAGACCGGGATCGGTGACCAACAGCGGCCGCATGCCACCAAGGCGCAGCGCGGAGTGCGCGGCCTCGGCCATGGAGTCGATCCCGAAGACGATCTCGGGTGCGTGGAACTTGAGCAGCCGGGTGGGCACCCGGTCCGCCACCGTCGCACTGGCCTGTTGTGTGATCCACATAACAGGACCAGCCTACGTCGCCGTTACGGCACAACCAATGTGCAGGTGGACAGGTGCCCACCTACCCGACCGGGTAGGTACCGGCGAGCGATCAAGAGAGCGCGTGGGCGAGCTCAGCGGCTTTGGCGACCAGCTGGTCGGCGTCGCTGGCCACCACGACCTGATCGCACACCTGCGCGTAGTCCGGCATCGCGCAGGTCGCCTGGCGCCAGTAGCGCTGTGGTTCCGGCGTGACCCAGGCCAGTCGGTGCACTCGTCGCCGCAGCGCACGCAGTTGGTCCACGCCCGGTGCCAAGCCCCCGCTGCGGCCGTCGCCGACGATCAACACCGCGGTCCGGGAATCGAGGGCGTCGGCCTGGCCTGCGAGCATCTCGTCGAAGACCTGTCCGTAGTCGCTGCTGGCCTGCAGGTCCAGCCGACCGTCGGCCAACACGGCCGCCAGCGCATCGTCCCCGCCGGCGCGCAAGAGGATGTCGGTGACGTCGACGGGTCGGTCGACGAACGCCATCACCCGGCACCGGTGCGCGCGCCGGTGCATGGCCTGGGCCAGGCGCAGGGTGAACGCGGTGACCGGGCGCACCGAGAGTGAGACGTCGGCGATCACCAGCAGCCTGATCCGATCCGGTAACGGCTTTTTGGTCAGCAGGCGGAACGGGACGCCGCCGGTGCGCATGCTGGCCCGCACGGTGCGACGCATGTCCAGACGTCCGCGACCGCGTTCGCGCGGACGAGGCCGCGGCGCGCCGCGCATGCGGCGCAGCACCTCGTGGCAGGCGAGATCGATATCGGCGGCCAGGCCGACCTCGGCCCCGTGGTCGGGCTCGGCCGACTCGGCCACCAGCCCGGCCCGCTGCGCCAATGCCTCGACAAAGCCCTCGACGGCCTTGGTCAGTTGCTGCAATTGTTCGGCGGTCAGCGGTTCGCCGGCGTCACCGCCGTAGGTGGCGGCGGGGTCGTAGGCGTCCAGCCACGCCAGGATCGCGTCGGGATCGTCGAAGCTCAGGGTGCCCGCGACGATCGGCGCCACCGAGTCGGCCAGATCACCCGCCATCGCCGCGGCGGCCCTGTCGACCTCGACGGTGTAGCGCATCCCGCGCCGGCCGCCGTCGGATTCGGCGGACACGGTCAACCGATCGTCGGCTCCGGTCACGCTGAAATCGTCATCGTCCTTGTGCGGATTGAATCCCTTGGTGGCCTCGGGCGTATCGAAGTGCTCACCGACCTCGGCGGCGCGTTCGTTGTACTCGGCGTATCGGCCGATCGAGCTGTCGTCATCGATCTCGAGGTGCTCGGGCAGGCCCGAACCGGTGTGCGCACGGCTAGAGCCCGCCGCCGCATCGTGGGGTTCGATCGGGTGGGTGCCGAACATTGCCGCGAAGGCGCGTTCGAAACCGTGTTGTTCCCGGTCGTATTTGGCGCACGTTGCCCGCATCCCGGCTCGCAGCCTGCTCGTGTCGGCGGCACCGAGCATGGCCAGTACCCTGCGCACCTCGATCACCTCGGCCGGGGAGGTCGCGACCCCGGCCCGGCGCAGCAGTTGCCCGAAAGCCGCGGCGACACAGTCCAGGATCTGCGCCGGAGTCACCGTCGCCCACCCCTGCCCCGAAACGCCGAGGTGGTGGTGTTGGCGGGTCTGCTTGCCACGGTCACCCGCTCGGCCGGCGTCGGAGCCGGCGTTGCACCCGGTGCGGGTTCACTGGTGAAGTGCCGCAACGCGATATCGCGATCGCTGGTGAACTTGACCAGTGCCGAGAGCAGCACCGTGCGGTCGACGTCGTGGCCGAGCAGGGCCGCTGCCCTGGCACCGTCTATCACCTCGGAGATCGACGGACTCTTGCGCAACGGGAGTTCGCGCAAGGTCCTCGCCAGTTCGACGACGTCGGCAACGACCCCGGGTTCGACTTGTGGGGCTCGCACTCCGACGATCTCCCGTTCCCGTTGCGGCGTAGGGAAACCCAGGTGATAGTGCAGGCACCGGCGCTTCAGCGCCGACGACAGTTCGCGGGTGTCGTTGGAGGTGAGCACCACCCAGGGCACCGATCGTGCGGTGAAGGTACCGATCTCGGGGATGGTGACCTGACGTTCGGCGAGCACCTCGAGCAGCAACGCCTCCATGGCCTCCTCGGTGCGGTCGACCTCGTCGATCAACAACACCACCGGTTGTTCGGAGAGCACCGCCTCCAGCAGCGGCCGTCGCAGCAGGAAGTCCTCGGTGTAGACGTCTCCGCCGTTGCCCATCTGCACGTGCAGCAGCTGTTTGGCGTAATCCCATTCGTAGAGCACCCGATTGTCGTCGAGGCCCTCGTAGCACTGCAGACGGATCAACCGCCTACTGCCCGCCGCCGCAAGCGCCTTGGCGAGTTCGGTCTTGCCCACGCCGGCCGGACCCTCCAAGAGCAGCGGTCGGTCCAGCGCGGTGGCCAGGTGCACGACGGTGGCCAGGTCGTCGTCGATGACGTAATCCTGGCGGTGCAGCGCTTCGGCCAGTTCGACTGCACCGGAGAATGCCACCGCGTCGTCGCGCACGGGCTCTTCGGATCGGGACAGGGATGCGGTGGTCACGGCAACCTCCGGGTGAGGTGCACGGCAGGGGCAGACCGAGGTGGACGGATCGGCCCCTGCCGTGGCACCGGGTCAGTAGGACGAGTTGATGGCGTGTCCGACGACCGGGATCATCGACTCGACGGTGACCTCGCGAGGATTGCCCGGCGTGCACCAGTCGTCCTGGATGTGCTCGGAGATGGCCAGCACGGTCTTGTCATCACCCTTGATGACCTCACCCCGACCGGCGTACTTTCCGGTGTTCATCCGGTTCTTGTCATAGGAGTCGGTGCGGACGGCGGAGAAGTTGTCCGGAATGCCGACGTCCTGGGACAGCCGGATGGCCGCTTCCACGGCGGCATCGGCGGCCTGCACGGTGGTCATGTTCCGGGTGTCAACACCCATCGCGGTGGCCAGCTGCGCGTAGCGCTCGTAGCGCGAGGGCAGGTTGTACTCCCACACTCGGGGCAACGCGATGGCGTTGTTCAGGCCGTGGTGGCTGTCGAAGAACGCGCTGACGGCGTGGCTGATCGAGTGCACGATGCCGAGGCCACCGGAGTTGAATGCCTGCCCGGCGATGTACTGCGCGTTCATCATGCCTTCGCGCGCCTTGAGGTTGCGTGGCTCGAAGACGGCCTCGCGCAGGTGCTTGGCGACGAGTTCCACCGAGTACAGGGCGTTTCCGAGCGACGGGGCGAAGTCCAGCCGGGACACGAAGGGCTCACTGCCGTGGGCCAAGACGTCGAATCCGCAGTAGGCGGTGAAGTGCTGGGGGCAGGTGTAGTACAGCAGCGGGTCGTCGATGGCCAGGGTGACGATCGTGGCCTCGTCGAAGCCGACCCACTTGTGCGGGTGCTCCATATCGGAGGTATCGGTGATGACGTAGGCCCAGGAGGTCTCCGAACCCGTTCCGGCCGTGGTGGATACCGCGATGTGCGGTGGGTTCTCCTTGTTGGTGGACTTGGCGAAGCCCTCGAACTCGTTGATGTTGCGGCCGTCGTGCGCGATGACGACGCGGGCGCCCTTGGCGGCATCATGGCTGGAGCCGCCGCCGATGGAGATGATGCTGTCGCACTTCTCCTGCTGGTAGAGGGCGGCGGCCTCCATGACGTTGTAGTCCTTGGGGTTGGACTCCACCTTGTCGTAGAGCACGACCTCGACGCCCTGGTATTCGATCTTGCCGGTCAGTTCCTCGATGATGCCCGAGCCGCGCAGGCCGGTGGTCATCAGCAGGGTGCGCTTGAAGCCGAGGTTCTTGGCTTCGACACCGATGATGTCGTGTGCGCCCACACCGAGCAGGGCGCGGGGGAAGGGGTGGAACTCCTTGATCGGAAAGTCCCAAATCTGGTTCAGCTCAATGGCCATCGGACGACTCCTCGCGGTATCGGACGGGTGGTGCACCCGGTAGATCCCACCGTGGACCCGCGTGGTCCGCGTCACAATGGCTTCGGCGCAGGACCCGCCGTCCGGAACGCCGAAACCGTCCGATCGGGTAGGTAGGCCGGCCGTCAGAGGGGTGGGGGCCGCTCTAGGGGCTCGCGGCCCACCCCCGGAACGCGGCGACGAATTCCTCGGGCGCGTCGGACTCCACGTAGAGTCCGGCCCCCTCGACAATCACGGTCTGGTGATCGGGGAATTCGCGTTCCAGCCGTTCACGTTCCTGGGGTCGGAAGGCGATATCGCCATCGCCCCAGATGATCAGCGTGGGCAGGTGTGCGATGGCCGGCAGCCCGGCCTCGACCGCCGCGAAGAACGGACGGCCGGACAGCACCTGGCCGGGGAGTACCGCGCTGGCCTGTCGACGGGCCGGGGTGTCCAGCGCCCGCCGGTAATGCTCCATCTCGGAATCGGAGGGTTTGCGGCGCTTGTGCCCCACCGGGATGAAGGCGCTGACGAGCAGGTTGAACTGGCGGACCAGCAGACGGGTCAGCGGTCCGCCCATGATGTGCCCGAACGCCTCGAAGTGCAGGATGCCGTTGACCGGCCACGCCCAGGTGTTGGCCAGGACCAGACGCCGGAAAACCTCAGGGCGGCGCTGCGCGACGGCCAGCCCGATCATTCCACCCCAGTCCTGCCCGACCAGCGTCACATCGTCCAGAGCGAGCTCGTCGACGAAGGCGGTCACCACCTCCGCGTGGTCCTGAGGTGCGAACCGGTAGCCCGGCCGGGCTGTCGACAGCCCGAATCCCGGATAGTCCAGCGCTATGCAGCGGTAGTCGCGCCGCAATTCCCGCACGACATCGCGCCAGAGGAACGACCAGGTCGGATTGCCGTGCAGCAGCAGCAAGATGGGGCCGGAACCCTCGTCGATGTAGTGCACGCAGTGCCCGTCGATATCGACGAATCGACTCTCGAAGGGGAACAGTTCGTCGTCGACCCAATCCGGCCGGACGCGCTTCGCAGTATCGGTCATGCACTTGAAGGTCTCATATACACTTTATTTTCTCAAGCGATTGGAGAATGTGCGATGCGCCGTTACGGCCAATACTGCGGACTGGCTCGCTCACTGGAGATCGTGGGCGATCGATGGAATCTGCTCATCGTCCGCCAGCTGCTGATCGCGCCGGCCCGCTACCGTGATCTGGTCGCCGGGCTACCGGGAATCGCCACCAACCTGCTCGCCGACCGCCTCCGCGAACTGGAATCGGCGGGTGTCATAGAGCGCCGACTCGGCGACGGCAGCACCGTCGAGTACGCCCTCACCGCGTGGGGCGCCGAATTGCGCGAGCCCATCGAGGGATTGATCCGCTGGTCCACCCCGCTGATGGCGCGCGGACCAGAGGGTGACACGTTCCGTCCTGAGTGGCTGAGCCTCGCGATCCCGGCCTTGCTGGCCGCCCGCGTGAAGGTCCGTGCGGCCGTGTCGATCGGTCTCACAGGTGAGGATATGGCCCTGCAGCTCAACGCATCCCGCGCGAATTTCACCGTCGGACCGCCCGACGGTCGCGCACTGGCCGGCACGCTGCACGCCGCACCCGAATACATCCTCGGCCTGGCAGCAGGGGCCCTGACCATCGACGATGCCCAGGCCCTCGGATTGATCGAGATCGACGGCGACGAGGCGGCCGTCCGCACGATCATCGGCGCTACGAGCTGACGGCCACCAACGCCGTGGCGAATCGCTGCAGATCCGCTGCAGAGCCGTCCACGTGCGGTGATACCCGCAGCACCGGCCCGTCCATCTCGTGGGGCGCCCGACCCACCTCGCATGCGGTGGTGATGATCCCGTGCTCGGCGATCAGCCGTGCCCGCACCACCGCCGGCTCGGCCCCGTCAAGCGGACGCAGCGTGGTGATCGCACTGGGCTCGGCGGCAGGCTCGACGACCTCCCACCCCTCGATATCGGCCAGCACGCCGCGGGTCAGCGCCCCCATCTCGGCCAGCCGAGCTTGGGTATCGGCGGGCCCGGCGGCCAGGTGCTCCCCCAGCGCCAGCGAAAAGCCCAGTCGGGAAGCGATATTGGCCTCGTGCAGCTCCATCGGCGCCCACCGCGGCACCAGCTGCGCATACAGTTCGGGCCGCATCGCGAGCGCACCGACACCACGGGGCCCGGCCAGCCATTTACGCGACGACGTGTAGAGCACGTCGGGACCCACCGCACAGTCGACGTGTCCCAGTCCCTGCGCGGCATCCACCACCAACGGCAACCCGAGCTCGCGGCATACCTGGGCGAGTTCGGCCAGCGGCTGGACGATCCCACGGTGGCTGCCGAGCACCGTCAGATGCACCAATGCCGGCGGGTCGAAACGCAGCACCGCCGCCGCAGCGTCGACGAGAAGGCGGCCCGACTCGTCGACCGGCAACAATCGGGCCTCGAATCCGTTGGCGGCCATGATCGTCAGGTTCGGGCCGTACTCACCGTGCAGGCAGGCCAGCGTCCGGCGCCCCTGCCAGCTGCTCAGCAGGAGGTCGAGGGCATGATTCGATCCGGTCGTGAAGACGACCTCGGCCTCGGCCATACCGGCCAACGCCCGGATCGCGGCGCGGCCCGCGTCGAGGGCCGGCGCCGCGGCCTCACCGGCGACATAGCCGCCGACCTCGGCCTCGTGCCGGGCATGCGCCGCGGCCACCTCGATCACGGCATTGCTCTGCCGTGAACACGCCGCGCTGTCCAGATGCACGCCGGCCACCGGCACCCGGGCGGCACGCCATTGCTCGGCCAGGCTCATTTGACCGCCAGTGACACACCGAAATCGCCTGCGGGATCCGTCCACCAATGGGTGCGCGTCAGACCGGCCGCCGCCAGCTCGTCGGCGATACCGGTGGGACGGAACTTGCAGGAGACCTCGGTCAGCATCTCCTCACCGGCCTCGAAGTCGACCGTCAGATCCAGGTCGCGAACGTGAACGCACTGAGCCAGTGTCGATCTCAGCCACATCTCGATACGTTCCTCGGTGTCGTTCCACTTGGCCACGTGTGCGAACGCGGACGGGTCGAAGTCCGCGCCGAGTTCGCGGTTCACCACGGCCAGCACGTTGCGGTTGAATGCCGCGGTGACCCCGGCGGCATCATCGTAGGCGCGCACCAGCCGATCGACATCCTTGACCAGATCGGTGCCCAGCAGCAGCGAATCACCCGGTTGCATCGTATCGGCCACCGCAGCAAGGAAATCGGCGCGCGGTCCCGCGGTCAGGTTGCCGATGGTCGAGCCGAGGAACACCACCATCCGCCTGCCCACCTTCGGGATGGACGGCAGGTCCTGCTCGAAATCGCCGCACACGGTGTCGATGTCCAGATCGGGATACTCGGCGTGCAGGGCGGTGGCGGCCGCGCCGAGCACCGACGGGTCGACATCGAAGGGGATGAACCGGCGCAGCGCACCACGCGCGCGGAATGCGTCTAATAGCAAGCGGGTCTTCTCCGACGTGCCGCTGCCCAGTTCGACGAGAGTGTCCGCACCGGACACCTCGGCGATGTCCGCGGCGTGCTCACCGAGGATCGTGGCCTCGGTGCGGGTCGGGTAATACTCCGGCAGTCTGGTGATCTGATCGAACAGATCACTTCCGACACTGTCGTAGAACCACTTGGGCGGCAGCGACTTCGGGCTCCGACGCAGACCTTCGGACACATCGCGGCGCAGCGAGCTTTCCAGACGGGTGGTCATCGAGATCCTTCCAGAGGGGTGAGCGTCAGGCCCGTCGCCGAGACCTCGACCAGATGCCGGTCGGGGATGTCGAGCCAGTCCGGGTCGTCGTCGTAGGGTTCACTGGCCAACACGGTGCCGTCGGCACGTTCCAGCGCGAACAGGGTGTCGCCCCATGTCGTGGCGAGCAGCCTGGAACCGTCGCCGGCCAGGATGTTCAGTCGCGCGCCGGGATCGAGGGCGCCGACCTCGGTGATGGTGTCCCCGAGAACCGCCATGCCGCGCTGGAAGATGTGCGCCGCCAACACCGCACTGTCGACCGAGGATTCCGCATCCCGGGTTGCCGGGAGCACCGCGCGGTCGACGACACCGTTGTGCGAGAGCAGCCAGCTGCCGTCGGTGAACGGTGCCGATGCCGATGGCTCGATCGGCATGCCCACCGTGGCCGAACGCACCGCCGCGATGATGCATCCGCTGCGCAGCGTCGGGGCCACCGAGGCGAACGACGCGTCGCCCCACAGCGGTTTGTCACTGCGCCACCGTCGCGGGCCATCGTCGAAGAACCCAACACCCCAACCGTCGGCGTTGATGGTTCCGTGCTTCTGCCGCCGCGGCGCATACGACTGCACCAGCAGCCCGCTGGGCGGATCGAGCACCACCGAGGCCGCCGAGACCGGAGCCCCGAACCAGCCGAGATGTCTACACATCCCAGGCCAACCGCACGCCGGAGAAGATCTGCCGCCGGATCGGGTGGTCCCAATTGCGAAAGCTGGGCCGCAAGATGTCCCCGGCCACCGCCCACGCGCCGCCACGCAGCACGCGGTAGTCGCCATCGATGAACGGCACCGTGTATTGCTCATAGATCATCGGCCTGAATCCCGGCCACGGCCGCAGCGGCGAGGAGGTCCATTCCCACACGTCACCGAGCATCTGCTCGACCCCGTAGGCGGACGCGCCGCCGGGGTAGGCCCCGACCGGCGCCGGCCGCAACGACCGCCCACCCAGGTTGGCCCGCTGTACGTCCGGTTCCGCTGCACCCCAAGGATATCGGCGGCGCATCCCGGCCACCGGATCCCAGGCGCATGCCTTCTCCCATTCGATCTCGGTCGGCAGCCGCGCACCGGCCCACGCGGCGTACGCCTCGGCTTCGTAATAGGTGATGTGCTGGACCGGCTCGTCGTCGGGGATCTCCTCGCGGTAGCCGAACCGGGTGCGGCTGCCGTCGCTGTTCCAGAATCCGGGCGCCACCAGAGCGGCCTGCTCCCGATGCGCCCAACCGGCATCGGACCACCACTGCCGTGTCCGGTACCCACCATCGGCCATGAACACACGCCATTCGGCATTGGTGACCGGGACCCGACCGATGCGGAACGCGTCGACCTCGACGGTGTGCGCGGGGCGCTCGTTGTCCAACGAGTACGGCTCAGCGGAGGCATCGACCCCCAGGGTGAACGACCCGCCGGGGATCAGCACCGACGTGCCTGCCACGCCGGCCCTGCCGGCCGGAAGCGGTGAACCCGGGGGCAGGATCGGCGGCCCCGAGCGCAGATTCAGGGCCTGCAGCATGGTCTCGTCGTGTTGATTCTCGTGGGAGATGACGAGGCCGAACGGGAACAGTTCGGTGCTGTTTTCGGTGCTGTGTTCCAAGGTGTCGAGCACGCGGTTGCGCACATCGCGGCAATAGGTCCTGGCGTGGGTGGGCGGCAACAGCGGCAGGTCGACCCGGCTGGCACGGGAATGGACGAAGGCGTCGTAGAGCTTCTCGACGGCAGGCGCGAGCATGCCCGGCGCGGCGGAGTTCCCGCCACGCAACAACCAGAACTCCTCCTGCTGACCGATATGGGCCAGATCCCACACCAGCGGACTCATCAGCGGGTCGTACTGCCGCAACAGTTCGGCATCGTCGAAGTCCACCAGCGCCAGCGTGCGATCGCGAGCCCTGGTGAGCTCGGCGGCCAAAAGATCGGGTGTACTCACTCATCCCCCACACGTTCGGTGATCGCCGACGCCAGTCCCCGGTGGTGTACCCGGTCGCTGAAATCGTCGGCGGGGCTCCTGCCCTCGTGCACATTCGTCAGTAGCCGCTGCATCGGCGCGGCCAGTTCGGCGGGCGCGTGCTCGGCCGCCGCCTCCACGCAACGGCAGGCCGAGGCGTGCAACTGCGGGTCGGCCAGTCCGAACCGCGCCGCCCGGTCCCAGGCAGAGGAAACCGGTTCGGTTGCCGCTCTGGCGGTCTCGGCCGCTTCCGGGTTGTCCAGCAAGGTGGCCATGGTGAAGGCCACCGCTGGCCAGACCGCGTCGGGGACGCTGTCCAGATAGCGGATCTCCAACCAGCGGCGCGGGCGCACCGGCGGGAACAGCGTGGTGAGGTGGTACGCGAGATCCTCGGCCGTCGGAGACCGCCCGCCCAACACGACGTGTCCGTCGGCCCAATCGGCGAACGAGACGAACTCCGTCATCGGAACCGCCTCGGGGGTGCGGACAAGCATCACCGGTGCCCGAAGCGCATAGTTCGCCCAGTCGGCCGCCGGATCATCACCACGGTCGCCGAGCACCGGTCCGCAACGCGCCGAGTCGAGCTGTCCCCAGACGCGCTGCCTGGTGCTACGCCAGCCGGTGAACTCGCCGTTCAACAGCGGCGAATTGGCCGACAGCGCGATCATGGTGGGCCCCAGCGCGTGCGCCAGCCGAACCCGGTCCGCCCACCCCGCGCGCGGGCCGGCCTCCACATTGAGCTGCATCGACGCCGTCGAGGTCATCATGGCCGCGCCGGCCGCGCCGGTGCCGGTCGCGGCGAAGAACTGCTCCATCGCCTGGTAACGGGCGCCGGGGTTGACCCGCTGCGTCGGCCGCAGCGGATCGGTGCCGAGCAGCACCAATCCCAGTCCATGCTCGGCGAAGTAGGTGTTCAGCACGCGGCGGTCGGCCGTCATGGCGCTGATCGCGGAGACCACGTCGGCACATGGCGGGCCGGAGAGCTCGACGGCCCCGCCCGGCTCGACGGTGATGGCGCTGCCCCCGGGCAATGCCGGCGCCGCGGCGATGAGGACGCTCAGTTCCTCCCACCCGGGTCGGCGCATCGGATCGGCCAGGTCGAAGCAATGTGCCTCGACCTCCAGTCCGACCGTGCCCACCGGACCATCGTGCAGACAGGATGCGGCGATCGCGGCCGCAGTCTGTCCGGACGGACAGTCCACATCCCACGCAGTGGTGGCCGACATCGGAACCACCCCTCCCCGGTCAGAACCCTGTCTCACTCAATCTTCCAGAAGGGTCTGACATATTCCCTGGGATTTGATCGCCGCTACTGGCCCAGGGTGTTCTGCATGGCTCCGGCCAGCACGTTCACCGCCGGGCCGCCGTTTCCTGGCTGGCAGACTTTCGCCTGCAGCAGAACGTTTTCCCGTAACCGGGTCTGGGTGAAGCACCGACGGTCAATACCCTCCTCCTGTTTGACCCAAACCGCGTCGGTCGGCGTGACCGTCCCCGCGGTGAACGTCCAGACCTGTGTCACGAAATTCTCCAGGTGCATGGCCGTCGTCTGGCCCGCGCAGCCGGTCGTCCGATCCGTGACGCGCTGGTAGGCCCGTGTCGCGGCATCGTTGGTCGCGAACACCCCGACGGCCTGCTTGACCAGACGGGTGGTGTCGGTCGCCGATGTCTGGGCCAGCGCACTCTTGAACGAGGCCAGGTCCGGATCGGCGTACACATCGGGCAATCCGATATCGGCCCAGTTGTTACAGGCGGGGTTGTCGACGTAGAAGGCCTGACCGGGTGCGGTGAACTCGGCTTCCCAGGACAACGGGGCGCCGACGATATTGCTCACCGAGCCCTTCGGCAGCACGGCGTAAGCGACCACCCCGGGGTCGGACGGCCTGGCCCAGGCGGCGGGTACCGCGGTGAGGCTCGTCAGCACAGCTCCCACGGCGGCCACTCCCACGACCGCGACGGCGTACGTCTGGCGCATGGCACCGATCATGCCAGCGGATCAGAACAGCGTCTGCGTGCAGTAGGTGCGGGCCGGCCGCGGGTAGGGCCAGGCGTAGGTGCCGGCGGTCGCCGGGCATGCCGACTGGTCACGGACGTCCAGCCGCTGCGTGACCTGCACCAGCACGCCCTGCCCGCGGTCGCGGCAATCGGCCTTCTCGACCAACCCGATCGGCATCTCCATCAGATAGCACTGATTGGCCACCAGATTGGGCACCAGGCACAACCGCGCGGTCGACGGGTCGGCATAACCGCTGGGCAGATGCTGATACTCGGCGGTCGGGCACTCACCGGCGGCGTCGGTGGTGGCGCCGACGGTGTAGCTGGGATCCGCGGTGCACGACACCTCGGTGGCGCGGGCGGGGTCAGGGGCGGGCGCCTGACCCACATCGATCCGGACGCAGTCCCCTACGGCGAAGACGGTGGCGGCCGCGATATCGGGTTCGCGGCCGCCACAGCCCACCAGCGTCGCCGCTACCACGAAAACTCCGATCAGCGCGGCAAGGCGCGAAGTTCGGCGTGTCATGGTTAGCGACACTCTCACGACTGAGCCGCGAGTGCCAAGAGTTACAGATGTTTCTTAAGGTTTTCAGCGTGGCACGGTCGTCGGCCCGGGCATCGGGCCCTGGCCTTGACCCGCACCAGGAGGCGGTCCGATCTCGAAATCCGGGCCGCCCTGGAAGCGCGGACCGCCAGGGAACAACACATGCGGCGGCCCCATCGGGGGCGGGCCGCCCCGGTGGAACATCTCGATGTCGTCGCGCGGCGGCCCGTGGTGCCGGTCGCCGTCGGAGCTCTTGCCGAGGATGAAACCGGAGAAGAAGATGACCGCGACCACGAACACCGTCCCCGCAACGATGCCCACCCAGGCGGCCACCTGGATCAGCCGGTTTGGACGCGCCCGATCCGGCTGCACGGGTGGCGGCGGCTGCGCGGGCGGCGGCGGAGATGCCGGCACCGCGGTCGGCGCGGTCGGGTTCTCGGCGTGCTCACTTTCGGTCATGAAACCATGATGCCGAGACCATCCGATGCGCCGGCTGGTTGCCGCTTATGAATCCGCTGTGAGCGGTAACTCCACGAGCAGGCTCATTCCGTGGTGAGGCGGCATCTCGACCGGGAAGCTGTGCAGATCGTCGACGTTGGCGAGCGTCTTCCCGCTGAACATGTCCGTCACCACGGCCTGCGGCGGCAGGAACTCCGACCGCACCGTTCCGGCGATCTCCTCGTTGGCGAAGTTGAGCACCGTCAGCTGCAGCTGGTGCGGGTCGTCGAGCTGATGCACCATCACCAGCATCCCGCGGTGGGACACCTCCGGAATGTCGATCTGGCGACTCGTCGCGATGCCGAAGTGCGTCCGCACCCGCAGGATCGCCTGCAACTGGCGCAGGAAACTGGTCTCGTCGGCCAGCTGCTCGGGTATCGATCCGTACAGACTGGTTCCGCGCGGCATGCCCTCGCTGGAGTGGGTCGCCTCCGGGTTCACACCCATAAGATCGTGGGCGGAGCGGTGGATCCAGCGGGTGTCGCCACCGCGCAACAGCTCGCTGACCTGGTCGGCCGGCAGCGTCAACATTCCGCAGAGATCCCATCCCGACAGCGCGAAGACACCTGGCTGTAGGGCGTTGAACATCGCCAACAGCAGATGGGCCCGCCTGATCCGGTCGATATCGGCAATATCGGCCAGATCGGAGTAGCCCAGCGTCGCGGCGATCACCGTCGCGGTCGTGCAGGCGATGCCGTTGGTGGTGAACACCAGGTTGTACGGGGCGCCCGGGCCGGTGAGGGTGTGGGTCAGGTCGTCACGGATCGCCTGTCCCAGTTGCTCACCGGTGACGCCCTGACCTTTGTAGGTGTAGTGGTCATCGCGGTGGCCCGCCGACCAGTGCACCAACTCGTAGGTCAGCTCGTCGTGGTTCTGCAGCGCGTGCACCAGCGATGCCGGGTCGACGTCGGTGTCCAGTGTGGTTCGCAGCGTCAGCCGCAGGAACTCGGTATCAGCGGTCGCCAGCGCATGGTGATAGGCGGGCCGGTTGATGAAGTCGTACGACAGATCCGAACCGGCGAGGCTGTTGTCGCGGATGTCGTCGATGGTGAGATTGAGCTCCTGGAAGGTGAATCCGCCGAGCTTGCGCACCATGCTGCCGATGAACTGGTTGGCCGCCTGGGACAGCGGATGGCCCTCCGACCAGCCGACGTCATCCTCTGCCGACTTCTCCGCACCCAGAAAACCGTTGGCGTCCAATCGCAGACCGCCCGAGCCGAGGTCACTGAGCGAGTGCAGCGCATCACCGATCACCAACCGCATACCCGCAAAACTGGGATCCAGCCAGTTGATCGAGGGCTGCCCGTCCTTGAAGTAATGCAGGTACACCCAGCGTCGCTCGATACCGTCGACGCCGACGATCGGGCGGGTGACACTCCAGTTGGTTTCCTTGATGCCCTCGGCGTAGAAGATGACGCGCTGCAGTTTTCCGATGATGTAGCCGGCCTTGTCCAGCCAGTCCTCGGTGGCCGAATCGACGTTGACCGAGTCCTCCCCGGCGGGCACCGCCGGTAGCTGATCCCAGTCCTGCGGATCGATCTCGACCATGTGATAGATGCCGGGATAGTCGGCGTACTTCATCTCGGCGAGCCGGAAGTCCGCACCCTTGCCGGTGTGCCCGGGGACGATGTCGTCGATGATGGTGCCGCCGTACCAGTTGGCGGTACCGCACATCTGCCGGAACTCGTCCTCGGTGCCGAACGCCGGGTCGATCTGCGTGCTGATCCGATCGAAGTGACCGTCCACACTGGGGGTCTGCTGCCAACCCGAAATGCCACCGGCACGTTTCACCGGCCCGGTGTGCACTGCCTGAATCCCGATCTCCGCGAACGCCTTCCACATTTCCTCGTCGGCCATCGCCTTGAGGAAGGATTCATCCGGCCGGGTGATCAGCGAGAGCGGATATGCGGTGAACCACACCGACGCGGTATCGACGGCGCCGCGCGGGTTGGGCCGGGCGAACGGGTTCTGCCACATCGAGCCCTGCCCGGAGAACTGCTGGCTGATCTCATTGGCGTCCGACAGCATGGACTGCGACAGCAGCCAGGACACATAGGCGGGGTTGTCGCCGGTGGGTGATCCGTCCTGGGCCAGCGACCGGCGCACGAAGGGACTGCGGACCCGCGGCCTGGACCGCAGGGTTCGGGGGCGGGCCGGATGCAGATGCTCATCGAAGGTGATCTCGGCGGGTTCGTTCACCTGCCCCTCGTCCTGCGATGACATCTGACTCCTCCCCAGCGGTCGGCATACTTCGATCCAGTATTGCCATTCTTACCGACCGCTGAAACGTGACGCTGTCAACGCACGGCGATGGCCGTCAGTTCGAGGAGTTGCTGCGGGTGGATCAAGCCGGCGACAGTAACCCAGGTGCTCGTCGGCGGATGCTCACCGACCCACGCGCGCAACGTCGGCGCGGCGGCGGTCAGCGCATGCATATCGGTGGTGTATACGGTCCACGCGACCAGACCGGCGCGGTCGGCACCGCAGGCCGCCAGGGACCGGTCGAGCACCTCCAGGGTGTACGCGAGTTGCTCCTCGAAGCTCACCCCGACTATGTAGAGGCCATCGGCGCCACCGGTCAGTGGCGCGATACCCGAGACGTAGACGGTGTCGCGGGCCACCGCGGTCTGCACGATGCCGAGGTCGTCGAAGACCTGCCCGTCCAGATAGCCGATGTCGGGCACCTGGCGTTCGATCGGGCCGATGGTCAAATCCGTTGTCACAGTGTCGCTTCCTTCTTGTCGTCGATGACCGCCGCGAGTTCGTCGTCCAGCGACGGTCCGGCGAGGATCCGGTCGGCGTCCAGCCGCTCGGGATGGCGTACCGCGATGACGGCCAGCGCGACGATGCCGACCAACCACCACAGCGCCACGAAGTAGCCCGCCATGTCCAGCGGATGTGTCAGTGGTGCAACGAAACTGAACACGGTGATACCGGCCCCCGCGCAGAACACCGGGAACAAGAAGGCCAGGCCCACCAGCGGTACCACCAGATGGGTGAACACCCGGAACTCTGCACGTCGGTAGCGCAGGTAGTACACCGGACACGCTACGCACACCGCCATGTAGATCGGCAGCACGCCCACCGTCAGCACCGTGCCGGTCACCATGAATCCGGTCACCGGACCGTATGTCAACCCGACAGTCAGTGTCACCGCGGTAGCCGCGGCGAAGATGACGGCGATCGCCACCACCGGTGAGCGGAACCGGAAATGGGTGCGGGTGAACGCCTTCGGTAGGGTTCCCGCCCGACCCAGCGCCCAGGCCACCCGTGTAGCGGCCATGCCGGCGCCGTTGGCCGACGCCAGGCCCGAGCTGAGCAGCGTGATCAGCAGCACCACCCAGCCGACACCCCAGAAGGTCCGGGTGATCTCCATCCAGGGGTCGCCGTCGCCGTATGCCAGGAAGCCGGCGTATTGATCAGGGCCGAAGTAGACCGCCGATGCATAGGTGGTGGTCACGAAGAATGCCCCGACAAGGAGCACCGATCCGATGACGGCCCACTTGATCGTGCGCTTGGGGTCCTTGGCCTCCTCGGCCAACGGAGCAGCTGCATCGAAGCCGATGAACGCCAGGAATGCGTAGACCGCCCCGGCGAGGATGCCGCTCATGCCGGTAAATCCTTCGACGGTCGAGTGATCGGTCCAGAACACCGACAGCGTGTTGCGGTCACCCGCGGCGACGATCATCCACGCCGAGATGACGAGCAGCACAACGATTTCCAGAGCGCCGAGCAGCATCCCGGCGCGGGTACCGAACTGCGCGCCCAGGTAGTTCATGACCAGCGCCAGTCCGATACAGCCCAGCGCACCGATGATCCACCACGCCGTGTAGCCCAACCCGAGTGCACCGTCGACCGCACCGCCCACCATGTTGCCGACCAACAGGGCCAGGTAGGGCAGCGCGGCGGCGTAGACGAGCATGGTGCCCCAGCCGGACAGGAAGCCGGCGCCGCCGTGGAAGGCGGCCGCCAGATAGGACGACATACCGGCGGCCGAGGTCACCCGCTTGGCCAGCTGGCCGATCGCCACCGCGACGCAGACACAGCCCAGCATGGCGAACACCACCGAGGCCGGCAGCGCGCCGCCGGCGAACGACGCGCCACTGATGACGGCGAAGGCCGCGCCGACACCCGGGGCCATGGTCGCGATCGAGACGAAGGTCGCCTCCGGCAACGTCACGCTGTTGCGGGCCAATCCTTCCGAGTCGGTCACGACGTGACCCCGGCGGCATCGGAGATCATGTTCATCAGGGTGTTGGCCGAGCCCTCGCGGCCGGCGGCATCGGTCATCGCGTCGATCGACAACGAGCCCGTGGCATCCGCGCGGATGACCGACAGCGGATCCTTCACATCCCCCACGTATCCGATGGCAAAACAACCGAGTTGGTAGCCCATCAACTTGAGCAGGTCGTCGTCCAGGGTGCGCGCGACCTCGATGGGGGTCGACAGGTACTGATTCTCCTCCTGGCGCACCCAGCCGACCGCGTAGGTGATGTTCAGCGCCTGGCGCACCTTGTCCTCGGTCGTATTAGCACCGCCGCCGTGGTAGATCTTGCCGTTGTAGAGCAGAACTGAGCCCTTCTCCATCTCGGCGGGCAACGATTCCTCCTGGCTGAACTTCTCGTCGGTGCCGAGCAGATGGCTCCCGGGGACGACACGGGTGGCCCCCATCTCCGCGGTGTAGTCGCTCATCGCCCACAATGTGTTGCACTGCACCTGGTATTCGGCCGGGAATTCGAAGAAGTCCCAAGCCAATTCGTCACGGTGGATGGCCTGCGCCGGTGATCCCGGGCCGATCGAGATGACCTGGGTCAGATGCAGCTGGAAGGCCGAGGCATGGCTCAGGTACTCGGCGGCCACCTCGAGGATGGTGGGATGGGCGATCAGCCGGCGTGAAGTCTCCGACCGTGCGATCAGCGATCCCGTTCTCCTGGTGCGCAGCCCGAGGAAATTGTCCGCCCCGTACTCGGTGCCCTCTACGTACGGACTGAGTTCCTCGTTGATCCGGTCCATGGTCTCGGCACTGACGAGGTTGTCGATGATGACGTAGCCGTCGCGCCGCATACACGCGGTGATCTCCGCGGGTGTCGCGGTCGGCGGAAGGTGGTTCAACGCCTTGTTGTTCAACTCGGTCACAGCGGGCACTCCAATGCAGTAGACGAATTTAAATACGACTAGAGTCTGAACTTGAGTCTGTTTCATCGAAGGGACCGCGCGTAACTTCCCGGTAAATCCGACTAGAGTCTGATTCATGGCAGAGACCATGCGAAGGCTGCCCGCGCAGCGCCGCAGCCGGGAAACCGTGCAACGCATCCTCGACGCCGCTGAACAACTGCTGGTCACCGTCGGGTACGAGCGCGCCGTCGCAAGCCCGACGGCGCTGGTCGAGGCGGCCGGCGTCAGCAAGGGCGCGTTCTACGCGTATTTCACCAGCCCCGAGAAGGCCATGGAGACGGTGGCCCTGGGGTATATGGAGAAGTCGACCGAGATGGCCGATGAGTTCGCCGCCGAGCCCTACGACCGTTGGGAACAGGTCGCCGAACGCGCCATCGACGCCTACAGCAGCTACTACCGGGCACCTGCTGTGCGCGAACTCTGGCTCAACGGGCACCTGTCGCCGGTTGCCGTCGCCGCCGACGAGCAGGCCAACCTATATATCGCGACGCGATTGCGGGAGGCAATCATCCGTGTGGCGCCGGGCCACGCCCCCGGATTGGAGCTCTACCACTGCTCGGTGGCCATCGAGATCCTGGACTATCTGCTGCGATTCGCCTTTCGCAAGGAGCCCGACGGGGACCCGCTGTTGATCAAGGAATCCGCCGTGGCCATGGTGGCCTACCTACGAACCGCCGTAGCGTGACTTCGGCTTGACCGGGTTCACCGCGTACTGAATGACGCGGTACGGCGTGCCGCCGCGAGGCGTGGTGTTCCATTGACTGACGAACACCCGCAACTCGTCAAGGGTGGACGCGGGCGAGATGTACCCACCGTAGGGCTGGGCCAACCGGTTGTCGTCGGGTGCGGGTAGCTGCTCGGGGCGCTCGGGCCAGGGCGCGGCCACGACGACCGTGGTCACCGGCGCCGAACCCAGCTGGGTCGGGTCGTCGGCCACCCGCACCTCCATGTTGCCGGTATCGGCATTGAAGTACGACAGCACCGTCTTGCCGTCGATCTGCCGGATGCTGAGCTCGCCCACCCGGTCCGTCCACAGCGGTGTCGGGTCATGACCCCAGCCGAGCGCCGCCGACCACCCCTGCCACCCGGAACGGTCCGGAAAGTGTTGCGGTGCAACGCGGTAGAGGGTGACAGGGGCGGTCCTGTCGAAGCTGTCCGCGACGATGTAGACCCAACCGCGTTCGGATTCCGCGGTGGGCACCGGATCGTAGTAGCCACTGATCTGGGACTGCCCCGCACCGGCATGGTCGGCGGGCCGTTCCGACTCCGCGATCGTGGGCCAGTTCCCCTCGGCGGCATCGGCTTTCACCAGCCGCGACGATGACGGGCGTAATGCCGTGGCCGTCGTCACCAGCAGGTAGTTCTCCCGGTTGATCGACACCACGCCCGCCGGTAGCTGTGAGGCGCCCGGAGGGGTCGGATCGGCCAGCAGCGGCGTGTCGACACCGGACACACCGGTGACGCGCAGGCCGGTGGTGATCGAGTCCGGGTCGACGTGCAGCGCCACCGGTGAATACCACCCGCCGAAGCCGACGCCCTGGCCGGCGAAACTGTCACCACAGACCTGCAGCAGTCGACTAGGGAACTCCATGAACTCGCACAGGTCGGTGGCGCCGATACCGTAATCACCTGTCGCCGTGCCGGTTCCGGCGACCGGCCCGAGCATCACCACCTGACCGGGCGCCAGCTTCAGGTCGGCGTGGGCAGGTGATGCGAGCACCACGGCGGCCACAAGGGTCGCCGCCGCGCCGCGGATCACAACTGGGCGGCCAGCAACTCGGCGATCTGAATGGTGTTCAACGCGGCGCCCTTGCGCAGATTGTCACCGGAGACGAACAGCGCCAGTCCGCGGCCGTCGGGTACGCCGGGGTCCTGGCGGATCCGGCCGACCAGCGAATCGTCGGCGCCGGCCGCGGCCAACGGCGTCGGCACGTCCACCAGCGAGACACCCGGCGCCGACGCCAGCAGTTCGCGGGCCCGCTGCACCGAGAGCGCCTCGGCGAACTCGGCATTGATCGACAGCGAGTGACCGGTGAACACCGGAACCCGCACGCAGGTGCCGCTGACGGCGAGCTCGGGAATCCCGAGGATCTTGCGGCTCTCGTTGCGCAGCTTCTGGTCCTCGTCGGTCTCACCGGAACCGTCATCGACGAGCGATCCGGCCAGTGGAACCACGTTGAAGGCAATGGGCGCAACGTATTTGACCGGCGCCGGGTAATCAAGCGCCGAGCCGTCGTGCACCAGCTGCTCGACGCCGTCGATGACGGCACGGGCCTGGGTTGCCAGTTCCTCGACACCGGCCAGACCGGTACCGGAGACCGCCTGATAGCTCGACACGATCAGCCGGGTCAGACCGGCCTCGTCGTGCAGCGGCTTGAGGACCGGCATCGCGGCCATCGTGGTGCAGTTGGGGTTGGCGATGATGCCCTTGGGGCGCACACCGGCGTCGCGATCGAAGTTGACCTCCGAGACGACGAGCGGAACCTCGGGGTCCTTGCGCCACGCCGAGGAGTTGTCGACGACGACCGCCCCGGCCGCGGCGAACCGGGGGGCCTGCACACGCGACATGGTCGCGCCCGCGGAGAACAGCGCGATGTCCAGTCCCGACGGGTCCGCGGTCTCGGCGTTCTCGACCTCGATCTCCTGGCCGCGGAAGGTCAGTTTCTTGCCTTCAGAGCGCGGCGAGGCGAAAAACCGCACCGAGCTCGCCGGGAAGTCACGGTCCTCAAGGAGCTTGCGCATCACCTGGCCGACCTGACCGGTGGCGCCGACCACACCGATGTTCACCATGGTTACTAGATCCCCGATCCTGCGTACACGATCGCTTCTTCGTCGCCGCCCAGCCCGAAGGCCTCGTGCAGCACGGCCACGGCCTTGTCCAGGTCGGTGTCGCGGACCAGCACCGAGATGCGGATCTCCGAGGTGGAGATCAGCTCGATGTTGATACCGGCCTCGGCCAGGGTCTCGCAGAACGTGGCGGTGACGCCCGGGTGGGTGCGCATCCCCGCACCGACGAGGGACACCTTGCCGATGTGATCGTCGTAGAGCACCTGGGTGAAGCCGATCTCGCTCTGCAGCGAGGCCAGCTTCTGCACCGCCGACGGGCCGTTCTCGCGGGAGCAGGTGAAGGTGATGTCGGTCTTGCCGTCCTCGATCTTGCTGATGTTCTGCAGCACCATATCGATGTTGACGTCGGCGTCGGCGACCGCGCGGAACACCTTGGCGGCATATCCGGGCACATCGGGCAGGCCGACGACGGTGACCTTGGCCTCGCTGCGGTCGTGGGCGACTCCGGTCAGGATGGCGTCTTCCATGGGGATGTCCTCGATCGATCCGTTGACGATGGTTCCGGGCTTATCCGAGTACGACGAGCGGACGTGTATCGGAACGTTGTAGCGGCGCGCGTATTCCACGCAGCGCAACATCAGCACCTTGGCGCCGCAGGCAGCCATCTCGAGCATCTCCTCGAAGGAGACGTGGTCCAGGTGGCGCGCGTTGGGCACGATGCGCGGGTCGGCGGTGAAGATGCCGTCGACGTCGGTGTAGATCTCGCAGACGTCGGCGTTCAGCGCGGCGGCCAGCGCGACGGCGGTGGTATCCGAGCCGCCGCGACCCATGGTGGTGACGTCCTTGCTGTCCTGGCTGACGCCCTGGAAGCCGGCGACCAGCACGATGACGCCGTCGTCCAGCGCATCGCGCAGCCGGCCCGGGGTGACGTCGATGATCTTGGCGTTGCCGTGGGTGCCAGTGGTGACGATGCCGGCCTGCGAACCGGTGAAGGATCGGGCCTGGGCGCCCATCGATTCGATGGCCATGGCGACCAGCGCGTTGGAGATCCGCTCACCGGCGGTGAGCAGCATGTCCATTTCGCGTGCCGGCGGGGCCGGGGAGACCTGGCGGGCCAGGTCCAGCAGGTCGTCGGTGGTGTCCCCCATCGCCGAACAGACGACCACGACGTCGTTGCCGGCCTTCTTGGTCTCCACGATGCGCTCGGCGACGCGCCGGATCCGGTCGGCATCTGCAACCGATGATCCGCCGTATTTCTGCACGACGAGCGCCACTGTGTACCTCTCGACCAGCCGGGGATGTCCTGACAAGGATAAGGGGTCGGCGCACCCCTTTTTCACCTCCACCGTCCTGCGCGCAGCACCGGGGCCCAGAACCGTTTACCGGCGTGCAACGCGGCGATGCCGTTGACGTAACAGAAACGGAGGTTACTGCCAGTGGTCGGCCCGCTCGGGCCGCGCATTCCAGGAGATGTAGATGGATACAGGAACCACGGCCTTCATACTGTGTTGCATCATCGGCCTGACGCTGATGATCCCCGGCCTTGCGTTGTTCTACGGCGGCATGGTCTCGGTCAAGAGCTCGACCAACATGATGATGATGACGTTCGGCGCCGTTGCGATCGTCGGCCTGCTCTGGGTGTTGTTCGGATTCTCGATGGTGTTCGGCACGTCCATCGGGGGTTTCGTCGGCAACATCACCGAGTTCGCCGGGATGACGAACCTGCTGGAGCCCATGACCACGCTGTCCGGGCTGCCGATCAGTCTGTTCGCGCTGTTCCAGGCGCTCTTCGCGGCCATCACGGTCGCACTCATCTCCGGCGCGGTGGCCGACCGGATGAAGTTCGGCGCGTGGATGATCTTCGCGGCGGTCTGGGCGGTGCTGGTCTACTTCCCGGTCGCGCACTGGGTCTTCGCATTCGACGGCGTCGTCACCGAGAACTCGGTGGGTGGCTGGATCGCCAACACCCTCGGCGCGGTCGACTTCGCCGGCGGCACCGCGGTGCACATCAACGCGGGCGCCGCGGCCCTGGCGCTGGCCATCGTGCTCGGCAAGTCCGCCATGTTCGGCCGGTTGCGCAAGCCGCACAACGTCCCGCTGACCCTGTTGGGCGCCGGGATGCTGTGGGCCGGGTGGTATGCCTTCAACGGCGGTTCGGCACTGGCGGCGGGTAACTCGGCCGCGATCGTCATGGTCACGACATTCGTGGCGACCTGTGCGGCCGTGCTGGCCTGGTTGGCGGTCGAGAAGATCAAGACCGGACACGTCACCGGCGTCGGCGCGGCGTCGGGCGCCATCACGGGCCTGGTCGCCATCACCCCGGCGTGCGGTGCGGTCACGCCCATCGGCGCCATCTTCGTCGGCGGTATCGCCGGAGCCATCTGCGTCTACGCGGTCGGACTGAAGGAGAAGTTCGGCTACGACGATTCCCTGGACGTGGTGGGCGTGCACCTGGTCGGCGGCGTCATCGGCACACTGCTGATCGGCCTGTTCGCCAGCGAGGGGATGCCGAACGGCGTCAACGGGTTGTTCTACGGCGGCGGTATCGACCTGCTCTGGAAGCAGGCCGTGGCGGCGGGCGCGGTGATGGCCTACTCCTTCGGCATCGCCTTCGTCATCGCCTTCGCCATCAAGAAGACCATGGGCATCCGCATCTCCCCCGACGAGGAGGAGAAGGGTATCGACGCCACGTTCCACCGCGATTCGGCCTACGAGTTCGAATTGGCCTGAGGTTCCCGATGATTCCCCGGCGACCTCGGGTCGTCGGGGTTTCCTCGGCTTGCACGTGTTTCATACAGTGATACTCTGTTTCTTACAAAGAGACGAGTCATAACAAGATGACGAAAGTTCTGGTAACCATGACCACCGATCTCGCCACCCTCGCCGAAGAACACGGCACCCGATTCATCCTCGCGTTGTTCGTCGACCTACGCGGAAAGCCTTGCGCCAAACTGGTTCCCGTCGAAGCCGTCGACCAGCTGGCAACCGAGGGCGTCGGCTTCGCGGGCTACGCCGTCGGCGCCATGGGGCAGGAACCCAAGGATCCCGACCTGATCGCCATCCCAGACCCGTCGTCGTTCACGCCGATCCCCTTCATCAAAGAAGGACTGGCCCTGGTGCACTGTGATCCCCATGTCAACGGCGCACCGTGGCCGTACGCGCCGCGGGTGATCCTGAAAAACCTGGTGGCCCAGGCCGCCGACGCCGGCTTCGAGCCCTGGGTGGGCGCCGAGGTCGAGTACTTCCTGCTGCGCCGCACCCCCGATGGCGGTCTTGTCACCGCCGATGCCGATGACACGGCCGCCCAACCCTGTTACGACGCACGCGGTGTCACCCGGATGTATGAGCACCTGACCGATATCTCCACGGCGATGAACACTCTGGGGTGGTCCAACTACGCCAACGACCACGAGGACGGTAACGGGCAGTTCGAGCAGAACTTCGCCTTCGCCGAGGCAATGGTGACCGCCGACCGCGTCGTCACGCTGCGATACCTGCTGTCGATGATCGCCGCCGGACGCGACATGATCGCCACCTTCATGCCCAAGCCCTTCGGTGACCGCACGGGATCGGGACTGCACTTCCACCTGTCGCTCACCAGTGGCGGCACACCGGTGTTCCCGTGCGACACCGACGACAAGGGCTTGGGCCTGTCCGCGACGGCCTACGGGTTCATCGCGGGCATTCTGGACCACGCCTGCGCTTTGCAGTCGGTCATCGCTCCGACGGTCAACTCCTACAAGCGAACCGGAGCCACCAGCACCACCTCGGGAGCCTCCTGGGCACCCCGTAAACCCAGTTACGGCGGCAATGACCGCACCCACTACATCCGGGTACCGGACAACCAACGCATCGAACTGCGCGGCGGCGACGGTTCGGCCAACCCGTATCTGGCGATCGCCGCCGCGCTCGGTGCCGGACTCGACGGCATCAAGCGCAGCCTCGATCCGGGCACCGTGGGCGCACAGGGGCCGGCGAACCTGCCGCCGACGCTGCTGCACGCCATCGACGAACTCGACGCCGACCCGGTGGTCGCCGGGGTGCTCGACGCCGCCGGCGCGGGCGTGTCCGGCTACTTCGCGAACATCAAGCGCGAGGAGTTCTTCACCTACCACGGCACCGTCACGCCGTGGGAGATCGACTCCTATCTGACGGCATTCTGAGAAGACAAGGAACACAACGTATGTGCGGGATAGTCGGGTTACACCTGCGCACCCCGGAGCTCTACCCACGGTTGGGGGAACTGCTCGCGGAGATGCTGGGCGAAATGGCCGATCGGGGAGCCGATTCAGCCGGAGTGGCGGTCTACGGCAACCCTGCGTGGTCGCCACCGGGGCGCGGATGTGTGTCGGTGACCGACCTCGACGAGGCACCCGACCTCGGGCCCGATGTCGAGGTCGTCCAGGTCGATTCGACCTACCTGCTCTCGGCGGACACGCCGTCGGAGGATCTGCTGGACCGGGTGCGCGCGGCGTACCCGACGGCGCTGATCGCGGGCTTCGGCGCGGATCTGGCGGTGCTCAAGGGCGTCGGCCATCCACGCGAGCTCACCGAGGCCTGGGGACTGTCCGCGGCGCAGGGATGGCAGGGAGTCGGGCATACCCGGATGGCAACGGAATCGGCGGTGACCCCCTCGGG
Source organism: Mycolicibacterium neoaurum (assembly GCF_036946495.1). Taxonomy (NCBI): domain Bacteria; kingdom Bacillati; phylum Actinomycetota; class Actinomycetes; order Mycobacteriales; family Mycobacteriaceae; genus Mycobacterium; species Mycolicibacterium neoaurum. Next base: position 1,476,964 of record NZ_JAQIIX010000002.1, read on the forward strand.
TTGCCACCCGTACACCGTCGGACCACAACAATGCCTGGTGCACAACGGATCATTTGCCAATCACGCCACGATCCGACGTGATCTCCGGCGTGCAGGGGTGATCTTCGACAGCGAGAACGACACCGAGGTAGGCGCCCGTTTCGTCGCACAGCAGCTGGCGGCCGGCCGGGATGTCGAGACCGCGCTGAAGGAACTGTGCGCCACTTTCGACGGCTTCTACACGCTGCTGGTGTCCAACCACGATTCGTTCGCCGTGGTACGTGACGCCATCGCGTGTAAGCCGGCGGTGATCGCCGAAACACCCGACTGGGTCGCGATGGCCAGCGAGTACCGAGCGCTGTCCGGGCTGCCCGGTGTCGAGGCAGCCAAGATCTGGGAACCGGAGCCGGAGGTGGTCTACGCATGGACGAGATGACAACCGAGTCAGCGCACTATGACCTGCGCACGACACCATTGCGTGAGGTCAACAAGGCACTGCACGACGCAGCCGCAGGCAGCGTTTACGTCATCGACAATCCCGACGGCGCGCACAATGTGGCCGTCGGGCTGGACGCCCCGGTGCAGGTGACCGTCAACGGACACGTCGGCTACTACGCGGCCGGGATGAACCAGCACGCCGAGATCCTCATCAACGGAAACGCCGGCACCGGTGTGGCCGAGAACATGATGAGCGGCCGTGTCCGGGTGACCGGCAACGCCTCGCAGTCGGCCGGAGCCACCGCGCACGGCGGTCTGCTCGTCATCGAGGGTGATGCCGCCGCCCGCTGCGGCATCTCGATGAAGGGTGTCGATATCGTGGTGGGCGGCAGCATCGGCCACATGAGCGCGTTCATGGCCCAGGCCGGCAGGCTTGTGGTGCGCGGCGATGCCGGTGAGGCACTGGGCGACTCGATCTACGAGGCGCACATCTATGTCCGCGGCGCGGTCGCTTCGCTCGGAGCGGACTGCATCAAGAAGGACATGCGCGCCGAGCACCATACCGAGTTGGCCGAACTGCTTTCCGCGGCTGGCTATTCCGATGACACGTCCGAATACAGCCGATACGGCTCGGCCCGAAATCTGTATCACTTCCACGTCGACAATGCGAGTGCCTACTGATGCGTGAATCCGCCACTTTCGATCGCAACATCATCGCCGATATCCAGCGTGCCGCCGAGACCGGCATCTACGATATCCGCGGCTGGGGCGCCAAGCGTCCCCTGCCGCATTTCGACGACCTGCTCTTCCTGGGCGCGTCGATGTCGCGTTACCCGCTGGAGGGGTACCGCGAACGCTGCGGCACCGACGTGGTGCTCGGTTCGCGCCACGCCAAACACCCTCTGCACCTGGATATCCCGGTCACCATCGCCGGAATGAGCTTCGGCGCACTGTCCGGACCGGCCAAGGAGGCCCTCGGCCGCGGGGCCAGCGAGGCAGGCACCTCGACGACCACCGGTGACGGCGGGATGACACCCGAGGAACGCGGTCAGAGCAAGAACCTGGTCTACCAGTACCTGCCGTCGCGGTACGGGATGAATCCCGACGACCTGCGCAAGGCCGATGCCATCGAGATCGTGCTCGGACAGGGCGCCAAGCCCGGCGGTGGCGGAATGCTGCTGGGACAGAAGATCTCCGAGCGCGTCGCGGGTATGCGGACCCTCCCCGAAGGGATCGATCAGCGCAGTGCGTGCCGGCATCCCGACTGGACCGGTCCCGACGATCTGACCATCAAGATCAACGAGTTGCGGGAGATCACCGACTGGGAAAAGCCCATTTATGTCAAGGTCGGTGCCACCCGCACCTATTACGACGTGAAGCTGGCCGTGCACGCCGGAGCCGATGTGGTCGTGGTCGACGGCATGCAGGGCGGTACCGCCGCGACCCAGGACGTGTTCATCGAGCACGTCGGTATTCCGACGCTGGCCGCTGTCCCCCAGGCAGTGCAGGCGCTCCAGGAACTCGACGTGCACCGGCACGGTGTGCAGTTGATCGTCTCCGGCGGCATCCGCACCGGTGCGGACGTCGCCAAGGCACTGGCGCTGGGTGCAGATGCCGTCGCCATCGGTACCGCCGCACTGATCGCACTGGGCGACAACCACCCCCGCTACGAGGAGGAGTACCGCAAGCTCGGTAGTGCGGCCGGTTTCTACGACGACTTCCAGGACGGACGTGATCCCGCTGGGATCACCACCCAGGATCCCGAGCTGGCCGCCCGATTCGACCCGATCGAGGGTGGCCGTCGGCTGGCCAACTACCTGCGGGTGCTCACCATGGAGGCGCAGACCATCGCCCGGGCGTGCGGCAAGGCCCACGTCACGCATCTGGAACCCGAGGACCTGGTGGCCATCACCATCGAGGCCGCCGCCATGGCCCGGGTTCCGCTGGCCGGAACGAACTGGATACCGGGCCAATGAGTGACACCGCAGACGTCGTCATCGTCGGCGGCGGGTTGGAGGGCGCCGCGACGGCATGGGCGTTGAGCCAGCGTGGGGTCACCAATGTCTTTGTCGCCGAGCGCAACACCGTCGGTTCGGGAATGACCGGCAAGTCCAGCGGGATCGTGCGCTGTCACTATGGGGTCAGTTCACTGGCGGCGATGGCGACCTCCAGTCTCGACGTCTTCGAGAAGCCCGAACAGTTCCTCGGTGAACATGCGACCGACATCGGCTTCCGGCAGACCGGGTACGTCGTCGGGGTCGGTGAACCCAATGTCCAGGCGCTGCGCAGCAGCCTGGCCGCCCAGCGCGCGGTCGGTGTACAGACCGAGGAGATCGGAGCCGACGAGATGGCCGCGATGTGGCCGTCGGCAAACCTCGAACCGTTCGCCGCATTCGGCTGGGAAGCCCGCGGCGGATACGGTGATGCCTACCAGACCGCGCAGGCTTTCGCCGTGTCCGCTCGCGCTGCCGGCGTGCGAATCAAACAGGGCGCCAACGTGACCGAGCTGCTGGTCGACGGTGATCGGGTCACCGGAATCCGATTGGCCGATGGGACGCAGGTGTCCGCGGGCACCGTCGTGGTCGCCACCGGAGCATGGACGCGGCCGTTCCTGGCCGGCGTCGGTGTGGATGTGCCGATCCGCGTGGTGCGGGAGCAGATCGTCACGATCTCCCCCGGACTGGACCTGGGTCCGGTGCCGGTGTTCTCGGATCTGGTCTCGTTGCAGTATGTGCGGCCCGAGCTCGGCGGGGAGATCCTGTTCGGCAACAGCGATCTCGCACACTGCGAGGATGCCGATCCCGACGACTACCTGAACCGGGCCACGGACAGTTTCGTCGAGATGACCGTGCAGAAGGTCGGTGACCGTTTCCCCGGCCTTGTCGACGCCTCGATCTCCGGGAGCTACGCCGGCTGCTATGACGTCACACCGGACTGGAACCCGGTGATCTCGGCCGGCGGGCTGGACGGCCTGATCATCGCGGCCGGGTTCAGCGGGCACGGGTTCAAGATTGCCCCCGCGGTGGGGCGGCTGGCGGCAGACCTGGTGACCGAGGGTGCCAGCTCCGACCCCCGCATTCCGGAGACCGACTTTGCACTGTCCCGGTTCGCCGATGGCACACTGCTCAAGAGCCCGTATCCGTACGTCGGAGCCGGGGAGATGCGCTAGAGCACAGGGGGCCCACCGTGAGCGACGTTCCGCTCCTTCGCAACCAGTCCGGGACCGCCCGCGAGCGGGACCCGCAGGAGCCGGTCGAGGAGTTGGAATTCGAGGCAGCGATCGGCCGCAACGTGCGCCAACTGCGTCAGCAGCACGGTCTGACCGTCGCCGAGATGGCCGCGCGGGTGGGGATCTCCAAGGCCATGATGTCCAAGATCGAGAACGCCCAGACCTCGTGCAGCCTGTCCACGCTGGCGCTGTTGGCCCGCGGCCTGGACGTCCCGGTGACCAGCCTGTTCCGCGGGGCGGATGTGGAGCGGCCCGCGGCGTTCGTCAAGGCCGGGACCGGGGCGGCGATCGTGCGCAACGGCACCAAGCAGGGCCACGAGTACCAACTGCTGAGCTCGCTGCGCGGGGAGCACAAGCGACTGGAATGCCTGCACGTCACGCTGACCGAGAAGAGTCAGACCTACCCGTTGTTCCAGCATCCCGGCACCGAGTTCATCTACATGCTCGAAGGCGTCATGGACTACAGCCACAGCCGCTCGGTGTACACGCTGCACCCCGGCGATTCGCTGCAGATCGACGGCGAGGGTGCGCACGGCCCGGTGGATCTGGTGGAGCTGCCGATCCGCTTCCTGTCGGTGATCGCGTTCCCGGATTCGCAGGTGTAGATCTGCGGAGTTGCCGCTCCTAATGTTCCGCTGACAGCGTCGTCGTGGATATATAGGCGCGACGTCGCTCTCAGCGGAACATTGCGTCGCTAGTGAGCCTCGACCCCGCTGTTCTGAGGTGGCGCCGCCATGTCGTCGATGGTGCCTTGACCCACGTACTCGCACTTGTCGAATGACAGCCGCTCATCGCCATACAGGGTGTTGTCGACGACCACGGCCACCCTTACGGGGAAGTCGCGCATCCCCGAATGCACCTGTGTTCCGGTGAACAAACTGCAGACGATGAGCCCTCGGACGACGAGGAACTGGCCTGCCTCGTCCACCCCGATGTAGTCACGCTGTGCGCGTGTCCAGTCGAATCCTGGCTGCGGGTGGAACCTCAACTCGCGCTCGGTGATTCCGAAGAAGTAGTCATCGCGGTCCGACCCGGACATCTGTCGCGTGACATTGGCGTTCAGCGGGAGTTGGCTCTGGAACTCAGGAATTGCATACGCCAGGCCGCCACCGGACTGGTCGTAGTCGATGCTCGTCAGGGTGAAGTAGGCCACGATAATTCTCCCATCGGTCAGGATGCCCGTTCTTTCGCAGATCTGAGGGTTCAGCGCCCGCGCTCAACGGTTGGCACCCGCAGCAACCCTTAGCAATTCGATGACTCACGATGACTGATATCCGTCCGCATTCAGCGGATCAGTACGGCATCAAGGTCGCTAACCGCCGCACCTCTCCTTCATGCCTGCCAGCGCCGCGTCGTAAAAGCGGTCGATTCGATCTCCGACCCACACGAGCGGGTTCGCAAAGCTCTCGAGCTCCAACCGCGCCTGTTCGGCAATCTCAACCAGCGGAAGATCGGGCTTCTTTAAGGATCTCGTCAAGAACTGCCACTTCTTGGACATGCTCAGGAGGCGGAACTCCGTTCGGCGCGTCAAGCAGGCCAATCATGCATTTCGTTTCAAGCAGTCGTATTGGTCCTGATCCACGATCGCTTCTCAGCCTGATTGGGCGTGGTCGATGGAACCAAATACGAAGTAGATTGCTCAATTATGATCAATTACGAGTTGGTTCTCTACTCCTCGTATGTTCGCTAAGCGACTCGAATCGACTTCTGCTTCGTATACCTCTGGCTCAACAAGACCGGCACCTACACGCTGAGCCGCAGCAGGGTCGTCAGTCAGGAGCAGAACTTCAGCACGAGCGCCAGCATTCCTCAGCACCCGCACCGGGACGCCCTCCAGATCGGCGGTAAAGACACGCTCGAAGACTTCACAATCAGACAAGGATCTGTTCGCTGACCAAACTCGAGGATGGACGAGTTCAAAACCGGGCGGCGCCTGATCCGCTATGGCGGTCAACAGCACGTTGTCTCCGACAACGTCAGCGAAGAACTCCCCGCCGCGCCACCGTGCAAGTGTCCCTACCAACGGACTAGTCGGGCGCCACCGTTGTGCACCGACCCAACCGCGTGCGACACCCTCGTATCGCGAAAGCTGCTTCTGCTCACCGTCATACCGGATTCGCCAGTACTCAGCGCCGAATGGATAGCGCGTCCGACTCATCAACCACACCTGCGCCAATAAGTCACCATGCAAGAATCCACTCGCAAAAGTCGGCCAAGGCCTCTCGGCCTTTGATGGTGGGCTGAAACTCGTCAATCTCGGCTGTCCGAAACGCACTACATCTACGAACTCCGGCGCGCCGTCCACACCGTAAGCTGCCAGAGTCTCCGCCGGTGTTCTCAAACCAACCACCGCCGAAGCCGCAACTACGTATCCGCCGACTTGATCTTCGCCGTTCTGGACGATTGCTGTTGCCTGTGGAGCGTTGAGCAGCTTCTGCAAGACCAGCGGTTCATTCACGGATGCGCTCCTCCACATGGATGTCGGTGATCTCCGTCGGCTCGAAGCTGCCACTCCATCCTTGCTGCTGATCACCCCTCATACCGAGTTCTCGCGCAACCGCCGGTGAGCCGACAAACTCGACTCCTATCCTTCCGCTGGGCAGACGCCGATCTAACAGCACTTCGTGGCCATTCACTTTGCCGCTCACTCGAAGATGGACAATCCTGTCGAGGGCTGACCTAGGCACTTTCACCCACGGTTCCTGCAACCCTCCTGGCAGCTGCCTCTCTCCCTGCTGGAAGGAATCTGGGATGTCGGTACTCGGCTTCGCCTGCAGCGCAACCCAATCCTCACCGCTGAACAAGATAGGGATACGCGCTCCCCGGTACTCCGCAAGTGCACCCGTTACAGGAATCTCAGTCATGGCACATTCCCTTGCGGAGTCCATGCGCCGTCTTTGAGAACAGCAACCAGACGTTGAGTTCCATCTTCGAGCACCTCCCACATCTCGGCACCGTCACGCATTCGCGTACCCGTGGCAAAATACTCTGGAATAACGTCGTCAACACTTTTGGTGAATCCGTTTCCCGTGAATGGATCGTCCCACGAATCGTAACGGTCGGTTCCACCCATATCCGAATTCCGCGGCACGTCATATGTTCCCGGCGACTCCAGGTCGGCCTGGAACCGAATGATGTGGGTTCCGGAATCATGTGGTGAGTACGGGGTGTCGTTGTAGTCCAGACGAAGTCCATCATGCACCTGCGCGGGTGTAGCCAGGTGCGATGTGTCAGCGGCCACAGTGACTGAACCGCCAACGCCGTCTGGCCTGAAATCCTCGTAGGGGGGATTCAAGTAATCATCTGCTCGAGGCGGGTGCAAATTGCCGTCGCTGTCGAACCAGCCAGGAGGAATGACCTTCTGCATGACCGTTTCAGGGCCAGGTGCTGGAAGCTCATCCCGGACGGCATTGACGAGGTTTCGTTCGTCTGGCGTCAACGAGTCTGTCGGCCTATTGATCAGATCGATGAAGTCGTCTCGGCTGACTCCATGGCTTTGCAGAGCGTCGTTGACGCGCTGGTTGTCTCCGAGTTGCTCAGGAGCAAAGGATGTCTGATGAGGGGTTCCGTCAGCCAGCGTGTATACACGACCGCTATCGGGCTGTTCAGGTATCTGGCCATCGTCCGGCCCGCGGGACACATCCGATTGCGCGTCGTCTGCTGTGCCAACACGGCCAGTAGGATCGCCTGTTCCCGTCGAGTCAGCTTCAGGACCCGATCCTGACCCCTCCGCAGGCGGGTCCTTCGCAGCGCCGTCGCCGGTGTCTGAACCGCTATGACTGGACGGCTCACTCGGCCCCTCGCCCCCAGCATGCGATCCACCCCCGGAATCCGACCCGCCGCCGGCCACCGGGCCCGGCCCATCGCCACCACCGGACTTGCTCGGTCCACCCGAGCCGGATGACTCGGCTGACGGTGACGAATGCGAGCCACCCGAAGGCGCTTCCCCGCCAGCGCTGGGCGAACCACCCGTCGGCACAGGGCCGTTCGATGAAGGTCCACCCGAGGCCGCACCACCGGAACTGTCACCGCCGCCATGGGTCGGCGATCCGCCTGTCGGTACGGAGCCACTCGACGACGGAGCATCGCCGCCACCGTGGGTCGGACTGCCACCGGTGGGCGCCGGCCCACCGGACGACAGAGAGCCCGGGCCGGCGCCGTCACGATGAGGGCCAGAGCCATTGGGCGACGGCGTATTTCCTGCCCCAGAACCGGATCCCGTCGAAGACGGCCCGCCAGGTTCACCGGTCTGCGGTCGCACCGTCGGACTACTGTTCGGCGACCCCGGACTTCCCCCCGGCGGATTCACGACCGACGGCGGGACTCCAGGCGACGGAGCGAACTCCGGAACATGAGGCGCGCCAGGATTATCCGGCAGATCGGGAAGCTCAGGCCTGCGAGTCCCGTCAAGGCCCGGCAGCCGCTCGAGCGGACCGAGTTCGCCCTTCTCGAACAGACGGCGCGTCGCGGAAAGCCCCTTGGCTACGGCACCGCCCTTGGCGAAGATGCCACCAGGTATGAACAACGACGCGATATTGCCTGCGGCCTCCCCGATGCCCCGTTCGGGGTTCTCGCCCGTGATCTTGTCGACCGCGAGGAACTGGCCAAGGGATTCTTTGACGACATCGTCGAGCTTGAACGGATCCTTGACGAGCATGATCGCCGTGTCCGCCATCCCCTTCCAGGTGTCCGGATCTGCCAGTGCCAGTGTCCCGGAGACCAGCCCGATTGCCGCAACCCCCACACCTACCTGCAGACCGGTGTAGATCTTCAGGCCATCGGCCATCAGATTGCCCGCGTCTTCACCGAAGGCTCCAACCAGGATCGGTCGAATCCACTTCTGGAATGAGTCGGCGGCCTCGCCGAGCAGATTTCCCAGCTCCTGGAGAAGGCCGAGCACGCCCTGCAGTTGATTCTGGAAGTTCTCCAGTACGGTGCCGACATCCTTGGCTATCTGTCGGAGCGTGTTCTCGCCCTCGCCGGTGAAGAATCCGGTGACCGTATCCCACAAGCCGTCCAGTGAGATCCGGTCCAGCAGTCGCCGGATGGCGTCCTGGGTCTCCTGAACTCCGCGGGCGAAATCGGTGATGGTCGTGGAGAGTTGGTCGGCAATGCTGGCCAACTTGGTCGCACCATCACCCAGGTCCTGCAGGGCCTTCTTGATCTGTCCGGCTTCGGGAATGTCCTGCGCACCCGCCAGGATCTCCGCCGACTGCAGAGCCGGCTCGAAGACCTTGAGTCCGCGGCCGATGTTGGACCATTGTGCCGCAGTCAGATTCATCATTGCTGAGTTGCCGGTCGGCCAGGTCAGCGCCATCCCGAACAGCGGAACCATGTTCAACAACGGCTGTATGAGCCACCACTTGGGCGGCGGCGGGACCATACCCGTCACAGATGCGTATGGGGCATCACCGGCCTTGGTCTCGGCCTGCTCACCGCTGACCGATCCGGTGGGACCCGACCCGCCCGGCACCGAGGCTTGATCGGCGTGTTGATAGTTCATGCCGGTGGCTTCCAGCATCAACCCGACACTCTTGAACGCATTGGCGAGTTCGGCCAGATACTTACCGAACTGATCCGCCTGCCGGCCGTACCCGATTCCGAAGTTCAGTCCGGCGGGGTCGGTCCCGGATGCGATACCGCTTGAGAGCACCTGACTCGTCGCATCCGAGAGCGCCCCGAGTTGTGTCCCCAGGCCTCCGACGTTCTTGCCGGCGTCGATCAGCGCCTGCGGCTCTACCTCGATCCGCACCGAATCAGCCCGCCCACATCTTGCCGTTCTTGTCGACGGCATCGGAGTAGTTCTTGCGCGCATTGTCGGCGACCTGGCACAGCGACTCCAGCGACTTCTTCATCTGCTCGGCACCGTCTTCCCACTGCTGCTGGGTCTGCGCCTGGGTGTCGGATGCCTGCCCCTCCCAGTTGGCCCGCAGCGCGGCGACCGCCTGGTCGATCTCGTCGAGCACCTCGGCCACCTCGCGGCCGAACTCCGCCATATGGTCGATGGCGCCCTGCAACTGCGGAAAGTCCACGATCAGCTTCGTCATCACAACCTCCTACCGGGCGCGGACTCCAGGCCCGACGTACCAGGATCCGCTCGCTCGGGCTCCACCGGCGCTGCCGAACCCGGCCCGGCACCGGCCGACGCTCCCTCGGGCGCCTGCGCCTCAGGCTTTTCTTCCCCGGCGGCCTCAGCGGCGCCGGAGGCCTCCGCGGCATCGGCGGCCTCGGCTTGCTGGGCGATCTCGATACCCGCTTGCACCGCCTGTTGGGCGGCACCGGCCGCGATCTGGCCGGCTTGCACCAGGCCGGCGGTCAACTGGCCGGCCATCTGTGCCGGAATCGCTCCCAGCTGTGACAACGGCTGCATGACCTGCCCGAGGTTCATCGAGTCGGCCAGGCTTGGGGCATTCGCACCAGCGCCGCCGGTCTGCCCGCTCGCCCCGCCGGCCGGAGCCGCTGAACCACCCGCCGAGGACGCAGCAGCAGGCGCAGCGCCACCCGCCGGACTGCCACCCCCGCCCCCACTGCCGGTGCCACCGCCACCACCGCCCTGCATGGACGTCCCCAGCGCCCTGCCTGCCTCTTCGTCCTGGGCCGCATAAACCCGGCCCGCCTCATCCAGAGCATCCGACATGGTCTGCAGCGCGCGGACCACCTGCCCGGCCCCGTTGTGCCACTGATCCCAGTACTTCCCGAACGCGGTGGCGGCCTCGCCCTTCCAGCCTGATGACAGCAGGTTGCTGGTCTCCAGATCGACCGACGACAGGCCGTCCTGAAGGCGCTGGGCGGACGCGCGCAATCGATCAGCCGCGACGTGCAGTTCCGAGGTGACGACCTCGACCGACCCGCTCATCTCACCCCCAACTGGTTCGCCTCCCCTAGCACCCTAAGCCGGGACCGCGGCCCTGGATCGCACCAATTCGCGGGTGCCGTTTTGGCTGACGGGCCACCCGGAGTACAGTTGCCGACGTGCAGCGGGTGCTCCTTCTCGGACGCCGCGACGGGGTCTGATCCAGACTGGCTTCCCGTCGCGGGTTTTCGCGATGCGCCGGTCTGATAGCAACCACAAGACCCCCGGAGCCACTACAATGACCAGCTTCAGCAAGTCCTCAGTAGATTCCCCCGACGCTTTTTCGTCGGTGCGCACCATCAACACCCCCGCGGGTGCCCCCAACCCCGGCCAGCCGGCGTGGAACACCCAGCGCGGCTCGTCCATGCCGGTGAACCGGTACCGATCCTTCGCCGAAGAGGTCGAACCGATCCGCCTGACCGACCGGACCTGGCCGGACAAGGTGATCGACACCGCGCCGTCCTGGTGCGCAGTGGATCTGCGTGACGGCAACCAGGCACTGATCGATCCGATGAGCCCGGCCCGCAAACGCCGGATGTTCGACCTGCTGGTGCGCATGGGTTACAAGGAGATCGAGGTCGGTTTCCCGTCGGCCAGTCAGACCGATTTCGACTTCGTCCGCGAGATCATCGAGCAGGGTGCCATCCCCGACGACGTCACCATCCAGGTGCTGACCCAGTGCCGGCCGGAACTGATCACCCGCACCTTCGAGGCGTGCTCCGGCGCGCCGAAGGTGATTGTGCATTTCTACAACTCGACGTCGATCCTGCAGCGCCGCGTGGTCTTCCGCGCCGACCGTGACGCTGTCAAGGCGATCGCCACCGATGGCGCCCGGATGTGCGTCGAGGAGGCCAAGAAGTACCCGGACACCAAGTGGCGCTTCGAGTATTCGCCGGAGTCCTACACCGGTACCGAACTGGAGTACGCCGTCGACGTCTGCAATGCCGTCGCCGAGATCGTCAAGCCCACCCCCGATGTCCCGCTGATCATCAACCTGCCCGCCACCGTCGAGATGGCCACGCCCAACGTGTACGCCGATTCGATCGAGTGGATGAACCGGCACCTGAGCCCGCGCGATTCCATCATCCTGAGCCTGCACCCGCACAATGACCGCGGAACTGCCGTTGCTGCAGCCGAATTGGGCTACCAGGCCGGAGCGGACCGGATCGAGGGATGCCTGTTCGGCAACGGCGAGCGCACCGGCAACGTCTGCCTGGTGACACTGGGTCTGAACATGTTCAGCCGCGGCGTGGATCCGCAGATCGACTTCTCCAACATCGACGAGATCCGCCGCACGGTCGAGTACTGCAACCAGCTGCCGGTGCACGAGCGGCATCCCTACGGTGGCGATCTGGTCTACACCGCCTTCTCCGGCAGCCACCAGGACGCCATCAACAAGGGCCTGGATGCGATGAAAGTATCCGCCGACGAACAAGATTCGGATGTCGATGACATCCTGTGGCAGGTTCCGTACCTGCCGATCGACCCCAAGGACGTCGGGCGCACCTACGAGGCCGTGATCCGGGTGAACTCGCAGTCCGGCAAGGGCGGCGTCGCCTACATCATGAAGGCCGACCACGGGCTGGCGCTGCCGCGACGGCTGCAGATCGAGTTCAGCCAGGCCATCCAGCAGATCACCGACGGTGAAGGCGGCGAGGTTTCACCCAAGGAGATCTGGGACGCGTTTTCCGAGGAGTACCTGCAGCCGATCGTTCCGCTGGAACGCATCCGACAGAAGGTGGACGCCGCCGAGGTCGACGGTGGCACCGACACCATCACTGCGACGGTGTTGGTCAACGGCGAGGAACGCGAGATCGTCGGTGCCGGCAACGGACCGCTGGCGGCGTTCGTGGACGCCGTGGGTGCCATCGGGTTCAACGTCAACGTGCTGGACTACTCCGAGCATGCGATGTCCTCCGGCGAGGAGGCCCAAGCCGCCGCCTACGTCGAGGCATCCATCGACGGCCGCACGGTATGGGGTGTCGGTATCGCCACCTCGATCACGACCGCGTCGCTGCGGGCGGTGGTCTCGGCGGTGAACCGGGCGGCGCGTCAGAACAACGCGAACTGATCTCCGTCGGCGGTGGCATCGACGAACGGCTCGACGTCGGTGCCGCCGGCCACCCGGTCGATCATCATCATGAACTCGGCATCGCCGACCAACGGAATGCCCAGGTCGGCCGCCTGGTAGCCCTTACCCTGTTCCGGTTCCGGTTCATTGCAGACGACCAGCGAGGTCTGCTGATCGACGTTCTCGGCGTACGCCAACCCTGCGTCCAGGATCCGCTCGATGACCTCTTCGTGGGTGCGGGTCATCTCCGCTGACAACGCCACGCGCATGCCCTGCACCAATGGCCGGTCGGCAACGTAGGGCCCCGGATTCTGGAAGGCGCACGGCATCCTGGCGGCAAGCACCTTCAACGGGCGCAGCTCATCGTGGGTGACCCGGCCGTTGGGCCAGATGCGTCGGCTGACTGGCCGGATGGGCAGCCACGATCGTCGTTCGCGCGCCTGCACCAACGCCGGTTTGAGGATCTGCGCGAGCACCAAAGCGTCATCGAGGGCATCGTGCGGGCGCAGCTGGGTGGCACCCCAATGCCTCGCCAGTGTTTCCAGTCGAAGATTCTCGGTGCCGAGATCCAGCCTGCGGGCCAGTTCGACGGTGCACATCACCGTGTCGGTGGGCAGCTGAGCCCCGACCAGTTCGGCCTCGGCAGCCAGGAAGGCGTAGTCGAACGCCACGTTGTGCGCGACCATCGTGCGTCCGTGCAGGACCTCCATCAGCTGCGGGACGATATCGGCGAACGTCGGTTGTCCCTCCAGCATGTCGGAGGTCAGACCGTGCACATGGGTGGGACCGGGGTCGACCCCGGGATTGAGCAACGAGGACATGCTGTGCTCGACGTTGCCGTCGTCGCCGACCGCCAGCGCGGCGACGCTGACCACCCTAGCCTGGCCCGGCCGGAAACCCGTCGTCTCGACGTCGACGACGGCCCATCCGGCGCCCGCGTCGGCCGCCGGCCGGCCCCAGCACTGGCTCATGATCCCAGGGTTGCACGGTGGTCCGACAACACCGGATCGCACTGCCGCGTGTCGGGCACCTAAAATCCGCTTCATGGTCTCGACCGGCGAGCAGGAGCGCAGCCTTCGGGCAATCAGCCCCAGAGGTCGGTTCGCGCTGGGCGCGGGGGCGGCCGCCCGCTGGGCGTCACGGGTGACCGGGCGCGGCGCGGGCGCCATGATCGGCGGCCTGGTGGCGATGTCGATCGACAAGTCCATCCTGGGCCAACTCGGCGCGGGCCGCCGCACCGTCGTCGTGACCGGAACGAACGGCAAGTCCACCACCACCAGGATGACCGCCGCGGCGCTGGCCACCATGGGCCCGGTGGCCACCAACGCCGAGGGCGCCAACATGGACGCCGGACTCGTCGCGGCGCTGGCCGGTACCCGCAAGGCGGAACTGGCCGCCTTGGAAGTCGACGAGATGCACGTCCCGCATGTGAGCGATGCGGTGCACCCCGCGGTGATCGTCCTGCTGAACTTGTCGCGGGACCAGCTCGATCGCGTCGGTGAAATCAATCACATCGAACGGACACTGCGATCCGGGCTGGCCCGCCACCCAGATGCGGTCGTCATCGCCAATTGTGATGACGTGCTGATGACCTCGGCGGCCTACGACTGCCCAAACGTGGTGTGGGTGGCCGCCGGCGGATCGTGGGCAGGTGATTCGGTGAGTTGTCCGCGTAGCGGCGAGATCATCGTCCGCGATGGCCAGCACTGGTACTCCACCGGAACGGATTTCAAGCGGCCCACTCCGCAATGGTCCTTCGACGACACCGATATCCATGGCCCCGAAGGATTCACGACACCGATGGCCCTGGCCCTTCCCGGCGCGGCCAACCGCGGTAACGCCACCCAGGCCGTTGCGGCGGCAGTCGCGCTGGGTGCTGATCCGGCCGCCGCCGTCACCGCCGTCGCCGCGGTGGACGAGGTTGCCGGGCGCTACCGGACGGTACAGATCGGCAACCACACCGCGCGGCTACTGCTGGCCAAGAACCCAGCCGGTTGGCAGGAGGCGTTGTCGATGATCGACAAAGACGCTGCGGGCGTTGTCATTTCGGTCAACGGACAGGTGCCCGACGGCGAGGACCTGTCCTGGTTGTGGGATGTTCGCTTCGAGCATTTCGAGCAGACACAGGTGGTCGCGGCCGGCGAGCGCGGGACGGATCTGGCGGTACGACTCGGCTACGCCGGTGTCGAGCACACCCTGGTGCATGACACGGTGGCGGCCATCGAGTCCTGTCCCCCTGGACATGTCGAGGTGATCGCGAACTACACCGCTTTCCTGCAGCTGAATCGGCGGGTCTCATGATCCGGATCGGTCTGGTGCTACCGGACGTGATGGGCACCTACGGCGACAGCGGTAATGCCGTGGTCCTGCGTCAGCGCCTGGCGATGCGTGGCATCGACGCCGAGATCATCGAGATCACGCTGGCCGACCCGGTTCCGGACTCGTTGGAGATCTACACCCTCGGCGGTGCCGAGGACTACGCCCAGCGACTGGCCACCAAGCACCTGATCCGTTATCCGGGTCTGCAGCGCGCCGCCGTGCGGGGCGCGCCGGTGCTGGCGATCTGCGCGGCCATCCAGGTACTCGGGCACTGGTATGAGACATCAGCCGGTGAACGCGTCGACGGTGTCGGTCTACTCGACGTCACGACCTCGCCGCAGGACGTCCGCACCATCGGCGAGGTGGCATCCACGCCACTGATCCCGGGACTGACCCAACCGCTGACCGGTTTCGAAAACCACCGCGGTGGAACGGTTCTCGGCACCGACGCCGAGCCGCTGGCCGCGGTCACCAAGGGGGCGGGCAATCGCGCCGGAGACGGATACGACGGTGCCGTGCAGGGCAGTGTCGTCGCGACCTACCTGCACGGTCCGTGCCTGGCGCGCAA
Source organism: Mycolicibacterium neoaurum (assembly GCF_036946495.1). NCBI lineage: Bacteria > Bacillati > Actinomycetota > Actinomycetes > Mycobacteriales > Mycobacteriaceae > Mycobacterium > Mycolicibacterium neoaurum. The sequence goes on from NZ_JAQIIX010000002.1 coordinate 1,492,421, forward strand.
TCCGGAACTGGCAGACCATCTGCTGTCCCGGGTGGTCGGTGAGCTGCCACCGCTGCAGCTGCCCGAGGTCGACCTGCTGCGCGCGGAACGACTGGCCGCCCCGCGCCGCGTCTGAGCTAGACCATCGCGCGGCGGCCGGCGAGCGCACGCCCCAGCGTCAGCTCGTCGGCAAACTCCAGATCCCCACCCATCGGCAGGCCCGAGGCGATCCGACTGACCGTCAGTCCGGGGATATCGCGCAGCATGCGCATCAGGTAGGTGGCCGTGGCCTCCCCCTCGGTGTTCGGATCGGTGGCGATGATCACCTCGGCGACATCGACTCCGTCGACCCGCTCACCGATACGGTTCAGCAGTTCACGGATGCGCAGCTGGTCCGGCCCGATCCCCGACAGCGGATCCAGCGCACCACCAAGTACGTGATAGCGGCCGCGGAACTCGCGGGTCCGCTCGACGGCCTGGATGTCCTTGGGCTCCTCGACAACGCACACCAGCGACGCATCGCGACGCGGGTCGTTACAGATCCGGCAGCGCTCGGCGTCGGAGACGTTGCCGCACACCGCGCAGAAGGTCACTCCGTCGCGGATACGGCCCAGCACGGCGGTCAGCCGGTCGATATCGGGTGGTTCGACAGACAGCAGGTGGAACGCGATGCGCTGCGCGCTCTTGGGACCGATTCCCGGCAGCTTGCCGAGCTCGTCGATCAGGTCCTGAACAGGCCCCTCAAACATGGCGATACAAGCTAGGCTCCGGGGATCCCAAGGCCGCCCAGCCCACCGGCGAGCGGCCCGAGCCGAGTCTGGGCCAAGATGGTGACCTGCTTGGACGCATCGGCGAGCGCACCGACGATGAGGTCCTGAAGCGTCTCCGGATCGGTGGGATCGATCACCTTCGGGTCGATCGCGACGCCGATCACCTCGCCGCTGCCCTTCATCGTGACCTGAACCAGACCACCACCGCCCTGACCGTGCACCTCGGCATTGGCCAGCGCCTCCTGAGCCTCCATCAACTGCTGCTGCACCTGCTGGGCCTGTGCGAGCAGTGCCGACATATCGGGCTGACCACCACCGGGTTGCATCGGGGATCCCTTCTCGAAGCTGGCACTGCGGGTTGGTTGCGGCTCGGTCTCGACTTCGTTGCGCTACGAGCCCAAGGCGATTTGCCCCTCAACACTAGCCGCCGCCGCGACTACCGTGGCGGCGTGCACGTCCCCAAGAGCATGCGTGTCGGTGCCCTGGCAGCCACGCTCGTCGTCGTCGCCGCGTCCGGCGCTGCCCCGAACGCCGTGGCCGCCCCGAACAGCATCGCCGGCAAGATCGTCTTCCTCGACCCTGGCCACAACGGAGCCAACGACGCCTCGATCAGTCGGCAGGTCCCCAATGGACGCGGTGGGACCAAGGACTGCCAGGCCAGCGGCACGACCAGCGACTCCGGTTATCCCGAGCACACCTTCAACTGGGACGTGACCCTGCGCATCCGGGCGATCCTGAACGCCAACGGCGTGCGCACCGCGATGTCCCGTGGCAATGACGACGCCCTCGGTCCGTGCATCGACGAGCGCGCCGCCATGGCCAACGCCCTGCGTCCCGATGCGGTGGTCAGCGTGCACGCCGACGGCGGACCCGCGACCGGACGCGGATTCCACGTGCTCTATTCATCGCCACCGCTGAACACGGTGCAGGCGGGTCCGTCGGTCCAATTCGCGACGATCATGCGTGACCAACTGCAGGGCTCGGGCATCCCGCCGTCGAACTACATCGGTTCCGGCGGACTGAACCCGCGATCGGATATCGCCGGACTGAACCTGGCCCAGTTTCCGTCGATCCTGGTCGAGCTGGGCAACATGAAGAATCCCGCCGACTCGGCGCTCATGGAGTCCGAGGCAGGTCGCCAGAAGTTGGCCGAAGCCGTGGCGCGCGGGATCGCAACCTGGCTGGCCAACAAGCCGGGTTAGGCCTCGAGTTCCTTCTTCAGGTTCTCCAGCACCTCGGCCTGGATCTTGCGCAGGCCCAGCGGCGCGAAGGTCTTCTCGAAGAAGCCCTTGATGCCGCCGGCTCCGGTCCACGAGGTCTTGACGGTGACTGTCGACCCGGTACCTGCCGGCGCCACGGTCCAGTTGGTGATCAGCGACGAGTTGGCGTCCTTCTCGATGACGGTCTTACCTGCCACATCGATGCTGGCCTTCACATCGCGTGAGCGCGACTCGGTGGCCTGCAGCTTCCAGGCCACCACCGTGCCCGCGCCCTGACCACCCTCGAGCACCGCGTAATTGCTGTAGTGCGAGGAGAGAATCTTCGGCCGCACCGTCTGGTAATCGGCGACCGCGGCGAGCACAGCGTCCGGCTCGGCGTTGATCAACACAGTGCTGGAGGCGCTGACCTGTCCCATGAGTGCAAAACTCCCGTCATCACGTGGCTGTCCGGTCGCAAGGTCCGCGACCGAGGACTAGCGTATATGTGTGTCTGTCGGTGCGGCGGACGCACAAGCTGTGCACGAGGCGGGCGTCCAGCGACTGCTGGCCAGTTACCACGCCATCCCCGCGACAGCGACTGTGCGGCTGAGCAAACCCACGTCCAACTTGTTCCGGACGCGGGAGACCTCCCGCGCTCAGGGACTGGACATCACCGGCCTCACCGGCGTCGTCGCCGTGGACCCGCAGGCGCGCACCGCCGAGGTGTCGGGGATGTGCACCTACGAGGATCTGGTCGCGGCCACGTTGCCCTACGGCTTGTCCCCGCTGGTGGTACCCCAGCTCAAGACCATCACCCTCGGAGGCGCCGTCACAGGACTGGGTATCGAGTCGGCATCCTTCCGCAACGGGCTACCGCATGAGTCGGTGCTCGAGCTCGACATCCTCACCGGCGGCGGGGAGATCGTGACCGCACGCCGCGACCAGCACGCCGACCTCTTCCATGCCTTCCCGAATTCTTATGGCACGCTGGGCTACTCGGTGAGGATGAAGATCGAACTGGAACCCGTGCACCCGTTCGTGACATTGCACCACCTGCGCTTCCACTCGTTGACCGAGCTGGTGTCGACGATGGAACGCATCATCGACACCCGCGGCTACGACGGCATTCCCGTTCATTACCTGGACGGCGTGGTGTTCAGCGCGACCGAGAGCTATCTGTGCCTGGGCACGCAGACCGCAACGCCCGGCCCGGTCAGCGATTACACCGGTCGCGACATCTACTACCGGTCCATCCAGGACGTCGAGCACGACCGGCTGACCATCGCCGATTATCTGTGGCGCTGGGATACCGACTGGTTCTGGTGTTCACGGGCTTTCGGCGCCCAGCACCCGGTGATCCGACGACTGTGGCCGCGACGGTACCGGCGAAGCAGCTTCTACTGGAAGCTGATCGGCTACGACCAACGCTTCCACATCGCCGACCGCATCGAGAAACATCACGGCCGCCCGCCCCGGGAGCGCGTGGTCCAGGACGTCGAGGTGCCCGTCGAACAATGCGTGCCGTTCCTGGACTGGTTCCTCGACAACGTGCCGATTGAACCGATCTGGTTGTGCCCGTTGCGTCTACGCGCCGACGAGCATTGGCCGCTGTACCCGCTGCGTCCACGGCACACCTACGTCAACATCGGGTTCTGGTCATCGGTGCCGAGCGGTCCCACGCCGGGATTCACCAACCGGCGCATCGAGGCGAAAGTCGCCGAACTCGACGGACACAAATCGCTGTACTCGGAATCGTTCTTCAGCCCAGAGGAATTCGACCAACTCTACGGTGGAGAGGCGTATCGGACCGTGAAGAAGACCTACGACCCGCAGTCCCGATTGCTCGACCTGTACGCGAAGGCGGTGCAAAGACGATGACCACCTACAAGGACCATGCCCCCGATCAGAGCCGGCTCAGCCTCGCCGAGATCTTGGAGATCTTCGCGGCGGGACAGTTGCCGTTGAAGTTCACCGCCTACGACGGCAGTTCCACCGGCCCCGATGACGCCGCCGTCGGACTGGACCTACGACGCCCGCGCGGCACGACCTACCTGGCCACCGCCCCCGGCGAACTCGGTCTCGCGCGCGCCTATGTCGCCGGCGATATCGAGCCGGTGGGCGTGCATCCAGGAGATCCATACGAGTTGTTGCGTGCCCTGGCAGCCTCGTCGGCCTTCAAGCGCCCGCCTGCGCGGGTGCTGGCCAACATCATCGCCTCGATCGGGCTGGAACATCTCGTACCGGTGGCGCCACCGCCACAAGAGGCGCTACCTCGGTGGCGCCGCGTCGCGGAAGGGTTACGGCACAGCAAGTCTCGCGATGCGGACGCGATCCATCACCACTACGACGTATCCAATGCGTTCTACGAGTTCGTGCTCGGCCCGTCGATGACCTACACCTGTGCGTGTTACCCGGACGAGTCGGCCACCCTGGAGCAGGCCCAGGACAACAAGTATCGGTTGGTGTTCGAGAAGCTCCGGCTGCGTCCCGGCGATCGCCTGCTCGACGTGGGTTGCGGTTGGGGCGGCATGGTCCGATATGCCGCGCGGCACGGTGTCCACGCGCTCGGGGTGACGCTGTCGGCCGAGCAGGCCGGCTGGGCCCAACGTGCCATCGCCGACGAGGGCCTCTCCGAATTCGCCGAGGTGCGCCACGGCGATTACCGCGATATCACCGAATCGGGTTTCGACGCGGTGTCCTCCATCGGCCTGACCGAGCACATCGGGGTCGCCAATTACCCGGCGTACTTCGCCTTTCTGCAGGCGCGGCTGCGCCCTGGCGGGCTGCTGCTCAACCATTGCATAACCCGGCCCGATAATCGCGCCGACGCCTCGGCCGGCTTCTTCATCGACCGCTACGTCTTCCCCGACGGGGAGCTGACCGGCGCCGGACGCATCATCACCGAGGCACAGAACGTCGGGCTGGAAGTCATCCATGAGGAGAACCTGCGCCACCACTATGCGATGACATTGCGCGATTGGTGTCGCAACCTGGTCGAGCACTGGGACGAGGCGGTGGCCGAGGTCGGACTTGCAACAGCGCGGGTGTGGGGCCTCTACATGGCCGGTTCGCGTCTGGGCTTCGAATCCAATGTCGTTCAGCTACATCAGGTTCTGGCCGTCAAGACCGACGACCACGGCAATGACGGCGGCCTGCCGCTACGCCCGTGGTGGACGGCCTGACGTTTCTCGATCTAGCCCTTCTCGATCCGACGGGCCCCGAGTTCGTTCTGCAGCAGCTCGATGGCCACTTCCTCGGGATCACGACGGACGACGTCGGAGGTGTCGGCGCTCGCCTCGGCAAGCATCCGCTCCTCCTCGGCTGCCGGGTCCGGCCGCGCCGCCGTCTCGGTGTCCGAGGGCACCGGCTCACCGGTGTCGGGCACACACCGGATCAGCCAATTGACGCCCAGCGCATCCTTGAGCGCCTCGCAGATCACATCGACGTTGCGCTGCTCGTTGAGCCGCTTGGCCAGCGGCGGGGCCCGGTGGCTCAACACCAGGGTGTCGCCGTCGACCGCACGGACGATCGCGTCGGCCAACATCGCGTTGACCGGCTTACTGCGGGCATTGACCTTCTCGCGCACCGTATCCCACAACGCGCGCACCGCGGCGGCATCGGGTTCTCCGACCGCGGCGGCAGCCGGTGTCGGTACCGGGGCGGGTGGTTGCGGTGAGGGTTCGGGAACCGGGACCGGTTGCGGGGTCGGTGCGGGCGGCGGGTTCGGCGCGGGCTCTGGAGCCGGTGTCGGCTCGGGCCGCGGTTGCGGTTCAGGAACAGGCACGGGCGTCGGCTCGGGAACGGGCACCGGGGTCGGCGCGGGCCGCGGTGGCGGAACGGGAGCCGGGGCCCCCGCCTCGGACTTGGCCTCAGACTTGGGCTCGGACTTGGACTCCGCCTGGGCCTGCGCACGGCTGGCACGCACGAACTGGCGGGCGGGCACCGGTGGCGTTTCGGCGGGTGCCGCATTCGGCAGCGCGCCGGGGATGGCCATGTCCAGCCGTGTCTCGATGCGCTCGATACGTTGCAGCAGAGCCGATTCGGTGTCATGTGCCGACGGAAGCAGCAACCGTGCGCAGACCACCTCCAACAGCAGCCGGGGCGCGGTGGCCCCGCGCATCTCGCCGAGTCCCGCGTGCACGACCTCCGCATAGCGGGCAAGGGTCGCTGCACCCAACCGAGTGGCCTGATCGCGCATCCGTTCGAGGACACCGTCGGGTGCATCCACCACACCACGGTCGGCGGCATCCGGAACCGCTTGCATCACAATGAGGTCGCGGAACCGCTCCAGGAGGTCGGTGGCGAAACGTCGCGGATCATGGCCGGCGTCGATCACCGATTCGACGGCGCCGAACAGCGCGGCGGCATCGCCTGCGGCCAACGCGTCCACCGCCTCGTCGATCAGGGCGACATCGGTTGCGCCCAGCAGCGACAACGCCCGCTGGTAGACGACCCGGTTGCCCTCGGCACCGGCGACCAACTGGTCGAGCACCGAGAGACTGTCACGTGGCGAGCCGCCACCGGCGCGGATCACCAAGGGGTAGACGGCGTCATCCACCGTCACACCCTCGTCGGCGCAGATCCGTTCCAGCAGCCCGCGCATGGTCTTGGGAGCCAACAAGCGGAACGGATAGTGGTGGGTGCGCGACCGGATCGTCGGTAGCACCTTTTCCGGCTCGGTGGTGGCGAAGACGAAGATCAGGTGATCCGGCGGCTCCTCGACGATCTTGAGCAGCGCGTTGAACCCGGCCGTGGTGACCATGTGCGCCTCGTCGACGATGAAGATGCGGTACCGCGACTGGGCGGGCGCATAGAACGCTCGATCGCGCAGTTCACGGGTGTCGTCGACACCGCCGTGGCTGGCGGCGTCCAACTCGACCACGTCGACATTGCCCGGGCCGTTCGGGGCCAGCGCGACGCAGGAGTCGCACACCCCGCACGGCGTCGGTGTCGGGCCCTGCTCACAGTTCAGCGAGCGCGCCAAGATGCGGGCCGAGGACGTCTTACCGCAGCCGCGCGGGCCGGAGAACAGGTAGGCGTGATTGATCCGGCCCGCCGAGAGCGCCGTCGACAACGGGTCGGTGACATGCTCCTGGCCGACCACCTCGGCGAAGCTTGCGGGTCGGTACTTGCGGTAGAGCGCCACGGTCGCCCAGGTTACCCAGCGCGGCCGACTAGTCGCGCGCCAGCAGCGCTTCGGTGGCCGACAGCAGCGCGCAGGTCGACAGACCGTCGATCGCCGAACGCAGGTCGGACTCCGAGGGGAAGCTCGGCGCGATACGAATGTTCTTGTCCTCGGGGTCTTTTCCGTACGGGAACGCCGCACCGGCGGCCGTGACGGCGATACCGGCGTCCTTGGCCAGCGCGATGGTCCGCTTGGCGGTCCCCGGGAGGACATCGAGGCTGACGAAATAGCCGCCCTTGGGATCGGTCCAGCTGGCGATCTTCGAATCCCCGAGCCGGTCTTCGAGGATCTCGGCGACCAGTGCGAACTTCGGCGCCAGCAGCTCACGGTGCTTCTGCATGTGCGCGCGGGCACCGGCGGCATCGCCGAAGAAGCGAAGATGACGCAGCTGGTTGACCTTGTCCGGACCGATCGACTTCTTGGCGGCGTGCTGTAGGTACCAGGCGATCGTGGCGTCGGAGCCGCCGAAGAAGCTCACCCCGGCTCCGGCGAAGGTCATCTTCGACGTAGAGGCGAACACCAGCGGCCGGTTCTCGTTACCGGCCTCGGCCGCCAGCCCGAGCACATCGACCTGCTCGGCGAATTCGGGCGTGATGGTGTGCACGGCATAGGCGTTGTCCCAGAACAACCGGAAGTCCGGAGCGGCCGTCGGCATCTGAACGAGCCGGCGCACGACCTCTGGCGAATAGGTGGTGCCGGTCGGGTTCGAGTAGACCGGCACGCACCACATGCCCTTCACGGCGGGGTCGTGGGCGACCAGTTCCTCGATGAGGTCGACATCGGGTCCGTCCTCGCGCAGCGGAACCGGGATCATCTCGATGCCATAGCTCTCGGTGATCGCGAAGTGCCGGTCGTACCCCGGGGCCGGGCAGAGGAATTTGACACCCGGTTCCTGCGACCACGGTCGGGGCGACTCCACACCGCCTCGTAGCAGGGAGAACACGACCGAGTCGTGCATGAACTCAAGGCTGGCATTGTTCCCGGCGATCAGATTGGACGCCGGGATGCCGAGCAGCTCACCGAAGATGGCGCGCAGTTCGGGCAGCCCGTGCAGGCCGCCGTAGTTGCGGGTGTCCGTGCCGTCGGCGTCCCGATAGGCGTCGCGACCGTTGCCGGGCAACTCCAGCAGACGGTTGGAAAGGTCGAGCTGCTCGGGAGACGGTTTCCCCCTGGTGAGGTCGAGCTGCAGGCCTTGGGCCTTGAGCTCCGCATAATTACGCTGCTGCAGTTCATGCTGCGCAGACAGTTCGTCACGGCCGAGGGACTCAAACGACACTGCGGGCCTTTCCGACAAGCCGTGAACATGAAGGGGACCCCGCGCACCCGCCAGAGCCCATTGACCCTTGCTGCCTTCCGGCCCTGGGGGAGTTCACAGGATGGACGCCGCGCGGGGTCCGAGTGACGAGTGTAGTACCCCTTCGAGATCCGCAAGACCGGTGGTTGGTCGGAGCTGGTCCCGCGGTCGGCTAACATGGCCGACGGAGGATTCGCCTAGTGGCCTATGGCGCTCGCCTGGAACGCGGGTTGGGTTAACAGCCCTCAGGGGTTCAAATCCCCTATCCTCCGCCGTTGGTCCGGGGCGTGATCGAGAACATCGCGGTCACGCCCCGGGACCACAACGATCGTCCGGGCGGACGTCAAGGGAGGAATATGCGGCGCGGTATCGCATCGCTATGGCACGCGTCGTCGCTGGTGATCGCCGGGGCTCTCTATTTTCTCTTCGTCCTGCCCCGCTGGTTCGAGCTGACCGGCCAGTGGCCCGCGACGCTGGGCACGGTCATGCGCATCGTGTGCGGCGTGTTGGTGGTCCTCACCGCGTTGCCGGTGCTGCTGACGCTGCAGCGAACCCGCAAGCCCGAACTCGGCACCCCGACCCTGGCCCTGCAGCTTCGGGTGTGGTCGATCGTCGGCCATGTCGCAGCGGGTCTGTTGATTCTCGGCGCGGGCATCAGTGAGATCTGGCTGGACCTGGACAATGTCGGCCAATGGCTTTTCGGCATCTACGGGGCAGCGGCGGCTCTCGCACTGCTCGGCGCGTTCGCCTTCTACCTGGCTTTCGTCGCCGAACTGCCACCTCCGCCGCCCAAACCGCTGGCCCCCAAGCGCGAGAAGCGTGGTCGCAAGACCGAAGCCGTCGAAGAAACCGCAGCGGCCGAGCCCGAGGCCGGGCCCGAGATCGAGGCCTCCGAGGCGGACACGGCTGAGGCAGAGTCCGAAAAAACAAAGTCCGACCAAACAGAGTCCGACGACGCCGCGACCGACGAGAAGACGGCCGACGCCACCGAGCCGGAAGAGACCGACGAGTCGGAAGCAACGGATGAACCCGCGGGCAAGCTGCGTAACCGCCGGCCTGCCGGCAAGACCCGCCGGACCCGCACCCGAGGCGGAGTCGCGACCGAGAGCTGACGGGCTCTGCGCCTGCTGACGTCGACAGTTCGCACTGGTGCAGTCAGTATTGAGGTTCAACCTGCAGAATGGGCGACACATGGGCATAGTCCACGTAACACGCTGGATCACGGCATCGGCGGTGTTTTTATCGCTGGCACTACTGGTCCCCGCCGGTTCTGCGAGTGCCGAACCCCTTGATGTCGCGGCCGCGGCCGACCGCGTCGAGCCGTCTGTGGTCCGTATCGACACCATCGTCGACTACCAGCACATCCTGGGTACCGGCACCGGCATCGTGCTCGATCCCGACGGCCAGGTCCTCACCAATTACCACGTCGTCCAAGGTGCAGACGTGATCAGCGCGGTGGTCGGCGGCGCCACCTATGGCGCCGACATCCTGGGTTATGACCGCGGCCGCGATATCGCCGTCCTCCAGCTCCGCGGCGCCGGTGGACTGGCGCCGGCACCGGTGGGGGATTCGGCGCGTCTCGTGGTCGGTGAACCAGTGGTGGCCATCGGAAATGCCCAGGGCAGCGCCAATCCACTGACCCGTGAGTTCGGCTCCATCTCCGCCCTCGGCCGCACGATCAGCGCCGAGGACGAGTTGTCCGGCACTGCGACCGAGATGACCGGTCTGTTCGAATTCGCCGCACCGGTGCGAGCGGGCGACTCCGGCGGACCCGTGGTGAACGCTGCCGGAGAGATCGTCGGGGTGACCACCGCAGCGTCGGTCAACTTCCGGATGGGCCCAGGCGGCGAGGGCTATGCCATCCCGATCAACGAGGCGATGAGCATCGCCAACCAGATCCGATCCAGGACTCCGTCCGACACGGTGCACATCGGCCCGCCCACTCTGCTCGGAGTCGGCGTCAGCAGCGCCGAGCAGCATGAGTCGTTCCCAGGCGTCCTCGTTCACGATGTGATGCCCGACGGGCCCGCGGCCGGTGCAGGCTTGGCGAACGGGGACGTCATCCTGACGATCGACGGCGTGCGGATCGAATCCGCCGCCGATCTCACCCGCGTGCTCGATCGGCACTATCCGGGCGACGTCCTGGACCTCACCTGGGTCGACCGGGCCGGCCAACACCGACTCGGCAAGGCCGCCCTGCTGGCAGGCGTCTGACCTCGACAGGTCGGTATCAGGCCGCGACACGCGGCAAACGGATGTCCCATGTGGAAATCCACCAATCATTCCGACGTTCGGGGCGGGCATCGCGGCGCCGTTGCTGGCAATGCTCCGGCGATGACAGGTGATCTACGCGACATCATCTAGAAAAGGTGTCGGCGCGCACAGATTTCAGCGGCCCAACGATGAATCCCGCCACGTCGGCGGTCCGGTCAGCGCCGCGGCCGCGCGCATGGCACTCACACGATGCCCTTGCCGCGGACGCGGTACTTCACCGCACGGATCTCGGGCCGCGACATCAGGCGCCCAGAAATCGTCGTGATCAGCGGTTATAGATATCGCAGGTCGAACCGGGGCCGGTTCGGAACCGTCATCTGCTTTCGACCTGCGACCATTCGCCGTGTCGGTGCCCGGATGGGGCCGGCCCTAGGGCGCGGAGGCCGCCAGACCTGCCCGCCGCGGGCGCGAAGGCAGCTCCAATTTTCCGCCGCCGACCCCGCGCGCTCTGGCAACGAACTGAGAGGTTGCTGGGGTCCCTTTGCCTCTTTGACCTGGCAAATGTCGGCAAACACAGGATCCACACAGCCCTTCCGCCAAGATCGGGCGGGGGCTACATTTAGCTGAACATCGCCGGCCAGGTTGTGGCTGGCACGATCCGCTTCGCCGGTGAGAGGGGAGACACCGTGGTCGAAACGGCAGTCGTCGCGTACCTGATCGGTTGGGTGGTCAGTACCGCCATCATCTTCATGGCCAGCCGACGCCTCAACGACCCCGCCAATCCCGTTCCGCACGGGCTGCTCCTCAGCGCCGTGGCGGGCACCATGTGGCCACTGCTCTTGCTCGGTGCGGCGGAGTTCAGCTCGGTCGCGGTCGCCTCCAGCGCCGCCTCGCACCTGAAGACCGAAACGCAAGAGCTCGTCGGCGCCGGAGTCGTCCCGCTCCGCTAATCGGTAATCCGGTTTCCGTCGGCATCCCAGTGCTCGGCGACCTTCTTACTCGGCTGCACACGCGGTGGTTCGCCCGGCATCTTCGGATAGCTGGGCGGGTAGGGCAAGTCCCCGAGACCACGCTCCTGCTCATCGGCAGAGGCCAGCTCCAATAAGCCCTCCAGCGAATGCGCGGTGTCGTCAATGCCGGCCCATGGATCTTCGCGCCGGGCAACGATATCGGGAACGGTCGCAATGGTGTAATCATCTGGATCGGCATCGGCCAGATCGTCCCAACTCAGCGGCATCGACACCGTCGCGATCGGTGTCTTACGAAGTGAGTACGCCGACGCGAAGGTCCGGTCCCTGGCGTTCTGGTTGTAGTCGATGAACAGCCGCTCGCCACGCTCCTCCTTCCACCAGCTGGTGGTCACCGCGTCGGGTGCGCGGCGCTCGACCTCGCGAGCCAGCGCGATGCCGGCCCGCCGCACCGCGATGAAGTCCCAGTCGGGTCGGATGCGCACGAACACGTGCACACCGCGCCCTCCGGACGTCTTGGGATATCCGACCAGCCCCAACGAGTCCAGCACCGGTTTGAGCACGTCGACGGCGATCTCACGCGCCTGTGCGAATCCGGTTCCGGGCTGGGGGTCCAGATCGATGCGCAGTTCGTCGGGGTGCTCGGTGTCCGGGCAGCGCACCTGCCACGGGTGCATGGTGATGGTCCCCATCTGGGCTGCCCATACGATCGCCGACGGGTGGGTGATCTTGAGTGCGTCCGCGGTACGCCCCGAGGGAAACGTGACGGTGCAGGTCTGCAGGTAATCGGGGTGCTTCTGCGGTACGCGCTTCTGGTAGATCTCCTCACCGTCGATGCCGTCGGGAAAACGTTGCAGGTGCACGGGGCGGTCACGCAGCAGCGCGACCATCGGCTCGGCCACCGCCAGGTAATAGTCGACAACCTTGCCTTTGGCGCCGTCGGCGCCCAGCGCAGGGAAGTAGATCTTGTCCGGATTGGTGAGCCGCACCGCGACTCCATCGACGTCGAGTTCTGTCGCAGGACGTGCCATCATCGGGTCTCCAATATGTCGCGCAGGTCGTAATTCATCGGGACGTCGAGTTGGTCGAAGGTACAGCTGGAGGGGTCGCGGTCGGGGCGCCAGCGCATGAACTTCACGGCATGCCGGAATCGGCGCTCACCGGTGTTGCCCTCCATCTGGTCATAGGCCACCTCGCAGACCCTCTCCGGCCGCACCGGAATCCACCGCTTGTCGGCCGCGGAGTTCCACCTACTCGGTTCGCCGTCGCGGACGTCGTCGCCGATGCGCAGCGGCTCAAGTTCTGCCAACAACGACACCCGCGCCTTGGCGGTGAACGAGGCTGCCCCACCGACCATCTGGAGTTCACCGTCATTGCGATAGAGACCCAGCAGGATGGATCCGATGCCTTCACCGCTCTTGTGGATGCGATAGCCGATAGCCACGCAGTCAGCATCGCGACGGTGTTTGACCTTGACCATCTCGCGCTTACCCGGCAGATAGGGTCCCTCAAGGCGTTTCGCGATCACCCCGTCCAGACCGGCACCCTCGAACTCGCGCAACCACTGTGCACCAAGGCTGGAATCCTCGGTGGTGCGGGTGACATGGCACCAGTCCCGTTCGTCGACGGCGTCGATCAGCGCTTCTCTGCGCAGTCGGAACGAGTCCTGCATCAGCGATGCGTCGCCTACAGCGAGAGCGTCGAAGCCTATGAAATGGGCCGGGGTCTCCTTCGAGAGTTTGTTGATGCGGCTCTCGGCGGGATGGATGCGCTGGCTCAGCGACTCCCAGTCCAGCCGGGTCCTGCCCGCGATATCCCGCGGCACCACGATCTCACCGTCCAGCACGCACCGCGGGGCGATCTCCGCACGCACAGCCTCGATGACCTCCGGAAAGTACCGGCCCAGGTCTTTTCCGCTGCGTGACAGCAGCACCACGGCGTCCCTGTCGCGGAAGACCAGCGCCCGGAAACCGTCCCACTTCGGCTCATAGGACCACGTGCCCGTATCGGTGGGCACTGAGGTCTGCGCCTTCGCCAACATCGGCTCCAGCGGCGGCATGACCGGTAGATCCACGACATTCATGTTCACGTAGACCCGAGTACCCCGACAATCTCATCGCGGCACCGATTGGAACAAATCGTCGTGATCAAGTGCGGCTCAGATACTCAGCCCACCGCGTTTGACGAGTTGCTTTGCGATGACGCCCTTCTGGATCTCGTTGGTGCCCTCTCCCACGATCATCAGTGGGGCGTCTCGGAAGTAGCGCTCGATGTCGTACTCGGTCGAGTACCCGTACCCACCGTGTACTCGTACCGCATCCAACGCGATCTGCATGGCCGCCTCCGAGCAGAACAGTTTCGCCATGCCGGCCTCCATGTCCACCCGCTGGCCCGAGTCGAATTTCTCTGCCGCCGACAGCAACAGCGCCCGCGCCGCGGCAAGTTTTGTGGCCATTTCGGCGAGCATGTTGCCGACGGCCTGATGCTCCCAGATCGGCTTTCCGAAGCTCTCCCGGTCCTGTGAGTATCGGAGGGCATCGTCGAAAGCCGCCCGAGCAACACCGGTCGCCCGCGCGGCAACCTGAAGTCGGCCCACCTCAAGGCCTTTCATCATCTGCGCGAACCCCCTACCTTCGTCCGCACCCAGCAGCGCGGTAACGGGGACGCGCGCGTCGGTGAAGTTCAGCTCGCAGGCTTCGACGCCCTTGTAACCGAGTTTGGGTAGGTCCTTGGAAATGGTGAATCCCGACTCCTTCTCGACGAGCAGAATGGATACGCCCTTGTGCGTCGGGTCTGCGTCCGGATCGGTCTTGCACAGCAGCGCGATCACGTCCGAACGGCGCGCATTCGAGATCCAGGTCTTGGACCCGTTGATCACGTAGTCCTCGCCATCGCGGCGGGCCACCGTGCGCATGGCTTGCAGATCCGAGCCACCACCGGGCTCGGTGAGCGCCATCGTGGCCCTTATTTCGCCGGTGGCCATCCGGGGCAGATACTGCTGTTTCTGCTCCTCGGTGCCGAACAGGAGAATCAGCTTGGACACCACGGTGTGGCCGCCCATCGCACCGGCCAGACTCATCCAGCCGCGGGCCAATTCCTCGGCGACCCGCACGTAACAAGGCATGGACACCGCGCCGAATCCGTAGGGCTCCGGGATGGAGAGCCCGAAGATTCCGATCTCCTTCATCGTGTCGATGAGGTCCTCGGGGTAGGTGTTGGCGTGCTCGAGTTCGTGCACCACCGGCCTGACCTGCTTGTCGACGAACTCTCGGACGGTTTCGACGATCGCCTCTTCTTCGGCCGCGAGCACCATGAGAGCAATGTATCGGCTACGCGGCGGACCGACCGCGACCGCTGGAAGGATGGATCCCGTGCCCATCACCACACTTCACGATCCCGATCGGCGCGGTTTCGCCAGCGACAACTATGCGGGCGCGCATCCCGAGGTCGTCGCCGCGATCACCGCGGCCAACGGCGGACACGAGATCGCCTATGGCCAGGACGCGTACACCGTCCGACTGCAGGAGGTCATCCGCGACCACTTCGGTCCGGCCGCCGAGACTTTCCCCGTCTTCAACGGGACCGGTGCCAATGTGGTGGCGTTGACCGGTCTGCTTCCGCGCTGGGGCGCGGTGATCACGGCACAGACCGCCCACATCAACACCGACGAGGCCGGCGCCCCGGAACGGGTGATGGGCCACAAACTCCTGACGGTGCCGACGCCCGATGGCAAGCTGACCCCCGACCTGATCGCTCGCGAGGCATACGGCTGGGGTGACGAGCACCGGGCCCAACCCCTGGCCGTCAGCATCACCCAGTCCACCGAGATGGGCACGCTCTACACCCCGGACGAGGTCCGTGCCGTGGCCGAGTTCGCCCACTCCCGTGGGATGTCGGTGCATGTGGACGGGGCGCGATTGTGGAATGCGGCCGCCGCTCTCGACGTTCCGTTCCGGGAGTTCACCACCGAGGCCGGCGTCGACGTGGTCAGTCTCGGCGGCACCAAGAACGGGCTGTTGGCCGCCGAGGCGGTGGTGGTGCTGGACCCCGACCGCGTCTCGGGGTTGGTCTACTTACGCAAGCTCACCATGCAGCTGTCGAGCAAGATGCGCTTCGCTTCAGCGCAGCTGCTGAGTCTGTTCGATGACGAGCTGGGACTGCGCAGCGCGCGACATGCCAACGCGATGGCCGCCCGACTGCGCACCGCCCTGGAAGCCGACCCGCCTCCCGGACTCACCTTTACCCAGGAGACCCAGGCCAACGCTATCTTCGCGATCATCCCGAACGGCGCCGCCGATCGCATTCGCGAACAGGTTCGTTTCTACGACTGGGACCGGGCCCGCGGCGAGGTGCGCTGGATGACCGCCTGGGACACCACCACCGAGGATGTCGACGAATTCGTCGACGTGATCCGTGCGGAGTTGCAGCGGGGCTAGGCCCACCCACAGGGGCGGTTTCTCTGTTCAGTTGTCAAGGTGCGCTGTGGCTTTGGGCGCTTTGGGTTATGCGGCGGTCGGTAGGTCGGTCATGGTGCGTCGGGCCTGCGATCGCAGATGCTCCGGTTCGGGTTCCCCGGGTGTGCGGGGTGGGATGAACCAGGGATGGCGATCCCTACCGAGATAGACCCGCCAGCCACCGTGATGGATCACGCCGTGATGCAGCCGACACAACAACACCCCGTTGTCCACACTCGTTGTGCCCCCGGCGCTCCAGGGTTGGATGTGGTGGGCATCGCACCAGGACACCGGGCGTCCACACCCCGGATGGGCACACCCACCATCACGCACGCCGAGTGCTGTGCGGATGGCCGGGGTGAACAGCCGTTCGGCCCGGCCGACGTCCAGCGGTACTCCGGTGTGGTCGACGACCACCGAGGTCAACGTCGCGTCACAGGCGATCAGGTCCGCGGTCGCGGCGCTGACCGGTCCGGCGAACCCGAGCCGATCCACCGCGCCCCCACTCACCCCCGGGTGCACCGGACGGATGAGGGTGACGTGTGGGAGCACCCCGCCGGACATCGGACGCCGCGACTGCGACAAATAGGTGCGCAGCACCTGCCCGATCGCCTCCGCCCGCCGGGTATCAATGGACCGCGGGTCCGGAGAGCCGTCCGGCAAGGGCACCGGTCGGCACAACGGATCCAACGCCGCACACAGCTCTTCCCCGGTCCCGACATCCAGGTCGAGAATGGCCTCAAACCGGCCCTCGGCGTTCTGGACCAAGGTCATCACATTCAGCGTGGTGTCTTCGGCGACCGGCACCACCCGCTCCTCGGGCGGAAGACTCGCGGCGCGGTCGAGGGCGATCGCCCTCGCCTTCGCCGCCACCTCGGCCGGGGTGGTCTGCACCATCAACGCGCGCACCACCGCCGCCCGATCGTCGTCGGATAAGGGCACCCGAGCCTCGATATGGGTGACACCTTTGCCGACGGCGTCGGCGAACTCGATACCGATCCCACCCAACCGCTGCGCGGTCGTCAACGCCCCCAAAGACGGGGCCATCCGCCCGACCCGTACCGCGCGGGTCGCCGCACCCGGGGCCATGCCCAACAACCGGAGCAGGTCAGTCCCGGTGCGCAGGTGCCGCCGCCCCGGCACACCCGCCCGCTCAGCCGCGGCCACCGCCGAAGCGATCACAAAATCCAGCAGATTCCGCGCCGACACCGCCGCAACCAACACCGCCAATAACGCCTGGTCATCGACCACCGGCCGAGCACAATCCAGCAACCGACCCAAGCCCGGCCCGACATCATCCTCCGAGGGCACCGCAGCGAGATCATCGATCAACGCATCAACAAACACATCAAGACAGGTGGCGTCCACAACGGAAACCGACTTCCCCCACAGCACCCAACCAAGGGCACCATCAAACACACACAGCCCGCACGACCCCCGGACAGGGACCGTCGAACCTCGCGGCGACCGAAGTCGCGGTCTGCGGCTCACCGGATCCGAGGATCGGGAACCGCGGCGCATTCGAACTTGTGTTCGACACTACGCCGAATACCGCAGCTGCGCAAGGGGGTAGCGTCATTACCTCCCAGTTCCGGCGCGAGGGAATCTACAAATCTCCCGAGCACCCCGCGGCGCCGACATACATAAGCAGTTCTTAACCAATGTAAGAATCATTAGCTGTACTGGATACCCGCAGAAGCTTAGCGTCGTCACCATGGCTTCACCGCTGTTCGTCGGCTTCCTGACCACCATGGCGCTCATCGCCGCCATCGGCGCCCAGAATGCGTTCGTGCTGCGTCAAGGCATCCGCGGCGAGCATGTCGTGCCGGTCATCGCACTGTGCACGGTGTCGGACCTGATCCTGATCGCGGCGGGCATCGCCGGCGTCGGCGCGCTCGTCACCGCCCACCCCACCGCCATCACCGTCGTCAAACTCGGCGGCGCGGCCTTCCTCATCGGATACGGCCTGCTGGCCGCACGCCGCGCGCTACGGCCGAGCGGATTGGCGCCGGCCGAGCAGACCCCGACCCGACTCATCGAAGTGTTGCTCACTGCGGCGGCCTTGACCTGGCTCAACCCGCATGTCTACCTGGACACCGTCGTGCTGTTGGGATCTCTTGCCAACGAGCACCACGAGCAGCGGTGGCTTTTCGGTGCGGGCGCCGTCGTCGCGAGCGCGTTGTGGTTCACGAGCCTGGGTCTGGGGGCGCGCAAGCTGGCCGGCCTGTTCGCGAAACCGGCCACCTGGCGCGTGCTCGATATCGTGATTGCGGTGGTGATGGTCGGCCTCGGGGCATGGATGGCCTTGTCCTGAACGGCTTTACGCCGCCAACAGCCTGTCAGGCTATACAGCGGAAGCCGATATGGGTGGTCGCACTGTCCTGGGACTGAGCAGAGCGTGCCGCCGGTCGATAGCGATGGCAGTACTCCGGTGCGCACAGGTGTGAGCCGCCCTTGAGCGTCTGGCTGACGGTCGGGTCACCGGACGGTGATGGCGGGCAGCAGCCATTGTCGGCGCCACCGTCGACGCGATGGTGTCGACTGAACCGGGTGGTGGTCCACTCCCACACATTGCCGATCATGTCGACGAGACCGAAATCATTCGGCGGGAATGCGCCGACCGGAGAGGTGCCCGACCAGCCCAGTGCGCCGTCGTTGCGATACGGGAATCGCCCCTGCCAGGTATTCGCCATCAGTCGACCGTCCGGGCACACCTGCTCACCCCAGGCATACGTGGTGTCGGAACCCGCTCGCGCCGCATACTCCCACTGCGATTCGGTGGGCAGTCGGCGGCCCGCCCAGGCGGCGTATGCGGCAGCATCCGGGTAGGCGACCTGTACCACGGGGTGGTCTGGACGGTCGGCATGAGACGAGTCGCCGCCGAAGGGCCTCCGCCAGCACGCGCCCGGTTCCCAGACCCACCACTGCCGCCAGTCCGCGAGGTTCACCGGACCGCCCGTCGGCCGGAAAACGAGGGCGCCCGGGCCCAGGTCGCTCGCCGGAACACCCGGAAAATCGGCCGGCTTTAAGGGACGCTCGGCAATGGTCAGATACCCGGTGGCCGAGACGAACTCGGCGAACTGCGCATTGGTCACCGGATGGCGTTCGATCTGGAACGGCCCGACCGTGACGGTGTGGACCGGGGCCTCCTCGGGATAGAAGGCGGTCGACCCCATTCGGTAGGTGCCACCCGGGAGGGAGACCAGTTCGGTCAGCATTGTGCCAGCGTAAACATTGACGCGCCGTGCGCGCCATCAATCCTGTTTCTGCACAGCACCTTCGGCGACACGGGCACGTTCGGGATTCCGACCGGGATGGAGGCAGGTGGCGAGACCGGGGCCGATGGTGCAGGGTTGTGTCACGACGCGGCGATGCGCGATCGGGTCCGTACCGGTCGTGATGGAACTCGCAGAATAGACACGGCCGTCAACGGGTACTCCCGTGCTCCGGAGCCACGCGCACGTTCGTCATCGAAGCTGAACATTGCGATGTGTCCGACAGAGTTCGACAGAGAAGGAACCCCATGCCGGAAACGCTCGACCCGACACCGTCCACACCGACCCAGGAGGTGTGGCCCGGGAAGGCCTATCCACTGGGAGCCTCCTACGACGGCTCCGGGACCAATTTCGCCCTGTTCAGCGAGGTCGCCGAGAAGGTCGAGCTCTGCCTGTTCGACGCCGACGGGAACGAGACGCGCTACCGGCTTCCCGAGGTCGACGGGTTCATCTGGCATGGCTTTCTTCCGACCATCGAGCCTGGTCAGCGCTATGGGTATCGGGTGCACGGACCGCACGACCCGGCCAACGGACACCGCTGCAATCCGAACAAGCTGCTGCTGGACCCCTACGCCAAGGCCATCGACGGAACGTTCCAGTGGGACCAGTCGCTTTTCGGGTACAACTTCGGTGAACCCGACAGCCGCAACGACGCGGACTCGGCCGCCAGCATGCCCAAGTCGGTGGTCATCAACCCGTACTTCGACTGGGGCGTGGACCGTCCACCGCAGCGTGAATACGCCGACAGTTTCATCTACGAGGCCCACGTCAAAGGCTTGACCCAGACTCATCCGGACATCCCGGACGCCATTCGCGGCACCTACGCCGCGATCGGGCATCCGTCGATCATCGCCCACCTGCAGTCTCTCGGCGTGACCGCGATCGAGCTGATGCCGGTGCACCACTTCGCCAACGACTCGACGCTGATCGACAAGGGCCTGTCCAACTACTGGGGGTACAACACCATCGGCTTCTTCGCCCCCGACGCCAAGTACTCCTCCAGCTCGACCCCCGGTGGTCAGGTTCAGGAGTTCAAGGCCATGGTGCGCACTCTGCACGAGGCCGGCATCGAGGTGATCCTCGACGTGGTCTACAACCACACGGCCGAGGGCAACCATCTGGGCCCGACCCTGTCGATGCGTGGCATCGACAACTGTGCGTACTACCGACTGGTCGATGATGACAAGCGCTATTACATGGACTACACCGGTACCGGCAACAGCCTCAACGTCGGCCACCCGCACTCGCTGCAGCTGATCATGGATTCGCTGCGTTACTGGGTGACCGAGATGCACGTCGACGGGTTCCGCTTCGACCTGGCCTCCACGCTGGCCCGTGAGTTCTATGACGTGGACAAGCTGTCGACATTCTTCGAACTCGTCCAGCAGGATCCCACGGTCAGCCAGGTCAAGTTGATCGCAGAGCCTTGGGATGTGGGGCCGGGCGGCTACCAGGTGGGAAACTTCCCACCCCAGTGGACGGAGTGGAACGGCAAATACCGCGACACGGTGCGCGACTTCTGGCGCGGCGAGGCGGGCAGTCTCGGTGAGTTCGCGTCCCGGCTCACCGGCTCGGCCGATCTGTACGAGCACACCGCGCGCCGACCGGTCGCCTCGATCAACTTCGTGATCGCCCACGACGGATTCACCCTGCGCGACCTGGTGTCCTACAACGAAAAGCACAACGAGGCCAACGGCGAGGACAACAACGACGGCGAGAGCCACAATCGGTCGTGGAATTGCGGAGTCGAAGGCCCCACCGACGACCCCGAGGTCCTGGCGCTGCGCGCCCAGCAGGAACGCAACTTCCTGACCACCCTGCTGTTGTCGCAGGGCGTGCCGATGATCTGCCATGGTGACGAACTCGGCCGCACCCAAGGTGGTAACAACAACGGGTACTGCCAGGACAATGAGATCACCTGGGTTAACTGGGCCGATGCCGATCAGGGGCTGCTGGATTTCACCGCCAAACTGGCACAGCTGCGCGCCGAGCACCCGGTGTTCCGCCGCCGCAGGTTCTTCAATGGCCGCCCGGTGCGCCAGCGCGGGTCCGAGGCACTGCCCGACATCTCCTGGTTCCGCCCCGACGGATCGGAGATGAGCGACGAGGACTGGGACACCGGGTTCGGCAAATCCATCGCGATCTTCCTGAACGGCAACGGCATACCCGATCTGGATGTGCGTGGCCAGCGGGTGACCGATGATTCGTTCGTGGTCTGCTTCAACGGACATCACGAGCCGATGGAGTTCACGCTGCCCCCGTCCGAGTTCGGGCAGGCCTGGGCGCCGGTGGTGGACACCGCGGCCACACCGGAGGTGGCCGAGGAGGCTGTGCCTGCCGGAGCGGCGCGTAAGGTCGCCGCGCGGTCGGTGACGGTATTCCAACAGGTGACCGACTGATTCCTGGCGCGCCCTATGCTGAGCGATCATGAGCGCGCGCGTGCGGAACAACATCACCGAGGTCGGCTGCGCCGATGCGCCCGTGCTGCTCCTGGCGCACGGGTTCGGGTGTGATCAGAACCTGTGGCGTCCGGTCGTCGAAGGATTGCGTTCGCGGTTCCGGATGGTGCTCTTCGACCACGTCGGCTCCGGGGCCTCGGACCCGGCGGCCTGGGACCCGGAGCGGTACGCGCAGCTGTCCGGCTATGCCGACGATGTTCTCGACATCGTCGAGGAGCTCGATCTCACCGAGGTGATCTTCGTGGGGCATTCGGTGGCCGCCATGATCGGGGCGCTGGCCATCATCGACCGGCCCGATCGGTTCGCCAAGCTGGTCATGGTGACCCCGTCGCCGCGCTATATCGATGACGGTGACTACCGGGGCGGCTTCTCCCCCGATGACATCGACGAGCTGCTGGAATCGATGGACGCCAACTATCTGGGCTGGTCCAGTTCCATGGCGCCGGTCATCATGGGCGATCCCGACCGGCCCGATCTGCACGATGAACTCGAAGCGGCCTTCTGCCGAACGGACCCGGAACGGGCACGCGTGTTCGCGCGGGCAACCTTCCTCTCGGACAACCGCTCCGATCTGGCGAAGATCCCGGTGCCGACGCTGGTGATCGAGTGCTCACAGGATGTCATCGCGCCGCGGGAGGTGGGCGCATTCGTGCACCGGCACGTGCCGGACAGCACGTTGGTCACCCTCGACGCGATAGGTCACTGCCCGCATGTCAGCGCTCCAGAGGCCACCGCAATCGCCATAGCGGACTTCGCCATCCGGACATGACCGAGCCGGGCGCCGCGGACTTCTGGGATGACTCGCCGTCGGGGCACGTGCTGCTGGCGGCGGATGGCCGCATCATCGCCGCGAATGCCACCTTCGCCGGCTGGTTGGGCTATCCGCGGGAGTCACTGCGAGATCGGTTCTTCGCCGACCTGCTCACGGTGGGCGGCCAGATTCATTATGAAACGCACTTCGTTCCGATGCTGCGGATGACGGGAGCCCTGGACGGGGTGACCGTCGATCTGCGCGCCGCCGACGATTCACGACTGCCGATGTTCCTGACCGCGAACGTCAAACCCGCCTCCGGTAGCCAGCCCGAGCTGTGGCGCGTCACCGCCGTCGATGCCAGCGACCGGCGCGCGTACGAGCGCGAGCTGCTGGAGCAGCGGCGCCGCGCCGAGCAGGAACGGGAACGGGCGCGGTCCTTTGCCGACACCCTTCGCCGCTCGTTGCGCCCGCCGCTGTTGTCGCCGCCCGCCGGGCTCCACGCAGCCGACCACTTCCATGCCGCCGCCGACGAAGACGTCGGGGGCGATTTCTACGACCTGTTTCCGCTGTCCACCGATACCTGGGGGTTCTTCCTCGGCGATGTCTCGGGCAAGGGTGTCGACGCCGCGGTGATCACCGGGTTGACCCGCTACGTGCTGCGTTCGGCTGCAGTGTTCGACGCCGATCCCCTCCGCGTACTGCAGAACCTCAACACCGTGCTCCATCAACGGCTCGAGGTGGCGGCGCACCGGATGTGCACGGTGGTCTATGGCAACCTGACTCGGCGTGGGTCCGGCTTCGATGTCGAACTCGCCAGCGCCGGGCACCCGCCGCCGCTGCTGCTCGGCGCAGACGGTCAGGCCTACTACGTCGACACCGTCGGCGGCCAGGCCGTCGGATTGGTCGAGGACCCACACTTTCTTTCTGTGCGAATGCATCTCGGCCCCGGGGACACCCTGGTGCTGTACACCGACGGTCTGCCGGACGCACGCGTCGGGCCAGGTACCGAACGCTTCGACGACGACGGCAAGGCCCTGCTGCGTTTCGCCGCCACGCACACGCCCACCGGTCCCGCCGAGATCGTCGATGCCATCCGTGCTCTGTTGGCCGAAATGGGCTCCGGGGTCGATGACGACGTCGCGGTGTTGGCGCTGGGTGTGCCTGGCCGGCCGGCGTGACCCGAATCAGCGTGCGGTGGAACGCAGTCGGGTCGCCAGCAGACCGTGCCGAGGACCGAACAGGTAGGCCATCGCGAACGCGGCGCCGTTGATGAGCACCACCATGGGCCCGGAAGCAGTGTCGAGGTAGTAGCTGGCGTACAACCCGACCAGCGCACTACCGGACGCGATGGCCGGCGCGATCACCAACATCCGACCGAACCGGTCGGTCAACAGGTACGCCGTCGCGCCGGGAGTGATGAGCAGCGCCACGACCAGAACGACGCCGACCGCCTGCAGTGCGACGACCGATGTCAGCGCGAGCAACCCCAGCAGGGCCGCGCTGAGCACCCGGGGGCTGATGCCGACCGCGTGGGCGTGGCTCGGATCGAAGGCGTACAACGTGAAATCGCGGCGCTTGACGACCAACACTGCGAGCACGATCGCGCCGAGCACCGCGACCTGCAGGAGATCCGACCGGGAAACCCCGAGCAGATTGCCGAAGATGATGTGGTTCAAGTCGATCTGACTCGGCGTGATCGAGATGAGGACCAAACCCAACGCGAACAGCGTCGTGAAGACCACGCCGATGGCGGCATCTTCCTTGGTGCGGCTGGTATCTCGCACCACACCGATCAGCGCCACCGCGGCGAACCCGAAGACGATGGCGCCCAGGGCGAACGGGGCACCGAGGATGTAGGCGAGCACCACCCCGGGCAACACCGCGTGCGAGACCGCGTCGCCCATCAGCGACCAGCCGATCAACACCAGCCAGCACGAGAGTGTGGCGCAGACGACCGAGGCGATCAACGTTGTCGCGAGGGCCCGCACCATGAACTCCAGCTGCAGCGGCTCGGCGAGGAAATCGAGGACACTCATCGGGCATCCGCATCGGTCGCGCCGAGCCCGAAGGCGCGCGCAAGATTCTGTGGTTGCAGCACCACGTCAGGACGATCGTGCAGGAGCACGGTGTTCATCAGCAGCACGGCCTCATCGGCGAGATCGGGAAGCGCCCGCAGATCGTGTGTGGACACCAGAATGGTGACGCCACCGTCGGCAAGGCTGCGCAGCAGGGCGCTGATGGTCGCTTCGCTGCGGGTATCCACCCCGGCGAAAGGTTCGTCCAGCAACAGCAGTTCGGCCTCTTGAGCGATACACCGCGCCAGAAAGGCCCGCTTGCGCTGGCCGCCGGAGAGCTGCCCGATCTGGCGATGGCGGTACTCGCCGAGTTCGACGCGCTCCAATGCCTGGTCGACGGCCCGTTTGTCCGCGGTGCGCGCCCGTCTGGTCGGCCCCATCCGCCCGTACCGACCGGTCATGACGACATCGTGGACCGATAGCGGGAAGGCCCAGTCGATGGCCTCGCTCTGCGGCATGTACCCGACCACGCCCGTCTTTCGGGCACGCGCCGGATCCTGCCCGAAGATCCGCACCGCGCCGTCGTCCGGGCGCACCAGGCCCATGATGGCCTTGAACAGCGTGGACTTTCCGGATCCGTTCATCCCGACCAGACCGCACACGCGACCCGGTTCGATGGTCACCGTGGCATTCCCGAGGGCCAGGACGGGTCCGTACCGCACCGTGATCGAGTCCACCTCAAGCGCAGGGACCATCACGGCACCCGGTTGGCGGTCAGTGCGGTCGCGATGGTGTCTGCATCGTGCCGGATCAGATCAAGATAGGTCGGGACGGGTCCGTCTGCCGCAGAGAGCGAGTCGACATAGAGCACGCCGCCGAAGGTCGTACCGGTCGCCTCCACGACCCGTTGCATGGCGGCATCGGACACCGTCGACTCGCAGAACACGGCAGGCACATTGTTGGTCCTGACGAAGTCGATGGCCGACGCGATCTGTTGCGGAGTGGCCTGCTGCTCAGCGTTGACCGCCCAGATGTACTTCTCCGTCAGGCCGGCATCGCGGGCCAGATACGAGAAGGCGCCCTCGCAGGTCACCAGTGCGCGCTCCCCGGCGGGCAGTGACTCGAGTTCGCTGACCAGTTCGTCGTGGACCTGCTGGAGTTGGCCGCGGTAGGCGGCGGCGTTGGCCCGGTAGTCCCCGGCATGCGCGGGATCGAGTGTGGCGAAGGCCTCCGCCATGTTGTCGGCGTACTTCTGGACGTTCAGCGGTGACATCCATGCATGCGGATTCGGCATGCCGGCGTACGCGTCATCGGCGATGTCGACCGGGGCTACCCCGTCGCTGACCACGACATGCGGGACGTCGATACCGTCGACGAACTTGGCGAACCACGCCTCCAGATTCAGGCCGTTGTCCAGGATCAGATCTGCCCTGGCCGCCTTCTTGATGTCACCTGGCGTGGGTTCATAGCCATGGATCTCCGCGCCGGGTTTGGTGATCGACTCGACGTTCAGATGCTCGCCGGCCACGTTGGCCGCGATATCGGCCAGCACCGTGAAGGTGGTGAGGACGGTCGGCCGATCCCCCGACCTGGAGTCCGCGCCGGCCTCGCAGCCCGCCGCCACGAGCACAACGATCGCGGCCGCCACACATCGGGTGACCCACGACCGACCCATCGTCATTTCGCTCACTCCACTCGGAAATTTCGGTTGGCCGAAACCTTAATGTGGAGCGGTCGCATCGGCAAGACGCCACCTGACCTGCGGGCGTTTGGCCATGGGCGTTTCCGGCTACCGCTGCACAATGACCGACACGACCGATACATCTACGAACGGCGTCATCGACGATGTCGCACCCGGCGACATCGTCTCGCTGGCCGACCGCGCGGGCGCCCACAAGGTGGTGCACAAGGAAGAGGTGGACGCGGGCTACCTCGTCACGTTCGAGACCGACGACGGTGAGACGTTCCAGCTCGAGCTGGCCGCCGGGACCCCGGCTCAGCGGACATTGGAATCCAAATGGGAGTCCACCCAGAGCCCGACCCCGCATTCGTGAGCCGGCCGGTGCGCACCGTGGAGTACGCGCCGGGCCGGTGCGCCGACGTCTACGGCACCCCGGGACCGGCGACCGCATTGCTGTGGCATGGCACGCAGACCGATTCCCGTTCGGCCGTCCGAACGCTGGCCGAAGTCCTCGCCGAGCGCGGCCTGGCCGTCATCGCCGCCGACTGGGACTCCCATGCACTCGATGCGGGACGTGCCGATCTCCTGGCATCGGCACGGTTCGCTACGCAACAGGCAGCAGGAAGCGCCCTCACCGTGATCGGCTGGTCGCTGGGCGGTGTCGCCGCGGCAGGCCTGACCTTGCGTGCCTCGGAACTCGATATCGCAGTGGGACATACCGTATGTCTCGGTGGCGCATTCTGGGCCGACGACCCGATCTCCGGCGGCGTTGTACAGTCCGGGGCGCCGGCGGGCGCCACACCCACCCCGTTCACCTTGCTCACCGGGGACGCAGATGCCGTGGTGCCGGCATCGGCATCGATCGAGTTCGCGACCGAGTTACGGGTCATCGGCTGGCCCGCAGAGGTCATCGAGGTGGCCGCCGACCACGGGTCGATCGCTGGCGCACACTACCTCGCCGCCGACGACCGATACGAGGCCGCCGACGACCCACAAACCCATGCCGTCGTCGAAACAGTCGCCGAGGTCATCATGACCCGGATCGGGGTTTAGACAGCGGCAGGCATATCAGTGCACCGGTGTGCCACCGGCCTGGCTCGGCTGCGCGGCGGTGAAGAAGGCGCCCACCACCGCGACCGCACCGATGATGGCCGCTGCCACGAACGCCGCGTGCACACCCGGCATGTCCGGGGCGCCACCAGAAGTGGACGCCTTGGCCATGACGGTCACGAACAGGGCGGTGCCGGCGGCGCCCGCCACTTGCTGCAAGGTGGTCATGATGGCGCTGCCGTGCGAATAGAGCCGATCCGGTAGCACGCCGAGCGCATCCGTCATCAGCGGTGTGAACATCATGGCCAGGCCGACCATCATGATCGTCTGCAACACAACGAGTTCCCAGAGGGGCGTGGCGGCCGACATCAGAGCG
Organism: Mycolicibacterium neoaurum; assembly: GCF_036946495.1. Lineage (NCBI taxonomy): Bacteria > Bacillati > Actinomycetota > Actinomycetes > Mycobacteriales > Mycobacteriaceae > Mycobacterium > Mycolicibacterium neoaurum. The sequence continues at coordinate 1,520,094 of NZ_JAQIIX010000002.1, forward strand.
AAGCCGCACAACGCCAGGAACAACATGATCGAGCCCGGCACCACCAGCCTGCGCGCTCCGTGGCGGTCGTACACCCTACCGACCAGTGGCCCAGCCATTCCCATCAACAGACCGCCGGGCAGACTCGTCAGCCCCGCGGCCAGAGCACTGCGCCCCAGCACATCCTGGACGTACAGCGGGATCATGATGATTGCGCCGAACAGGCCCATGAAACCGATGACCACCAGACCCACCGATACCGCAAACCGTCGATACGTGAAAGGCGTCAGGTCCAGGAATGCGCGCTGCACCCGTTGCAACTGCAGCTGACGCGCCCCGAAGGCGAGCATGGCAACCGTTCCCACCACCAACGGAATCCATGCCGGCACGCCCTGCCCACCGTGACCGCCGAGTTCGGAGAGTCCGAAAACCAAGCCGGCGAACGCAATTGCCGACAGCGGTACCGATACTGCGTCGATCGGGGTGTGCTGTTCCCGATCATCGGCGACGCGCAACCACGCCAGACCTGCCGCGAATGCGAGCAGGGCGATGGGCAACACGATCCAGAACGTCCACCGCCAGTTCAGCGATCCGAGGATGATGCCGGACAGTGTCGGCCCGATCGCGGGGGCGACCGCGATCACGATCGAGATGGTGCCCATCGTCTGCCCGCGCCGCTCGGCGGGGATCAGTTTCATGACCGTCGTCATCAACAGCGGCACCATCACGGCCGTGCCGCAGGCCTGAACGATACGACCGGCCAACAGGGCCGGAAATCCCGGAGCCATGGCGGCGATCAAGGTGCCGGCGCTGAACAGTGACATCGCGGAGGTGAAGATGGTGCGTACCGAGAAGCGTTGCAGCAGTGAGCCGGACATGGGGATGACCACCGCCATGGTCAACAAGAAGCCGCTTGTCAACCATTGGGCGGTACGAGCCGCAATGTCCAGGTCGACGATCAGCACCGGCAACGCGACGCTCATGATCGTCTCGTTGAGGATCATGACGAAGGCGGAGAACACCAGCAACGCGATGATCACCGCCGCGCTCGGCGGGGCTTTCGGCAGCGCTTCGGTACGCACGATGGGCCCGGTACTCAAATCAAACTCCCTGGATTACCGCACGCGCGATGCGGTGCGGCCTTCCAGGGTAGGCGCGCAGGCATCGGTCGGGAAATCGATTATCCGGCCGTTGCGGTAGAGCGTCGAAGTCGGTGCTTATCGTCAGCCCGAGACGGCCCGGTAACGGTGTCGGGCAGCGACCGCCAACTCCATATCCGCCAGCAGCGGGTCGAGGAAGTCTCTGCGATACTCACCGTCGCCGACCGCCCGCGCGCTGACATACATGAACGTCAGAGCCGTCAACAATGCCGTGACGTGCAGGTGCGCAACCGACACCGGTAACGTCACATCGAACCAGACGCTCTGCGTGCCGGCACCGCCGGTGAGCTTCTCGGACACCACGGGGTTCAACACGATCAAGCCCATGGCGAAGAACACCGCACCGGTGATCGCGGCGAGGATCACCATCTGCGTCACCTGTGAGATGGTGGCCGCCAGAAGGAGATTGGCGCGCTCACCGCGGCTCAGCGGGCCGCTTTCCGCAACCTGTGGCATCGTCGCAAACGTTGTATCGGCCAAACCTTCGTGCCCGGCCGATCCGGCGGTCGTCGGCAGGTGGTCGCTGATGCCCGAGACGAGGAACCCCATCGCGATCACAGCCAGGAAGCCCACGAGCAGCGTCATCCGCGCCACATCGAGGTTCGAGGCGATAGCCCAGACAACGGAGTTGAAGAACACGAGCACCGTGAGCAGCACCACCGGCAACGCTCGGACGATGAGTCGTCCCGCCGAGCGGAGCTGGCGCACCGCGACGCGGGCCGACCAGCCCAGAATCGATCCGACACCGGTTCCGGTACCAATCAGAATGCCCGCAACCACGGACAGATCGACCGCGATATCCCGCAGCACATCGGCCACATCATCACCGGGCCAATCCGAGCAGACACCGACCACCACCGCGCCGACCGCGGCGAGCCTCCGGCCGCCGGCGCCGTGAATCCGTCCGACACCATATCCGGCGAGCGCCATCGCGATCGGGATGCACACCAGCACGCCCAGAGCCGCCCACTGCGACATCGTCGGGTCGTCATCGATGTCGATATCACGGTCACCCGAGGCGATGGTCACCACGAGGCTCAGCAGCATCAGCACGGCCCACGCGGTCAACCCGGGGGCCGAGCGCGGCAGAACACCTCGCCACCGGGCCCGTGCCGGCACCGCCGACGGGAGGCCCCGGTGCAGAAACCACGCCTCGGCTGCCCGCGTCGCGTCGGCGCTCGGTGTCGTCCCGGATATCGGCATGGGTGCAAAGCTATCCGGCCGGACACGCACAATGGGGAAAGGATCCACGAGAGGACATCACGGTATGGGCAAGGAACTGCGACGACTGGCATCCGGCGCCGCGCTTGTGCTGCTCGGCATGATGACCGCACCGCCCGCGTCGGCCCAGCCGACACAGTCCCAGCTGATCACGGTGCAGGCACCGAGTGCGGACTCGCCGGTCGGGACGCTCACCGCCTACGAGATGGTCGGCCGCGACTGGCAGCAGGTGATCGGGCCGATACCGGCCGATCTCGGGGAACTGGGTGTGGGTGAGCCTCAGGATGACGTCTTCCGCACTCCGCTGGGCACCTTCCCGCTCGGGATGGCGTTCGGACGCGAACCCGATCCGGGCACCGCACTGCCCTACACGCGCGTGGACGACCAGGACTGGTGGGATGAGGACGTCGACTCTCCCACCTACAACACCCTTGTGCGCTCACCGACCAAGCCGTCCAAGGACGCGGAGAATCTGGGCTCTTCGGGTGCGATGTATGACTACGCCGTGCTGATCGACCACAACCCCGCCCGGATCCCCGGCCGGTCGGCAGGCATCTTTCTCCATGTGACCGACGGCGAACCCACCTGGGGCTGTATCGCCGTGGCCCGCGACGATATGCGGGCGCTACTGCAGTGGCTCGATCCGGCGGCGTCGCCGCGCATCACCATCGGCATCGGCGAGCAGGCGCTGCCCGCCTGATGGCCGATGCGCCGTCAGCGCAGCTGGGGTAGTACATCGCGCTGCCAGGCCGCGAAGAAGCCGTCCATATCCGGACCGATCTGTGAGACGTAGACCTCGTCGATGTCCGCGTCGAGATATTGACGGACCTGCGCGGCGTGCTGATCCGGATTCGGCCCACAGGCCACCGATTCGGCGATCTCGGATTTGGGAACCAACTGTTGCAGGGCAGCGAAATCCTTTGGCCGCGGAAGGATCTGCGCCGTCTGACCGGGCAGGCCCTGGTTACCCCAGATCCGGTGCGCGGTGTCGACCGCCACATCGGCGTTTCGATCCCAGCACACTTTCGTGCCCGCCTGTACCGGCTTGTCACCGCCCCCTGATTCCCGAAAGATCTCGACCAGATTCGCTTCGGGCGTCACCAGTACGTAGCCGTCACCGATGCGGCCTGCCAATTCGGCGGCCTGCGGACCGAATCCGGACACATAGATCGGCAGCGGCTGCTCCGGACGGGTGTAGATACGCGCCTCCTGCACTTCGTAGTGCACACCGTGGTGGCTGACCTCGTCACCACCGAGAAGCAAGCGGATCACCTCGAGGGATTCCTCCAGCATCTCCAGCCGCACACCGACCGAGGGCCACGGGTCACCGAGGATGTGCTCGTTGAGAGCCTCGCCGCTGCCGACACCGAGCACGAACTTCCCGTCGAGCTGTACCGCGGCGGTTGCCGCCGCCTGGGCGATGATCGCGGGGTGGATCCGCATGGTCGGGCATGTCACTGCGGTCGACACCGGCAATGAGGTGGCTTCCGACAACGCACCGATGACACCCCAGACGAACGAGCTCTGCCCCTGTTCGTCGTTCCACGGATGAAAATGATCCGAGATCCAGAGTGCCTCGAAACCCGCGTCCTCAGCACGTTTTGCCTGGTCAACAAGCTCTTGAGGGGTGAACTGCTCGCTGGAGAGGAAGTACCCGATCTTTGCCATGGCGCAGGACTACCCCGCCGCGCCGCGTTTACTCGCCACCCGGCTCCGGGTAACCCGCGGTCAACCGGAGGAGGTCAACACACATGCGACAGGGAAAGCATGCGCGACGCACGCCGCGCAGCACGACCATCAGCCTGGCGATCTCCTTCGCCGTCGCGTTCGCTGCGGTGGCCACCGCGCTGGTGATGCACGCGATGGGTACGCAGCAACCGGCTCCGCTGCAACCGGCTGCCATCCCGGTGGCCCACGCTGTCCAACCCGTGATCGTCCAACCCGTGATGCAGGACGGCCGACTGATCGCCGTGTCGCCGACGTCCCTGACGGCGTTGGGCCCCGACGGGGTGGCACGTACCTTCCGCATCGATGATCAGACCCACGGGATAACCGCCAGCGGCAGTCAGGTCGGCGGGACCGCTGCGGCGTTCGCGGTGAACGACGAAGTGTCGATCGTCGGCGTCGCCCGAGGCGATGAGAAGATTGCCACCACGGTCGTCCATCGCGAGGCCACGAACCTCAACGGGCCGCCGATGGACTACGCGCTCCCTTGATCGGCGTCCGCCGGACCTCGACGTTGCACGAACCACCACAGCATTACACCGCCGGCGAGGATCGACAACGCGATACCCAGCTCCAACACGCCGCCGTATCCGGTGATGGAAAACCCTGTCGCTCCCACCACCAGTAGCACCGCGAGCAGGGCAGAGAGAGCCACCGACAGCGGCACGAAGGCGCGCGGCAACCGAATGGGCCTGGCCGCGTCTGGACGGTCCTTCCGCAGCAGCGCGAAGCCGGCCAGAGCCAGCACGTGGGCCAGGATGTAGCCGAGATTGCCGGTCACGATGATGGCCAGGGGCTGCTGAAGCACCACCAGCAGAACGATATTGAGCACCAACATCACATTCAGCGCCCGCACCGGTACACCCCGGCTGTTGAGCTTGCCCATTGCCCGGACGGTGATGCCCTCCTTGCCCATGTTGAACAGCACCCGGGAGGCGTCGGCGACAGAGGTCAACATCACTAGCACCAGTGATGCGATGAGGCACAACACCATTACGTCCGCGCCGGCGCCGGTCAGTTGCGAGAAGCTGGCGACGAAGAATGTCGAGGGGTTCTCGCTGATCGCCTGCTCTCCGGCGAATCCGCCGAGCGTCAGCGGGACGAGAAAGAACACCCCTAGGCAGAACAATGCGGAGGCGCGGATCGCGCGCGCGGTGTCGCGGACGGGATCACGGTACTCCGAGGCGAACGTCGCGCAGACTTCGATACCCAATGTCGTCCATGCCATCACGTACAGCCAGACGATCGCCGTGTGCAGGCCCTCCCACCCGTGCAGATTCCAGGTCAGATCCATGGGTGCCCAGTCGGCGCTGAAGAGCGGGAGTACGACGAATACCGCCAGTGGCACCATCAAGATTGCGGCGGTCACATAGACGAATGCCATCGTGACCCGTACTCCGACGATGTTGATCCCGTACAGCACGAAGATGACGATCAGCCCGACGACGATCGGGAAGCTCAGATGCAGCGGCCCGAAGTCCATCGCCCACTGCTGTTCCGGGAACCACTGCGACTGTACGAGCAGGCCGGTGAACGACCCGTACGTGGCCAGATTCGATCCCCACGGCAGCCAGTAACCCACGCCCGCCAACGGGGCGAACCACGGGACCCGCTTCTTCCATGCCTCGGCCGCGTATCCCGAGATACCGCCGGAGGCATCCGGGAACATCGCAGCCAGTTCGATGTAGATCCAGTTCACTGCCATCGAAATCGCCATCGAGATCGCCCACAACACCGCCGCACCCCAGCCGCCCAGGCCGGCGATCGACGCGCCCAAGGTGGCCACCAGTGCCGCGGGCATCGTCATGGCCATGGCGAAACCGTCGAACCAGCGCATCTTCCGAGGCAGCACTTCGTCTACCGAATGCAGTGCAGCGGGATCATCCCTGGTCGCCATGCGATCCTCCAGTGTTCTCAGAAACGAATCCCCGACATCGATGTCGGGCGTATCAAGCAGGTGCGGCCCCGGAATGGGCCATTGTCGCGTATCGCTCTGTTCCGGAAGTGTTCTCACGGATCTTCGGCGTGGTTCACACGCTAGCCGCACACGTGCGTCGCCGCATCAGATAGACGAAAATTGTTCGAGGTCAACATATTCTAGCCAGATCAGCACGCATGCAGAGCTCCGGACCGACCGCAGGATCGCTCCGGAGCTGCACTTCACGCATATTCAGACTTGTGGCACAGCGCTTTTCACGATGGACGGAACGAATCATGCGCCGCGCGGGGCGCATGTTTGACCATGATGTGCCTGGCCACCGTGTACTCGGCAACCGCGGCCTGGCTCATGTCCTTGCCGAATCCGCTCGCCTTCACGCCGCCGTGCGGCGCTTCCGAGGCGATCGGGAGGTGGTCGTTGACCCAGGTGACGCCGGCGTCGATGGAGTGCGCGACCCGTAGTGCCCGGGCCACATCGGTTGTCCACACCGACGAGGCCAGACCGTACCGACAGTCGTTGGCCAACCGAATCGCGTCCGCCTCGTCGGCGAACGGCAGCCCGACCAGCACCGGACCGAACACCTCGTTCTGCACGATCTCGTCAGACTGCTCTACCCCCGTGATCAACGTCGGCGGATAGTAGGCACCGACTCCTTCCGGAATGACGCCTCCCACCCGGACCGTGGCACCCGCGGCGACGGCACGTTCCACGAAATCATGTACACCGCAGCGATGTTCGACACTGACCAAAGGTCCGATATCAGTACGCGGATCACGTGGATCGCCGACCCGGATCTCACCGAAGACACGCACGAGGCGATCCATCAGTTCGTCGAAGACCGATGTGTGGGCGTAGACACGCGTGGCGGCCGTGCAATCCTGGCCGGAGTTGTATGTCGCCCCCATGGCGATACCGTGTGCGGCGGCATCCAGATCCGCGTCCTCGAACACCAAGCAGGGAGCTTTTCCGCCGAGCTCAAGGTGGACCCGCGCACCGCGGACTGCGGCCGACGACATCACCTGCCGACCGGCGCGCGTGGAGCCGGTGATCGAGATCAGTTGGATACGCTCGTCGGCCACCAATGCCTGCCCGATATCGTCACCACCGGTGACCACCTCAAGCACGCCGGGCGGGATACCGGCCGTGACGGCGAGTCCGGCGATGTAGAGCGTGCTTGTCGGGGTCGTCGGCGCCGGTTTGATGACGATGGTGTTCCCGGCGGCCAGCGCGGGGCCGATCTTCCACAGCCCCATGATCATCGGGAAGTTCCACGGGGCTATGCCCACCACCGGTCCCACTGGTCGGCGCACGATCATCGACGTGTAACCGGCGCTGAGAACCCCGGCGCCCGTCTCTTCGAGTGATCGGCCGGCACCGGCGAAGAACCGCAGATTGTCCGTCGCGAAAGGCAGTTCGCCATCGCGAAAGACCGCTTCCGGCTTACCCGTTTCGGCCACCTCGATAGCGGTCAACTCGTCCGAGTGAGCATCGATCAGATCGGCCCACTTCAACAGCACCCGCGCACGTTCGGCGGCGGTACGTTGCGACCAGTCGCCGAACGCCTCGGTCGCCGCCGTCACCGCGGCGGCCGCTTCGGCAACCGTGGCTTCGGTGACGGTGGCGGTGGGCTTTGCGCTGGCGGGGTCGATGAGCACCCGCTGATGCCCGGATCCGTCCGCCCTGCGGCCGCGATGAAAACGTCCAGTGGTCATGGGTCTCTCCTCAGCTGTTGAAGCCGACACCGAATCGGTCGAGGGTGCGCAAGAGCGTTCCCCTCGTGCCGGTTTCGTCCTCGCGCGCTAGTGCGGCGCGGGTGAGCTGCACGGCAGGCCAGCGCAGCGGCTCAGGCGGGAATGGCACCGCGGTGCCGGTTACCGCCTTCAGTCTTGTTCGTTCGGTCAGACGTCCATCCAAGAGGTCGAGCGCGACCCGGGCACCGAATCGGGTGGACGCCACGCCCAGGCCGGTGAAGCCGACCGCGTATGCCAGGCGGCCACGGTATGCGGTCCCGAAGATCGGGGTGAACCGGGTCGTGGTGTCGATGACCCCGCCCCACCGGTGGGTGAACGGCAGCGTGCGCAGCTGGGGGAATGTCTCTCGGAAGTGCTGTGCCAGAACACGATGGGAGGCGTCTCGTTGTTCGAGCTTGCTGTGCACGGCATTGCCGAAGTGATAGATCGCGTCGTATCCGCCCCAGACGATCCGGTTGTCACGGGTCCGCCGGAAGTAGTGGAACTGATTTCCCGCGTCGGTCAGTCCCTGATTCTCCGCCCAACCGATCGATTCCAACTGTTCGCCGGTCAACGGTGCCGTGGCGAGTACATAGTCGTAGACCGGCAGAATCCAGGCTCGTAGCCGCCGCAGCAGCGGCGGATAGGCGTTGGAGGCGAGCAAGACCTGTGACGTGTCGACGCGCCCGTCGGCGCAATGCACCGTCAGTCCGGCGCCCGACCGTTCGATACCGGTCGCTGCGGATCGCTCGAAGACCGCCGCTCCGAGCGTCTCCGCGATCGAACGCAGACCCTGGGTCAGCGCCATCGGATCGACGAGCCCGCCGCCGGATATCCGTAGTCCCCCGACGAAGGCCGGGGAATGGATGTCGGCGCGCACCTCGTCGCGGTCGAGGAAGCGCACCTCCTCGCCGCGGCGGGTGTACGTCGCCACCGCTGCCCGAAGGGCATCGGCGTCGTGAGGGGTCCTTGCCAGCGTGGTCTTGCCGACCATGCGCAGATCGACGTCGACATCGTGGCGCACGAGCAGTTCCACGATCTGCTCGACGTTCTCCCGGCCGAGACGCTGCAACTCGTCGAGTTCATCGGGCCACATCGCTTCACCGTGGGCGATGCCGTGGGTCAGGGATTCGGAGACGAAACCGCCGTTGCGGCCGGAGGCACCCGAGCCGACCCAGTCCTGTTCGAGCACGATGACGCGGCGGTCCGGGCGCTCGGTCAACGCTTCGATGGCCGCCCAGAGCCCGGTGTATCCGCCACCGACGATCACCAGGTCGGCGCGCTGCCGACCGGTCAACGGTGCGCTGCGCGGCCCCGACTCGACACCGTCCCACCAGACGGGCCGCGGCAGGGCATCGCGCAACTCGTCGGCGTCGGGTTTCATGGTGCGCTCCGGTATCTCTGCTGCATGATCGCGAACATAGTTGCACTGAAATTCAATGGCATCAATTCATAACATTGCACGTGAGGCGGGCTCGCGATGTAAAACCTGAGTAACTGTTCAAATTTTGTTCCCGCACTCGTCGGTTATCTGGCACAGTGATGTCGACAACGACTGAGGAGAACCGCCGTGCCGGTCAGCCGCACAGAACGACGGGCGAAGCTGCTCGACGCGGCGCAGCGTGCCGTGATGAAACACGGTGCCGACGTGCAGCTCAACCAGGTCGCCGCCGAGGCCGGACTGACCTCCGGGGCGGTCCTCTATCACTTTCCCGACGTCCAGACCCTGCTCGTCGAGGCCAACCGCGCCGGGATGGAACGGTTCTACGACGACCGGTTACGGGCCATCGAAGGTATTGCCGAACCCGACCGACGATTGGTCGTCACCATCGAATCCGGCCTCCCGGTGGATTCCGATGATCCGGCGGTCAAGCTCTTGTGCGAACTCGGTGGCGCTGCCGGCCGCTACCCCACCTACGGGGTACTGCTCACCGCGTTGTTCGATCGGCAGGTCGCGATGTACCAGGTCATCCTCGAATCCGGTGCGGCACAGGGCACCTTCACCCTCGCCTCCCCGTCGCTGACCATCGCTCGCAACATCGTCGCTCTCGAGGACGCCTACGGCTATCGGATGGTGGCCCGCCATCCCAGCCTCGATGCCGATGCCTCGACCGAACTCATCCTCGATTATGCGCGGGTGACGACCGGCCACCCACTGCCCCGCACAGAACATGGTGAAAGGAAGAAACGATGAGCACACCACTGACCATCATGTTCTGGCCGGAGTCCGCCTACGGACCCACCAACCAGTGCATCGGTGTCGCGGCGAAGCTGCAGGAACGCGGCCACCGCATCATCTTCGCCGCCGAGTCGTCCTGGGCAGGAAAGATCGAAAAGTACGGCTTCGTCGAAGAATTGGTCGATCTTGCCGAGCCGAGCCCGCAGGATGCCGACGCCGATGCCGGACAGTTCTGGACGGACTTCATCGCGAGCACCGCACCCGAGTTCGCCAAGCCGACCATCGAGCAGATCGAGACCTTCATCGCGCCGACGTTCCAGGCGCTGATCGACGGCGCGAAGTACAGCGAGTCCCGGCTGCGTGACATCATCGCCACGCACCGGCCCGACGTGATCGTCGAAGACAATGTCATCCTCTTCCCCGCGCTGACGACCGCGGGTAAACCCTTCGTCCGGTTCATCTCGTGTAGCCCACTGGAAGTATCGGGACCCGATGTGCCTCCACCATTCTCCGGTCTTCCCAGCGCCGATCCGTCCACCTGGGAGAGCTACCGTGCCGAGTTCGACCGCGTCCTGCGCCCGATGTGGGCGGACTTCGATGCCTGGGTCCGCGCGCAGGGTGGACCGAAGCTTCCCGAGCTTGAGTTCATGCCTCGCGACAACGCGGCAACCATCTACATCTATCCGGCCGAGGCCGATTACGTCGACCGCCGTGCACTCGACGATTCCTGGGTGCGCGTCGATTCCAGTATCCGAGAGACCGACGAGGCCTATGAGCTCCCGCCGAGCATGGCCGAACGTCCGGCGGGTAGCGCGCTGGTCTATCTGTCACTCGGCTCGCTGGGTGCCGCCGACGTCTCCCTGATGCAGCGACTGGTCGATGTGCTGGGCCGTACGCCACACCGCTTCATCGTCAGCAAAGGCCCGCAGGCCGACCGGATCACCCTGGCGGACAACATGGTCGGCGCACAGATGTTGCCCCAGACCAGGATCATCCCACTGGTCGATGCGGTGATATCGCATGGCGGGAACAACACCACCACCGAGTCGCTGCACTTCGGCAAGCCCTTGATCGTCCTGCCGTTGTTCTGGGATCAGTACGAGAACGCCCAGCGTATCGACGAGTTGAATCTCGGCGTGCGGCTGGACACCTACCACTTCGCCGACCACGATCTGATCGACGCCCTGGAACGCATCTTGGCCGACCACGAACTGCGCGAACGGGTTTCACAGATCGGGAAAAGGATCCGCGAACGAGACGGGCTCCGACTGGCGGCCGATGTGATCGAACGTGTCGGCCTCGAACACCGCGGCTGACCCGTGATCTCGGATTCGGACGATCCGCTTGCCGCCCCGCTCGATCTGCTGCCACTGGGGGATCGGCATGCGCTCGCGATCATCAGCAGCGGCGGAGCGCTCTCGGCGGTCCCGGTGGTCCGCGATGGCGTGCTGCGCCGCGCCGGCCCCGGTGACGGCGTGTCCGAAGCCCTGCTCGAGCTGATCGTGGGCACCGCGGGCCGCACCTCGACCGGCCGTTTCGGGGTGGTGTCGTGGGCTACCGGACGGGTACCGAAAGGCGAGCGCGCGGTGGGGGTCGACCAGACCAACGAGTCCGTGATCGTCGGTGACACCGCGGTGGTGAAGTGGGCGACGCATCTGGAGCGCGGGCCGCACCCCGTCCCCGGACGGCTGACCAGTCTGACGGCTTCGGGCTTCACCGCGATGCCCACGCCGTGGGGGATCATCACCTGGGCACCCGATGACGGCCCGGAAACACTCGTCGCGACGGTGACCGGATTCCTCCCGGGTGCCGTCGACGGCTGGACGTGGGCCGTCGAGCTGTTTGTGGCCGCCGCACGAACGGGTGATGCCACCGCCGTGACGCGCACCTGCGCATCCCTGGGAGAGGTGATCGCCGACCTGCATACCGCGTTGGCCGCGACGGTCACCATCGCCACCGAGACCGATGCCCTTCGTTGGCGTGACAATGCGTTCGCGACATTCGATACCGCGCGCCGACTGGCCGATCCGGACCTGGTAGACCGACTCACCCGACACGCCGACGTCATCGCGACCACGTTGCAGCGATTGGCCACTCTCGCCGGTGCGCCGATACTGGATGTGCACGGGGATCTGCACGTCGGTCAGATCCTCAGATCGACCAACACGTTGCTGGTCAATGATTTCGACGGTAATCCGGTTCTCCCGGCGGCCGAACGCATCCTGCCCGCACCGGCAGCAGTGGACCTTGCCGGCATCATCCAGTCGTTGGCACATGTCGCCATCGTCGCGACCCGCCGCGGCGAACTCTCACCCGACCGGCTGCAACCGGTCGACCTGGCTGCCCGTACTGCTCTGCACGACGCCTACCTGAGCAGGCTCACCGAGAACGGGCACGCTGCACTGCATGTCGAGGCTGCACTCACCGCCCTGCGGTTGCAGCAGGTGCTGCGTGAGATCATCTACGCCGCTCGCCACCTGCCCCGCTGGATGTATGTTCCCGATTCCGCCTTACCCGCCCTGCTCCACGAGATGAGCCGATGAACCCCGATGCTTTCGCCGCCGACCTCGCCCGCAAGCCGGAGGTGCTGTCCGAGCTGTCCACGGCTCTGGCACAGGCGAATCCGTGGACATCGGTCATCGCGGACGACATATCGCGCATCGTGTTCCTCGGCATGGGATCCTCCGCCTACGCAGCCGGCGTGGCCGCCGCACGATTGCGCGCGCGTGGTATCTGTGCAGTCTCGGAGATCGCGTCGTCGCAGCTACTGCCGGCCTGGGGTCCCGGCACCCTGGTCGTGGCGACCTCCGCATCGGGCGGATCGGTAGAAACACTCGACGCACTGGACCGCCTGGATCCGGCCACCACGACGGTGGCGCTGACCAATACCGCCGGATCGGCCATCACCGAACGCTGCTCGGCCAGCGTCGATCTCCTGGCCGAACCCGAGCTCGGCGGGGTGGCCTGCCGCAGCTTCCAGCACACCGTGGCGCTGTTGCTGGCGCTCGAATGCCACCTGACCGGAAAGTCCACCGAGGAACTGGCATCGACGGTGAGCACGGCCGCACGGGCCAGTGAGCACCTACTTGCTTCCGAAGTCGACTGGCTTCCAGTAGTTTCCGAGTGCCTGCTGGGTCCGGTCGAGACACATCTCTGCGCGCCGGCACACCGACTCTCGTCCGCCCAGCAGGGAGCACTGATGTTCCGGGAGGGTCCGCGGCGATCGGCCATCGGCTGTGAGACCGGTGATTGGAGCCACGTCGACGTGTACCGCACCAAGAACACCGATATGCGGATGCTGGTCTTCGCCGGCTCGGCATGGGAAGCGCAGCTGGCCGAGTGGACCGGACCCCGGAAGACCACCGTGGTGTCGGTCGGCGGTGAGGTACCCAGCGCGACCACCTGCGTGCGCTACCCCGGCGATGATATCGACGATGTCCGCCTGCTCACCGAGACATTGGTACCCGAGCTCGTCGCTGCCCGTGCGTGGCAGGCTCAGACCTGATACCTCAGCCGTTCAGCGACCAGATCGAATAGTTCAGCGCCGTCGCGAACAGCACCCACGCCAGGTACGGGATCAGCATCACCGCGGCAACGCGGTTGACCTTCCAGAACAAGGCGATGGTGGCTGCCACGGCGATATCGAGAAGCAGGATGTCGACAAGTGCCACCCCGCGCCACCCAAGGCCGAAGAACAGCGGCGACCACAGCAGGTTCAGAACGAGCTGGACGGCATAGCTGATCATGGCCGGGTTGGCCCACCGTGGAGCCTCCCGCCAGACCAGCCAGGCCGCGACTCCCATCAGCAGGTACAGGACCGTCCAGACCGGGCCGAAGAGATTCGGCGGCGGGGCCCAATCCGGTTGTGCGAGATTTCCATAATCGCTTGCCGCATCGGCCGATGCGAGTCCTCCCAGCGCCGCGACAAGCGCCACGGAAATCAGCGAGACGATCAGAGCCGGGATATGTCGGGACCGACCCTCGGTGGAGGTATCTGAAGTCATCTGCATCCTTTTCTGCTCGCTGTTCGGCGCCGTTGTGGTGCTGACACAATGGCTCGGATACCCACCATATTGTTCAGCGTGCTGAACAATAGCAAGTGCCTGACGAAGGAAGCTCCGATGGACGACCTGGACGGCTGGCCGACCGGTCGGCTGTTGTCGATGGCGGCTCGGCTGGTCGAACAGTCCTGGGAACACGTGCTGCGCGAATACGACCTGTCCAATGCAGGGCTGGTGGTGCTTCACGTGGTGGCGACCGGACCGGCGACCCAGCGCGAGATCGCACACGCTTGCCGGGTCACCGACCAGACGGCCAGTCGCACCGTCGAACGGCTGGAGCGGCTCGGCTATGTCAGTCGGCAGGTCGATCCGCGAGACGAGCGGCGTAAAACGGTCACCAGCACCGCGGCGGGGCGAAGGGTGTACGCCACGCTGGTGCAGCGGGAGAAGAGGGATCCGGGGTTGGTTTCCGCCATCGGCGACGACGGGCCCGAGCTACGCCGAATACTGTTGAAGCTGGTGCGCAGCCGCCGAATCGAAGACGACGACGCTGTCCCATCTCCCTGAAGTGATCAGTCCTGCGATCAGGACCGTTGCCCTGCAACACGTATCGGATTTGAGACGATCAGCCTGTCTGGCTTTGTAGTGTGATGGTGGCCGGCCCGGTCTTTGCCCCCGTCAGGCCCCGCCCCTGCGCAGTCACCGCCAGGGCGGTGCGATCACCCCTGAACAGATCTCGCGAGAACTCGTACGGGGTGCCGTACTGATCGTGTGTCACTCGAGTGATGAGCAACAGTGCGCTCTGCGGTTCGATGCCCAGCAGGCTCGCCTCCTCGTCGGTGGCGTTGACGGCCTCGATACGCTCCATCGCTTGGCCGTTGACCAGGCCGTAATGCGACTCCAGGAGTTCGTACAACGAACCGCCGAGCTGCTGTTCGAGCAGGCCCGGGAATCTGTCCGCCGGCAACTGGGCATGCTCCAGCGAGATCGGCGAACCGTCCGCCAGCCGCACCCTGGTGATATCGACGACGTAATCGCCGACACCTATCTGGAGCGCATGCCGCGTCGTCTGGTCGGCTACGCCGATCTTGGTGGACAGTACCCGCGAACCGGCGGAATAGCCCTGGCTGGCAAGGAAGGCTGGGACCCCCACCACGTCGGACAGGTTGCGCTGGACCTGGCCGTGGCTGATGAATATCCCACCGGCACGCCCGATGACCCGGTGCACCAGCCCGGCCTCCTCCAGTGCGGCCAACACCTGCCGCAGGCTGGTCCGGCTGGTGCCGTACCGCTCAGCCAGTTCACGCTCGCTGCCCAGCTTGGCTCCGGGATTCCCGGCATTCACGTCCGCGACGATGCGGCGGCGCAACTGCTCGCTGTGACTCGCCACCGCTCCCCCTGCATCCGCGTGATTGGTACATCCAATTCTAACCGGACACAGGCAGGGTCATTTCCGAGATGGCCATGTGCGACTCCGGCAGGATCTGGCCGCCGTCGACAACCAACGACTGCCCGGTGACGAACGCCGCCTCATCGGTGGCGAAGAACAGTGCGGCATTCCCGATATCGGCAACCGAGCCCAACCGACCGATCGGCACCGCCGAGGTCATCTGGTCGATGTAATCTCCGCCCATGTCCGCCAGCCCCTCGGTGCTGACATTCCCGGGCAGCACCGCATTGATGGTGATCTTGCGGGGTGCGAGTTCGATTGCGGCAGTGCGCAAGAAGCCCAGCTGGGCAGCCTTGCTGGCGCCGTAGTGCGACCATCCCGGGTAACCCGTGACAGGACCGGTGATGGACGAGGTGACGATGACCCGGCCATGTCCGCTGGCGGTGAGTGCGGCCAGCGCGGCCTGCACCATGAACACCGTCCCCTTGAAGTTGACCGCGAGCACCTGGTCGATATCGTCCGGGGTGAGTTCTTCGAGTCGGCCGGAAGGAAAGATGCCGGCATTCGCACACACGATATCCAGACCGCCGTGGCGTTCGATGGCGGCATCGACCACTCGTTGCGCCTGCTCCGGGTCCGCGACGTCGGCGCTGACCGCGCTGACCGCTCCGGACGCACCGTCGGCTGCCGCCACCGTGCGGTCGAGATCCTCCTGGTTACGCCCGGTGATGATGACGTTGACACCGACGTTGGCGAATACCTCGGCGATCCCGCGGCCGATTCCTCTGCTGCCACCGGTCACGATCGCGGTGCGACCGGCTAGTGAATGAAACATCGTTGTCCTCACTGTATGTCAGAGACTGTGTCCGTTGGATGACAGATAACGTTCGGCCAATCCGCAACTACCTTCGACGTAGCTGATGGCCTTGGTCGCCGATTCCCTGGAATGGCTGTGCGAGCCCATCCACGCGACGAGCAGCAGCCGCCTCAAGAACACGAACGAGGCCAGCATGTCCTCGTCTGCGGCGGTCAGTTCACGGCGGCTCCGGTACCCCGCCACCCAGGATTCCTGCCACTCGGGCAATGCCGGGTCGTCCTCGATGAAGGACACCGCGGTACCGAAATCGTATAGATACCAGCCGAACCCGCAGTCGTCAAAGTCGATGACCGTGATCCGGTCGGAACCCGGGTCGACCAACAGATTCGCCAGCCGCAGGTCGGCGTGCACCAGTCCGAAACGATTCGGGTCGGTACCGTAGGCATGCAGCCTGTCCTTGAGCAGCGTCTGCGCCCGCCCCAGCAGCTGCAGTTCGCGCTCTCCCATACCTGCCACGTCCTGCCAACGCCCCCAACGACCACGCTCACCCAGACTGTGTTCCCAGTCCCAGGAGAAGCGCTGGAAGCCGGTCGGCCGGCGCCACCGTTGCGCATGATCGTGCAACGCGGCGGTGATCCGGCCCAACGACTGGAAATCGTGATTGGTCAGCGCCGTTTCATCGGGTTCGGCACCGGCGACCATCTCGAATCGGACGACGTGCCGGTCGACGCCGGCCGCGTCGACCGTGACCACCCGCCGCCCGTCGACGGCAGGCAGGACGCGCGGAACGGTCACATCGCTGTCTGAGCTCAACGCGGCGAGCCAGTCGAGCTCCGATTCGATCTCGTGGGCACGGTGGTAGTTCTGCCGGTGTACCCGCAGGATGGACTGTTCGCCCTTATCGCTCACCAGATACGTGGCGTTCTCCGAGAGGTTCAGCAGTCGCAGGTCGGCATCGGCTGAGACCTCGTAATGGCCGAGTGCCCGTCTGGCGAGATCGACATCGTCGGTGATCACTGCTGCCACGAGTATCGCCTCCCTTGCACCTTCGCCATCATCAGTGCTCCCGGCCTTCGATACCTGCCAACACGTCGGTGATCCGGTCCCTGGCCACGGTGACGTCTTCGGCGCTGCCACCGATGTACAACCGCCCTGCCGCACCGATCATCTGAACATCGACGATGGTCAACCCCGGAGCGGCTCGCTCCGCCTCATTGGCCGCGACCGCGGCGAACAACGCCGGCGTCATCTCGTAGACCAGTAATGACTCACCGGGCAGGATCATCGACGCCTGCCGATTACGGTTCAGGATGACAGCGTGCTGATCGGTGATATCGGCGATGATGTCGTGATACAGCACCCGGGGCCGCAGCTGATCCTCGGCCTTGTTCTCGGTACCCGCAAGGATCGCCGCACCGGCCCGACGTACCTCGTCGAGATCGGCCGAGTGGATCTCCAGTACGCCGAATTGCCGCTCCACATAGAGGATTCCCGGCGATATGCCCGGCACCTCGCGCAGCGCCAGGTCGATAACCCGCTCGATCGCCAGGGCAGGCGACACCTCCACGATCAGGGCGTGCTCACCCGCGTACGGTGGATAGCCCCGCGCGCGGGTCGGAGTCCCGAGATATGCCGCGAACTGCCGTTGCAGATCCTCGACCAGGAGGTAGACCCGTATCTGGGTGTGGATGGAGCCCGACATGGCTACTTGCTGGACACCGCGAAGTGGGCGCCCAGCTCATTGTGCGGACGCGGGATGACATGCACGCTGACCAGTTCACCGACCTGCGAGGCGGTCTCGGCGCCGGCCTCGGTGGCGGCCTTCACGGCTCCCACCTCACCGGTCACGATGACCGCCACCAACCCGTCGCCTACCTCCTTGCGGTCGGTGATGGTGACGTTGGCCGCTTTGACCATCGCGTCGGCGGCTGCCAATGCGGCGACATATCCCTTGGTTTCGATGAGACCGATTGCATTGCTGGACATGGTTTCTCCTTATTGGTTGGGTGTTGCGTCTATGGAACCGATGATGAGCGCATCGACCGGTGGCGGTGCGCCGGTGAACCAACCCGAGGCCACCGACCCCTGCGCGATGAGCACACGCTCGCCGACACCGGTGCCGAGAACATCGAATGCGACCAACCGGGACTCTGTGCCGTCGATCTGCACCTCCAGGAAGGCTCCCGGCGGAATCCCCGCCACGTGCCGTGTCGACCACACGTTGCCGGTGACAGTTGCTGCGATCATGTCCGCTCCTTGGTGATGGTGATGCCGAGGCTGCGTGCCTTCTCCCTTGCCAGCGGTGTCAGCACCGCACGCCGGCCGAGTATCAACGTCCCGCCTGCCAGATCTGCCAGATAGCGTTCGGTGACCGCCCCGCTGTCCACCCGGTGAACCGGGCCACCCGATCCCGTGCCCGTTGCTTTCGCGGCGAGCCGGAACCGCAACCGGCCGGTCTTGAGATCCGCACGGTTCTTCGGATTCTCGAACAGCCGCAGCAGTTTTCGTACGAAGCCGTCGAGTTCCGCATCGTCGGACAGCCGAACCGTCTCGGTGCGGGTCCTTCCCTCGGACGCACGCGGCCCGGTGGGTTCCACTCCCAGCTGCTCGGCCACCGAGGCCGGTGGCGCGGTGGTCACCGGTGCAGACGGGCCCGGTTCCGGGGTCTTCAGGCTTGCGACAGCGTCGCGTACCACCTCCCGGACCAGCGCACGTAACTCGTCACGGTCGACGCTCATGACTGCGCCAGTGCCTGACGGGCCGCGTCGGCGGCCTGGCGGACATCGGCTTCGGCGCCCGCGAGATACACCCGGCCGGTCGCGCCGATCATCCGGAAGTCGACGACCTTGATATCCGCGGCCTTCTCTGCCTCGTTGGTGGCCAGGATCGCGTACGAGGCGGGTTGTACCTCCAGGACGAACAGCGACTCCCCTGCCAGCACCATGGAGCCGATCTTGTTGCGATTGATCAAGAACGCGTGCTGGTGATCGATGCTGGAGATGATGCGAGACGCCAGGATCGTCGGACGCACCGCCGCGCCACCGTCACCGCCGAGGGAATCCAGCGCGGCGTCGGCCGCAGCCTTGACCGCGCCGGTCTCACCGTGGAACTCCAGGTAGCCGAACTGGCGCTCCACCACCAGGATTCCGGCCTTGACCTCGGCGTGTTTGAGTGCCACATCGGTGACACCCTCGATGTCGAGGCCGGGAGCCACCTCGATGATCTGGGCGGCCTGGTTCGCCCGGGGCAGCGCACCCTTGATCCAGGTACCGAGATAGGACATCGTCTGCGGTTGGAGACGATCGATGAAGATGAAAGAACGCAGTTCGGCCACAAGGTCACCTCTTGATCAGTTGAGCGAGTTCCTCGACGACCAGCGCGCGCAGCTCAGCGCGCAGGACATCGAGATTCGGATCGGTCGAACGGGGCTGCGGCGCGCGCCTGGTCGGCACCGGCGGTGCGCCGTCGCCGCGATCGTTGGAGGCTCGCGGGTAGGCCGGAACACTGCCGGTGGGCGCACGCCACGGTTGGATACCGCCGAACTCGGCCATCTGGACGGCCGAGTCGGAGTTGTAGGCGATCCTGGTCCAGTTCACGAGATTATCCGGTTGTAGGTTCTCCCCGATCGAGCTGCGACCCACAAAGCCTGTGCCGATGGTCATCGACGGCGCCAGGTTGGTTTCCAGACCCGAGCTCCCGGTCGAGTTCCCCACGTTGACCGATACCCGCAAAACCGGCACCTGCGTGGCGAAGTCGGTTATCACCTCGGGGTTCTCGCTGTGGATGGCTGCCGAATGGCCGGCACCGGCGATCCGTACAACTGCACGCGCCGCCCGGATGCCGCGAGCCGTATCGGCGGCGGTGGTCATTCCGAGGACGGGGGACAACTTCTCGTGAGCCAACACCTCCTCGGAGATGACCTGGCCGAACGGCGCCACCAGCACTCGGGTCTTCGGAGTGACCCGCAATCCGGCCTGACCGGCGATCCATGCGGCGTCTCGCCCGACCACATCGGTATTGAGGTGCCCGCCCGGGAACATGAAGGCGCGCAACCGACGTGCACCATCCTCGTCGAGGACGTAGGCACCGGCCCTGGTCAACGCCGCCTGGAGCTTGTCCGCGATACCCGCCTCGGCGATGAGGACGGACTCATTGGTACACAGCACCGAGTTGTCGAAAGCCTTGCTGTCGACGATCCGTCGCGCGGCCGCGGTGATATCGGCGCTCGCGTCGACGAGCACCGGGACGTTACCCGGTCCGACACCGAGCGCAGGATTACCGGAGGAGTATGCGGCCCGGACCACCGCCGAACCACCGGTGGCCACGATGACATCGGTACGTTCGTCGGCCATCAAGGCCTCGGCCAACGGGATGGTCGGCTCGTCGACAACCTGGATGATTCCGTCGGGCGCGCCGGCCGCCTCCGCCGCGGCGGCCAACATCCTGGCCGCGTCCGCCGAGCACTGTTTGGCCCGCGGGTGCGGCGCTATGACGACAGCGTTGCGTGTCATCAACGCCAGGATGGTCTTGAAGTACACGGTGGCAACCGGATTGGTCGTCGGTGTCAGTGCCAGCACTACACCCGCCGGCCGTGGCAGTTCGACGATCTTGCGGTTGTGGTCGACTCGCGGTGACACGAAGTCCTGGCCGCGATAGTGATCGACGATGCCCCGGGAGCAGGCGCGGTTCTTGATCACCTTGTCGGCCACCACCCCCATCCCGGTTTCCTTCACAGCATCGGCGGCGAGTCGTTCGGCCTCCCGGTATCCTGCCTCGGCGACCGCGTTGACGATCGTCGACACCGTGGCCGTGTCGTATCCGGCGTAGGCCGCGGCTGCCCAGCGGGCACGTTCGAGCATGTGGCCGGCCTGTGCGGTGTTCATGATGCCCTTCTTCCGGTGGCGGCTGTCTTGGCCCGGCCCACCGCGACATCGAGGCGGTCCAGGACGTCTTCACACAGTTCACGGGACAGCAGGAGACCCGGTTTGAACTGGAGCACACGGGGATCCAGCGTCGAGAAGATCGCCCACACCCCGTTCTCATAGAGTTCGCGCATGACGTACTTGGCCCCTTCGGGATGGTCGAACTCAAGGCCGATGACGACACCGTTCTGGCGGATACCGGTCAGCCAGTCGGGATGGTCGGCCTGGATGCGTCGCAGGCCGTGATCGAACAGATCCGAGATGTAGTGGACCATCGACCGCACCTCGGGCCGGGTGCAGATCTCCAAGGTCTTGATCGCGGCGACACAGCCCAGTTCGGCGCCACCAAACGTCGAAATGTGCCCGAAGCCATCCTGATCCAGCCATTGCGCCGCCCGCTCCCCGAGCAGCGCCGCAGTGATCGGATACATTCCGCCGGACAATCCTTTTCCGGTCACGATGATGTCTGGTTCGATACCGTGCTTGGTGATCGCCCACAGTTCGCCGGTGCGCATCAACCCGGTCTGGACCTCGTCGGCGATGTACAGAGTTCCGTGTCTTTCGGTGGCGGCCTTCACCGCTTCGAGGTAACCCACTGGCGGAAGCGGGAATCCGTATGTCGCGGGGATCGTCTCCATGATCACCGCCGCCACGTCACCTGGGGCGAGGGCGCGTTCGATAGCGTCGATGTCGCCGAAGGGCACCTGTAGGAACTCGTCGGGCCGGTCGGCGAGGAACAACTTGGTGAAGCGGTCGTCACCGGTGGCCACGGCCAGGCCGGTATGGCCGTGATAGGCCTTGATGACCGAGACGATCTTGCGTCGTTGGGTGCCATGGCGTGCGCTCTTGAGCGCGATATCGATCGCTTCACCACCACCAGACCCGAAGGCCACCTTCTTGATCGACGCCGGCGCCGTTTGCACCAGACGCTGAGCGAGAGCGGTCCTCGCGACCGAGGGGAAGTGGTGGTTTCCCACATCGAAATGCGTCATGCCGTCCGAAACAGCCTGCATCACTTCAGGATTCCGATGTCCCAGATTGTAGGTGCCACCGTTGAGGTGCATATCGATCAGACGTCGACCGCCCATGTCCCACAGGAAGTAGCCCTCGCGGCGGTCGATCACCAGATCGACTCCGGAATCCGTCCAGAACTGCGTCTTGTCGGGGTTCCAGAAGGCGGTCGCCTGCTCCAGGACCTGTTCCTTGGATTCGAACGCGAACGTGCCGTAGTCGTACATGCGACTCCTCTACTGCCACGGGGAAGCTGTGACGCCGCCCACCATAAAAGGAGTAGACCAATTAAGTCAATGGTCTGTTTTTGGGTATTGCCAAGCTCAATTGGTAGTGCCAATATCGACTGGTTCGCATGTGGCCTGTGCCACACCGACTCCCAACCCTCAGCGTGGAAGGTGCGCTATCGATGTCCGTAAACTCTCGACCCGCTGGAGAAAAGCCAGTTCAAGAGGTCCAGCGACTCAAGCGCAATGCCGTGGGCACGGTGGGCGTGATCTTCATGGCCGTCGCCACCGCAGCGCCGATCACCGCCATGGTGGGTAACGTGCCCATCGCAGTCGGATCCGGAAATGGTTCACACGCCCCGGCCGGCTACATTGTCGCCACCGTCGTCCTGGGTCTGTTCGCCATCGGCTACGCAACGATGGCCAAGCACATCACCACCACCGGGGCTTTCTATGGCTACATATCCCACGGCCTGGGCCGGGTGGTCGGAATGGCCAGCGGAGGGCTCATCACGATGGCCTACGTGGTGTTCGAGGCGTCGTTGATCGGCATCTTCTCCTTCTTCGCGCAGAACATGCTGTCATCACAGCTCGGCGTGCACGTGCACTGGATCATCCCGGCATTGCTCATGCTCGCGGCGAACGCGATCTTGACCTACTTCGATGTGAACCTGACTGCGAAGGTGCTCGGCGTCTTCCTGGTCACCGAGATCGTCATGCTGGCGCTGGGCGCTGTCGCGGTGCTTTTCCGCGGGGGTGGTCCGCAGGGCTTCGCGGTGGCCGAGACCCTCAATCCCCTCGGTGCGTTCAGCCCTGCCGCCGGAATCGCCGGCGCAAGTGCGGGACTCGGCCTGTTCTTCGCCTTCTGGTCATGGGTCGGATTCGAATCGACCGCCATGTACGGAGAGGAATCGCGCGACCCCAAGCGAATCATCCCGCGTGCCACCATGATCAGTGTTCTCGGTGTTGGCGCGTTCTACGTCTTCGTGTCGTGGATGGCGATCGCAGGCACCGGTCCCGATCGAGCAATCGAACTGGCCCAGGACGCCGACACCGCCTCGGAGATCTTCTTCGCGCCCGTCCGCAGTACGTACGGCGAATGGGCGATCATGGTCTTCAACGTGCTTCTGGTGTCGGGTTCGTTTGCCTGCGGTATGGCCTTCCACAACTGCGCCTCGCGGTATCTGTACGCGCTGGGACGCGAGGGCCTGTCAACTCGTCTGCAGAAGACCATCGGCGCGACACACCCCACTCACGGGTCACCGCACATCGCATCCTTCGTGCAGAGCGGCATCACCCTGGTGATCATCCTGTCCTTCCTTTTTGCCGGCCTGGACCCCTACGTGCACATGTACACGCTGTTGGCGATTCTCGGGACGATGGCCATCTTGATCGTCCAATCGCTGTGTGCGTTCTCGGTGATCAGTTACTTTCACATCCGCAAGAACCATCCGGTGTCCAAGCACTGGTTCAAGACATTGGTCGCTCCCGGTCTCGGCGGCGTCGGCATGCTCTATGTGGTGTACCTGCTATGGCAGCACAAGGACACCGCCGCAGGTACCGCCTCGGGCACCCTGCTGTTCACGTTGACCCCCTGGATCGTCGTGGGTCTGTTCGTGTTGGGTGCGGCGCTGGCCACCTATTTCAAGCTGCGCGATCCCCGACGCTACGAGCTGATCGGACGAATCGTGTACGAGGACAGCGAGATCCGGGACTGACCCGTCATCGCGGCGTCTGGCCGGATCGGGTCACAGCAGTCCGTCCGCGACGGCCTGGTGAACGGTGCGCACCGCCGGCCGGAAGCCGAGACGCCGCGCCAGCGATCCATCCATCACCAGATGCCACGGGTTCGGCAGCGGTTCGGCCGACGGATCCATGGAGCCGCCGGCAAGGTGGACAAGTTCGTAGAGGGACATGGCGGCCTCGTCGCCGACGTTGACGATCTGGCCGTCGAGGGCTCCGGTCAGGGCCAGCCCGGTCACGGTGGCGATGTCACGGTGATGGATCATGCTCATCCGTGCGGCCGGGTGCATGCAGCGACCGGCCACCAGCGGGGGCAGCGCATCGAGGTGTCCGTCGCCGTCGCCGTAGACGAACCCGTAACGCTGGATCGACCAGGTCAAACCCGCTGTGCATAGCAACTTTTCGGCTGCGATCTTGCTGGCGGGATAGGCAGCGGTGGCGGCGACCGGATCATCTTCACGGCCCGGCCTGCCGCCACCGGGGCCGTACACGTGGCTCGTGCTGGCCATGATGAACCTGGCCTCGGGTGCGACTCTGGCCGTGGCCTCGACGAGATTGCGGGTGCCGTCGAGGTTCGTCCGCCAGATCAGGTCCTCATCGACCGAACGGAACATGGCGGCCAGGTGGATGACGGCATCCGCTTGCTCAAGTGCCTGGGCGAGCGTGTCACCGTCGAACAGGTCGCCGATCACCTCGTTGGCACCGGCGGGAGCGGACCCGGGCCGGCGCACCACCGCATGACAGTCCAGGCCCTGCTCGAGCAGCCTGCTGACCAAGCGAGATCCCACCAGTCCGGTCGCACCGGTCACCACGACCTTCATGTGTGTCCTTCCTTCCGGTATCGCTCGAGACGAGCGGTGGCCGTTCTGAGCACCCGGACGGCGATTTTCAGGTCATCGGGGTCGATTCCGTCGAAAGCCATCGCGTGAATCTGCCCCAGATCTGGTAGATCTCGCCACAGCGCGCGTCCTGCCGGGGTGATCCGCAAGAGCTTCTGGCGCATGTCATCGTCGGCGGGCACCTGCTCGATCAGCTCTTTGCGCACCAGCGCGCCCACCACCGAGCTCAACGTGGCCCGCTCGACCTGAAGGCGGCCCTGGAGCTCGCGTTGTCTGACAGGGCCGTCTTCGACCAGGAAATACAGCACGTACCACTGCGTCGCCCCGAGACCGAATGGCCGTAGCGAATCTTCCATGGCCTCGCGGGCGGCCAGGTAGCAGCGTTTGGTCCAGGCACCGATCGTGTCGCGGTGACCCCGTTCCTCATTGTCTGGCACCAGACAATATTGTCTGGTGCCAGACAAACTGTCAAGCGGACACGTCGCCGAGGAGGTGGATGGTCGCACCCGTGACGGCGAGCCGGAAAACCAGGTGCGCCGCCGCGCCGCGGCGTGATACCCCTTGTGGCCACTGAGAACTCCGATGGAGAGGCAACCATGAGTGGCATCGTCGACGTCGCCCGCAAGCACACCGAGTGCGATCCCGCGGCGATCCGACGAGTCGTTCGCACCTGCACAGGATCGCCGGGTGTGACACCGGGTAGCTAGCCCGTGACCATCGAAACCGCACTGAGTTTCGCGGGCCTGTGCCTGCTGTTGTCCATTTCACCCGGCCCCGATTCGCTACTGGTGCTCCGGCTCGCCCTGAACCGGCCGAGGGAGGGCATCTTCGTCGCCGCGGGCTCGGCGATGGGCTCGCTGCTGTGGGCCTGCGCCGTCGCGGTGGGATTGGCGCGCTTGCTGGCCGCCCACCCCGGACTGGTCGATGTCCTGCACTTCGTCGGCGGGGCCTACCTGATCTATCTCGGCATTCGCGAGGTGTTCGACACCGCCGAGCTGGTCGACGCCTCCGTCCCCCAGATGCGCGCCGAAATGGCCGGCTTCACCAAGGGACTTGTTTCATGTCTGCTCAATCCCAAGGTTGGACTGTTCTTTCTGCTGCTGGCTCCGCAGTACGCGCCCGACCTGACGGTCGGCTCGATCCTGGCACTGGGGGTCATCGACGCGGCGGTGGCCTTCCTCTACCTCACCGCGCTGGCCGTCGCAGCGGCACGCGTCTTCACACGCATCACCAATCCACGCGCGCAACGCCGCCTTCGGCTGGGATCCGGGGCGGCGATCGCCGTCGTCGGCGTCCTCGTCCTGGTGGAGGCCCTCACCTGACCGCACAGGTTGCGTATCACGCAATTTTGCGGGCCACGCACTTTTCGTGCAGGATGGCGGCATGACGACACCGCGCATCTTGATCGCCGGCGCCAGCATTGCCGGTCCCGCGACCGCTTTCTGGCTGATTCGTGCCGGTTTCGAGGTCACCATCATCGAGCAATCACCCGAGCTCCGATGTGGCGGTAACGGGGTCGATATTCGATCCGAGGCGCTGACCGTCATCGATCGCATGGGCCTCACCGAGGACGTCAGGGATCGCGCCATGGTGAACCACGGAATGCGGTTCCTCGATCGATCCGGCCGGCAACGCGTGCGCTTCCCGACCTCCGAGGTCGAGAACATGGTGGGTTCCGAAGATATCGAGATCACCCGCGGTGATCTCGCGCACCTGCTCTACGCCGCAACCGAATCCGACGTCGAATACATCTTCGGTGACACAGTCACCGAGCTGAACCAGGACGGCGCCGGGGTCGACGTCACCTTCGCCCGCACACCTGGACGGCGATTCGACGCGGTGATCGGCGCCGACGGCATCCATTCGAAGATTCGGCGGGCAGCGTTCGGTCCCGAGGACCACTATCGCGTTTTCAAGCAGCATTACTACGCCGTGATGACTGTCGATTCCGCTGTGGGCGAGCCATTTTGGACGACGTTCTATAACGAGCCCGGCAGGTCGGTGGCGATCTACTGCGATGAATCCGGACACGGATTGCTGACCTTCACCTTCCACAGCCCGACCCCG
Source organism: Mycolicibacterium neoaurum (assembly GCF_036946495.1). NCBI lineage: Bacteria > Bacillati > Actinomycetota > Actinomycetes > Mycobacteriales > Mycobacteriaceae > Mycobacterium > Mycolicibacterium neoaurum. The sequence continues at coordinate 1,547,044 of NZ_JAQIIX010000002.1, forward strand.
TTGAGCTATGACTACCGCGACATCACCGCTCAGCGCCACCTGGTCCGCGATGCCTTCGCCGAATCGGGATGGCACGTTCCCGCACTTCTCGATGCGGCGGACGCCGCCGACGACTTCTACTTCGATGCACTGGACCAGATTTCGATGCCGTCGTGGTCAACCGGGCGTATCGCGCTGGTCGGCGATGCCGCCTATTGCGCATCACCGGCATCGGGGGCCGGCGCACTGCTGGCGCTCACCGGAGCCTATCGTCTCGCGGGCGAACTGAGCCGCACCGATTCACCGCCGGACGCTTTCGGCCGGTACGAATCCGCCCAGCGTCCGCTGGTGGCAGCCAAGCAGAACCACCTGTTCACCTACATCACGGTTCCCCGGACCCGATTCGGCATCGCTGCCCGAAACATCATACTGTCCAGTCCGATCCCCCGCATGCTTGGGCGACGATCCCCGCACAGCACGAACAACCTTCCCGACTACTATTCTCGACCGATCAAGTGACGAGGGGACACAAGCTGTGAGTGCTGATCCGCCCTCCCCTGCAGCAGGAGATGGCCTGCGCGAGCGCAAGAAGCGAGAGATGCGCGCCCGCCTCAGCACGGTGGCGCTAGACCTCGCGATCGAGCACGGCGTCGCAGGGGTTCGCATCGAACAGATCGCGTCCGCAGCCGGAGTCTCACCGCGGACGTTCAACAATTACTTCCCCAGCAAAGAGGCGGCGATCGTAGGCGTCGCCGCGATCCGCGCCGATGTCTTCCGCGCGGCATTGCGTGCGCGCCCCGCCGACGAGCCACTTCCCGAAGCACTGCGCGCCGCCGCGGCCGCGCTGTTCGAAGATGAGCCTGACCGCGCCTGGATGGCCCGCTCTCGCCTCATCCGATCCGAGCCGTCGTTGTTCGCCGAGGAACGCAAGTCCGATATCGAGGTCGAACGGGTCCTGGCCGCCGAGATCGGTGACCGGACGGGCACCGACCCGCACGTCGACCTAACTCCACGGCTGGCCGCCGCGACCGTCATCGCCGCCATCCATACCGCGGTCCAGTACTGGCTGGATGTCCCTACCGCCGGAACGCTACGGGAGGTCGTCGAACGGGCCATCGTGGATTGCCCGCTGGGCGGGCCAGGCCCATAGCCAGCACCCCTGCCTCACACCCTTGCCTCATTCCGCAACCCGCCGTAGCGTAACCACTTGTGACGCGTAGCTTCCACGCCGGCAGACCGTTCGATACCCCCGACGCCGATATCGCCGCGGCATTGGAGCAGGTCAGCATTCCGACGCTGCTGCTGTCACTGGTTCACATCACCGGCGACCCGCGATTCATCCGCGACTTCAAACAGGCCGGCCTCTTTCTCAACGAGGTGCAAGGTTTCATGTCCGAGGAGGACAAGGCCCGCGCACGCGCCGAGGCCCTTCCCATCTTGACTGCGTACCGCGACGCCGGTTGCCCGGTACCGGAACCTCTTCCGCCGGAACTGATCCGAGAGATGCTCGATTGGGCAGCCTGTGAACACGTCGGCGAGGACAACCTGCCGCTGGTACTCGAGGAGCTCGACCTCGACGGAATCGACCCACGGCGACCGCGTGTACTAGCGAGCACCGGCGACTTCCACGTCATCGTCATCGGCTGCGGTGAGTCCGGCATCTTGGCCGGCGTTCGGCTCAAGCAGGCCGGCATCGGCTTCACCATCCTGGAGAAGAACAGCGGACCCGGCGGAACCTGGTGGGAGAACAGCTATCCCGGAGCACGTGTCGACGTCGCCAACCACTTCTACTGTTACAGCTTCGAGCCCAGCAATCACTGGGACCACTTCTTCGCCGAACAGCCGGAACTGCGGCAGTACTTCGCCGATGTGGTGGATCGCCACGAACTCGGCAAACACATCCGTTTCGACACCGAGGTACGGCAACTCGACTGGGATGGTGACCGATGGAACATCACCACCGGCGACGGCGCGACCTTCAGCGCCAACGCCGTCATCACCGCCGTCGGACAACTCAACCGCCCCAAGTTCCCGGACCTCCCTGGTGCCGAAACGTTCACCGGCCCGTCGTTCCATTCCGCTGCCTGGGATCACGGCGTCGATATCACCGGAAAGCGCGTCGCCCTGATCGGTGCCGGGGCAAGTGGATTCCAGATCGCACCCGCAATCGCCGACAAGGTGGCACGCCTCAACGTCTTTCAACGTACCGCCCAGTGGATGTTTCCCAATCCCATGTACCACGAGCCCGTGGCCGATGGCGTGCGGTGGGCAATGGAGCACCTACCGTTCTACGGCCGCTGGTATCGCTTCCTGCTGCTGTGGCCAGGCGCGGACAAGGGTTTGGACGCCGCGCTGGTCGACCCCGACTACCAAGACCAGAGCAATGCCGTCAGCGAGATCAACGCCATCGCGCGCATCATGTTCACCGATTGGATCACCAACCAGGTCGGAGATGATCCCGACCTGCTGGCCAAGGTGTTACCCGACTACCCTGCCACCGGTAAACGCACCCTGCAGGACAACGGCAGTTGGTTGAGCACACTCAAACGCGACCATGTCGAGCTAATCAGGACCCCGATAGAGCGCATCACCGAGACTGGAGTGGTCACCACCGACGGCGCCACCCATGATGCCGACATCATCGTGTACGCCACCGGATTCCGTGCCACCGACGTCTTGTTCCCGATCACCGTCACCGGCCGCGACGGTCTCGACCTGCACGAGGTGTGGGGCACCAGGCCGTATGCCTACCGCAGTATCACCGTGCCGGGCTTCCCCAACTTTTTCATGACCTACGGACCGGGCGCCCACCTGGCGCACGGCGGCAGCCTGATCCTGAACTCCGAGTTGCAAATGCGCTATATCAACCACTGCCTGGAGCACCTGGTCACCGCCAACCTGCGGTCCATCGAACCACTACCCGAGCCGACCACCGAATGGCACCGGCGGTCCCAGGATGAGATCCGCAAAACCGTCTGGGCTCACCCATCGATCACCCACTCGTACTTCAAGAACGACGACGGTGAGATCCACACCGTCAGCCCCTGGCGGCTGAGCACCTATCACGCTGCCGTGCGCGAACCCATCTGGTCGGACTTCCGAGAGGAATGAGCATGCGTTCTGTTGTCGTCGACGCCGAAGGCACCGTCAGCGTCCAGAGCCGTCCCGACCCGTCCCTGCCCGGCGCGGATGGTGCCATCATCGCCGTCGACGCAGCGGCGATCTGCGGATCAGATCTGCACTTCCTGGAGGGCCACTACCCGCTGGTCGGACCCGTCGCACTCGGCCACGAGGCAATCGGTACCGTTGTCGAAACCGGTTCGGAGGTAGCTGGTTTCGCCGTGGGCGATCGGGTATTGGTCTCCTCGGTAGCGGGCTGCGGCCAGTGTCCGGGCTGCGCAACCCGCGACCCCATCCGCTGTGTACTCGGGCCCCAGATCTTCGGATCCGGTGCGCTCGGCGGCGCACAGTCCGACTTGCTCGCGGTACCCGCGGCCGACTTCCAGCTACTCAAGATGCCGGAGGGCATCAGTACCGAGCAGGCCTTGCTGCTGACCGACAACCTGGCCACCGGATGGGCGGCAGCACTGCGCGCCGATATCCCGGTCGGCGGCACCGTGGCAGTGATCGGCCTCGGCGCGGTCGGTATGTGCGCACTGCGCAGTGCATTGACCCTCGGCGCAGCCACCGTATATGCGGTCGATCCGGTGCAGGCTCGCCGCGACCGAGCCGCCTCATGGGGTGCGGTGACCATCGATCCTCCTGCCGTGCAATCCATTCGGGAAGCCACCGGCGGGCTGGGAGTCGACGCCGTTATCGATGCCGTCGGCACCGACACCACCATCAGCGATGCCATCGAGAGTGTGCGCACCGGTGGCACGGTGTCGATCGTGGGTGTGCACGATCTGCAGCCCTATCCGCTGCCGGCACTGGCCTGCCTGATCCGCAGCCTCACGATCCGGCTGACCACCGCCCCCGTCCAACAGACCTGGCCCGCATTGATCCCGCTGTTACAGGCCGGCCGGCTCGACGTCGACGGTATCTTCACCACCACATTGCCGTTGGACGATGCCGCGGCCGGTTACGCGGCGGCGATGGCGCGGTCGGAGGACCACCTGAAGGTGCAGCTCATCCCCTGAGCTCGCCGCCTCCATCCACAGCCTGCAGATTCTTCTTGCGCGCCTGAAGATCGCGGCGTACTGTCGAACACAAGTTCGAAGCGAAAGTGGCTCCCACGAGATATCCGGTGAGCCCGTGTCGGTGATCCAGTCACCGAGAGGTTCTACAGCTCCGACAGGATCTGTGCGAACCGACGTGCCTGAATGGCATTGTGCTGGCCCTTTACGAAAGGGTGGGTCCGGTATGTAGCCACCCATCACGATTCTCTCACCGCCGTCGTGATCGGCGGTCACACTGCGAACAACGTGTCGCCTTTACGCTGCCGCAGGGCGAAAGCTGCTGTGCACCTTGACAACTACATAGTGAAACGCGCGCCTGGCGGGATCTGGTGAAAGCCGCATCCCTGGTCCCGCCACGCCGAACAGCTGCCCAACAGAACAACTGGGCCCGCGCATTTTGGTGGGCGGTCACATCCTGATCGACGGACGCGGACCCTAGACGAACGTCCGCTTCAGGTACCCCACCAGCGCGTCGGCATCCACCGCGCCGGTATAGCCCAGATGTCCGTCGGGACGCACCACCACGGCAGCGGGGCCACCCGCACCGTAAGCTGCGGCAAACTCGCCCATTCCGTCGCGCACCAAGGGCAGGGCGGTCGACTCGACATCCGCGTCGGGATGGGCGATGACGTACACGTCGAGAAGGCCGTGTGCGGCACGCTCGGCGGCCTCGGCGGCGGTCTCCAGCTCCTCGAAACCCGTTGCTGTGTCGGCATACAACAGCAGGGTATGGCGAGTGCCTGCCAACAGGGTGAACAGTCGCATCGGCTCGGTCTCGGCCGCTCGGGTCAGCCCGCGTGCATCCGGTGCCCGGCCGCCGGCACCCGGGGCCACGAGGGGACTGCCCGCGTAGCTCACCAGCAGTTGCGCCTCCCGACGGATCACGTAGTCGGGGTCGGTGGAGTCGGCACCGATCCCCTCCCGGGCGCTGCGCACGGTGCGTCCGACCACCTCCTCACCGATGGGTCGGCGCTCCACGTCATAGCTGTCGAGAAGACCGTCGGCCGCATCGCGGGTCACGGCCAACGCCAACTTCCACGCCAGGTTGTAGGCGTCCTGGATTCCGGTGTTCATACCCTGCGCACCAGTGGGCGGGTGGATGTGCGCAGCATCGCCGGCAACGAAAACGCGGCCGCTGCCGTAGGCGTCCACGATTCGGTGGCTGATCCGAAAAACCGAGGACCAGCGCATGTTCCGAGCCGTCGTCGGCTCGGGCGACAGCCGGTCCAACACCGCTTGGATGTGATGCAGCTCTGGTGTGCCTTCACCGAAGCCGTGCTGCACACCACCCTGGGTGGACAGCTCAGGTGGCACCAGCATCGACATCCGATAGCGTCCCCGGCCTGGCAGCGGAATGCACACGAGAAGGTCGTCGACCTTGCCCCCGGAGTTGTGCATGGATCGCACGGCGTAACCGGGAGGCAGCGTCCAGTCCACCTCGACGTCGGCCAGCATGTACTGCTCTTCGAAGGCGGCGCCCTCGAAGCTCAGGCCCAAGGTCTTGCGGACGATCGAGTGCGCACCGTCGGCACCGATAAGGTATTGCGCCCGAACGGGTGTCGCGTTGTCGAGCATGGCGGTGACACCGTCGGAGTCCTGTTCGAAGCCGGTCAACCGGACGCCACGTTCGATGCGCACGCCGCGCGCCGTGAGCTCCCGGCGCAATACCCGCTCCGTGCTGTACTGGGGTATCCCGATGAAGCGGAACGGCACATCGTCGGGAAGCGTCAGCTCGATATCACCGACCCGTTCACCGTTGACATACGCGATCTGCCCGCGGAAATGCACCGCCGCATCGAGGATCTGGCGCACGATACCCATCCGCTCGAACACTTCGAGGGTCCGGGGTTGTACACCAACAGCTTTGGCGTACTGAGGAGGTTCGAGCAGTGGATCGATGATCCGGACAGCCACGCCGCGCCGGGCCAACTCGATGGCGGCGGTCAGTCCGATCGGGCCGGCGCCCGCAATCAGTACGTCGGTCACGCCCGAGATTATGCCTGAGCGTCAGTTTTCACGGACGTGCGATCGCAGATTCTCACGCAACTTCACCATGCCCTTCTGGATGGCGCGCATTTCGTCGGGCTCCAAACCGGTGGCGGCCATCAAATCCATTTCTACGCCGCGCTCGCGCAGCGCGCGGCCCGCATCGGTCAGACTGACCAGCACCTGACGCTCGTCATCTGCCGAACGCTCCCGCCGGAGATAACCGGCACCCTCGAGTCGCTTCAGTATCGGGGTGAGGGTGTTGGACTCCAGGAAAAGCTTCTCGCCGAGGCCGCTGACGGTCTGGTGATCGTCTTCCCACAAGGCGACGATCACCAGGTACTGCGTGTACGTGATGCCGAGCTTGTCGAGGATCGGTTTGTACGCCTTTCCGTAGGCGAGGTTCGCCGAGTAGACGGCGAAACACAGGAACTCTGAGAGCTGTGGAAGCTGCGGCTTCATACCCCTATTCTAGCGCGCGCGATTGAATCGGGAATGAAGTAAATCGCCGTCGGGTTACACGGATCGGTCGGAGCGAAAGCCCCGGCCGCCGAACCCTCGAAGGAGAAGACCATGTCCGTCGTCTACACCGCCGCAACCCACACCACTGGCGGACGTCAGGGCGAGTCCTACAGTTCTGACGGCAATCTGGACATCCAACTGACCGCACCCGGCGCCGAGGGTACCGGTACCAATCCCGAGCAACTATTCGCTGCCGGTTGGTCGGCCTGCTATCTGAGCGCGATGGGACTGGTTGCCGGCCAACACAAGGTGAAGCTGCCCGCGGAGACCGCTGTCGACGCAGAGGTGGACCTGGTGAACGGCGACGGCGGGTTCTCGCTTCAGGCGCGTCTCAACGTCAGCATCCCCGGCGTGGACCCCGAGACAGCACGCAAGATCGTCGAGGGCGCACATGAGGTATGCCCTTACTCGAAGGCCACCCGCGGCAATATCCCGGTGACCACCAACCTGGTGTGACCCGCAAGCCCAACGGCCTGGGACAGCAGCGGCGCCCCGGGCCGTTCGGGCGGTCAGCGTGGGGAGGGTTGCTGTTGGGTGATGCAGTGAATCCCCCCGCCGCGGGCGAACAACGGCCGGGCATCCACCGATACGACCCGCCGGCCCGGGTACTGCTCGGCGAGAATGGCCGCGGCATCCCCGTCGCGGGGATCGCCGAACGCGCAGGCGATCACGCCGCCGTTGACCACGAGGTGGTTGATGTAGCTGTAGTCGACGTATCCCTCATCATCGGTGAGGACCGTCGGGGCGGGCATATCGACGATCTCGAAGCGATCACCGAGTGCATCTCGAATATTCCTGCATACCAGCGTATCCGGGTGACTGTCGGCAGACTGGGTGTGCAGTAACAGGCGACCGGGCTCGGTGAACGTTGCGACGATGTCGACATGACCGCGCGTGCCGAACCGTTGCGAGTCCCTGGTGAGGCCCATCGGCAGCCAGACCACGTCGGTGGCCCCGATGGTGCGCGCCAGTTCGTTCTCGACATCGGCCTCGGTCAGATCAGGATTGCGGCCGGGGTCCAGTTGTACGGTCTCGGTGACCAGGACGGTCCCGCGTCCGTCGACATGGATGCCACCTCCCTCGTTCACCAGGGGGGACGAGATCAGCGGTACCCCGGCCAGTTCGGCCACCACCGCACCAACCTTGCAGTCGCGGTCCCAGCGCGCCCAGTCCTGGCCACCCCAACCATTGAAGACCCAATCCACCGCGGCGACCGAACCATCGCCGGCATGCACGAAGGTCGGCCCTATATCGCGCATCCAGGCGTCGTTCAGCGGAACCTCGACAGTCTGGATGTCTTGTGAAAGATAGCGTTTCGCGACGTCGATCTCGGCGGGGTCGACCAGCATGGTGACCGGTTCGAACTCCGCGATGGCGTGTGCGACGCCCGCCCACGTCGCCCGCGCCTCGTGTTGTTCCTCGGCGGTGTCACCCAGGGAGTAGCCGGCGGAGGGGAAGGCCATCCACACCCGGTCCTGGGGCGCGCCCTCGGCGGGCATCAGATGGTTCGGCCGGTCACTCACTTGACCACCGCCGTGGCCGCGTGCCCCGCGCCGTAGGGATGCTCGACATCCACCGGTGCAGTCAGCGCGCCATAGCTGTCCGGACGACGCGTCAGCAGGAACGGGAAGAGCTCCAGCCAATCACGACGCTGATCCAGATCCAGATCGGCGATCAACACCGCCTCCTCGTCACGGGGCGCCGACACCAGCACCCGGCCGTACGGGTCAGAGATGAACGAGGACCCGTAGAACGACAGCGTGCCCTCGTCCCCGGTCCGATTGGGCACGACCATGAACAGTCCGTTGCTGATGCCGTGCCCGACAATGACGTGCCGCCACAGCGGCTGGGTATCGAACGCGGGGAACACCGGTTCCGATCCGATGGCGGTCGGATAGACGACGATCTCAGCGCCGCCGAGCGCATAACTCCGCGCCACCTCAGGAAACCATTCGTCCCAGCAGGTCGGCAAGCCCACCCGCGCACCCAACCCCTCCGGCGCATACACCGGGTACGCGTCCTGCGCCGGTCCCGGACGGAAGTAGGTGTCCTCGTAGTAGCCCGCCGAGATCGGGATATGCATCTTGCGGGTACGCCCGACCAGATCGCCCGCCGGCGAGACCAGGATCGCGGTGTTGAAACCGAGACCGTCGGCGTCCGGCGCCTTTTCGTACAAGGAGGCGTGCACGAAGATGCCGTGTCGGCGTGCCGCCTCGGCGGCCATCGAGAAGGTCGGACCGTCCAGCAGGTTCTCGGCCGAGTCACCGGGGTTGGCGCCGGCCCGGGTATCGGCGGGATAGCGCAACAGCGTGATCTCCGGCAGGAACACCGCAGTCGCGCCGGCGTCAGCGGCACGGGCGATGCCGTCGTTGAGCACCCCGATCAGCTCGGCGGCATCGGCGCGCCAGCGGTGTTGCACGAGTGCGACGCGCACCGGCGGCCGTCGCGACTCGGCGGTCCGGGAGAGCGGTTCAGCGGGCTCGGCGGTGAGAATGAGCATGTCGACACTCCTAAAACGAATTGGTTTCGTTTATTGTGAGAGGCGGCGATGCCGTTGTAAAGAGCCGAAAGGAAATCGACCAGTGGGACGACCCCGGATGGCGATTCTGTCCATCGACCGGATCGCCGATGCCGCAATGGATCTGGTCGAGAGCACCGGCGGATTCACCATCCCCGAACTGGCCCGCTCGCTCAAGGTGAGCCCGTCTTCGTTGTACAACCACGTCACCGGGCGCGAGCAGATCGTCGAGCTGCTCCGCGAAAAGGCCATGAGCGCGGTGGCCCTTCCCGCTACCGACGGGCCATGGATCGACGTCGTCGCCGACATCATGCGCTCCTACCGTCGCAGCTATGCCCGTTACCCGAGGCTGATCCCCTTGCTGACCGCTTACCCGATCGCCAGCACGCACGCCGTCGCGATGTACAACGCCCTGGCACAGACGCTGGCGGCCGCCGGGTTCAGCTCCGCCGACAGTCTGCGCGTCATCACGCTCATCGATTCCTTCGTCCTCGGTTCGGCGCTGGACGCCGCAGCGCCCGCGGCGCCCTGGGGGTCCAGTCCCGATGTCGGCCCGGAACTTGCGGCCGCGTTGGCCACCGGGTCGGGCCCGGACCGCGCCGAGGACGCCTTCGAGTTCGGTCTGGCGGTGCTCCTGCGCGGCCTGAAGCGGTAGCACGCGCCCATATGGACTCCTGCTGATCACAACCCCTGACCGCCCATCACGCCGGCCTTATCGTCGGCAGATGGCTCAACCCGTGAAGGTGAACGAGGACTGGCTGGCCGTCATCGTCGGCCTCACCCTGCTGGCACTGGTACTGGTCGGTGCCATCCCGGGCAGCATGATCCCGTGACCCACACCGAGGCCGTCGACACGACCGCCGACGAGCAGACCGACCCGCGCTCATCGCAACTCCCCTACGCAGTAGCGGGCGTGCTGGTGGTCATCGCGCTCGGCGCGGCCACCCGATTCCTGGAGCAGCAGGTACCCGGCTGGGCGGCCGACAGCCCGCTGGCCAAGGTTGCCAAGTCGATCGAGTTCCCGGTCTACGCCATCGCACTGGGGCTGCTTGGCAACGTCATCCTGTCCAAAGTCGCTCTGCGGGAGGCACTCTCACGCGGATTCCGAACAGAGTTCTTCATCAAGACCGGGCTGGTGCTGCTCGGCGCATCGATCAACCTGAAGCTGCTGGTCACCGCGGCCGGCCCGGCGATCGTCCAGGCGCTGCTACTGATCAGCATCGTCTTCGGCTTCACCTGGTGGCTGGGCGGACGCCTCGGCCTGGATGACAAATTGCGCGCACTGCTCGCCTCGGCGGTATCCATCTGCGGCGTCAGCGCTGCCATCGCGGCTGCGGGCGCGGTGCAGGCCAAACGCGAACAGCTGGCCTACGCCGCGTCCTTGGTGATCATCTTCGCCCTCCCGTCGATCTTCCTTCTACCCTGGCTGGCAACGGTGTTCGGACTGTCCGATGCCGTGGCCGGAGCGTGGATCGGCGGCAATATCGACACCACCGCTGCGGTGGCAGCCGCCGGTGCGCTCGCCGGCGAGGATGCGCTGCAGATCGCGACCATCGTCAAGACCACCCAGAACGCGCTGATCGGCATCGTCGCGATCGCTTTGACCGCCTATTTCGCGCTGAAGGTGGAACGAAAGGCGGGCGCACAAGCACGACCCTCGCTACGCGAGTTCTGGGACCGCTTCCCCAAGTTCGTACTGGGGTTCATTGCGGCATCGATCATCGGGACGTTGTATCTGCAGTTCGGCGGCGACAAGGTGAACATCGCCACCGTCAACGATCTGCGCACCTGGTTCCTGATCTTCGCATTCGTCGCCATCGGATTGGAATTCTCGCTGCGCGGACTGCGCGAGGCCGGATGGCGTCCGATCGCCCTGTTCGCCTCCGCAACCGTGGTGAACATCGTGGCCGCCCTGGGTCTGGCTCTGCTGCTCTTCGGAAACTTCACGGTGTAGCCGGTCCGCAAGCGGGTTACGCTCACGGCGTGCCGACACCCTGGTCCCGGCGAGGTTTCCTGCTGGCGCTTGCCTCCGGATCGGCGGCAGCCGCTGCCGCGTGCAGCTCCGAGCCTCGGCCAGGCGCCGTCGCCGACGACGGGTCCGTCACCGTCCAACACGCATTCGGCGAAACCCGCGTGCCCGCGCCGCCCACGCGGGTGGTCAGCGCCGGGCTGACCGGTCAGGATTGCCTGATGGCCGTCGGCGTCATCCCCGTCGGGGTGACCGAATGGTTCGGTGGGCAGCCGTTCGCCACCTGGCCATGGGCGCTCCCGGCCCTCGGCACCGCCCGACCGGTGGTGCTCAACCTCGACAACGGTATCGACGTCGACGCCATCGCGGCACTCGATCCCGATCTGATCATCGCGACCAACGCCGGCCTGGACCGTGACACCTACGACCGGTTGTCCGATATCGCGCCGACGATCGCCCAGTCCGGGACGCAGGCCTTCTTCGAACCGTGGAAGGAGCAGGCCGCAGCCATCGGCGCCGCGGTGTTCAAACACGATGAGATGACCCGGCTGATCGCCGACATCGACACCCGGTTCACGACCGCGGGTACCGAAAACCCCCAGTTCAAGGGCAAACGAGCGCTGCTCTTGCAGGGCAGCCTCGAGGGCGGCGACGTCGTGGTGACGCCACCGGGCTGGCGCACCGAGTTCCTGACCCAGCTCGGTTTCACCGTGGCCGACACCGACGCCACCGTGCCGCGCGATCGGATGGCGCAGGTGCTCGGCGCGGCCGATGTTCTCATCTGGTGCGCCGACGACGCCGAGACTGCGGTGCTGACCGCGGACCCCATCATCGCCGAACGGGGCGCACGCAACGTCTTCACCGGCCGCGACCTGGCCGCGGCGATCGCCTTCAGTTCGCCGTTGTCGCTGCCCGCGGTCGCCGACCAGCTCCCGGCCATGCTCAGGCCCGCGCTGGCCTGACAAGATATCCGGGTGAGCAGTCCGAACGACACCCAACATGGCCCGTCCTACGCGCAGGTCGGTTCGGCCTACTATCCGATCTTCGTAGCGGTCTTCACCGCACTGGTGATCATCTCCAACGTCACCGCCACCAAGGGCGTCGAGTTCGGCCCGATCATCACCGACGGCGGGTTCATCGTCTTCCCGCTGACCTATGTGATCGGCGACGTACTGTCCGAGGTCTACGGATTCAAGGCGGCCCGGCGCGCGATCCTCACCGGTTTTGCGATGAATGCCCTTGCCGCCGCAGCGTTCTGGGCAACCGTGTACCTGCCGGCCGCAGATTTCTACCCGAACCAGGAACACTTGGAGAACATCGTCAGCGCCTATACCGGGCTGATCATCGCGGGCATGGCCGGCTTTCTCGTCGGGCAGACACTGAATGCCTGGTCGTTGGTGCTCATCAAGGAACGGACCAAGGAAAAGCATCTCTGGGCACGTCTTGTCGGGTCGACCTTCGTCGGGCAGCTCGGTGACACGGTCGTGTTCTGCGCCATCGCGGCCAGCGTCATCGGTATCACCTCGTTCAGCGACTTCTTGATCTACACCGCGCAGGGATGGTTCTACAAGACCATCGTCGAGGTGGTGCTGCTGCCCGTCACCTACCGGGTGATCGCGATGGTCAAGCGTCGCGAACCGACCTATCAGCCGGTCGCGTGAACGCGCGTATGAACCTTTGTTAAGGCTCCTCTGTCAAACCCCTCAGACACGTCGAACGCCACGTTACCCGGCGGTAGCTTCGGTAGATGACGCTGACAACGGATGTCCACGTGCCCGGTGATCTGGGCACCGTTCGCGATTACGGCGATCAGGCGCTGCTGCTCGAGTTCGACGGCACCGCGGCGGTATTGGCCTGGACCGACACGCTGAAGAGCGCCGGGCTGCCCGGCGTCCTCGACATCGTGCCCGCCTCCCGGACGATCCTGGTGACACTGGCGGGCCCACGGTATCTGGCCCCCACCCGGCAACGGCTCAAAGCCCTGCGCCTGCAGCGTTCCGTCGACGCATACGGCAAGGCGGCCCAGCCCGACGTCGTGATCGAGGTGACCTATGACGGTGACGACCTGGCCGAGGTCGCCGAGCTGACAGGCCTGAGCGCCGCCGAGGTGGTCGCCGCCCACACCGGCACGCTGTGGCAGGTCGGATTCGGCGGCTTCGCACCGGGATTCGCCTACCTGATCGGTGGTGACCCGCGACTGCAGGTGCCCCGTCGCGCCGAGCCACGGACCCGGGTTCCGGCCGGATCAGTCGGTCTGGCAGGCGAATTCAGCGGGGTCTACCCCCGCGAGTCTCCCGGTGGCTGGCAGCTGATCGGACGCACATCGGCAGTTCTGTTCGACGTCACCCGCGACCGGCCCGCCCTGCTCACGCCGGGGATGACCGTCGCGTTCCGGGCGGCATCATGAGCGTCACGCTGGAAGTACTGCGCACCGGACCGCTGGCCCTGGTGGAGGATCTCGGCAGACCCGGTATGGCGCATATGGGGGTGACCACTTCGGGCGCCGCCGACCGGCGGGCGCACACCCTGGCCAACCGACTGGTCGCCAACCCCGGTGAGCACGCGACCGTCGAGGTCACCTTCGGTGGATTCTCCGCCCGCGTACACGGCGGGGATGTCACCATCGCCGTCACCGGCGCCGATACCGACCCGGCCGTCAACGGAGTTCCCTTCGGCACCAACAGCATCCACTACGCGCGCGACGGTGAGGTGATCTCATTGGGAGCACCGCACTCCGGACTGCGAAGCTACCTGGCGGTGCGCGGCGGGATCGACGTGGCCCCGGTGCTCGGTTCACGCAGCTATGACGTGATGTCGGCGATCGGCCCGGCACCTCTGCGCGTCGGTGACATGCTGCCGATCGGGGAACACAGCACCGACTTCCCCGAGCTCGACCAGGCGCCCGTGGGGTCCATCTCACCGGAGATCGTGGACCTCCAGGTCGTTCCGGGCCCGCGTGACGACTGGTTCGTCGATCCCGACATCCTGGTCCGCACCAACTGGCTGGTGACCAACCGCAGCGACCGGGTCGGCATGCGACTGGTCGGGATGCCGCTGGAGCACCGCCGACCCGATCGGCAGCTGCCCAGCGAGGGCGCCACCCGCGGGGCGATCCAGATACCGCCCAACGGTTTTCCGGTCATCCTCGGCCCCGACCATCCGGTGACCGGTGGCTACCCGGTGATCGGCGTGGTCACCGACGAGGACATCGACAAACTGGGCCAGGTGCGCCCCGGACAGACGGTCCGGCTGCACTGGTCGCGGCCGCGCCTCCCGCACGACATTTGATGGTAGAAACGGCTGTGTGCGCAGTCACACACCGGGACCGACCGCGGTCCGCGACGTCCACACCGCGCGGCTGATCCACACCGCCGACCTGGACGCCGAAACCCGCACGGACGCCCGCCGCATGGTCGTCGAGGCCTTCGCCGATGACACCGAGGACACCTTCGACGATTCGGACTGGGAGCACGCGCTCGGCGGCATGCACGCTCTGATCTTTCACCGTGGCGCGATCATCGCCCATGGAGCCGTCGTCCAACGCCGGCTGCTGTACCGCGATATGCCGCTACGGTGCGGCTACGTCGAGGCCGTTGCGGTCCGCGCGGACTGGCGTAGGCAGGGCCTGGGCACCGCCATCATGGATGCGTTGGAACAGGTGTTGCGCGGGGCCTACCAGCTGGGTGCGCTCGGCGCCTCGGAAGCCGGGATGCAGCTGTATCTGCCGCGCGGCTGGCAGCAGTGGCAGGGGCCCACCTCGGTGCTGGCGCCGAGCGGTACCACCCGCACCCCGGACGACGATGGTGGTGTGTACGTCCTTCCCGTCACTGTCGAACTGGACACCAGCGCGGAGCTCAGCTGTGATTGGCGCGCAGGCGACGTCTGGTAATGCCTGGTCAGGACCTCACCGCCGGCAACGCGCCATGGTGAGCGGAAGTTCACGGCCGGGTTATCGACAGCAGCGCCCCCGCAACAAAGCGCTCATAGCCTCAGATCGATGTTGCCCGCAGCCACCGCAGCACGGCCTGCGGCGACACCCGCGCGCAATCGCGGAGTAACAGCCCGGAAACACCGACTGAATACACAGGTGACATGACTGGACCTGACTGGGCGCCGCTCACCGGGTTCCGGGTGGCGGTGACCTCGGCGCGACGCAGTGAAGAGCTGGCCGCCCTGCTCACCCGGCGCGGTGCCGACGTGACCAGTGCCGCCGCCATCACGATGGTGCCGCTACCCGATGACGACGAGCTGCGGGCCAATACGGAGGCGCTGATCGCGTCCCCGCCCGATATCGTGATCGCGACCACCGGGATCGGGTTCCGCGGCTGGATCGCGGCCGCTGACGGCTGGGGCCTTGCCCATGATCTGACCGCCGCGCTCGGCAACGCCAGGATCGTCTCGAGGGGACCGAAGGCCACCGGCGCACTGCGCGCCGCCGGTCTGCCAGAGGAATGGTCCCCGGAGTCCGAGTCCTCCCGTGAGCTGCTGCACTACCTGTTGGAGGGCGGCATCGTCGGCATGCGCATCGCCGTTCAGTTGCACGGCACCAACGACGACTGGGACCCCTTCCCCGAGTTCCTCGACGAGTTGCGCGCCGCGGGTGCCGACGTCGTGCCCATCCGGGTGTATCGATGGAACCCGGCGCCGCGCAACGGTCCCTTCGATCAATTGGTGCTGAGCATTGCCGACCAGCGTTTCGACGCCGTCAGCTTCACCTCCGCCCCGGCGGTCGCTGCCCTGCTCTTGCGCGCGACCGATCTCGGCGTGGAGCCGGCGGTGCTGGACGCCCTGCGCACCAACGTGCACGCGATGTGCGTCGGCCCGATCACCGCCCGTCCGCTGGTCCGCCTGGGGGTGCCCACCTCCGCTCCGGAACGGATGCGGCTGGGTGCCCTGGCCCGCCACATCACCGACGAGTTGCCGCTGTTGCAGTCACGCCGGATGCGGGTGGCCGGGCATCTGCTGGAGATCCGCGGCACCTGCGTACTGGTCGACGATGTGGTCAAGGAACTACCGCCGGCGGGGATGGCCACCATCCGCGCCCTCGCTCATCGGCCGGGCTCGGTGGTGTCCCGCCAGGATCTTCTCGATGCGCTACCGGGAAGTGGCACCGACACCCACGCCGTCGAGACCGCAGTGCTGCGGTTACGAAACGCACTGGGTGACAAGAACATCGTGACAACCGTGGTCAAGCGGGGCTACCGGTTGGCCGTCGATGAGTACCCGATGGGAGTGTCATGAATCGCGACGTCTCCGCGGTGCTGGTAGCCCACGGCACCCGCAAACCGGGCGGTGTCGACATGATCGGCCAACTGGCCGAACGTGTCTCGGATCTGCTGGATCGCGAGGTCCATGTGGCTTTCGTCGATGTATTGGGGCCGACACCGACGGAGGTCTTGGACAGAGTGCCCGCCGACCGGCCCGCTGTCGTGGTGCCGGCCTTCCTGGCCGGTGGCTACCATGTTCGCGCCGACGTCCCGGCGCACGTCGCGGCCAGCACACACCCGGCCGTGACAGTGACCCCACCCCTGGGCCCGTGTCATGGCACGGTGCGCGTACTCGCCGACCGGTTGCAGGAATCCGGCTGGCGCCCGGGCGATTCGGTGGTCATGGCCGCTGCGGGCACATCGGATCGCAGCGCACAATCCGACCTGCGCCAGACCGCGGCCATGCTGTCGGCCCTGATCGGTGACCGAGTGGAACTGGGTTACGCCGCCACCGGTGCGCCCACGGTGACCGATGCCGTGCAGGCGGCACGGGCACGTGGCCGACGGATCGCGGTGGCGTCCTACCTGCTGGCCGACGGGCTGTTCCAGGACCGGCTGCGCAACTCGGGCGCCGACCTGGTTGCCGACCCGCTGGGCATCCACCCGGGGATGGTCCGGTTGATCGCCAGCCGGTTCCGCCGCGCCGCCGCCTTCCGGTTGTCGACCGCCGCCTGACCAGCCGATTCGGGCCCGGCCCATCTGCTGGGCTAGGATCGTGCAAATGGCTTCGGTGGGGCAGAGTGAGCGTTTGCGCGCGCACTTGGTGAGCGCGTTGCAACAGGAAAATCGGCCCATGACGACGGCCGAGTTGCGAGATTACGTTCTGCGACAGGGTGATTCGGTCGCGGTCATCGAGTCGGTGTATCGCAACCTGACCGTGCTGCAGCGCCGCGGTGACGTGGTGCGCCATCCCGGTCCCGGCCGCGACGCCCAGTGGGCGGCCGCGGTCACGCAGCGATCTGCACAAGACCGTCCGGCGTGACCCTGGTCCGGTAGACCGGCAACGATACCGCCGGATCGTCAAGGCAGACTCCGTCATCCAAGGCGAATGCCTGCTTCTTGATCGGAGTCTGCACGCAGGCCCGCCCGCCCCGATCCCCCACGATGCCGCGCGATATCACGGCCGCACCGGAGAACGGGTCGATGTTGCCCACCGCATGCAGCGAGCCGTCGTCGAGCCGGAACAGGGCCGCCTGCAGACCGCCGGGCAGTAACACCCCGACGCCCCGATTGGGCAGTAACCGGTCCAGCGGGCATGCTGTTGTCCAGACCGTATTCGTGTTGGCTGCAAGGTCTTTACGATCATCAGTGATGGTCATTTCGCATCCTCCTGCGGCGTGAACTTCGGCATACCGATGGCGACCGGTACCTTGCGTCCCGAGGACTCGGTGAACTCGATGGTCGGGTCGGCCACCTCGGGAGCGTTGACGAAGGACACGAAGCGCGAGAGCTTTTCCGGATCGTCGAGAACGCCTTTCCATTCGCAGGCGTAGCCGGCCACGTGCCGGGCCATCGCCTCCTCGAACTCGGCGGCCAGGCCCAGCGAGTCGTTGCAGACCACGTCGCGGACGTGATCCAGTCCACCGTCGAGCGCCTCCAGCCACGGTGCGGTCCGCTGCAACCGGTCGGCGGTACGGATGTAATACATCAGGAACCGGTCGATGTAGCGGATCAGCGTCTCGTCGTCCAGATCGCCGGCGAGCAACTGGGCATGCCTGGGCGACATCCCACCGTTGCCACATACATAGAGGTTCCAGCCCTGCTCGGTGGCAATGATGCCGACGTCCTTACTCTGCGCCTCGGCGCATTCGCGGGCACAACCGGATACCGCCATCTTGATCTTGTGCGGTGCGCGCAGACCGCGGTAGCGCTTCTCGATCTCGACGGCCATGTCGACCGAATCCTGTTGCCCGTAGCGGCACCAGGTACTGCCGACACAACTCTTGACGGTGCGCAGCGACTTACCGTATGCATGCCCGGACTCCATGCCGCCCTCGACCAGACGCCGCCAGATCTCAGGCAGTTGGTCCACCCGGGCACCGAACATGTCGATGCGCTGGCCACCGGTGATCTTCGTGTACAGGTCGAAGTCCCTGGCGATCTCCCCGATCAGGATCAGCTGCTCGGGGGTGATCTCACCGCCGGGTGATCTGGGCACCACCGAGTAGCTGCCGTTCTTCTGGATGTTGGCCAGGAAATGGTCGTTGGAGTCCTGCAGCGAGGCCTGCTCACCGTCGAGCACATGGTCGGAACTGGTCGACGCGAGAATCGAGGCGACCGTGGGTTTGCAGATATCGCAACCCTT
The DNA here is from genome assembly GCF_036946495.1 of Mycolicibacterium neoaurum. Taxonomy (NCBI): domain Bacteria; kingdom Bacillati; phylum Actinomycetota; class Actinomycetes; order Mycobacteriales; family Mycobacteriaceae; genus Mycobacterium; species Mycolicibacterium neoaurum. Next base: position 1,565,768 of record NZ_JAQIIX010000002.1, read on the forward strand.
TCCGGTGCCATACTTCTCGATCAGCCCGGAGAACGTGCGGATCTCGGTGGCCCGGATGAGTTCGAACATCTCGGCGCGGGAATGACTGAAGTGCTCACACAGGGCCTTGGACTGCTCGACACCCTCGGCCTCCAGCAACTGCTTGAGTAGCGGCACGCAGGAACCGCAGGACGTGCCAGCCAGCGTGCACTTCTTCAGACCGGCGACATCGGTGCAGCCGCCACAGATGGCCTCCTTGAGATCGCCCTTGGTCACGTTGTTGCAGGAGCAGATCTGGGCTATATCAGGCAGCGCGCCGACCCCCAGCGCGCCCGCACCGCCGTCACCGGCGGGCGCGATCAACGACAACGGGTCACCGGGCAGTTCGCTGGCCACCATCGGGCGCAGCACTCCATAGGAGGAGGCGTCGCCGACCAGGATCCCACCCAGCAGAGTTTTGGCGTCATCGGAGAGCACCAGCTTGGCGTAGGTCTGTTTCACCGGATCGTTGACGACGACGTCGAGGCTGTTGGGGGTGCGGCCCTGTGCGTCACCGAAGCTGGCGACGTCCACGCCGAGCAGCTTGAGCTTGGTCGACATATCGGCTTCGCCGAATTCGGCGGCGCCGCCCAACAATCGGTCGGCAACCACTTCGGCGCTCGTGTAACCCGGCCCGACCAGGCCATAGCAGCGGCCCTCGATGGCGGCGACCTCGCCGACTGCGTAGATATCGGGATCACTTGTCACACAACCCCGGTCGGTCATCACGCCACCACGCTGCGCGATGTCCAAACCGGCGGCGCGGGCCAGTTCGTCACGGGGACGCACACCGGCGGCGAAGACGACCACTCCGGCGTCGATGGTGGTGCCATCGTTGAGGGTGAGGCGAACGCCATCGTCATCCTGGGACTTGCGCAGCGGCCTGTTGCGCTGCGTCGGCGCAATGGTCTCGGTGCCGACACCGGTGTGCACCTCGATACCGAGTCCGCGGATCATCCGGTTGAGCAGGGCGCCACCGGCCGGATCGAGCTGGGCGGCCATGAGATGCGGCGACATTTCCAGAACGTGGGTCTGCAACCCGAAGGCGCGCAACGCATTGGCCGCCTCCAGCCCGAGCAGCCCACCGCCGATCACCACCCCGACGGGGGTCTTGGACTTGGCCGCGGCGAGCGAGCCCGCGCGGATGGCATCCAGGTCGTCCAGGGTGCGGTAGACGTGACAGTGCGGCAGGTCATGCCCGGGCACCGGGGGCACAAAGGCATACGAGCCGGTGGCCAGCACCAGCGCGTCATAGCTCAGGCACTGCCCGTCGACGGTGGTCACCGTCTTGGCTTCCCGGTCGATGGCCTTGGCGGGCATGGCAAGCCGCAACGCCACGGCGCCATCACCGGCATAGTCGTTGCCGGGCAGCGCCAGCTGCGCGCGGTCCCAGTGCTCGGTGTAACCGGTCAGACCGACGCGGTCATAGGCGGCATCGGCCTCCTCGGAGAGCACCGTGATCCGCCAGATCCCCTCGGTGTCGCGGGCCCGCAGGGCCTCGACGAAGCGGTGTCCGACCATGCCGTGTCCGACCACGATCACATGCTTGGCTGCCTTCATACCGGAGACGGTAGAAAGCCGATATTGCCGCAATGTGCCCTCGTGTGAAGTGGCCGTCACGGCTTCCTCACATGTCCGGCGCGGAACGTGTGAGTGCTTCGCTGACGGCGAACGCCCAGTTGGAACTTAAGCGTCACCGACTCAAGTTCACTATTCAGAGGACCGGCACAGGGCTGGTCGCACCGACACCATCAGCACGAGGAACAGGAGACGATCCCCATGAGCAGCACCCCCGTACGTACCCGTCCCGCGTCGCCGGTCGATATCTGGCTGCGCGATTTCTTCGGCAACCCCGCGCCGGTCTCGGCGGACTTCCATCCGGCCGCCGAGGTGGTTCGTGACGGTGACGACGCGGTCGTCCGTCTCGAGCTGCCCGGCGTCGATGTGAACCAGGATGTGCACGTCGAGCTCGACCGTGGGCAACTGGTGATCCACGGCGAGCGCCGCGACGAGCATTCCGAGGGCCGCACGCTCTCCGAGGTCCGCTACGGCGCGTTCCGGCGGTCATTCAAGGTACCCGCGCAGGTCACCGGGGAGGCCGTCACCGCGTCCTACGAGGCCGGGGTGCTGACAGTCCGGGTGGCCGGCGTGTATGCCGGCACCGAGCCCCAGCGCATCGCCATCACCACCAAGTAGGCAACACGAAACGAGGCCCCGCGACATGTCGCGGGGCCTCGCCGTGTTCTGTTCGGTTGGGCGGGAACTACTTCCAGGGGTCGACGAGCTCGGTGATGCGGCTCGTCAGCGCACCCTGCAGGAACGGGCCGAAGCTGATCCGGCCCACGCCCAGCGGTCCGAACCGAGCCGGGTCGTCCTGCCCCGGCAGCGCGATCGCGTTGACCGGCAGCGGTAATGCTTCGACGAGGCGGCGATAGGTGTCGTCGTCATGGCGGCCGACGGGATACAGACTGTCCGCCCCTGCCTCGGCGGCCAGCTTCAGCTTGTGCACCGCACGGTCGAACCGGTCGGCCTCGTCGCCGACCTGACGCAGGAACAGATCGGTGCGCGCATTGATGACGACGTGCACGCCGGCGGCGTCAGCGGCCTTGCGCAACTCCCCGACCAACGCGGCGTGGTCCTCGTCGGACCGGATGCGCCCACCCTCGGAGTGCACGGTGTCCTCGATATTGAGTCCGACCGCGCCGGCCGACAGCAGTCCCTCGATCAGACGAGCCGCCGACTCGCCGTAGCCGGATTCGATGTCCACCGAGATCGGGACATCGACCGCGCCGGTGATCTGGGCGACCCGGGTGACCAGATCGTCGTAACTCATCCCCTCGCCATCGGGCTTGCCGACGGAATCGGCGACGGGGTGACTGCCCACGGTCAACGCCGTGAAACCCGCTTCGACCACGGTTTTTGCCGACCAGGCGTCCCATACCGTCGGCAGTATCGCGGGGTCACCGGGGCGGTGCAGCGCCAGCAGCGCGTCAGCCTTCTGCTTGAGGTCGTCGTTCGACATTTACGAGCCTTTCTGCGATGTAGACGTGATCTGTCTCACTCTCAACTGCGTGTTGTGGCTAACATCGAATGCGTACTGTGATCCTTGACACCCTTCAGCCCAAGGAGGTCACCCTTGTCCACCACGACTGAGCTTGCCGAACTGCACGAACTCATCGGCAACCTTCGCCGCTGCGTCACATCGCTGCGCGCCCGATACGGCGACGCCCCTGCGATGCGCCGCATCGTCAACGACGCCGAACGCATGCTCAACGATATCGACCGGTTGGACATCGATGCCGCGGAACTGGAGATGCGTGGAGCCCCAGCGCACCCCCGTGCCGCCGAGAAGATCACCATCCCCGATCACGACTACTCCAGGGACTTCTGGAGCGGTGTCGATGACGAGGGTCTCGGCGGCAGCCGCTAGACCGCAGGGGTGAAGAGCCCCGACACAACAGAAGAAGAGGGAATCAGTGAGCGCACCGACCTCGAATCCTCAAGGTACCGGCGTCTTCTCACCAACCAGAGCGAAGATCAAGGAGCGCACACTACGCACTGATGCGTGGTGGAAGTCTCCGCTGATCACCGATCTCGGTTTCGCCGCGTTCGTGATTTACGCGACGGTGCGGGCGTTCATGCAGAACAACTACTACGTCGCCGAGTACGGGTACCTGACCCCGTTCTATTCACCGTGCGTCAGTACCGGATGCGTGCCCGAGGCCAGCCACTTCGGCCAGTTCCTCCCGGATGTCTGGTGGTTGCCCTACGCGGCGGTGTCGTTACCGTTCCTGCTGCTGTTCCGGCTGACCTGCTACTACTACCGTGGCGCCTACTACCGTTCGGTGTGGCAGTCCCCCACCGCGTGCGCCGTCGCCGAACCGCACGCCAAGTACACCGGTGAGACGCGGTTCCCGCTGATCATCCAGAACACACACCGGTACTTCTTCTACCTCGCGGTGCTGATCTCGGTGATCAACACCTATGACGCGATCATCGCCTTTCACAAGCCCGACGGCGGATTCGGTTTCGGTCTGGGCAATCTCATCCTCGTCATCAACGTAGTGCTGCTGTGGACCTACACGGTGTCCTGCCACTCCTGCCGGCACGTCGCGGGTGGGCGCCTCAAGCACTTCTCCAAGCATCCCGTCCGGTACTGGATGTGGACGCAGATCAGCAAGCTGAACACCCGGCACAAGCTGTATGCGTGGATCACCCTGGGCACCCTGATGTTCACCGACTTCTATGTCATGTCTCTGGCTGCGGGCTGGTTCCCCGACCTGAGATTCGTTGGCTGACAGCTCAATTACGGATTAGTGAGGATTTTCAATGGGTGACCTGGAACGGCACACCTACGACGTGGTCGTGATCGGTGCCGGCGGGGCGGGACTACGCGCGGTGATCGAGGCCCGCGAACGTGGCCTGCGCGTGGCGGTGGTGACGAAATCGCTGTTCGGCAAGGCACACACCGTGATGGCCGAGGGCGGTTGCGCCGCGGCGATGCGCAACGTCAACACCAAGGATTCCTGGCAGGTGCACTTCGGTGACACCATGCGCGGCGGCAAGTTCCTGAACAACTGGCGGATGGCCGAACTGCATGCCCAGGAGGCCCCCGACCGGGTCTGGGAGCTGGAAACCTATGGAGCGCTGTTCGACCGGACCAAGGACGGCAAGATCAGCCAGCGCAACTTCGGCGGACACACCTATCCCCGGCTGGCGCACGTCGGCGACCGCACCGGTCTGGAGATCATCCGCACCCTGCAGCAGAAGATCGTCAGCCTGCAGCAGGAGGACAAGCGCGAACTCGGCGACTACGACGCGCGCATCCGGGTGTTCCACGAGTGTTCGATCACCGAGATCGTCAAAGACGGCGATCGCGTGGCAGGGGCCTTCGGCTACTACCGCGAGACCGGCAAGTTCGTGCTGTTCGAGGCGCCGGCGATCGTGCTGGCCACCGGCGGGATCGGTAAGAGCTTCAAGGTGTCGTCGAACTCCTGGGAGTACACCGGCGACGGCCACGCCCTCGCGCTGCGCGCCGGGTCCGGCCTGATCAACATGGAGTTCATCCAGTTCCACCCCACCGGCATGGTCTGGCCGCTGTCGGTGAAGGGCATCCTGGTCACCGAGGGTGTGCGCGGCGACGGCGGAGTGTTGAAGAACTCCGAGGGCAAGCGCTTCATGTTCGATTACATCCCCGACGTCTTCAAGGGTCAGTACGCCGAGACCGAAGAGGAAGCCGACCAGTGGCTCAAGGACAACGACTCCGCGCGCCGCACCCCTGACCTGCTCCCCCGCGACGAGGTGGCCCGCGCCATCAACGAAGAGGTGAAGGCGGGGCGCGGTACTCCGCACGGCGGGGTGTATCTGGACATCGCCTCGCGCATGCCGGCCGAGGAGATCAAGCGCCGGTTGCCGTCGATGTACCACCAGTTCATCGAGCTGGCCGAGGTCGACATCACCAAAGACGAGATGGAGGTCGGTCCGACCTGTCACTACGTGATGGGCGGTATCGAGGTCGACCCGGACAGCGGTGGCGCCGCAACGCCGGGCCTGTTCGCCGCCGGGGAGTGCTCGGGCGGCATGCACGGCTCCAACCGCCTCGGCGGCAACTCGCTGTCGGACCTGCTGGTGTTCGGCCGGCGCGCCGGACTCGGTGCGGCCGACTACGTGCGGGCGTTGTCCGCGGACACCCGGCCGAAGGTGTCCGAGGATGCGCTCAACCGGGCGACCGAGCTGGCGCTGGATCCGTTCGAGCCCAAGGCCAACCCGGAGAACCCCTACACCCTGCATGCCGAGCTGCAGGAGTCGATGAACGACCTGGCCGGCATCATCCGCAAGGAGGGAGAGCTGCAGGAGGCACTGGTCAAGATCGACGAGTTGAAGAAGCGCTACGCCAACGTCGCCGTCGAGGGCGGCCGCGTGTTCAACCCGGGCTGGCACCTGGCCATCGACCTGCGCAACATGCTGCTGGTCAGCGAGTGTGTCGCCAAGGCCGCACTGCAGCGCACCGAGAGCCGTGGCGGTCACACCCGTGACGACCATCCGCAGATGGACCGCACCTGGCGGAACAAGCTGCTGGTCTGCAAGACAGTCGACGGTGCGGGTGACAAGCCGGGCGACCCGGTGGTCCCCGACGTCGTCGTCACCCCCGAGGAACAACCGGTGATGCGGCCCGACCTACTGGCCACCTTCGAACTGTCCGAGCTCGAGAAGTACTACACCGATGACCAACTGGCCGAACACCCGGACCGGAAGGGCTGATCATGGCTGCTTACAACGCAAAGCTACGGGTATGGCGGGGCGACGAGTCAGGCGGTGACCTGCAGGACTACACCGTCGAGGTGAACGACGGCGAGGTGGTGCTCGACATCGTGCACCGGTTGCAGGCCACCCAGGCCGGCGACCTGGCCGTGCGGTGGAACTGCAAGGCGGGCAAGTGCGGGTCGTGTTCGGCGGAGATCAACGGCCGGCCGCGGCTGATGTGCATGACGCGCATGTCGACCTTCGACGAGAACGAGACCGTCACGATCACGCCGCTGCGGACCTTCCCGGTGATGCGTGATCTGGTCACCGACGTGTCCTTCAACTACGAGAAGGCGCGCCAGATCCCGTCGTTCACCCCGCCGAAGGATCTGCAGCCCGGCGAGTACCGGATGCAGCAGGAGGACGTGAACCGCAGCCAGGAGTTCCGCAAGTGCATCGAGTGCTTCCTGTGCCAGAACGTCTGCCACGTGGTGCGTGATCACGAGGAGAACAAGGAGAACTTCGCCGGTCCGCGGTTCCACATGCGCATCGCCGAACTCGACATGCATCCCTTGGACACCGTCGACCGCCAGGAGATGGCGCAGGACGAGTTCGGGCTGGGTTACTGCAACATCACCAAGTGCTGCACCGAGGTATGCCCCGAGCACATCAAGATCACCGACAATGCGCTGATCCCGATGAAAGAGCGTGTGGCCGATCGCAAGTACGACCCGATCGTCTGGCTGGGCAACAAGCTCTTCAGACGTTAGATCCTGCCGCTGACTCTGTGCTCACGGCGCAGAAGTGTGAGTAACCCGCACCCTGGGCGCAGTGTCAACGCGTACGCGCGCCGAGCGTGCGCGTAGATCGAGTTTCCGACCGAATTCTCGATCTCCATGCACCGTCGCGGTGACGCCCCCGCTTACACCGCGGCGCGATACCTGGGCGCCGCTGGACATGAGGCGTACGGTTGGTGACACAGACCACAACCGTCCGATCAGCGATGAGAAGGCAAGCTCATGTCACATCGAGAAACGATCAGCGTCAACGATATTCGCACCGCCATCCGAGAGCTCACGGTCCGTGCGCAGCTCGCCCGCAAGGAGGGCCGCTCCGGTGACGCCGCCGAACTGGACCGGCGGATCAGCGGATACCGCGAACAGCTGGCCGCCAGGCCCTAACTGCCGAGCTTGCGGAAAGTGCTGCGGTGGAACACGATCGGCGGCACATCGTGGACGACGATATCGCTGACCTGTAGCACGACGATGGTGTGATCGCCCGCGGGCACTTCCTGGGTGATTGTGCTCTCCAGCCACACGCTGGTGCCGTGCACGAACACCGCACCGGTCTCGCGCGATTGCGTCTCCAGACCCGCGAAGCGATCACCGGTCTTGGCCGCCAGCGTGCGCGCTGCCGCGTCATGCGACTCGCCGAGCACACTGATGCCCAGCGACGGCAGATTCTTCAGTTTGGGCCACGTCTCCGACGAGTTCTGCACGCAGAACGACACCAGCGGCGGGTCCAGCGACACCGGCACGAACGTGCTGGCCGCCAGGCCGATCCGCACCCCGTCGACCTCGGCGGCGATGGCGATGACGCCGGTCGGGAAATGCCCGAATGCCTCACGCAGCGAGGCCGGGCTCAGTTCAGTGTCACTCATAACACTTCCATCTTCACATGTAACGGTTCGCCACGGCGCGATCGGGGTGACCGCGCGCGAGCGGAAACTGCGCCCACAGACAGGACACACCTTCATCTTGGCCCCGATCCGCGCCGAGTGCCATGGTCACGCTCAGGCTGACCACAACCTTTGAGTAGCCTGACCCCCATGCCCAACGCGTCCATCCTGACCGTGCTGCGGGACCGCGCTGGTGACACACCTGACGGCCTTGCCTTCACCTTCACCGATTACGACCGTGATCCCGACGGTGTGCCCGAAACGCTGACCTGGGGTCAGCTCTACCGCCGCACCCGCAATCTGGCCGAGGAAATCAGTCAACACGGCGCACCCGGGGAACGCGCGCTGATCATCGCGCCCCAGGGCCTGCCCTACATCGTTGCGTTCCTGGGCGCCATGCAGGCCGGGTTCATCGCCGTACCGCTCTCGGCGCCGGTCCCCGGGTCACACGACGAGCGCACCAGCGCAGTTGTCGCCGACACCCAACCGGCGGTGGTGCTGACGACGGCCGCACTCTCGGATATCGCGACCCAGTACGTCGACGACGGGGCGGCGATGACCGCGGTGGTGTCGGTGGACACCCTGGATCTCGACGGCCGTGAGCCCACCGATACCGCGGACATCCCCGACGGCCCGGACATCGCGTATCTGCAGTACACCTCGGGGTCCACCCGCGCCCCGGCCGGGGTGATGATCAGCCATGACAATCTGGTCGCGAACTTCGATCAGCTGATGCCCGATTACCTGCCCCAGTTCGGCGGCGTGTTCCCGCCGCACAGTGCGCTGGTGTCCTGGTTGCCCTTCTATCACGATATGGGCCTCATGCTGGGCGTGGCGGCCCCGATCCTGGCCGGCACCCAGGCCGATCTGATGAGCCCCATCGCGTTCCTGACCCGCCCGGTGCGTTGGCTGCAGGCCATGGCGCGACATTCCCATGTCGTAACCGGCGGACCCAACTTCGCGCTGGACCTCGCCGCCCGGCGCACCACCGAAGCCGAGACCGAGGGCCTGGACCTTTCCGGTGTTCTCAGCATCATCTGCGGCGCCGAGCGGGTGCACCCGCCGACGGTCGCCCGGTTCACCGATCGGTTCGGCCCGTTGGGTTTCCCGCCGGAAGCGTTGATGCCGTCCTACGGTCTGGCCGAGGCGACGGTGTTCGTCGCCAGCGGTAGCCGTGGGCGGGCACCGAAGGCCGTGGAATTCGACACCGATCAGCTGGCGCAGGGGCACGCGGTCCGCGCACCGGGCGGCACACCGCTGCTGCGCTACGGCCTGCCGGAATCCTCCCCGCTGGTCCTGATCGTCGACGCCGAGACCGGCACACCATGCCCGCACGGCACCGTCGGCGAGATCTGGACGCACGGCGCGAACGTGTCCGCCGGGTACTGGCGCAAGCCCGACCAGACCGGAACCGGTTTCGGCGCAACGCTTGTCGACGGCCCCACCGATACACCGGCGACGGATTGGCTGCGCACTGGGGACCGCGGATTCATCTCCGAGGGCGAACTGTTCATCGTCGGCCGCATCAAGGACATGCTCATCGTGCGCGGCCGCAACCACTACTCCGACGATATCGAGGCCACGGTGTCGGATCTGACCCGCGGTCGGGTGGCGGCGATCGCGGTGGCCGACGAACAGGCCGAGAAACTGGTCACCGTGGTCGAGCTGAAGAATCGCGATCAAGACCTCGATGACCTGAAAAGCACCGTGACTGCCGCAATTTCGCGCGCGCACGGTCTGCAGGTTGCCGATATCGTGTTGGTCGAGCCTGGCTCGATCCCGACCACCACCAGCGGCAAGATCCGCCGCTCGGCGTGTGTCCAGCTGTACCGACAGGGGCAGTTCGTCCGGTTGGACGCGTAGCGCGTCCCGATGTGGATCACCCTCCTGGTCATGGCTGTCGCGGTCAGCCTGGAGCCCTTCCGCGTCGGCATGTCGGTGGTGATGCTGAATCGACCACGCCCGCAACTACAGTTGGCCGCCTTCTTGGCAGGCGGCTTCTCCATGGGCCTCATCGTCGGTGCGGTGGTGCTGCTGGTGTTGGATGCCCACCTGCCGGACTCCGCCCGGTTCACGCTGCCCAAGGTTCAGATCGTCATCGGGGTTGGCGCGCTGCTGGTCGCCGCGATCATCGCCGCCACCAAGGGCAAGCCACGCACCCCGCCAGATTGGGTGCGTCGGGCCCTGGACGGGCGCTCCCTGTGGGTGGCGGGTGCGGCGGGGCTGGGGATCGCGCTGCCCTCGGTGGACTATCTGGCCGCCCTTGCCGTCATCGGTGCCGCCGACGTGAGCGTCGGAACCCAACTGGCCGCCCTGCTGGTGTTCAACACCGTGGCCTTCGCGCTGGTCGAAATCCCGCTGATCGCTTACGTTTTGGCACCTGAGCGCACCAGGGCCACGCTCGCCGGGTTCAACGACTGGCTGCGGTCGCAGGGCAGGCGCGCGGTGGCGGCACTGGTCGCCGTGGTGGGCCTGGTGCTGCTGGCAGTGGGGTTCGCCGGTCTGTAGCTGACCGCTAGGGCTTGGGCGGCGGCTGGTTGTTCAGGACGTACTGCAGCCCGGCCATCAACTGCGATACCGGATCGGCCCCGCCACCGAATGCGGCCTGGGTGGCCGGCGCGGTGACCTCGGCCGGGTCGTACCCGTTCACCGGATCGACGGTGATCGGCGCCGTCGCCGGATTGTCGTTGCGGGTGTAACCGGCATCGACATAGGGCTGCAGGACCTTGTCCAGCTCGATCAGGGTCTTCTGGTCGACGCCGAGATACTTGAACGGTAACACCAGCGGCAGGTGCTCCTCGGGGATCATGTACGTCGTCGTGCGCGCCCCGCGCGAGTTCACCGTGGTACGGATGTTTTGCGGCGGAACCATTTTCGGGTTGGTGAAGGCGACGGCGGTGTGGCCGGTCGCCAGACCGACGATGGCGTTGGCCACCGAGATCCAGTTGTCCGAGCGTTGTGGCCAGTCGGCGATGCTGTCATAGGCCGAGACGAACAGGTGGGTGTCGTACTGGCTCTCCACCTCGGGCGGCATCCGATAATCCAGCGACGGCACGACGCTGCCCACCGGGAAGTTCTGGCTCAGGAAGCTCTCACCGAAGGCGTGCTTGCCGACCGGGTTTCCATAGGTCGCGAACGCCAGCTGGTCCGGCGGCGGGGCGGTCGGGTCGTTGGCCAGCCTGATCTTGACGTCCTCAAGGACGGAGGCGCCCTCGGACAGGCCGATCGCCATGCCCGGGCCACCCTGGCGGATGGCGTTGACGAGGTTGGGTCCGCCGACATCGATGGACTCGCCGTAGCTCGGGCCGTCGATGCCCAGACCGGGGAACTGATCGTCCAGCCGCCCGATGCCGGGGAACAACCGCTCCAGGGTGTGGCCCTGGACCTGGCCGGCCGGGTAGTCGACGATCTGGCGCTTCAGGCCGGGGAACCACTCTGCGCCGGTGCGCATGATGTATTCGTCGTAGGGGATGCCGAGCACATGCGCACCGCCGAGCGCGTAGCCGCGACCCTCGATGGTGCGGGCGTTACCTGGACCTGCGGGGCCGGGCACCGCAGGGCTGGGAGCGGGCGGCGGCGGGGGTGGCTCGGCGGCCGCGATCCCGGCGGCCGACGGACCCGTCGCCGCGATCGTCAGGAGAGCGGTGGTCGCCGCGAGAAGTTTCCTCATGCGTTACCGCTCCCTCGTGCCGTGAGTCGAGATGGCCACCAGTTCGCCCGGCCGACCAACGTGGCCATGGCAGGCACGGTGACGGTCCGGACCAGGAAGGTGTCCAGCAGAATGCCGATGCCGATGACGAACCCGCCCTGCACCACAGTACCGATGCTGGAGAACAGCAGGCCCCACATCGACGCGGCGAAGATCAGACCGGCAGCGGTGATGACACCACCGGTCGAGCTGAGGGTGCGGATGATGCCGAATCTGCCCGCCGGGGCCTCGTCGCGCATCCGGGACACCAGCAGCAGGTTGTAGTCGGCTCCGACCGCCACCAACACCACGAACGCCAGTGGCGGCACCGACCAGTGCAGCTGCTGATCGAGGATCACCTGGAACAGCAGCACGCCGAGTCCCAGTGCGGCGAAGTACGAGATCACCACGGAACCAACCAGATACAGCGGCGCGATCAGCGCGCGCAGGAGCAGCATGAGGATGATCAGCACGACGATCACGGTGACGACCACGATGTAGCGGATGTCGCTCTGGTAGTAGTCACGGGTGTCGGCCAGTGCCACCGGGTATCCGCCCATCGACACCGAGGCGTCCGACAGCTCGGTGTTCGGCAGGGCGCCGCGCGCGGCGTCCTCGATGACCTTGACCTGATCCATCGCGGCCGGGCTGAACGGGTCGAGCTTGGTGAACACCAGATAGCGCGCCGTATGACCGTCCGGCGACACGTAGGCCTTGGTGGCCGCCTTGAAATCCTCCAGCTGCAGCACCTCGGGCGGGATGTTGAACCCCGACATCGCCGGCGAGTTGGCATTCTCCGCCATGGTCAGCAGGAACGCCGCGGCCTGGTCCAGCCCTGAGCGCATCAGCTGGATCTGGTCGACGATCTGGTCCACGCCGTCGGCAACCTGCCTGCTGCCGCTGGCCGAACGCTCGGCACCCTGCTGCAGCTGGGCCAGCGTCGCCTCGGCGCCGGCCGGGCTGTCCAGGCCCATCGCCTGCATGGCCTTGGTCAACCGGGTGAATGCGGTGCCGACCTGTTGCAGTGCGGCATTGAGGGACTGGCGATCCTGCAACGACTCCAACTGACCGGCCAGATCCTCGATCTCGTCCAACGTGCCATCGTTGCGTGCCGCGGCCAGCCGGGAGAGGTGGATGCGGGTCTGGCTGCACGAGACATCCAGATCGCAGACCACGTTGCCGTGCAGGGCTGCCAACACCGGAGGCACCCAGGCGAACATGTCCCTGGTCGCCATCAGGTTGACGCCCATGGAGTTGCCGAGTCGGTTGATGCTGGCCACCAGCTTGGCCGCCACATCGACGTTCTTGACCAGTTTGTCGCCACCGTACTGACCGCGCAGGGCGGCGAACGCGTCGACCATCTGCTTGAGACTGCCTGCGATATCGGTGATCTGCCCGCGGACATCGCCGAGGCTGCCTGCCAGGGTGTTCGCCCCACTGGAGAGCCGGTTGAGGTCCTTGGAGCCGTCGCTGATCATCTTGGCGCCATCGGCGAGCCGGGTACCGACGATGCCGGCCTGATAAGTGGCCCGGAACTCCGGCGGTACCGACCCCAACGGTCGGGTGATACCGGTGACCATCTGGATATCGGGCAGTTGGGTGATGCGCTCGGCGAGCTGCTCCAGATCCGCCAACGCGGCCGGGTTGCGCAAGTCCTTGTCAGAGTGGATCAGCACATAGGACGGGATCGACTGGTTGATGTCGAAGTGCTTCTCCAGCGCCGCGTAGCCCAGCGAACTCGGCTCCGAATCGGCCACGGACTTGCGGTCGTCATAGTTGAAGGTGGCGAAACCGGACAGCCCGGCCAGCAGGAGCAGCACCAGCAGGCTGCCCACCAGATGAGTCCACGGCCGCCGCACGATGCGCGTTCCCGAACGGCGCCACAACCGCGAGGTCAACTCCTTGCGGGGCGCGATCCAGCCCCGTGGGCCCACGAGTGTCAGCAACGCGGGAAGCAGCGTCATCGCGGCCAGATAGGCCACGAAGACACCGACGGCCGAGGACACGCCGACAGTCGAGAAGATGCCCATCTCGGCGAAGCTGATCGCCAGGAAGGTCAGGCCGACGGTGGCCGCCGAGGCCGTGATGACCTTGCCGACCGAACCGAGGGCCGCGCGGACCGCGTCGGTCGAGTCCTCACCCTTGCGTACGAAATCGTGATAGCGACTGATCAGGAAGACGGCGTAATCGGTGCCTGCGCCGAAGATGATGGCGCTGAGCAGGATCATCGCCTGGTTGGACACCCCGAGACCGGTCAGTTCGGACAGCCCGGCCACCGAGGACTGGGCGATCAGCAACGACATACCGATCCCGGCCAGTGGCAGCAGCATCGTCACCGGGTTGCGGTAGACGATGAGCAGCACCAGCAGCACCAGCACGGCGATGGCGATCTCGATGGGCAGCCGGTCGTTCTCGCCTGCGACGGTCAGATCCGCCACGGTCGCGGCCGGCCCCGCCAGGTGTACCTCCAGCGGGCCGCCCGCGGTGGTCTGCTCTATGAGGTCGGAGACCTGCTCGAACGACCGATACGACTGCGGGGTGCCCAGCGCTCCGGCCAAACCGACCGGCAGCACCCAGGACTTGTTGTCCTTGCTGGTCAAAGTCGAACGCAGAGCGGGTGTTCCGATGAATTCCTGCAGCATCACGACGTTGGCCTGGTCATCGCGCAGCGCGTCGACCAACTTGCGATACGTCGCCTCGTGCTCGGGACCGAGACCATCCTCGTCGGTCAGCACGACCAACAGCAGGTCGTCGGTGCCCGGCTCCTGGAATGCCTCCTCCATCTGGCGGGCGGCGATATTCGACGGCGCGTCACCCGGCAGCATGGACAGCGGATTGCGCTGCGCCATCTCGTTGAGACTCGGGACGGCCAGTGGCAATGCCACCGCAAGCGCCACCCAGATACCGATGACGGCCAGCGGCCACCGCACCACAAAACCGGCTAACCGACGCACACGTCCCCCACTACTGCCCCTCACCGAACCGGCACACCGGCTTAACCAAAACGACCCCAGTCACCGGTCTCCGCCACCTGCTCGATCACCGATTTCATCGTTGCGATGTACCGGGTGACCGACTTCTGGGCGACCTCGTTGTCCGGGAACATCACCGCCATTGCGGTGCCCGCGTCGTAGCGGAACACATACACCGTCAACTGATAGGAGAACCGGCCGTCGGAATAGATGCCGATGTTGTTCGAGTAGCCCATCTCGGCCGCCGCAAGAACGGCGTTCAGGGGCGCGGCACCACCGTGGAGGAAGTTCGACACCGGGAAGTTCGGTCGCGGATTGTCCAACCAGGGCGCCAGTTCAAGCACCCGGTAATACGGGACACGGGCCAGCTCGAGACCCGTATCGAAGGAGGTCTGTGCCGACCACGCGGCCTCGGCGAACGTCGTCGCGGCGATCGGCACGGTCAACGGCACCAGACCGGTGAACCAGCCCTGCGTCATGAAGTTGTCCGAGGTCCGCCGGGTGTCGCGCGGTGTCAGACCGTAATACGTTGCCGCGCCGGTCAGCTCATGTTCGACCATGGCTGTACAGGCGTACAGGCCACCCACGAACCGGACACCGGCGGCGACGCAGGCGGCGTCGAAACGGGCGGTCTGCTCGGCATCGAGCAGCATCTCCCCGACCATATCGGCGATCGTCGGCACCGACGGATCGCCCAGCGGCAGCGGGAACTCCGGCATGCTGTTGTTGTTGTTCTCGGCGAACTCGATCCAGGCCCGGACTTCGGGCGAGTCGACGGTCAGCGCGGCGGTACGTTCGCGTTCCTGTACGCAGAAGTCGTCGAAGTGACCGGCTTCTGGCAACGGCATGGGCTGACCGGTGGTGGTCAGCGAGGTGTACATGCCGTGCGCCTCGAGCATGGTGATACCGATCAGGGCGGCGTCCCCGTGGACATGGTCGATGCTGGCGTAGAAATCGAAATGATCCGCGCTCTGCACGATCCCGAACGAGAAGCACCCCCATTCCAGCGGCGACGGGATGTCCACGATGTGTTTGCGGGCGTCCTCGGTGGTGATCTCGCCGTGGACGACGGGTTCGAACTCGATATCGGCCGGGTCGGTGATGGTGTGGCGCACGATGTCGCCGGACCCGTCATAGGAGAACCAACTGCGGTAGGTGTCGTGCCTGCGCAGATAGGAGTTCAGGGCGTGGTTCATCGCGTCGATATCGCAGATGCCCGGGACCTCGCAGGTGGCGATGATCTGCCGGGAGTAGTCCAGCCCCTTGGCGGCCTGCTCGTAGACGCCCCGGATGTGCTGGCCCTGCATATAGCTGACCGGGACCGTGCTGACCGGCGCCTGGCGGGCCTTTGCCATCGCCGCGCTGGTCGGATGCCAGGACGTCACGACACCTGGGGCCGGCGTCCAATCATCGATCGTTCCGATCGTGATCTTCCCGATGTGCAACCTGGTCCCTCCGGGGTCTTTGCGTCGACGGTCAGCGGATGGGCAAAACCGAAGGCGACTTCACGATAGCGGCTGTCGGCACGCGGGGCCGCCCGGCAGGGGCCCTCGACGGCGGTCATGAAACCGCGTGCGATAGCACGGTACATGCAATACTGACCGCCGAGTAAGGTACCGGCGGTGAA
The DNA here is from genome assembly GCF_036946495.1 of Mycolicibacterium neoaurum. Lineage (NCBI taxonomy): Bacteria > Bacillati > Actinomycetota > Actinomycetes > Mycobacteriales > Mycobacteriaceae > Mycobacterium > Mycolicibacterium neoaurum. Next base: position 1,581,994 of record NZ_JAQIIX010000002.1, read on the forward strand.
TGCCGGCAGATGAGCGGCAGTGATCGTTGCACAGGCAACCACGGCCACTGCGCGGGGTCTGGATCCTGGCACCCATATCTCATCATCCACAGTTCATCAGACCGAAGCGGGGAGTACACCTGATGGCCGAGATCGAGCACGCCGAGCCGACGCGATTCGCGATCATCGGCTACGCCGCCCGACTGCCCGGAGCGACCGATGCATCCGCGTATTGGGACGTCCTGCGCAGCGGCCGTGACGCGGTATCCCCGATCCCTGAGGACCGCTGGGACATCGACGAGTTCTTCGATGCCGACCCAGGGGCGCCCGGCAAGGTCGTCACCCGGCGCGCGGGTTTCGTCGACGACGTGACCGGGTTCGACGCACCGTTCTTCGGCGTGTCCGCCCGCGAGGCCCGCCTGATGGACCCGCAGCACCGGCTGCTGCTGGAGACCTCGTGGCGCGCGGTCGAGCATTCGGGCACCGCGCCAACGGCATTGGCCAACACCAAGACCGGCGTGTTCGTCGGGCTGTCCACGCACGACTACCTGGCCATGGCCTCCTCGGAACTGAACTACCCCGAGGTCGAGGCGTACCTGGCCATCGGCACCTCGGGCGCGGCCGGCGCCGGGCGGATCAGCTACCGGCTCGGTCTGCACGGCCCGGCCGTCACCGTCGACACCGCCTGCAGTTCTTCCCTGGTGGCCATCCACCAGGCCTGCCAGGCACTCCAATTGGGCGAGTGCGATATGGCGTTGGCCGGCGGCGCGAACGTGCTGTTGAGCCCGGCCACCATGATCACCTTCTCGCAATCACGCATGCTCGCACCGGACGGAAAGTGCAAGACGTTCGACGCGGCGGCCGACGGATATGTCCGTGGCGAGGGATGCGGCGTCATCGTGATCAAGCGTCTTGAGGACGCGGTGCGCGACGGTGACCGGATCCGCGCCGTGATCCGCGGTAGCGCTGTCAACCAGGACGGTGCCTCGGGCGGCCTGACCGTTCCCAACGGCGTCGCCCAGCAACGCGTCATCTCCGAGGCGCTGCACCGCGCCGGTGTGGCCCCCGGAGATATCGATTACCTGGAGGCGCACGGCACCGGCACGTCCCTCGGCGATCCCATCGAGGTCCAGGCCGCCGCGGCCGCTCTCGGCAAGGATCGCGATCAGCCGCTGCTCATCGGCTCGGCCAAGACCAACATCGGCCACCTGGAGGCCGCCGCCGGTATCGCCGGGGTGCTCAAGGTGGTCTTGGCGCTGGAGAACCAGGAGCTACCCAAGCACCTGAACTTCCAGCACCCGTCCCCGCACATCCCATGGGATCGCATCCCGGTCCGCGTCGTCGAGGAGGCGACCACCTGGCAGCGCTCGGACCGGCCGCGTCTGGCCGGCGTCAGCTCGTTCGGGTTCTCCGGCACCAACGCCCACGTCATCCTCGAGGAAGCGCCCGAAACCGTGCCGGCCAAGGTCGCCGCCGGCGATGACCGGCGGTTCATGGTGCTGCCGCTGTCGGCGCGCACACCCGCCGCACTGGTGCAGGCCGCCGAGGAGTACCGCACCTGGCTCGGCGAGCATCCCGAGGCCACCCTGGCCGATGTCTGCCTGACCGCCGGTGCCGCCCGGGCCCACCTCGAGCACCGGGCCGCACTGGTGGTCAACTCGTTGGAGTCGGCGCGCGACCTGCTCGGCGCGTTGGCCGACGACCGCCCCGCACCGGGTCTGGTGCGCGGTGACTGTGTCGACGCACCCAAGACCGCCTGGTTGTTCCCGGGCCAGGGCAGCCAGTACGCCGGAATGGCACGACAGCTCTTCGAGACCGAGCCGGTCTTCGCCGACACCATGACCCGCTGCGCGGATGCACTCGACATCCCGTTGCTCGATCTGATCTTCGACGCCCCCGAGGGTGACGCGACCATCCGATTGACGCAGTACGCCCAGCCCGCGATCTTCGCGGTCGAGATGGGCCTGGCCAGGCTGTGGGAATCCTGGGGCCTGGAGCCCGATATCGTGCTCGGCCACAGTGTCGGCCAGTATTCGGCGGCCTGTGTCGCCGGTGTCTTCAGCATGGAGGACGGCATCCGACTGCTCGCCGAACGCGGCCGACTCTTCGGTGAGCTGCCCGCCGGCGGCCGGATGGCAGCCATCTTCGCCGATCCCGATCGGGTCGAGCGACTCGTGGACGAGTATCCGAGCTTGTCGGTGGCCGCCTACAATGGCGCGAACACCGTGTTGTCCGGTCCTGCAACGGATCTGGAGAAGGCAATCGCCGGATTGGCCGACGCCGGGGTACGTTGCGACTGGCTGGACACCAGCCACGCCTTCCACTCCGCACTGCTGGACCCGGCGTTGGATGCGTTCGAGACGTTTGCCAATCAGTTCGAATACAAGGCGCCCCAACGTATTCTGGTGTGCAACCGGACGGGGGCCGCGCTCGGCCGAACCGCCAAGCTCGACGGCGCCTACTGGCGCAGGCACGCCAGGCAGCCGGTCGAATTCGCCAAGAGCGTGGCGACATTGGCCGAACTCGGGTGCGCGGTGCTGCTTGAGGTAGGCCCGCAACCTGTGCTGACGGCCGCCGCAATGCGCGCCTGGCCGGATCCGGCCCACACGCCCCGGGCGATCGCCTCGATGCGGCAGAACGGCGCCGATCATCGGCAGATCATCGACGCATTGGCGCAGGCGTACGTCGCCGGACACGTTCCCGATTTCGACGCCGTGGTGCACCGGCCTGCACACAAGCTGGACCTGCCCACCTATCCGTTCCAACACCGCCAGTACTGGTTCAAGGACAAGCAAGCCGACAAGGGCCGGACGGGTTGGACCGACGACGCTCCGCGCACCGAGGCCGTCCGGCTGCTCGAAGACGGCCGCATCGCCGAACTGGCCGCGCTGCTCGATGGCGCCGATGCCAATCAGACAACCATCGATGCCCTGAGCAAGCTTGCCGCACAGCACAATCGGCAGCGCGACGCGCAGTCGATCGCGGACGCCCGTTACGAGATCCGGTGGCAGCAGGGCGGCGCAGGATCGGCGTCCACTTCGGATGCAGCCTGGGTGCTCATCGGTGACGACAAGACGGCCATCGCCGGTCTGGTCGATGCCGTTGCGGCCCACGGCCACCGCCACCGGCTGCTGACGCTGCCGGTCTCCGATGCCGACGAGCAACGTCTGGTGACCGATCTGGTCGCGGCGGTGCAGGAAGAGCCGGATGTGCGCATCCTGCATGTCGCCGCTCTGGACTCCCACACCGCCCCGTCGATGCAGACCCTGTTGCGGATGCAGCACCGCGTCCTCGACGGGACCCAGCGGTTGTTCCGCGCGGCGGCCACTGCCGGCGTGCGCGCACCCATCTGGACCGTGTCACGACAGGCACAGCGGGTCACCGACGTCGACAAGGTGGCACCCGAGCAGACGCTGCTGTGGGGCTTCGGCCGGGCGGTCGCCCTGGAGTATCCCCAGGTGTGGGGCGGGCTCGCCGATGTGAGCGGCGACGTCCAGGAATGGGCGGAACTGATCCGCCAGATTCCCGGCCTACCCCGCGGTGAGGACCAGATCGTTCTCCGCGGTCGCCAGGTCTGGGTGCCGCGCCTGGTGCGGCGCACCGGTCAGCCCAACCCGAAGCCACTGGAATTGCGTTCCGAGGCAACCTATCTGATCACCGGTGGGCTGGGCTCGCTCGGCCTGGAGATCGCCGCGCATCTCGCCGCACACGGCGCCAAGCAGCTGGTCCTCACCAGCCGGCGCGCGCCGAACGAGGCTGCACAGAAACGCATTGCCGATATCACCGCCACACACGGCTGTGCCGTGCGCGTGATGACCGCCGATGTCGCCAACCCGCATGACATCGCCCACCTGATCGCGACGGTTCGCGCCGAATTGCCGGCGCTGGCCGGCATAGTGCACGCCGCAGGCGAGAACAGCACGACACCGCTGGCCACGCTGGAGGCCACCGAGCTGGACCGGGTGTTCGGCGGCAAGGTTTGGGGTGCTTGGTATCTGAGCGAGGCAGTCGAAGGTCTACCGCTGGATTTCTTCGTCTCCACATCGTCGATCTCGTCGGTCTGGGGCAGCTACGGCCAAAGCGCCTACGGCGCGGCCAACGCCTTCCTCGACGGCCTGACCTGGCGGCTGCGCGAGCAGGGCATCGCCGGCTACAGCGTGAATTTCGGTCCGTGGGCGGCCGGTATGGCCGACCCCCAGGCGCGCGCACAACTGGAACGCCGAGGGGTACGTACCCTGCCGCCGGCCGATGCGCTGGCCGGTCTGGCCGACGTATTGGTCGGGGCCAGTGTGCAATCCGTGCTCGCCCGCGTCGATTGGTCGAAGTTCCTCCCGGTGTACCTGCAGACCGGATCGCGTGCACTGCTGGCCGAGGTGGCCCGCGAAGTGCCCGACTCGGTGACCACGCCGGCACATACGTCGGGCGCCACCCCGCTGGTCGCTCAGCTCAGCACCGCACCGGTACAGCAACGTAAGAAGATCGTGCTGGAGTACCTGCGCAATGCGGTCGCCGAGGTGACGCAGGTCGATGCCGCCGACATCCGTGAGGAGGCCGGTTTCTTCGACCTCGGTATGGACTCACTCATGGCCGTGGAGCTGCGCCGCCGCTTGGAAGGAGCAGTGGGCCAAGAGCTTCCGGCGACGCTGGCGATGGATTACCCGCGCCTGTCCGATGTTGCCGATTACCTGCTCGGCGACGTGCTCAAGCTCAACGACCGATCGGCCGCCCGCACCGAGGCGCAGCCGGTCTCGCTGGCGTCGGCGGCCACCGACGAACCGATCGCGGTCATCGCCGTCGCCTGCCGGTTCCCCGGTGCACCGGACCCCGATGCGTACTGGGAGCTGCTCTCCGGCGGTGTCGATGCAATCCGGGAGATCCCCGAGGACCGTTTCGACGTCGACGAGTTCTACGACCCCGACCAGCAGACGCCCGGCAAGATCTACACCCGCAACGGCGGATACCTTGACAGCGTCGACACATTCGACCCCGAGTTCTTCGGTATCTCTCCCCGCGAAGCGATGTGGATCGACCCGCAGCAGCGGTTGATGCTCGAAATCGCATGGGAGGGCCTGGAGCGCGCCGGGTACGCCCCGTCGTCCCTGCGCGGCAGCCGAAGCGGCGTGTTCGTCGGCGTGGGAGCCAACGAGTACTCCCATCTGCTCTCGGGGAATTCGGTGGACAACCTCGAGGCCCACTTCATCACCGGTAACGCGCTGAACGCCATCGCCGGCCGCGTCGCGTTCACGCTCGGCCTGGAGGGCCCGGCCATGGCGGTGGACACCGCCTGCAGTTCATCGCTGGTCGCCGTCCACCAGGCCGCCCAGGCCCTGCATTCCGGTGACTGCGATCTGGCCCTGGCCGGCGGGGTTAACGTCCTGCTCAGCCCGGCCTCCATCGTCGCCGCATCGCAGGCGCGGATGCTGTCGCCCGACGGCCGCTGCAAGACCTTCGACGCCGCCGCCGACGGGTACGTCCGCAGTGAAGGCTGCGGTGTGCTTGTGCTCAAGCGACTCTCCGACGCCCAGCGCGATGGGGACCGGATCTGCGCGGTGATTCGCAGCAGCGCGGTCAACCAGGACGGCGCCTCCAGCGGTCTGACCGTCCCCAATGGTGGTGCCCAGCAACGTCTCATCGCCTCCGCTCTGGACCGCGCCGGCCTCGGCGGCGGTGACGTGGACTATCTGGAGGCGCACGGCACCGGCACGCCGCTCGGTGACCCGATCGAGGTGCAGGCGGCCGCGGCCGCGTACGGCCGCGGGCGTGACGCGCACCGACCACTGCTGATCGGTACCGCCAAGACCAATATCGGACACCTGGAATCCGCGGCGGGCGTCGCGGGCCTGATCAAGGTCGTGCTCTCGATGCAGCACGAGATGCTGCCGAAGACCCTGCATTTCAGCAATCCGTCACCGCACATCCCGTGGGACACCTTGCCGGTCAAGGTCGTCGACGAGGCGACCCCGTGGCAGACCAACGGTCGTCCGCGCCGCGCCGGGGTCAGCTCGTTCGGCTTCACCGGCACCAACGCCCACGTCCTGCTCGAAGAGGCACCGGTGACGCTGCCCGCCGAGCCGGCAGTCGAGCCCGAGACCCCGGCCAGGGAAACGCTTTCCGTGCTGCCGCTGTCGGCCCGTTCGGCGGCGGGGTTGACCGCGTTGGCACAGCAGTACGGGGGCTGGCTGGCCGCCAACCCCGATGCCGCGCTCGCCGATGTGGCCTTCACCGCGGGTGCGGGTCGCTCGCACTTCGAGCATCGTGCCGCGGTGGTCGCCAGTACCACCGCCGAGGCCAAGATGCTGCTGGAAGACCTGGTGGCCAACCGGTTGCGGCCGGGTGTCGTGCGCGGTGAGTGCACCGATCCCCCGACCACCGCCTGGTTCTTCCCGGGCCAGGGCAGCCAGTACCCCGGCATGGCGCGCGAACTCTTCGACACCGAGCCGGTTTTCGCCGATACCGTGCGCAGTTGCGCGCAGGCCGTCGACGGGATCCTGCCGCAGCCGCTGCTTGAGGTGCTGTTCGGCTCGGGCCGCGAGGCCGCCGAGACACTCAAGCACACCTCGTTCGCGCAGCCGGCGATCTTCGCCGTGGAGATGGGCCTGGCCCGGCTCTGGCAGTCCTGGGGTATCGAACCGGATGTGGTGCTCGGGCACAGTGTCGGCCAGTACGCGGCGGCCTGTGTCGCCGGGGTGTTCAGCCTCGAGGACGGTGCCCGGCTGATCGCCGAGCGTGGACGACTGTTCGGCAGTCTGCCCGCAGGTGGCCGGATGGTGGCGGTGTTCGCCGATCCCCAGTACGTCGAACGCGCCGCCGAGGCCTTCCCACGGGTGTCGGTCGGGGCCTACAACGGCCGCAACACGGTGTTGTCGGGCCCTGGCGAGGACCTGGAGCAGATCGTCGCCAACTGCAGCCAGGAGGGCGCCCGCTGCACCTGGCTGGAGACCAGCCATGCGTTCCACTCCGAACTGCTGGACCCGGTTCTCGACGAGTTCGAGTCGTTCGCCGCGCAGTTCGAGTATGCGGTGCCGTCTCGACCATTGGTCTGCAACCGGACCGGCGCGGTGCTCAGCGCAGAGACGCCGATCGATGCGCTGTACTGGCGGCGGCATTCCCGTCAGCCGGTGCAGTTCACCGAGAGTGTGCGCACGGTGGCCGGGTTGGGCTGCACGGTGCTGATGGAGATCGGGCCCCAGCCGATCCTGACCGCGGCCGCCCTGCAGTCGTGGCCGGAGTCTGCGGCCACGCCGCGGACCATCGTGTCACTGCGTAAGGGGGCCAACGCACAGCGTCAGGTCGCCGACGCGCTGGCCACCGCCTACATCAGCGGGCACCGGCCGGACTTCTCGGCGCGATTCCACAGCCCGGCCCACCGACTCGAGCTGCCGACCTACCCCTTCCAGCGGCGCCGCTACTGGCCCAAGGCCGCGGCGGTCCTGAGCTCGGGTGGCACGGCCGCGTCGGGGATCCTCGGCAGCCCGAAGGATCTGGCCTCCGGGGACACCGTCTACAGCAATGTGTTCTCGGTGAAGACCCAACCGTGGCTGGCCCATCACGTCATCTACGGGACCGTCGTGGTTCCCGGTGCCACCTATGCGTCGATGGCGTTGGCCGCAGCCGGTGCCCCGGCGCGGGTGACCGACGTCTACTTCTACGAGCCGATCATCCTGCCGGACAAGGCGGCCCGTGAGGTGCAGCTGACCCTGCGCACGGTGGAGGACGGCTGGAAGTTCCAGGTGCACTCCCGGCCGTACGGGGTGCGGGAGGCCGAATGGTCGCTCAACGCGGACGGCACGTTGACCTCCGGTGTCGAGATAGATCAGCCGGACGACACGATCGCCGCGCCCGACGAGGCGATCGAGCACATGAACAGGACCCGTCCGCAGGAACTGTTCGACATCTTCAACGATCTCGAACTGGCCTGGGGCCCGACGTGGTCCAGCTCGCTGCGCTCGCTGTGGGTGGGTGACGGTGAAGCCATCGGCGATGTGTCCGTCGGCGATGAACTCGCCGAGCATCTCGGCAGCGAACCGATCCACCCCGTGTTGCTCGATCTGTGCACCGGTGTCGCGTTCCCGTCGTTCCCGGCCGTACTGGCCGCCGAACAGGGCATCCATGATCTGTTCCTGCCGCTGCGATACGGGCAGGTGCAGCTGGCTGCCAAGATGCCGAGCCGGTTCTACTGCCGGGCTCGGTGGCATGAAGGTCCGCTCAATAGCGAAACACTGGTGTTCGACCTGGATTTCGTCGACCGTGACGGTCGCGTCCTGGGTGGTATCCGCGAGTTCACCGTCAAGCGCGCACCGCGTGAAGCCTTGTTGCGCGGCCTCGGTGGTGACTCGACCCGGTTGCTCTACACCCTCGGTTGGCATGAGGGCGCGGCACCGGAATCGGCCACCGAAGACACCGTGGGAACGTGGCTGATCGCCGGATTCGACGAGTTGGCCGCGCAACGGCCCGGTGCGGTCACCATCGATACGCCCACCGACCCGCAGGCCTGGCAGCAGGCCTTCGGCGGGGCCGCCGAGCGCGGGGCTGCCGTCACCGGGATCGTTTGGCGCAGCCGGACTTCAGCGCAATCCGGCGAGACGACCGCAGAGCTGGCCGTCCGGCTTGAGGCCGAGGTGAGCGCATTGCTCGCGGCCACCCAGACGGCGCTGGCCGAGCAGTCCAGCACCCTGGCGGGTGGTCTGTGGATCCTCACCGACGGCGCGGTAGCCACCGAACCCGGTGAGCCGGTCGATCCGGTGCAGTCCGCGCTCTGGGGATTCGGACGCACGTTGATCGCCGAGCAGCCGATGCTGCGGGTCCGGATGATCGACGGGGATCTCTCGGCGGACAGCTGGTTGCCCGCGGCGTTGGGCACCCCCGTCACCGAGCCGGAGATGGCCGTGCGGCAGGGCCGCTTCCTGGTGCCACGGCTGTTGCACTGGGCGCGTAACGGTTACCTGCCGATGCCGCGGTCGGAAGACTTCGTGCTCGCACCGACCGAGCGCGGGGCCATCGACAACCTGCGCCTGACCGAGAAGGACGTGACGGCACCCGAGCCCCACGAGGTGCAGGTCCGGATCGAGGCGGCCGGGCTGAACTTCCGTGACGTGCTCAACGTGCTCGGTCTGTACCCGGGAGATCCGGGGCCGATCGGTGGCGACCTGTGCGGCGTGATCACCGAGGTGGGCGAGGACGTCACCGAATTCGAGGTCGGGCAACGGGTGTTCGGCTCGATGCAGGGGGCCTTCTCCAGCCGGTTGAACGTGCCTGCGCAGCTGTTGGCGACCGTGCCCGACGGCATCAGCTCGGTCGATGCCGCGACCATTCCCGCGGCGGCTCTGACGGTGCGGCTGGCCTTCGACTGGGCGCAGATCAAGCCGGGTGACAAGGTGCTCATCCACGCTGCCAGTGGTGGCGTGGGCCTGGCGGCGGTGCAGATGGCCCGCCAGCACGGTGCGACGGTGTTCGCCACCGCGAGCACCTACAAGCGGGCGACGTTGCGGGCCATGGGTGTCGAGTATGTGTACGACTCGCGCACCGTCGATTTCGCCGACCAGATCCTGGCCGACACCGATGGTGCCGGCGTGGACGTGGTGCTCAACAGCCTGACCAACGACGGTTTCATCGAGGCGACGGTCCGGGCGACGGCACTGGGCGGGCGTTTCGCCGAGATCGCCAAGCGCGATATCTGGACCCCCGCCCAGATGGCCGCGGTGCGTCCGGATATCGACTACGAGATCATCGCGTTGGACGTGACGATGATGAGCGATCCCGACCACATCCAGCGTCTGATGTCCGAGGTCTCCGATGGTCTGGCCGATGGGGTGTGGACGCCGGTGCCCGCCGAGGTCTACCCGTTGACCGAGGCCAGGACCGCCTTCCGCCGCATGCAACAGGCGCGCCATATCGGCAAGATCGTCATCCAGATGCCCAAACCGCTGCAGCCTCAAGGTGATCGGACTTACCTGTTGACCGGCGGCCTGGGCGCGCTCGGTCTGCACACGGCTGGTTATCTCGCACAGCTCGGCGCCGGCGATATCGTGCTGACCAGTCGTCGCAGCCCCGATGCGGAGACCCAGCAGGCGATCGACGCCATCACCGAGCGCTACCACTGCCGGGTGCATGTCTTCTCGGCCGATATCGGCGACGAAGCCGAGGTGGCCGGGGTCCTGGAGCGCATTCGGCGGGAGCTGCCGCCGCTGGCCGGTGTCGCACATCTGGCCGGTGTGCTCGATGATGCGTTGCTGCCGGATCAGAATCTGGACCGGTTCCGAACAACCTTGGGCCCCAAGGCGTACGGCGCACACCACCTGCACCGACTCACCGCCGGCGAGGATCTGGACTTCTTCATCCTGTACTCCTCGGCCTCGGCGGTGCTCGGTTCGCCATCGCAGTCGAACTACGCAACCGCCAACGCGCTGCTCGATGGACTTGTCGCGCAGCGTCGCGCGGCCGGTTTGCCCGCCACCGCGGTGAACTTCGGCCCGTGGGGCCATGGCGGTATGGCCAGTTCACAGGCCGCGGTGGCCAACTTGAGCGCCCAGGGCATGATGCCGCTGGAGCCGTCGGCCGCGTTGGCTGCCCTCGGCGAGGCGATCCGACACGGCGTCGGGCAGTCCACGGTGCTCAAGGCGAACTGGCAGCGGACCGCCAAGATGCTCGGTGGTATCCGTCCGCCACTGCTGGATCAGGTTCTGCCGAGCGGTGATTCGACAGGTGGCGGCGACAGCGAGTTGCTCCAGCAGCTCCAGGAGCTTCCGGTGGCAGCGCGTGCGGGATTCGTCACCGAATTCCTGCAGCGCGAGGTGCAAGGCTTCCTGCGCCTGGCGCAGCCGCCGGCGGCCACCAGCCGATTCCTGGATCTGGGCACCGACTCGCTGATGGCGGTCGAGCTGCGCAACCGGTTGTTCGGGCAGTTCGGCGGCAAGTTCGACATCAGCCCGACGGCGGTGTTCGACTATCCGACGATCGGTGAGCTCGGTGAGCATCTGGTCTCGCAGCTGCCCGATGCCGAGGCTCCTGCCGAGTCCGAGGCCAAAGCCGGCTGAGGTGCGGGCGCAGCGGGGTTCGGCTCGGGTGTGCCGACCTGAGCCTCGCTGCGCATCGCGACGTACCCGATGTCAGCCGCCGAACAGGCGGACCCGTCCCGGCTGCAAGCAGGTAGGTAGGAAGACCAATTCACCTACCCGGGTGCAGCCACGACACCGGTGGTGGCGTTCTGGCTGAACGGAGGTATGAGATCCGGTCAGGTCCAACGCGCGGCTTCGGCCTCCGGTGCCAGCGCCGAGCGCAGCGGCACCTGGAGGCCGTCGTAGATCCCCGGCTTCTGCTCGACCAGCCAGTTCAGGGCACCGAGTAGCCGGTTGGCCGCGGTGGTGTTGCCGCCGTCGGCGCGGGTTCCGCCGGGCACGTCGGCCCTGGTCGTGATGGTCAACTGCGGGTCGCCATCCACGATGACACGGTGATCACCCACCCCTTCGTCGGGTTGCGGCCATTCCGGCGCGCAACTGGGATGGATCCGGGTGATGTGCTCGATGATGACCCGCTGCCTGCCTTGTGACCAACCGATCACCTTGAGGAAGAAGGCTCCCTGCGTGCCCTTCTCGAACGGGCCCATGACGGTGTCGACGGTCTGCTCCAGCGGCAGGCGTTCGACCTCCTCGGTGATCTCGTCGATCTCGATGCCCAGGCCGCGCCCGATCAACCGGACATTGCCGCCCCACACCATCGTGGGAATGCTCGGCAACAGCATCATCGGGGTGTCCTCCATCGATCCGCCGAAACCACAGGACACCTTCACGGCGAACGGCTGGTTGTAGGTCGAGTAGTCGAAGATCTCCTGGCAGGTGATCGTGTTGATACGGGTGCACAAGCCGGCCGCGGTGACCGCCAGCGCGTCATTGCCCCAGCCCGGATCGACACCGCTGACAAGCAGGGTGGCCCCGCCCTCCTCCGCGGCGGAGGTCAACCGCTGCACCCACTCCGACGGCGCCGAGGCGGGGTCGTAGAGCGAGTACAGCGACGGTGTGACGACGTGCTTTCCGGCCCGTAGGCATCGTTCGATATCGGCGATGGCCTCCTCGGGTCGGATGTCACCGGAGGCCATGTAGGCGACCGCGTCGGCGTCGACGAGCGCGGCGTCGACATCGGTGCCTGCCCGGATACCGGTCGGATTCGGCAGACCGGCGAACTCGGCGGCATCCCGGCCCGCCTTCTCGGCGTTGGAGGTGAGGACACCGGCCAGTTCCAGACCGGGGAAGGCGACCGTCGAGCGGATCGCCGTCGAGCCCATGTTTCCCGTTCCCCAGACCACCACACGCCTCATGCGCCTCACCTTAGAGGTTTGTTGGGGGCCTTCGTGGCGAGCATCACAATCGGACCGAAATCCCAGCTCAGGGCCAGTGCAGACGGCGTCCAGTCAGCCCAATCAACCACCGGGTTGGTTCGCTGGCGAAAATTTGCTCGCCACCCCTTTGAGATGTGGTTACCGAGCGGTATAGTTTCAAGCAGTTACTGGTGGGTAACTTAGCGCAGTCCGCACGAGAACCCAACCGACAGCTTCGATCTCACCGAGGAGAAACCGTGAGCCATTACAAGAGCAACGTCCGTGACCAGGTCTTTACCTTGTTCGATGTGCTCGGTCTCGACAAGGCGCTCGGCGAGGGCTCGTTCGCCGAGCTCGATGCCGACACCGCCCGCGAGATGATCAACGAGATGGCCCGACTGGCCGAGGGCCCGATCGCCGAGTCGTTCGCCGACGGCGACCGCAACCCGCCGGTCTTCGATCCCGCCACCCACACGGTGAAGCTTCCCGAGTCGTTCAAGAAGTCGGTCAACGCGACCATCGAAGGTGGCTGGAACAAGGTCGCCCTCGACGAGGAGCTCGGCGGGATGCCCGCCCCCAAGGCTCTGCTGTGGGCCCTCAACGAGCACATCCTCGGCGCCAACCCGGCCGTGTGGATGTACGGCGGCGGCGCCGGCTTCGCGCAGATCTTCGCGCACAACGGCACCGAAGAGCAGAAGAAGTGGGCGGCCATCGCCGCGGAGAACAACTGGGGCGCCACCATGGTGCTGACCGAGCCCGACGCGGGTTCGGACGTCGGCGCCGGCCGCACCAAGGCCACCCAGCAGGAGGACGGCTCCTGGCACATCGACGGCGTGAAGCGCTTCATCACCTCCGCCGACGCCGATGACCTTTTCCCGAACATCGCGCACCTGGTGCTGGCCCGCCCCGAGGGCGCAGGCCCCGGCACCAAGGGTCTTTCGCTGTTCTTCGTACCCAAGTTCCTCTTCGACTTCGAAACCGGCGAGCTCGGTGAGCGCAACGGGGTGTTCGTCACCAACGTCGAGCACAAGATGGGCCTGAAGGTCTCGGCCACCTGTGAGCTGACCTTCGGTCAGCACGGCGTCCCGGCCAAGGGCTGGCTCGTCGGCGAGGTGCACAACGGCATCGCGCAGATGTTCGACGTCATCGAGCAGGCCCGAATGATGGTGGGAACCAAGGCCATCGCCACCCTGTCGACCGGCTACCTCAACGCTCTGGAGTACGCCAAGGAGCGTGTGCAGGGCGCCGACCTGACCCAGATGACCGACAAGACCGCGCCGCGCGTGACGATCACCCACCACCCGGACGTCCGTCGCTCGCTGATGACCCAGAAGGCCTACGCCGAGGGCATGCGCGCGCTGTACATGTACACCGCCACCTTCCAGGACGCCGAGGTCGCCAAGGCACTGCACGATGTCGACGCCGACCTCGCGGTGCGCGTCAACGACCTGCTGCTCCCGGTGGTCAAGGGCTTCGGCTCCGAGACCGCGTACCGGTACCTGACCGAGTCGCTGCAGACCCTCGGCGGTTCGGGCTTCCTGCAGGACTACCCGATCGAGCAGTACATCCGCGACGCCAAGATCGACTCGCTGTACGAAGGCACCACCGCCATCCAGGCGCAGGACTTCTTCTTCCGCAAGATCGTTCGCGACAAGGGACAGGCCCTGGCCTACGTCTCCGGCCAGATCGACACCTTCGTCAAGAACGAGACCGGCAATGGCCGCCTCAAGGCCGAGCGCGCGCTGCTGGCCACCGCGTTGGAGGACGTGCAGGGCATGGCCGCCACGCTGACCGGTTATCTGATGGCCTCGCAGGAAGATCAGACCGCCATCTACAAGGTCGGCCTGGGCTCGGTGCGCTTCCTGATGAGCGTCGGCGACCTGATCATCGGCTGGCTGCTGCAGCGTGAGGCCGTTGTCGCGATCGAGAAGCTCGACGAGGGCGCCACCGGTGCGGACAAGGCCTTCTACGAGGGCAAGATCGCGGCCGCCTCGTTCTTTGCCAAGAACTTCCTGCCGCTGCTGACCAGCACCCGCACGGTGCTCGACGCACTCGACAACGAAGTGATGGAGCTGGACGAAGCGTCCTTCTGATTCTCCTGACCAAGAGCCCCCGGCGAATTCGCCGGGGGCTCTTGCGTTTCCGAGGGCTCATGCCTGCCGCGAGCGTGCAGTCAGATCGTCAGGTAGGCCCTTGGCGCGCTCTGGATGCACGCTCGCGTTCCAAGCGGTTGCCATTCGGCGCAGGATGTCAGGTTCGACGTGGCGTTTGGACACCCGTAGCCGCCGCCACCGGAGTTCGTCCAGATCCTCCGAACGGAGGATGTCCTTCGCGAATTGGACCGGGTCAGTCCGGTGATGGTCGCCGTCGTACTCGGCAGCCAGTTTCAAGTCCTCCCAACCCATGTCGAGGTAGTACTTTCGCCGACCGTCCGCGCTGACCACGGGGATCTGTGTACGAGGGCGTGGATAACCGGCGCGAATCAGCAACAGCCGCAACCACGTTTCGCGTGGCGACTCGGCGCCCGGGTCGTACAGGTCGAGCGCTTTGACCAATTGCCGGGCACCCCGCGCGCCACTGTGCCTCGTGTGCACCAGTTCCAGGACTTCGGCCGGGTCGAATCCCGTCGCATTACCGAGTGCGTCCAACCGGGCAACCGCACCGTCCAGCGGAGGCCGTCGTCCGAGATCGAAGGCCGTCCGCTCCGGCGTGGTGATCGCAAGGGCGCCACGGTGCATCACCTCGGAGGCGGCGAGCTGTCCTTTGTGCGTGACGATCCCCGCGGGTGGACGGCGATTCGGTGAGAACACCTCGATCTGGTGCAGATCCGGTACCCAGCGTGCGCGATGCAGCGCCGCGGCCGTCAACCCGCCGATCGTCGCGTTCCGACCCGACCACAGCCAGGCTGCGTAGGCGCGCTCCCACACAGTCGGATGCTGGTCACGGTCGATATACACATCCGGATACAACGCGGTGAATCTGCTGCGCAACTCGTGTTTGCGTAGTACGCCCGATGAGATCGCCTCACTGCCGACGAACGGAATGGCCATGCCTGAGGATGCCGCGTCGCCGGCTGACACCGAAACCCCGAAGGGCGCATCTGTGGATGGATCCGCGACTGTGCACACAGATCGCGCAGGATCACGATCGCGCGCTCTGGATGCACGCTCGCGTTCCAAGCCGTTCTGCTCAGAGCAGCGCCGGCTGCGGAAAGTGCTCAGCAGCAGGCAGAGTCGGGGCCATGACCGAGAAACCACCCCTGTTCGGCCGGCAACTACGCGAAGACCTGTACCGCAAAAGGGTTCTCGTCCTCGACGGCGGTCTCGACGACGACAACGGAGCCGTGCTGGTCGCGCAGTTGCTGACGCTGGCCGCCGACTCCGACGACGACATCGCCCTGTGGATTCACTCCCCCGGCGGGTCCGTACCGGCGATGCTGGCCATCCGCGACGTGATGCGGCTGATCCCCGCCGATGTCGCCACCCTTGCCCTTGGGCTGGCCTGCAGCGCAGGTCAATTCCTGCTCTCGGCAGGAACTCCCGGAAAGCGCTTCGCACTGCCACACGCCCGCATCCTGATGCATCAGGGCTCGGCGGGTATCGCTGGATCGGCCGTCGAAGTCGAGGTGCAGGCCGACGATTTGCGACATACCCGCGATACCGTGCTGGGGCTCATCGCCGCCGATACCGGTCAGCCGGTCGACCGCATCTTCACCGACTCGCTGCATGACCGGTGGTTCACCGCCGAGCAGGCGCGCGAGTACGGATTCGTCGACCACATCGTCGGCGACTTCGGCCAGATCGCGCCGAACCGCAAGCAGCGCTTCGGAATCGGGGCATAACAGATGAGCACCTACACCATCCCCAACGTCGTCGCCCGGACTACCGGTGGCGAGCGCATCATGGATGTCTACAGCCATCTGCTCACCGAACGCATCGTCTATCTGGGCACCGCCATCGATTCCGGTGTTGCCAACGCGTTGATCGCGCAGCTGCTGCATCTGGAGGCCGACAACCCCGAGCAGGAGATCGCGCTCTACATCAACTCCGAGGGCGGGGACCTCTCGGCGATGCTCGCCGTCTACGACACCATGCGGTTCATCAAGGCCCCGGTGGCCACGACGTGCATCGGCCAGGCCGTCGCGACCGGCGCGGTGCTGCTCGCCGCAGGCGCACCGGGACGACGAGCGGTGCTCCCCCACTCCCGAGTAGTGCTGCATCAGCCGGCCGCCCAGGGCCGAGGCACCATCCCCGACCTGATTCTGCAGGCCGACGAGGTGGTGCGTACCCGTAATCAGCTGGAGGCGATCCTGGCCCGGCACACCGGCCGCAGCACCGAGCAGCTACGCCATGACACCGACCGCGACCGGGTGTTCGACGCCGACGAGGCGGTGGCCTACGGGCTTGCCGACCGGGTGCTGCAGGAACGCGCCTAAGTGTCGTGACCTAGGCCGCCATCCGCACGGTGCCGTCGCCGGGACGAACCTGAGCACGGATGAGATCGGCCGAGATACCGCCGAGCAGACGACCCAACCCGATACCGAGCGCTCCGCACACCGCGGCGATCATCTCGCTCGACGGTTCCTTGCGGCCCCGCTCGATCTCGGAGAGGTATTGCGGGGACACCCCGGCGCGCCCAGCCACATCCACCAGTCGCTCTCCCTTGGCGCGGCGGGTATCGCGCAGCCGACGACCCAGCACCTCGCGCCACAACGGCTCCGGCGTGCGGTCCGCCTCAGCGCGGTTCGGATCGAACGGGATGACCTGGCCCATGACAGCATCCTTGCCACCGACACGACGACGCGCGCGTGTGTTCACCACCGGCTGAACGCATGAGGGCGGGTTCGGGAGGACATTCGGTTTCTCAACCTGAGGGCGTCAACTCATACCTGGCGGTATCTCGCGCGGCCGGTGTTTCACCTCTTACCCGGCTCTTTCGGATCAGTCACTCCCGAACCCGTCGTGAAACCGACTGTACGCCCGTGACCAAGATCACACCAGAGCGAATTTCAGGCCTTGTCCAGCCGACGCAGCAGGGCCCGGGTATGGTCCCTGACCTCGGGTGATCGGTCGAAGACGACGCCGACGTACTCGTCGACACCGGCGGCGGAGAGCTCGTTGATCCTCGCGGTCACCGTGGCCTCGTCTCCGATCAGTGCGGCGTCGGCGGGCCCGGCATAACCCTCACGATCGAGCATGGCGCGGTAGGACGGGAGGTGGCCGTACATGGCGAACTGCTCGGCCGCCTGGGCGCGGGTGCCGTCGACATCATCGGTGACGGCGACCGGGAGGGCGGCCACCACCCGAACCGGTCGCCCGTCGGCGGCTGCCCGCAGTCCGGGGCCGACGTGTTCGGACAGCGTCTTGGGTCCGGTCATCCAGGTGACCGTGCCCGCCGTGCGCCGGCCGGCAATCTTGAGCAACTGCGGGCCGAGCGCGGCGATGTATACCGACGGAGCCGGCGCGCCGGGCACCTGCACCGCGCCCCGGGTCGTGTAGATCTCGCCGGCGGCGTCGGCGGGCTCACCGGCCAGCAGCGGCAGCAGACCGTCGAGATACTCGTTGAGCCTGCGCACCGGACGGTCCCACGCAATCCCCCACATGCCCTCGGTGACCGCTGCGTGGGTCATGCCCAGACCCAGGATGAACCGTCCCCCGGATATCAGGCTCAGCGTCAGCGCCCGCTGCGCCAATTGCATCGGGTGCTGATTCTGGATCGGCACCACACCGGTGCCCACCTCGATGGTGTCGACCTCGCGCAGCGCCACCGCGAGCACTGTCAGCAGATCGGGTTCGTACGGCATTTGCGTCATCCAGATGCGGCGGAACCCCTCGTCACGCAGTTGGGCGAATTCCGACACGACACCGTCGATGAGGGACGTGCCACTCGATCCGGACAACGACCCGAGGATGCTGATCTCCATGACGCCAATCATGCCGGGTAGGTCGACGGCAGAACCTGGGACTCGGCTGGGCAACTTTGGACCCAACTGGTTCTCCTCGGTGATGGGCACCGGGATCCTGGTCGTTGCGGGCGCCACGCTTCCCGTGCACGTGCCGGGTTTGCGGGTGTTCACCGAGATCGCCTGGGTGGCCGCCGCGGCCCTGCTGGTAACTCTGATCATCGCGGTCAGCGTGCAGTGGTTCCGCCATCCCACGGTCGCCCGCGGACACGTGCGCAACCCGCAGATGGCGCACTTCTACGGCGCGGCCCCGATGGCTTTGATGACGGTCGGCAGTGCCACCATGCTGGTCGGCACGGATCTCATCGGCGAGCGGCTGGCCGTCGACATCAACTGGGTGCTGTGGTCGGCCGGCACGATCGGCGGCCTCTACACCGCGGTATCGATTCCCTACCTGATGTTCACCCAGCTCAACGTCGGTCCGGATGCCGCGTTCGGGGGATGGCTGATGCCGGTGGTGCCACCGATGGTCTCGGCGGCCGGTGGCGCGATGCTGTTACCGCACATGGCGCCGGGCACCGGTCGGACCACCATGTTCTTCGGCTGTCTGGCCATGTTCGGGCTGTCGCTGGTCGCGGCGCTGATCATCATCACGATGATCTGGAGCAGGCTGGCGCTCTACGGGACGTCGGGGACCGCGCGGGTGCCGACGCTGTGGATCGTCTTGGGTCCGCTCGGGCAATCGGTGACGGTGGCCGGATTGCTGGCCACCCACGCCCATCTGGCGGTCGCACCCGAACTTGCGGCCGGAGTCGGGATCTTTTCGATCCTGTTCGGCGTCCCGGTGTGGGGTTTCTGCGTGCTGTGGATCGCGCTGGCCACCGCGTTGACGATCCGCACCCTGCGCCGCGGAATGCCGTTCGCCCTGACCTGGTGGAGCCTGACCTTCCCGGTCGGCACCTTCGTCACCGGCACCACCCAGTTGGCCGTCCACACCGGACTGCCTGCCTTCGAGGTGGCGGCGGTGCCGGCCTATGCCGGGCTGCTGTGCACGTGGGCGCTGGTCGCGGTGCGGACCACCCGCGGCAGCCTGGCCGGGAGCCTGTTCGCGCCGGCCGGGGCGGGCCCGATCACGGCGTCGAAGGATCCCTAGCAGCCTAGAAAAGTAAGAGCCCCGTGTTGCCGTCGGGTCGGGGGGTCAGACGGCAACACGGAGCTATCCCATGTATCGACAGCGCTCCGGCGGGCGTTACAGCGATCGAGAAGTTTTTTCCGAAAAACTTTTCCCGGCTCGCCGAACGATGGAAAAGACCAGTTCGTCCGGTATTTCCGCCGAGGTGCCAGGTACGGTCTCAGGCCTCCAGGATGGCCGTCACGCCCTGTCCACCGGCGGCACAGACCGAGATCAGGCCGCGCACCGGCTGTCCGGTCGCTCCCCCGTTTTCTTCTTTCCTCTGCTTGAGCTGCTTGGCCATCTGAGCGACGATGCGCCCACCGGTCGCCGCGAACGGGTGCCCCGCCGCCAGCGAAGAACCGTTGACGTTGAGCTTGGCGCGGTCGATGCTGCCCAACGCCTTGTCCAACCCGAGCCGGTTCTTGCAGTAGTCGTCGGACTCCCAGGCGGCCAGGGTCGCCAGCACCACCGACGCGAAGGCCTCGTGGATCTCGTAGAAGTCGAAATCTTGCAGGGTGAGGCCGTTCCGTGCGAGCAGCCGCGGCACGGCGTAGGTCGGTGCCATCAGCAGCCCGTCGGAGCCGTTGACGTAATCCACGGCGGCGGTTTCCCCGTCGACGAAGTAGGCCAGCACCGGGATGTCGTGCGCCGCGGCCCACTCCTCCGAAGACAGCAGCGCCACCGACGCACCGTCGGTCAGCGGGGTGGAGTTACCGGCCGTCATGGTGGCGTCGCCGTTGCGGACGCCGAAGACGGGCTTGAGCTTGGCCAGCTTCTCGGCCGACGAATCGGGGCGCAGGTTGTTGTCCCGGTAGACCCCCAGGAACGGGGTCACCAGATCATCGAAGAACCCACGGTCGTACGCCGCGGCCATGTTCCGGTGACTGGCGGCTGCCAGCTCGTCCTGGTCGACGCGCTTGATGCCCATCTGCTTGGCGGTGATGGCCGCGTGCTCACCCATCGACAGTCCGGTACGGGGCTCGCCGTTGGTGGGGATCTCGACACCCAGCGCGGCAGGGAGCTTGCCGACGAGCTTCAGGCGGTCGGCGGTCGACTTTGCGCGGCGCAGGCTCAACAGCACTCCGCGCAGGTCGTCGCCGAACGCGATGGGCGCATCGGAGGTGGTGTCCACGCCACCGGCCGCGGCGACCTCGTAGCGACCCATGGCGATGCCATCGGCCGCTGCGATCGCGGACTGCAGGCCGGTGCCACACGCCTGCTGCAGGTCGAAGGCCGGCGTGTAGGGCGACAGGGAGCTGCCCAGCACGCTTTCACGCATCAGGTTGAAATCGCGGCTGTGCTTGAGCACTGCGCCGCCGATGACGGCGTCGAGCTTCTCCCCCTTGAGGTTGAAGCGGTCGGCGAGCCCGTCCAGGACGGCGGTGAACATGTCTTGGTTCGAGGCGTTCGCATAGGCGCCGTCGGAACGAACGAAGGGGATCCGGTTTCCGCCGAGCACGGCGACGCGGCGAGAATTCGTGTTAGCCATATCCCAATGTTACCCACAGTTCTTACTCTGGAGTAAGTTAGTACCCATGGCATCCGACCTGTTCTCCCAAGTGGTCAATTCCGGGCCCGGATCGTTCCTGGCCAAGCAACTCGGCGTCCCGCAGCCCGAAGAGCTGCGTCGCTACCGTCCTGGACAGCCGCCGCTGAACGGCTCGCTGCTCATCGGAGGGTCCGGACGCGTCGTCGAGCCCCTGCGTGCGGCGCTGGCCGACGACTACGACGTCGTCTCCAACAACATCGGCGGTCGCTGGGCCGACAAGTTCGGCGGACTGGTGTTCGACGCGACCGGCATCAGTGAGCCGTCCGGGCTCAAGGAGCTCTACGAGTTCTTCACCCCGGTACTGCGCAACCTCGGCGCCTCGGGGCGGGTTGTCGTGATCGGCACCACGCCGACCGAGACGGCGACCCCGCACGAGCAGATCGTGCAGCGCGCACTGGAAGGGTTCACCCGGTCGCTGGGCAAGGAGCTGCAGCGCGGCGCCACCGTGTCGCTGGTGTACCTGGCCGCCGACGCCGCCTCCGGTGTGGGCGGTCTGGAATCGACCATGCGCTTCATCCTCTCCGGCAAGTCCGCCTATGTGGACGGCCAGGTGTTCCGGGTGGGTGCCGCCGACTCGACCGCTCCCGCCGACTGGGACAAGCCCTTGGCCGGCAAGGTCGCCGTGGTGACCGGCGCCGCCCGCGGGATCGGTGCGACCATCGCCGAGGTGTTCGCCCGCGACGGTGCCGCCGTGGTGGCCGTCGACGTGCCCTCGGCCGAGGATGCGCTCAAGCAGACCGCCGAGAAGGTGGGCGGCACAGCGCTGGCACTCGACGTCACCGCCGCCGATGCGGTCGACCAGATCGTCGCCCACCTCAAGGACCACCACGGGGGCACGCTCGACGTACTGGTGAACAACGCCGGCATCACCCGCGACAAGCTGCTGGCCAACATGGACGACTCCCGCTGGGATTCGGTGATAGCGGTGAATCTCGTTGCCCCGCTGACCCTCACTGAAGGCCTGGTGGCCGCCGGTGCGCTCGCCGACGGCGGTCGGGTCATCGGGTTGTCCTCCATGGCCGGTATCGCGGGCAACCGTGGCCAGACCAACTACGCGACGACCAAGGCCGGCATGATCGGCATCGTCGACGCGTTGGCGCCGAGCCTGGCCGACAAGGGCATCACCATCAACGCCGTCGCCCCGGGGTTCATCGAGACCAAGATGACCGAGGCGATCCCGCTGGCCACCCGCGAGGTCGGTCGGCGGTTGAACTCGCTGTTCCAGGGCGGCCAGCCGGTGGATGTCGCCGAGGCGATCGCCTATTTCGCCAGCCCGGCCTCGAATGCCGTCACCGGCAACACGATCCGGGTCTGCGGCCAGGCCCTGCTGGGAGCGTGATGAGCGCTTGCGCGAAGAACCGAGAGCACCGATGAGCGCTTGCGCGAAGAACCGAGAGCACCGATGAGCGCCTGCGCGAAGAGTGGGAGGTACTGACGATGTCCCAGCCCAGCGGTCTGTTGAACATGGCCCGTGCGGTCGCCGGGGCGCTGCCGTTCGTCCCGCGCGCGGGTGGTCTGCCCGACCGCACGGTGCACGTGCCGGAGCTGCGCATCGATCCGGCCAATGTGGCCGCCTACGCCGGGGTGACCGGATTGCGCTTCGGCGATACGGTGCCGTTGACGTACCCGTTCGCTCTCACCTTCCCGAGTGTCATGTCGCTCGCTACGGGGTTCGATTTCCCGTTCGCGGCAATGGGTTCGGTGCACACCGAGAACCACATCACGCAGTACCGGCCGATCTCGGTCAGCGACACCCTGGACGTCCGGGTGCACTCGGAGAACCTGCGTGAGCACCGCAAGGGTCTGCTGGTGGACATCATCACCGAGATCAAGGTGGGCTACGACCTGGCGTGGCGGCAGACCACGACCTTCCTGCACCAGCAGCGCACCAGCCTGTCCGACGAGCCGCGCCCCGAGCCGCCCAAGCAGCCGAAACTGCCGCCGCCCAACGCGGTGCTGAGCATCTCTGCCGGGCAGATCCGCTCCTACGCGGCCATCGGTGGTGACCACAACCCGATCCACACCAGCACGGTGGGCGCCAAGCTGTTCGGTTTCCCGACCGCCATCGCACACGGGATGTTCAGTGCCGCTGCGGTACTGGCGAACATCGAGGGTCAGCTACCCGATGCGGTGACGTATTCGGTGCGGTTCGGCAAGCCGGTGCTGCTGCCCGCGAAAGCCGGGTTGTATGTCGAGAGCGTCGACGGCGGCTGGGAGCTGGCCTTGCGACACCTGTCCAAGGGGTACCCGCACCTGACCGCGACGGTCACCGCGCTCTGAACCGGCGGCGCCGAATCTGAGGACGATCACGCGAAAGCATCGAATTCGCGCCATCGTCTTCAGATTCGGCATCAGCCGGGGGTCGGCCTGCCCTTCAGACCGCGCCAGAACAGATTGATCATCAGCTCGGTCGCCTCGGCCACATCGGCATCCCCGGAGCTGACCCGGTCGGCGATCGCCTCACCGGCGCCCACCAGCGCCACCGCCATCATGTTGAAGTCGGCATCCGGTTCCGGATTGCGCGTCCCCGATTGCAGCAACCTGCCGACCAGATCGATGATCCGCTCGCGCCCCTCACGCACGGTGTGGGCGAAAGCCTGCGAGCTGGTGGCCTGGCTGTACAACACGATCCAGGACGCGCGGTGGGCGTCGATATAGCCGAGGAAAGCTCGAACGGCGTTGCTCAACATGTCTTTTGGGCTCAGCGTGAAGTCGATCTTGCCGCGCACCTCGTCGACGAAACGGTTCAGCTCGCGGTCCAGGCATGCCCCGAACAGGTCCTCTTTGGACCCGTAGTAGAGATAGAGCATCGGCTTGGAGATCTGCGCCTCGGCCGCGATGGCATCCATCGACGTCTCGTGATAGCCGTTGATGGAGAACATCTGCACCGCGGCGTCGAGCATCTGCTGCTCGCGCACCGCGCGCGGCAAGCGCTTCGTTCCTCCGGCCATCGGAACAGATTACGGCCGAACGGGCCTAGCAGTTGGGATTGGGGCCCTTGGACGCCGCCACCCGCCGCAACGAATCGTCCACCTTCGCCTGCGACAGCTCACCCGAGGCGACGGCCTGCTCGAGGCGGTCCAGCACTGCGGGAACCTCGGCGGTGGTGATCCACAGGGCGATATCCGCACCCGCCTGCAGCGATTTCAGCACCGCCTCGGCGACGCCGTATTGCTGGTTGATCGCCGCCATGCTCGACAGGTCGTCGGTGAACACCACGCCGCCGAACCCGAATTCGTTGCGCAGCAGGCCATAGGCCGCGGGGCTGAGGCTGGCCTGCTCACTGCCGGTCAGTCCGGGCACCTGCATGTGACCCACCATCACCGCCACCGGCGGCTGGTTGACCAACGTGCGGTAGGGCACCAGATCGCTGGTCTGCAGTTCGGCCAGTGGCGGGGTCGACACCGCACCGGTGTGGGAATCGCCCGCCGCGCGGCCATGCCCGGGGAAATGCTTGAGCACCGGCAGCACGCCGGCATCGCGCAGACCGCGGGCGTAGGCGCCGGCGTACTGGGTCACCGTCTCGGGATCGTCACCGAACGACCGATCGCCGATCGCGGCGCTCTCCTGCGTCATATCGACCACGGGCGCGAAATCGACGGTGATGCCCAGTCCACGCATGGCCCGGCCGCGTTCCAGCGCGATGCCGTACACCTCGTCGGGAGTCTTGGTCTCGGCGAGCACTCGGGCCGGGGGCTGGCTGCCGATCAGCCCGGACAACCGCGAAACCCGGCCGCCCTCCTCGTCGACGCTCACCCCGAGCGGCAGGGCCGTCGCCGATGCCGCGATCTGTGCCAGCGGCGCACCCAGCATGGACTTGTCGGTCCAGCTGCCGATCATGATCCCGCCGACCTTGTGATCGGTCACCGCGGACTGCGCATCGGCGGCGTTGCTGACGCCCACCATCAACAGCTGGGCCAACTTGTCGCGGGTGGACAGCGAGGTGATATCACCGCACACCTGCGGGCCAGGAGCGGCAGGCAGCGGCCGGTCCAGCGAGGCGTTGGTCGGTGTCGCGGCGCTGCTCTGGGGCTCGGGTGCCGTGGCGGTGTCCTCCGTTGCGGCCGGCGCGCAGGCCATCAGCAGTGCGGACAATGCGGTCAGGGCACCCAGGGTGCGTGACGTCGACATGGGTCCCCACAGTAACGCGGTGCCGCAATCCGGGGGCCCGGGCCGCCGGGACGCCGGTTCGGGCAGCACTCGACCGCGCGTCGCGGCGTGCTAGGTTGGCCGCATGGATCGGTTCGTCGTGCCCGCCGCCGCCAGCCTGGTGGTCGGCCTTCTCCTCGGCGCGGCCGCCATCTTCGGCGTGACCCTGATGGTCCAGCAGGACACCAAGCCCCCCGTGCAGTCCGGGGATCCGGCGTCGTCGGTGCTCAACCGCGTTGAATACGGCGACCGGGCCTAGCCCGGGCGCGCCCCTCGCCGACACAGCAGTATCGCGGCGGTGGCTTTGGCTGGTCGGAACGTTCTTCCTGGTTCTGACCTTCCTCCAAGCCCCCGGACGCATCGCGCCGGATACCAAACTCGATCTCACCGCCAATCCGCTGCGCTTCCTGGCCCGGGCGGGCGATCTGTGGAACAGCGAACTGCCGTTCGGGCAGGCGCAGAACCAGGCCTACGGCTACCTGTTCCCGCACGGTGCGTTCTTCCTGGCCGGTGACGTCCTCGGCGTCCCAGGCTGGGTCACCCAGCGCCTGTGGTGGGCACTGCTGCTGACGGTCGGCTTCTGGGGTCTGCTGCGGGTCGCGGAGGCGCTCGGTATCGGCACGACCACCGCACGCGTCATCGCTGCGGGCGCATTCGCCCTCTCCCCCCGGGTGCTGACGACGCTCGGTGCGATCTCCTCCGAGACGCTGCCCATGATGTTGGCTCCGTGGGTGCTGCTGCCGGTGATCTACGTGCTGCGCGGCGATCCGCGGGTCCGATTGCTGGCGGCCCGCTCGGCAGCTGCCGTCGCGCTGATGGGCGCGGTCAACGCCGTGGCGACGCTCACCGGGTGCCTGGCCGCCATCATCTGGTGGGCTGCGCACAAACCCAACCGACACTGGTGGCGATTCACCGGGTGGTGGCTGGGTTGCACCCTCCTCGCGGTCACCTGGTGGGCGGTCGCGCTGGTGCTGCTGGGTCGGATCAGCCCACCCTTCCTGGACTACATCGAATCCTCGGGGGTGACAACGCGGTGGCTGTCGCTGACCGAGATGCTGCGCGGCACCGACAGTTGGACACCGTTCGTCGCGCCGACGGCAACGGCCGGTTCGCCACTGGTGACCGGATCGGTCGCGGTGCTCGCCACCACGCTGGTCGCGGCCGCCGGGCTGGCGGGGCTCGCGATGCGCAACATGCCCTCCCGCGGTCGGCTGATCCTCATCCTCTTCGTCGGTGTCACCGCATTGGCGGTCGGCTATTCCGGTGGGCTCGGATCACCGATCGCCGCCGGAGTCCAATCGTTCCTCGATGCCGACGGCACGCCGCTGCGCAACGTGCACAAGCTCGAGCCACTGCTGCGGTTGCCGATCGCCCTCGGCCTCGCGCACCTGCTCGGCCGGATCCCGCTGCCGGGCAGTGTGTCCCGTCGTACCTGGATCGGCGCCCTCGCCCACCCGGAACGCGATCGACGAGTCGCGGTGGGCATCGTGATCCTGACCGCGCTGGCGGCGGGGACCTCGCTGGCCTGGACCGGCAGGCTCACCCCGCCGGGAAGCTTCGAGGCGATCCCGGCGCACTGGCACGACACCGCGGCATGGCTCGACGAGCACAACACCGACGGGGGACGGGTCCTGGTGGCGCCCGGCGCTCCGTTCGCCACCCAGGTGTGGGGTAACAGTCACGACGAGCCGCTGCAGGTGCTCGGCCACAGTCCCTGGGGAGTGCGCGATTCCATACCCCTCACGCCACCGGAGACCATCCGTGCCCTCGATTCGGTACAGCGGCTCTTCGCGGCCGGAAGACCGTCCGCGGGCCTGGCCGATATCCTTGCCCAGCAGAACATCTCGTTCGTGGTGGTCCGCAACGACCTCGACCCGGAGACCTCGCGCTCGGCCCGTCCACTGCTGGTACATCGGGTGATGGACAACTCTCCCGGACTGAGCAGGGTCGCCGAGTTCGGTGATCCGGTCGGCCCCGGCACCCTGGACGGGTTCGTCAGCGACAGCGGTTTGCGCCCGCGCTATCCGGCGGTCGAGATCTACCGCGTCGACGACGCCCGCCCAGGTCCGTATCTGACCGATGCCGACGCGCTCGCCCGTATCGACGGTGGCCCGGAAGCACTGCTGCGCATTGCCGAACGGCGGCGGCTGGCCGGCCTGCCGCCGCTCGGGCCGATGCTGCTGACCGCCGACGCCCAACGCGCGGGCCTGTCCACCCCGCTGGTCACCGTCACCGATACCCCGGTGGCCCGCGAGACCGACTACGGGCGGGTGGACAACCACTCCTCGGAGATGCGCGCGGAAGGCGATCTGCGGCACACCTTCAACCGGGTGATGGATTACCCCGCCGGCACCGACCCGCTGTACGCCCGCTGGGAGGGCGCTCGGCTCAGCGTCTCCAGCTCCGCTGCGGATTCCACTGCGCTGCCCGATGTCTCGCCCGCCGCGGGCCCGGCTGCGGCCATCGACGCGGATTCCTCGACCAGCTGGGTGTCCAGTTCCCTGCAGAGTGCGGTGGGCCAATGGATGCAGATCGATTTCGACAATCCGGTCACCAATGCCGCGATCACGATCACCCCCAGCGCGACGGCCGTCGGCGCGCAGGTGCGCCGCATCGAGGTGTCCACCGTCAACGGCAGCACCACCCTGCGCTTCGATCAGCCGGGCAAACCGCTTGCCGCCGCTCTGCCGTTCGGTGAGACACCCTGGGTGCGGATCACCGCCGTCGGCACCGACGATGGCTCGCCCGGTGTCCAGTTCGGCATCACCGACCTGACCGTCACCCAATACGACGCATCGGGTTTCGCACATCAGATACCGATTCGACGAACCCTCGATGTGCCCGGTCCGCCCCCGGGAGCCGCGGTGGCCCAATGGGATCTGGGCTCGGAGCTGCTGGGCAGGCCCGGCTGCGCGGACGGCCCGGAGGCGGTGCATTGTGCCGCGACCATGGGCCTGTCACCCGAGGAACCGGTCAATCTCAGCCGTACCTTGACCATTCCGACCGACACCGAAGCCACCCCCACGGTGTGGGTGCGGGCCCGGCAGGGGCCGCGGTTGGCCGATCTCATCCACCAGCCCGGAACCGCGAGGGCCTCAGGCGAATCCGATCTGATCGATGTTCTCGGCTCCGCCTACGCCGCCACCGACGGTGATCCGCGCACGTCCTGGACCGCGCCCCAGAACGGTGTCGCACTGCGCAAACCGGCGACCCTGACCGTATCGCTGCCCCGTCGTACCGAGGTCGCGGCACTGACCCTCACCCCGAGTCGGGCCGATGTGCCTGCCCATCCCACCCTGGTCGCGGTCGACCTCGGTGCCGGACCCCAACTGCGCCGGCTGACCGGTGACGGACCCCAGACCATCGACCTCACACCCACGGTGACCGACACCGTGACGCTGTCGATACTGGACTGGCGCGATGTCATCGACCGCACGGCACTGGGATTCGATCAGCTCAAGCCACCGGGGCTGGCCGAGGTGCAGGTGCGCGATGCGGCGGGCCGACCCATTGCCGCGGCCGATTCGGCCGACCGCGACCGTCCCATCGAGGTTCCGTGCGGGCGCGGACCGATCATCGGCGTGGCCGGGCAGTTCGTCCAGACCTCGGTACGCACCACCGTCGGCGCGCTGTTGGACGATGACCCCATAGCCGCCACACCATGTCGAACCGGTTCCATCTCATTGCCCAAGGGGCAGCAGGAACTGGTGATCAGCGCCGGTGAGACGTTCGTGGTGGACGGCATCGTACTGAGCACCCCCCGTGCCGCCGAAGTGCGTCCCGCGCAGGTGGTTCCGGCCGACATCAGCGCCTGGACCGCTGGCCATCGCGAGGTGCGACTGCAGGCTGCGGACCGCGACCGGGTGATTGTCGTCCCCGAGAGCCGCAATCCCGGCTGGGTCGCTCACACCGAGGACGGGACGGCGCTGCGTGCGATCACCGTCAACGGATGGCAACAGGGGTGGATCGTCCCGGCGGGCACCCAGGGCACGGTGACCATGACCTTCCCGTCGAACCTGACCTACCGGGTCGGGCTGTTCGGCGGGTTGGCCCTGTTGCCGATATTGGCGCTACTGGCCCTGTTGCCGAGCCGGCGACTGGTTGCCGCCCAGCCCGTTTCGACCTGGCAACCCCGTCCGGCGATCCTGGCCGCGGCCGCGGTCGCGGTGGGCACGCTGATCAGTGGTGTCGCCGGTGCGGTCGTGTTCGCCGCGGCGATCGGGGTTCGCCATCTGCTCGCCCGGCGGACCGAACTGGCCGAGAAGGTGACCGTCGGTTTCACCGCCGGTGGCCTGATTGCGGCGGGGGCGGTGCTGTCGCGCAATCCCTGGCGCTCGGTGGACGGGTACATCGGCCATTCCGCCGGTGTACAGCTACTAGCGCTGATCTCGGTGGCGGCGTTGGCCGCATCCACGGTGACATTCGGCCGAGGGCCGGGACGCGACGTAACGGGATGACGACCTACGTCAAGACCTGCACCGGGTGAGCCGACCTTCTCAGAGATCGAGGACCAGGCGCCCGTCCGCCGAACGAGATACGCAGGCCAGCATCGAATTCGCCCGCTCGGCGTTGGTGAGCCGCGTATCGCGGTGCTCCGGTGTTCCCGACAGAATCCCGACTCGGCAGGTCCCACAGAATCCTTGCCTGCAGGAGTACGCGACATCGGGCCGTACCCGCATGAGCGCGTCGAGCAGCGACTCGTCGGCGGCAACGGTGGCGACCTCACCGGTGCTGGCGATCTCGATCTCGAACGCGGTGCCATCGGTGACCGGTGGCGCGCTGAACCGTTCGAAATGCAGTGCCGAGGCCGGGGATCGGTCGAAGTTGCCGCGCACCGCCTCGATCATGGGCGGCGGGCCACACACGTAGACCGCACCACCGGGCGCGGCGCGCCCCAGCAGGTCCGCCGGCGTAGGAATGCCATGTTCCTCGTCCAGGCGGACGGTCACCCGCTGCGGATCCCATTGCCATATCTCGTCGAGGAACGGAATCGTATCGGCGTTACGACCGCAGTACACGAAATGCCAGTCGGTGCCCAGCCGTTGGGCCGCACGCACCATCGGCAGTATCGGCGTGATACCGATACCGCCGGCGATGTAGAGCGCCCGCTCGTAGGGGATGAACGGGAAGCCGTTACGCGGACCACGGACCGTGACCGTGTCACCGATACGCAGATCGTGCATCTCCAGCGATCCCCCGCCACCGCCGGGGATCTTGCGCACGGCGATACGGTATCGATCCCGATCCTGCGGGTCCCCGCACAGCGAGTACTGCCTGCGGCGACCCGACGGCAGATGGAGGTCGAGATGGCTGCCGGGTTGCCAACCCGGCAGATCGCCACCGTCCGGTGCGGAAAAGGTCAGCGCCACAACGTCTTTGTCATGGGCGACGATCTCCCGCCCGTGCAATTGCAGCGTCATCGGATCGTGCGGTGTGCGGTCGGCACGCTCATCGGCGTAATCGGCCTTGACGACTCGGTTCAGCCAGAAACGGTCGAGCAGGGTGACCACGAGATTGGTCGCCCTGTCATCGATCGGCGAACCCAGCGGCGGAGCGGTGCGCTTCACTTGACTGCGGCGCGCGCGGCGGGCGAAGAGGCCAGATAAGCCACCGCCTGTGCGGTGTCGCCGACATCACCGGGGTGGTACCGCGGCGAGAAGTACTGCAGCCCACGCCAGGTGGTGTGCATGACCGACGGTGCGACACCGCGTCGCCCGGATCGGATCAATCCGCGCCAGATCGCCTTGCGCTTGCGCGCCGACATCTTCAGGTTCGGGTCGACCCGCATCAGGTAGCGGGTGGCCTGCCACAACAAATACAGCAGCATCGGTCCGGCGACGACCTGCGCCCAGGCCCGGCGGGCGTAGTTGTGATCGAAGTAGCGCAGCACGTCATGGGACACCATGCGGTGCTCCACTTCCTCGGCGCCGTGCCAGCGCAACAGGTCGACGATCGTCGGGTCGGCGGTCTCGGCATTGAGGCGCTCGGCATTGAGCACCCAGTCGCCGAGGAAGGAGAAGATGTGCTCCAAGGCGGCCATCACGGCCAGCCGTTCGACCATGTAGTTGTGTGCCTTGGCGCCCTTGGCCGCGCGCGGCCCCAGCAGGCTGCCGAAGACCCAGTTGGCGCGATCGATCACCGGAGTCGGGTCGATACCGTGGCGCTCCAGGTACTCGTA
The DNA here is from genome assembly GCF_036946495.1 of Mycolicibacterium neoaurum. NCBI lineage: Bacteria > Bacillati > Actinomycetota > Actinomycetes > Mycobacteriales > Mycobacteriaceae > Mycobacterium > Mycolicibacterium neoaurum. The sequence goes on from NZ_JAQIIX010000002.1 coordinate 1,613,235, forward strand.
GATGCCGGAGTGGGCGGTGGCGTGCATCGCCTCCTGCCCCATGAAGCCGATGACATCCTCGCGCAGCTTCTCGTCGTGGATCTGCGGCAACGCTTCCGTGAGCAGCTCGATGAACCATTCCTCACCGGCGGGCAGCAGCAGGCTCAACCCGTTGTAGAGGTGACTGGCGTAGGGGTCGTCATAGACGCACTGCGCGGGCACAGCGCTCAGATCGAACTGCACGGCACGCGCGTGGAGAGCAATCTGACCGCTGTCCGGGGTATCGGTGTCCAACAGCTCCATTGGCAAAACGGTACCCCTGGTACCAGGTAGATGTCGATACGCGTGATCGGGCCCGGGCATCGCGCCAGCCTCCTAGCATCGGCGAGGTGTCCAAGCTGAATACCGCACGCGGGCCCGTCGAAACCTCCCAGCTCGGCGTGACGCTCATGCACGAGCACGTGTTCATCATGACCACCGAGATCACCGAGAATTACCCGCAGGCCTGGGGTGATGAGGCCCGGCGCGAGCAGGATGCGATCGCTCGACTCAACGAACTCAAGGCGCGCGGTGTGGACACCGTCGTCGACCTCACCGTCATCGGCCTGGGACGCTATATCCCCAGGATCGCCCGCATCGCGGCCGCCACCGAGATCAACATCGTCGTCGCCACCGGTCTGTACACCTACAACGACGTGCCGTTCCGTTTTCACTTCCAGGGACCCGGCACGATGCTCGACGGACCCGAGATCATGACCGAGATGTTCGTCGGCGATATCACCACCGGGATCGCCGATACCGGCGTGAAGGCGGCGATCCTCAAGTGCGCGACCGACGAGCCGGGCGTGACCCCCGGCGTGGAAAGGGTGCTGCGGGCCGTTGCCGCGGCCCACCGCGAGACCGGTGTCCCGATCTCGACACACACCCACGCCGGCACCCGGCGGGGTCTGGAGCAGCAGCGCATCTTCGCCGAGGAGGGTGTGGACCTGAGCCGGGTGATCATCGGGCACTCCGGGGACACCACCGATCTGGCCTATTTGGAGGAGCTCATCGCCGACGGCTCCTACCTGGGTATGGACCGGTTCGGCGTGGACTCAATCCTGCCGTTCGAACAGCGGGTCGACACCGTCGCGCAGATGTGTGAACGCGGGCACGCCGAGAAGATGGTGCTGTCCCATGACGCGTCGTGCTATTTCGACGCGCTGCCCGAGGACACCGTGTCGGCACTACTACCGAACTGGCACTACCTACATATCCACAATGACGTGATTCCGGCACTGAAGCAGCGCGGTGTCACCGACGATCAGCTACACACCATGCTGGTCGACAATCCGCGCCGGATCTTCGACCACGGCGGCGGTTACTGACCGCCCGCATCGGATACCGCGCTGTCCAGCGGCGCGGCCCGATGATGCCGGTTCTCCCACCGTCGCAACGCCTCCCGGCACGGTGACTCCACCAGCGCATAGCTGACCGCGGCGATGGCGAAACCGAAGATCAGCGTCAGCACCAGCACCACCGGCATGTGCCCGTTGAACGGGAAATACCCCATGATCGGGAACACCATCGCCAAGGCGGCCAGGTGCCAGACGAACAGGCCGTAGGACCACCGGCCCAGGGTCACCATCACCGGGCTGCCCATGATCCGGTGTTGGGTGTCGGGCGCATCGAGCACCAGCGGAGCCAGCAGCGCACCGGCCACGATCGCCCCCATGCTGATCTTCACTACGAACTGGCCGACGGTCCCCGGCGTGAGGCCCTCGGGCCCGGCCAGCGGGGAGGCAGCCACGACGAATGCCACCGCGGCGATACCCGTCATGAGCAGGGGCCGCCGCGCCACCCGATGCACCCGGCCCACCGGGCTCACCGAGAGTTCGGCCAGCACGATGCCGGCTGCGAACCAGGAGAAGAACGCCGGCGGCCAGTTCAGGGGATTGACACCATAGGGCGGATCGAACGGGATGAACCCCCACGCGAGACTGGCGGCGGCGACCGCGAGCACCGCCGGGATGCGCGCAGACACCGGAAGCCGCCGGGCCAGCATTGCCAGGAACGGCAGGGCCAGATAGAAGCTCACCTCCACCGCAAGGCTCCACATCTGGGTCAAGCCCGAGGTGAGTGTCAGCGGGACGTAGATCTGGGTGAGCGTCAGGTTCGCCAGCCATACCGTCGGGTTGGCGTTCGTGTCCGGCATCAGGGTGAGGATGACGATGACGGCCACCAGATAGCCCGGCATGATGCGCACCAACCGGGAGCGCAGATAGTGCCCCGTCGGCGGACAGTGACGCAGCCCTCGGGCCGCGGCGGCGTGCCCGCGCCACAGCAGGAAACCCGACAGCGCGAAGAACACGGCGACGGCCAGATCGAAGCGGCCGAGCAGACGACCCGACACCCCGCCGGTGTGCCCGGTCTGGAACGCGACGTGGGTGATGACGACGCCGATGGCCGCGCAGGCTCGCATGCCCTCGACAGCGGGCAGGAAGCTGCGGGTGCCACCGGAGGTCGACGGACGGCCGGCCGGTGCGCGATCACCCTCGATCGCCGAGCCTCGCGGGGCAGTCATGCTGTCAGTGTGCCGCGATCTGGCGCCGACCTCACAACGGCACCGGTGAACGGCACCGCCCAACGGGCATCCGTGAAGGTCGTCATGAACATCGCGCTTACCCTGTGCTGTTAGGGTCGTCCGTGACCGAAGGGAGCTTGGGTTGAACCGAGCAGTGGCCCTGCGCTTTGCCGCATGTGGACTTCTTGGGCTGGGCGCTGCCCTTCTCATAGCGGCATTGCTGCTGTCCACCTACACCCACGGCAAGATTGCCAAGATTCCGCTGAATCTGGACGCCGACCTCGTCAGCGAGGGCACCGCCACGGCGCTGGATCCGGCGTCGCTGTCCTCACCGGAACGTTTCGTGATCAACCAGGACGTGCCGGTCGCGCTGCAGCAGCAGCTGTCGGTCGAGGCGCCGGCCAACGCCGATGTCGTGACCCTGCAGGTCGGTAGCTCGCTGCGCCGCACCGATCAGCAGCAGGACAAGGGTCTGCTGCTGGCGATGGTCGACACCGTGACGCTGGATCGCACCACCGCCGAAGCGGTGTCCAGCGACACCAACCCGGGTGGTGCGGTGCAGAAGCCGCGCACCATCGAAGACGATGCGCCGCCCACCAACATCGCGCTGCCGCACGAGGGGTTGTCCTACCGCTTCCCGTTCGGCACCGAGAAGAAGACCTACCCCTACTTCGATCCGATTGCGCAGAAGGCCTTCGACGCCAACTACGACGGCGAAGAAGATGTCAACGGGCTGACCACCTACCGGTTCACCCAGAACATCGGCTATGACGCCGACGGCAAGCTCGCCGACCCGCTGAAGTACTCCTCGCTCTACGACAACGACGAGGACTCCGAGGTGACCGCGCGGGCATCGCTGTGGGGTGTCGAGGCCGAGAATCCCGAAGACCCGATCACGATGAACCGCTACTACGCGGCCAAGAGGACCTTCTGGGTGGACCCGATCACCGGCACGATCGTCCGCGCCGAAGATCACGGCTTCCACTACTACTCGCGTGACGCGCTGCGCCCCGAGGTGACCTTCGCCGAGTTCGACGTGACCTCCACCGAGAAGACCGTCGAATCACAGGTCGCGGCCGCCCGCGATGAGGCCGATCACCTGGCGCTGTGGACCCGGATCCTGCCGATCACCTTCACCGCGCTCGGCCTGGTGACCTTGGTGGGCGGGGCGTTGCTCGGCTCGTTCGCGCTGCGCGCCGAGTCGACCCTGATCGACCCGGGCCTGGACGGCTCGGACCGCGGGTTCTTCGGCCGCCGCGATGACGAGTCCGGGCCCATGCCCGCGGCCGAAGCGCAGACCGAGAAGATCCCGACCCGGCGGCCTACCGACCTGCCGCCGGACCGACCGGTCTGACGCGGACACTCCGGACATTTCGGACACCGCACCCCACTTCGCCCGTCACCGCCGGTGGGTTGCGCCGGTCTACTCGCTGGCGCTCAGTCTGGTCGTCACCGGTCCCCTGTTGGGTCCCGGATATCTGTTGCTGCGTGATGCCGTCTCGACACCTCGGTCATATCTGACCGATGCCGCCCTCGGCCTCACCGATGCCGCGCCGCGGGCCCTGCCGCAGGATTTCGCAATCGCGTTGGCCTCGCATGTGCTGGACGGCGGAATCGTCGTCAAGGTGCTGCTTGTCCTCGGGTTGACGCTCGCCGGCTGGGGATCGGCGCGCCTGGTCGCCCAGGTTCTGCCCGATATCGCAATCGGCGGCAGGCTCGTGGCGGCAACGCTCGCGATCTGGAATCCGTATGTCGCCGAGCGTCTCCTGCAGGGTCACTGGAGCCTGCTGGTCGGATATGGCTGCCTGCCCTGGGTGGCGGCCGCCACGCTGGCGCACCGACGCTGGGCGCTGGCGTTCTGGATTGCGCTCGCCGGCCTGACCCCCACCGGGGTGCTGCTGGCCGCGGTGACGGCCTTGGTGTGCGCCCGCCGCTGGGGCACGGCCGCCGCGGCGCTGGCCGCGACCGTGGCGACCGCCCTGCCGTGGCTGGTGGCCACGGTGGTCTCGGCGTCGTTGAGCTCGACGGCGGGGGCCGGGGTTGACGCGTTCGCCGCCCGCGCCGAGCCGGGGCTCGGCACCCTCGGCAGCCTGGCCGGGCTGGCCGGGATCTGGAATGCCCAGGCGGTACCCGATTCGCGGACAACAGTTTTCGCGGTTGTCGCGACGTTGGTCCTGGTGGCTGTGGTCGCGGTCGGCGCGCCGGCGGCGGCGGCATCGCCGGTCGCCCGCCCACTGCTGGTGCTGGCGGCGGTGGCCGTGCTGGTGCCCGCGGCGTTGGCCACCGGCCCCGGACAGGCGGCGCTGGCCTGGGCGTCCGGTCAGCTGCCCGGCCTCGGCGTGCTGCGCGACGGGCAGAAGTGGGTGGCGTTGGCGTTGCCCGGCTACGTGCTGGCGGCCGCGGGTGTGGCGCGGCTCGGCCGGTCGGTTGCCGTGGTGTGCGGGGTGGCCCTGCTCGCGGTGCTGCCGGATCTCGCCTGGGGGGTCGGCGGTCAGCTGCGCGCGGTGCACTATCCGCAGGCGTGGCCCGCGGTGGCCGCACTGATCAATGCCGATCCCCGGCCGGTGGCGGTGCTACCCCCGGACAGTATGCGGCAGTTCGACTGGGCGGGCCCCGCGCCGGTGTTGGATCCCTTGCCGCGCTGGGTGTCCGCCGATGTCCTGGTCAGTGGTGATCTGCTGATCGGCGGCCAGATCATCCCCGGGGAGGGGGCGCACGGACGCGCGGTCACCCAGATGTTGCTCGACGGGGCGCCACAGCGAGAGCTTGCCGACGCCGGCGTGGGCTGGGTGGTCGCCGAGGGTCTGGGCACCCCGCTGGACCTGCCGGTGGTCTACCGCGATGCAGATCTGACCCTGTACGAGGTGGGAGGCGCTACACCGCCCGCCGACGGGCGCGGTCTGCTGATCGGTGCGCACCTGGTGTGGTTGACGACCTTGTTCGGTGCCGGGGTGGCCGCAGTGCTCAGACGACGCCGCTGACGCGGCGGCCGCAGGCGACCTCCTGGAGCACCGTGCGCATGGAGTCGGCGCTGAGCGCCCAGGAGAACTCCGCGCTGCGGATCCGCGCCTTGGCCCCGAGTTCCTCACGCAGCACCCGGTCGGTCAGTAGCCGTCGCAGGCCGTCGGCCAATTCGTCGGGACCGTCGACCAACAGCCCGGTCACCCCGTCGACGATCGAGTCGGTGAGCCCACCCGATGCGCGGTAGCCGATGGTCGGCACCCCGTGCTGGGCGGCTTCGATGACCGCCAACCCCCAGCCCTCTTTGCGCGAGGGCATCAGATGCACCCAACACTGCTGCACCACAGCATGTTTGGCGGCATCATCGATATGCCCGTGGAAGGTGACGTGGTCGGTGATGCCGAGCGCGGCGGCGTGCTCGACCAATCGCTGCTTCCACCAACCGCCACCGACGATGTCCAGGTGCAGCTCCGGGATATCGGTGCGCAGCGCGGCGACGGCGTCGAGGGCATCCTCGATCTGCTTGTGCGGCACCAGCCGCGACAGCACCGCGACCCGCGGTGTCACCGATCGCGGCGCGCTGAGGGTGTCCGCCGGCGCCTCGTCGAGTCCGTTGCGCACCACGGCGATTCGATCCGGCGTGACACCGAGCTCGGTGAGTTCGCGCGCCGAGGGCAGCGATACCGTCACGTACTGATTGCGTCGATGCAGCCGCGGTGACAGCCGCGATTCGACGAACCACCCGAATCGACCGGTCCGCTCACCGGCGACCGGCCACTGCTCCCGGTGACAGTGGTGCACCAGCAGCACCGAACGTTTCCCGTAGGCCAGCCTGGCCAGGAACGGAATACCGTTCTGGGTGTCGATGACCACATCGGGGCGGGTCCGGCGCAACGGTCCTAGACCGATTCTGGCGGCGACCATCGACAGCCCGGCCCACACGTACACCGAATAGGGACCTCCGCCGCGGCTGACGCTGACGCCGTCGATCACGTCGCGGCGCGCCGCCCCGGGGTAGCGCGCCGTACGCAGAGTGACCTCGATACCGTCTGCGGCCAGCTGGCTGCCGATGCGCTGCAGGTAGGCCTCGCTGCCGCCGCCCTGCGGATGGCCGGTATCGCGCCAGCACAGCAGCAGGACGCGCTGCACGGGAGCGTTTGCCGGGCCGGAAGTCATAACCCGGCCAGCCTAGCCTGCGCACGCCGGCGGTCGATCCTGTGGAAAGCCGGTCGCCAGGCCCCTGAGCGAGCCGAACACCTAGGGTGGCGTGGTGCGGCCCACCTCCCATTTCGCCCGTCGGGCCACCCTGCGGCGCTCCGTCGGGCTGCTGAGCTCGTTTCGGTTCGAGCAATCCGACCCGGCGCGTTTCTACGGCGCACTGGCCGATGACACGGTGGAGATGGTCGCCGACCTGTGGACGGGCCTGACCGCCTCGCCGGCCGCCGGCCGCACGGTCGTCGACGTGGGCGGCGGCCCCGGCTATTTCGCCTCGGCGTTCGCCGCAGCCGGCATGGCGTACGTCGGGGTCGAACCGGACCCTTCGGAGATGCATGCCGGGCCGGCCGGGATGCCGGGCGGCTCGGGAACCTTCGTGCGGGCCTCCGGCACCGCGCTGCCCTTCGCCGACGACAGCGTCGACATCTGCCTGTCGTCCAACGTCGCCGAGCATGTCGCGCAACCATGGCTGCTCGGCAACGAGATGCTGCGCGTCACCAGACCCGGAGGGCTGGTGGTGCTGTCCTACACGGTGTGGTTGGGGCCGTTCGGCGGGCACGAGATGGGTCTGACGCACTACATGGGCGGAGCGCGCGCCGCCGACCGGTACGCCCGCAGGCACGGACATCGGCCGAAAAACGACTACGGATCGTCGTTGTTCGCGGTCTCGGCGGCCGACGGGCTGCGCTGGGGCCGCTCGACGGGCGCGCTGGTGGCCACATTTCCCCGCTACCACCCGCGATGGGCGTGGTGGATGACCCAGGTACCAGGGTTTCGGGAGTTCACCGTGAGCAATCTGGTGCTGGTGCTGCAGCCCTGACTGCAACAGGTTCTCGTTTTCGCGTTTTCTGGGTAGTGTGACGCGTATGACACAGACGGCGTTCAAGACAACGTGGGACAAGCTGTTCATCGGAGGCCAATGGGTCGAACCGTCGACCGCCGAGGTCATCGAGGTCTACTCGCCCGCCACCGAGCAGAAGGTCGGCCAGGTGCCGATGGCGGCGAAGGCGGATGTGGATGCCGCCTGCGAGGCCGCGCGCAAGGCGTTCGATGAGGGCCCGTGGCCCCGGATGTCGCCCAAGGAGCGCGAGGCCGTGCTGGCCAAGGCGGTGGAGCTGATCGAGGCGCGCGCCGAGGAGTTCAAGCACCTGCTCAAGCTGGAGACCGGTCAGCCGCCGACCATCGTGGACATGATGCAGTTCGGCGCGGCGATGTCCACGCTGCAGTTCTATGCATCCGGTGCCGACAAGTTCTCCTGGCAGGAGATCCGCGACGGGTTGTACGGCCAGACGCTGGTGCTCAAGGAGCCCGTCGGGGTCGTCGGCGCGGTCGTCGCCTGGAACGTGCCGTTCTTCCTGGCCGCCAACAAGCTGGGCCCGGCTCTGTTGGCCGGTTGCACCATCGTGCTCAAGCCCGCCGCCGAGACGCCGCTGACCACCAACCTGATGGCCGAGGTGTTCGCCGAGGCCGGGCTGCCCGAGGGCGTGCTCTCGGTGGTGCCGGGCGGCCCGGAAACGGGTCGGGCGCTGACCGACAATCCGGCACTGGACAAGTACACCTTCACCGGCTCCAGCGCCGTCGGTAAGGAGATCGGCAAGATCGCCGCCGAGAAGCTCAAGCCGTGCACGCTGGAGTTGGGCGGCAAGTCCGCGGCGATCATCCTCGAAGATGCCGACCTGGACTCGACACTGCCCATGCTGATCTTCTCCGGGCTGATGAACTCCGGGCAGGCGTGTGTGGGCCAGACCCGCATCCTTGCCCCGCGCTCGCGTTATGACGAGGTCGTCGAGAAGGTCGCCGCCGCGGCGGCGGGCATGCAGGCCGGCCAGCCGGACGACCCGGCCTCCATGGTGGGCCCGCTGATCTCGGAGAAGCAGCGTGAGCGCGTCGAGGGATACATCAAGAAGGGTCTCGACGAGGGCGCCCGTCTGGTCACCGGCGGCGGCCGCCCCGAGGGCCTGGACTCCGGATGGTTCGTCCAGCCCACCGTGTTCGCCGATGTCGACAACTCGATGACGATCGCCCAGGAGGAGATCTTCGGGCCGGTGCTCGTGGTGATCCCCTACGAGGACGAGGCCGACGCGGTGCGCATCGCCAACGACTCGGTGTACGGGCTGGCCGGATCGGTGTACACCACCGACTACGCCAAGGCCGTCGAGATCGCCAAGCAGATCCGCACCGGCACCTACGGAATCAACATGTACGCCTTCGACGCCGGAGCCCCGTTCGGCGGCTACAAGAACTCCGGTGTCGGACGCGAGTGCGGTCCGGAGGGCATCGCCGGCTACTGCGAGTCCAAGAGCGTGCTGCTGCCGTTCGGGTACACCCCGGAGTAGCCGCTTCCTTTCGCGAGCAGACCCTTCTACCCCCAATTCCGCACGGTTTTGGGGGTAGAAGTGTCTTCTCGGCAGATGCAAGTCCACTCCTCCGGGGCTCCTCGCACCCTGATGCCCGCCCGAGAGTGACGAAGTGGCTGCCGATCCGGTGGTGAAAGCTGCCAATTCGTCGCTCTCGCTGCAATCAGGTCATCCTCGCCCGGATAGCCCTCGGTGGCAGGGGGGGTTCTAGAACGCCTCTTCGGGCAACTCCATGGTGTCCAGTCGCACCGACTCGATGACGGCGCGATCCGAACTCAACCGCGGCAGGATATGCCTGGCGAAGAACTCCGCGGCCCCGATCTTGCCCTTGTAGAACGCCCGGTCCTTGTCCGAAGCCGACTCCAGCGCCGTGACGGCGATTTCGGCATGCTCCAACAACAGCCAACCGATCAGCAGATCACCGATGGCCATCAGGAACGGCACCGACCCCAAGCCCACCCGATAGAGCTCGCGCGGTTCCTGTTGGGAGGCAACCAGATACCCGATGAGCGCGCCCACCATCGCCTGCGCATCCCCTACCGCGGTGGCCAACGCCGCCCGCCCGTCGGCCAGTTCCGGGCGGGCGTCCTCGCGATCCAGGAAAGACTGCACCTGTCCCAGCAGATGGGTCAGCGCCGCACCCTGGTCGCGGGCGATCTTGCGGAAGAAGAAGTCCTGCGCCTGGATGGCGGTGGTGCCCTCGTACAGCGAGTCGATCTTCGCGTCGCGAATGTACTGCTCGATCGGATAGTCCTGCAGATAACCCGATCCGCCGAAGGTCTGCAGCGAATCGGTCAGGTAGCGATAGGCAGTCTCCGAGCCGAAACCCTTGACGATCGGCAACAGCAGATCGTTGATCCGGGCCGCCATCTCGGGATCCGCGCCGGAGACGATCTCGGCGACCACCGGGTCGTGATGGGCCGCGGTGTACAGATACAGCGCCCGCAGTCCCTCGGCATAGGCCTTCTGCGTCAACAGCGACCGCCGCACATCGGGATGGTGCAGGATCGTCACCCGTGGCGCGGTCTTGTCGGTCATCTGCGTCAGATCGGCGCCCTGGACACGAGTCTTGGCGTACTCCAACGCATTCAGATAACCGGTGGACAACGTTGCGATCGCCTTGGTGCCCACCATCATCCGCGCATATTCGATGATCTTGAACATCTGCGCGATCCCGCTGTGCTCATCGCCGACCAACCATCCGACGGCCGGGCGGCCGTGTTGGCCGAAGGTCAGCTCGCAGGTCGCCGACGCCTTGAGGCCCATCTTGTGTTCCAGGCCTGTCACGTACACGCCGTTGCGTTCCCCGATCTCACCGGTCTGCGGATCGAAGAGGAACTTCGGGACGAAGAACAGCGAAAGGCCCTTGGTGCCAGGACCTGCACCTTCCGGTCGCGCCAGCACCGCGTGCACGATGTTCTCGTAGATATCGCCGGTGTCGCCGTTGGTGATGAATCGCTTGACACCGTCGAGATGCCAGCTCCCATCGGGCTGCTGGGTCGCCTTGGTGCGGCCCGCTCCGACATCGGAACCGGCATCCGGTTCGGTCAACACCATGGTGCCGCCCCAGTTGCGCTCGGCCATCAGCGTCGCCCAGTGCTTCTGCTGCTCGTTACCCAGGCTGTAGACGATGTCGGACAGCACCGGCCCGGAATGGCAGATGTAGGCGGCGGGCTGCGCACCGAGGGCGAACTCGGCGATCGCCCAGGTCAACGCGGCCGGTGCGGGCATCCCGCCGACGGCCTCATGCAGCCCGACCCGGAACCACTCGCCGTCCTGCCAGGCCTGCAGAGCCGCCTTGAACGGTTCCGGATAGCTCACGGTGTGCATCTTGGGATCGAAAGTCGGTGGCTGACGGTCGGTTTCGGCGAACGCCTCGGCCATCGGACCCTCGCACAAGCGCGCAGCCTCGGCCAGCATCTCCCGTACCGATGCGCCATCGAGGTCGCCGAACTCGCCGGTCGCCAAGACCTTGTCGAGTTCGAGCGCCTCGAACAGGTTGAACTCGACATCGCGAACATTGGAAAGGTAGTGCCCCATCCGGTGAGGATAAACCGGCGGCGGCCCGCGGTCCCGCCCAACCGTCAGGTTCGACGGTGAGCGGATATTCATCAGTTGTTCACCGATCACCTGCCGATACGCGAAATAGCCACGACATGCGCCGACGTTACTTTGCCTAAGCTGGACCTCACAGAAAGGAGGCGCACCGATGTTGCTGATCGAGCTCAACGTGGCAGGTCGTCGATTCACCGGGAAGCTCGGCGTTCCGCGGCCAACGATGCGCCGCCGTAATCCGCTCAGCCGGCCACCGCGGACGGATCGGGCCGCCTGAGCCAGCGGGCGCAGACGAACTCCCCGTTGCGGTCCAGCTCGGCGAGTTCCCATTCCGAGCGCACCGGCAACAGCCGCGCACCGGCACCGAGACTGCACGGCGCGTAGCTGACCACCAACTCGTCGACCAGTCCGGCCGTGACGAACTGCGCGGCGGTCCGGCCACCGCCCATCACCCAGAGGTCTTTGTCGGCGGCTGCCTCGGCCAGCGCTGAATACAGCTGTGTCACATCGCCGTCGAATGTCCGTACCGGGTGCCCGGGCGCGATGATGCCGTCCCGGCTGGTCAGCACCCAGCTGGGCTGGCGATACGGCCACTCGCCCGGCTGGTTCTCGACTATCCATTCATAGGTGCTCGACCCCATCACCAGTGCGCCGACCCCGTCGGCGAACGCGTCGTAACCGAACGGGCCCAAGGGATCGAAATCGCGGTTCACCAACCAGTCCAGGCTGTCGCGCTCGTCGACGACGAACCCGTCCAGGCTGGATGCTGTGAAGTACACGCACGCCATCTCAGTTACCTCTCATCCATTCCAGTGGGTCACCGCGGTGCACCTGGACACCGAGGCGGGAAAGCATGGCGCGCACCAATTCCCGACGGTGCGCGGAGTAGGTCAGGACGTGGGCGATGATGCCGTACAGCTGAAACGACTCCGGCGGATCGCACAGCGCGTCGATGACGGTGTCGCCCAGCCTGCCCTGTTCCCCGTACTCGCGCACCATTGCCGTCCAGCGGGCTGCGATATCGTCGTGATCGGCGGCCAGCACCCGTGCGCTGCGCTGGCCGGCGCGGGTCGGCTGATCGCGGCCCTCGATGGCGGCCAGCCAGACCTCCTTGTTCCATACCAGCGCGTCGAGCACCGCACCCACGCTCGGTTCCGGACCATCCCAGTCCAAAACCACCTGCCCGGGTGAAACCTCTTGCGTCCATTGCTTTTCGGCGAGGCCAGCGGCGAGACCGATGAGTGCAGCCGTATCGGCGATATCGTGGGCGATCATCAGCAACGAGACATCGGGGGCAGTGGTATCGCCGGGAGAGTCCAGCCACAGCGACTCCGGCGGGTGGAAGTGCACCCCGTTGGGTGCCGGCAACCGGAACCCGACGGTATCGGCCTGCGATGGCGGCACCCCGAACGCCCGCCGGAAGGCACGGGAGAACACAACCGGTGAGGACCAGCCCTCCGCCACCGCGACCGCCGCCACCCCTGCACCGCGTTGCAACCGCCAGGCCGCACGCTCGAGCATCACGCGGCGGCGTAACGCGGCCGGTGGCTCGCCGGTGAGCCGACTGACCTCGCGGGAGAAATGGAACTCCGAGGCGAAACTGCTGCGCGCCATCCCGGCGACATCGGTGTTCTGCGCATCGATGACGGCGTCGAGCAGCTCACGCAGCCGGTCACGCCGAGGGGCATTCACGTTTCGGAGCGTATTGCGACCGTGCCCGCGGCGACCATGACTTTTCCTGCTGGTTCTAGACTTGGCGATCGGTGAGTGAATTCGATGCGCTGTGCGCCAACGACGGGGACCTGGCCGAGTTGCGGTCCACGGTCCGGCAGTTCCTGGTGGCCGACAGAGACACGTTCGGCTGGCAACCCGAGATCGACTCCTGGCTGACGAGTTGGGATGCCGCTTTCAGTGAGCGGCTGGCCCGGGCCGGTTTCGTCGGGTTGACGATCCCGACCGAGTACGGCGGGCACGGCCTGGGTTTCCTGCACCGGTACGTGGTGACCGAGGAACTGCTCGGCTCCGGCGCCCCGGTGGCCGCGCACTGGTTCGCCGACCGGCAGGTGGCACCGTCGCTGCTCACCTACGGCACCGAGGAACAGCGCCGCCGGTTGTTACCCGGAATCGCGGCCGGGACGTTGTACTCGGCGATCGGGATGAGCGAGCACGGCGCGGGGTCTGATCTGGCCGCGACCGCCACCAAGGCAACCCGGGTCGACGGCGGTTGGACCATCAGCGGCACCAAGGTGTGGACCAGCGGTGGGCACCGCGCGCATTTCGCGATCGTGCTGGCCCGCACCAGCGCACTGGATCCCGAACACCGGCACGCCGGGTTCAGCCAGTTCATCGTCGCGCTGGACTCCCCCGGCGTGACCATCAGCCCGATCGTCACCCTCGACGGGCACCATCACTTCAACGAGGTCACCTTCGACGAGGTGCGCGTCGATGACGCCGACGTACTCGGCCAGATCGGCGACGGGTGGCACCAGGTGACCGCCGAACTGGGCTTCGAGCGCAGCGGACCGGAGCGCATCCTGTCCACCGCGACGCTGATCATCGACGTCATCCGGTCGCTCGGCGCGCAGACCGTCGATGATCGCACCGCGGCCGAGGTCGGCGACCTGCTCGGCCGCGCGATGGCGCTGCGCCAACTGTCGGTCTCGGTGGCCCGCGCACTGTCCGCCGGTGAGGATGCGGCGACCCGGGCGGCGCTGGTCAAGGATCTGGGTACCCGGTTCGAGCAGCAGTCGGTGGAGCTGTGCGCCGAGTTGATCGACTACGTCACCGATGCCGCGGCGGCCGATCGGTTGCGCGCGGTGCTGGCCACCGCCCGGCAGCATTCGCCCATGTTCACCCTGCGCGGCGGCACCAACGAGGTGCTGCGCGGGGTCATCGCCAGGGGACTGGGGGTCCGATAGTGGAAGAGCTCAGGCAACTGGTCGACGATATCGGCGCCAAGGCGGCACAGGCGCGGTTCGGCAACCGCCGGCTACCGGAGACCTTCGACGCCGACCTGTGGCGCGATCTGGAGGAGACCGGGCTCGCACGACTGACCACCGAACAGGACGCCGGACCCGCCGAGGCAGCGGTGGTGCTGGCAGGTCTGGCCCGCCACGCCGCGGCCGTCCCGGTCGCCGAGACCGATCTGCTGGCCGGTTGGCTGGCCGGGAAGGCCGGCCTCGATGTACCGGACGGGCCCCTGACGATCGCCATCGGCACCGACGGTGTCGCTCGCGAGGTGCCGTGGCCCGCGGATGCGGCGATCCTGTTGGCCGCTCGTACCGACGACGGTCTGCATATCGGGTGGATCGACGATCCCGAGCTCAGTATGGGGCACAACCTGGGCGGTGAACCGCGTGGCACGCTGCGCTACGCGACCCCCGGCCCGGCCGGCCTCGACGCCTCGGCGCTCGAGGAGTTGATGCGCCGCGGCGCCTGGTCCCGCTGCGTACAGATTGTCGGTGCACTGGACGCGGCGTTGTCGCTCACGGTCGCGCACACCTCCGATCGGGTGCAGTTCGGTCGGGCATTGAGCAAGTTCCAGGCCGTCCAGCATTCGCTGGCATCGATGGCCGGTGAGATCGAACAGGCTAGAGCGGCAACGGATCTGGCAACCGCGGCAGTCACCGAGTACGGTTTCGCCGATCCCCGCGCCGATTACGCGGTGACGGTGGCGAAGGTTGCCGTCGGCCGTGCCACCACTCCGGTCACGACGATCGCCCACCAGTTGCACGGCGCCATCGGGGTCACCATCGAGCATCCGCTGTGGTCGGTCACCATGCGGGCGCGCAGCTGGGCCGACGAGTTCGGCAGCACCGCGTCACATGCCCGCCGGCTGGGCCGCTGGGCGCTGGACGCCACCGACCCGTGGGATGTGTTCGTCAGTTCCCCAGCACGTGACTGATGCCCTCCGCCACATCACCGAGGCCGCTGAGTTCCAGCCCGAACCGGTTCACCAGCTGATCGACGACCTCGTCGGCCCCGCCGAGTTCGATGCGTTCGGTGCCGCCCAAGCTGTGCACGGCGAGCTGGCGGCCGCGCAGATTCCAGCGTGCGTCGTCGGTCACCAGTGCTGCGGACAACCCGGCGACGAACACCGACTTCGGATATGTCGAGACGTACCAGCTGCCGACCTCCAGGTCGATGCGCGGTCGCGGTTCGGTGGTGAACACGTAGAGGGCCTGCCACGTCTCGCGCACCAGGGCCTCCAGCCGCAGGGCGTTGGGCCCGGTGGCGACCAGCCGGTAGGGCTCATGCCGGGTCTGTTGCACGGGCCCCGCTTCCAACCGGATCGGTGACGAGAGCGTCTGGCCGCCGAAACCCACATCACACAAGTGACGACCCGCGCGCCCCGGGACATTCACCGCGAGCACGTTGTGCGTTTCGGCAGGCAGCGCGGCGCCCGGTTCCTGCATCCACACCACGCGGCCGGTCAGCCGTGCCACCCCGAACCCGAGCGCCTCCAGGACGTAGCCGAACAGTCCGTTCTGCTCGTAGCAGTATCCGCCGCGGCGGCGGTGGACCAGCTTGTCGAACAGCGCGTCGGCACCGAGGTCAGCCACGGGTGTGCCCAACACCGGATCGAGGTTCTCGAACGGGATGCTCCGGTTGTGCGCGGCATGCAGAATCTGCAGCGTATCCAGGGTGGGCGCACCGTCGCCGGTGTACCCGACGCGGTCGAAGTAGGCGGCTACATCGACGGTCATGGCTCCATGATGCCTTTGACCTCGGGCGGAATTACGTGCAAAATTAGAACACGTTCTATTTTCGACCGCCGGAGGCATGGCCATGGGCTCGACCGATATCGAACCGACCGAGATCACCAAGTTCGATCCCGGACTCACCGAGCGGGTGATGGGGTTGCTGCGGCCGTTCCTGAAGGCCTATCACCGCTCCGAGGTCCGCGGGCTGGAGAACTTCCCCGAGGGCGGTGCGCTGGTGGTCTGCAACCACTCCGGTGGGCTGTTCCCGATGGACGTACCGATTTTCGCGGCCGACTTCTACCAGCGCTACGGGTACGGCAGACCGGTCTACACCCTGAGCCACGCCATGCTGATGATCGGGCCCACCGGCGACTTCTTCAAGAAGACCGGTTTCATCCTGGCCAGCCACGAGAATGCCGACGAGGCATTGCGCTCGGGCGGCGTCGTGGTGGTCTTCCCCGGCGGTGACTTCGATGTCTACCGCCCCACCCTGGAGGCCAACAAGATCGACTTCGACGGTCGCCAGGGCTATGTCCGCGCGGCCATCAACGCCGGAGTGCCGATCGTGCCCATGGTCGGCGTCGGCGGGCAGGAAACGCAGTTCTACCTCTCCCGGGGAACCTGGCTGGCCAAACGACTCGGACCGATCGCCCGCCTGGCACGCACCAAGATCGTGCCGGTGTCCTTCGGGTTCCCGTTCGGCCTGTCCGCAGTGGTTCCGCTGAACGTCCCACTGCCCGCCAAGATCACGATGCAGGTGCTGCCGCCGGTCCACATCGAGGAACGGTTCGGGGATGATCCCGATATCGACGAGGTCGATGCCCACGTGCGCCATGTCATGCAGGGCGCTCTGGACGAGTTGGCCGCCGAGCGACGACTTCCGGTGATCGGCTGATGGGCCTGCAGGACATCCCCGGGCGCCTCGCCCGCCCCGTCGTCAACCGGGTCACCGCGACGGTCGGTCTGGTCGACACCATGGTCCGCGCCGGTGTCATCGCTCCCCTGCGCCCCGACAAGTACCTTCGCATCGCGGCGGCCATGGCACGCGAGAACATGGGAATCACATCGGGTTTCGCCAGCGCGGCGCAACGCTGTGGAGACCGCGTCGGGCTGATCGACGAGCTCGGCGCGCTGACCTGGCGCGAGATCGACCAGCGCGCCGATGCGTTGGCGGCGGGGCTTCAGGACCTGCCGTCGGGCGAGCCACACGTCATCGGCATCATGGCGCGCAACCACCGGGGCTTCGTCGAATCGCTGATCGCAGCCAACCGGCTCGGAGCCGACGTCCTGCTGCTGAACACCGCGTTCGCCGGCCCCGCGCTGGCCGAGGTGTGGCAACGCGAAACCGCGGGCCGGCCCAGCGCGGTCATCTACGACGAGGAATTCACCTCGACGGTCGAACGGGCGATGGAGGATTCACCGCAGACCACGCGCGTGGTCGCCTGGACCGACAGCACGACGGCGTTGTTCACCGTCGAGAAGCTGATCACCGAGTACGCCGGTCGGGAACCACAGCGCGCCAAGGAGAAATCCAAGGTCATCCTGTTGACCTCGGGCACCACCGGAACCCCCAAGGGGGCAAGGCATTCCGGCGGAGGACCGGAGGTACTCAAGGCGATCCTCGACCGTACTCCCTGGCGCGCCGAGGAGCCTGTGGTCGTGGTGGCTCCGATGTTCCACGCCTGGGGCTTCTCCCAGCTGGCCTTCGCCGCATCGATGGCATGCACGATCATCACCAGACGGAAGTTCGATCCCGAGGCAACCCTGGCGCTCGTCGACACCCACCGTGCCACCGGCCTCTGCGTGGTGCCGGTGATGTTCGACCGGATCGTGGAGTTACCCGACGAGGTCCGCAACCGCTACAGCGGGCGCACCCTGCGGTTCGCGGCCGCGTCCGGATCGCGGATGCGTCCCGATGTCGTCATCAAGTTCATGGACCAGTTCGGCGACGTGATCTACAACAACTACAACGCCACCGAGGCCGGCATGATTGCCACTGCCACCCCTGCCGATCTGCGCGCGGCCCCGGACACCGCCGGAAAACCGGCCGAGGGCACCGAGATCCGGATTCTGGATCCCGAGCTGCGCCCGCTGCCGGAAGGCGAGGTGGGAACGATCTTCGTCCGTAACTCCACTCAGTTCGACGGTTACACCAACGGCAAGAACAAGGATTTCCACGACGGTTTCATGAATTCCGGGGATGTCGGCTACCTGGATGCGGCCGGCCGCCTGTTCGTCGTGGGCCGAGATGACGAGATGATCGTCTCCGGTGGGGAGAATGTCTATCCCATCGAGGTGGAGAAGACCCTGGTCGCCCATGACGATGTCGCCGAGGCCGCCGTGTTGGGCGTCGACGACGAACAGTTCGGTCAACGATTGTCCGCATTCGTGGTGCTGCACAACCCGGTCACCGTCGAGGCACTCAAGGCGCATGTGCGTGACAATTTGGCCAACTACAAGGTCCCCCGCGACATCACGATCCTCGACGAGTTGCCCCGCAACAGCACCGGAAAGATCGACCGGCGCGCTTTGCAAGACCGTCTCGGTGGGTAACCAGGACCGCATGCCCGTGCTGAAACCCCGTCCTGTGCTGGGCGCACTCGCCGAAATGGTCAACGCCGCCAATGCTGTACGCCCACTCGGACGGAAGGGCTACAGCACCTTGCCGACATTCGCGTTCGGCTGGCCGACGTCGGAGAATGCGCCGCTGTTTCTGACCGGCTCACTGCTCGACGTGCTGCGCCGAAACGTGCTCGGCCATTACCGAACCCGCAACGGTCGCATCTCTTTGGTGCTCAAGGCACTGACCTGGGGCCTGCTCGTCGTGGTGCAACGCCGCGAGCAGACTTCCAAGGAGTATTTCGAAGGTCCGCTACGCACCGCACTGGGTCCGGACTATCCAGAGGCCGAGGAACCCGAACGCAAACCCCGCGGGGTCTTCGGTACCGGCTGGACGCGCCGACGCTACGTGCACGAGACGGCACGGTACGGTCCCCACGGACCCAACCTCGCCGACGTCTGGATGCGCCCGGACCTGCCGCGGGATGGCAAAGCACCGGTGCTGCTACAGGTTCCGGGCGGAGCGTGGATGATCGGGATGCGCAGACCGCAGGCCTACCCGATGCTGAGCAGGCTCGCCGAGCACGGCTGGATCTGCGTGTCCATCGGCTACCGGATCAGTCCGAAGCACACCTGGCCGGATCACATCGTCGATGTCAAACGGGCCATCGCCTGGGTCAGGGAGAACATCGGGGCCTACGGCGGTGATCCCGAATCGGTCTATATCACCGGCGGTTCGGCCGGGGGACACCTGACCGCGCTGGCGGCGCTGACCCCCAACGATCCGAAATGGCAGCCGGGCTTCGAGCATGTCGACACGTCGGTGGCGGCGGCGGTGCCGATCTACGGCCGCTACGACTGGTTCACCGACACGGGCTCCGGCCGAGGCGAATTCGTGACGATCCTGGAAAAGTTCATCGTCAAACTGCCGTTCGCGACGAACCGGCAGGCCTACCTCGACGCATCCCCGATCACCCTCGTGCACGCCGATGCCCCGCCGTTCTTCGTGCTGCACGGCGCCGACGATTCGGTCATCCCGGTGCAGGAGGGCCGTGATTTCGTCGCCGCACTGCAGGCGGTCTCGAAGGCCCCGGTCATCTACGCCGAGATCCCGCACGCCCAGCACGCTTTCGACTTCTTCGGTTCGGCGCACGGGCACAACACCGCCGCGGCGGTCGAGCGCTTCCTGAACTGGGTGCGCGGCTGAGGTTTCGGCGGCCGCCCGCTCAGCACAATGGCGTGTTACCGCAGAGGCCGGCAGGCAACTGCGGGGCCGGCAGCGCCGGCGGCGGTGGCAGCCTCGGGGCCGGTAGCGCCGGTGGCGGCGGCAGTCTGGGCGGGGGTGGCATCTGCGGTGGCGGGGGAAGCGCGGGCCCACGGGGTGCGGGCGGCGGCAGCGGAACCCCGCCATCAGCGGACTCGACCGGCGCCGGCGGCGCGCCGGGTGGCGGCTCGGTCGGCGGAGACATCGCGGCCGACGGCTGCGGCAGGGTGGCAGGCATCGCCCACACCGCGATCGGTGCCGGCGGCATCCCGAATCCCGCCGCGGCGGCAGTCAATTGCAGCTGTGTCGGCCGCATTCCGGGTTTGAGGAGGAAGAACACCCAACCATCGGTGTCGGCGCGCACCCGAGACGCCAACGGCACCGTCTTGCTCTCCAACGGGCGCGATGTCGCGACCTGTTCCCCACCGCTGAGATGTAGGCGGAATCCGCCGTCGGCGCCGGTGGCGTCGATCGGGGTCGTGACGCCGGTGAACGACACGTCGATGCCGAGTTCGACCTCTTCCCCCGCGGTACGGACCACCGTCAGATTGTCCGCGCGCGGTGTGATCGTGGCACCCTTGGCGGTCAGTGGCTGGCCCAGTGCGGCCGTGCCGGGCAGGATCGACACGGCGCCGGCGCTGTCCGTTGTGCTCGGCTGGCCCACCGCACCGTCCGACGGTTTCGCCGGTCTCGTCGAGGGCCCGTACGAGCAGCCGGCCAACACCACCGACACGCCCAGCAGCGTCAGGGCAATCCGCGCAACGGCCATCCGCGCCGGTCCCCTCCGCCATCGCATGTGGTCATTGTGAACCATCGCCGGGGTATCAGCAGTATCGCGAAGAACCGATCTCACGAGTCGACGGTGATCTCTCCGGAGAGACCGGCCGCGATCCGGATGTCCCGCAGCTCCTGCACCATCGCATCGGTGACCTCGTGTGGGTCCCGAACGGTCGCGGTATCCGACAGCACCGAGATGTTCAGCTGGTCGACATAGCTCCAGACCGTGATGTTCAGGCCGCTGGCCGCGGTGAGCGGACCGACCGAATAGATCTCCGAAACCGTCGCGCCACCGACCCGCCCGAACTGGCGGGGGCCCGGGACGTTCGAGATGTTCAGATTCAGGATCTTGTTCTGGCCGTCGACGTTGGACAACCGGCGAAACAGCGCCTCCACCCCGGCCGGGGGCATATAGGAAGCCCAGCGGGCCACCAACTCCGGGCCGATCAGCTGATTGCTCTCCTTGGCCAGCGCCGCTGTCTCGCTGGCGCGACGCACCCGGTCCAGCGGGCTATCGAGATCCACAGGCAGCGCCATCAGCACTCCGGTGAACCGATTACCGGAGATGCGGTCCGGGGAGAAGTCGAAACTCATCGGCACCGACGCGAGCAGGGGATGGTCGGCCTTGCCCTCGTAATGCAATTGGAGTTTGCGCAACGCGCCCGACGCCAACGCGAGGACCATGTCATTGATGGTGGCGCCCAAGTGTTTTCCGGTCGACTTGACGTCGGCAAGAGACAGGCTGGCGGTGGCGAACCGGCGCTCGGGGGTCAGCACGTGGTTCATGAAGCTCGGCGGCGGGGTGAACGGGCGGGTCAGTTCGGGGCCCAGTTTGCGGCTGCTGCGCCGAACGCGACCGATCCCCTCAGCGGTGTACCTGATCAGACCCGGCACTCGCGCGATATGACGCATGTGATCCAGGAACGCGGTCCTGACGAGCTCACCCGTCGACGGAGCCGGATCGGTGGCATAGGAGTCGCGGTCGCGCTGCGGTCCGTCCTGCAGATCCATTCCGCGGGCCAGCAGGTTGGCCGACGCCACGCCGTCGGCCAGCGCGTGATGGATCTTGCCGACCACTGCTATCCGATCGTCGGCAAGACCCTCGATGAAGTACATCTCCCAGAGCGGGCGGGATCGGTCGAGCGGGGTGCTGGCGATCTCGCCGATGGCCTCGTCGAGTTCGCGGCGCCCACCCGGCGTGGCTACCCGCCACGGCCGGATGTGGTACTCCAGGTCGACATCACAGTTCTCGCGCCACATCGGGTGGTGGAACTTGAACGGAATGTCCACCAACTGGTAGCGAAACGGCTCCAGCTTGTAGAGCCTGCCGTGCAACACATTCCGGAACTCTTCGACACCGAAGGTGCGGTCACCGAGTCCGTGCAGGTCGATGACGGCGACCTTCAAGGTGTGCATGTGCACGTTGGGAGCTTCCGAATAGAGCAAGAATGCATCCCAACCGCTGAGCCTCTTCACGGCTAAATCCCTCCCTGGGTGGAGGAGTCTATATAACCGCCTTGGCCTGGCGTGCCGTCGAGTTTCGGTGGATCTGATCGAGGAACAATCCGATGGCTTTGGCCATCGCGCCGGTGCGGGCACCGTCGGTCATGTCGAAACCGTGTCCGGCTCCGGGAAACTCGATGTAACTGACCGGTGCATCGGATGTCGCCTTCAACCGGTCGACGAAGCTGCGCGCCTGCGCCACCGGGATCACCGTGTCCCCGGAACCGTGGATGACGAGGAAGGGCGGCGCGTCACGGTGCACCCGGGCGATCGGCGAGGCGGCACGGAAGAGATCGGGGTGACGGGAGATCTTCCGACCGACCACGACGCGCTCCAGGAAGTCCACGAAGCGGTCGCGCTCCTCGGTGGAACGGTCCTCCCAGTCGTAACGACCGTAGATTCCCACGACGGCGTCGACCGAGGTGTCGGCCTCGTCGTCCAGTTCTGACTGCATGGCCGGGTCGTTGGGGGTGAGCCCGGCCAGGGCTGCCAGGTGACCGCCCGCCGAACAACCGGCCAGCGCGACGAAATTACGGTCCCCGCCGAACTTGTCGACATTGGCTCGCGCCCATGCGATCGCCGCCTTGACATCGGTCAGGTGACGCGGCCAGCGGTGATGCGGGGCGACCCGGTAGTCGATGGACAGGCACACCCAGCCCTGCTGGGCCAGGTGCGACATCATCGCGTAGCCCTGCAGGACACGGCTGCCGTGCACCCAGGCACCGCCGGGGATGAACAGCAGTACCGGGGCGGGCTCGCGCGGAAGTTCCGCGGGCCGCCACACGTCGAGTAGCTGCAGCGGGTGGTCGCCGTAGCGCACCGAGGTGCGGAAGACATCACGCCGATACGCCACGGTGTTCCACAGCGGCGGCATCGATTCAGGGGCGGGCCAGTCCCCGGCGAGATCGGTGGGATTGACCACGCCCCGCAGCCCGTCCTTGGCCACGTCGACCGTCTGTTCCCGCTCGGCCCTGCGGACCGGTGCGTTGCCGGGACTGAACCACGATTTGGCCGAAGCAGCGAGGAGTTCGGGGAACTGACGAAAACCCCACACTCCCATTGCCGCCAAGCCCCCGAGGGGTTCCAACTGCTTACCCACGATGGGCAGCGAGGCCGATGCGACCGACAGTGCCAGCATGCGGTCGGCGTGGTTGGCGTTCATCAACCAACGGGCGCGGCGCATAAGAGAAGGTCCGGGGCTATTTTCCGCCGGTTGTGCCGTCATGGCGCGAGCGTACCCGCGCAAGGTCGGTCTTAAGCAGACATTTCAGGCGATCTGTCTACCTGTAGCACTAATGTGACCTGTATCACTCTCATGCGCCTCAGCAGCCCCGGTAACTTCAGAAAGTCATGAGCACGTCGGCGCTGGCCATCACCGAAGAACACCGCGCCCTGGCGGCCGCAACCATCGGACAACTGCGCAGGGCCGACAGCCGTGCCGGCGCACGCGCCGCACTCGCCGCTCCCGGTGCCATCCCCGCAGACCTGTGGCAGGCCGGTGCTGACCTCGGCTGGAACGGCCTGGCCATCGCCGAGCAATTCGGCGGTTCCGGTTATGGACTCGCCGAGTTGGCGGTGGTCGTCGAGGTCACCGGCGGCGAGCTCATGCCGGGACCATTTCTGCCCACGGTCGCTGCGGCGACCGTGATCGACCGCTGCGCGCCGGATTCGGTCCGCGCACGGCTGCTCCCCGGCCTGGCCGACGGAAGCACCGTGGCCGCTCTCGGGGTGAACATCCGGGTCAACATGCGGACCGATATGACCGCCACCGCCGAGTGGCCCGCGGTCCTCGGCGCCCCGGATGCCGATGTGCTGGTGCTCTCCGCCGGTGAGGATCTGTTGGTCGTGGACGCGCGAGCCGATGGCGTCACGGTCACCCCGCTGCCGACGCTGGACCCCACCCGATCGATCGGCTCGGTATCGATGCGCGGTGCCAGCATCCCCGCCGACCATGTGTTGCGCGGGGCGTCCAGACGGGCCCGAACGGTGCTGCGGATCCTGACCGCCGCCGAGGCTGTCGGGGTCAGCTGGGCGACCTTGCACATGGCGGTGGAGTACGCGAAGGTGCGCGAACAGTTCGGCCGCCCCATCGGTACGTTCCAGGCCGTCAAACACCACGCCGCCGACATGCTCGTGGCCGCCGAGCAGACCGCCGCTGCCACCTGGACCGCAGCCCGCTGTAACGATCTCGACGAGGCCGCGCTCCCCGCCGCCGTGGCCGCGGCCCATGCCATCCGCACACAGGTATTCAACGCGCAGAACAACATCCAGCTGCACGGCGGCATCGGGTACACCTGGGAACACGACGCGCACCTGTACCTGCGGCGCGCCAGGACGATGTCGGCGCTGCTGGCCGACGGCAACGATCCGCTGGCCGAGCTTGTCGACGCGACGCGTATGGGCCTGACCGACACGGTGACGGTGCCCGTTCCCGCGGCCGCCGAACGGCATCGCGCCGCGGCGGCCCAGGCCGCCGCACAGGCGCGCACACTGCCCGAGCACGAGCGACGCCCGTTCCTGGTCGATTCGGGCTATCTCGTGCCGCACTGGCCAAGGCCGTGGGGGCGCGCCGCCGATGTACTCGAACAGCTGGTGATCGAGGAGGAGTTCCGCGGTATCGACCTGCCCGACCTGGGAATCACCGGCTGGGTGACGCTGACCATCGCCCAGGCAGGTACCGACGACCAGCGGGCCCGCTGGGTCGAGCCGGTGCTCCGCGGAGAAGTGCTGTGGTGTCAACTCTTCTCCGAACCCGGTGCAGGATCCGACGCCGCCGCGGTGCGGACGTCGGCCAGAAAGGTCGACGGAGGATGGCGGGTCGCCGGGCAGAAGGTGTGGACAAGCCTTGCCCAGCACTGTCGGTGGGGGCTGGCGACGGTCCGGACCGACCCTGACGCGCCCAAGCACGCCGGGGTGACCATGATGGCGATCGATATGACGTCCCCGGGAGTGCAGGTCAACCCGCTGCGTGGCATGACCGGAGATTCCCACTTCAATGAGGTTTTCCTCGATGACGTGTTCGTGCCCGACACCGATGTGGTGGGCGAGGTGAACAAGGGCTGGCTGGTCGCCCGCGCCACCTTGGGCAATGAAAGGGTCTCGATCGGCGGCGGCTCGGGCGCTCCGACCGGCTTCACCATCTCCGACCTCGTCGAGCTGCTCGACAGTGTTCCCACCGAGACCGCCGTGTGCCACCTGCACGATGCCGGCAGGATCATCGCCGAGACGTTGACCCTGCCAATGCTGAACATGCGGCGGATCAGTCGTGCCATCGACGGCTCCGAACCTGGCCCGGAAGGCAATGTGACCAAACTTCTGGTGGCCGAGCAATCGCAACGACTCACCGAACTGGGGATGACGCTGGCCGGAGCGACAGCCGTGACCGGCGGCAACGAGAGGTTGACCAATGCCTACCTCGGCAACCGTGCGATGACCATCGCCGGTGGCACCTCGGAGATCACCCGCAACACCATCGCCGAGCGCATTCTCGGCCTGCCGCGAGATCCACTGCTCAAGTGACCCTTACCGATCCGGCGGGTCGGCCATACTGCTGAGGTGACCACCGCCGGGACCGCTTTCCACCCCGAACTCGCCCGCATCGCAAGGTTCATTCCCCGCAAGCTCGTCACCAAGGCGAATCTTGTTCTGCTGCAGCGAATGAGCATGTTGATGGAACGTCGAGTACCGGACGGCGTGCTGCCATTGACGCTGAGCACAGGAGTCCGGGTGCGGTTGTATCGACCGCGGGAGTCGACCACGCCGAACCCTGCGCTGCTGTGGATCCATGGCGGCGGCTACGTGATCGGTAGTGCCGCGCAGGACGATGCAACCTGCCGCAGATTCGCCGACGCCCTCGGAGCCACGGTTGTGTCGGTCAACTATCGATTGGCGCCTCAGCATCCCTACCCCGCCGGGCTGGAGGACTGCTACACCGCGCTGACGTGGCTGGCCGGTCTGCCCGGTGTCGATGCCGGCCGCATCGCGATCGGGGGCGCGAGCGCCGGCGGCGGGTTGGCCGCCGCGCTGGCTCTGCTGGCCAGGGACCGCGGTGAGGTGCACCCCGCCGGGCAACTGCTGGTGTACCCGATGCTGGACGACCGTTCGGTCGGCATCGAACGCGACGATCCCGGCCATCGGTTGTGGACCCAGGAGAGCAACCGGTTCGGCTGGTCGGCCTATCTCGGTACCGCCGATCCCGACGTTGCCGTGCCGGCGCGCCGAACGGATCTCAGCGATCTGCCGCCGGCCTGGATCGGGGTGGGCACGCTCGATCTGTTCCACGACGAAGATCTCGACTACGCGAGATGCCTGCGCGCCGCCGGGGTCGCATGCGAGGTGAGCACCGTCGACGGCGCCTTTCACGGATTCGACGGCGTCGCGCCGAAAAGCACTGTTGCCAAGGCCTTTCACCAGAAGCAACGGGACTGGCTACACGATGTGTTCACGAACTCGGCGCCCGCGCGGACGGTCCGTGCGGGCGCCGAGAACGGTGCTGTCGATCAGCCGGCCATGAACTCCGAGTAGGCCGACGCCAGGTCGGGCGGAAGTACCGAGACGTTGCACTGCCGCTGGGTATCGCCGATCGGCGCCAAGATGCCGCGCAGTTCGTAGTACTCCTGCGAGTTGGCGGTGAAGTAGGCGCGGATGTTGGCCGCGGCGATATCGCGCGGCTGGGTGCGCGCCGCCTGGATCACCTGGTTGGCACCTGGATGGCTGTTCAGATAACCGGTTGCGGCACCGGTGACCGAACTGACCGTGCCGGCCACCGCATCGGGGCTGCAATTCGGTGCCGCCGACGCCGTCGGTGCCGCGATGAGCGCCGCCGACGCGGCACCCAGCAACGCACCGGCAGATGTCCGCCGGATGATCGTGGTGGTGTTCTTCATGGTGTGTTGTGTCCTTCGAGAATCGGACTTTCGCGCGCATGACCCTAGACGCGCCTGATGTCTTCCCAGACCCGAAAGCCACGGTACGCGTGCTCCGTTGGTCGTCGCGGTCGGTGCTGATGCCGAAATACCCGTCGGGCGGCGGTGTTACACCGATTGCGGGTGATGTCCGTCGCAATCCGGCTCGATCCGCTCAGGATCGGGGCCCGATCCTTAACCGGTGTGGCAAACCCTTAGATGATCGTGATCTTCCACCGTGACCGGATTGTTACCCGGTTACCCCGCCACCACCCGTATGGTGCGCAATTCCGGATCGGCAGGGTCATGCAGGTGCATACCCGCCTCGACTCCGGAACGCAGATAATCCAGCACGGCGTCATCGAGCAGTTCGCCGGGGACCACCGCCGGGATACCCGGCGGATACGGGGTCACCTGCTCGGCCGCGATGCGACCGGCGGCCCGCTCGACCGGCACCGATTCGACCCGGCCGAAGAAGGCCTCGCGCGGGGCCATCACGCTGTCCAGTTCGATGTCCGCCGGTGCCGGCAGCCGGATCTGTGCGGGCTTGTGCGACTTGTCGGCCGTGTCGCGCCACCGTGTGAGCGCACTGACCAGACGTTGGGTGGTGTCGAGTCCGTCGGCGAAGGACAGGGTGGCCAGTATCCGACGGTGGTCCATCAGGCCTACGTCGATGCGGGCGTGGCTGCGCAGCCAGTCGCCCACCTGATAACCCGAGGCGCCGGTCCCCGACACGTCGATCAGCACCTGCAACACATCGAGGTCATGTGACGCCGATGCGCCGAGCAGTTCGTCGTGCATAACTTCCAGGCCGGGAATCCGCTCGATATCGGCGCGCAACCCCCGCGCCAACGATAGTGCCCCGGTGAGTAATTCGTGTCCGTTGTCGACCATGTGGCGGCGCCACCCGTCGACGGCCGCGTAGACCATCGCGCTCGGGCTCGTGGTCATCAGCAGGTCGGCGCACTCTGCGAGGCGGTCCTTGTCGACGAGATCGCCCTGCAGGTGGAAGACCGAACCCTGCTCGAACCCGGCACCCATCTTGTGCACACTCACCACGCAGAGGTCGGCACCCGCGTCCATGGCCCAGGTCGGCAGGTCCTCGTGGAAAGGCAGGTGCGCACCCCACGCCTCGTCGACGATGAGCGGCTTACCGCGGGCATGACAGATCTCGGCCATCGAGCGCAGGTCGGCGCAGGTGCCGTACGGGCTCGGGCTGACGATCAATGCACCGGCAGCATCGGGGTGGCGGTCCCACGCCTCGGCAAGCTGCTGCGGCGACGGTGGGTGCGAAAGATGCCGGGCCGCATCCCATTGCGGTGAAACCCACCGCGCTTGCACGCCCGCGAAGATCAAACCCGCCACGATCGACTTGTGGCTGTCCCTGCCGACGATCAGGCTGCCGTCCCCGCCGGCGACCGCCATCATGGCGGCCTTGACCGATAATGAACTACCGCAGGTGGAGAACCAGGCATGATCGGCTCCGACGGCATCGGCCATCAGTTCCTCTGCATGGCGGAGGTATCCCTGGCTGGTGTGCCAGTCGTCCAATCCGCCGGCGGCCAACACATCGTCGAGGAACGGGTCGCGGCCCAGGACCCGCAGGGTGTGCGGATCGACACCCCGACCCTGCCGATGACCCGGCGGGGAGAACCCATAGCGGTGCGATCGGTGGTAATCGGTCACGGCGTCGAGGATGGGAGCAACGTTCTGATCCATGGTCTCCGGGTACCCGCGACCCGTTTCACGGAACCGCGCACCGGGTAGCCAGGCCGGGCCCGAAAGGAGGGACACGATGCCAACTGGCAAGGGCGTATACGTCGATGACGAGAACGAGCCGGAGGACGAGTCCTCCAAGAAGAAGGCGACCGAGCGGGCCGAACGTGGGGACCCGACCCCCGATGTGCCCGACCAAGGGGCCGAGCCGCCGGACTGATCGAAAGCTCCGACAACGGCCTCAGGCGTGCGGCGGTTCGCCGGTGACCCGGTGATCGGCATGGTTCAGGCCCTCGCGCACCAGCCGGCCCAGGTGGCCGTCGCGCAACCGGTAGTAGACGCGGCGGCCGTCTTTGCGGGTGTCGACCAGCCGGGCGAAGCGCAGCTTGGCCAGGTGCTGGCTGATCGAGGTACGCGACCCCCCGGTGGCCTCGGCCAGCGCGCTGACATCGGCCTCACCTTGGGTCAGCAGCCAGAGCAGGTGCAGGCGGGTCGGGTCGGCCAGCATCCGGAAGGTGTCGCTGGCCGCGTCCAGTCGGTCACGGTCCGGTGCGCCCGCGTGAACCAGACTGGGCGCGTCGGTCGGCGCGGTCGGCGTGCAGTCCATCGACGAGCTGCCCCCTCCCGCGGACCATGATACGGACCGCCGCTGCGGCCGCCCCTGTTGCGAGGATAGCCAGGATCGTGGCGGCCAGCCCGTGATCGACGCCCGCGCCCACCCACCCGGCGATCGGATAGGTCAGCAGGAACCCGGCGTGCGAGAGCGAGAACTGGGCGGTGAACACCGCGGTGCGATCCGGACCGGTGCGGGCCAGCAGTCGGCCGGCCGGGGTGGTGACCATGGCGGTGGCCGCACCGAGCGCCGCCCACAGTGCCATCAGCACCGACGGGCCGGGCGTGGTCACGCTGAGCACGGCGGCGGTGACGGCCAGGCCGGCCGCGGCGCCGACCGCACCGATCGCCATCAGGGTGCGGTCGGCGATGACGGTCAGCAACCAGGGTGTGCACAGTGCGACGGCCATCGACCCGGCACCGTAGGCGGCCAGTGTCACCGCCACGTCGGCATCATCTCCGCCCTGCAGGCCGCGGACGTAGACGACGGTGTTCACCAGCACCAGCGCGGTCGCCGCGGCGACCGCGAGGTTCATCGCGAGTAGCGCACGTAACTCGCTGCGGGCGAACATGATCCGCGTGCCCGACAGCACGCGGTCGCGCAGCGGTGCCGGCTTGGCGCGACGCGCGCCGGCCGGCACCGCCGCGTACCCGACCAGCAGGCCGGACATCAGGAAACCCGCGGCGGTCGCCACGAACAGACCGGAGTAGTCCAGCACCGTCAGCAGCGCGGCCGCGAGCAACGGGCTCAGCATCGCCTCCAAGTCATAGGCCAGCCGCGACAGCGACAGCCCGCGGGTGTAGTCGCGTTCGTCGACCAGCACGGCCGGGATGACCGCCTGGAATGCCGGGGTGAACGTCGCGGACGCGGCCTGCAGGACGAACACCAGCAGATACACCTGCCAGGTGTGCCCGACCAGTGGGAGCGACACCGCGATCGCGGCGCGCACCGCGTCGGCGCCGACCAGCACGGTCCGGGGATGCAGCCGCCCGGTCAGCGTCGACATCACCGGTGCCACAACGACATAGGCCACCATCTTGATGGCGAGCACCGTCCCGAGCACCGCGCCGGCCGCGCCGCCGGCGAGGTCATAGGCGAGCAGGCCGAGGGCAACGGTCAGCAGTCCGGTTCCGGTCAGCGCGATGACCTGGGCGGTGAACAGCCGGGCGAAGACGGACACCACCAAAGTATGCACTACATGTGCGCAATTGCGCACATGTAGGTCAGATGCCGCGACTGGCCGCCAGGCTGCCGAGCATTTTCACGGCATCCGCACTCGGTGAACCGGGTTCCGCCTGGTAGACGACCAACTCATGACCAGGCGCCGACCGCACCGCGAAGGTCTGCAGTCCGAGCGTCACCGTGCCCACCTCGGGATGTCGAAATACCTTGGTGTCCTGGGTCTTTCCCCGCACATCATGGCGGTCCCACAGGGCGGCGAACTCCGCACTGCTGGCCAACAGTTCGGTGAGCACCGCGACGACGCGCGGATCGTTGGGCTGCTCGCCGTGGTTGCGCCGGAAGCCGGCCACCGAATTCGCCGCGATCCGCGGCCAGTCGGCATAGAACTCTCGGGCCCGGGGCTCGGTGAACACCAGCGTCATCAGGTTGCCGTGCGCGCCGAAATCCCCGAACAACGCCTCCGCGATCGGGTTGGCCGCCAACACGTCATAGGCACGGTTGTAGACCAGCGCGGGATTATCAGGCCAGGCCGCCATCAGTTGCAGCAGCGCGGGATCCACCCGGTCGGGGGTCGCCGGGGCCCGTACCGGTGCCGCGTGCCCGCCTAGCCGGAACAGGTGGGCCCGCCCGTCCGTCTCGAGGTGCAGCGCGGTGGCCAACGCCTCCAACACCTGCGCCGACGGTGATCGTTCCCGGCCCTGTTCGAGACGGATGTAGTAGTCGACGCTCACCCCGGCCAGCTGCGCGACCTCTTCGCGCCGCAGACCTGGCACCCGCCGCTGCCCCACGCTGATGAGTCCCACGTCGGCGGGCCGGATCAGCGCCCGTCGGCTGCGCAGATAATCACCGAGCTCCGACATACCGCCAGCGTAGGCATGTCGGATCGCGGATGCCTGGGTGTCACGCACCCTGGCACGGCTCAGCAGAAGCCACCGACGCTGGAAGCATGACCGATAAGAAGATCGTCCTCGTCACCGGAGCCACCAGCGGGATCGGCGAAGCCATCGCCCGACGGCTCGCCGCCCAGGGCCACCAGGTGGTCGCCGGCGCCCGCCGCACCGATCGGCTGGCGGCACTGGCCGCCGACAGTCTGGCGGTCCGCAGGCTCGACGTCACCGACCGCGCGGACTTCACCGAGTTCGTCGACTCGGCGGTCGCCGAGTACGGCCGCGTTGATGTGCTGGTCAACAACGCCGGTGTCATGCCACTGTCCCGAATGGATGCGTTGCTGGTCGACCAGTGGGACACGATGATCGACGTCAACATCCGCGGCGTCCTGAACGGCATCGCGGCGACCCTCCCGCATTTCCAGCGCTCGCACAGCGGGCATTTCGTCACCGTTGCCTCGGTCGGCGCGCACGAGGTCGTCCCGACCGCGGCGGTCTACTGCGCGACCAAGCATGCGGTGTGGGCCATCACCGAGGGACTGCGACTGGAGTTGGATCCATCGATCCGCGTCACCACCATCTCCCCCGGTGTCGTCGAATCCGAACTCGCCGACACCATCACCGATCCGACCGCGGCCGATGCAATGCGCAGCTACCGCGCGGCGGCGATCGCGCCGGACGCGATCGCACGGGCGGTGGGCTACGCCATCGACGAACCTGCCGATGTCGACGTCAACGAGATGGTGGTCAGGCCCGCCCGGCAGCGCTGAGGGTCAGGAGTACCTCTCGATGAGTCCCTGCTTGTACAGCTTGCCGGTGTCGGTGCGGGGCAGCTGCGCCTCGAAGGAGATCGAGCGCGGACACTTGTAGTGCGACAGCTGATCTCGCAACCAGGCCAACAGTTCGTCGGCGAACTCGGGGGTGGCATCGGCGGGGTCGACGGTCTGCACCACCCCCTTGACGGACTGGCCCATCTCGTCGTCGGGGATGCCGAACACCGCGGCGTCCATCACCTTCGGGTGGGTGACGAGCATGTTCTCGGCTTCCTGCGGATAGATGTTCACCCCGCCGGAGATGATCATGTGATGGCGCCGGTCGGTGAGGTAGAGGTAGCCGTCCTCATCGAGATACCCGATATCACCGACCGTCTTCCAGCCGTGCGAATCCCGCGACGACGCGGTCTTCTCGGCATCGTTGAGGTACTCGAAGTCCTGCCCGCCCTCGAAGAAGATCTCACCCGGCTCGCCGGCGGGCAACTCGTTGCCGTTCTCGTCGAGGATGTGCACGATGCCGGTCATGGCCTTGCCCACCGAACCGGGGTGGGCCAGCCACTCCTCGGCGCTGATCAGCGTGGCACCGATCGCTTCGGACGAGGCGTAGTACTCGTCGACGATCGGCCCCCACCAGTCGATCATCTGCTTCTTGATTTCGACCGGGCACGGGGCGGCCGCGTGCATCACCCGCTGCAGACTCGACACGTCGTAGGAGTTGCGCACATGCTCGGGGAGCTTGAGGAAGCGGGTGAACATCACCGGGACGAACTGACCGTGCGTCACGCCGTACTTCTCGATCGCCGCGAGCGCGCCCTCTGCATCGAACTTCTCCAGCACCACGGTGGTGATACCACCGGCGAGTGCCTGCATCGACCACACCGACGGCGCCGTGTGATAGAGCGGCGCGGGGCTGAGGTACACCGCGTCGGGGTTCATCCAGAACGAGACCAGGGCGGCCATCATGCCGGGGGTTTCCGGGGGCGGAAGGTGCGGTAGCGCGCGCTTGATGCCCTTGGGACGGCCGGTGGTACCCGAGGAGTACTGCAGCAGGTCGCCGTCCCACTCGTCGGCGATGGGGGTGGTGGGCAGATCGGCAACCGCCTCGGGGTACTTCGCCCAACCCTCGAGCTCACCGGTGGTCAGCAATACGGGAGGCAGGCCGCCGGGCAGGTGCTCGGCAAGTTCCTCAAGTACCGGGGTCAGAGCGGCCGAACCGACGATCGCCTTCGCGGCGCTGTTTTCGACGATATAGGCCGCTTCGGCCGCGGTCAGGTGGGTGTTGATGGGCACGTAGTACAGACCGGAGCGCCGGGCTGCCCACATGACGACATGCATGTGCTCGTTGTTCTCGATCAGGATGGCCACCGCGTCGCCCTCGACGAGACCGTGATTGCGGAAGTAGTGCGCCAGCTGGTTGGCCCGCGCCTCCAGCTCTCCGAAGGTCACCACCGTGCCGGACGGGTGGATGATGACGGCGGGCTTATCGGGGCTGGCTGTGGCCGTGTCACGGATCTGCATGAGGCGACTTTACGATGCCGCCCCAGCCCTCCGACGATGTAGTCGGCAAAAACTTGACATCCGTCAAGTTTTCCGTGGTCGGGGGCCCACGCTGGCCGGAAGGCTTGAAGACCAATCTGAGCGGGCATCTCCTCCGAATGAGCAATGTGGGTGCACTTCGGGTTCTCGTCACGGGAGCCACCGGCTACATCGGCGGGCGCTTGGTGCCCCGACTTCTGGAGGCCGGCCATCAGGTGCGGGTGCTGGTGCGTGATCCCGCCAAGATCCGCGCGGTGCCCTGGGCCGATGATGTCGAGGTCGTGCGCGGGGATCTGACCGATGCCGCCAGCCTGCGGGAAGCTTTCCGGGATATCGACGTCGTGTACTACCTCGTGCACTCCATGAACAGCGATGGTGATTTCGAGGAGGCCGAGCGGCGCAGCGCCGAGAACGTGGCGTCAGCCGCCCGCGACGCTGCCGTGGGGCGCATCGTGTACCTGGGCGGTCTGCACGAACACTCCGACCGACTGTCCACTCATCTGCGGTCCCGAACCCAGGTCGGCGAGATCCTGATCGATTCCGGTGTTCCGACGATGGTGCTGCAGGCAGGCGTCGTCATCGGGGCCGGGTCGGCATCCTTCGAGATGATCCGGCACCTGACCAACCGTCTGCCGATCATGACGACGCCGCGCTGGGTCAACAACCACATTCAGCCCATCGCCGTCGGCGATGTCCTGCATTATCTGACGGCTGCGGCCACGGCGGCGACCCCCGAAAGTCGCACCTACGATATCGGCGGGCCCGATGTGCTGCGGTACGGCGAGATGATGCAGATCTACGCCGAGGTGGCCGGGCTGGCGCGCCGCCGCATCCTCGTATTACCGGTTCTCACACCGAAACTCGCCGGCCTGTGGATCGGGTTGGTGACACCGGTACCGCTGAGCATCGGCCGGGCGCTCATCGAGTCGCTGAGCACCGACGCCGTGGCCTACGAGCACGATATCGACGCCATCATCCCCGCACCGGGCGGCGGGCTGACGCCCTATCGCGACGCCGTGGCGCTGGCGCTGCGCAATGCCGAGAACACCGAGGCCGGGTGGGACGGCACCGCCGCCGATCCGCTGCCCACCGACCCGGCATGGACGGGTGAGATCGTTTACACCGAAAGTCGCGACGCCGAGGTCCGAGCCGATCCACAACGAGTGTGGGAGGCCCTGTTGCACTGGGCATCCCGCCACGGTCATTGGACCGTCGAGGACAAGCAGGAACCCACGCTGCTGGCGCTGCACGGACCCGGTCGAGCACGGCTGCAATGGCGTATCGAATCGGTCGCGCCGGACCGAACCCGGCTGCAGCAGCATGCCAGTTACATCCCCAAAGGCCTTCCCGGACAAATCTATTGGCTTGGCCTGAAGCCACTGCACCGGATGGGTCTGCGGCGGGCGATGCAGACCGCGATCAAGCAATCGGAGGGCCGAGAATGATCGAGTTGCAGCGCGAGGTGATCACCTCCGCAGACCCGCGGTCGGCGTTCGACTACCTCGCCGACTTCACCACCACCGAGCAATGGGATGCCGGCTCGATCCGCACCGTCCGAGTCCACGGTAACGGTGATATCGGAACGCACTATGCCAACAGCGCCAAGCTCGCCGGCCGCACCCGGGACGTCGACTATGAGGTCGTCGCGCTGACACCGGGCGCCTCGATCGAGTTGCGCGGTAAGAACTCCGCACTGTCGGCGCACGACGTCCTCACCGTTGCACCGCATCCGAACGGGTCGACGGTGACCTACCGGGTGGAATTCACCTTCCGCGGCTGGCTGCGCTACGCCGAGCCGATCTTGCGGCGCAGGATGTCGCATCTGGCCGACGACAGCGCGGCAGGCCTGCGCCGGGAGTTGGCCCGGCTGCAGGCCTGAACGCCCCGGCCTGGATCAGTCGGATTCGGCCAATCTGGTCTTGAGGGCGTCGAATTCGTCCTTGATACCCGTCGGCAGCTTCTCCCCGACGAACTCGAACCACTCCTCGATCAGCGGCAGCTCGGCACGCCATTCCTCGGCGTTGACGGCCAGCGCCTCATCGACATCGGCCGGGTCCACGTCCAGACCCGACAGATCGAGATCGGCGGCGGTCGGCACGATCCCGATCGGGGTGCTCTTGCCGTCGGCCTTGTGCTCGATGCGCTCGATAGCCCACTTCAGCACGCGGCTGTTCTCGCCGAATCCGGGCCACAGGAAGCGGCCGTCTTCGCCGCGGCGGAACCAGTTGACGAAGAACACCTTCGGCAGCTTGGACTCGTCGGCCTGCTTGCCGATGTTGATCCAGTGCTGGAAGTAGTCGCCGACGTTGTAGCCCAGGAACGGCAGCATGGCCATCGGGTCGCGGCGCACGGTGCCGACCTTGCCTTCGGCGGCGGCGGTCTGCTCGGAGCCGAGAGTGGCGCCGATGAACACGCCGTGCTGCCAGTCGCGCGCCTCGGTGATCAGCGGAACGGTGGTCTTGCGGCGCCCACCGAACAGGATCGCCGAGATCGGCACGCCCTGCGGGTCATCCCACTCCGGAGCCAGCGTGGGGCACTGCGAGATCGGGGTGCAGTAGCGCGAATTCGGGTGTGCGGCCTTGGTTTCGGTCTCGCGCAGGATCCAGTCCTGGCCCTTCCAGTCGATCAGGTGATCGGGCTCGCCTTCCAGCCCCTCCCACCAGACGTCACCGTCGTCGGTCTTGGCGACGTTGGTGAACACGGTGTTGCCCGCGGCGATCGTCTTCATCGCGTTGGGATTGGAGTCCCAGTTGGTTCCCGGTGCGACACCGAAGAAACCGAACTCCGGGTTCACCGCGTACAGCTGACCGTCCTTGCCGAACCGCATCCAGGCGATATCGTCGCCGACGGTCTCGGCACGCCAGCCCGGGATGGTCGGCTGCAGCATCGCGAGGTTGGTCTTGCCACAGGCCGACGGGAACGCGGCGGCGATGAAGTAGGCCTTGTTCTCCGGGGAGATCAGCTTGACGATCAGCATGTGCTCGGCGAGCCAGCCCTCGTCATGCGCCATCGCCGAGGCGATGCGCAGCGAGTAGCACTTCTTGCCGAGCAGGGCATTGCCGCCGTAGCCGGATCCGTAGCTCCAGATCTCGCGGGTCTCCGGGAAGTGGGTGATGTACTTGGTGTCGTTGCACGGCCAGGGCACGTCCTTCTCGCCCTCTTCCAGCGGTGCGCCGATCGAGTGCAGCGCCTTGACGAAGAATCCGTCCTCGCCGATCTTGTCCAGCGCGGCCTTGCCCATCCGGGTCATGGTGCGCATCGAGACGACGACGTACTCCGAATCGGTGATCTCGACGCCCAGCTTGGGGTCCTCGGCATCCAACGGGCCCATGCAGAACGGGACGACCCAGAGCGTGCGTCCCCGCATCGAGCCGCGGTACAGGTCGGTCATGAGGCCCCGCATCTCGGCCGGGTCCATCCAGTTGTTGGTCGGGCCCGCGTCGATCTCGCGCTCGGAGCAGATGAAGGTGCGCGATTCGACGCGCGCGACGTCGGAGGGATCCGACAGTGCGAGGTAGGAGTTCGGCTGCTTGTCCTGGTTGAGCTTCTGGAAGGTGCCGGCCGCGACGAGCTGGTCGGCAAGGCGCTCGTACTCCTCCTGCGAGCCGTCCGCCCAGGCCACCCGATCAGGTTGGGTCAGCTCGGCGACCTCACGAACCCAGGCCAACAGCCCCTGATGCGTCGTCGGTGCATTGTCGAGACCGGGAATGGTCGCTGAGGTCATCAAAGTCTCCTGCGTTGTTTCCGTGCATGTGCCGTTAACCGGCAGGTCACGATCGTCCCTGAAATAGAGGTTAACGCGGGTGACTTTGGTCCGGGGAATCGGGACGATGTCCGATCACTCACAGGAACGATTCAGATATTCCTGCTACTCGACGGTAACCGAGTCCAGCTCGGCCCGCACGGCCCGCAGCGACGTGCGCAGGGCCGATAACCGCTGCTCAGCCGGCCCGATCGCGGTCGCGATGGCCAACGCTCGAGCCCGTAGCTGTGCATCGATGGCGGCCAGCGTGGCGCGGGTTTCGGCGGCCATCCTTTCGCGCTCGGCTGCGGATTCCGCAACCAGCGCCGTCTCAGCGGACAACAACCGGGACGCGACCAGCGCCTGGAGATCCTCGCGCAGGGTGGCGGCCACGGTGCCGGTCCACCGGTCCCACCGGGCGCGGGTATGCAACACCCCGCGGACGCGGACCACCCAGGCCGCCAACAACAGGCCGACCGCAGCGCCACCGCCTGCCGCAACGGTGGCCGCCCCAGGAGCCAGCCCAGCCAACAGCCGGGCCGCCGCGAGAGCGACCCCCAGTCCGAATCCAGCACCGAGCACGGTCATCAGACGCGTCTCCAGGTCCGGTGCGGACGGGTCTGGTTCGCCGGGATGGGTCACCACCGGGATCGGCTCGGCAGACGGAGCCGACAACCCGAGCTCACCGGCGATCTGCCGCATCCGGGCAGTGGCTGCCGCGTCGACCTCGGCTGCGACCCGGTCGGCGTGCTCGGCGGCCACCGCCCCGAGGTCGATGCCTCGGCGCCAGCCGGCTGCCTCCTCGGCGAGCACGGCCCGCAGTTCCCCGCACCGGCGGTGGACCTGCCGGTTGAGGTCGATGCGGGCTTGTTGCATCCGGGTGCGCAGGTCACGGACCTGTACTGCGCTCAGCTGCCGCGCGGTGCCCAGGACGTCATCGCGTCTGCGGTGCAACGCGACGGCCACGGTATCGGGTGTGCTGAGCGCATCGATCTGGTCACACAAGGCGCTTTCTTCGACGCGCAGTCGGTTCCGCCGCGCCAGCGTCGGATCACCGAGTCCACTGATCAGCAGGTCGACGAGCTCATCGAGGACCGGAGGACCCGTACGCGGCCCGGCGGCCACGCCGACCCACGGCATCGACCGGTAACGCGCCGCATGTCTCTGCACGGCCTCGCCGGCGTCGGCGGACACCGCCCGCCAGTCCGCGTGCGCATCGATCTTGGAGACGACGCCGATCACGAGGTCGGTGCGGCGGCCCGCGTCGCCGAGGATCCGAAGATCGGAGTCGACCACCGGGGCGGCGGCAGAGACCGTGAACACGACGGCGTCCGGCTCGTCGGCGTGCTCGACGATGCAGTGCCCGGGCAGGGCGTTGCGCAGTGCCGACACGACAGTGGACACCCCGGCGAACGGCGGCCCGGTCACCAGTACGACGGGTGCCCTCACGTCGGTATTCACGGCGGCATGTCGCGCCCGGCTGCCAGCCGTAACTGACCGCGGGCCAGGTCGGCACCACAATCTCGGTGCAGCTGACTGACCGGGCCCCGGCTGTAGTGCAGCCAGCGCACCGCCGAGCGCACCGGTTCTGTCGGGGTGAGCCGCAGACCTGCCGCGCGGATCACTTCGTCGGCCGCGGCCGCCACGGTGAGCACGGTCGTGTCCGCGGCGAGCAGTTCGGCCAGCACGGGATCGGTGGCGGCCAGGGCGTGCAACCTGGTGAGCCCGGTGCGCAGCCTGCGGTAGCGCAGTGGTGCCGACAGTTCGGCGATGGCGTCCACCACCGGAGCCGGGTCATGGGTGGCCGGCGCGCACATCGGGACGGTGCGCACCCCGGTCTGCTCGGAGATCGCCGCGGCACGGCTTGCTCGGTCGGTCAGCGCATCGGCCTTGTTGAGGACGATCAGTCGCGGCCGATCGATATCCAGACCGGGACGGTCCTCGGGTTTGACGGTCTCGACGATCACCAGGGCCACCACGTCGGCGACGGCATCCTCAAGGACGCAGTCGAGTCCCCGGTCCCGCAACACCTCCGCCACCGAACGACACCCGACCCCCGGTCGACCCGTCACCGCTACCCGCACCGGCCGCCGCAGCGCGGCGATGATCGGGCTCAGGCGGGGCCGGGAACCGTCCTCGGCGAGCGCGGTCAGCTCGGAGATCAAACCCACTCCCTCATCGTGACACCGGTCACGCACCCCGGAACGCGCCGATTTGGGCCTTGATGTGGGTCACACACCGGTCCAGGCAACTGTTGGGTATCAATATGTGCCGCGATGCGGGTACCCCGGCAGCGATGAGCGACGATGGACCGATGTATGCCCAGGGGGATGAGCCCGGGGGAGTCGACCCCGCGCCGGGCGCTCCCGCCCATCATCAACGCCGGGTGACGAGCTTCCGCACCCGCCGATCCCAGCTGACCTCGGGTCAGCAGCAGACCTGGGAGCGCCGCTGGCCAGAGGTGGGCTCCGAGGCGCTGGACGCCGACGGTCGGCCGGTCGCACTCGATCCCGAGCAGTGGTTCGGCAGGCGGGCACCGCTGATCGTGGAGATCGGCTGCGGCACCGGAACCTCGACCGCCGCGATGGCCCAAGCCGAACCCGAACGCGATGTCATCGCCGTCGAGGTCTACAAGCGTGGGTTGGCGCAACTGCTGGCGGCCATCGACCGCGAGGGGATCACGAACATCCGGCTGATCCGCGGTGACGGCATGGACGTGCTGGAACACCTGGTGTCCAGCGCGTCGCTGACCGGTGTCCGGGTCTTCTTCCCCGATCCGTGGCCCAAGGCCCGCCACCACAAGCGGCGGTTCATCCAGCCCGCCTCGGTGGCCTTGATCGCCGACCGCCTTCGTCCCGGCGGGCTGCTCCATGTGGCGACCGACCACCAGGGTTATGCCGAGCACATCGCCGAGGTGGGTGACGCCGAGCCGGCGCTGCGCCGCGTCGGAATGGACGATGAGCTGCCCATATCGGTGGCTCGACCGGAGACCAAGTACGAGCGCAAGGCGCTGGCCGGACCGATCGTGACGGAGCTGCTGTGGCAACGGCGATGAGCGCTTGGACGAAGACCAGGAGGCCAAGGTGAGTATCGACACCGAGCCAGATCTCCCCGAGACGCCCGCTGCCCCGACCGAGTCGATCTCGACCGTCCAGCGCGTGCTGCTGGTGTGGGATGCGCCCAACCTGGACATGGGGCTGGGCTCCATCCTGGGCGGCCGTCCCACCGCCGCGCACCGGCCCCGCTTCGATGCATTGGGGCGCTGGCTGCTGGGCCGGACCGCCGAGCTGTCTGGACGCACGCAGGCGGATGGCGGCGCCGTGGCGACCCTGGAGCCCGAGGCCACCGTCTTCACCAATATCGCTCCGGGCAGCGCAGATGTCGTGCGGCCCTGGGTAGAGGCGCTGCGCAATGTCGGCTTCGCGGTGTTCGCCAAGCCGAAGGTGGACGAGGACAGCGATGTCGACAGCGACATGCTGGAGCACATCGCGCTGCGCCGCAGTGAGGGACTGGCCGGCGTCGTGGTCGCTTCGGCCGACGGTCAGGCGTTCCGCGCACCGCTGGAGGACATCGCTCACGACGGCGTTCCCGTGCAGGTGCTCGGATTTCGCGAACATGCCAGTTGGGCGTTAGCGTCGGATACCTTGGAGTTCGTCGACCTGGAGGACATCCCTGGTGTCTTCCGGGAACCGCTACCGCGAATCGGCCTTGATTCGCTGCCCGAGCAGGGCGCGTGGTTGCAGCCGTTCCGGCCGTTGTCAGCGCTGCTGACCTCGCGCGTTTGAACAATTGAAGCGACAA
This sequence comes from Mycolicibacterium neoaurum, assembly GCF_036946495.1. Lineage (NCBI taxonomy): Bacteria > Bacillati > Actinomycetota > Actinomycetes > Mycobacteriales > Mycobacteriaceae > Mycobacterium > Mycolicibacterium neoaurum. The sequence goes on from NZ_JAQIIX010000002.1 coordinate 1,654,325, forward strand.
TTCGCGCGCAACGAGAAACAGACCTGAAGAAGATTTTAAGGAGCTGACGTGTTCGCCTGGTGGGGTCGAACGGTGTACCAGTACCGATACATAGTCATCGGTGTCATGGTCGCACTGTGCCTTGGTGGCGGGCTGTTCGGAGCGAGTCTCGGACAGCACGTCACCCAGAGCGGTTTCTACGCTGATACCAGCGAGTCGGTGCAGGCTTCGCTGATCGGTGACGAGGTGTACGGACGTGACCGCACCAGTCACGTCGTCGCCATCCTCACGCCACCGGATGACAAGAAGGTCACCGATAAGGCGTGGCAGCGCGAGGTGACCGGCGAACTGGACAAGGTGGTCGCCGACCATCCCGATCAGATCGTCGGCTGGGTGGGCTGGTTGAAGGCGCCTGATACCGACAATCCGACGGTCAGCCAGATGAAGACCGAGGATCTCCGCCAGACCTTCATCAGCGTCCCGCTCAAGGGCGACGACGACGACACGATCCTGAAGAACTACCAAGCCGTCGAGTCCGACCTGAAGCAGGTCAACGGCGGTGACATCAAGCTCGCCGGGCTCAACCCGCTGGCCAGTGAGCTCACCGGCACCATCGGCACCGACCAGAAACGCGCCGAGATCGCGATCGTGCCGTTGGTCGCGGTCGTGCTGTTCTTCGTGTTCGGCGGCGCCGTCGCCGCCGCTCTGCCCGCCATCGTCGGCGGTCTGACCATCGCCGGGGCGCTCGGCATCTTGCGCTTCATGGCCGAGTTCGGTCCGGTGCACTTCTTCGCCCAGCCCGTGGTGACGATGATGGGATTCGGTATCGCCATCGACTACGGCCTGTTCATCGTGAGCCGGTTTCGCGAGGAGCTTGCCGAGGGGTACGACGTACCGGCGGCGGTGCGCCGCTCGGTGATGACCTCGGGCCGCACCGTCGCGTTCTCCGCGGTGATCATCGTTGCGTCGTCGCTTCCGCTGTTGCTGATCCCGCTCGGGTTCCTCAAATCGATCACGTACGCGATCATCACGTCGGTGCTGCTGGCGGCATTCCTGTCGATCACGGTGCTGCCCGCGGTGCTGGGCATCCTCGGGGCGAACGTCGATGCCCTGGGCGTCCGCACCCTGCTGCGCGTGCCCTTCCTGGCCAACTGGCCGTTCTCCCGCAAGATCATCGACTGGTTCATCGAGAAGACCCAGAAGACGATGACGCGCGAAGAGGTCGAGAAGGGCTTCTGGGGCAAGCTGGTCAACGTCGTGATGAAGCGTCCGATCGCGTTCGCCGCGCCGATCCTCGTCGTGATGACGCTGCTAGTCATCCCGATCGGTCAGATGGCGCTCGGCGGCCTGAGCGAGAAGTACCTGCCGCCGGACAACCCGGTGCGCATGGCGCAGGAACAGTTCGACCGCGAGTTCTCCGGATTCCGCACCGAACCGCTGACGCTGGTCATCCGCAGCGACAACGGCGAACCGCTGACCGATCAGCAGGTGGCGGCCGTCCGCGCCGACGCCCAGACGATTCCCGGTTTCGCCGGCGCCGACAAACCGTCGGAGATGTGGCAGGAACGGCCGGCTCAGGAGAGCGGGTCCAAGGATCCGTCGGTCCGGGTGATCCAGAACGGTCTGGTCGACAACAGCACCGCGCCCAAGAAGATCGAGGAACTGCGCGCGCTGACGCCGCCGCGCGGCACGACGATCCTGGTCGGCGGCACCCAGGCGTTGGCTCAGGACAGCATCCTGACGCTGTTCGACAAGCTGCCGTTGATGGTCGTGATCCTGGTCATCACCACCACGATCCTGATGTTCCTGGCATTCGGGTCGCTGGTGTTGCCGATCAAGGCGGCGTTGATGTCCGCCCTCACGTTGGGCTCCACCATGGGCATCCTGACCTGGATGTTCGTCGAGGGCGGACATGGTTCCGGGTTGTTCAACTACACCCCGCAGCCGTTGTTCGCCCCGATGATCGGCCTGATCATCGCGGTGATCTGGGGCCTGTCGACCGACTATGAGGTGTTCCTGGTCTCCCGCATGGTCGAGGCGCGCGAACGCGGGCTGTCGACGGCCGAGGCCATCCGCATCGGTACCGCCACCACGGGTCGACTGATCACCGGTGCCGCACTGGTGCTGGCGGTCGTGGTCGCGGCGTTCGCCTTCTCCGATCTCGTGGTGATGAAGTACCTGGCCTTCGGTCTTCTGATCGCGCTGCTGCTCGACGCCACCGTGATCCGCATGTTCCTGGTTCCGGCGATCATGAAGCTGCTCGGTGACGATTGCTGGTGGGCGCCACAGTGGATGAAGCGCGTTCAGGAGAAGATCGGTCTCGGTGAGACCGAACTGCCCGATGAGCGCAAGCGTCCCGGGTTCCGCGAACCCGACGAGGAACCGGCCGACGAGGCGGCTCTGGTGGGAGCCGGCGCGCCGGCACGCCCGCAGCACGATCCCGGGCATCCCATCGCTCCCCCGCCCCGCGGTCTGCCGCCTGTGCGTCCCACCGGCCCGTCTGCGGTCGGGACGAGTCGGATCCCGACGCCCACGCCCCCGCCGGCACCCGAGCCCCCGACAACACGCTTTGCGGCGCAGCCGGATTCGGCCGCCACGTCGGCGATCAACGCGGTCAACACACCGACCGAACGCCGTCCGCGCACCGAGCAGAATCCCGCGCGAGAGAAGCGCGAGATCGAGTCGTGGCTGGGCGAGTTGCGTGGCAGTGCCGCGCCCACGACGGCCATCCCGAGTGCAGGCCCGGGCGCCCAGCAGCCCAGCGCACCTGCCGCTGGCGACAGTGAGCAGACGACGGCCATTCCTGCGCAACGGGATTCCGGAGATCCGGAGCCAACGGAGAAGCTCGACACCCGCGCTGCTCGGGAGTCCACCGACGATGCCCCCACCCGTCGCAGTGGTGGTGTCAGCGCGGCCGATCTGCTTCGCCGGGAGGGCCGTCTGTAAGCGCTTCGGGCTCCAGTTCGGCGACCACCTGTTCCTGCTCGGCCTCCGGATCGTCGGCCAGCAGGACCCGGATTGCGCTGTTGAGCACCGCCAGGATCGGGACCGCCAGCAGCGCACCGAGAATGCCGGCGAGTACGCCCCCGGTGGCGATCGCCAGCACTACCGCGAGGGGATGGACCGACACCGCACGGCCCATCACCAGTGGCTGCAGCACATGCGATTCGAGTTGCTGTACCGCGAGAATGAGCCCGAAGGTGATCAGCGCGTATATCCAGCCCTTGGCGATCAGCGCGACGATCACCGCGACACCGCCGGTGAGCACCGCACCGATCAGCGGCACGAAAGCGCCGAGGAACACCAGGGACGCCAATGGCAGTGCCAGTGGGATACCCATGATGGCCAGTCCGGTGCCGATACCGACCGCATCGACGAGTGCCACCAGGCAGGTAGCCCGCACGTAGCCGGTGAGCGATCCGAATCCGGCCCGGCCTGCCTCGCGGACCCGCTCCCGCACCGTGGTCGGGAAGATCCTGGTGACGTAGGTGAAGATCTCTCGGCCACCCAGCAACAGGAAGATCAGGGTGAACAGCACCAATAGCGCGCCGGTCAGTATCTCGGTGACGGTGGCCGCCGTGGAGAGCGCACCGCTGGTGACGCGGGCCTGATTCTCCTGCAGGGTGCTGATCACCGCATCGCCCGCGTGGTCGATCTGGTCTCGGCTCAGGTGCAGCGGCCCGTCGATCAGCCAGCCTCGAACACCATCCACGCTGGCCGACACCTGATCCGCCAATGCGGGTGCGCCGCTGATGAATTGGCTGACCACGAAGCTGAGCAACCCGCCGACGATCGAGATGGAGCTCAGTAGCACCACCGCCACCGCCCAGCCGCGGGGCGCGCGATGACGATGCATGAAGTCGACCAACGGTGTCAGCAGTGCCGCGAACATCGTCGCCAATGCCACCGACACGACGATCAGCATCATGTGGCTGAACACCCATAGCAGTGCCACCACCGCCGACCCGATCACCAGCAGTCGCCACGACCAGGCCGCTGCCTTGCGGACCAACGGATGTACCGACTGATCGGCGACCGGATCTAATGCCATGGGCTTACCGTACGCGCGACTCGCCGAGTTATCGCAGGTCATGCGCCACTTGGCGCGGCTACCCTTGATCATGTGTCGCATGACGCGCCGATGAGCGACGCCCACGACCGCGACGTCCGCACCCGCGGCAAATACTGGTGGGTCCGCTGGCTGGTCATCATGGTCGCGGTGACGGTGCTGGCTGTCGAGCTGACCCTGGTCTGGGATCAGCTGGCCAAGGCGTGGCGGAGCTTGCTCTCCGCGAACTGGTGGTGGGTGCTCGCGGCCGTCATCGCGGCGATGGCCTCGATGCACAGCTTCGCTCAGATTCAGCGAACGTTGCTGCGCTCGGCCGGCGTCCAGGTCCATCAGTGGCGTTCGGAAGCGGCGTTCTACGCAGGTAATGCGCTGTCCACGACATTGCCCGGCGGCCCGGTGCTCTCGGCGACATTCGTCTACCGCCAGCAGCGGTTGTGGGGCGCGTCCCCGGTGGTGGCGTCCTGGCAGCTGGTCATGTCGGGGGTCCTACAGGCCGTCGGTCTTGCGTTGCTCGGTCTGGGTGGAGCTTTCCTGTTGGGCGCGAGCCGGAATCCGTTGTCGTTGATCTTCACCCTGGGCGGGTTCTTCCTGCTGCTGGTCCTGGCGCAGTCGGTGGCCGCCAATCCGCAGCAGATCGACGGTATCGGCGTTCGACTGCTGTCCTGGTTCAACGCGCTGCGCAACAAGCCCGCCGACACGTGGCTGGACAAGTGGCGCGAACTGTTGTGTCAGCTGGAGTCGGTGCGGTTGAGCCGCCGGGCGTTGGGCAACGCGTTCGCGTGGTCGTTGTTCAACTGGATCGCCGATGTCGCCTGCCTTGCCTTCGCCGCGTACGCCGCGGGCGGGCATCCCTCGCTTGCGGCGCTGACGGTGGCCTATGCCGCGGCTCGCGCGGTGGGATCCATCCCACTGATGCCCGGCGGTCTGCTGGTGGTCGAGGCCGTGTTGGTACCAGGGCTGGTGTCCAGCGGTATGTCGCTGGCCTCGGCCATCTCTGCGATGCTGATCTATCGATTGGTCAGTTGGATCTTCATCTCCGCCATCGGCTGGGTGGTGTTCTTGTTCTTGTTCCGCACCGAGATGGACGTCGACCCGGACGCACCTGCCGAGCCCGAAGATAAGGAAGTGCCGTGATACCTAGAGGTGCCTGCATCGCTGTGCTTTTCGCTGCAGCATTGGCGGTGTCGGCATGTTCGCCGACCACCGAGCAACCCGCCCCGAGCACCGATGGGTCGTCCACCGGCTCCCCGACCGCACCGACCACCGGCACAGCGACCGCCTCGCCCACTCCGACTCCCGTCCCCCCGGCCGAGGCCCCCGTGGCCACCCCGGTGCTGGCTCGGGCTGTGGCGGCACCCGTCCCGGTCCCGGCCACCGATGGCCGCACCCATCTCGCCTACGAGTTGCTGTTGACCAACGCGATGGATCAAGACATCACCGTCGATTCCCTACAGGTCCGCGCCGGCGCCGCCGGGGAGTCCCTGCTGACACTCAGCGGCACCGATTTGGCCGAACGCACCAGGATTCTGGGCACCACTGCGCCGACCGCCCGCCTCGGACCAGCACAGTCGGCGTTGGTGTGGCTCGATGTCAGTACCGACAAGTACGTTGTACCAACCGAACTCGACCATCAGGTCCAGGTCACCCTCACTACACCGATGCCGCCGCTGTTGCCCCCGCAGCTGACCGAAACCGTCGCCCCGGTCACCGTCCAGGCACGCGAACCGGTGGTCATCGCGCCGCCACTGCGCGGCCCGCAGTGGTGGGATGCCAATGGGTGCTGCGGGATGACGCCCCACCGAATGGCGATCAATCCGATCGACGGTGCGCTCTGGGGCGCCGAGCGGTACGCCATCGACTATGTGCAACTGCTGCCCGATGGTCGTTTGTTCACCGGCGATGTCGCGGACACGACGTCCTATGCCTACTTCGGCGCCGACGTGCATGCCGTGGCCGATGGTCCCGTGGTCGCAGTGCTCGACGGACTCCCCGAGCAAACACCTGGAAAGAGTCCTACCGGGCTGCGTCTGGACCAGTACGGCGGAAACCATGTGGTGCAGGACATCGGCGGCGGAAACTATGCGTTCTACGCTCACTTGAAGACGGGGTCGGTGGCGGTGAAGCCCGGTGACCGATTGAGCACAGGCCAGGTACTGGGCTCCCTGGGTAACAGTGGTAACACCGACGCTCCTCATCTTCATTTCCACGTCATGGACTCCCCCGATCCGTTGAAGGCCGACGGCTTACCGTTCGTCTTCGACAACTTCCGGCTGACCGGACGGACCGACGACCGGCTCGGCCCTGACGGTGATGCCATCGACACCGTGCAGGCGGGTAAGCCGGCGCCTATGGTGCCGGACTTCACCGCTCGCGACGAAACCCGAGTAGCACCACTGGTTTCCGATGTGATGGACTACTCCGGTGAGTGAGCAAACCGGGGTGCAGCCGACCAGACCAGCCGTCGCGCTACTCGCCGATGTGGCATGTGTCCTGGTGTTCTGCACCATCGGCCGACGCAGTCACGCCGAAGGATTGACGCTCACCGGCATCGCCGAGACCGCATGGCCGTTCATCACTGGCACAGTGGCCGGTTGGCTCGCTGCCCGCGCCTACTCCGGCGCCTTCAGGCCCTCGGCGATATACCCCACCGGTCTCATTGTGTGGGCCAGCACCGTGATCGTCGGCATGTTGTTGCGCAAGGCGACGTCGGCGGGCACCGCGCCGAGCTTCATCGTCGTGGCCACACTGACCACCGCCGCGCTGCTCCTCGGCTGGCGCGCTGTCGCCGCCGCTATTGCACGCCACTAGAACACTGCGATTCTCACGCTATCCGGCTGCACGCCAACACCATCCACGCCGCCAGCTTCACTATGTAGTTGTCAAGGTACGTTTTAGCTGACCTGCCCTACATGTTTCGACACTGTGACACCACCCAGATCGATCTCAGTGCGCGGCAGAAGACGACGCTGCTGAGCCACATCCGATTTGCCCACCCCGGCGCTGCACCGACCGAGGTTGACCCAATCACTTACGGATCGCGCGCGCTGAACAGCCGGTCACCGCCGACGGCATCAACTCGCATCCTGCGCCAACCGACGATTGCCGATGCGAGAGCGCCGCCCCGAGCAATCCGGCCGGCACCGCCAGCGTGGAAGTGCGTACCGGAACCCGTTGCTTCCAAGAGCTTTTCAGCATCGCGCACGCTCGCGGCCGATCGCCCCCCGACGCAGTTCTGCATATCTACGAACACCCGAGATTGATGACATTCATCCTTGTACCTAACCTCTCGGACAAGGCCCGCACACGTAGCCCAAAGGGCAACAAGACCCGTACACCGCCGCCAGGGCGAGCAGAGTCACTCTCGACGACTTCAGAACCATCGAGACGGGCTCACCAGATCAACATTGCGAGCCACCAGCATTCGAACTTGTGTTCGACCTTACGCCCGATGATCGGATCGCGCAAGGCCGACGTAAACCCCTTGTGCAAGTGTCGCGCTCGGCGTAGTGTCGAACACAAGTTCGAATGCGCCGCGGTTCCCGATCCTCGGATCTGGTGAGCCGCAGACCGCGACTTCGGTCGCCGCGAGGTTCGACGGTCCCTGTCCGGGGGTCGTGCGGGCTGTGTGTGTTTGATGGTGCCCTTGGTTGGGTGCTGTGGGGGAAGTCGGTATCCGTTATGGACGCCACCTGTCTTGATGTGTTTGTTGATGCGTTGATCGATGATCTCGCTGCGGTGCCCTCGGAGAATGATGTCGGGCCGGGCTTGGGTCGGTTGCTGGATTGTGCTCGGCCGGTGGTCGATGACCAGGCGTTATTGGGTGTGTTGGTTGCGGCGGTGTCGGCGCGGAATCTGCTGGATTTTGTGATCGCTTCGGCGGTGGCGGCGGCTGAGCGGGCGGGTGTGCCGGGGCGGCGGCACCTGCGCACCGGCACCGATCTGCTCAAGCTGTTGGGCATGGCCCCGGGTTCGGCGACCCGGGCGGCCAGGGTGGGCCGGATGGCCGCGTCTTTGGGGGCGTTGACGACCGCGCAGCGGTTGGGTGGGATCGGTATCGAGTTCGCCGACGCCGTCGGCAAGGGTGTCACCCACATCGACGCGCGGACGCCGTTGTCGGAGGACGAACGAGCAGTCGTGGTGACCAAACTGATGGTGCAGACCACCCCGGCCGAGGTGGCGGCGAAGGCGAGGGCGATCGCCCTCGACCGCGCCGCGAGTCTTCCGCCCGAGGAGCGGGTGGTGCCGGTGGCCGAGGACACCGCGCTGAATGTGATGACCTTGGTCCAGAACGCCGAGGGCCGGTTTGAGGCCATTCTCGACCTGGATGTCGGGACCGGGGAAGAGCTGTGTGCGGCGTTGGATCCGTTGTGCCGACCGGTCCCGCTGCCGGACGGCTCTCCGGACCCGCGGTCCATTGATACCCGGCGGGCGGAGGCGATCGGGCAGGTGTTGCGCACCTATTTGTCGCAGTCGCGGCGTCCGATGTCCGGCGGGGTGCTCCCGCACGTCACACTCATCCGACCAGGGCACGGCGGTGATAGCAAGGTGGATCGGCTCGGGTTCGCCGGGCCGGTCAGTACCGCGACCGCGGACCTGATCGCCTGTGATGCCACCCTGACCTCGGTGATCGTCGATCACACCGGGGTACCGCTGGACGTTGGCCGTGCCGAGCGACTGTTCACCCCGGCCATCCGCAAAGCGCTCGGGGTGCGTGATGGTGGGTGTGCTCATCCGGGGTGTGGACGCCCGGTGTCGTGGTGCGATGCCCACCACATCCAACCCTGGAGCGCCGGGGGCGCAACCAGTCTGGACAACGGGGTGTTGCTGTGTCGGCTGCACCACAGTCTCATCCATCACGGTGGCTGGCGGGTCTATCTCGGTAGGGATCGCTATCCCTGGTTCGTCCCACCCCACGCACCCGGGGAACCCGAACCGGAGCATCTGCGATCGCAGGCCCGCCGCACCATGACCGACCTACCGACCGCCGCATAACCCAAAGCGCCCAAAGCCACAGCGCACCTTGACAACTGAACAGAGAGGCCGGGTCCGAGGAACGAGCGATCCAGCTGTAACAGCCCTTCCCAAGCCACGCGGGTCCGTCCGCGCCCACCCCGTATGCGGATCACTCGTTACGGCACGGCTGGGTGCACGTGGCCCTCGGCCGTTCAGGGACCAACCGGGTAATGGCTGGTGATCGCGATGCGGTTCCACCCGTTCATGACCACCACCAGCCAGGTGACCGCGGCGATCTGCTGCGCGGTCAGGGCCGCCTGGATATCGACCGGATCTGGCGCGGCGGTGTGCTCATCACCTATTCGCGTGACACGCTCTGCAAGAGTCAAGGCCGCCTGCTCCTGTTCGGTGAAGTACTGCGACTCCCACCACGCAGGCAAGACGGCGAGTCGATCGGTGCTCTCGCCCGCAGCCAGCGCGTCGCGCGTATGCATCCGCAGACAGAAGGCACAGCCATTGATTTGTGACACTCGTATCTTGACCAGCTCGGCCAGCTGCACGGGAAGTTCTGCCTGCTCAATGGCAGCCTCGACCTGAGCGTCCAGCGCCGCGAAGGTCTTGTACGGTTCGGCGAACTGCTTGCTGATGTTCACGGGCGGGAGCATGTGTCCTCTTTCCGGTCGTACGTGATCGTCCCCAAGTAGACGAAATGACCGGGCCATATGTGACCGCACGAGTCGTCGGCGAGGCTGCCCGATCATCATCAGTCACTTTGTTAACATCGCGCCGTGCAACTCTCGCGGCGGGACGCGCTGCGCTATGCCGCGGCGACAACGGCCCTGGCAGGGCTCGGTGCCGCAACCACGGGGACGCCGACGGCGTCCGCCGCCGCGCCCACCCTCATCGACTTCGCCATGCGTCAGATCCCCGCTGCTGACATCCGCGCGGCGGGTCATGCCGGCGTCATCAACTACGTGTCGACCTCGCGGCCCGGCTCGTCATTCGGGGCCAAGCCGATCACGCTGCCCTATGCGCAGTCACTCACGGCGGCCGGCCTGGTGATCGTCAGCAACTTCCAGTACGGCAAACCCGGCGGAACCGCTCCGTCGGACTTCACGCGGGGGTTCGCGGGCGGGGTTGCCGACGCCCGCACCGCATGGCAACTCCACACCGCCGCCGGCGGAGGGCAGACCGCACCGGTGTACTTCAGTGTCGACGACGACATCGATCGCGAAACGTGGGACACAGTGGCACTGCAGTGGTTCCGGGGTATCAACTCCGTCATCGGACCCATGCGCACCGGCATCTATGCCGGTATCCGGCCCTGCGAGTGGGCCATCACCAGCGGTGTCGTCGGCCGCTCGAGCACACCCGGTAAGGCCTGGGTGTGGCAGACCCGGTCCTGGTCGGGCGGACAGATCCATCCCGCCGCCGTCCTGTACCAACGGATCATCGACACGGCATCCAATCCAGGACCGGTGGTCGGCGGTATCCGGGTCGACGTCAACGACGTGCTGGCGTCAGACGTCGGGCAGTGGAATCTGCACCCCTGACGGGATCAGACCAGGCCGAGCTTGCCGGCAAGCTCCAGCACAGCTTCGGCACGCGCACGCGTGGGGCCGACACTGCCGTCATACGGCCCGGTGGGTGAGTCCAACCGGGCAAGGGTTCGCCGCGCCTCGTCGATGTCCAGCGTCGAGGGACTGAGTAGCCCGTTGATCGTCTCGGCGTGCCCGGGATCCAGGCACAACCGTGCGGTCATGCCCGCAGCCTTGGCGACCTCGGTTTCGCGGGCCAGGTGACGCGACTGGTCACGCAAGGTCGGGCCGTCGATGGGTGCGGGCAACCGCGCGGCACGACTGGCGATCACCAACCGAGCCCGCGGATAGGCCAACACCGACGGATCAGCACTCATCCCGGTGTCCCGACGAAAATCGCCGAGCCCGAACGCCATTCGATAGCACCCCGGCGTCCGCGCGATCTCCGATGCCGCCTCGATACCGAGTGCCGACTCGACCAGCGCCACCACCGGAGTGCCGGCCGGCAGACGCGCAGCGGTAGCGGCGATATCGTCTCCGGACTCCACTTTGGCCAGCATCACACCCCGCAGTCCGGGAGCGTCGGCGATCGCCTCCAGGTCGGTCGCCCACGCCGACGTCGACACGCTGTTGATCCGGACCCACGCCTGGCCGGCGTTCAGCCAGTCGGCCACCGCGGCTCGTCCAGCCGCCTTCTGCTGATCCGGCAGGCCGTCTTCGATGTCGAGCACGACCACATCGGACAGCCCAGCGACCGCAGCATCGAAAGCGGCGTCGCCGTCGGGCAGTCCGGGCTGCAACAGCCAGGTCCGGGCCAGCGACCAGTGCGGCTTCCGGTGTCGTTCGGTTGTCTGCGCTGAAGCTGTCACGCATTGACCTTCCGCTCGGGGTGTTCATCCATCGTCTCGCCCCCGCACCGTATCGCCCACATTAAGCACATAATGTTCACTCCCGATTGCCGGGGTCGCCACCACACCGGTGAGCGACCGGAACAAGCCCGCGGCTCGAGCTGTTGACCGCCAAGAGATCTACCGACACTTGGAGGCCACATGCACATCGGCATCATCGGAGCGGGACACATCGGGGGCACACTGACCCGCCGGCTGCGAGAGCTCGGTCACGAGGTACGGGTTTCCAACTCCCGCGCGCCCGAGACACTGGCCGATTTGGCCGCCGAAACGGGTGCAACGCCGGTATGGGCACGTGACGCGGCAACCGATGCGGATCTGGTCATCGTGAGCATTCCGCAGAAGAACGTTCCCGATCTGGCCGACGGCATCGTCGACGCCCGCAAACCCGGCGCCCCGGTGATCGAGACCAACAACTACTACCCGCAACAACGTGACGGGGAGATAGCCGCAATCGAGGACGGTCAGGTCGAGAGTGCCTGGGTCGCCGAGCAGATCGCGGCGCCCGTCTACAAGGTGTTCAACGGCATCTTCTGGAAGCATCTGCTCGAACGGGGAACCCCGAGCGGGACCCCCAACCGGATCGCGCTGCCGGTCGCGGGCGCGGACGGCGCGGGCCGCGAGCTGGTGCACCGGATCGTCGAAGAGCTCGGATTCGACCCGGTCGACGCGGGCCCGATCTCAGAGTCGTGGCGTCAGCAGCCCGGCACACCGGTATACGGCAAGGACTTCGATGCCGATGCCACCCGCACGGCACTCGCGGAGGCAAAGCCCGAGCGGACCGCCGAGTGGAGCGCCCGCACGACCTAACCGGGGGCGCGTTGCGTTTGCCGGCCTTGTCCGGCCGCTGACCGCATGGTGTGATGGACGCCACGCCCTCAGCAAACTCCCCCGATGACTGGAGCGCCGTGTGTTGAACCATGTCGGCGCAGCAGCGCATATCGGTCGTATTGGCGTCTTGGCCGCGGCGCTCGGGATCGGCGCGGCGGTGTTCTGCGGCACCGGAACAGCCGCCGCTGCGCCGGCCGAATCATCGAACAGTTCGGCCGACGCGGCAACGCCCAACGATCCACCGCCATCGCCGGCAAAAGACTCAACATCCCCGGCCGAGCAGTCCACTCCCACTGCGGTGACGTCGGAGCCGTTTGCGCCCCACAAGACCCGTTCGGGAACAGCGAGTACGGCCAGCGCGACAGAAGAAACAGAAACAGACGAGTCCGCGATCGACCTGGCCAAGCTGGAACCCCTGGACCCTTTAGAACCCGAGGACCAGGACAAACGCGAACCCGTGATCTCGACACCGACCATCGACATCACCGCGACGGTGGCCGACGAGCACGTCGCACCCGACTTCGAAGACGAGGACGAGCCGACGACGCCCGTCGACACCCCGTTGTCGTGGACGGTTGCGGCGGCGGCCAGCAGGAACACCCTCGCACCCACACCCGCGCCCGCGGCAGCGACACCACTGGCCGCACAGCTGATCGACCCGGTCACGCATGCACCGGTGATCGCGACGCCGCGAACGCCGCTGCTCGAACCGTTGCAGTATCTACCGATCATCGGCCCGCTGTTCGTCACCCCTGTCGTCGCGTTCGTCAACCAGATACCGGTGATCAGCGACCTGTTGCACCCGATCCTCGGCTATCCCCTCCAGTGGGATGCGCCACCGGGCACCCCGCGGCCACGAGATGTCATGGTCACCTCGTTCGACGGCACGCAGATCTATGTCCACTTCATGCCCGCGGCCGGTCTGAAGAGCGGCGAGAAGGCCGCAACGATCCTGCAGGGTCCCGGCCTACTCCTGCCCGGGGCCACCAATCTCACGCCCACCCTGCTCGACGGCATCATCGCCGACACCTCGGGACTGGTGTACACCGGAACACTGCGCACCGCCGGATACAACGTCGTCACCTGGGATCCACGCGGTGAGCACAGCTCCGGTGGCCGGCTCGAACAGGATTCACCGGACTTCGACGCCAAGGACGTCTCGGCGATCATCAGCTGGATTGCCACCCAACCGGAGGCCCGGCTCGATCCGGGCCTGCTCGACCCGCGCATCGGGATGACCGGCGCCTCCTACGGAGGTGGTATCCAATTGGTCAGCGCCGCAACCGATCCCCGCATCGACGCCATCGTTCCGGCGATCGCCTGGAACACACTGAACACCGCGCAGTACAAGAACGATGCGTTCAAGAGCAGCTGGGCGGCCATCCTCACCGCCGGCATCACCCTGTTCACCCGGCCGAATCCGGCCATCCTGCCCGCCACGATCTACGGCGTCCTGACCGGCCAACAGACCGCCGCCGAGCAGGAACGCCTGGCACAGCTCGGCCCCGGCGGCCCACGCGATCTCGTCGGCAAGATCACCGCACCGACACTGCTTATCCAGGGCACCGTCGACACGCTGTTCTCGCTGCAGGAAGCAGACACCACCGCGGCAGCCCTCATCGCCAATGGTGTGCCCACGAAGGTGATCTGGTTCTGCGGCGGCCACGGCCTGTGCGGCAACCTCTTCGACCCCACCGACGGCGTCCTGATCCAACGCGCCACGCTCGCGTGGCTGGATCGCTATGTCAATGGCAACACCGCCACGGTGACCGGTCCGCAGTTCGAATTCGTCGACCAGCGTTGGCAGTACTACGCATCCGACCGCTACCCGATCACCACCGACAGCCCGGTGGTGGCCACCGGATCGGGCGGCCATCTGCCGCTGATCCCCTTCCTCGGGGGATCGGGACCGCTGTTGGGGGTGCTGCCCTTCGCCGCGTCGAAGGCCTACAACGCGCTCAACCTCACCACCGCGCCGGCCGCGACGACGACCCATATCGTGGGCGCACCGCAGCTGACGGTGAGTTACAGCGGAACGGGTACCGCCCGGCACGTCTACGCCCAACTCGTCGACGACTCCACCGGACAGGTGCTGGGTCACCAGATCACACCGATTCCGGTCACCCTGGACGGGCAGCCCCACAAGATCACCATCGCGTTGGAACCGGTGGCCCACACCCTTCGGCCGGGTCAGACGGTGACACTGCAGTTGGTCGCGTCGTCGACGACCTATGCCACCCTCACGTCCTTCGGTTCATTGCAGGTGACCGGCATGAAGCTGAGCCTGCCGACCGCCGACCCGACGACCATCCGGCCGATCGCCATCTGACATCCGCGCCGCGATGCGTAGGGTTCGACCCATGACGCGCGCACCCGAATCGTTTCCACCGCACTGATGCGGATGGACGTTCTGATCGTGGGCGCGGGTCCCGCGGGTGTCGCCCTGGCGGGAGAGTGCGCCCGCCTCGGTCTGGACACCGGCCTGCTGGACCCGGCCCAGGACCGGACATGGACCGCCACCTACGGCATGTGGAGTCGGGAACTACCTGCCGATGTGCCCGCATCCGTGGTTGCGGCCCGGGCCGCCGGTCGGGCCATCGCTCGTACCGAACACCGGTTGGGCTGGGAGTACGCGGTATTGAATGTTCCTGCGCTGCAGGCACATCTGACCGATCGGCTCGGAGCGGTGCGGTTGTACCGAGGGCGAGCGGTCGCAAGTCCCACTGCCGGGGTGGTCGCCCTCGCCGACGGTGATGAGTTGCATGCCGCGGTGGTCGTCGATGCCGGCGGCCAGCGACGACCACTCGACCCGGCGACGCCACCGTCGACGGCGGCCGCTGCTCAAACGGCGTATGGGGTGGTGGTCGACGCGGACCAGGCGATGGCGCTGGCGGCCCCCGGTGAGGCGCTGTTCATGGACTGGCGCGCCGACCACGGTGAGAGCGGCTGGCCCACGTTTCTCTACGCGGTGCCGCTGGGCGGCGGGCGGATCCTGCTGGAGGAGACCTCGCTGGCGCGGCGGCCCGGTCTGCCACTGACCACGCTGCGGCGCCGGTTGCATGCCCGGCTGGCCCGGCACGGCATCGCGGTACCCGAGGATGCGCCGACGGAGAAGGTGTCCTTCCCGCTCGATCAACCGCGGCACCGCGTCCCGGACGTCCTCGGATTCGGAGCGGCGGCGCCGCTGATCCACCCCGCGACGGGTTTCAGCGTGGCATCCGCGCTGCGGCTCGCCCCTCGCGTGGCGGACGCGCTGGCGGCGAACCTCCCGCTGGGTCAGGAGGCCGCACTGACGGCGGCGCATCGCGTCGTCTGGTCGCGATCGGCACGGGCCATCCACCGGTTCCGGCGGATCGGTCTGGAAGCACTCCTGCGCATGCCTGCCGACGAGGTGCCCGATTTCTTCGACACCTTCTTCTCGCTGCCCTCGGCACACCGCTGGACGTATCTCACATCTCGCGATGACGTCATGGGGACCGCCGTGGCGATGGGCCACCTGTTCCGAATCGCGAACCCGCGGTTGCGCCAGCACCTGGTCGGCTCGGCGGTCCGGCGGCCGGTCAGCGCCGTGTCACCGTGAGGTGCACGTGGTCGAAGTGGCCGTATCCGGACGCCTGCGGACCCGCGGGCGTGTAGTACGTGCCTCGCCAGATCACATCCTGCAGTCCGAAGCGACCGGCGTTGGCCAGCGCATAGGCCATGATCTGGTCCCCCAGCGCGATGCCCTCGGGGCTGCCTGCGTTGGGGATCATGATGTCGATGGCCAGCCCACTGGGATGCCAGGGTTTGGAGTCCGGGCGCACCCCGCCGATCTCGGATATCTGCGGGAACTGCTGGCTGACGGCTCGCGCGGCCAGAACCGCATTCGGCTGCAGACCTGACTCGTTGGCGACGCCGACCGGGAGTGCGGCGGCCTCCGGGATGTCGACCCGGGCGGCGGCGAGCGAGGGCTGGCCGGGCATCGCCACAATCGCCGGATCGTTGGGCGCCGGAGCGGCAGGCGGAGCGGCAGGCGGCGGCGCGCTGTCGACGATCGCCTGCTGCTGCGGCGTCAACGCCGCGTACTGGGCTTCGGCGGCGGCGAGCTGGCGCAACAACTCGCTCAGTGCGGTCTGCAGGTCGGTCCGAACCGCGGCGGATTGCTCGGCGGCCGCGCGTGCCGCCGCAGCGGAGGTCTCCGACGTCCGGGCTGCCACGGCGGCCTGCTCCCGAACCACCCGCAGATCCGCCATCCGGTCCGCCGAATGGGTGGCGACGGCCTGCTGCAGGGACATGTTGTCGATCAGCTGCTGTGGCGACGACGCGGTCATCAGCGACTGGAGCTGACCGGTGCGCCCGCTGGTGTACGTCATCACCGCCACCCGGTCGGCGGCGGCCTGCACGGGTGCCAGCCGGGCGTGGGCGGCGGCGAGAATCTCGGCGTCGGCGCGTTGCCGGGCGTCGGCGGCAACCTGCTCCGCGAGCTTGGTGTCGGCATCGCGCTGGGCGGCGGTCACGGCTTCGCGGGTCTGGAGGGCCTGGCTGGAGAGCTCTTCGAGCTTGGCCAGCGCATCGGCGGCCGGATCGGCATTCACCACGCCGACCGAGCTCACCGAGAGGGCCGAGACACCCGTGACCACGGCCGCGGCCACCGACATGGACACGGTTCGCCACGGTGTTCTACGCACCCGGGTGATACGGATTGTCACGGTCCTTCGATTGCGCGGACCGATCCTGGCCCAGCTTGCACGTCCTCCGACAGGCTACGAACTGCCGTTGCCGATGTCCACCCGGCCGCCGCGTTCAGGTCTTGGCGGCAAGCTGCTGGATGGTCTGAATCTCGCTGGTACGGAAGGCGCGTCCGTCGGGGTGAACCAGATCATGCATCCATTTATCGGGCACCTTGTCGTAGGGCTTGTCCCACGAATCCCACGGGTAGTAGGTCTGGGTGCGCCCGGCGACCAGACCCCAGTTGTAGGCGCCCACGCCGCGTCGCTTGGCGACCGGCAGGATGCCCTCGACGGTGCTGTCGTCCTCACGGGCCAGGTACTCGGTGCACAGGATCGGCCGGCCCAACGGTTCGAGCTCGTCGATCTTGTCCTCGAAAGTCGACGGCTCTGCGTAGCTGTGGAACGAGATGATGTCGGAGTTGTCCAGTTGGGTGGCCACGATGCCGGACGGTTTGCGCCACGACCCCCGCCACACCCCGCTGGTCAGGGGTTGACTCGGGTTCACCGCCCGCGCCCATTCGAACACCTGCGGGAGCAGCTCGCCGACCACCTTGAGTTTGTCGCTGCGTTCCATTGCCTTGTACTGGCTTGCCGGGCTGTCCGGTTCGTTCCACAGATCCCAGCCAAGCACCCGGTTGTCGGCACCGAAAGCGCCGATGACACCGGTGACGTAGTCGCGCAGCACCGGCCGGTACCGCGGGTTGTCGATCAAGTCGGCGCCGGGTCCCTGCACCCACCGGGAGTTGTGCACACCGGGCCGCGGTGCGGGCTGCGGACCGAGCTTGGGGTGCGGGTCCCAGCAGGAGTCGAACAACACGAACAGTGGCTTGATGCCCTGTCCGGCCGCGATATCGACGAACTGGGAGACCCGGCGTAGGAATCCGGCGCGGTCCTGCGCCCACAGCTGGTCGTGCAGGAACACCCGAACGGTGTTGAACCCGATGGTGCGCGCGACCTGCAGTTCACCGCTGATGCGACGCGGGTCGTAGGTCCCGGCCTGCCACATCTCGATCTGGTTGGTCGCCGTGGCGGGGATGTAGTTCGCGCCCACCAGCCACCCCTGCTGGCGATACCAGGCGTTCGCGCGCTCCGCCGTCCACCGGGTGCCCTCGGCCGCTGCCACGGGTGCCCTACCGATCAATGCGCCCGCGGCCGCCACCGCGGACAATTGCAGCAGGGTTCGGCGGTGCACCTGAAGAATCTAGGGCGCCGCAGCCGAGCCCGGCCAGCGCAGAACCACACTGCAACCTCGACGGTGGCAAACCGTTATCTACTCACCGGAGCAGAGGTGCAACCGCACGAGTTCCGGTGGTGGAATGTGGTCGGCACCCGGATGTGTCGCGGGGGTTCCTCGGAGCCACGGATACGGGCCAGCAGCAGTTCGACCGCGGTGACACCGATCGTCTCGACATCCTGGGCGGCGGCGGTCAGCCGGGGTTCGAAAAGGTCCGACCACTCGAAGTCGTCGTAGCAGACGAAGGCCACATCCTGGGGTATGGACAGACCGAGCCCCCG
This sequence comes from Mycolicibacterium neoaurum, assembly GCF_036946495.1. Lineage (NCBI taxonomy): Bacteria > Bacillati > Actinomycetota > Actinomycetes > Mycobacteriales > Mycobacteriaceae > Mycobacterium > Mycolicibacterium neoaurum. The sequence goes on from NZ_JAQIIX010000002.1 coordinate 1,672,827, forward strand.
GATCGCCTTCAAGGTGCCGATGGTCATCGCATTGTTGAGCGACACCAGCGCCGTCGGCCGGTCGGCGCGGGACATCAGCGCCCGGACCTCCCGTTCGGCGACATCGGTGCTGGATTCCCCGTCGACGACCAACGTTGGGTCGACGGTGATTCCGCGGGCGGTCAATGCCGCACAGTGGCCGTCGAAACGTTCGATGGTCGACGAGATTCCGGCCAGCCCGCGCACGACCGCGATCCGGCGATGACCGAGATCGAGCAGATGATCGGTCAATCCCTTCGCCGACGAGAAGTTCTCCGGGACGATGCGGTCGAACCCGACATCCTCGCCGCGGTCGATGAGCACCATGGGGGTCCGGGAGCGGGTGATCTCGGGCAGGGTGGTCCGCTCGGATCCCGCCGCCGGAGCGACGATCATCCCGTCGACCTGGCGGTCCAGCAGCGAACCGGTGACGCGCTGTTCGGAGGACACGTCATCGTGGGAATCACCGACGATCAACACGTAGCCGGCATCGGAGAGGGCACGCTCCACGGCATGGACGAGGCTGCCGAAGTAGGGGTTGGTCAGCGCCGAGATCGACAGTCCGACGGTATGTGTGCGGCCGGCCGCCAACGATCGCGCCACACCGTTGCGGCGGTAGCCGACCTCCTCGATGGCTGCCTCCACCCGCAGTCGGGTGGCCGCGTTGACGTTGCGGGTGCCGTTGAGCACATGGGACACGGTGGAGGCGGACACGCCGGCAAGTCGGGCGACATCGCCCATGGTGGTCATCGGACCCGCACAATACGGTCGGCGCGACCGGCGGTCGATTCGATCAGTCGGGCATTGCGCTCGTCAGAGCCCAGCGCCCAGAATTCGGCTTCCTGCAGCGATTTCCCGTACACCTGGTGTCGCCGCACCAGCCGTTCGTGTCGGATATCGGTGTCGGGGGCCAGGAACCACACCTGGTCGATGTGGGATCGCGCGATCGGCCAGGTATCGCATTCCAGCAGAAGGTAGTTGCCCTCGGTGACGACCAGCGGAACGCTGCCTGCCACCGGGATTGAGGAGCCTATCGACTCCTCGATCTCCCGCCGGAATCGTGGCGCGTAGACGACGGGATCATCGGTACGTTGGGTCCTCAGCGCGTGCATCAGCCGCGAGTAACCACCGTCGTCGAAGGTGTCGTGGGCACCCTTGCGGTCCAGGCGTCCCAGTTCGATGAGGACCTCGTTGGCCAGATGGAAACCGTCCATGGGCACCAGCACCGCCACCTCGGGACCGAGTGCGGTGACGAGTTGTTCGGCGAGGGTGGACTTTCCGGCACCGGGAGCACCGGTCAGACCGAGGATGCGGCGTTCGCCGGCGACGACCAGCGCCGCGGCCGCATCGACCAATTGATCCAGCGTCGCGTCCTGGACGTCCTGCTCGGGGTTCACCGCTCCTGCTTCCGGATGAGATCTGCTCGCAATCGGTCCAACCATGCCCGTGGCCCGACTATCGAACACCGTAGTGCCGCCACGCGCGCGGCGTCGCCGAGGTGTTGTTCAAGGTCCCCGGACCCGGCGCGATAATAGGAGTACGCACCGTGGAAGGCGTCGCCGGCGCCGAGGGTGTCGACGGCGGTCACCGCGGGAACCGGCACATATCCCGAGCGGCCCGCCGACCACCAGCGGATCGGATCACCGCCGTGTGTGGTCACCACGGTGTCCACTCCCTTTTCGAGCAGTGTCGACGCGGTGGATTCGGATGACTCGGTGCCGGGAAACCGGAAGTCGTTGGAGCACAACATGTCCGTGACATGCGGGATGAGATCGGCCATCACCGGCTTCCACCTGCCGGCGTCGGTGACAAGTGCCGTCCCGTGTGCCGTTGCCTGCGCGGCAGCAGCCCGTGCCATGCGTGGGTGATGCCCGTCGACCAGGACCATGTCGGCCTCGGCGATCAGATCGCCGAGACCTTCAGGGGCCGGGACATCGGAACGCACGGCATCGAGGGAAACGACCGACCGCTCACCGGTGGACTCAAGCACCGAGACGGCCGATATCGGCACCGGTCGGTGCTCACCTCCGGCACCGTCGACGATGCGGACACCGTGGGCCGCCAGATCCGCGCGCACCAGATCGGCGACGGGATCGACACCCAGCGCGGTCACCAGGACAGCACGGCCGCCGAGGGCGGCGAACGTGACGGCGGCGTTGGCCGCCGGTCCGCCCGCAGCGACGAACTGATCACGCGCGGTGACCTTCTCGTTGACCGAGGGTGGCGCGCTGATGCGATGGATCACATCCAAGGTGGCCAATCCGACGAAGACCCCGATCGGGGTCTTCTCAGCGAGCGGCGCGTTCCTCATCGGTCGGCTCCTCCGCACCGGTCATCAGCGCGACCACCTCGGACATGGAGCGCTTCTTCGGATCGACCACCCCGGCACGCTTCCCGAGCCGGTGGATGTGGATCCGGTCGGCCACCTCGAACACGTGCGGCATGTCATGGCTGATGAGCACCACCGGGATACCGCGGTCGCGGATCGACCGGATCAGATCGATCACCTGACCGGATTCCCGGACACCGAGCGCGGCGGTCGGCTCGTCCATGATGATCACACCCCGACCGAAGGCAGCGGCACGGGCCACCGCAACGCCCTGGCGCTGCCCGCCCGAAAGCGTTTCGACCGCCTGGTTCACCGATTTGATCCCGATCTTCAGATCCGCCAGATGTTGTGCGGCGTCGCCTCGCATTCCGGGCATGTCGAGGCGGCGGAACACCCGGCCGGCAATGCCCTTTCGGCGCACCTCGCGGCCCAGGTACAGGTTCGAGGCGATATCGAGGGCCGAGACCACGGCAAGGTCCTGGTAGACGGTTTCGATGCCGGCGGCCCTGGCGTCCCTGGTGTTCTTGAACGACACGGGCGTGCCGTTCATCAATATCTGACCCGAGTCCGGGATGACCGCGCCGGCAAGGGCTTTGATCAAGCTGGACTTGCCCGCCCCATTGTCGCCGATGACGGCCAGGACCTCACCGGCATGCAGTGCGAAGTCGGCACCGTTGATCGCGGTCACGCTGCCGTACTTCTTGACGAGGCCGCGTGCCTCGAGCACGGGTGTGTCACTCATTGTGATCTCCTGCGCGCGAACTGATCCAACGCCACCGCGACGATCACCAGGATGCCGGTGGCGATGTTCTGATAGAGGTTGTCGACGCCGGCCTGGGTAAGCCCGTTGCGCAGCACGCCGACGATCAGCGTGCCGACCAAGGTCCCGCCCACACCGCCGCGCCCACCGAAAAGACTGGTGCCACCGATCACCACCGCGGTGATCGACTCCAGATTGGCGTTCTGATACGCATTGGGATCGGCGTTGGGGATGCGGCCGAGTGCGGCCCAGGCGGCGATGGCCGCTATCACACCGGTGGTGATGTAGACCGAAACCAGCACGCGCCCGGACTTGATCCCCGACAGATCGGCGGCCTGACGATTGCCTCCGACTGCGTAAACATGCTTACCCCAGGCAGTTTGGCTCAAGGCATACCAGACCACCAGGTAGACCAGCAGCATGGCCACCACGCCGTAGGTGGTCGAGAACGACCCGAGCCGGAACGAGGTCCCCAGAAAGGTCAGTGGTCCCTGTTCGACACGGTAGGTCTCCGATCCGGCCAGCAGCCGGGTCGCCGCCTGGATCGCGGTGAAGGTCCCCAGGGTCACGATGAACGGTGGTAGCCGCAGCATCGTGACCAGTCCACCGTTGATCGCGCCGAAGAGGACACAGACCAGCAGCGTCGATCCCAGAGCCACGAAAGGCCCATTGGCGCCGGCACTCTGGGCCAGCACGATGCTGCCGAACACCGCGATCGCGCCGATCGACAGGTCGATTCCCGAGGTGAGGATGATCAGCGTCTGCCCGACCGCCAGAATGCCCACGACCACCGACTGCTGCAGGATCAGCGACACGTTCTGCGGATTGAGGAACGAGTCGGTGATCGAACTGAAGATGACGATGGCCAGGACGAGCGCCACCAGGGGACCGAGCAGAGGTTCGCGCAGGATGCTGTCTACGTTGAACCGGCTCGATACCGGCGGCTTGGCCGTGGTCGGTGCACCGGAGTTCATGGGTGCACTCAGCCCCAGCAGTTCTGTTCGCCCCAGGCGGTGTCCTTGGAGTCCAGCCCCGGAACCGGCTTGTCGGTGATCAGCTCGGATCCGGTGTCGTTGAATCCGCTCGGCTTGGTGCCGTCCTTGGCGAACTTCACGACGGCCTGCACACCTTGTTCGGCCATCTTGGCCGGGAACTGCATGACCGTCGCGCCGATCTTGCCGGATTTCACGTCGGCGACGCCCGTGCAGCTGCCGTCGATCGAGCCGATGGTGATCTGGTCGGCGCGACCGGCGGACTGGATGGCCTGGTAGGCGCCGGCGGCGGCCGGCTCGTTGATGGTGTACAGCGCGTTGATGCCGGGAGCGCGCTGCAGGATGTTCTCCATGGCGGTCTGCGCCTTGGTCTGATCTCCGTTGGTGTTCTCCTGGCCGACGATCTCGGGGGATCCCTCGGTGATGCCGAAGCCCTCCAGGAATCCGTCGTGCCGGAAGGTGTCCACCGTGCCACCGGGTGTCCCGTCGAGCATCACGACCTGCGGCGGTGCGTCACCGAGTGCGGCCCGCACCCACTTGCCCTGGCTCACCCCGGCCGCGAGGTTGTCGGTGGCGAAAGTGGCGTCGACCGCGTCCTCGGGGTCGGTTGCCGTGTCCAGGGCGATGACGACGACGCCGGCGTCGCGCGCTTTCTTGATGGCGTCCAGCACACCGGTGGACGAGTTGGGGGTGATCAGGATGCCCTTGACGCCCTGGCCGACCATGTTCTCGATGGCCGCGACCTGGCCTTCGTTATCGCCGTCGAAGGCGCCGGCGAGCGCCACCAACTGGGCTCCGTCTTTCTCGGCCTGTGCCTGTGCCGCCTCGCGGAGCTTGACGAAGAACGGGTTGGAGTCGGTCTTGGTGATCAGGCCGACCTTGATGCTGTCCGAGTCCGATCCCCCGCAGGCTGTCATCCCGAGGACCAGCGAACCGGCCATCAGGATCATCCCGACGGCGTGTGTGCTGCGCTTACCGATCATGTGGACTCCTTTGTCCTGTGTGACGCGGGTCGCGTCGGGCGTGACTGGCAGCGTAGGTCCACGCAAGCGCTTGCGCATGCGCTTTCGTAAAATCGACTCGCCGGCCGCCTGTGCTCAGCTGTCGACGGTGTCCCGCCGCTCTTCGCTGTCGGCCTGCCAGCGCACGCTGGTTACCGACGGCTCCATGCTCAGCCTGCTGACGGCCGATTCCATCTGCCGGTCGTCGCGCTGATCGCTGGCCAACTCCGCGCGGACCTCCACGCCACCGCCGTCGATGTTGGTGCTGGCGATGGACTGGAGTCGGAAATCTGTGCGCGTCAGTGCCTGCACGATCAGGGCGCGGATATGCGCCTCGTGTTCGTCCCGTGTGGTCGCCACGAAGAGATAGTTGGTCGGATGCTCGTCACCGGTATCGGGGCGCCGGTCCACGGCGCGGCCCAGGTAGCGTAGGGCCACATTCACGGCGACGACGACGCCGGTGCCCGCCGCGGCGACAGTGAACAGGCCGGCGCCGCACAGCGCTCCCACAGCCGCCGAGCACCACAGTGTGGCCGCCGTGTTCAGGCCGCGCACGGTCAACCCGTCCCGCAGGATCACACCGGCGCCCAGAAACCCGATGCCCGAGACGATCTGGGCCGCCACTCGGGTCGGGTCGGGGGTCCCCGAATCGCCGACGAAGCCGTGTGCGGACAGCAGCACGAACAGCGTCGATCCCACCGCCACCAGGGCGTTGGTACGTAGGCCTGCCATCCGGGCCCGATACTGACGTTCCAGGCCGATCAACGTGCCCAGTCCCACACCGGCACCCAGCCGCAGCAGCATCTCCACGGTCGTCATCGCCGGACTCCTTTCGCATGGTGTCGCCCACCATGGCAGCGGGGCCTAGCGGCGACGGGGTCAGATGGCGCGTTTCACGCGCGATTGAACGCGGCGATCCTTGGTGTTTGTTGTGGATCGCCGCGCGATGGTTCCGGCCGCCTGGGTCGGGAAACCAGGTCAGCGGTGGGTGAACCGGAGGGAAACCGCGAGGGCGGCGTCCGCGCCCGGACGAATACTGCCACTCGGCATCAGGCCACACACCTCGCTTTCCTCTCGACAGGCATCTGTCATGCCCGGACCATTAGGACCCCGGTCGGAGAAAAAGTCAATCGATATCCGGGCTCGCTGAGATGAGGATCACCAGAACAACTCTCACGGAGCGACGAAACAGTAGACCCGCGCCGGGTCGGTGTAGGAGACCACCCGAGCGTCGGCCGGACATCCGACCGCTTCACTGGCACCGTCTATCCGGCGCGCCACCCGGATGCTGGCTCCCGGTTCTGTGCAATTGGTAGGGGTGACGGTTCCACCGATGGCGTAGCACTGGTTTTCACGCAGGTTGAGCATGAAGCAATGAGTGCGTACCTCATTGGTGAGCGCCGGATAGATGGGACTGCGCCGCAGGCCATCCGGGCAGGTGGCAGTGCTGTCGCCCTTGGACACCAGCTCCATCGTCGCATCCGACCGGCGGCAGTCGACGGGCTCGGAGTTCATCCGGCCCTGGTCGTAGGCCTGCGCCGTGATGCATTGGCCTACAGCAACATTGCCCGTCGACTGGACTCGGCCGGAGGACACCAGGGCCGAGAAGACATGTGCAGCACCGAGCACCAGCAGCACCACACCGACGACGATGGGAACGGTTCCCTTGCCCGACGGTCGTGACGGGCGCGGCGGTAGGTCCTCTGGTAGTCCGTCGAACTCGCCATAGGGATCGGTGACCGTGTCATCACCGCCTGAAGACGCCTCCGGGGCCAGCAGCCGATCGTCGTCGCTGCTGTTCCATCGGTTGAAGGCACGCCGGCGAAGCATCCCGACGACCAGTAACAACACCCCGACCGTCGGAAATATCAGCGCGAAAGCCGCCTGCCCGAGGCGGTAAGCGCCAAGTCCGTCCGCCAGCACATCCATCCACACAGATCCCCCCACAGTGCTCTGTCCTGGGTAGCGTAACCGCTGAGAGCGCGGATGCGGGCAGAGATTTCCGGTGGCGACGAAGGGTCAGCCCCGGTCGGTGTCGGCGACCTCATATTGTTGGTACCGCCGCAACTCGGTGCGGACCGCCTCGTCGAGCGCCCGGTCAAGACTGGCGTGTGCCGAGCGCCGGGCCACCCGCCGCATCGCATCGACAAGGTCTGCTGCCCAAGCCAATTCAGGATCGTTGGACGGGTACCAACCGGCCCCGCGCTGCCGGACCACCTCGCTGTGACCGGCTCCGGCCAGCTCGCGGGCTGCCGCGTCGAGGTGGGCGTCGACGGCCGCGGTGGTCTGCAGGATGGTCGCCAGCGGCATCCCCCGTGCGATCAGGGTCGCGAAATCGTCGATGACGCGTTGGTCCCGGACGAGGAACTGATCCGGTTTCTCGGTCTCCTCGACGATCCGGTCCGCCAACAACCCGGCCAGCGTGGCCGCATCGAGCGTGCCGAGCCGGCTCTCCAGCTCGGCACGGCTCACGGTGGCGGTGACCGGGCGTGACCACGGCTCGGTGACCAGCTCGCCGAGATCTGCCAGGTCGAGCACCTGTGCCAGATCTTGACCCCGTTGCAGGCCGGTGAGGAACCTCAGGATGTGTTTGACCGTGAAACCCTCACCGAGCAAACGAATGATCGCCTCGAGTTGACGCAGATGCCGGTCGGTGTAGATGGCCACCCGCCCGCGGCGATGCGGGCGCGGGAGCAGACCGCTCTCCTGGTACACCCGGACGTTGCGAGCGGTCGTCCCGGCGCGGCGAGCCAGGTCGTCTATCCGGTATTCGGTCACCGGCGAATCTTATGCGCCGACCAGTTCGTCGACCGTGATGCGGTAATCCTGCAGGTCGAGGGTCTTGAGTTGATTGACGTACTGGGTGGCGAACCCCGGGTACATCGTCGCGTTGAAGCCGTCCTCGGTCAGATACCAACTCTGGCATCCGGAATTCCAGGTGGTCGACTGCAGCCGACGCTGGATGTCTGCGTTGTAGCGCTCCTGAGCGTCGGGGCGTACGTCCAATGACTTCCAGCCGAAGCGTGTCAGGGTGCCGATGGCCTTGGTGATGTAGTCGATCTGCGCCTCCATGTACACCAGCGCCGAGCTGTGCCCCGGGCCGGAATTCGGCCCGAAGGTGAAGTACAGGTTGGGATAGCCGGACACCGCCACGCTGCGGTACGCGTATGCCCCCGAACTCCATTCCGCGGCCAGTTCACGCCCGCCTGATCCGATGACCGGGAACGGCGTCCCGGCCTTGGAGACGTCGAAACCGGTGGCGAAGACGATGGCGTCGAACTGATGCTCGATACCTTCCACGGTGCGGATCCCACGCGGTGACAGCCTCGCGATCGGCCAGGTAACCAGCTTGCAGTTGTCGGCCTGCAACGCGGGGTAGTAATCGCTGGACATCAGCAGCCGTTTGCAGCCTGCGGAGAAGTCGGGCTTGAGTTGCCGACGCAACCACGAATCTTTCACCTGCATACGCAGATTGGCCAAGCTGAGCGCCTCCACGACGCGGGTCAGCGGAGTGTCCCACACGACGCCGAGGGCCACCGACTCGTGTCCCCAAAACCAGGCCGAGCGCGCCAGTTTCTCGGTCAGCGGCACCGAGCGGTAGAGGCGTCTGGCCCAGTCACCGGTCTCGGTGTTGACCCGCGGCAGCACCCAGCCGGGTGTGCGTTGGAAAACCTTGACCGAGTCCGCCACCTTGACCAGTTCGGGGATGATCTGCACCGCGCTGGCGCCGGTACCGACGACGGCGACCTTCTTGCCGGCGAAGTCGTAGTCGTGATCCCAATGGGCACTGTGGATCTTCTTGCCCTCATAGGTCTCGATACCCGGTATATCCGGCAGACTGGCGTTGGCCAGCGGCCCGGGCGCCATCACGATCGAGCGCGCTCGGGTGGGTTCCCGGTCGCGGAACCGGATCGTCCAGATGCCATCGACGTCGTCGTACTCCAGTGCTGTCACCTCGTGACCGAACTGGATGCGGGGCCGCAGATCGCAGGTGTCGACCATGCGGTTGATGTACTGCAGGATCTCGGCGCTGCCGGAATAGGTATGCGACCAGTCGGGATTGGGGGCGAAGCTGTAGGAGTACAGCCGCGAGGGGATATCGCAGGCAGCGCCGGGATAGGTGTTATCCCGCCATGTTCCACCGATATCGGTCCCGCGCTCGTAAATGACGAAGTCGGTGATGCCCTCGTCTTTGAGGCGGATGGCCGCACCGATCCCGGCGAATCCCGCTCCGATGATCGCGACGCCGCGGATGTCCTCGCTCATGCCACGGGCTCGTAGGTCAGCTCTTCCGACCAGGTCGGCGTATAGCGCACCAACGGCATCGGAATGACACCGGTCACCTTCACCAACGAATCCGCCAGCCAGTGATACTTCGAGCTGCGGTCGATCACCTTCTTGCTGTGCCAGCTGATGAATCGGTACATGGGGACCCGATTCACGTAATCGCTGCGCTCACCGACACTGCGGAACCGCCGCATGGCCTGATAAAGGCGCTCCTCGTTGACCCCCATCGCGACGATGTTGTCGCGCATCTTGTTGAGCAGCGGGAAGTAGCTCAGCGTTCCGATGACCAGGGCCGGGTTCATCCAGCTACCGACGAAGTCGACCGCAAGCTTGCGCACATTCGCGTGGCCGAGGATGTCCATGACCTCGAAATCGACTGCCAGGTGGCGGGACTCGTCGGAGTTGATGCGCTTGAACACCTCCTGGGCCACCGGGTCTTTGACCTCGTCGGTGATGAACTTGATCAGCGCGCCGTCGAGGGCCACTTCGAGCATGGGGATGACGGTGCCCAGGATGGACAGCGACATTCCGTCGGAGAACTTGTCCAGCCAGGTGATCACCAGCTGCACGTTCACACTCGGAGGCGGAATCTCGTCGTTGTCGAGCATGCCCCAGCGGCGCATGAGCGCCAGCTCGGCGTTGGCATGCTTCTGCTCCTCGGCGTGGAAATGTTCGTAGATGCTCTTCAAGGTCGGGGTCGGCGCCTTCTTGGCCAGTGCCGCGAAACCGCGTGCGCCGACGTTCTCGATCCACATCAGATCGGTCATGAACGGTTTGAGCTTGGCCCAGAGCTCTTCGTCGATGAGCTCGGCTCCCGGCGCATCCCAGTCGATATCGACCAAGGACCACTGCTTGTCCTTGATCATCTGCAGCATCTTGTCCAGATCCATTGCCATGGTCGTTCCTTTCAGTTGGACGGGAGCAGCCGGCCGAGCAATCCGGCGCCGTGCGCGTAGAGAGCGGGAACATGACGCTTCAGGTGCCATACGACCTTCGCGTCCAGCTGGGGCACCACGTAGAGGCTGCCGCGATCGTGCGCGTCGAGGGTGCGAGTGGCCACGCCCTCGGCAGAGACGCCGGTCCAGCTCGCCAGTTGCTGACTGAGGTTCATCGACCCGGGCGTGATGCGTCCGTCGGTGAACACATTGGTCTTGACGAAGGTGGGGCACAGCACCGTGACCGCGATACCGGTGCCGCTGAGTTCGGCAGCCAGTGTCTCCGACAGGGACATCACGCCGGCCTTGGACACGTTGTAGGCCGCCATCGACGGTGCCGCGGCGAAGCCGGCGGCCGACGCGACGTTGATGATGCCGCCCCTGCCGGCGCGACGCAGGATCGGGGTGAACACCTCACAGCCGTAGATCACGCCCCACAGGTTGATCCCCAGCGCCCAATCCCAATCGTCGAAACCGATGTCACCGACCGGTTTTCCGCCGATTCCGACGCCCGCGTTGTTGATGACGCAGGTGGGTGCGCCGCCGAAGACGTCCTCGGCCTGCTTGGCCAACAGTTCGATGGCGTTGCGGTCGGACACGTCGCACTGCACGGCATGCGCGGTTCCGGTGCCCAGATCCTCGATCAGAGCGACCGTCTCCGCGGCCCGCTCGGCGTCGATATCGGCGCAGATGATCTCACCACCGCGCCGCGCGAGCTCCAGTGCGAATGCACGTCCGATGCCACTGCCGGCACCGGTCACCACGGCCTTGGCATCGGCGGTGCGTCGCGGACCACCGAAGAGGCTGCCTATCAAGAGGTCTCCTGAAGTTGCTCATCGAATCGAGACCTGACCGGTCGAACGGTCGTCACCGAAGATTGCGTCACGCTCCAAAGACCATCACCAAATGTGCCATTTGTCAATGTCGCCTTTTATGAGTGGCACATTTGTTACCGGTGAGATTGCTACCAGGGCAGCGCACCCTCTCGGCCGATGAATGTGCCCGAGGTGTACTGCCCAGTGGCGGCACGCACAATCGGTTCGGCCCCCTCAGCGGCGGTCAGCGGGGCCTGATCACGGTTGATGGGCGAGAAGTCGGTCTGCACGAAACCGGGGTCGACCGACACTGCACGGATCCCGGAGGCGCTCAGCGCTTTGTCCACCGTGATGGTGATGCTGTTGAGTGCCGCCTTCGAGGCCTGGTAGGCAGGGACGACGAGAGTGTCGGGTGCAGCCGCCGCCTGCAGCGCGAGCGAGCCCATGAAGGACGACACGTTGACGATGCGGGGATCCGAACTCGCGCGCAGCAGCGGCAGGAACGCCTCGATCATGTACAGGACACCGAGGACGTTGGTGTCGAAGGTGATGCGCGCGGCGTCCGGATGGACGAAGCCGGTCGACGAGGGATGCGACCACTCCCCCGCGACGCCGGCGTTGTTCACCAGGACGTCGAGGCGGTCGTGTCGACTCCGTACCCGCTCCAGCAGGTGCCGCACGCTCTCCGGTGACACCACGTCGAGGAGTTCCGCCTCCACCCGGACACCACGTCCCGCCAGTTCCTCGGTGGCCGCCGCCAGCGTCGCTGGCGTGCGACCGGTGATGATGACGGTGGCGCCGAGAAGGCCCAGCGCGGAGGCGGTTTCGAACCCGATTCCTCGGGAGCCGCCAGTGATCAGAACGATGTCGGTCATGATGCCCTTTCTGAGTGCAACCGCCGACGACGCTAGATCCGCCGCCCGTCAGGCGCTGGCGGATTTGCGACGTCGCACTCAGCGTTCCGAAGCCACACTCCCGTCCAACGTCCGCGCGTACCGCACCTCGTGCACCAGATCAGCGCCGATGTCATCGTTTCGCTCCGTACCGTCGAACCGCCATCCCGCGGACTCGTAGAAGCGGCGAGCCCGCACGTTGCCCGAAAGGACCCATAGGCCGGCCTTTTCGCACCCCTGCCGGGCCAGCTGGATGCAACCTGCGGCCAGCAGCCGACGGCCGATTCCTTCCCCCCATCTCGACGGATCCACATAGAGCGCCCAGATTTCCCCGGCGCCCGCGAGATCGGGGTCTCTACTCAGCCCGGTGGTGACATGGCCACAGATGGTCGCCCCGTCGGCGGCCACCTGAGTGAATGGACCTGCGAGGTCCATCCGCTCGAATCCGTAGCGTCTGGCCCTGTCCTCGGCGCGAAGCGCGTCGAGATGATCCTGCGAGATCAGGCCTCGGTAGCCGACCTGCCATGCACGCACATGCGCCTCGGCAACACTCATCGCATCGTGTGCCGTCGCGAGCCTGATCTCGACCACCGCCGCCTCCCGCCGATAGTGAACGAGGACATCGTCTCAGCCGAACATGGTTGAGCCAAAGCATTTTCTACGGCAGGGGCAAGTTCCGATATTCGCGCATTTTCGGGGCTGAGTTCACCCCGGCACGGTTCCGAACCCTTGCATGTCTCGGGCGAACTCGAATGGCTGATCATCGGCAAAGATGTCGGCAGAGAAGTCGCGATGCGCTATGGCCCCCCATGCTCGCCGACGCTGCATCGCGAGATTCCCGGCGTCATAGAGCGGAAAAACGACAGCCTCACGATAGAGTTTGGCAAGCGGGAAACGCGTGTCGAGTGCGTTCACACCGACGATCCTCATGCAGTCGAACACCACACTCTGCATCAGGTCTCCACAGAATGTCTTGTTCATCCCGCTGAGCGCGTGCCCCTGCCCAGGATGACGGTCCAGATAATGCGCTGCCTTCCAACAGAAGTACCGAGCCGCCTCGATTCGGGCCGCGACCTCTGTCAGCAGGTTCCCGACCGCCTGATGGTGGATGATCGGCGACGAACCGCCGCCGGTGTAGGTCTTCGCCCACTTGAGAGCAAATTCAAACGCGCAGCGGGCAACTCCGACCGCGGCGATGCCGGCTATGGGAGCCGACCAGGTGAAGTTCCGGTTGATCAACAGATCGCCATCACCGTGCGCCAACACATTCTGCTCGGTCACCGCCACATCGCGGAATGTCATGGTCACGTTCTGACAGGTTCGGTGACCCAGCTTGTCGATCACCTCGTACTCGATGCCGGGGGTGCCCCGTTCCACGACGAAGACACTCAGAGCACCGGCGCTTCCCTTCGTGCAATCCGTCCGTGCGACACACACATTGAGATCGGCACCCCGCAGATCCCAGCCACCGGAGTTGCACGGCCAGTGCTTCTCTCCGTTGAGCACGTATCGCCCATGCCGCGGCTGGTGCCGGGCCAGCAACTGGATGCCCGCAGACGGGCTCGGGTGGTCGAAATTCGCGGTGCCACCACGTTCGCTGACCACCCAGCCGGCCAGGAAGGAGCCGTCGCGGTCGGATGCGGCGCGGCCGATCCACCTGTCGCGTTGTTCATCGCTGCCATGCCACAGAATCGGCATCAGGGCCAGGCCGTTGACGAGGATCGTCGTCGGGAATCCCGGGTCTACCGCGCAGAGTTCCTCGATGGCGATGAGGAAGTCGACGTTCGACGCACCGCCCCCGCCGTATTCGCGAGGTAAGAACATGGTCGTGAATCCCGCTGCAGCGGCCTGCCGATACACCGGACGCATGGCAAGGAAAGCCTGTTGCGGATCAGTCAGACCGTCGGCCTGTTCGGCCACCGGGCGGAGCACTTCTCTGGCGAACTCCCTTGCCCGGTGCTTGAGTGCGCTCTGTTCGGCGGTCATCGTGAAGTCGATGGACATGCAGGAACTCCTTAACGCCGAGTGGTCACGTGTTGCCGGCAGACGCCACGGCGGCCGGCCGCGGGTTCGATCCTCCTGAAACGGCTCAGCCGCTTGTGAGTCCCAGCGCGCCGCGCAGTCCGTAGTCGTTACTGGCGATGTCTTCCAGGGTCGATCGATCGAGCACCTCGAAGTAGGCCTCCAAGGCATCGGAGAAGACGCTGCGGGCACCGCACACCCCGGCGACACGGCAGAAGCGGGCGGGACCGAGGCATTCCACTACGGCGTAGTCGGACTCCATGGTCCGCATCACCTCTCCGATGCGAATCGAGGACGGATCACGGGCCAATTCGACCCCGCCCGAGCGACCCCGTGTCGTGTGCACCAAACCCGCCGCCGACAATCGTTGAACCACCTTGTCGAGATGGTGACGAGAGATCCGGTGGGCCTCGGCGATCTCGGTCACCGAGCCGCGCCGGTCAGGTGCCACGCGCAGGTAGAGCAGCACACGTAGCGCATAGTCGGCATGGTTGGTGTGCTTCATATGGCGACAGCTCCCCTTGATGATTGCTCCGGTCCACTGTGCCACGGCAGATGCACCACGGCGCGGCGGGCATGTGGTCCGAAGTACAGGATCCGGCGCGCCTGCCCGGGTCCGACAAACTCCAGAAGTGTCGGGCCCGGGCGGGGACACGCACTCAGCCGGCCATGGTGCCGATGCCTTCGTGCTGCTTGCCGAACTGGACGTACTCGTCCTCCATGATCGCGCGCGGGTTGAAATCGGGATCGGCGATGATGCCGTGGACGCGACGACGCTGCATCCCCATGTTGCCCCCGTCGTAGATCGGGAGAACCGCTGCCTCGCGCAAGATCTTGCCGAAGCCGTTCTTCGTCTCCAGGCTGTTCACGCCAACGATCTGCATGCACTTGTAGACACAGTCGAACATCATCTCGGTGACCTGGATCTTGTTCATGGCCCCGACCAACTCCGCGTGTTGATCATGCTTGTCGAGATAGTCGGCTGCCCGCCAGGAGAATGTACGGGCCATCTCGATCTTGGCGGCCACATCGCCGAGCACGTAGCCGACATTCTGGAAGCCGATGATCGGGGCGATGCCGCCGGCCGTGTTGTTCTTTGCCCAGTCGAGCGCCATCTCATACGCGGCCCTGGCCATGCCGACAGCCGCGATGGCCGCAACCGGCCCTGACCACGCGAAGTTGCGGTTGATCACCAGATCGCCGTTGCCCTGTGCGCCCGGCAGGAGGTTGGCGGCAGGGATGCGTGCGTCTTCGAAGATGATCTCGGCGTTGGAGGCGAGTCGGTGACCGATCTTGTCGAGATGGCGGAACGTCACCCTGGGAGTGTCCCGTTCCAGGACCAGTGCCGAGAGCCCCTCGGTACCGCCCTTTTCGGAGTCGGTCCGAACGATCAGCGTTCCGGCATTGACCCCCCGCTCGTCCCAACCGGCCGACGACGGCCAGTACTTGCGACCGTTGACGATGTAGTCGTCACCATCGCGGACGGCCGTCAGGCCCACGCCCGCGGGCCGTGGCAGGGGGATGTCGAAGTTCGCCGTCCCAGAGGGATTTCCGGGCGGCTCGCTGGCAGTCCAGCCACCGAGGTACTCACCGGTCGGGTCGGACGTAGCCGCCCGGAGGAAACGCTCCTTCTGTTCATCACTGCCGTACCACGCGACCGGCATGAGACCCAGGCCGTTACACAGCACGGTACATGCGAACCCGGGGTCGACAACGCAGATCTCTTCGGCAGCGATGACGAGATCGACACACGAAACACCTCCGCCACCATAAGCTTTCGGCAGCATGCACATTGCGATACCGGCGTGGTAGGCCTCGACATAGGCCGGTTTGGTCAGTTGAAAACCCTTCAACGGATCGGGTTCGGCATCGGCCGCCGCCACCGCAGGCGCCAATACCTCCTCGGCGAACGTGCGCACCTCGTATTGCAGCTTTCGCTGTTCGTCGGACATGGTGAAGTCGATCGTCATTGCTACTCCAGGTGTGTGGTGAACGCAGTGGGTGGTGATCTGCCGCGCCATAGAGGCAGACCACCAGAGGTTCCTAAATCGGTATTTCGAATACCGTGTTTTCAGGTTTCGACTACGTTGCCACGAATTACACCTGCCTCACGGCGCGCAAAGCGGACATGTGAGGCCTTTACGGCTGCGGCACAACCGTCGTCGGAGATCTCGCAGCACCCCGCATCCCCGTACCTGGATTCACCAATGCCAGGCGCTACCACCCACATTGACGATGGTGCGCTGCAGCACCTCGATGGTGGTGGCGTAGTCCTCGTCGGAAACTCCCTGGCGTCGCTCGTCATTGAGTTCCTTCTGCACCGCGGCGGCGGCGTCGAACTGCGTCAGTCCCAGCTCCGTCAGGCGGACGCGATCTCCCCCTCGACTGAGCCACCCCTTGTCGACACCGGCCGCGATCGCCCGCACGATGCTCTCGTCGGACTCGTTGGGGCCGACGATCGCCACCAGATCGGCCTCACTCATGCCGCGCGAGTGCATCGACAACTGGTGCAACACCCACCACTCGGGCTGGCTGACGCCGAGTTCGGACAGTCGGCCGCGGGTACGCGCCCGGATGGCTTCTCCTGCACGAACCGACCAGAATCCAAGGGGCTGGAGCGCAGCGGGTTGCATTTCTCTTGTCATGAGCCGACCGTAAAACCTGAACTCTTGTTGATGTCAAGGCACCGGATCAGCTGGTCGCTATTATTCCGGCGACTTTTTGGTCAACTGATCTGTTTTCAGATCAGCTCTTCAGAAAAAAGTCATTTCGTCCTACGTTCGGAGCATGCCGACCACCCCGGTGCATACGCAGTCCTTCATCCGTTCCGCGCGACGGGCACAGATCGTCGCAGCCGCCATCGACGTCATTTCTGAGGTCGGGTACCCGCAGGCATCGATCCGCAAGATCGCCGACCGTGTCGGTATCGCCATGAGTGCGGTGCTCTATCACTTCGGCACGAAGGACAAACTCGTCGAGGCGATCATCGAGCACATGTACCGCACCATGCTGGACTCGGTCGCTCCGGCGCTGGCTGGTCAGCACACCGCATCGACCAAGCTGGACGCGTATATCCGTTCCAGCATCGACTATTTCGCCACGCATCGTGTCGCGTTGAAGGCGCTGGCCTCCCTCGGGACCACCTACATCCCGGCCGACGGACGGCGCTTCGAGGAACTCGGACTGGACGCCGACCTCGCCGGCCAACTCACCGAACTCGACCCGACTGACATATTGGACACCGGGCGGCGAGACGGCGAGTTCGCCGACTTTCCGGTCGCGTCCACAGCGATTGCCTTACGTGGAGCGGTCAACGGTGTCGTGGAGCCGATTCTGCGCGAGCCGCATTTCGATGCATCCCGTTACGCCGAAGATCTGATCGTCATGTTCGGTCGCATCGTCGGCAGGCGACGTTGAGCACCATCGCGATCGCCGCGGTCGGCAGCCGCGGCGACGTCGTGCCGTTGACCGGCCTTGGTGCCGCACTACGGCGTGTTGGTCACCGCGTCGTCATCGCCGCGTACACGCCCTTCGCGGAGTTGGTCAGCAGGTCCGATTGCGAATTCCGTGATATGCCTTCGGACTTCACCCCTGGGGCGAGTGATTCCGACGTCCGCACGAAGGAGGTTCTGGCGGCGATGTTCGGCCCGGGCGGGCAACGTGACACCGGACAGCTCATCCTGGATGCCCTCGCCGACATCCCCGCCGACCTGCTGTTGATCCCTCCGTTGGCCGAGCTGGCCGGACACCCGCTGGCAGAGGCCCGCGGCATTCCGTCGATCGGTGTTCGTCTGCAGCCTCTCTCGCCAACCGCCGACCACCCTCCCAGCCTGCTCGGCGCCTGGTCTGCCGGGAAACTCGGTAACCGAGTTGGCGGCGCTGCCAGCGCGTGGGCTATCGATCGACTCTACGGCGGTGTCGTCGCGGACTTCCGCCGCCGGCTCGGACTGCCAGCCATCTCGACGCGGACACTTCGTCATCGACGAACCCTCGCAGATTGGCCTGTTTTGCATGGCTATTCGTCCCTGGTTGCTCCGCGTCCTGCCGACTGGCGACCCGGTCTGCAGGTGACCGGTTACTGGTGGCCGCCGCAGCAGCGAGACTGGCAACCATCTCCTGAGCTTGCTGATTTCCTCGCCGCCGGCCCGCCACCGGTCTTTCTCGGGCTGGGCAGCACCGTGGTCACGCGAGCACGCGCCAAGCAACTCTGCGATGTCATCGCGACGGGTCTTCAGAAGGCTGGCGTTCGTGGTGTCGTCCAATCCGGTTGGGCAGGCCTCGACGTCAGCGGAACGGATATCCTCACCATCGGCGAGACGCCACACGACTGGCTGTTCCCCCGGATGGCCGCAATTGCCCACCACTGCGGAGCCGGCACCACGGCCGCCGCGCTCCGCGCCGGGCGGCCAAGCATTCCGATGCCGGGGCCAGCTGGCGATCAATCGTTCTGGGCCAAACGCCTTCACATTCTCAGCGCTGCAACAAGAATTTTCCCGCAGCGGTCGCTGACAGCCGACAATATCGCCGCCGCCATCACCGCGACAGTCGATGACGACGCGCTGATTCATACGACAAACGCACTTGCGGCGCGCATCGGAGGGGAGGACGGCACCGCCGTGGCAGTCGCCTCCATCGAGAGAGTCCTCGCCTCGCCACGTCACTGAGCGGAAAACCAGAAAGCCGGTGAAGCAACGGGCCGGCATCATCGGTCCCCTGCCTCACGCCGGGATCGTATGAAGGGAGGTACGGCCCAGCGCTCCGTCGGCATCCTTCACATGAAAGCCGCCTCCGCCTCACCTATTCCATCTGCGCTGCCTTCCTTCAGATTGCGCGTTCCTTGAACGGTGATCTCAGTTTGGTTGTGCCGGTTGTGGACGATGTCGAGGATGCGCTTCTTAACCTGGGCCCGCTACCCAAGCCTGCGAGTGCGCCACCGCGACAGATCCGCCTCCAGCACGGCGGCATCACGCTCGGCGAAAACCTCATCGGTGATCTCCACGCGGCGGATGCGGTCGAGGTGAAACCCACGGATACCTTCGCGTAGTCGACACCACCCTGCGAACACCCAGGCATCACCTCCGCGCAGCAGACCCATTGCCTCCACGTCACGGGTAGTCAGAGTCTGGTGGTCGGCAGCGGTGTACTCGAGCCGTACAACTCGGCGCGCGGCAATCGCCTCGGGGATCAGGGAGACCGCCGACTCAGATGGCGGCGGAGCGTCGATGACGAACATCGACGCCAACGCTCGATCGATGGGTGCGAGCTGATCCTCCCTACTGGCCGCGAGAATCTTCGCCCGCGCTCGGCGCGCAGCAGCACCGTAGGGCGAAGTCTCCAACAAAGCCAGCCCCGCGAGCACCGCGAGCGACTCCGGCACCGTGAAGTTGAGGGGCGGCAGCGAGTGTTCACGCAAGATCGAATAACCACCGGACACACCGTGGTCGGCATAGATCGGGACTCCTGCGAGCTGGAGGGACGAAATATCACGCTCGATAGTTCGCTTGGACACCTCGAACTCGGCGGAGAGCCGCGCGGCAGACACGGGCCGGCGTGATCCCCGCAGCAGATCTACCAACGCGTACATCCGCTCGGCTCTCCTCATGGCTCCAACTTTGCCGTGTTTACGTGGAGTGCGTGCGCGTACCGCCCACCGACCACACCTCGCGGATCAGCCCGCCATCGGTGAAGTCGAACACATCGATCCCACCCGTAGCGTGCTCAGCGGCTCGTACGTTCCACAGCAGCCGCCCGTGCAGACCGTCGACTGACCGCGACACTTCGGTGAACACGGTTCCCGGGTGCAGTTCGCGATATGACTCCAAGAAGCGGACGAAGCTCTCCGCACCCAGCACATCGTCCCCAGGGTTCGACCCATCGGTATCAGAGTTGAGAAAGTGAATCCGGAAGTCGTCAGTGCAGATCCGACGTGCGATCTCGCCGTCGGTATTCCACATCCTCAACCACACCGCGAGCGCGGCGTCGGCAGCAGGCAAGTCAGTCGCCACATCATTCGTGTTGTCGGTCATCGCGCCAGCATCAGACATCGGGGCGACAACAGTATGTCGGTGTTCGGTACGTCATCGTTGATGGAACCCGGGTCGGACCGGTCCCCGGAGCTGTCTGAGCGAGAGGGATACCTGGCCGGCTCCGCCTTGGGGCTGTGCATAGGTGACGACGACGTGACCGCCATCGGCAAAGCGGTCAACAGCATCGCGCAATGGAACAGAGGTTCACCCCCCCATTCCGACCGGCCTGTCACGTCCCGGGACACTGTTCGACGCTGAGGCGTGCCACCCTTGACACGTGGGCACCGCAAACCTCTCGCACATCCGCTGTGTGGTGTTCGACGTCGGTGAAACGCTGGTCGACGAAACTCGAATGTGGGGCGCGCGTGCACATCAGGTCGGATTGACGCCCTTTACCCTGTGCGGACTCATCGGCGCCTTGATTGCAGAGGGCAGGGACCACAACGAGGTATGGGACATGATAGGCGTGGGTCGGCCGGCTGCCGGCGTCAACCCCACTCATGAGGACCTTTACCCTGACGCGCTCGAGGCTGTGGCTGCCGTGCGGGATCTCGGGATCACCGTCGGTGTAGCCGGAAACCAGCCCGCAGCAGTCGAATCCGTGCTGATCGCGGCCGGGCTGCACCCGGATTTCTTGGCGTCCTCGGAACGGTGGGGCGTGGCCAAGCCCGATCCCGACTTCTTCCTCCGGATCGTCACTCAAGCGGGAGTCGCTGCCGGTGAGATCTTGTACGTGGGTGATCGCATCGATAACGACGTGTTGCCCGCCCGATCGATTGGCATGCGTACGGCGTTTGTTCGACGTGGGCCGTGGGGTTACTTCCACGCTTCGACAGCCGCAGTGCATCTTGCTGATCTGCGCCTGAATTCGCTACTCGAGCTCACCGCTGCGCTAAGCACATAAGGCATTCATCGGTGTCGGCTGCGATTTTCACTGCCTGCGCGCGTCATACGCGGCTCGGGCAGCGTCAACTGTGTCCATGTTGACGTCCGCCCAACTCTTGAGCTGGAGGAACACCCCGACCAGTGAATGGCCAAGCGGGGTCAGTTCGTAATCCACCGTCAACGGGACAGTGGGTGTGACTGTCCGGGTGAGCAATCCGTCGCGCTCCAAGTTGCGCAGCGTCTGAGTCAACATCTTCTGGCTGACACCGGTAATTCGCCGTGCCAGGACCGAGTGGCGAGCCGGCCCGTCGATGAGCGCGCAAAGCACGAGTGTCACCCACTTGTCCGCCAGCCGGGACAACAACTGGCGGCTACTACAAGTCACCAGGAACGCATCGTGATCCGCGCTCCGCGCCGTGCCGATGTCGTCATGCATGCCGATAAGACCTTCCGAACCTCGCACTGCCCCTTGATGGGCACTTTAAGGTACCTACTTTCCAAAAGTGACCTTCTCCGACCAAGCTGGTTGCACCGCGCCACCCACGACGAGGAATGCCACCATGCCTGAGGGCCCATCTCTTCGCTGCGCCACGGCAGACACTGCGCGCCCCTCACACCCGTGGTGCGCTGTGCTCAGTGTGACGCTGGCGGTGTTCGCCGTGACGGTGACCGAAATGCTGCCCGCCGGGCTCATCCCGCAGATGGCCGATGATCTGCAGGTCTCCGATGGAGCAGCGGGCCTGACCGTCACGGTGTACGGCGTGATCGCTGGGCTGACGGCTCCGGCCACCACCAAGTGGACACATCGCATGGACCGACGAAGCCTGTTGCTGGCCATTATCGGAGTGTTGATCGTCGGCAACCTCATGGCCGGGTTCGTGACAAGCTACCCGCAGCTGCTGGCCATCCGACTGGTGATGGGATTCGCTCACGGACTGATGTGGTCCATCACCGCTACCATCGCAGTCCGCCTTGTCCCGCCGTCGTCCGCGGCGACAGCAACCACAACTGTCTTCTCCGGCATATCCCTTGCCCTGGTCCTCGGGGTGCCAGGTGGCACGCTCATAGGTGCCTGGATCGGCTGGCGATCGGCATTCCTCGCCGTCGTTGCGCTGGCCGCAGTCGCGTGGACCGCCGTACTCATCGTCGTCCCGCGATTGCCACAGACCCACCCACGACGCCCTGGGCAGTGGCGAACCCTGCTGTCCGGGCGACGCGGAATCCAGAAAATCCTCGTTGTCACCGTCCTTGCCGTGGTCGCCAACTACGCCGCGTACACCTATACGGCACCCTTCTTGATTCACCGCCTCGACATGACCGCGGCCGCAGTCAGTGTTTACCTGCTCGTATACGGCGTTGCCGGCGTCATCGGCAATGTCGTCGCTGGGGCCTTGATGGCCTACACATCAGCTGTCCGCATTCTGCTGTGCAGTTTCCTCGGTGCCGCGTCGGTGTCGATACTGTTCCTCGTTTTCTCCCGTCAGTCGGGATGGGCCACTGGCCTCCTCATCGCCATATGGGGACTGTCCTATTCCGCGTTGCCGGTACTCCTGCAGACCGCGATCCTGCAGCGCGCCCCGGACGCGCGTGAAGCAGCGACGTCGATATACGTCATGGCATTCAACATGTCGATCGCAGCAGGTGCGCTCGGCGGGGCGCTGGCCATCGACCAGATATCCACTGCTGCACCACTCATGCTCGGCGCCCTGTTGTGCATGTCCGCCGCTGTGGCAACCAGATACGTTCACGTTGGTTAGCGATGCCACAACGCGGGGTACTTGTCATCGATCACATCGACGTGTGGAGGAGGGGTGCGATGGGTGCAGGCCTGCGTTCACTGCTCGTTCTCACCGCGATGGGTTTCGCAACACTGTGCGGGACGGGCACCGCCGCGGCCGGCGAATTGGATGGCTACCTCTGGAATCACCGCCCACTGCTGGTGTTCGCGCCCAGTGCCGACGACTCTCGACTCATCGAGACACTGGCTCGCATAGAGTCCAGCCGGTGTGAGTTCACCAGTCGCGACATGGTCCTCGCTCAGGTACTTGCGGACGGCACCAGCATGCTCGACGGCCGAGTGCTCGAGGCCGGCGCCGCCCGCCAGTTGGCGGGCCGATACGGAGTCCGCGACAACGGCTTCGCTGTGCTGCTGATCGGCAAGGACGGCTACCAGAAGTTACGCGTCGACGCCGTGCCGAACCTCCAGACGGTGTATGCCGTGATCGACGAGATGCCGATGCGCGGCCAGGAGATGAGCGAGAACGACAGTGAGTGCTGACACCGGATATCGATCACTGCGTGGGAAGATCCAGCGCACTTCTGCCCTCTTGATCGGGACCTGTACGACGTTCTCGCTCGTCGCATGCGGTAGCGCCGCACAGGCGGAGGACACGGCACCGTCGTCGCCTCCCGCCGCTACGGAGACCGTCATCGTCGATCTCGATGTCGCCGACGCGGCCGCTGCGTGGACGACCATGAATGATCCCGTCATGGGTGGCAGATCGACGTCCGAAGTCGCGTTCGACGATGGCGGCCTGCGGTTTTCGGGAAACATCTCCGTGGACAACAATGGTGGGTTCGCCTCGACGCGTGGACCAGTCGACCCTGACATCGGGCGCAAGGCCGCGGGCGCACGGTCTTTGGGAGTACGTGCCGAGGGTGATGGAAAGACCTACCTGTTGAAGGTGCGCGACAACGCCCAACCCTGGTCGTACGTTCAGCGCTTCGCCACCGAAGCAGGCGTAATGCGAACCTACGCACTACCAGTCGACAAGTTCGAACCCGTAGGCATGCGCATGAATCCCGCGCCCGAAGCGCCTGCGACCCTTGATCCATCGACCATCGATCAGGTAGCGATCTACATCCTGGACAGGCAGCAGGGCCCCTTCCAGATCACCATCAACAGCATCTCCGCCGTGACCTGAATCAGCGCCCGATCAGGTCTCGGGACGAGATGCATGCGGTAACGGCGTAGGACCGCTGATCGGGCAGTGCACTTCTTGTTCGACGTGCATGCGTCCACGCACATCGCCGCGCCTCGGCCGGA
The DNA here is from genome assembly GCF_036946495.1 of Mycolicibacterium neoaurum. Lineage (NCBI taxonomy): Bacteria > Bacillati > Actinomycetota > Actinomycetes > Mycobacteriales > Mycobacteriaceae > Mycobacterium > Mycolicibacterium neoaurum. The sequence goes on from NZ_JAQIIX010000002.1 coordinate 1,696,836, forward strand.
TCCCGACGGCAGCAAGAACTGACGCACCTACCAGCAGGGATGCGGCGATCACCATCGTGGTGCGAAAGCCGGCCCCGAATGCGGCGGGATCGGCGTAATCCGCGCCTCCGATACCGGCGAGCACCGGTATCACGGCCACAGCCAACAGCCCTCCCGCACGAGCCACCGCATTGTTGACTCCCGACGCCGACCCGGCCAGACGGTCCGGGGCGGCGTCGAGGACTGCGGCCGTCAGGGGCGCCACCACCAGCGCCAGGCCGGCACCGAATACCAGAGCAGCGGGAAGGACATCGGCAACCCATGATGCCTGTGTACCGATGCGTAGCATCAGCAATAATCCCGCCGCCGACAGCAGTGGGCCCAGCGTCATCGGTATCCGTGGTCCGATCCGGCCCGCAAGCGCACCGGCACGTGCCGAGAAAACCAGGAGAACTGCCGTGACCGGGAGCAGCGCAGCTCCCGCCTCGATCGGGCTGAACCCCGCAACCGTCTGCAGCTGCAGTACCAGAATCAGGAAGACCACCCCCAAGGCACCGTAGATCATCAGCGTTATAACATTGGCCGCCCGAAAGATGTTGTTGGTGAACAGTTCTGGCGGAACCAACGGATGCGGGGAACGCCGCTCGATCACCACGAACAGCGCCAGTGCCAGCATCCCGGTGCCGACCGCGACAAGGCCGGTCGCAGTGACGTCGGCGCCGAGGCTGGTCAGTCCGAATGTCAAGGCTCCCAGACCAAGGACGGCCAGGACCGTGCCGGCGATGTCCAGACCTGGTGGCGATTCTGTGTCGCGACTCTCGGGAACCCGCAGCACCGTCAGGATGACGAGCCCGGCGGCCAGTGGCACATTGATGAGAAACACTGCCCGCCAGTTCCACTCGACGAGGAATCCCCCGAGGAAGGGTCCCACCGCACCGGCCAGCCCGCCCAGACCGGACCACGCCCCGATCGCGGCGGAACGATCGTCGGCGCGGAACGACGCCGAGATCAGTGCCAAACTTCCGGGCGTGAGCAGGGCGCCGCCGATGCCTTGGAGGGCACGCGCGGCGACCAGTGTTTCGATATTGGGCGCCAGGCCGCAGGCGGTCGAGGCCACCGCGAACCACACCACCCCGATCAGGAAGACACGCCTGCGCCCGAAGTGGTCGCCGAGTGAACCGCCCAACAGGATGAAGGAGGCCAAGGTCAGCGTGTAGGCGTTGACGACCCATTGCAGACCGCCGAAGCCGGTGTTCAGGTCTGCGCCGATATGCGGCAATGCCACGTTGACCACCGTGCCGTCGATCATCGCGATGCCAGAACCGAGGACCGTCGCAAGGAGCACCCACCGACCCGAGGCAGTCCTCAGCTGCAATCCGCCCGAATCCGCCATGTCCCATTCCCTCCTGCGCGTCGAAGCCCCCTGCCGGAGTCACTCGGCGGGCGGAACATCGACGTTGATCGTTAGAACACCACACATCGACAACCCTCATCCCTCGAAACTGGTGCCCTACCGACTCTTTTGCCCGTGCGACGATGGAATGCAGAAGGCGAGGGGGCAGAAGTTGTCGGTGACGGTGTCGACGGTGCAGGCGTCGCGACCTGAGCAGTTGGTCGCTTCCGCCGCCGATCTCGGCACCAAGATCGCCGCCCTCGATACCACGATGGCCGCGCAACGGCAGGCGTTGGCGCAGCTGAGGTCCTCGTGGCAGGGCCAGGCGGCCTCGGCGGCGATCATCAAGGCCGAGCAGAACCTCAATCGGCAGGAAGAGCTGCGCGCTCGCCTCAGCGCGCTGCAGCAGGCACTCCACACCGGCGGCACCCAGATGGGATACACCCGCACCGGGCTGCTCGCGACCGTCGCGATGTTGCGTGCGGTCGGCTGGCAGGTTGCCGACGACGGCACCGCCACCCCACCTCCGCTGCCCCCGATCCTGCGGCTGATGGCCCCGGCATGGACCGCCATCTTGCAGAAGATGCTCGCGGTGTTCGCGCAGATCGACGCTCAGACGGCGGCCGCCATCCAGGCCGCGGTCGGTGGCCCGGTGCCGCAGACGCCGCCGGGCACCCTCGGCGATCCACGCCGACTACCGGCGTCCGGGACCAGCCCCGAGGATGTCAAGAAGTGGTGGGATTCGCTGAGCCAGTTCGAGAAAAGCCAGCTGATCGCCGATCACCCGCCCGAGCTCGGCAATCTCAACGGAATCCCGGCCGAGGTCCGCGATCAGGTGAACCGGGCGGTGCTGGCAGACGATGTGGCTCGGGTGACCGATGCGGCCAACCAGCATGGCGTGTCCACCGACGAGGTGTTGGCCAACCCCGGCAACTATGGGCTGACCTCGGCGGACGCCACCCGCTACACCAATGCCGTGCAGACCCAGAAGGGGCTGAACAAGACCGCCGACCCCGAGGACGCCAACCGACCGACGATGCTCTGGGCTTACGACCCACTGGCGTTCCACGGCGAGGGCAAGGCCGCCATCGCCATCGGCAATCCGGACAAGGCCCAGAACACCGCGGTGGTCGTCCCCGGCACCGGAAGCAGCGTGAAGGCAGGTTGGCTGGAGGGTGACAACGCCACCAACCTGTACGACCAGATGATCGCCGCGGAACCCGACGAACCCACCTCGGTCATCGCCTGGATGGGCTATGACACACCCGACAGTCCCACCGACCCGGCCATCGCCACCCCGACACTGGCCCGCGCCGGGGGTGATCTGCTGGCCGCCGATGTCAACGGGCTGGCCGCCACCCACGAGGGCGTGCCCGCCAATCTCACTGTCATCGGGCATTCGTACGGCTCCACCACGGTGGCCGACGCGTTCGCCGGCAGCGGTATGAAGGCCGATAACGCCGTGCTGATCGGCAGCCCCGGAACCGACTTGGCCAACAGTGCGTCGGATTTCCATCTGCCCGAGGGCGGCAAGGTGTACGTCGGGGCCGCCTCCACCGACCCGGTCAGCTGGATCGGACAGGCCGGCCCACTCCCCGACATCATCAACCGCGAGTTGAACTATCCGCTGGGTTTGGAGGCCGGCTTGGGCCGAGATCCTGCCGGTGACGGCTACGGTTCGGTGCGCTTCGATGCCGAGGCGGTGGGACGCGACGGTTTGTCCTTCGATGATCACTCGAAGTACTACCAGATCGGCAGCGAATCCCTGCGTGCGATGACCGATATCGCCACCGGTGACGGCGGCACCCTCGGAGACAACGGATTGTTGGCCGAGGGGCGACGTCAACCGCATATCGGACTGCCCGACAAGATCGATCTCCCGGGTCTGCCGCCGATCGACCTGCCCGACTGGGACACTCGAGTACCTGGCCTACCCGCACTTAATGATCCCGAAGGGGACCGTCCACAAGGATCGATCACCAATGACCATGGCTACTGAGATCGCCGGGCCCGTTCGACGTGTGGCGGCCGCTGGCATCATTGCCTTGTCTGTACTGCTGTTGGGAGGATGTGCTGACATGGGTTCACCTTCGGATGCCTCCAGTGAGCTGGACGGTCCCGCGCTGACCGATGACCAGATACGCGCTCAGGTGGTAGACCCCGCCCGTGAGATCGTGCGTGCCGCGCGGCTGGAGAGTGTCAGCGGGTCCTTCAAATTCGGCTCGTGCAACGACCAGAACGAGCCGCCATTCCGCGGTATCGCCGGTTTCCGCTTCGCCATTCCCGCAGGCACGCCGCCGGATACCTATCTGGCGCAGGTCGAGGCGACGATGATCGACCAGGGCTGGACCCCCGGGCCACCACCGGGCGCGGTGCCACACGGCCGGGTGGTCCACCAGGGCAAGATCATGGCGATCCTGACCGAACATCAGGGTGGCGGCCGAGTCCAGGTGCTCGGCGAATGCCGGAGTACGACCGATCAGGTGAAAGCCGGTGGTATGCAGCCGGTGTCGATCACCGACGAGCTGACATCATGACTCAGCCGGCGACGGCATCGCGGACGCTCCGGCGCTGAGTGTCACGGTAGTAGTCCACCAACGCGAGTTCGGCGGCCGCCTCCTCGTCGATGACCACGACGGCGTTCTCGTGATGCTGCAGGATGGATGCCGGGCACAGTGCCGATACCGGGCCCTCCACCGCGCGGGCGACTGCACCGGCCTTGGCCGTACCGGTGGCGATCAGCAGGGTCATCCGGGCAGCCATGATGGTGCCCAAACCCTGGGTGACACATTCGCGTGGAACGTCGTCGGGTGAGCTGAAGTAGCGCGCGTTGTCCTGCCGGGTCCAACTTGCCAGCGACGCCACCCGCGTGCGGGAGGCGAACGACGAGGTGGGCTCGTTGAAACCCAGGTGCCCATTTCGTCCGATCCCGAGTATCTGGATGTCGATACCACCGGCCGCGCGGATGGCGTCCTCGTAGGCGAGGCATTCGGCGTCCAGATCATCACCGATTCCCGTTGGTACGTGGACATTTTCGGGGTTCAGTCGGAGTGGCTCGGTGACCTGGGTCCGGATGACGTAGGCGTAGCTGCGCGGATCGTCCGGGGCGAGCCCGACGTACTCGTCGAGTGCGAAACCGGAGAACCCACTCATGTCCAAACCCGCCGCGACACGCTCGGCCAACTCGGCGTAGAGCCCCAGCGGACTGGAACCGGTGGCAAGCCCCAGCGTCCCGTGCGGCTTACGGCCGACCAGATCGGTCACGATATCGGCGGCGGTGGTGGCGACCGCGGACAGGTCGGGGCAGATGACGACTCTCATATCAAACCTCATTCCTTGTATGACAATGTAGGTAGTTAGATGGCCGTACCCAGGACGCACCGGTGTCCTGCGCTACCGGCCGGCAGCTCACCGGGGAGGGTTTGTGAACGACGACGGCACCGGCAAGACCGCGCGCCCACTGCGATATCAGCAGGTTTACGACCTCGTCGTATCGCTCATCGAGGAGCAAAATCTGCGCGAGGGTGATCAGCTGCCGAGCACGGCCGAACTCGCCGAGATGGCCGATGTCAGCGTGATCACGGTGCGTCGCGCGCTCGATGAACTCACCCACAGCGGAAAGATCGTGCGGCATCAGGGTGTCGGAACGTTCGTGGCCCCGCAGCGGATCGTCAGTGAACCGTCGCGTCCCGGCGCGCTGCTGGAGACGCTCAAGGGACACGACGATGGCGTCGAACTCGCCACCGAGCTCGTCAGCCTGATGGTCGGGCAGCCGAGTGACAACCACGCCGCGGCGTTGCGGATCGACGCCGGACAGCCAGTGTGGGAGATCTGCAGGCTGCGCCGGCTGGGCAACGTGCCCAAGCTGTTGGAGAAGGCCGTGCTGCCGCTGAGCCTTGTGCCGTCCCTGGACGAGGAACGGCTCGCCACCGGCGCTTCCTTGTACGGATTTCTCGCCGAACGTTACGGATTCACTGATGATTTCGTGGAACAGGTCTTCGAGGTCGACCATCCCAACTCGCTGGAGCGTGAGCATCTGAAGCTGACGGCGAAGGACAACGTGGTGCGGATCCGCGGTGTGAGCGTCAATGCCGAGGGGACCGCTTTCGACAGCTTTCAGCAGACCTACCCGGCGCGCGAGTTTCTGTTCTACGTCTCGGGGACGTCTGGACGCCGCCTGGTGGAGCCGGCCCGTACCGGGCCGTGGTCGGTGCGCCCCTTCGGATCTGCGCCCACCACCGGGGAATGACCGGCGCCACGGCTCAGGAGGCGCGGTGGCGTGTCGGGTCCGGACTCGGCACACTGTCCAGCAGCTTTCGGGTGTAGGGATCGGCGGGCTCGTTGACGATCTGCCAGGGTCTGCCCGTTTCCACGATGCGCCCCTCGCGCATGACGATGACACGGTCGGCGTAGGCCGTCGCCGTCGACAGGTCGTGGGTGATCATCAGGATGCCCATCCGGTGTTCACGGCGCAGCCGGTCGAGCAGCTCCAGCACTCCGGTGCGCACAGATACGTCCAGCATCGACACCGGCTCGTCGGCCAGCAACAACCGGGGACGCAGCACGAGGCTGGCCGCGATCGCGACGCGTTGACGCTGGCCGCCTGACAGTTCGTGCGGATAGCGTTGGGCCAGTCGAGAGGGGTCCAGACCCACGTCACGGAGCGCCTGGGCCACCAGGGTTCGACGTTCCGCCCTGTTCGCGCCGATACCGTGCACCACCAGCGGTTCGGCCATCGTGTCTTCGATGCGCAACCGACCGTCGAGCGCCTCGTAGGGATCTTGATAGATCATCTGGACATGGCGACGTAGCGGTCGCCACGCACGTGCGCTCAGGCCGGCGACCTCCACCCCGTCGATCTGGATGGACCCGGATCGCACAGGCTGCATGCCCAGGACTGCCTGCAGTGTCGTCGTCTTACCGCAGCCCGACTGCCCGACCAAGGCGACGAGTTCGCCCTCGGCAACCTGGAGGCTGACACCGTCGACAGCGTCGGCCGGCGCAGCGGCCGCTACCGACTGTCGGCCCATGGCACGCCTGAGCCATTGTCGTGGAGGCCTTTTCACGCCCTCGCTGTAGGTCACGTGCAGGTCCTGCACGATCAACGTCGGCGCTTCCGAGCGAACGGATGTGGTGACAGCGGCTACGTCGTCGAGGTTCGGAGTCGCCTCGAAAAGGGTGCGGGTGTAGGGGTGGGCCGGGCGATGATAGAGATCATCGACGGTCCCCTCTTCCACGATCTCACCGTTGTACATCACCGCCGCCCGTGTGCAGGCCTGCGCCACCACGCCCAAGTCGTGGGTGACCAGTACCAGCGCCAAGCCGAGCTCACTGCACAGGCGAACGAGCAGCCGAAGCACCTGATCCTGGACTACGACATCCAGAGCAGTGGTGGGCTCGTCGGCCAACAGCACCTTCGGGTCGCAGGCGAGTGCCATCGCGATGACGGCACGTTGCTTCATGCCGCCGGAAAGCTGGTGCGGGAAACGCTCATCGCTATCCGGCGGCAGACCGACGAGGTCGAGCAGCTCGCGGCACCGGGCCACCGCCTGCTTCCCGTGGGCGACGTCATGAAATCTCAGGGCTTCCCGAATCTGCCATCCGATGGTCTTCACGGGGTTGAAGGCGCTCATCGCACCCTGGAAGACCATGGCGATATCGGTCCACCGGTGGCCGTTGATACCGGCCTCGCCGGCACCGATGATGTTCGTACCGTTGACGCGCACTTCACCACTGACGGTGGCCGTGGACGGCAACAACCCCATGGCGGCCAGAATGGTGGTGGTCTTGCCGCAGCCCGACTCGCCGACCAGGCCCACCCGCTCCCCGGGCGCCACGCGCAACGAGAGGTTCTTCACGGTGTGGACGGGATCGGCCGCACGAGTGTCGCGCGGTTCGAACCACACATTGAGATCGACGATCTCCAAGGCGTTCTGCGCACTCACAGTGCGTCCTTTCCGCGGCCCACCAGTGGGCGCATCATCCACGACTTCCGGGAAAGATGAGATGAGCGCAGCCGGGGATTGAGGGTGTCCTCGATCGAATTGCCCAGCAAATAGCACCCCATGATCAGGATTGCGACGCACAGTCCGGCAGGAACGATGGCCCACCATGCCCCGGTGCTGATGGCGCCTCGGACGAACGCGTGTTCCATGATCGTTCCCCAGGTGACCGCCGTCGGATCGGACAGGCCGAGGAAGGCCAGGGCGGTCTCGTTGAAGATCGCCAGCGTGATGGCCAGCACCGCGTTGGCGATGAGCAAGGGTCCCAACTGAGGAAGTATGTGGTGGAGGATGATTCGCGGGTGTCCAGCGCCTATCGACACCGCCCGCTGAACATAGACACGTTCACGCAAGGTCTTCACCTGCGCACGCACCACGCGGGCGGTGCTGGTCCACATGAGGAAGCCGATGACCACGATGACGTGGCTCAGCTTTGGGCCCCACACCGCCGCCACCACGATCATCAGCACGATCTGCGGTATGACCATGAAATAGTCGGTCACCCGCATCAGGATCGAATCCACCCAGCCGCCGAAGTATCCGGACAGCACACCCACGGTTGCGCCGATGGCGATCGCAATGACCGCTGCGGTGAATCCCACGAACATCGATATCTGCCCGCCCTGCAACACCAGGCTCACCATGTCGATGCCACCATCGTCGCAACCCAGCCAGTGTTGTGGTGAGGGCGGCTCGAACACCGCGCAACTGGGCGCAGATGTGCTGTAGGGCTTCAGGTAATGCGACAGTGCCGAGACCACGAGGAACAGGCCGATGATGCTCAGCCCGATGATGGCGGGCACGGTGGCCATGGCGGTGCGCAGCGCCCCCCAGGCGCCACGCCTGTGTATCGGCTCCCCTGCGGCCGGATCATTGACGTCGGCGGGATGATCCTCGTGGTTCACTGTGAAATCCTCGGGTCGAGCCGGAAGTACAGGATGTCGGCGAGATAGTTCAACACCACGACGGTGACGGTGATGGCCAGAAAGCCGCCTTGCAACATCGGGTAATCACGTTGCAGGACTGCGTCATAGAGCGCGCGGCCGACTCCCGGCCAGGAGAAGATCACCTCGACGAGGATCGATCCGCCCACAATGGTCCCCAACGAGAGAGCAATTTGGGTGATCGTCGGCAGAGCGGCGTTACGCAGTGCGTAGGACCACACGATGCGCCGACGGGTCAGGCCCTTGGCCCGTGCAGTCAGGATGTAGTTCTCGCCAAGGGTTTCCAGCATCGCAGACCGCACGATCAAGGCGCTTTCGGCGTACAGGGTGAGCACCAGCGTCGCGACCGGCAGGATCATGTGCCGGGCGAGGTCCAGCAGTTGCTCCCCTGGCGACAGGCCCACTGCGAAGGGGTCCGACATCCCGACCGACGGCAACGTGCCGGCGAACATGATCAGCAGCATCATGCCGAGGAACTGTGTGGGTAACGCATAGAAGAGCACAGCGATGCCGGTGGCCGCGTGGTCACCGACCGATCCCCGGTGCAGCGCAGCGAACATGCCCACCACGATCCCGAGGACTATTGCGATCAGCGTGCCGGTGGCGACCATCGGCACGGTATTGCCGAACGCCTCGATCAGATTGTCCAGGACCGGCTGGCGGTTGGTGTACGAGACGCCGAGGTTGCCTTGGCACAGCTGTTGCAGGTAGCGGAGATACTGCTCGAACACGGGCTTGTCGAGTCCGAACTCGGCGCGCAGCGCCTCCTTCATGGCCGGCGAGGCGTTGGGTATCCGCGATATCTGGCTGACCGCATCCCCCGGGAGCACCCGGAACAGGATGAAGTTGACCGTGAGCGCGACGAAGATCGTCACAGCGGCGAACAGGGTTCGCTTCCAGAGGTACCCGCGCACTCGGGCCCCTTTCGTCTTGACGGCCTAGGTGATGGTCCTCATACTAAGCACACAAAGTGACGGGAATGTAATACCACGTTGCAATTTCGGTTGAAGTTCCGTCCGGGTCGCCAGCACGTGAATGTCGCCACCTCGATGCTCTAGGGAAGGTTCTCCATGAAACCCGCTCTGCGAATCCTGGCACTCATCAGCGGCGCGCTGGTGGCCGTTTCGATGATTGCCGGCTGCAGTTCCGCGACGTCACGCAGCGTCCTGCGGATCGGGGTCAGTGTGGCGATCGACTCGCTCAACCCGTTCGTGTCAACATCGGATTACAGCAATGTCGTCTACCAGTACGTCTATCCGCACCTCACCGAGTACGACACGACGGACATGTCGTTGAAGCCGTCCTTCGCGACCAGCTGGAAGACCTCACCGGACGGCCTGGTCTGGACCTTCGAGATCGTCAAGGACGCCCAGTGGTCGGACGGAGAACCGCTGACGGCCAAGGATGCGGCATTCACACTCAACATGATTCGCCAGTTCGAGGACGGACCGACGGGCAAGCTGGCCGGCTTCATCCGCAGTCTGACATCGGCATCGGCCGAGGGAGACACCCTGACGCTCACCTACTCGCAGCCGGTGTCCAATGTGCTGGCACAGATGCAGCAGCTGCCCGTTCTTCCCGAGCATGTCTGGTCGCAGTACGCGACCGGGGACGGCAAGGCCATCACGACGTTCCAGAATGAAGCGCCCGCGGTGTCCGGCGGACCGTTCGTCCTGGATGAGTACAAGAAGGACCAGGTCGCGATGTTCTCGCAAAACCCGAAGTGGTGGGGCGAAACAAAGCCGCATATCTCCGGTTTCGGTCTGCAGTTCTTCGCCAACTCCGATGCCATGGTCACGGCGTTGCGGACCGACCAGGTCGACATGATCGGTGCCAGCACTCCTGCCACCGCAGTCCCGTCCATCAAGGAGGCCGGGATGGAGGTCGGCACGGCACCGGGCTCGGGCTTCTACAACTTCATCATCAACACCAATCCGAAGAAGAAGAACCATCCCGAACTCCTGAACCCGGATGTCCGTAAGGCCTTCGAACTCGCCATGAACCGGGAGGAGATGATCGGCACCGCGTGGCTGGGAATGGCGACCACAGGATCGACAATCGTCGCTCCCGCAACGGGGTGGCATGACGACGCGATCAAGGGCCTACCGTTCGACGTGGCACAGGCGAACGCCATTCTCGATGGCCTCGGCTATGCCAAGGGACCGGACGGTATCCGGGTCGCCGACGGTAGCCGGATGTCCTATGAGGTCATCTTCCCCACTGACATCAACGGTGCCGGCGACCGGATGTTCCAGATCATCCAGAACGGCTTTCGTGAATCAGGCGTCAATCTGGAGATGCGCAAGATGGACACCGACGCCGCGACCACCGCAATCCTGGGCCCCGACAACGGATACGACGAGTTCGACCTCGCCATGTGGACATGGATTCCCCCGGTGGACCCGGACTTCCAGCTCAGCGTGCTGACCTGTGAGCAATGGGGAAACAACAACGACAGCGGATACTGCAACCCGGCCTACGACAAGCTCTACGAGGCGCAGGGCATCGCCCGCGATCGGGCCGAACGTCAGGACATCATCAATCAGATGCAGCGCATCGCCTTCGATGACCGGCCGTACATCGTGTTGCTGTACCAGAACGTGATCGAGGCCCACTCACCGAAGTGGACGGGATTCCAGATGTCCCCACTGGTGGGTTCGGTCAACAACCTGTCGACCCAGACACTGCTCCAGGTCAAGCCCGCCGAATGAGCGATGCCGCGCTGAGGCGCGTCTACTCCCGAGATCTCGTCGACGCGCTGACGGCACGGCAGCACACCGAGGTGGTGATCGGCATCCCCGCCGGCCGCCGCGGTCGCGGTTCGCAGTTGCTGAGTGACATCGCCGGATTCGACTGCACCGACGTAGCCTCCGCTGACCGGGATTTCGACGCGCACGCGGGTTCGCATATGACGTTGTCGCTCCCGGTATCCGGCGCGGCGGCGCGGGTGACACTGGTCGGCCTCGGCGCCGGTGAGATCGGTGCCGCGGAGCTCTTCGATGCCGCGCTCGGTGCGGGAGCCCGGGGCAACATCGTCTCGCTGCTGGCGCTGGAAGCGCCTGGGATGCCCGAGGTCCTGGGCGCCGTCGCGCAGGGGCATGCGATCGGGTCGTGGCGGTATCAGCGCCACGGCGGACCGGTTGCCCCCGCACTGTCGGTCATGGTGGTCTGCGACGACCCGCAGGCTGCCGACGAGGTGCTGCTACGCGCGAGCATCGTGGCCCGTGCGACGTCGTGGGTGCGACAAATGGTCGAAACACCGCCGAATGCCCTGCGCCCACTCGCTTTTGCGCAGGCCGTCGCGGACTTCGCCACCGAACTGGCCCCCGGCGCGGTCCTTGTCGAGACCTGGGACGAGGACGTGCTCACCCAACACGGTTTCGGTGGCACGCTCGGTGTCGGAGCGGGTAGTGCCGAACCATCACTGGTTCTGGCCCTGCAGGTCCCCGGGGATGGTCCGCTGACGGCTCTGGCCGGCAAGGGGATCACCTTCGATTCGGGTGGTGTCAACCTCAAGCGCGATGCGCACGAGCTCAACTGGATGAAAACCGATATGGCCGGGGCCGCTTCGGTGGCGGCCGCAGTGATCGCGGCCGCCGCGCTCGGAGCCACAGGCCCCATCACCGCGGTCTTACCCGTGGCGGAGAACATGCCCGGCAGCGGGGCGCTGCGCCCCGGTGACGTGCTCACCCACCCCCGCGGGCGGACCACCGAGGTGGTCGACACCGACTGCGAAGGGCGCCTGGTGCTTGCCGATGCGCTGGAGTGGCTCGCTGCTCAGAATCCGGCACGGATCGTTGATGTCGGAACGCTGACGGACTCCGGTGGCGTGGGGACGGCGTTCTGGGGATGTTGGGGAACCTCGGCCGATCTGACGACCGAGGTCATCGAGGCGGGCAGGCGTGGATTCGACCGCGGCTGGGCCTTACCGCTGCATCACAGCTATGCCGCCCAGCTAACGTCCAGAGTCGCCGATATTGCCAATGCTCCTGTTTCGGTTCCTGATTCGGGTCAACTGGCAGCCACCTATCTGCGCTCCTTCGTCGGCTCGGTGCCCTGGGTTCACATCGACAACGGCTCCGCGGCCTGGTTGGTCGATCCGGCCTACCCCTGGCCGGCGGGGCCGACAGGCACTCCGGTGCGCGCGCTCATCGAGCTGTTGGCCCCGACGACCACACTCGCTTGACAACATACTTAGTATGAGAAGTATGACTGGGTTGGCCAGTTCGTTCACAGGAAGAGCATGTCCATGACGACGTTTGACACCGCGTACGCCGAGCGGACCGCGATCACCAAGAACCTCTATGACCGCGCCCGCAAGACCATCCCCGGCGGCGCCGGCAGTACCGCCCGGCTCCCCCGCAACGGCTGGAAGCCCTACCCGCTCTTCATATCCGAGGGGCAGGGTTCACGGCTCAGGGACGTCGACGGCAACGAATACATCGATTACCTGCTCGGGCTGGGACCGATGATCCTGGGGCATCGCCATCCCGGGGTGACCAAGGCCGTCACCGACGCCGTCGCCGAGTACGGCACCTGCTTCGGGCTGCCCTACGAATTGGAGATCGAGGCGGCCGAGAAGGTTGCGGCCGCGGTTCCCGGCGTGGAGCAGGTGCGCTTCACCAATTCCGGCTCCGAGGCCGTGGGTACGGCCGTCCGACTTGCTCGGGCGACCACCGGACGACGGCTGATCGTGCGCTTCGAAGGTCACTACCACGGCTGGCAGGACACCGTGTACTGGTCCAACCACGTCGATCCGACCCTCGCCGGACCTGCCGACCGGCCCCGCCCGGTCGCCATGGGCGGCGGCGTGCCCGCGGAACTGGAGAGCACGCTGGTGGTGCTCACCTGGAACGACCCGGAGAGCTTCATCAAGCTGATGGAAGAACGCGGCGAGGAGGTGGCCGCCGTGCTCACCGAGCCCGCCGTGTTCAACACCGGCTGCATCCTGCCCGAGCCGGGATACCTGGAACTGTTGCGTGAGCAGACCACCAAGTACGGTGCCATGCTCATTTTCGACGAGGTCATCACCGGTTTCCGCTTCGCTCGAGGCGGCGCCCAGGAGTGGTTCGGCATCAAGCCCGATCTGACGACCTATGCCAAGGGCATCGGCGGCGGCTTCCCGGTGGCCGCGGTCGGGGGGACCACCGAGGCGATGCGCCTGATCGCCGATGGCACCTATTCGCATTCGGGAACCTACAACGCCAATGTCGTAGCGTGCGCTGCGGTTTCGGCCACCATGGATATTCTGGCCACGCCGGGGCTGTACGAACGTCAGCGCGCGTTGGGTCACCGGCTCGGCGAAGGTTTGAAGACCCTGGCACAGGACAAGGGTATCGACGCCTATGTGGAGGGCATCGGTACGGTATTCCAGCTGTGGTTCACCGACCGGCCGATCAAGAACTGGCGCGATGCGGCCGCCCACGCCCACGAGGATGTCTTCACCCGTTGGTATCAGGAGATGGTGGTGCGCGGCGTACTGTTTCATCCGCTGCAGTTCGAGAACCTCTTCGTCTCGCTTGTCCACACCGACGCCGATATCGATGAGACGCTCAACGCCGCCGATGCCGCGCTGAGCGTGGTGGCTCGTGAATTCTGACCGGTCTGCGGGCCGATCGTGAGCGTCTGGCAGGGAGGGCCCGTTGACCGGTAATGGTGTGCTGGCCATCGGCGTCGATCTCGGGACAAGCAGCCTGAAGGCTGTCGCGGTCGGCGCCGACGGTCGGTGCGTCGCGCGTGCCCGGGTCGGCTACCCGACCGAGCAGCCGGAACCGTATGCCGCCGAGCAGGATCCAGCCGACTGGGTGGCGGCATGCCATGCCGCGCTGGACGAACTCGCTCGACAGACCGACCCGGCGACGTGGGGGGTACTCGGCCTCTCGGCGATGTTGCCCACCTTGGTCAGCCTGGATATCGGTGGACGTCCGATCGGGCCGGCGATCACCTGGCGGGACGGACGGGCCGAGGCCGACGGCGAGAGCATCGCCTCGGCCGTCGGTCCCGGCCACCTGTATCGGCGTACCGGGCAACAATTCGACGGCCGCTATCTGCTGGCGATGCATGCCCGACGGTGCCGGCTGGGGCTGGCCGCCGACGCGACGGTGGCCGGCGCCAAGGACTACCTGTTCCAGATGCTCACCGGGCATTTGCTGACCGATCCCAGTACCGCATCGGGTTTCGGAGCCTACGACCTACACCGCCGGGCGTGGGACACCGCCATACTGGCGACAGCCGGCGCACGCGTGGTTCCCGCGGTCATCGAATCACGCGACCATCGGCCATTGCGTCCGGAGCTCGCGGCCCGGTGGGGATGCCCAGCCGGAATTCCGGTGCTCGTGGGCGCGGCCGACTCGGTCCTGGGCGCCTACGGACTCGGGGTGCGAGATCCGGGAATGGTGGCATACATCGCCGGCACCAGCAACGTCATCTTGGGCAGTGCTGCCACCGCGGATGTCGACGAGCACGGACGCTATCTGGTCACCCCGATGGCAGACGGCGGGTACGGGCGGGAGATGGATCTCCTGGCGACCGGGTCCGCGCTGGAGTGGCTGGCCGGGTTGCTCGGCATTTCCGGAGGAGCGTCAGCGGTGGCCGACCTCGCGGCCGGCGCCGATCTGACCGATGCGCCGCTGGTGCTGCCGTACCTCTCCCCCGGCGAGCAAGGTGCCCTGTGGGACCCCGGTCTGGTCGGCAGTATCGAGGGCGTGACATTGCGGACCACGGCAGCCGATCTCGCTCGCGGTTTGATGGCGGGCATCGTGTTGGAGTCTCGCCGCTGCCTGGAAGTTCTCGCCGATGCCGCGCCGGGCGAATCACCAGGCCCCATCATGATGAGCGGCTCCGGGGCATTGTCTCCGGCATTCCGGCAGGACCTCGCCGATGCGACGGGCCGCGCAGTCCACACCGACACCGACGAACCAGACCATTCCGCAGTCGGCGCCGCCCTGTTGGCCGGCCGGACCGTGCTGGACTGGCCCGATATCGCACCGGACCGATCTACCCGCGAAGTCATCGAACCGGACCCGCGGGGGGCCGGCCTGTGGGCCGAACGCTTCGCACGGCATGACGCGGCATGCCGTGCCCAACAAGCGCGGAACTCCCGGTGAACACGTCGCACTACTCGAAGGTGAGCCGATGGCTGACACGCTGACACCCGCCGATATCGACCTCTCGCTGTACCCGGAGGGCACCGAACTGGATTCCGAAAACCGTCTGCTGATAGGCGGTTGCCCGGTAGCGCAACTGGCGGCCGAGTACGGCACACCGGCGTATCTGATCGACGAGGGCGCGCTCCGCCGCACCGCGCGCGACTACATCCGCGCCTTCACCAGCCGCCACCCGCGGTCACTGGTCCTGTTCGCATCGAAGAGTTTTCCCTCGGCGTCCGTGATCGGGGTGCTCGCCCAGGAAGGTTGCGGTACCGATGTGGCGTCGGCCGGCGAATTGGGGCTGGCGCTGGCCGGGGGTGCGGACGCCGGCCGCGCGGTCTTCCATGGCAATGCGAAAACCGACGAGGACATCAGCGCCGCGGTTCGGGCCCGAGTTCGTTACATCGTGATCGACAATCTCGATGACGTGGAACGGCTTGCGCGCCTGGCACAATCACCCGTCCCGGTACTACTGCGAGTCAGCCCGTCGCTGGATGCCAAGACACATGCGGCCATGATGACCGGCCATGACAGCTCCAAGTTCGGCATCCCGGCCGATCAGGTCGAGGACGTCATCACCGAGATCCGGCGCCAGCCCATGGTGGACCTACGCGGCCTGCACGCCCATGTGGGGTCACAGCTTCTCGACCT
This sequence comes from Mycolicibacterium neoaurum, assembly GCF_036946495.1. NCBI lineage: Bacteria > Bacillati > Actinomycetota > Actinomycetes > Mycobacteriales > Mycobacteriaceae > Mycobacterium > Mycolicibacterium neoaurum. The sequence goes on from NZ_JAQIIX010000002.1 coordinate 1,712,953, forward strand.
CGCCCAATTCGAGGCGGCGGTGACGGCACTGGCCGAGTTCGAGCGCTTCGGCGTCTACGACTTCGGCGGTGGCCTCGGGGTCCGCTACGTCAGTGAAGACGAGGCGCCCTCGGTCGAGGACTACGCCGAGGCACTGGTCTCCGCGGTGCACCGCAAGCTCGGCACCGACGTGGAACTTCTTGTGGAACCGGGTCGATCCATGGTGGCGCGCAACGGCATCACCGCCTATCGAGTGGTGACGGTCAAGCGCGGCGTACGATCCCATGCCGCAGTAGACGGCGGCATGGGCGACAACCTTGAGGTCTCCCTCTACGGACAGCCATTCCAACCATCGGTCATCGATCGCAGCGGACCCGCCGAGACGGTCGACATCGTCGGGCGGCACTGCGAATCCGGTGACCGGATCGCCGAACAGGTGCAGGTGGTGGCCCCTGCGGTCGGCGATCTGGTGACGGTGCCGGTGACCGGGGCGTACTGCTACACGATGTCGAACAACTACAACACCGCGCTGCGGCCGCCGGTCGTATTCTGCGACCAAGGTTCGGCACGGCTGGCCGTGCGCCGGGAGACATTCGGTGACCTACTTCGTCGCGAACAGCTTATCGACGCCACGGAGCAGGCCTGCAGATGACCGAGTCAGCCCGCGCTGTCATCAACGCCATCGCCGAGAAGTGGGCAGTACCCGGCGGAGTCGTGGTGGCCGTCGACCGCGAGGGCGAGACCTTGCGTCACCGATTCGGATTCGCCGATCTGGAGCGCGGTAAACCCGTTGAGGCACAGCATCTCTTCCAGATCGGATCGATCAGCAAAGTCGTCACTTCGATGGCGGTGCTGCAGCTGGTCGAGCAGGACATGATCACCCTGGACACGCCGGTGGGCGACGTTCTGAGCTGGCTTCCGGTCGCGATGCGCGCCCCGGACATCACCATCAGACGCTTGCTCACCCACACCTCCGGGCTGGTCGCCAGCGTGGACGCCGTGCCGGACGAGATCGGTCAGGCCACCCTGTACAGTGGATCTCCCTCCCCCGCAGCAGTCGGAAAGATGTTCCACTACTCGAATTTTGGTTACATCCTGCTCGGACTGGTGGCCGCCCACCTCTCGGCGACATCACTGCCCGAACTCGTCGCGCAACGCATCCTGCAACCGCTCGGCATGTCGGACACCATTGCCTGCGTCACGCATGAGGACTATCCGGTGCTGGCCCGCGGATATCAGCCACTGCGCGATGACCGGCCCTGGGTGCCCGGCGATCCATTGATCACCGCGCCGTGGATGGAGGTGGCCGGGGCTGACGGGAACCTCGCCTGCACAGCTTCGGATCTCGGCCGGTTCGCGCGGATGCTCTTGGGCCGCGGCGTGCTGGACGGCACCCGCATCCTGCAGGACCCCACCTTCAAGGCGATGGTGTCGGCACTCGCCCCCACCGGGGAGGACGTCCTCGACCTGCCGGGGGTGGCTCTCGGACAGTCCAGCCGGTACGGACTGGGCATCAACGTCGAACAGGTCGACAGCGCTACCGTACTCACCCACGGTGGCGGGATGGTCGGCTATGCATCATTCCTGCTCGTCGATCTCGATAGCGGTACAGCGGTGTGCGTGATGACCAACGCCAACGGCGACACCCCCGTGGCCGAGGCGATTGCGCGCTGCGTGGCCACCGAGTTGCGCACACCGGGTGCAGTGCCGATCGATCGGCTGGACCCGGGTGCGTGGGATGCCGATGAGGTGCAACGGCTCGGCTGTACGGGCGAATTCGTCTCGTCGTCAGGTGAGCCCGTGCGCGTCGCAGCCACCGAACAGCGACACGGCGTCGTTGGGCTCACCGTGTCATCGGGCGGCGAGCAAGCGCCACTGCTCAGAACGTGGGGGCGTCGTGTCGTGACTCGGCTACCGACGCTACGGCGCTATGCACTGGTCTTCGACGCGGACCGCTGGGTCTGGGGTCCAGAAGACCTCAACCCGATCTGCGCACAACGGGATCCGGCGGCCGGAACAATGACGACCAGGAGCGAGTTCTGTGGGCACTATCGCTCGTACTCGCCGTGGTTCACCAATTTCCGGGTGGTGCAACGTGGTGGTGCGCTGGTGTTGATAGCGCCCGGCGGGGTCGAGGCCCCGGCCGAGGACGTCGAGCTGGTGCAAGTGGCGCCATCAACGTTTCGCATCGGGCTCGATGAGGCTCTGCCCGAACGCATCACCTTCGGTCCCCTGATCAACGGTGTCGCGGCCTGGGCCGACCGCGACGGATGCCGCTACTCGAGGGCGTTCACCGACTGAGTAACGACAGGTACGCCCACCGCTATCGGCTGGGGTTCAACCGGAGTTCCTTAACCATCGCAACGCCCAGCGGACCGTGCCCTCGGCCGTCGGTACGGAAGCCTCTGCGTTCATAGAGTCTTCGCGCTCGATTTCGGGAGTGGACGTTGGCGCACAACGCTTCGAATCGTGGCGCGAGTTCGGCGAACAGTGCTTCCAGCAGCATCGCACCGATGCCGCCTCCGCGCTGCGGCGGGATGACCGCCATGCACAGTTCGGGTAGCGGAGCACCATCAGCGCCTGTCCGCAGCGGCGGGCTGCTGTAGTACGTCCACGCGGCTCCGACAGGTGATCCGTACCGATCCTCGGCAATGATCGTCACGGTTCCTGGCGCAGGCAACATCTCCACAACCTCGTCGTCAGCTGGATCAGGCAGCGGTCGGTCCTCGATCACAGAGGCGTGCCGTGCCATCTCCACGAGGAACCCCAGATCGTTCCGCGTGGCAGCACGCAACCGGACCTCAGGATCGGATTGGTTGAACACCAAGCCCTCAGTCGCAGCAATACTCTCGTGAACGACCGGCAGATCAGCGCGCATCCGCCAACGGATATCGGTCTCCGCGACCATGACGAATCCCAGGCGTCGATAGAGCCGACGAGCATCCGTGTTGACCTTCAACACATTCAGGCATACCCCTCGTCCAGCGGTGAACGCATCATCGAGCACCTCTCGAAGGACGCGTGTGCCGATCCCGCGGCGCTGAAAGACCGGCGCCACCTCGAGCAAGCCGACATATACGTCACCGTCACGCTCTGCAAGGTCCAACCTGCCGGCATCGGCCCCGTCGGCAACAATCACCTGCGTAGCCGCAAAGTCAATACTGCGGCCCAAGTATGCGCGTTGAACGTCGTGGTCCCAGCCCCACTCCTGAGCCACGTAGGGGCCCAACGTGGCCTTGTGCAATTCGAAGAAGAACTCGAAATCTTCGACTGTCGAAGCGCGGAAGGTGACTGTGGTCATCACAGGCGCCGCACGTCCAGGGCCGTCTCCAGCACGCCACCATCACCCGCCGAAACGAAGTAGGCACCAGCAGAGTTCTTCTCCGCAACCGCCTCCACGAACGTGGTACCCCGGTAGAGCAACCCGGCGCCGTCATCAGTGGCGTAGGCAGCCGGCAACGTTCCGTTGCCGACAAATGTCTGCAGCATCGGACGCCGCTGTGCCTCGGTGTCGTAATGCACACCATTGGCGTATGGGAGGAATCGCAATCCGTCGACGATCGGCTGCAGGGTCGGGCCGAAGGAATCGGTCATTCCTCCGCTGTGCCAGCAGATCGAGCCCGCGGAGATCCCGGTGAGCACCACCCCGGCCTCCCATGCCGTGTGCAGGGCTGTGTCGAGTCCGTGCACACGCCATAGTGCGAGCAGGTTGGCGACACTGCCGCCGAACACCCAGACCACGTCCTGCTCCAACAGGTGCGCTGTCGCGTCGGCGACGGTCGGCATCGGGAACAGCGAGATGTGCGACGGGATGAACCCGCGTGATTGTGCCGCCTCGGTCAGATAGTGCAGCGTGGCCTTGTCGTCACCCATCGCGGTGGCCAGGAAGCAGACGCGCGGCGCACGACCTTCGACCCCGGACAATTCCACCGCGAAATCGGTCAACGCCGTGAACTCGAAGCGAGTGCGCAGCCCAGCACCAATTCCCCCGCTGGTAGCGAGGATCGTCGGCGCATCGGCAGGCATTCATCGACGGTAAGGGGAGCTCACGTTGCTGCACAACCGATTAGTTCTCCACTGGCAGCACCGTTTGTCGCCGCCTGTCACACTGCAGAGATGGAGATCATCAGCCTCCCGAGAAGCTCGTTGGACGGCGACGGTTTCGGCAGCCGTGGCATCGCGATATGCAGCATCTCCGGACACGACGCCGACCTGGAGGCTCGCGTGCATATTGCGTGGTGTGAACCCCACGGTGTGCTCGGGTGTCATCGCGCAGGACGACACCAACTCTTCGCAATCATCAGTGGAAGTGGGTGGGTAGCCGGAGCCGATGGCGTGCGTGTGCCCGTCAGCGTTGGTCAGGCTGCGTTATGGAGTCCCGGCGAGGTGCACGAGTCGGGCTCCGAGAACGGAATGACTGCTCTCATTGTCGCGAGCGATCGGCCGTTCTCCTGAAAAGGGCGTCGCCAACGCTCGGAACCGTTTTTTCACATCGACTTTCCGCGGGTCGGTCGAGACCTTCGCCGAGGAACACCGCATGGGTCTCTACACCTGCGCCGAGTATCCCGCGGCGCTCGATGATGCTGGCCTAGAAGAGATCGAGCATGATCCCAATGGACCCATTGGCCGGGAGCTGATCACCGCCATCAAGCATTGACCGCCGGGTACAGGGCGACAAAGGTTCCTAACAGGCGGCGAGCATCCGGCGATAGGTCGCATTGGTTTCGGCCAGTTGGTGATGTGGGGCCACCTGGAGGGGGCGTCCCCGGCAGATAAACGCAACTTGGGTGACATTGGGCGCGAGGTGCATTCGGTGGCTGACGATGAAAGTGGTCTTGCCGGTGCAGCGGTCGAAGATGAGGTCGCTCAGGTGGTGGTCAGCGATGGGATCCAGGGCTGTGGTGGGTTCATCGATGACGGCTACGGTCGCGGTGGACAGGGCCAACAGGAATCGCGCAATGGCCAAGCGTTGCCATTGACCTCCCGACAGGTCGGTGCCGGTGTTGAGGTTTGAGGACAGCTCGGTATCCAGTCCGTCCGGCGTGTGCTCGAACTTGTCGAGTAGACCCACATCACGCAACGCTTCGACCATCGCGGCATCGGAGACTGGCGCCACAGTGGACTGGAGACAGTCTCGCACCGAGAGCGGAAGCCGAACAGGATCCTGCACGAGAACCGCTGTACGACGGCGATAATCGACGATGTCGATATCCCGCAGATCGACCCCGTCGGCAGTCAGCGCTCCATGCGTGGGGTCGTAAAATCGACATAGCAGCTTTGCGAGAGTGGTTTTTCCGGCGCCGTTTTCGCCCACCACCAGGGTCGCACTGCCGGCCGGAAGCACCAGGTCGATGCCGCTGAGCACCTCAGGTTCGGAAGGGTTGTAGCCGAAAGCCACCTCTGTGAAAGCGATGGTCGGCGCCACAGCGTTCGCCTTCCGTGCAGATCCAGCGAGCGGCCCGATGATGTCCCGATCAGGGTCGAGCGCAATAGCGGGCTTGGTGTCTTCGAACTGCCAGAGCGCGTTCAGCTGCCGGGCGGCTCCTGTGAGTTCGCCGGCGTTGGCGCACACAATGAACAGGCTCCTCCGCAATTCGGGAATCAGCCCGATGAACAACGCCAAGGTTCCCAGTGAGATGTCACCGGAGATGGCCTCGCTGATCACGAAGCCGTAGGGCACCAGCAGCCCGACCCCGCTCATCGTCGCCAACAGCAGGACCATGACGGCGCCCCGATTCTTGACCATGCGCCGAGCGGTGACGAGTGCCCGGGCCTGGGACCGCCAGCGCGGCAAGAGGCTGGCGTGCAGAAGATAAGCGCGGATGTCACCGGCGCCACGTGGATTGACCATCGTCGAGCGCAGTTGTTGTACACGGTTGTTGAGGTCTACGTGTGAAGCCTCGACGTCCCATGCTTTACGTTCATAACGCAACTGCATCAGCGTCGCCGGAATCGTTGTTGCGAGAACCAACAGGGGAATCCACAACCCCAGTGACCCCGCGATGATCAGGGTGGGGGCGGCAAGCAGCAGACCGGTCATCAGGTTCGACAGCAGTTGCACCAGGTACTGGGCGTGTTCGGTCGCGTTCGCCGCCAGGGTCAGCAGCTTCTTGATCTCAGGGCGGTCGAAGAGTGCGAGGTCGTGATGGGCCAACGATTTGGTTACCGTGCGGTCTTCGACCTCGAGCCCGATCTGATCGCGCAGCGTCGAGATCTTCAGCAGCTGAAGTGTTTCCGCAGAATCCGCGATGACGTTGACCACAAAGTAGCCCGCCATCGGTGCCCACATCGCAGCGATCCAAGCCCACGTCTCCGGGCGCGATGCGGTCAACTCCGCCACGTGATCGACCAGATACTTGACGATGAACAGCGTGACCAGGGGTGAGGCCGCTGCCAGCGCCGACACCGCGAACAGGACAAACCAATCGCGCGAACGAAGGCGACTCAGCAGCGACACCATGCGCCGCCACCCCAGACCGGACCCCACCACCCACCGCCTCCCCCGTAAAACGCCCCTCAACCGTGCCGCCGGAAGCCCGCGGAAGCAACCGAATTCTTCGCGATGCAGAGAAAAGGCTCACCTACGGTAGTCGGCGCCACCTACATAGGTCGTTTCGGCGACCTCGGGTTGTAGTGCTGCGTCGGTAATGGCAGTGGCGAACTCTTCGACGGTGGGCAATGGCCCGTGATCGCGGCGGGCTTGCACCGCGGCGGGGTCTTTGCGGTGCAAGAGCCGGACAATGATGGTTCCGTCGATCATGTCCCCCGACACCACCTTCAAGACGATTCCGCGTTCTGCCAGTGCGGGTTTGGCGGCAAGCAGCGCGTCTTCACCCGCACGCTTGCTCGCCGCGATCGGTTCGTATCCCTCGGGAACCGGTCGATCAGGAGAGAAATGCGCTTGGTGGCTGGTGACAAACACGATGCGTGCACCCTCGGGCATGTGCGGCACTGCACGGGTGACCAATTCGCATTGCGCATCGCGATTCAATCGCATCGCATAGCCCGGGTCCGCGCCGCGCTCCAGCCCACCGGACGCGTTGAGCACCAACACATCGAGCGCCCCGAATCGGTAGTTGATCGTCTCGAGCAGCGCCCGAACCTGCTCTTCCTCGCAGACGTCGGCGCCCATCGCGGTGGCGTGGCCGCCTGCGGCACGAATCTCGTCGACCACCGCCTGGGCCCGTTTGGCTTTCTCGCGGTAGTTGATCACCACGTGCAGACCGCGGGCGCCGAGCTGTCGTGCCACCTGAGCCCCGATACCGCGGGAGGCACCGGTTACCAAGGCAACCCGTCGTCGCGACTGTGCACCGCATGTGGGCTCCTCTTCTTTGCGTTGAGTCAAAGCCATCGCCTCCCGTCCGACACCATCCTTAGACTCTACTTAATTTAGCCTTATTTTTCTTATTTTGGGGTTAGCGTTCGGTATCACTCCACACGCAAAGAGAGGCGTGCACGCTATGACCGCTCATGCTGTAGTCCTGGGCGCCGGTATCGCGGGCCTGCTCGCTGCCGCAACGCTCGCCGATTCAGGCCACGACGTCACCATTGTCGAACGAGACCAACTACCCGACAGCCCATCTCCACGACGCGGCATTCCCCAGGGCCCGCACCTGCACAGCGTGTTGTCCAAGGGATGGCAGACGATAGAGGACCTGGTGCCCGATGTACTCGGCGATCTGGTCGACGCTGGCGCACAGGTCGTTGACGACGCTCAGTTGGGTGCACGGATGTACCTTCAGAGCGGTCGTTACGGTTTCAACCGCACCGACGCCCTCGCTGACCCGGCAGCGCTGGCCAACTATTTGGTGACGCGACCACAGTTGGAGTACGTGTTGCGCCGTCGTGTCATCGACCGACCCACCGTCATGGTTGCCGACGGCCACGACGTCGGCGAACTCGTCGCCTCCCGGCCCGGGCGCATCACCGGCGTCACTGTCACCGACCGACAGACCGGCACCACACGCACGCTAGATGCTGAATTGATTGTCGATGCCAGCGGACGTGCCACCCGCACACCCCTGCTTCTCGAACAACTGGGTTGCCCACGCCCACCCCAACGCACGTTCCGGGTGCGCGGTGTGTACTACAGCCAACACCTGACCATCGACGACCAGGATTCCTTCCCGGAGCGGCTCATCCTGGTCATCCCGCCCGGCGGCACCGGCCGCGGCGGCCTCATCGCCGGCGAGCATGAGGTCTGGACATTGACCATTGCCACCCACGACAGCGACGACCGGCCCCCACCAGACACTCTGTCGGACATGTTGTCCCGCGCTGAATCGTTCATGCCGGCACACATCACAGGAGCGCTGCGCCGAGCCAGAGCTGTGTCCGACATCGCGGTGTATCGCTACCCCGGCGGCACCTGGCACCGCTACGACCAGGCCGAGACGCTTCCTGACGGACTCCTTGTCATCGGGGATGCCTTGTGTTGCCTGGATCCCATCCACGGCCAAGGAATCACCATGGCTGCGCGGCACGTTCATGCGCTACGCGAGCACCTAGGCGCGCACGGCCTCGGCAATTCCCAGACTTTCTACCGTTCACTCGCCGAGATCATTGCGCCGGTTTGGGCGACCAACAGGCCGCCAACCCCTCACCGGCAAATCAGGATCATCGAGCGAGCACAGCGCCGGGCGCTGCACTGGACCCAGCACCAGATACTCGCTGCCGCCCGCGATGACATCGTGATCACCGAACAACTCGTCCGCATCGTCAACATGATCGACTCGCCACGACGGCTCTTCGAGCCCAGGATTCTCGGACGGGTTGCCGCATATCACCTGCGTCTAGCCGTGCCATCACGCGGCCCACGCAGGTTCCCGAAGATCGCGAATGACATCTGACATCGCCGACCTCAGTTGTCGCGCACAGACTCCCCAGCCCAGCCCGTGCGCATCGTCAAAACCAACGCGCCAAGGATGCACACCGCGGCCGTACCTGTCAGGCCGAGCACCATGCCCCACTGCGCACTGTGGGGTTGGCTGACGATCTCATCACTTGTCGACGACACGAAACCGGTGAGACCCAAGATCCCGCCATAAACAGCGGCTCCGGCTGCGGCCGCGATTGTCTCACCGGCCGACCACAGTCCGACGAGGACTCCGGCTCGACGTTCGCCCGACTCACCGGCATCTTCAGCCAAGGTATCGGCGAGCATGGTGTTGGCCAGCAATTGCGCTCCAGCGAAACCGGTTCCGGCAATGGCGAATACCGCGCAGGCCAAGGGCAATCTACTCGACTCAGCGAGCAGAGGCAGCGCGGTTGCCGAGCAGGTCCCCGCGCCGAAAACTGTCAACGCAACCTGAAGGCAACGCCTGTCTCCGAATCGGACCGCGGCCCGGGTCCATAAAGGCATCGTCAGCAGCAGTGGACCCAGCACACTGACGAACAGCGGTGCGATCGCCTCTTCGGATCCCAGGAACTGGGCCGCCATGTATGGCAATCCCGCCAATGCCGCGGCGATCACGACCTCGACGAGGAGAAAAACGGCGAACAGAATCGAGAAGCGTTGATTGCGGCGAGCTGCGGACAGCGCTGTGCGCAGGGATCCGGCACCGTCGGCTATGGCCGCATTCACCGCCGCATGGGCGTGGCGGCGCGCGCTGAACAACGCGGCACACGTGCCGACAAAGATCACACCGCCCATGGCGACCGCCATGACGCGATATCCCTGCGCACCGCCGCCGCCCACTGCGGTCAGCAGTGGCGCCACGCCACCCGCCGCCAGAATGGCCACGCCGAGAAACCCCATCCGCCATGCCGTCATAAACTTTCGTTCCTGCGCACCGGCCCCCAGTTCAGCAGGTAATACGCCGTACGGAACCGCAAATGCAGAGAAGCCGACACCCGCCAGCGCGAGTGTGATCCCGACCCAACAAGCCGCTGCGACCCCCGTGAACGGAGAACAGAACACCGCGACGAATGCCACGGGGAACGAGATTGCCCCGGCAGCCAACCACGGACGGCGAGGGCCCCAACGGGACGTCGTTGCATCCGATAGGCGCCCCACGATGGGGTTGTAAACCAGATCCAACAGCTTGGGCAGAAAGACCACCAAACCGGCCACGCCCGCTGCGACGCCAAGCACGTTCGTCAGGTAGTAGAGCAGGACGAGCCCCGGAACCACGGCATAGGTCGCCGTCGCCAGCGACCCGGCACCGAATGCAGCCCGTTCCAGCGTGGTGAGTGCGTAAACCGCGCCATTTCGGTCTCGGGCCGCCGTCATCGGCATCTGATCATCAGAAGCCACTGCAGGTCCCGACCGGGTGTCATGGCCGGGGTGCCGCGGTGATCCACACGGCGAGATAGCCAACCGATGCGATCAGAAAAACGAGCGCAGAGGAGTATTCCCGGACTCCATCCCCGGCACGGCGGTGAGTGACCACCGCTGCGATAAGAAGGGCGCTCATACCGATCGCCGCGAGCAGTCCCAAAGTGGGAGTGACGATGCCGGCGAAGACAGCAACAGCGGCCGCCAATTCCACCACGCCGACCAGACGGTAGCGTGACCACCGGATACCGAAATGCTCTGCAGAGGCGCGCATCTTGGCCACACCACTCAACTTCATCGCTGCCGGCACCAGGCACATCAGCCCGTACCCGACGGACACGGCCACATAGATCGAGCTCATCTCACCGATTCCCTTCCTCCGGTCAGCCGGCGGATTGAGCGAGATTGCGCACGGACGCGGTGCACGAGCGTCCCACCGAGGCAAACATCGGCGCGGCAATCTCATGGCCGTACTCGGTAGCGGCGTAGACGTATCGATCGGGTCGCACCACAAGGAAATTCACACCGTGAGCACGCATGGCATCCCACAGCTGCCCGGCCGGGTCACCGAGCTCGTCACCCTCCACCACGGATGTGCCCGGTCGGATGGTCAAAAACTTCGCACCGAACTGCTCCCAAGCCTGCACAGTGCTTTCCAGCATTGCGTCGCGGGGATCAGCGTCGAGACCGAGGATGGCCCAACCGTGCCCGAGTGCGTCGTCGATGTACATCGATCCGGCACCGAATAATGCGACGCGGGCAGGTGTGATGAGGTATCCCACCATGCCGCGTCCCCGGCCCGCAGACAGGCATCCCGGTCCCAACGGTGTCGGTGCGCCGATACGGCGGACCAACGCCGCCATGACACCGGGGATCTTTGTGGCCGTGCGCGCCACCTTGTCGCGCAGTCGAGCGACAAGGGGGCGTTGGGTCATGACGATCTTGCCGAACATCACTGCACGGCGGGTCATGGCGTCGTGGTGAGGTTCGCGCTCGGTTTGATAGGTGTCGAGAAGCGCGTCGCCGGCGCGGCCGCGGATGACGGCGTCGAGTTTCCACACCACGTTGGCGGCATCCCGGAAGGCGCCCGAAATTCCTTGCCCGGCGAAGGGCGGCATCACATGGGCAGCGTCTCCCAGCAGCAGCACTCGACCGACCCGCCACCGTTGGGCTTTACGCACGTGGAAGGTATAGGACCAGGTCCGAGCAATTTCGATATCGTCAGCGGTGACGCCTTCGTCGGCCAGCATGCGCCAGATGTTGTCCTCACTGAGCATGGCGTCGGCGTCCTCGCCGGGGTTGATGCGCCACTCCCACCGGTAGTAGCCGCCCGGGCAGGGACACCTGACACCTGGGCGTTCCGGAGAACAGACGAAGTCGAAGTGCGGGGGTCGATGCAGTGGACGTTTGACGCGCGCCTGCACGTCCATCCATTGCTCGGCATACGACGTGCCTGCGAACGGGATTCCGAGCTGCTTGCGCAACGGGCTGCTGCCACCGTCGCAGGCCAAGACATAACGACCGCTCACATTCGTCGTATCACCCTGTTCGTCGGATAACTCCAACGCCACCGACTGAGGGCCCTGCCCGACCAGTGACGCGGTCCACCCCGCCCTGACCTCCACGCACGGGAATCGTCTGAGACCGTCGCGCAGGGCGTGTTCGAGGGCGGGTTGATGAAAGAAGTTCGCCAACGAGTAGCCGGTGTAGGACGTGGGGGCCGATGGCGTGGACAGGAACGGCTTACCGTCCATGCCCACGAACCGCGCGGTGACACCCAGGTGCATGTGCGCAGTGATCTCTTCGAACAGGCCGAGGCCCCGAATCACCCGTAAGGCCTCATCATCCAGCGCGATGGCACGTTGCCGTTCGAAAATCTCCAGGTCGCGTTCGACGACGAGGGTACGCAATCCGAGTGCGCCCGCGGCATTGGCTGCCGCGGCACCAGATGGACCCAAACCGACGATGATGACGTCGAAGATCTCGGTCTCAGACATGGGCGTGTTCCTTTTGGCATTTCTCATGCGGCGATGAGGCGGATGGGAAGTTGGGCGTAACTGCGGATGATGTTGTTGACTCCCCAGATCGGTTGGCCGGTCACCTCGATGCGGTCGACGCGCTCGATCAGCGCCTTGAGCATCGCTGTGGTCTCCAACCGGGCCAGGCCCTGTCCGGCGCAGGCGTGTGCACCGCTGCCGAACCCGACGTGCCGTCCGGCATCGTTACCGATGTCGAACACATCTGGGGCATCCCATTCCCGTTCGTCCCGGTTGGCCGAGGCGTACATCACCAGCACCCGGGCACCTGCCGGTAGGCGGACGTCCGACACGACGCACTCCCGTGCCGTCTTGCGGGTAAAGGCCCGCAGCGGCGACTCGAAGCGGACCACTTCGTTGATGGCGTGGGGAATTCGGGCCGGATCATCTTTCAACAGTTGCCACTGCTCGGGGTGGGTGGCGAACAGATACAACGCACTGGAGATTGCGCTGATCGTCGTGTCCAGCGACGGCGCGATGTAGTCGATGAGCAGCGGTGGAACCTCTTCGGCGGCCAGCGTGCCCTCGTCGACGGCAGTCAGCAGCTCGTGAGCCATGCTGTCGGGCAGTACGTTGCGCTCGCGCACCACCCGCTGGGCGAAGCGCAGCATCTGCAGGCTACGCGGAACGGCTTGTAACGCCTGCGCATTACCTGGCCCGAGAATGTCGAACGTGGCTGCACCCCAGTCGAGTAGGTGCTTGCGTTCACCACGTGGCCACCCAACCAGATCGGGCACGACGGCCAGCGGCAGGGCGGTGGCCAGGTCGGCAACCCCATCCACGGTCCGCCGGGCCAGAGCGGCATCGACGATGGCACGTGCCAGGGCGTCGACGTCGTCGCTCAGGGTGCGCAGTGCCCGGGGCATCAGCCGGTGCGCGACGAGCTTGCGGCGCCTATTGTGATCGGCTCCGTCGCTGTTGAGTGTGGTCCCCCGCGACAGACGATTGGTCAGCGGATTCGCCGCCACACCATACCCGGAAAGGAAGAGATCATCGTCGCGTAGCGTCGCCTTGCATTCGCTGAAGCGCGGCAGCGCATAGAGGCGTTGTCGAGGAAGCCACACCACCGGACCCAGCTGGCGCATCGCTCGGTAGTGCGGGTACGGCTCGAGAATCGCGGAGCGGGTGTAGATGTCGGGGCGGTATACCGGTACGGCCGTAGGCGGGCGAAACACGTCGGCGATTCCTGTTCGTCAAGACTGGCTGCGGGTCAGACCCGTGCATGCCTACGGGTGGGCGTGGTGGCGATCGCGTCGAAACAGCGGCACTGTGCGACAGATGGTGTCGAGGTTGCGGCCGGCAGTCATGACCGTGCCATCGGGTCGCACGACTGCGCCCGCGAGATGCCGGCGGCGCAACCATCGATCCAGGTCGGACCCTGCCGCAGCGTAGACAGCACATGCACCCCGGAAAGTGATGGTCTCCTGTTGCGCAGCGGTCAGAGCGATATTGGTGACTACACCGAAGCGTGGTCCGAGATGTTCGTCGAGGCGGATGCCGTTGTCGAGCAGTGAATTCGGACACAACTGCCCAGCAATGCCACCTGGTCGCAGCGAGCGCCGCACCATCGACGAGGAGTGCAGCGACGGAGTGCGGGAGTCGACGACCTTCGCTCTCAGTCCCGGTACCACATGCAGGTACGGCAGCAACACCGATCGCGCCGCGGCACCGATCCGGCCTCCTGAGGTCATGGCCCGGCCCACGTTGAGCGCCAGCGAGATCATGTGCCGTGCGTGTGGGCGACGCTCGGTCTCGTAACTGTCGAGCACGCTCGGTGCAAGATGTCGGTGGTGCACGCCGGCGATCTTCCACGCCAGATTCATCGCGTCACGCAGACCGGCTCCCATGCCCTGGCCGATGAACGGCGGTGTCAGGTGCGCGGCATCACCGAGCAGGAACGTGTTCCCGCGGCGCCAACGGTCGGCGAGTTGCGCTCGGAATGTGTACTCCGCGGTGCGAATCAGACGTAGCGAGGCGTCGTCGACACCTCGCATCCAGGGCGCGATCAACGGACGAAGTTCGGTCAAGGTGGCGTAATCGTCGACCGACTCGTGGTCCAGCAGGCGGAACTCCCAGCGGTAGCGATCGGGACCGATCCGCATGTACGTCCCGGCTCGATGCTCGTCACAGAGCTGATGCACGCCCTCCCACTGCTGTAGGTCGGCATCGGTCGCGATATCGACCACCAGCCAGCGTTGATCGAACCTCATGCTGCGCATCTCGGCGCCGATCGCCTTGCGGACAATGCTGTTCGCCCCGTCGCAGCCCAGCACGAAGTCCGCGCCGATCACCGAATCCTGGCCGGTCGCGCGGTTACGCACATGGAGGCGGAGCGGACTGCCGGTGGTCAGCACGTCGACGACCTCTGTGTCACCCCGAAACTGCGCGTGCCGATACCGAGTCAGATTGTTTCGCAACACTTCTTCGAGTTGCGGTTGGTCGAACATGTTCGCGGCCGGGAACCCGTTCCGCGTGACCCGCGTATCGCGCCGGAATCGCGCCAGCACGGTCATGTCACTGTCGATCAGTTGGAGGCCACGGGCCGGCCAGGCGATGCCGGCGAACTCTTGCGCGACCCCGAGGCGCCCCAGGATGCGGTAGACCTCATCGTCGAGATGGACCGCCCGAGGTTGCGGGTAGACCTGCGACCACCGGTCCAGCACCAACGTCTCGACGCCGTATTGGGCCAGCAGTGTCGCGGCCGTGATTCCCGTGGGACCGCCACCGACTATCACCACCGGCACGTGCTCGACGGACTCCTGTTGCGTAAAGCCGCTCACGGTTCGGTGATCTCGTGATTCACCGCGAACGATTTCACCGTCCGCTCCACAGCGGCGCGGTCCGCGGTCGCTGCCAGGTCGATCATGACTACCGGCACTCCTGCGTCGACCGTGCCGCGGACGCTGAGCACCCCTGCGTGATCGCTCAACGCCTCGGCCACAGCATGTTCGGCAGCGATGGCACGAAGCGGTACCTTGTAAGGCTTGCCGACGTCGGTGACCGGTATCGCGTCGATGACCGTGACGCTCTTCGGCGCCGCGGCGCGTTCGGTGATGTGCTCAGCGGCGAAGGCCGCCAATTCATCGCCGGTGACGGTGGCACCGGGTCGGACGGTGACGAATCCGACCGGTACCTCACCAGAGTGGACGTCGGGTCGCGCCACGGCTGCGGCCGCGGTGACGTCGGGATGAGCCAACAGCGCGTCCTCGATGATTGCGGGATCGATGTTGTGGCCGCCACGAATGATGAGGTCCTTGGCCCGGCCCGCGAGGTAGATGAAACCCTCCTCGTCGACACGTGCCAGGTCTCCGGTGTCGAGCCAACCGTCGCGCAGTGCACCGCGACCGTCGAGCACGTAACCGTCCTCGGTACGTTCGCTCACATAGCCGGGAAAAACCGTTGGCCCACTGATGGCCAGTGTGCCGACGTGACCAGGTGAAACATCCTGCCAAGAACCATCTTCGGCGGTCTCGACGACGCGGAGTTGCTGGTACGGCATGCGCTGTCCTACCGATCCGGGTCGAGGATGGTCGGCGAAGCTGCGCGCACTGGCGCATGTCGCCTCGGTGAGCCCGTATCCCTCGACCAGATTCACACCCGTGGCGCTGAGGAAGTCGTGGCGCACGGTGTCGGGTAACGCGGAGGCACCCGACACCGCCGAGGTCAGCGTCGTGATGTCGGCATCGACCGGAATCTGGGCGAGCACCGCATAGACGGTCGGTACAGCGCTCATCGCCGACAACCGGTAGTGCTCCACGATCTTCCAAAAGTGTTGATAAAGGCCCATATCGCGGTATCCGAGCGGCCCTGCCCACACCACCGACCGGCCGCGCAGTAAGGGTGCCAGCAGGGTGACCAGCAGCGCGTTGACGTGGAACAGCGGCAGCGCCGCGAACACCACCGCATCATCGGCGAGGTCTGCGCTGAGCGCCACCATCCAGGCGTCGGCCACTTCGTTGCCATGGGTGTGCGCGGCCAGTTTGGGCATTCCGGTGGTTCCGCCGGTATGAAACAGCGCGGCCAACTGGGCTGGATCCGGGGTGCCGTCCCCGAGCGGTTGCGGGTCTTGTTCGGCCGCAAGTGCCGACAGATAGCCGACGGTGATACCCGGCAATGCCGGCGGCGCTTGAGGTTCATCGTCGGCCAGTGTCGGCCGCACCAGCAGCACGGTGTCGAGCAGACCGGCATCAGCCAGAATGGCCGCGCGTTCGACACCTCTGGGGTCCAGGTCAGGTGCTGCGGTGATCAACAGGCGAGCACCTGAGAGTCTGGCCAACTCGAGAACGTGCTCGTCTGACAGAGATCCGTTGATGGGTACCGCGATGCCGGCGGCCTGCGCCGCCAGTGTGGCGGTGATCAGTTCGTCGCAGTTCGGACTGATCAGCAGCACCGCGCTCGCGCGGTCGACTCCGCACTGGCGTAGTGCTTTTGCGGTCCGCGTGACATCCTCGGCAAGTTGGCGGAAGGTGCGGCGGGCGCTCCTCTGATAGTCGGCCCCCTCCGGCAGAACGGTGATCGCGGTGCGGTCAGGCCACAGCCGTGCGGCCCGCAGGACCACGTCGTAGGTGGACTCCGGGAGTCCACGACTCTGCAAGGGCACCTGCTCGATGGAAGGAAGGTCCTGAGGCGATTGGGCGGCAGGCCACAACAGATCGGCGTTCATGCGTGGCGCACCGTCAGCCGCTGCACACCGAGATCGATGGCCCCGTCATCGGTTCCGATCGATGCTTCGACAATGTCGCCGTGCTGCAGGTACTTCGGGTTGTTGGCTTGGCGGGAGAAGAAAGCCTTCCATTTCACCGCGGGCGGCAACAGGTTTCCGATGATCTCGATGGGTTTGGGCGGGGCGACCAGCGCGGTGCCGGCCGGGGTCCCCGTCAGCACGAGATCGCCCGCGGCGAGGTCTTGGAACCGAGCGAGTGATTGCAGTGCCTGGAGCGGGCGGTACAGCATGTCGCCTTCGACCAGCGCGTTCTGGCGTTCTTCGCCGTTGACCGACAGCGTGAGCCGCAGATCGGCGAACCGCGCCAGTTCGGCGGCATCCAGGAGCACCAGCGCAGGCCCGACCGGGGTGAAGGTCGGGTACGACTTCGCCTCGTAGAACTGGGTTTGGGGAAGTTGGATGTCACGGGCGGAGACGTCGTTGGTGATTGTGAGTCCGGCGATGACGTCGGCGAGATCGTGCTCCGTCACGGTGGAGCCGGCTGGGACATTGCGCCCGATGACGAGACCGATCTCGACTTCGTAGTCCAGCAGCCCGACGTGTGCTGGACGCACGATCTCCCCGAACGGCCCGGTGATGGACGCCGATGATTTGCGAAAGAACGTCAGCGGCACCGTCTTCGGGTCCATCCCTGAATCCTTGACGTGGGACTCGAAGTTCGTCATCTGCGCGATCACCCGGCATGGCGCGGTCACCGGCGAGAGCAACGTGAGCTCGTCGACGGACACCGTGTCACCACCGGCGGCGGCCGCGTCGATGGCGGCGCGATCGGCGAGTAGATCGGCCGTGGTGGTCGCCGAGGTGACGATGCGGGCAGCGCCGGCGGGGGTGTGGACCCACCAACCCTCGGAGGTACGCAGCACAGACGTGGTCATGAGATCGCTACTTTCAGTAGGCCGACGAGGCGGTTGAGATCGAATTCGTTGTTCGCGCGCAGCGCGTTGACCATCGAGGTCACCTGATGCGGTACCGCACGCGGGCTGGCGTCGAGGAAGTCCTTTGTCGCCGGTGGCCCCCACTGGGCCAATCCGGATGCGGTGAACGGGGCCCAGCCGGGCTCGAGCGTGTTGTCGAACATGTCACCATCGGCGAAGTGTTCGACAAGGAACCCATCCGGATCACGCCAGTAGTCGAACAATTGGCTGCCCTGAATGTGGCGACCGATGCCCCACGACCGGAAGTAGCCGCGCTCACGCAGGTATTCACCGCCGGCGGCCAACGCGTCGAGATCACTGACCTCGTACGCCGAGTGCACGTACTGATTCGCCGGCCCCAACGCCAGCGCCAGCGTGTGGTGATCCGCCGGAGTGGTGCCGCGATCGCACCGGATGAAACTCATCGCCGGACCGCGCGCCCGCTGCCCCGGGAAGAACAGGAAGTCGCTGACGATCATCCCGAACGTGTCCAGATACCAGTTGAGCGTCTTCAGATAGGTGGTGGACTGCAAGACCACGTGACCCAACCGCTGAACGCGTGTCGGCACCCGCGGCGGACGGACGGTGTCGTTGATGCGCGTCAGGGCCTGCCCGGTATTGAGGATCTGCGGCGTCTGAACAGGCTGGCCCGGCAACTCGTGCATGCCGGCGACAACCTTGACCGCCATCCCGCTCGGATCGGTCAGCTGCACCGCCGTCCCACCGATGGATTCCGGAAGCGCGCGCAACGGGGCGCCGGTCTTGTCGGCCAACCGCAGCACGTCGACCTCGTCGGCGGCCCGCAGAGCGAGTCCCGCGAACCGGGTTCGCTTGCCGCGACGCAGGATCACACACGGGCTGCCGGCTTGCGTGCCGCGTAGTTGGACCTCGTGCGGCTCGCGCAGCGCGATACCGAATCCGAAGGCACGCGCGAAGGCTTCGGCCCGGATCAGATCGGGCTTGTCGAACTCCAACCAGGCGATGTCCGCGACACGAATGAGCGGATTCTTCACCCGCCCTGGATGTTCATCGCGCAGCGCGCCGTGTTCGCTGTGCAGGTCCTTGTGGCCGTCCTGACGCGGCTCTGCTGCCTGGGCCACGCTGCACCTCCTCGAATCGACTTCTGATGAAATCGTCACATACGCCTATTCAGTCAGTCAAGGTGAGTTGACGAAATCCTCAGAATTGCCGCGACTGCTACCATCGCGCCATGGATCTGCCCGAGCGCGGTATTGCCGCAGCTGCGGATGCGCCGGTCAGTCGCCTGGAGCGACGCAAACTGCGTACCCGTCGCGCCTTGATACGCGCGGCTCAGGGCTTCATCGCTCACGGAAAGACGAGCGTGCCGATCCTTGAAATCACCCAGGCGGCCGATGTGGGCATGGGGTCGTTCTACAACCACTTCGCCACCAAGGAAGAACTTTTCGATGCGGCATTGGCCGATGCCCTCGACGATCTCGGCGCCCTGCTCGACACATTCACCGGTGCCATCTCCGACCCCGCCGAGGCCTTTGCGGCCAACTACCGGTTGAGCGGCCGGCTGTTTCGCTACCGTCCTCAGGAAGCAGCATTGCTGCTCGCGCACGGCGGCTCACTGATTCTGTCGAATCGTGGATTGTCGCCCCGCGCGCTACGGGACATCACCGCAGCTATCGATCAGGGTCGATTCACGATCGACGATCCGGAGTTGGGCCTCGCCATCGCCGGAGGCATGTTCGTCGGGTTGGCCACACTGCTGCGGGAGCGGCCCGAACGCGACACTGCCGAGACTGTCGATGCCGTGACCGAACGTCTGTTGCGAACGCTCGGCATGACGCCCAAGCAGGCCCGAACACTCTGTCAGAAAGAGCTTCCGGATATCTCAGTGCTTCATGATTCACCCGACCGGTGGCCTGCGCTCATGGCCCCCGAAACCCCTGCTGGTTCCAGCGATGACTAGGAAGCACGCACCGGTGTGGTGATGACGACCACCGCCTCGGCAGCACCGTCGACGGTGGCATACCGATGGCGGCGATCGCTCGACCAACTGAACGCGTGTCCCTCCTCGATCAGAGTTTCCTGACCGATCGGGCCGGCGAGCACCCGTCCGGCAACCACGGTGAGATGTTCCCGCGCACCGACACCGTGCGACGGCGAGACGTGCTCGGCCCCAGCGGGAAACTCCAAGCGAAAGACCTCGACGGTGACCTTGGGCAAGCTCCGCACGGACAGCAGGACCGCCCGCATCCCACCCGCGGCGGCCGAAAGAACCCCGGTGCCCTCGCCGACCAGCGCCGTCAGGGGCACGTCGAGGGGTGCGCTCAGGGCGTAGAGGGTCTCGATCGTGGGATTGCGTTTGCCGGATTCGATCTCGGACAGCGAACCCTTCCCCACGCCGGCACGACGCGCCAGTTCCGAGAGGCTGAGGCCCCGCTCCACCCGTAACTCCCGCAGTCGGCGACCGATGTCTCCAGCATTCATGGGGCCACGGTACGTTCTACACACAGAACGTTCCGTTAACAGAACGGAGACCGCAGGTGGAAAATGGCGTATCGAGAGCTGTGCCGGTGTCCGCCGGGGTGGTGTGCGCCCTCGTCGGCTTCACATCGTCGTTCGCGGTGGTCCTTGCGGGGTTGCGTGCTGCGGGGGCGAATTCAGACCAGGCGGCGTCGGGTCTGACGGCGTTGAGCCTGGCGATGGGCGTGTCCTCCATTCTCTTGGCCTGGAAGTTCAGGATGCCGATCACCAGCGCATGGTCGACGCCGGGTGCCGCGCTGCTCATCAGCACCGGCGCGACGGCCGGCGGATGGCCCGCCGCCGTCGGCGCGTTCCTCGTCACCGCCGTGCTTCTGCTGGCCACCGGGCTGTGGCCAGCGCTGGCTCGCGTGATCGCCCGCATCCCGAACTCGGTGGCTCAGGCGATGCTGGCGGGGGTGCTGCTGCCGTTGTGCATCGCGCCAGTGACCGCGCTGGCCGGCGATCCGGTCGTGATTGGCCCGGTGCTGGTGGTGTGGCTGGTCGTGTCCGTGATCCGGCCCCGCTGGGCGGTACCGGCGGCATTCGGCGTTGCACTTCTGGTACTCGCGGTGGCGCTCGCACGGGAAAAGTCGGCACCACCGGCATCAGCGTGGATACCGCATCTGCAGGTGACCGCGCCCAGTCTCACTGTTGCAGCCGTCACTGGCATTGCACTACCGCTCTACATCGTCACGATGGCCGCACAGAACATCCCCGGTGTCGCGGTGATGAGCGGATTCGGCTACCAGATCCCCTGGCGTCCAGCGCTTTCGGTCACGGGATTCGCCTCGCTGGTGGCGGCACCGTTCGGTGGTCACGCCGTCAACCTGGCCGCCATCAGCGCCGCTTTGGCGGCCGGACCGGACGCCGACCCCAACCCTCGGCGTCGCTGGATTGCCGCAGTCACCACCGGAGTTGTGTATTGCGCGCTCGGCGTGGCGTCGACGGGACTGGCGTTGGCCGTGCTCGCGGCCCCAGCCGGCCTCGTGCAAGCGGTCGCCGGGATCGCCCTGCTCAGTGCATTCGCCGGTGCCTGCGCCGGTGCCATGGCGGACGAGTCTGCGCGTGTCCCGGCTGCAGTGACCCTCGTCGTCGCAGCCTCGGGAACGACGGTCGCAGGGGTTGGTTCCGCGTTCTGGGCACTACTGGTGGGCGTGATCGCCCACCGGCTTCTCAAATCGGCCGCGACGCGCACCTGATCGAGCGGGCTACTTCGCAGCGACGGTGATGAGGAGGTAGTTGCCCGCCTGCCAACCGTTGAGGAAAGCGCCGATCGGGATGGCCAGGCCTTGACCGATGGGCTTGCCGGTGTTCGGATCCGTGGCCGAGCTGTCGTTGACGTAGATGCGACCGTTGGCGAGGTCGACCTGCGTCACCACCGCCGCATGATCGGTCTGCGTGTAGCTGTCGGTGGGTCCGGGGACGTAACCGAAGGTGCTCCACACGACGGAGACCGGATAGGCGACCATGGCGGCCTCACCTCTTGCCAAAGCGGCCTGCAGATCACTGAGAGCCTGTTGGCCGTCGGCCTGGGTGGCGGTCTTGGCGGCTCCTTCTTGGGTGTTTCCACCGCCGTAAGTGTGCAACGTGGCGGTGACGTTGAAGTTCTGGTTCGCCAGCGCGACGGCATCGAGGCGGGTCACGCCGTCTTCGGAGTAGTCCCCCAGATACATCTTCTTCCCGGGGGTGGAGACACTGTCGGAGGCCGCCGCGAGGGTGGACATCTGCAGCTCGGTGGGAGAGTTGGATCTGGTCGCCTGACCGATGGCCATGGCCGTAGCGATCAGTTGGCAGTTGTAGAAGTTCTGCTCGACCCAGTAGCGCTTGTTGTACTCGGCATCACCGAACTGTCCGTCACCGGTGACATTGACGTCCACCGTGGTCTCGGCGGTGCCGGCGTCAGCCATACCGACGTGAAGAGCCCAGTCGTGCACGAACCGGGCGAGGGCACCGAACAACCCGGGTCCTTCTGCGGCGGCGCCGTTGTCTGCTTCGACGGTGAAGGAGTCGCGCACACCGGGTTGCACAAGGGCGGAGTCGGGCGTGTAGGTGTAATAGCCGGTGGCCGAGTCGAGTTCAACTGTGCCGTAACGGGGTTGGGTGGTCACGGTATAGGTGACCGGATAGCCGTTGACGTTGGTACTGCGGATCCAACCACTGACCTGCTTGTCGGCGCCCACCGGGAGACTGGTGCTGCTGGAGGCCGTCAAGGGCCGATTGAAGAAGATGTAGGCCAGCTGCCGGCTGAGGTCGTCACCGGCAGTGGGTACCGGGGGTGTCGGGGCGACACCGGATCCGTTGTCGCCATTGGAACCTCCGCTTCCGGCTGCACCTGGGTCCGCGACTGTCTGGCCGTCTTTACTGGCGCCGCCGTAACCTCCTGCGCCGGCCTGTCCCCCGTAGCCGTTGTTCCCGGCACCGGTGCCACCGTTGCCGCCGTCGCCACCGGACCCGCCGGCGCCGCCGACGCCGGGATTGGTATCGGCGTTGCCACCGGTTCCGCCGCTTCCACCCTTGCCGCCGGTTCCGCCCTGACCGGCGGGCATGACGCTGGTGGCGGCACCACCGTTGCCGGCATTGCCACCGGATCCGCCCGTCCCGCCGGTACCACCCTGACCGGGGTCGGTACCCAAGCCACCGGTCGCGCCATTGCCACCGGCACCACCGTTGCCGCCGTCGCCACCGGATCGGCCGGGGCCGCTGTCTGCACCGTTGCCGCCGTTGCCGCCCCTGCCACCGTTACCGCCGGGCGCGCCGGTCTCGTCTGTCCAGGAACCGTTACCGCCCGATCCGCCGTTGCCGCCGTCGCCACCCCATCCGCTGGTGCCGCTGACGCCGTTGGCCGTGATGACGCCGAAGAAGGCCCCGAGACCCGCCTCTCCTCCCAGACCACCGACGCCGGCGTCGCCCCCGTTGCCTCCATTGCCGCCGTCGCGGCCGGGGCCGGTGGCGGTGCTGGTCGCGTTGACGCCGTTACCGCCGAGTCCGCCGTCGCCACCGGTTCCGCCGGTGCCGCCGTCACCACCGAGTCCGAAGATCATGCTGCCGTTACCGCCGCGACCGCCCTTGCCACCCGGTCCGCCCGCGGCACCGTCGCCGCCGTCGGCGCCGGGCGCCGAGCCGTTCGGGCCGCGCACTCCGGCTTGGCCTTGGCCACCGTTGCCGCCGCGGCCACCGGCGCCGAACACCGCCAGCATTCCGACGCTGCCACCCGCGCCGCCGTCACCGCCGCCGCTGCCGCCCGCGCCGCCATCGCCGCCGTTGCCCATCCATAGGCCGCCGCGACCTCCGTTGCCGCCGTCGCCGCCGTGATCGCTCACGCCAGTCCGCGGGGACGCACCGCCCACGCCGCCGTCGCCACCAAAGGCGAACACCGCCAGCAGTCCGCCGTTGCCACCGTCACCGCCGCGCCCACCGAAGCTGCCCGCGCCACCGACACCACCCGTGCCCGCGCTGCCCCACAGCGACACCAGACCGGTGTCACCGCCGACTCCGCCGACACCGCCGGTCTGACCATTGAAGATCGCTGCCCCGCCGGCACCACCCGCGCCTGCGTTGCCCCACAGCAAGCCGCCACCGCCGCCGGAGCCACCCTGGCCGCCGCGATAGTTGCCGGTCGAGACACCGCCGTCACCGCCGCCACCGCCGTGTCCGAGCAAGCCCGCCGCACCGCCGCTACCGCCGCGGGCACCCGTGACGGTTTCGGCCGCAGCGCCGCCGAATCCGCCGTCGCCGAACAGCATTCCGCCGCTACCGCCGTTGCCGCCGGCACCGCCGTTGTAGAGCGCCAGCCCGGCTCCACCGTCACCGCCATTACCGAAGAGGCCGGCGTTGCCGCCGTTGCCGCCACCCCACCCGTTGCCGCCACCGCCACCGAACAAGCCCCCATTGCCGCCGGTGCATGTGGTGGCACAGGTCTCGGCCGTCCAGGAGTAGCCGAAGCCCCAAAGGATGCCACCGTTCGGGCGGGCTGCGGTCCCGTTGCCGATGAAGAATGCGACGAGGTCTTCCAGCGTCGGCATGTAGAACGGGGGCAGATTCGGAACCACTGCCAGTGCGGCATTCGGAGAGATGATCGTATTGGCCACAACGATATTGGGTTGCAGGAGCTCATCGTTCTGCGCCGTCAGTGAGGCATCTTCGGTCTGCGTGGCCGCCCGTGGCGCAGACATCGTCGTCACTGCCGCGATGCGCTCGGTGGCTTTGATCGTCGGAGTGTCGGAATCCCGCACGTCATGTGTGTCGAGGACCACCTCGGGCCTGCTCGACGGTGTTTCTGAGCGGGTCGACCCCGAGGTGTCGGTGTTCGCTCCGCCAGAGTCGGCGCCTGTCGAGATCGTCGACGCATCCTCGCTCTTTGCCGGATCTATGGCATCGGAGTCTTTCGAGTCAGAGTCCTTGTCCGTGCCGGACGTGGCACCGCCCGTCCTGTCGTTCCGGACAGCATTGTCGGCGCTGCCGGTGACACTGTCGTTCGCGGCATCGGCCTTCTTGGGTCCCGTGGATACCGAACCGGAATCGGTCGACCCCGAACGTTCTGGCCCCGTTGACGAACCGGTGTCCGAGCTTGCCGACGAGCCGGTGTCCGAACTTGCTGACGAGCCGCCATCGTCGGCAACGGCCAGACCGGCTTGCGGACCCAGAACCAGTGCCGCGCCGACGCCCGCCGAGGCAGCGCCGAGCATCAGCCAGCGGCGGACGGCGAAGTTCTCCGCACGGCGGTGCTTGCCGTTGCGCCTACGCCCTGCATTGCCCGGCTCGTACATCGTCGCCATAAGTTCCTCAGCCATCTGCCGATATTGACGCCGGCGACAATCACCGGGCGCACTGAACTGTAGGGCATAGGCGTCGTTTGCACAGCAAATGCCACGAAGTCGAAGACACATCGATTCACGGGCCGAACCACTCAAGCCGCGGATCGCGAGTGATCCACCAGATGCCCTACGAAAGATGAAGGCCAGGGCTTCGGTCGCATCGGGTTCCTCGCCAAAGAGCTTGGGGAGCCCTGTCTCACAACGGTTCAACCCCCGGTCGATGAACATCGATACACGCTTACATCGACAGTCCACCCTACTGACGGCTATCTCGGGAGGAATCTCGCCGACGCAGTAAACCTGCCGCAATTCGCCACGGTCAGGTTTCCAGCAAACTCGTGCGGTTTTCGCCCACCCCATGTCAGCCCGTCACTGGGCTATCCACCCGGTCATGACCG
The DNA here is from genome assembly GCF_036946495.1 of Mycolicibacterium neoaurum. Classification (NCBI taxonomy): domain Bacteria; kingdom Bacillati; phylum Actinomycetota; class Actinomycetes; order Mycobacteriales; family Mycobacteriaceae; genus Mycobacterium; species Mycolicibacterium neoaurum. The sequence goes on from NZ_JAQIIX010000002.1 coordinate 1,738,589, forward strand.
AGCCCGACCGGACCTGCCCGCTTCTCGGCTGAACCGATGCGCGAAAATCTCCGGGTATCGCACGCTGGTGAAAGGCGGGAATCGGGTGACAGACGTCGAGGATCCAACGGGCGGGATGTGGAAAGTCCGGCGCAAGACGTGGTGGTTCCCGTCGAACGTCTTCGGCCTCAACGATGTCCTCGACGTCGTGTTGTTCGTGGTGCTGCTGCCCTTCTGGCTCGGCTGGCCGTTCTGGTTTCTGGCCAAGCTGCTCGGAGTGCCGTGGGTCATCGTGATTGAGCGCGGTGACGAGACAGTAGGCACCGAGCGCGTCAAGGGACTACGCGCGGCGAACCGACGCGTGAAGGTGATCACCGAATCCCTCAGGTCGACTGGTAGCTATCCCCCGGTCGACCCGGATGCCGGCACGTGGACGGAATTGCGGTAGCACGTCGGATTATCCGCACGGATCGCTCGCCCGGGAACGTCGAACATCGATGCACGAATACAGCTGCACAACGCGTTCACGTGGAAACGCCGGGGCTTTCGACGCAGGTTGACCGCTCGATTCGCGATGTTTCGGACGCGTTCTGGCACGCATGCCGGGCTTCGGCACTCGTCAACGTCTAGCGTGGACGAAATGGGATTGTTCAGCCATGAGGAGGTTCGAGACCCGGACGACGGCGTGACCGGCAGCGCTGGCGGCGGGGCTGTTGCGAGGGCTCGCAGCGCTGATGTTGACCAATTCGCGTCAGATGACCCCGTGGTTGTTGGTCCGGGGATACCGCCAGACGATGGTTCGTGCGGCCAGTACGCCATTCAGTTTCACGTCTCGACGTCGATGCTCGTCGGACTGACACGTATTGCCGGTATGCGCGGGGTGAGCGTGCCGGAGGTGTGCCGTCAGGTCATCGGTGTGTTCGTTGCCCAACAGGAGGGCGAGTTGGGCGCGTTGCTCGCGGCTGAGGCCGAGGCGGCCGACTACCGACCGAGTTTGGGTGAGGCGTAGGCTAATCCGCCCAACGGGTATCCAGGCCAAAAGGTCTCCGGCAGAGCTTCTTTGGTCAGCTACACCTGATCTCACCGTGCCGGGTAGTAGCGTGCACGGATGGCAACGACGCCGCTCCCCGTGGTACTGGCCACGCTCGCATTGCGACGCAGACTCAAGCAGTTCGCCGACAAGCTGGTGCCACCGCAGATCGCCATGCTGGACCTCGGCGAGGGTGTCGCCGGTGTCCAGATCGCCGCGTCCATCGCCGAACTCGGGATAGCCGATGCGCTCGCGGAGGGGCCGATGACAGCGGCGGCGATCGCCGCCCGGATCGGCTGCGACGAAGAGGCCACCCATCGCTTGCTGCGTGGCGCCGTCGCGTGCGACCTGTGCACGATGGACCGCCGCACCGGTGCGGTGAGGCTGACCCGCATGGGCGCGGTGCTGCGCAGCGACCACGCTGCAACCTTGCAGGCCTGGATGCGCTACAAGGGCATGCGGTCGACCGTCGACGCCTGGGGCGAACTGGCCGCCAGCGTGCGAAGCGGTCGCGGCGCGTTCGAGATCGTGCACGGCATGTCGGTGTGGGAGTGGTTTGACGCGCATCCGGACGAGCGCGAGGTATTCGCCGCGACGATGCGCCAGGCCACCGACATCAGCGCCCGTGCCATCGCTCGGGTGTACCCGTGGCCCGACGGTGCCGTGGTGTGTGATGTGGCCGGCGGGATCGGCACGCTGCTGTCGGAGATCGTGGCCGGGTCGCGTGCGAACCTGCGCGGGATCCTTGTCGACAGTCCGGGCATGATCGCCGAGGCCGAACTGCTGCTCGCCGAACGCGGTGTCACCGACCGCATCGACCGAGTCGAGGGTGACATCTTCCGTGCCGTTCCTGTCACCGCCGACATCTACCTGCTCAAAGATGTCCTGCACGACTGGGACGACGCCCGCTGCGCGAAGATCCTCGGCGCCGTGTCGGCGAGCATGCCCGTCGGCAGCAAGCTGGTAGTGATCGAGTATCTGCAGCCACCGAATCGACCGAATGCGTTCTCGCCGCTTCTCGACCTGCACACGTTGACCCAAAGGGACGGCGGACGCCTCCGCTCGTCTGACGAATTGTCGGCACTGCTCAACGCTGCAGGATTGAGGCCCACCGGCCGGGCGTTCTCTGTCGTGCCGCACGATCTCATCGAGGCGGAGAAGCTCTGAACGCGTCTCGCTGAACGAGCAGCGGACAGCCAAACCTACCACCGGTATGAGACACATCACGCTCGATTCGGCGTGCGGATTCGGCTGCTGCCGACGTCTATTCAGGTAACTGAACAGAATCCCGGCACCGAGGAAGTAGGGCACATCGCATGAGCAAACACCGCGGAATCGTCAGCCGTCTCTTTGAGGGACTCGGGCGTGTTACCTGGGGCGTCGTCAAGCACAAGGTGCGCGAACGACGCGCCCAGCGGCAGCAACGCCAACGCTGACGGCACGAAAGCGCCTTGGCGACACGCCTTTAACTGCTAAACCCACTACTTGAAGGAGCATCATCATGACCACTCCCATCGCAGATCGCACCCCCGGCCGCCGTTCTGGGCGCATCGCCACCAAGTTCGGGCTCATCCTCGCGGCAGTACTCGTCGTGGCTCTTGCTGTTTTCGCGCTGCAGAACACGCTTCACGCCACCGTCAACTTCCTTGGCTGGAACTTCGATCTGCCCCTAGGCATCTGGCTGCTCGGCGCCGCAGTCCTCGGCGCAGTCATCGCACTGATCGCCAGCGCCGCCCTTCGCGTGCGGCGCGCCATCAAGTGAGCCGGTGGGTTGGTTCATCGGCCTGCCGTTGGGCAATCCGCGCGGGCTTCGGGGTGACTGAGGCTCGTCGCGGCTAGTCCTCGTCCGATGCGGAGTCGCCGTAATGCCAAGACCGGGTTCGCACGGGGGTCACGTAGATATAGGTGGCACCGGGTCGGGGCGCGGTGGGCCACTCGGACTCTGGCACGCCCCGCGAGCGGGCACCGTGTCGTGCCAGTTCCAGCGTTTCAGCGGGATCCCGAACGATGCGTGCGTGACCCTGGAACATCACTCCACGGATATCGGCCATGGTCGAGCCGTCTTCGAGCATGACGCTCACCCTCGGATTGCGCTCTATGTTGGCCACTTTGCGCGTGCCGTCCCGCACACCCATGACGACATCGCTGTCCAGCCGGAAGTATCCCAGCGGAACGGTGTGTGGGAATCCGTCCTCATCGATGGTGGTCAGGATCGCCCAGCCCGGACGGCTGTCGAGAAGCGCCGTGATTTCGTCGTCAGTGAGTTTGCGCGGCATGTGACGAGGTTACGCGGGGGCGGCTCTCGACCGCATTGCAGCGAGAGCTTTGCGGCCACCCCCTCATTGTCGTCGGACTCGGAAAGCGGCGCTGCTCACGTTGTCGGATTCGTGGTTCAGCGGCGTCCAACACTGGCGGATAAGACTTGTTCAGCCATGACGGTCCGGCGAATGCGTCCACAATGCTGCGGTTCGCGCCGGTGCTGGGATCGCTGCGAATGCACGACGGGCTGATGTTGGCTCATTCGGGTCATATGATCCGGTCGGGGTTGGTCCGGGGATACTGCCCGAGGATGATCCGTGCGGTCAGTTTGCCGTGCAGTTTCACGTGTCGACGTCCATGCTGGTCGGGTTGACACGTATTGCCGGTGAGCGTCCCGAAAGTCTGCCGGCAGATGATCGGTGTCCTCGTTGCCCAGCAGGAGGGCGAGTTGGGTGCGCTGTGCGTTGCTTGCTGCTGAGGCCGAGGTTGCCGAATATCGCCCGGGTCTATCATGCTGAAATATCCTGCTGTGCATGGCTTTACAGACCTGATGGCACACCGCACCCTGCACAGCAGGCTTCCAGCAATGACTTTGGGCGTTCGTGCGAACGCTGGATCCGCATCCCAGGGCTGTCAAAGCGAACGACGCTGGCACGACGCGGAATCAGACATCGTTGACGATGTGGCAGTTGCCTGTCAGTCCGATGCTGAGACGTCCCTCCGGTCAGAATCTGGTCTTACGGGCGCGCCGCCATGTCATCATAGCTAAGCCTAGGGCAGCACCGACGGCAACGAGCGCTAACCCCACCGAAACCGAAAACGCAGCGTGGACACCTTCAATCGTCACTGCGGCCCCCGGCCCGGCGACTGATTGCATCACGCCGATCAGCGCCGCTGTACCTGCGGCACCGCAGAGCTGTTGAGTTGTGCTGAATGTTGCGCTCGCATCGGGCCCTTGAACGGGTGTCACAGCGTCCAGGGCGACGGTCATCATCGGAGTGAGCAAGCCGGCGAGGCCAACGTGCAGTGCGATGAACGCCGCAGAGACTGTCCCGATCCCGCCTTCTTGGGGCATCACCGCGAAAGTCACTGTGGCGGCAAGGACGATCAGCGCCGCGGGGACCATGACCGGTGCGGCGCCGATACGGTCGACGAGTCGTCCCGACAATGGGGACAGCAGGGCAATCATGGCGCCACCGGGCAACATCATCAGACCGGTGAGGGTGCTGCTGGTGTGCATGACATTCTGCAGAAGCAAGGGCACGATGCTGACCGTCGAGAACAGGATGGCACTCACTGCGGCCGCAGTCGTCATCGCCAAGGCGAATCTCGGTTCGGCGAAGGTACGTAGATCCAGGTAGGGAACGCGGCTGCGGGCCATTCTGACCTGACGTGAAACGAATACCGCGATCAACCCCAGTCCGCAGGTCAGGCATGCCCAACCAGTCGTGGCTTCGCCACTCTGGATGAAGCTCAGCCCGAGTACCGTCCCGCCGAAGGCGAGGACGGACAAACCCATCGACCACAGGTCCAATGGCGCCGACTCGGTGCTCTGGTCTGCTGGCAATGACCAAGTACCGAAGAAGAGAACCGTCAGCGCCACCGCCAGGATGATCCAGAACAATCCGTGCCATCCGACCAGTTCCAGTCCGAATCCCGAGGTCGCCGGTCCCAGCGCAGGTGCCGCCCCGATAACAATCGACGCGGTGCCCATGACCGTCCCGCGCCGGTGGGCGGGTACGTGTTGGGCGATCGTGGTCAGGAGCGCCGGCATGACGAGAGCCGCCCCGGTCGCCTGGACGATCCGCGCCATCAGAAGTACCGCGAATGACATGGTGAGCGCAGCGCTTAGTGTGCCGGCCACGAAACCGATCATGGCGGTGAGGAACAGCCGGCGAACACCGAATCGACGCAGCAGGAATCCGCTCGCCGGGATGACACAGGCCATTGTGAGCATGTACGCACTGGTGACCCACTGTGCGATATCCGCGCTGACGCCCAGATCGTTCATGATTGAGGGCAGAGCCACGGCCAGGATGGTTTCGTTGAACACCACCAGGAACGCCGCCACCATCAGCGGTGTCAGCGTCCTGCGCAAAGAGATTGGTTGCGATTCGGTGGGTGCGGTGGGGTTGGTCACTGAGGGTCTTTCTTCCATGTTGGCGCGGGTGTGTTGGGGTCGAGCAATGTTCTGGTGAGCCCCTGCATCCGACACGGCGTTCGAGTTGAGGTATGCACGATGTGTGCGGGCAAGGCCGACCGGGCGATGACGCTCGGAAACTGATCGGACAAACTTTGGTTAGTGCAGGCCCGGTATCAGTCGGGTTGCTCGGGCTAGGGAATGACTGTCGCCCGTCGGCGAGGTACGAATGCTCAGAAGCCCGTTGCCTGGCTGGTACTTTCTGGAGGCGGTCGTGGGCAGGGAGTCCAGGCGTGCACTGCGCTGGGGGTTCTCGCGAACAGCGCGCACGCGTGTGGTCGCGGTCCTTGCGTAATGCACGATCCACGATTCCGCCGCCGGGCGATCACACACGCAACACAATGCTTTCCTCCTGGTGGCGGGCGCAGGTCGCCCCGTCGGGCGTCAGGTGCGGCGACGGAGGGGCGCCGAGCGACACCTTGGGGCCATACCGTCGTCAGCAAGTCTGCGCCAATATCGGGTATCGGGGAACGCCAGATTGCTGATGGCCGGTATAGCTAGAGCTGATACCGCCATGCGCCAGGAGGGCGACTCCTCGTTGTTGGCTCGAAACTGATTGTCATCCTCCAGACGCGAAGTTACGAGTGAGAAGGTGTGTGGCCGTCGATGATCTGCCCAGCCTTCGCGGCTAGCTGGCGCAACCAGATATGGGCGGGATCTCGTTCATTGATGGGATGCCACCACAGGGACTCGACAAGGTAACCGAGATCGAATGGCGGTTCCACGACCACGATGTCGTGCTTGGCGGCTTCGAGCCGTGCGACGCGTTCAGGCATCAAACCGATCCGGCCAGATCCGGCCACGAGGTACGGCACCGCCAGGAAATCCTCTGTGGTGATGGCGGCCCGGATGGAAACGCCTTCGGCGAGCATTCTCGGCATCGGCGAGAATCTCGACAGTGGCTGCCGGTACGCGACGACCCACGGCCGATGGTTGAGCTCATCGACTGTCAAAGTGTCGGCCGCAATCTCGGCGGCTACCACGCAGACCCAGCGATCGCGGTAGAGCTGCAGTGTGGGCATGTTGGCCAACACACCCTGCGGCAGCACGATGGCATCGACGGTACGCAGGTGGTCGGAGGCTGCGTTCACGTAGTGAGGGCTGCTGTGGTGAAACCTCACACGAACGCGCGGCGCTTCCTCCGCCAGGAGATCGGCCAGCACCCTGCCGAAAACCGGCATATGACAATCGGCGATGACAATGGTGAATTCGTGGTCGGACACTGTGGGGTCGAAGTCCGGGCGCGTTTGCAGAACACGCTCGGTCCAGGCCAATGCTTCACCGGTCTGTTCGACCAGGCGCTCCCCCAACGCGGTCAGCTCATAGGCGTTACCCACACGGCTGAGTAGCTCATCGTGGTAATGCCTGCGCAGGCGCGCCAGCGACGCGCTCAGCGACGGCTGACTGAGTCCCAGCCGCTGCGCCGCCCGCGTGACGCTGCGCTCCTGCAGCAGCGCGTCCAGTGCGACGATCAGATTGAGATCCAAAGACACCCTCAGCTCCCCCTTGGCTATCAGCCACGCCTATAACGGTCATCAGCAATCTCATCTTCCCTGATTGCCCCAGCTGGCTGAGACTAATCATGAGGGATGGTCACCCACCCGCCCGGGTCCTTTCCTCTCACGCGCCCAGCGTCAGGGCGGGGCGTCGTACGACCACACCAGGAGGTTGTTGCATGTCTTTGCGTGTCTTGATCGCCGGAGGCGGAATCGGCGGCTTGTGCCTGGCCCAGGGGTTGGTCAACGCCGGCGTCGACTGCGAGGTGTTCGAGAAGGCTCCCGGCATCGTGCAGACCGGATACCGGCTGCACATGAATGCCATGGGAGGCACAGCACTTCGTAAATGCCTTTCGGACAATCTATTCGAGCTATACATGCAGACCTCGCGGATCAATCCCCGACGTGAGCTGTTGGTGCTCATCGATGATCAGGGCCGCGAGATCGGCACCCGGCCTCACTTCGGGCCACACAACGATCCGCACCGTCCGCACACCGCGGTCAACCGCCGCACCCTGCGGCAAATCATGGCCGTCGGGTTGGAAGACATCGTGCACTACGGGCGCACGGTGACCGGATTCGACGTCGACGCCAACGGCGTATCGCTCACCTTCGCTGACGGCAGTACTGCTGCAGGTGACGTACTGGTCGCCGCCGATGGCATCAATTCACCTATCCGCCAGCAGCTGCTACCCGAGGTGGAAGTCCTCGACACCGGAATGCGCGGCATGGCCGGAAGGGCCCCGCTGACCGACGATCTGATCGCCGAACTGCCCGAGGCGTTGTTCGATGGCTTCACCGCCGCCAGAGGTCCGGGCGGAGTCGGGTTCGCCTACGGGGCCTACCAGCCTCGTCGACCCATTGCCGAGGCGGTGGCAGAACTGGCCCCTGGAGCGGACATCGATCCCGTTGACCCCTACATGATGGTCAACCTCGGCCTCGATCCCGGCAGTCCACTGCTCTCGACCATCAAGGACCTCCGAACCGCGACCTCCGAGGAGCTGCATGCCGTGATGCGCGCCGGTGTCCGTGGCTGGCACCCCGGCCTGGTTGAGCTCGTCGAGCGCGTCGACGTTGCCACGGTATTCACTTCATGGATCCGGCGACTCGATCCCGCGGAACCCTGGACACCGAGCCGAGTCACCCTCTTGGGTGACGCTATACACGCGATGCCACCCAGTTTCGGCGCAGGCGCCAACAGTGCGCTGCGCGACGCCGCTGCGCTCACCGCCACCCTTGCGGATGTGGCAGCGGGGAGAATCGGCGTGCTGGACGGTATCGCCGCGTACGAGGCCGATATGCGTGCTTCGGTGTTCCCCATCCTGCGCGCATCAGCAGATCCGCGCGCCGGTGACCCCAACTTCCGACCCGACGAGCTCTACGCCGGGCATAACTGAACGCGCGCCGCATCCCATCGTTGAAAGGAACGGGCACAATGGCTTACACCGAGGACATCGAATTCGATCTATCCGGACTCACCCTTCGCGGCAAATTGGTGCGACCAAGCAAGGGTGACTGTGCTGCACCGGTGGTCATTCTTCAGTCCGGCCTGGGCGGCACGGCCGAATCCCTCTATGGAAACGCACCTGCATTCCTCGACGCAGGGCTCGCCGTGCTGATGTATGACCACCGGTGCACCGGCTACAGCGACGGTGAACCGCGTCAGCTCTTCGATCCTTGGCAGCAGTGCCGCGACCTTCGTGACGTCATCACCCATCTCACGATGCGCCCAGACGTCGACGGTGACCGAATCGGGCTGTGGGGAGTCAGCATCGGCGGCGCCAACGCCATGTTCACCGCCGCGACCGACCGCCGCGTCAAGGCGGTCACGGCGATCATTCCGCCAGTCAGCGGATGGAGCGCCCGCCGCCTGCAACCCGCCGACACCCTCGCCGATCTCGAGGCCCTCATTCCCGCCGAACGCCAGGCGGCATTGCGCGGTGAAAGAGCAGCCACGATCCGGCTACACGGCCACCCTGAGCCCGGAAAACCAGTCATGTTCAGCGACCACGAAGGACTCGAGTTCGTCGAGAACGCCATCAAAGACCTCCCCAGCTTCCGTAACGAAATCACCATCTCGACACTGGACCACCTCTTCGAGATGGAGGTTCGGGCCTACGCAGAACGAATCACCCAGCCGCTGCTGATGATCCTGGCGGCCCAGGACACCGTGGCGCCCGTCGAGGAAGCTCGCGAGATGTACGACCGGATCCCTCAACCCAAGGACCTAATCGAGTATCCGGGTCAGCACTACGAGATCCTGTCCAACCATTTCCCCGAGATCATTGCCCGTTCTGCGAAATGGTTGGCCGACGTCCTGATCGACTGACCCGCAGCTGTCGGCGACAAGCAATTGCACCAGACACCAGCCGCATGCGTTTGACCGTCCGGATCAACCGCTTCAACAGCAAGTACGATCCTGGCGTCGTTGAAAACTCCTGCCGTGCAGCCGGTATCGGTGACGCATCCGTGGGTTCTGTGGCCGGGATAGCGCGAGTACCCACTGCTTGTGATGATCGTGGCGGTCATCATCGACCACAGGGGTCTTTGGTGAAGGCAGGGCACCAGCTCTGGCGACTCCATATGTTGTTGTCAACGGCGGCAGGTGATGGCTGCGTGAATCAGGTCGCGGCATGGCGATATGCTCATCGCGCCATATTCGTGAACCGCGACAGGTGAAGTTGGTGCGCCACAGTGATATTCGCGGTCGGGCCGTTACGGTGCTTGCCGAGGATGATGTCGGCCTCGCCGCCACGGGGGTCTTCGCGGTCGAAGGCGTCGGGACGGTGCAACAGCATGACCATGTCGGCGTCCTGCTCCAGCGAGCCGGACTCACGCAGATCAGACACCTGCGGGCGCTTATCGGTGCGCTGCTCGGGACCACGGTTGAGCTGACTGATCGCGACCACCGGCACGTGCAGTTCCTTGGCCATCAGCTTGAGGCTTCGGGAGAAGTCCGAAACCTCTTGCTGGCGTGAGTCGTACTTCTTTCCGGAGCTCATCAGCTGTAGGTAGTCCACGACGATCAGCTGCAGGTCGGCCTTCTTCTTCAGCCGGCGAGCCTTGGCGCGGATCTCCATCATGGTCAGGTTCGGCGAGTCGTCGATGTAGAGCGGCGCTTCGCTGATTTCGCTCATGCGCCGCGCCAACCGCGTCCAGTCGTCATCGTTCATCCGGCCCGATCGCATATCACCGAGCTTGATGTTGGCTTCGGCCGACAGCAGGCGCATGACGATCTCGGACTTGCTCATTTCCAGCGAGAAGATGACGCTGGCGAGCTGGTGCTTGATCGAGCAGGACCGCATAAAATCCAGACCAAGGGTCGATTTGCCCACGCCAGGCCTCGCCGCGATGATGATCATCTGCCCGCCGTGCAGCCCGTTGGTGATCTCGTCCAGATCGATGAAGCCGGTGGGCACACCGCGCGACATACCGCCCGAGGACGCGATCGCGTCGATCTCGTCCATCGTCGGCTGCAGCAGATCCTCCAGCGCCACGAAATCCTCGGACTGGTTCCGGTTCTCGGTGACGTCGTAGATCTCGGCCTGGGCCCGGTCCACCACATCGGCCACATCGGCACCGTCGGCGCCGGCGTAGCCGTACTGGACCACCCGGGTGCCAGCCTCCACCAGACGCCGCAGGAGCGCCTTCTCGGCGACGATGGTGGCGTAGAAGCCGGCGTTGGCGGCGGTCGGCACCGTCGAGATCAGGGTATGCAGATACGGGGCTCCGCCGATGCGGCGCAGCTGTCCGCGCCGGTCCAGCTCCGCGGCGACGGTCACCGCGTCGGCGGGCTCGCCGCGGTCGTAGAGATCGAGGATGACGTCGGCGATGTCCTGGTGTGCGGGACGGTAGAAGTCCGCGGACTTCATCTTCTCCAGGACGTCGGCAATGGCGTCCTTGGACAGCAGCATGCCGCCGAGTACGGCCTGCTCGGCGGCCATGTCCTGCGGCGGCTGGCGGCCGAAGTCCTCACGGGGTGGCTCGTCAAGATCAGAGTGTCCACCGGAATGACTGAAGTCGTCTACGACCGCCACGAAGCGCCCACACCTCCACTAGCAGATCTATCGCAAATGTGTTCGATCAATACGCTACAGCGGCCCCCCGACAACACGCCGACGAGCCTGCGACGGTCAACTTATGGCTTTGCTCGGGCCGGTGCAATTCGGCCCTGTTGATAGCCTTGTGGATGGCGTGTGCACAGCTCAGGTCAACGGTGTTGACGGTCTGGGGAGAACCTGTGGACAAACCGCTGCGACCTGGACAAAATTCCAGTTGAAGGCCGGTTTCCAGATGTTCACAGCTGTGGACATCAACTCCTCCGGCGTGTCTCGCCGGGTTGCCCGCTCGGGCGTGTTGGATAACGTCTCGAAGCCGGCGAGGTTAACAGCAAACGAGGTTGCTGTGTTCAAAATCTCGGAAATTTGTTCGCTGGCCACGCACGACGATGCCCGGGTGGGAAGCGGGAGCTTCCCACCCGGGCATCGGGTGACTGCTGAGCTATCCGGCGGTGACGTCGAGCTGGACCGCGGCGGTGACGCCGGGGTGCAGCTTCACACCGATCTGGTGGGTGCCGGTGGCCTTGATGTGGGCCTTGGGCAGCTCGACGGTGCGCTTGTCCAGGTTCGGACCGCCGGCCTTCTTGATCGCGGCGACGACCGAAGCCGGGGTGACCGAGCCGAACAGCTTGCCGGTGTCGGCGGAGGCCTTCACGGGCAGGGTGACGGTACCCAGTCCCTCGAGCGCGGTCTTCAGTTCGTTGGCGTGCTCGACGCCGCGAATTTCCTTGATCTCGCGGGCGCGACGGATTTCCTCCGCCTGACGCTCGGCACCGCGGCTGGCAACGATGGCCAAACCGCGCGGCAGCAGGTAGTTGCGGCCGTAGCCGTCCTTGACCTCGACGGCGTCGCCGGCGATTCCGAGGTGCTCGACCTCAGCGGTGAGAATGAGCTTCATGGTGTGTCTCTCCCCTACCGCGTCGACGAACCGAACGGCAGCAGAGCCACCTCGCGGGCATTCTTGACGGCAACAGCGACGTCGCGCTGGTGCTGCACGCAGTTGCCGGTCACCCGGCGGGCACGGATCTTGCCGCGCTCGCTGATGTAGGTGCGCAGCAGCGCGGTGTCCTTATAATCGATGTTCTGGTTCTTGCCCTTCTTGGAGCAGAACACGCACTTGCGGGTCTTGACCGGCTTCTCGGGTGCCGGCCGCCGCTTGTTGCTGGACTTGGCCATGAATCTATCTCTTTCTCAAATGATGTAAATCGTTGTCAGAAGGGCGGTTCGTCGTCGGCGCCGCTGTAGGAACCGGCCGCGGGCGCACTGCCCCACGGGTCGTCCTTGGGCTGCTGATCTGAACCGCCGCCGCGTGGCGCACCACCGCTGTTTCCGCCGCCGAATCCACCGCCGCCGCCACCACCGCGGCTGGCCTTGTTGACCTTGGCCGTGGCGTAGCGCAGCGAGGGACCGATCTCGTCGACCTCGAGCTCGACGACGGTGCGCTTCTCACCCTCACGGGTTTCGAAGGACCGCTGCTTGAGCCGACCCGACACGATGACCCGCGATCCGCGGGTGAGGCTCTCGGCAACGTTCTCGGCCGCCTCGCGCCAGATGTTGCAGCGAAGGAACAGCGCTTCGCCGTCCTTCCACTCATTGGTCTGGCGGTCGAACGTCCGCGGCGTGGAAGCCACGGTGAAGTTCGCGACGGCGGCACCGGACGGCGTGAAACGCAGTTCCGGATCGGCAGTCAGGTTTCCGATAACAGTGATGACAGTGTCACCAGCCACGAGGTCCTCCTGGGCGTCTAGTCAAAGCGGAGTATGTGTACGAGAGCAGTCGCAGGCGAGCCTACGGAACTGCACCGACGTGCACACGGTGTCGCACGGACTAGTGCTTGTCGGTCCGCATCACCTTGGTGCGCAGCACGGACTCGTTCAGGTTGAGCTGGCGGTCCAGCTCAGAAACGGTCGCGGGCTCGGCCTTGACATCGACCACCGCATAAATGCCCTCGGCATGCTTGGCGATCTCGTAGGCCAGCCGGCGGCGGCCCCAGATATCAACCTTGTCGACGCTGCCGCCGTCCTTGCGGATGACGTTCAGGAACGTCTCCAGCGAGGGAGCTACGGTGCGCTCGTCGAGAGTGGGGTCGAGGATGACCATGATTTCGTATGGACGCATAAGGAACCCATCACCTCCTATGGTCGTTGCGGCCACGGCGTGTCCGTGGCAGGAGGGTCGCCTGCGTCGGCAACCGCTCCAAGGTACAGGAACGGGCCGTGATCTGCGAAATCGTGTCGGGCACGCATCGACGGTGCATTCAGGACGGAGAATCGACGGCAATGTCGGTCTCTGCGCACTGTCGGCGTCTGCGGAGGTTGACTCTGCGCTGAGGGCGGGAGCTACTCGACCTTTGTCGCCGTGGGCGCAGAGACAACGGGCGCCGTGGGCGCAGAGACAACCGCGGGTCGCAGCCACGACGGCAGCCAGCGCGGCGGATCGTCGGGCGCCCGGTCGAACACGCCGCCGGATGGATCGTCGACACCGTGACGACGCACGAGATCGGATTCCGGGCGGCGGATCTGACGCACCACCAGAACCACCAGTGCCACCACCGCGATATCGCGCAGCAGCACCGTGGTGGTGAACCACTGCTCGGGCAGGCCGCGGTTCTGCTCGCCGTAGAGATAGAGCATCCGCGGCACCCAGACCAGCGCGTCGATGGTCATCCATGCCAACAGGATTCGTCGATGCGGCAGGGCCAATACCGCCAGCGGCACCAGCCATAGCGAGAACTGCGGACTCCAGACCTTGTTGGTCAACAGGAAGGCCGCCACCACCAGGAAGGCCAGCTGGGCGAACCGTGGGCGGCGGGCCGCGGTGAGCGCCAGGTAGGCAATGGCGGCGCAGCACAACAGGAACAGCACTGCCGAGACGGTGTTGGTGACCGTCGGGGGCTCCCAGAACCCGAGGCCCGGGTCGAAGCCCTGCCAGCCGGTGAACGACTTCACCACGTTGTAGATGGAGTCCATATCGTCGCCGCGGCGCGAGTTGAGCCGGAAGAACTCCGACCATCCTCGCGGAAAGAGCAGCAGCACAGGCAGATTGACCAGAGCCCAGGTCAGCGCCGCGGCGCCTGCGGTCTTGGCGAACTCGCGCATCCGCCCGGTCCGCAGGCACAGCACCAGCAGCGGGCCGAGCAGCAGCGCCGGATAGAGCTTCAGCGCCACACCCACGCCGATCAGGACACCGGCCAACACCGGTTTTCGCCGCGCCCACGCCAGCATCGCGGCCGTCGCACACGCCACCGCGAGCGCATCGAAGTTGGTGAAGATCTGGAAGATCAACAGCGGAGAGCCGGCCACCAACGCGGCATCCCAGATACGGCGACCGGCCAACATCGCGGTCGCCCACACCGTCACCAACCAGGCCAGTGCCAGCCCGAAGGCCGAGATGTTGAAGAACATCACCACTTCGGCGACCAGTGGCACCGAGACCACCGTCGTCAACGCCGAATAGGTCTTGGCCAGTGTCATCGACAGGTACTGATAGATCCCGGTGAGCACCGGATACTCCATGTACCGGACGGGCTCGCTGCCGTCGTAGACGACGTGCGGCTTCCCGTCGCCGTCCTTCTCTATCCAGCTCGACTTGTAGGGGAACTTGCCCTGGTTCAACAGCTCTGCCGTGTAGAGCGGGACCGTGTCGGAATAGCACAGCTCGTAGTAGGCGCGCTGGTTCTCCCAGTTCGCGACGCGCTGCGCGGCGGTCCCGGTGTCGGTGGACTGCAGGCAGGCGGCCTTCGTCGAATAGCCCAGTGCCAGGAACACCAGCGCGATCAGCAGCATCACGCGCAACGGGGTCAGGAATCGTGTCCGCCCGATCAGCGCGTGCCTACCGACGGGACCGCCGACGGTCCCGGCCAGCGCACCGACGAGCACGTCATTGCGGCTGGGCAGATCGCGTGTGTCGGCGCTGCGCAGGTCTCGTGCCAGCGGTGCTGGCGATACGGTCCCTGCCAGCGGTGCCTTCGAGACCGTCCCCTCCGGGTCGGACGTCACGTCGTCGGCCGTCACGGGGGCGGTGCGCCCGGCGGTCCCGGTGGCAGCGGCTGACCGGGCGGCGGCGCGGGAGCGTTGGGATCACCGGGCGGCGGCGGGCCGATCGGCACGGTGGTCGGCGGTCCCCACGGGATCGTCAGGCCGGGCGCGATCTCCAGCGTCGGCTGAATCACCGTCTCCGACGGCAGCGGCGGGACCGGGGTGTCCGGGGGCGGCGGCGGGGCCGGCGCTGCCACGGGCGGTCCGGCATATCCGCCGATCTCGGTCGGCTTCGGGAAGGTCTCGTTGTCGGTGCCCTCGAGCGCACCGTCCATGGTCGCCTTCCAGATGTCGGACGGCAGACCCGATCCGTAGACCGGCCCGCCCCACTGGTTCACCAGCGGTTTGTCCCCGCCGGTGGTGCCGACCCAGACCGCGGTGGACAGCGACGGGGTGTAACCGACCATCCAGGCATCCCGGTTGGCACCGGTGTCACCGAGCTGGTTGGTCCCGGTCTTGGCCGCCGACGCGCGGCCACCGGCGAGGTTGTGGCCGTTGGAGTAGGCGGCAATCGGCTGCATGGCGGCGGTGACGTTGTCGGCCACGTCGGCCGGGATGCGCTGCTCACCGTCGTCGCCCTGCTGGGACGCATCGAAGAGCACGTTGCCCGAGGAGTCCTCGACCTTCTGCACGAAGTGCGGCCGGTGATACACGCCGGACGCGGCCAGTGTCGCGTACGCCGAGGCCATGTCGATGACGCGGCTCTGGTACTGCCCCAGGACGATACCGTTGTTGGGCGGTCCACCCTGGCCGTCCTCGCTCAGGGTGTGGTCGACACCGGGGAAGCTCTCGGCGATACCGGCCTGGTGGGCGGCATCGGCCACGTCCTGCGGACCGTTCTGCAGCTTGAGCATCAGGCGGTAGTAGCTGGTGTTCAGTGACCGCTTGAGCGCCTCGGCGATATTGCAGTTGCCGCAACCGCCGCCCTCGACATTGGTGATCTTGATGCCGTTGAGCTCCAGCGGTGAGCTGTCGATGTTGTAGCCCAAGCCGATGCCCTGTTCCAGCGCCGCGACCAAGGCGAACACCTTGAACGACGAGCCTGTCGGCAGGCCGGCCTGGGCGAAGTCGAATCCATTGGCGTCCGAACCGCCGTAATAGGCCTTCACCCCGCCGGTCTTCGGGTCGATGGACACCACGGCCGACCGCATGTCCGGGTCCTGGCCCTCCAGCGTTTCGGTGACCGCCTCCTCGGCGGCCTTCTGCGCCTTCGGGTCGATCGTGGTGGTGATCTTCAGACCCTCGGTGTTCAGCGTCTGCTCGTTGATATCGAACAGGTCGAGCAGTTCCTTGGTGACCTGGCGCTCGATCAGCCCGTTGGGCCCGGTGGTCTGGTTGGCCTGACTGGCGAAGTCCGGCGGCACCGTCGGCGGGAAGACCTGGGCGTTGCGGTCGGTCTGGGACAGCGCGCCGATCTCGACCATGCCGTCGAGCACCCAGTTCCAGCGGGCTGCGGCGCCCTCGGGATCCACGGCCGGATCCAGCGTCGACGGCCGCTGGATGAGCGCCGCGAGCAGCGCACCCTCGGCCACGTTGAGCTGTTCGACGGGCTTGCCGAAGTAGGCCTGGGCGGCCGCCGAGACCCCGTAGGCGCCACGGCCGAAATAGATGATGTTGAGATAGGACTCGAGCACCTGGTCTTTGGACCACTCACCCGCCATCTTCGTGGAGATGACGAGCTCCTTGGCCTTGCGCACCAGCCCACCGACACCCGAGCGTTCGTCGCCGACGAGCGCGTTCTTGACGTACTGCTGAGTGATCGTCGAACCGCCCTGCAGACCGCCGCCCCCACCGAACAGGTTGTTCAGAAATGCGCGCGCAAAACCGGTGAACGAGAAGCCCGGGTTGGAGTAGAAGTCGCGATCCTCGGCAGCCATCACCGCGTCACGCACGTGGACCGGGATCTGGTCGATCTTCACGTCCACCCGGTTGCCTTCCGGCGGAACGATCTTGGCGATCTCGCTGCCGTCGCTGGCCAGGATGGTCGACACCTGCGCCGTGCGGATATCGCCGGGCTTGGGCACCTCGACGATCATGTAGGCCATCCCGAAGGTCACCGCGGGCAGGACCAGGAAAACCACCAGCGCGACATAGACCGCCCGGCGCACCCATTTCCACTGGAAGCGGCGCGCACCGGGACGTCGGTGTCCGGACGGACCTGACGGGCCAGCCGGCCCGCCGGGGCCCCCCGGGCCGCCGGGACCCACCGGAGGCGGCGGCTTACGCGGCGGGGCACCGTCGAGTGCAGCCTTGACGACATCGATCGGATCCCGCAGGTGCGGTGCCACGTCAGGGCGCACCGGGGGGATCAGCGCGGTTTTGCGGTCATCGGGGACGCCGCTGCCTGCGCGCGGGCGGGCGTGCTGGGGCTCGGGTGGCTGACGGCGCACGTCGGGCGGAGTCGGATTCGAGGGTCGCCGGGCACCGACGGGCCGCTCAGAATCGGCACCCCCCGTCGGATTGCTGTGACGCCCTTCGCTATTCACTGGCCGTACGCGCGCCGGAGCGCGCCGTCCGAGTGCCCTTCGGCCGCTGCGTCCCGTCCTTGGGCCGCGGCGAACCGAGCACGTATGACTTCACCAGATGATTCCAACTGCAAGTGCGGCAAACCTCCACCACGTGAACCGCGAACTCGTCGTAGCGTGTCGCGAGCAGGACCAATTCCTCGGCGGTGCGCGCCGAACCCGATACCGCACCAAGGTGCTCACCGAACACCCATGAGACCAGCGTCAGCTGTTCCTTCCGGCAGATCGGGCACGTCACCGAGCTTTGCTTGCCGTGGTATTTGGCGGCCCGCAGAAGATAGGGGTTGGCGTCGCACACCTCGGTGACACCGGTACGCCCGGAGTACACCTCGGCCAGCAGGGATCGACGCCGAAGGGCGTAATCCACCACCTGTCGCTGCAATCGCACGATCACCAGAGTACGTCGGCCCCCCAGCTACCGAGGCGTGACGGCAGCGCAACGGCGCCCGAACTTCTACGATCTTCTGTCGTGGCGGCACGATTCACAGGGCGAACACGCGCCAAGGACACCGACCGCGATGCCACCTGCGCGCTGCTCGACGCAGCGCACAGCGAAGGCCAGCTCTCCATGGTCGAGCACCAGGAGCGCATCACCGCGGCCATGGCTGCCACCACGCTCGGCGAACTGGATGATCTGACCGCCGATCTGCAACACAACGCCGGACCCCGCGCCGAACAGGAACGCGAGCGACCACGCCGGACCAGGAACCTCGTCATCGCCGGAGCTGCCGCCGTCATCGGGCTGGGGGTGGTGGGCGCGCTGGTGTTCTCCGGTTCCGGTGACGACGCCCCGCCCGAGGACCATCCCCTCGCGGCCACCCCCGAGGTGCTGATCCCGCCGCCGGTGACCACCGGCGCCACACCGGTCGTCGACGAACCGCCACCGCTGGTGCTGAACCTGCCGCGGTACATGAACACCGTCGAGGGAATGACCGGACTGCTGGCGGAGATCCGCACCCGATTCGGCAGCACGATGGGCTATGAGCTGGCGTTCAATCCAGGCCGGGCCTACCTGGCGATTCCCGACCCCACCGGCGAGAAGCGGCTGCTCTACACATTTCAGGGCGGCTGGGGCGAACCGTCGAGCAGACCGCGATCCGATGGCGACGACCTGACCGATCTGGCGGCCTTCGACGTTCCCGCGGCGATCGCCGCCTGGAACGCCGCCCCCGCGACGCTGGGCATCGCCCCCACCGATGTGATGGACACCTATCTCGACGTGGACCACGTCAGCGGTCCCGACGGTGGCCCTGGCGCGCTGGAGCTGCTGATCCGGGTGTCGACCGACGGCGGCACCAACGGCTACATCTACCTCGACCCGGCGGGCACCGTGCTCCGTGTCGAAAAGCCCAGCTGAGTTCTACGATCCACTCGTGGCCACTCGACAGACTGCGGGAACCCGGGCCAGGGACTCCGACCGTGACGACACCTGCAAGGTGCTCGACACCGCGATGGCCGAGGGACAGCTGTCCATGGAGGAGCACCGTCAGCGGGTGGCCGCCGCCACCACCGCCGCGACCCTTGGCGAGCTGCAATCGCTGATGAGCGATCTGCAGACCGGCAGTTCACCGGTGAAGTTGCCCGACCTGAAACCCGAGCGGACCGCGCGGGTGATGGGTGCAGGCGCGGGCTGGGGCATCCGCGCCGCTGCCGCCGCCGTGCTGGTGATCTTCGGCATCGCCGTGGGCTGGGGGCTGTACGGGAACACCTCGTCGCCGTTCAGTTTCCAGACCGATCCCGGCGCGAAGTCCGACGGTATCCCCGCGACCGTGCTGACCGCGCCGCGCCAGCTGCAATCGCTCGGCGGGCTGAACGGGCTGTTCGAACAGATGCGTCAGAAGTTCGGCGACACCAAGGGCTACGACCTGACGATCTTCGACGATTACGCGTCGCTGGAACGCCCCGATCCCAACGAACCACGCAGGGTGCTCAGTTACAGCTACCGCGGCGGCTGGGATGACCCGTCCGAGACCAGCACCGGCAGCGACGCCCGGGTCGTGGACCTGGCGGCATTCGACGTGCCGACGTTCGTCGGCCTCATCCGCGGCGCCCCACAGACCCTCGGGATCGACCCGGCCGAGGTGAAATCGCTACATGTCAGCATCGGTCCGAACACCGATATGACCGCGCCGCCGGAGAGCATCGAGATCAGCATCTACGTCACACCGAATTTCGGTAACAGCGGGTACATCGAGTTCAACGGCGATGCCACCGTCAAGCGCATCAACTACCCGAGCACTTAGTCCGCGCGGCACCGGGTGATACACCCGGGCAGTTCACCCGATAGACACCCAGGCGATCCCCGGCGATCGCCTCGTCATCATGTCCCAGTGGCGATGGTTATATCGGCGCGATACACTTCGCCGAGGTGTCGATCCGTCGTAGCGGTCGGCCGTCTGGGGAGGTGATTCGATGCTGGAGCTCGCCGTTCTGGGCCTCCTGCTGGAGTCGCCGATGCACGGGTACGAACTTCGCAAGCGCCTGACAGGTCTGTTGGGCGCGTTCCGGGCGTTCTCCTACGGCTCGCTGTATCCGGCGCTTCGGCGCATGCAGGCCGATGGCCTCATCGTCGAGGACGCGGCACCTGACGGCACCCCGAAGATGCGCCGGGCGCGCCGCGTTTACCAGCTCACCGATGCGGGAAAGAAGCGCTTCACCGAATTGGTCGCCGACACCGGACCGCAGAACTACACCGACGACGGGTTCGGCGTCCACCTGGCGTTCTTCAACCGGACTCCGGCCGAAGCACGCATGCGCATCCTGGAGGGCCGGCGGCGACAGGTCGAAGAACGCCGCGAAGGTCTCCGCGAGGCGATCGCACGAGCCAGCACCTCACTGGACCGCTACACCAAGCAGCTTCACCAGCTCGGCCTGGAGTCCAGTGAACGCGAAGTGAAATGGCTCAACGAGTTGATCGCGGCCGAACGCGTCGCGCAGAGCCCACCCGAACCGCAGCCGTAACCCACACCGGAATTTCAGCAGGAGAAGGAGAACCCCATGTCCGAGACCACCGCGCCCAACGAGGTCAGGGTCGCGATTGTCGGAGTCGGCAACTGCGCATCCTCGCTGGTCCAGGGTGTGCAGTACTACCGCGACGCCGATGAGAACGCTTCCGTACCGGGCCTGATGCACGTCAAGTTCGGCCCGTACCACGTGCGCGACGTGAAGTTCGTCGCCGCATTCGACGTCGATGCCAAGAAGGTGGGCTTCGATCTGTCCGAGGCGATCTCGGCATCGGAGAACAACACCATCAAGATCGCCGACGTCCCGCCGACCGACATCATCGTCCAGCGCGGCCCGACTCTCGACGGCATCGGCAAGTACTACTCCGAGACCATCGAGGTCTCCGATGCCGAGCCCGTCGACGTCGTCAAGGTGCTCAAGGACGCTCAAGTAGACGTCTTGGTCTCCTACCTGCCCGTCGGTTCCGAAGAGGCCGACAAGTTCTACGCCCAGTGCGCCATCGACGCGAAGGTCGCGTTCGTCAACGCGCTTCCGGTGTTCATCGCCTCGGACCCGGTGTGGGCCAAGAAATTCGAAGACGCCGGTGTGCCGATCGTCGGCGACGACATCAAGAGCCAGGTCGGTGCCACCATCACCCACCGCGTGATGGCCAAGCTGTTCGAGGATCGCGGTGTCACGCTGGACCGCACCTACCAGCTCAACGTCGGCGGCAACATGGACTTCAAGAACATGCTCGAGCGTGAGCGTCTGGAGTCCAAGAAGGTCTCCAAGACCCAGGCCGTCACCAGCAATCTCAACGGCTCGCTGGCCGACAAGGTGTATGACAAGAACGTCCACATCGGACCGTCGGACTATGTTGCCTGGCTCGACGACCGCAAGTGGGCCTACGTCCGCCTCGAGGGCCGCGCCTTCGGTGATGTGCCGCTGAACCTGGAGTACAAGCTCGAGGTCTGGGACTCCCCCAACTCCGCGGGCATCATCATCGACGCCGTGCGCGCGGCCAAGATCGCCAAGGATCGTGGCCTCGGTGGCCCGATCATGCCCGCCTCGGCATACCTGATGAAGAGCCCGCCCAAGCAGCTGGCCGACGATATCGCCCGCGCCCAGCTGGAAGCCTTCATCGAAGGCTGACTAGGTTAGATCTACGCTGACTCTGCGTTCAGGGCGTGCGCTTCTCGCGCTTTAGCACCCTGAACGCAGAGTCATTTGCGTTGTAGGGTCCACCTCATGGCCTTCTCCGACGATGACCTCCTGGAGCTCGACGAGTTCGCCCTGCTGCCCGAGAACGCCGAACAGGCCGGGGTCTCCGGCCCGCTGCCCAGTGCCGGCCGGTTGGACCTCGGTGATATCAGCGCCATCAAGTGGGGTCACGAAAGCCCACAGGTGGTCTTCCTGCACGGAGGCGGTCAAAACGCCCACACCTGGGACACCGTCATTCTCGGACTCGGGCTGCCCGCCCTGGCCCTCGACCTGCCCGGTCACGGACGCTCGGCGTGGCGCGCCGACGGTGACTACGGACCGAAGATCAACGCCGAGGTCATCGCGCCGCTGCTGCGCGCCCACGCCCCCGATGCGAGGTTGGTGGTCGGCATGTCGCTGGGCGGATTGACCGCGCTGCGCATCGCGGCCACCGAGCCGGAGTTGGTCAAGGAACTGGTCCTGGTCGACGTCACCCCCTCGGCCCCCGAGCGCCACGAACAGATGTCCAAGGCGCAGCTCGGCGCGGTGGCCCTGGTACAGGGTGAGCGCACCTTCCCGTCGTTTCAGGCGATGCTCGACGTCACCATCGCCGCCGCCCCACACCGCGACCGGACATCCCTGCGCCGCGGCGTCTTTCACAATGCCAAGCGTCTTGAGGACGGCACCTGGACATGGCGTTACGACACGATGCGCCGGCCTGCCGGTGACGACAGTCCCGGACTACCCGCCTCCTTCCAGGGCCTCTGGGACGACGTCGAATCGATCACCATGCCGACGACCCTGGTGCGCGGGGCCAATTCCCATTTCGTCAACGACGAGGACGCCGAGGCGTTCGCCGCCAACGCACCCGGCTTCCGGCAGACCCACATCGTCGCCGACGCCGGGCACTCCGTGCAGGGCGACCAACCGGTCAAGCTGATCGAGATCCTCAACGGTGTGCTTGCGCGGTGAGAGTTGTTGATTTCCGTTAACCTGCTGCTTGCCGATTGCTAGTCCGGCTGCCGTAGCTTTCTGCCCCGAACCGTTCGTCCAGCCCACGAGCGGTCTCTTCGGGTGGAAGGATCCTCGCACGCCATGGCGCTCATACC
The DNA here is from genome assembly GCF_036946495.1 of Mycolicibacterium neoaurum. NCBI lineage: Bacteria > Bacillati > Actinomycetota > Actinomycetes > Mycobacteriales > Mycobacteriaceae > Mycobacterium > Mycolicibacterium neoaurum. Next base: position 1,761,425 of record NZ_JAQIIX010000002.1, read on the forward strand.
GCTGAATCTCTTTGTCGCACACGACGGCCGGTCGTCGCGCCAACATGTCACCTGCCGCTACCGCTGCGGCGATGCCTGCTCCAAGCCGGTGCCGAACACCAGCGACAACGAGTACTTCGGCGAAGTGTTGGCCGCGGTGTCCCGCCGGTCGGCGCTCAAGACCGCAGGTATGGCCGTCCTTGCGGTCGGTGCCGGCTCGGCACTGGCAGCCTGTTCGAGCACCGGATCCGACTCCGCCGCGACATCGTCATCGGCCGCACCCGCCGAGCCGCCGACACCGGCCGGGATGAACTTCACCGCGGTGGCCCCCAACAGCGAGGACGCCGTGGTGATCCCCGAAGGTTACCGGCAGTCGGTGGTGATCAGCTGGGGTGATCCGGTACTGCCCGGCGCCCCCGTCTTCGACGTGAACCGGCAGAGCGCGGCCGCGCAGCGCCAACAGTTCGGATTCAACAACGACTTCGCCGGTCTGCTGCCCATCGAGGGAAGTTCCGATCGGTTCCTGCTGGTGACCAACCACGAGTACACCACCGAGCAGTTCATGCACCCCGGCTATGACGCCGACAACCCGACCCGTGAGCAGTTTGAGATCGGCATTGCCGCACATGGTCTTTCGGTGGTCGAGGTGGAGCGCACCGGTGACGGTCTACGGCCTGTACTCGGTCGCTACAACCGCCGGATCACGGCCGACACCCCGTTCACCCTTGTCGGCCCTGCCGCGGGCACCGAACTGCTCAAGACCGCCGCCGACACCAGCGGCCGCGTCGTGCTGGGCACCGTCAACAACTGCTCGGGCGGCGTGACGCCCTGGGGCACGGTGCTGTCCGGTGAGGAGAACTTCAACTCCTACTTCGGCGCGCCCGCCGGTGCACCGGCGCCGACCGGTGTGACCGCCGACCGACTGAAGCGCTACGGCGTCGAATCCGAGCCGACCGAACGCAAATGGGAGAACTTCGACCCGCGCTTCGACATCACCAAGAATCCCAACGAGTTACACCGGTTCGGCTACGTCGTCGAACTCAACCCCTGGGATCCGGCGTCGGCACCCATCAAACACACCGCGCTGGGTCGTTTCAAGCACGAGGCGGCCACCATCCATGTCGCCGACGACGGCACCGTCGTCGCGTACACCGGCGACGACGAACGCTTCGACTACATGTACAAGTTCGTCTCCGCCAAGAAGATCCAGACCGGCAACATGGCGCACAACATGACCATCCTGGACGAGGGCACGCTGTACGTCGCGAAGCTATCCAGCGACATCCCGGCCGAACAGATCGACGGCTCCGGCGCCCTGCCGGACACCGGGAAGTTCGCAGGCACCGGTTCCTGGATTCCGCTGTTGCGGTCCGGACCCGGCGGAGCGGCACAGTCCTTGGTCGACGGTATGTCCGCCGAGGAGGTCGCCGTCTTCACCCGATTCGCCGGGGACAAGGCCGGGGCCACCAAGATGGACCGCCCCGAAGACTTCGAGGCCAACCCCAAGAGCGGCAAGGTCTACGTGGCGCTGACCAACAACAGCAACCGGGGCGCCGACGGTAAGGCCGGGCCGGATGCGGCCAACCCGCGCAATGACAACAAGAACGGCCAGGTGCTGGAGATCACCGACAACCACGCCGGAACCGATTTCACCTGGGAGCTGTTGTTGGTATGCGGTGACCCGGAGGCGGCCGACAGCTACTTCGGCGGCTTCGACAAGACCAAGGTCAGCCCGATCTCTTGCCCGGACAACCTCGCCTTCGACGGCCACGGCAACCTCTGGGTGTCCACCGACGGCAACGCGCTGGACTCCAACGACGGACTGTTCGCGGTGTCCCTGGACGGACCCACCCGCGGATTGACCAAACAGTTCCTCACGGTGCCGCTGGGCGCCGAGACGTGCGGTCCGGTCATCACCGACGACCTGGTCACCGTCTGCGTGCAGCACCCGGGTGAGAACGACGACAACAGCATCGACGACCCGCTGTCGCGGTGGCCCGAGGGCGGCAACGGCACCGCCAAGCCCTCCGTGGTGGCGGTCTGGCGCGACGGCGGCAATATAGGGGTGTGACGCCCCCGGAAGGGGTATTGGTGGACACCATGACCGCAACCGAGCGCCCCGTCCGCATCGCCGTCCAACTCCAGCCCCAGCACTCCCCCAGGTACGGCCACATCCGTGACGCCGTGCGCCGGGCCGAGGAGATGGGCGTCGACATCGCCTTCAACTGGGATCACTTCTTCCCGCTGTACGGCGATCCCGACGGTGCGCATTATGAGTGCTGGACGATGCTCGCCGCCTGGGCTGAGCAGACCTCCCGCATCGAGATCGGCGCGTTGGTCACGTGCAACTCCTATCGCAATCCCGAGCTGCTGGCCGATATGGCGCGCACCGTCGACAACATCTCCGACGGCAGGCTGATCCTGGGCATCGGATCCGGTTGGAAGCAGAAGGATTACGACGAGTACGGCTATGAGTTCGGCACCGCGGGCAGCAGGCTGGACGACCTTGCCGCAGACCTCCCCCGGATCCGGTCCCGGCTGGCCAAGCTGAACCCCGCACCGGTGCGCGAGATCCCGATCCTGATCGGCGGTCAGGGTAAGCGCAAGACGCTGCGTCTGGTCGCCGAGCACGCGCACATCTGGCATGGCTTCACCGATGCCGACACCTACCCCGGTCTGGCCGAGGTTCTGGACTCCCACTGCGCCGACGTGGGCCGTGATCCCGGCGCCATCGAGCGGTCGTCCGGGGTTCCGGAGAAGAGCGTCGAGGCGGCGCTGGCCGGAGCCGAGGCGCTCGTCGGGCTGGGTGTCACCCTGCTGACCATCGGCGTCAACGGACCCGATTACGACCTGGGCCTCGCCGAAGCGCTGGTGCGGTGGCGAGATCAGCGCGCACAGGGCTGATCGGTCCCGGTCGCTTCGATTGCTGTCGGAATGAGTTGAAGACTTCGCCCACGCGGGCGCAGCGGCTACGTTGGGCACCCATGACCTCGATGCTCCGCCGGACCGGGCACCTGGTGCTCGCGCTGGTGCTCGCGTTTCTGGTGTGCGCGGTCGGGATGGCCGCTCCGGCGGGCGCCGACCAATGCGCGCCACCGGGTGTCGACAGTGCCAGCGCACTGCCGACCAACCTGGCCGCTGCCGCGCAGGGGCCAGGCGCCGATAAATACACCACCGCCGGTGTCGAACCGCTCGATCGCATCGACGTCAATGCACTGGGGCTCGGCACACCGGGAGTGTTGACGGTCGGCACGCTCTCCGACGCGCCGCCCAGCATCTGTATCGACGCGACCGGACAGTTCACCGGCTTCGACAACGAGGTGTTGCGCGCCGTCGCCGAGAAGTTGGGCCTGCGGGTGAACTTCGTCGGAACCGACTTCTCGGGGCTGTTGGCACAAGTGGCTTCCGGCCGCTTCGACGTGGGCTCGTCATCGATCACCACCACCGACGCCCGACGCAAGACCGTCGGATTCACCAATGGCTACGACTTCGGCTATTTCTCCCTCGTCGTGCCGGCCGGCTCATCGATCACCAGCTTCTCCCAGCTCGGGCCCGGGCAGCGCATCGGCGTGGTCCAGGGCACCGTGCAAGAGGCCTACGTCGTCGACACCCTCGGCCTGGACCCGGTGAAGTTCCCCGACTACAACACGGTGTACGGCAGCCTCAAGACCCGCCAGATCGACGCCTGGGTGGCGCCCTCTCAGCAGGCTGTCGGTACCGTGCAGCCCGGTGATCCCGCGACGATCATCGAGAACACGTTCAGTCTGGACAATTTCGTGGCGTACGCGGTCGCCAAGGAGAACCAGCCGCTGATCGACGCCCTCAACGCGGGGCTCGACGCCGTCATCGCCGACGGAACCTGGGCACGGCTGTACACCGACTGGGTGCCACGCGCCCTGCCGCCGGGATGGAAACCCGGATCCAAGGCAGCCCCCGAACCGCAACTGCCCGACTTCGCACAGATCGCCGCCGAGCGGGCACCGGCCGAACCCGTCACGCCGACGGCGCGGAAATCCGTTCTCGGACAACTGGCCGACACCTTCCTCGACTGGGATCTGTATCGCCAGGCCATCCCCGATCTGTTCAAGACCGGCCTGCCGAACACCCTGCTGCTCACCGCGGGCGCGGCCGTGATCGGGGTCGTGCTCGGGCTCTTGCTGGCCGTGGCAGGCATCTCCCGGTCGCGCCTGCTGCGCTGGCCCGCCCGGGTGTACACCGACATCTTCCGCGGACTGCCCGAGGTGGTGATCATCCTGATCATCGGTCTCGGTATCGGGCCCATCGTCGGGGAACTGACGGGCAACAACCCCTATCCCCTCGGTATCGCCGCCCTCGGGCTGATGTCGGCGGCCTATGTCGGCGAAATCTTCCGCTCGGGAATCCAGAGCGTCGAGACCGGACAGATGGAAGCCTCACGGGCACTGGGTTTCAGCTATTCGGAGTCCATGAAGCTGGTGATCATCCCGCAAGGCATCCGACGGGTGCTGCCTGCCCTGGTCAACCAGTTCATCTCTCTGTTGAAGGCTTCCTCGCTGGTGTACTTCCTCGGCCTGGTCGCCAACCAGCGCGAGCTCTTCCAGGTGGGTCGAGACCTGAACGCGCAGACCGGCAATCTCTCACCGCTGGTGGCGGCCGGGCTGTTCTATCTTGCGCTGACGATTCCGCTGACCCACCTGGTCAACGTGATCGACGCCCGGTTGCGTACCGGTAAGCAGCCCGCCCCCGTCCAACAGGAGATGATCTGATGGCAAGCCCGCAGCTACAGGCAGTATCGCTGGCCGCCAACGATATTCACCTGTCCTTCGGCCCGAACCAGGTGCTGCGCGGTATCGAGCTCGCGGTGCCGGCAGGGACCACCACCGCGGTCATCGGCCCCTCTGGATCAGGGAAGTCGACATTGCTGCGCACCCTGAACCGGCTCTACGAGCCGGACCGCGGCGACATCCTGCTCGACGGCAGATCGGTGCTCGCCGACAATCCCGACAAGCTCCGCCAGCGCATCGGCATGGTCTTCCAACAGTTCAATCTGTTCCCGCACCGCACCGTGGTCGAGAACGTGGCGATGGCACCGCGCCGGCTCAAGGGGATCTCCGCCGAGGAGGCCCGCGAGCTCGCACTGACCCAGCTGGATCGGGTCGGGTTGCGGCACAAGGCCGATGTCCGTCCCGCCACGCTGTCCGGTGGCCAGCAGCAGCGGGTCGCCATCGCCCGCGCGCTGGCGATGTCACCCCAGGTGATGTTCTTCGACGAGGCGACCTCGGCACTGGATCCCGAACTGGTGAAGGGAATCCTGGAGCTGATCGCCGATCTGGGTTCCACGGGCATGACCATGGTCGTGGTCACCCACGAGATGGGTTTCGCCCGTTCGGCTGCCGACGCCGTGGTGTTCATGGACGAAGGCAAAGTCGTCGAGTCCGGGCCACCCGAGCAGATCTTCGAAAGCGCCGAAACCGAGCGGTTGCGCCGGTTCCTGGACCAGGTGTTGTGACCCACGACCGAATCTCGCGCATTACCGCCCGTCCGAGACGGACAGGTTAGACTTGCGAAATTATGGTCGAGACCGAACCGCAGACCGAGGAACTGGCCGGGGAGCTCCAGCGTGTGCTCTCCAAGCTGTTCTCCGTGCTGCGCCGTGGCGATAATCGCGGTGCGGGGAACGCCCCCGGTGCCGATCTGACCCTCGCCCAGCTCTCGATCTTGTTGACGCTGCTGGATTGTGGGCCGATCCGGATGACGGAACTGGCCGCCCACGAACGGGTTCGTACGCCCACCACCACCGTGGCCATCCGACGACTGGAGAAGCTCGGTCTGGTCAAGCGTTCGCGTGATCCGTCGGATCTGCGGGCCGTGCTCGTCGAGGTGACCCCGCGCGGATTGGTGCAGCACCGCGAGGCGCTCGAGGCGCGGCGCGCGTTCCTCGCCGGCCTGCTCGAAGGGCTCAGTGCCGAGGACAAGGCAACGCTGACAGCGGCGTTGGGTTCACTGGACCGCCTGGCCGACCAGTCCCCGACCTGAGTCAGCCCAGCCAGTCCAGCACTGCGGCGGCGGTCCAGGACTGCTGCATGCTGCCCAGCGGCTCACCGGTGAACGGCTCGTAATACTCGGCGAAGGTGCCGTCGCTGGCCTGGCGCAGTCCCTCCTGACGTAGCGTCAGCGCGCGCTCTGCCCAACCGCGGCGGGCGAAACACCACGAGAACAACCACGTCGTCACCGGCCAGACGGGTCCGCGCCAATATTCGCGGGCCCGGAAGTCCCGGGAAACCGGTGAGGTAGACGGGATCAGCGAGTATCGCAGGTCCGGGTGGCTGCTGAATCGGGGACCGTCCAGTAGTCGCAGCAACGCACGCTCCTTGTCGTGCGCAAGCCCACCGCACAGCAGCGGAGCGAACTGCGCAATCGTCTCGGTGGCCACCCAGGAGCCGGCACGGACATCGAAATCCCTTGCTGCACCGGTTCTTCCGTCGGTGGTTTCGACGACACCGGCGCGGAATCGGTCGGCCCAGGAATAGAGGTCGCGGATATCGGCCGGCGAACGCCGATGATCCTCGCCGATCTCGGCCAGCACCCGGCAGGCCACCGAGAAGATCGCCGAGACGAACACGTCCTCCACGGCGAAGCTCATCGTCTTGGCCAGCAGGTCGTCGTCGTAGCGGACGGCCTTCATCTCCTCAAGCAGCCACAGGTAGCGGTCGTACTCGGTATCGGACGGACGCTGGCTTGCGTCGGTGTTGATCTTGTTGTCCTCACGCTGATACTCGGGCACGTCCCCGGGAATCACGTTGGCGTAGGAACTGTCCCAGCGCGGTGAGTTGTCCATTCCGGACTCCCACCCGTGATAGAGGGTGATCCGGCCACGCTGATCCGGGTCGCGCGCCTCGGCCAGCCACCGGTGCCACCGGACCAGATCGCTCCATCGCCGGTCCAGGAAGGACTCGGCCACCGCGCGGGTGGACCTGCCGCGCGCCTTGGCACGGTCGAGGATGCGCTGCACCGCGATGGCGTGCACCGGCGGCTGGGTGATCCCGGAGGTGTGCCGGGTCCGCGGGGCATGGACGGCCAGCGCCGAGGTCGCCCAGCGCGCCGGACCGGGGAAGTACCCGTCGACGCCGTTGGCGAACACGATGTGCGGGATCATCCCGTTGCCCCATTGGGCCGAGAGCAGGGTGTCCAGTTCGACGACGGCGCGCTCGACGCTCAGCGGCGCCAGTCCGATGGCCACGAAGGCGGCGTCCCAGCTCCACATGTGCGGGTAGAGCAGGGGGGCGGCGGTGGTCATCACGCCGAGGTCGTTTCCGCGCAGCAGATAGGCCGCTCGCGCGGCGAGCTGGGTGGGAGCGAAGCTTGGGTCCGGTGGCATCGCATCAATAATGCGACGCCGCGGCCCAGCGTGCAGTGTCGGTACAGTTTTCTCCTGTGCCCACAGCCCTGATCACCGGTGCGGGTGGCGGAATCGGATCGGCCATCGCCGATGCTCTCGCCCCGACCCACACCCTGCTGCTCGCCGGCCGACCGTCGGCGCGGCTCGATGCCGTCGCCGAGCGACTCGGGGCTCCCACCTGGCCTGTGGACCTGACGGTTCAGGAGTCCATCGAATCCGCCGCCGAGGTCCTCGCCGAGCTCGACGTGCTGGTGCACAACGCAGGCGTGCTCTATCCGGGCCCGGTGGCCGAGTCCACCGCCGAGCAGTGGCGGGCGAGCTTCGAGGTCAACGTCACCGGTGCGGTCGCGCTGACCCTGGCCCTGCTACCGGCGCTGCGGGCCGCGGGCGGGCATGTGGTGTTCATCAACTCCGGTGCCGGACAGAAGGTCTCGGCCAATATGGCGTCCTATTCGGCGAGCAAGTTCGCACTCCGTGCGTTCGCCGACTCGTTGCGGACCGACGAACCCACGCTGCGGGTCACCTCGGTGTTCCCGGGGCGCACCGATTCGGAGATGCAGCGCGACCTGGTCGCCTACGAGGGCAAGACCTACGATCCGGCCGCCTTCCTGAAGCCCGCCACGGTGGGTCTGTTGGTCGCCCAGGCGGTCAACGCGCCAAGGGACGGACACATCCACGAAGTCACGGTGCGTCCGAACCCGTGATTTCGGCGCGCTCGCGCTCGGTGAGCGAGCGTGAGCGCGCCGAAATCGCACGCTAGGCCGGCACCATCCCGTGCGGATCGAGCACGAACTTCTGCGCGACACCCGAATCGAACGCGGCATAGCCGTCGGGCGCGTCCTCCAGGCCGATCACCGTCGCATTCACCGCATCGGCGATATGTGCCTTGTCGTGCAGGATGCTCATCATCAGGCCGCGGTTGTACTTCAGAACCGGGCACTGGCCGGTGTAGAAACTGTGGCTCTTGGCCCAACCGAGGCCGAGCCGGACCTTCAACGTGCCGTGCTTGGCGTCCTCATCGGTGCCGCCTGGGTCACCGGTGACGTACAGACCGGGAATGCCCAGCGATCCGCCGGCCCTGGTCACATTCATGATCGAGTTCAGCACCGCGGCGGGCTGCTCACCGGCATCATGGCCGTGCCCGCTCGCCTCGAAGCCCACCGCATCCACCGCGCAGTCGACCTCGTCGGTGTGCAGGATCTCGGCGATCTGCTCCTCGAGGGTGGCATCGGCGCTGATGTCGACGGTCTCACAGCCGAACGACCGGGCCTGGGCCAGTCGGTCCGCGTTGAGGTCACCGACGATCACCACCGCCGCCCCCAGCAGATGCGCCGAGTACGCGGCGGCCAGCCCGACCGGGCCCGCGCCCGCGACGTAGACCGTCGATCCGGTGGTGACACCGGCGGTCTTGGCGCCGTGATATCCGGTCGGGAAGATGTCCGAGAGCATGGTCAGATCGCGGATCTTGGCAAGCGCGGCATCACGATCCGGGAACTTCAGCAGGTTGAAGTCCGCGAAGGGCACCATCACGTAATCGGCCTGGCCACCGAGCCAGCCGCCCATGTCGACGTATCCGTATGCCGATCCGGCCCGTGCCGGGTTGACGTTCAGACAGATGCCGGTCTGTCCCTCGCGGCAGTTCCGGCAACGCCCGCATGCGATGTTGAACGGCACCGAGCAGATATCCCCGACTTCGAGAAACTGTACGTCGGAACCCTTCTCGACGACCTCGCCGGTGATCTCATGGCCGAGGGTCTGGCCGACGGGCGCAGTGGTGCGGCCGCGGACCATGTGCTGATCGGAGCCGCAGATGTTGGTCGATACACACTTCAGGATGACCGCGTGGTCGGCCTTGCGGCTCATTCCCATCGCGCTCGCGACCTCGGCGGGTACCTCGAGTTTGGGATAGGGCAGGGTCTCGACGGCGACCTGGCCGGGCCCCTTGTAGACGACGATCCGGTTGTCCGACATTGCGCGCTCCAAACCGGGCCGCCATATACGGTAAAACGTTCTCACAGACGGGATCTCCGCCGCCACGCTGCGGCCCTGTGACCAGTATCCGTACGCCGGTATGCACAAAGCGCCATATGTGCCGACCGCCGCCGGAAACTAGACCAACGGTGGGGATGGAACCCCACCGTTGGTCGGGGATCGCTCAGACGACCAGGTTGACCAGCTTGCCGGGAACCACGATCACCTTCTTGGGTGTGGCGCCGTCGAGGAAGGCCAGCACCTTCTCGTCGGCGCGCGCGGCCGCCTCCAGGGCTGCCCTGTCCGCATCGGCGGCGACGGTGATCTTGCCGCGCACCTTGCCGTTGACCTGGACCGGCAATTCGATGGTGTCATCGACCAGATAGCGCTCGTCGGCGATGGGGAAGGGCCCGTGCGCCAGCGATCCGTCGTGACCCAGCCGCCGCCACAGTTCCTCGGCCAGGTGCGGGGCCAACGGCGCGACCATCAGGACCAGCGGCTCTATTGCCGCCCGCGCCGTCACCGCGGCCTTGGTGATGTGGTTGGTGTACTCGATCAGCTTGGCCGCCGCCGTGTTGTTGCGCAGCGCCGCATAGTCTTCGGCGACACCCGCGATGGCCTTGTTCAGCGCGCGCAGCGTCTCGTCACCGACCTGCTCGTCGGTGACCCGCACCGCGCCGGTCGACTCGTCGATGACGGCCCGCCACACCCGCTGCAGGAACCGATGCGCCCCGACGACATCCTTGGTCGCCCAGGGACGCGAGGCCTCCAGCGGTCCCATCGACATCTCGTAGACGCGCAAGGTGTCGGCGCCGTACTCGTCGCAGATCTCGTCCGGGGACACCGAGTTCTTCAGCGATTTGCCGATCTTGCCGAACTCCTGGTTGACCTCGATCTCGCCCTCGGGAGCCGGGTAGAAGAACCTGCCATCGCGCTCGACGACCTCGGCCGCGGGTACATAGGAACCCCGGGCATCGGTATAGGCGAACGCCTGGATGTAGCCCTGATTGACCAGGCGGCGGTACGGCTCGGAAGAGCTGACATGGCCGAGATCGAAGAGCACCTTGTGCCAGAACCGGGAGTACAGCAGGTGCAGCACCGCATGCTCGACACCGCCGACGTACAGGTCCACACCGCCGGGATCCTGCGGACCGTGGATCTCCGGCCGCGGTCCCATCCAATAGGCCTCGTTCTCCTTGGCGCAGAACGCTTCCGAGTTATGCGGATCGGCATAGCGCAGCTCGTACCACGAGCTGCCCGCCCACTGCGGCATGACGTTGGTGTCCCTGGTGTAGGCCTGCAATCCGTCGCCCAGATCGAGGTCCACGTGCACCCACTCGGTGGCCTTACCCAGCGGCGGCGAGGGCTCGCTGTCGGCATCGTCGGGATCGAACATCACCGGCGCGTAGTCCTGGATGTCCGGAAGCTCCACCGGCAGAGCCGATTCCGGGAGCGGGTGGGCCCGGCCGTCGGCGTCGTAGACGATGGGGAACGGCTCACCCCAGTACCGCTGCCGCGCGAAGAGCCAGTCCCGCAGCTTGTACTCGACCCGGGCGCGCCCGGTGCCCTCGGCTTCCAGTCTGGCGATGATCGCCTCCTTGGCCGCCGCGACCGTCAACCCGTCCAGCTCGCCGGAGTTCACCATCACACCGTCGCCGCTGTAGGCCGCCTGGGTGACGTCGCCGCCGGCCACAACCTCGATGATGGGCAGCCCGAACGCACCTGCGAACTCCCAGTCGCGCTGGTCACCGGAGGGCACCGCCATGATGGCGCCGGTGCCGTAGCCGGCCAGCACGTAGTCGGCGATGAACACCGGAACCTGAGCCCCGTTCACCGGATTGGTGGCATAGGCCCCGGTGAAGACGCCGGTCTTGGATTTGTTCTCCTGCCGCTCCAGGTCGGACTTGGCCGCGATATCGGAGCGGTAGGCCGCGATCGCCTCGGCCGGGGTCGCGCCGCCGTAGGTCCACCGGTCGTCGGTGCCGTCGGGCCAGGCGGCGGCGGTCAACGCGTCGACGAGCTCGTGCTCGGGGGCCAGCACCAGGTAGGTCGCGCCGTAGAGGGTATCGGGCCGGGTGGTGAACACCTCGATGGCGCCGGCGGCCGTGCCGAATCGGACCTGGGCGCCGACGGAGCGGCCGATCCAGTTGCGCTGCATGGCCTTGACCTTGTCGGGCCAGTCCAACACGTCCAGGTCGTCGAGCAGCCGGTCGGAATAAGCGGTGATGCGCATCATCCACTGCCGCAACCGCTTCCGGAACACCGGGAAGTTGCCGCGGTCGCTTCGGCCGTCGGAGGTGACCTCCTCGTTGGCCAGCACCGTGCCCAGGCCCGGGCACCAGTTGACCACCGAGTCGGCGCGGTACACCAGCCGGTAGCCGTCGACGATATCGGCGCGCTCGGCTTTGGCCAGGTCGGCCCAGGCGCGACCGTCGGGCAGCGCACGGGTGCCGTCGGCGAACTCCTCGATCAACTCCTCGATGCGGCGCGCACGCTTGAGCTCGGGGTCGAACCAGGCGTTGTAGATCTGCAGAAAGATCCACTGCGTCCACTTGTAGAAGTCGACATCGGTGGTGGAGAAGCTGCGCCGCGAATCGTGGCCCAGCCCGAGGCGGCCCAGCTGCCTGCGGAAGTTGACGATGTTGGCCTCGGTGCGGGTGCGCGGATGCGTACCGGTCTGCACGGCATACTGTTCGGCGGGCAGCCCGAAGGCGTCGAAACCCAAGGCGTGCAGGACATTCCGCCCGGTCATCCGGAAGTAGCGGGCGTAGACATCGGTGGCGATATAGCCCAGTGGGTGCCCGACGTGCAGGCCGTCCCCGGACGGATAGGGGAACATGTCCTGGACGAACATCTTGTCCGCCGGGACGGCCGAACCATCGGTGGGCGCCAGCGATCCCACCGGGTTGGGCACGTGGAAGGTGCCCAGGCGCTGCCAGCGCTGTTGCCAGGCCAGCTCGATATCACCGGCCAGCGCGGCGGAGTAGCGGTGCTGCGGTGCGTCGGCGGGGTCGACGGAGGGATCTGTCACGTCGAACAGGGTATAAGCGCCGCTCGCGCGCCCTTCGGCCACGGGTTGATAAAGGTTGCGTTGCAGGGTGGTCAGAACCCGGTTGCAGCTCGGTCCCGACGCTGTCGAATGCCCCGCCGGCATGGTTACAGTCGGCCCCTGACCCGCCGGAATCGAATTCCCGCCACGCACCGAACGACCCGGAAGGACCGACGTCAGGATGAACGAGCACGCGCGCCGCTGGCGGATTGTCATCGCCGGGACCGCCGCCGGCCTGGCCGGTGCGGTGAGCCTGGCCGCCACCCCCGCGAGCGCCGAGCCGCTGCCCCCTCATCCCGTGCCGCCGGCCCCGGTGACCGTCACCCAGACCGTCACGGTCGCGCCGCAAGCCGCTCCGTTGATCCCGGCCGCTGCCGCACCCGCCCAGCCGATCGCGGCGGGCAGCCCGGTCGCCCCGGCCGCCGTCCCCGCTGTTCCGGCAGCCCCCGGTGTGCCTGGTGCCGCCCCGCAGCTGGGCGCGGCGACCAGCACCGCGGCCACCCCGCGACCGGTCTCGGTGCCGTTGACGCCGAATCCGTCTGGCACCATCCGCGACTACCTGACCAGCCAGAATGTGACGCTGGAGCCCCAGACCCCCGCCGGGTTCACCGCGCTGAACATCGTGCTGCCCCGGCCCACCGGCTGGACCCAGGTGCCCGATCCCAACGTTCCGGACGCCTTCGCCGTCATCGCCGACCGGGTCGGCGGTGACGGGCTGTACAGCAACAACGCGCAGGTCGTTGTCTACAAGCTCGTCGGGAACTTCGACCAGCGCGAGGCGATCCGGCACGGATTCGTCGACAGCCAGCAGTTGACGGCGTGGCGGGCGACCGGCGGATCGATCGCCGAGGTCGCCGGTGTGCCGACGTCGATCATCGAGGGCACCTACCGCGAGAACAACATGACGCTGAACACCTCCCGGCGCCACATCATCGCGACCTCCGGTACCGACCGCTATCTGGTATCGCTGTCGGTCACCACCTCCGAATCGCAGTCCGTGGCCGCCGCGGATGCCACCGACGCGATCATCAACGGCTTCCGGGTCTCCGCACCCGCACCCGCGGCTCCTGCAGCTGCCGCGGCACCCGCCGCTGCGGCACCGGTGGTCCCCGCGCCCGCGGCGGTCGCGCCCGCCGCCATCCCGGTCAGCCTCGGGACCGGGCCGGTCGTCCCCAACTAACACCGAAGCGCGTCCGCCTCGTATCCTGAAGCCATGCTTGTTGCCGCGGTCCTCTGCCTGGTCGTGGCCGTCGCCACCGCCGGCGCGGCTGTGTGGTCCTTGAAGCAACCCTTCGCCGACGATCCCGTGCGTCAGGTGCTGCGTGCCGTGGCGCCGACACAGTTCGCCGCCGCCGCGATGCTCGCGGCTGGTGGTGCGGTGGCACTGGCCGCGCCGACCATGGCCACGCTGCTGCTGCCCGTGTGTGTCATCGGCGCCATCGGGACGGTCGCCGCCGGTTGCTGGCAGGGCGCCAAGGTGGTGGCTCGCAAGGAGGCCGCCCAGGCCGCTGCCCGCGATGCCGGTGGGGGCTGTGCCGGCTCGTGCGCCTCATGCACGCTCTCGTGCTGAGCGCCGTCAGGTCAGTTTCGGCTCAGGTCGATCGGATGGGTCGCGAGCATCGCCAGCGGTAGCGGTTGACGACGCAGCACCCGGGACCAGAGATCGACCCGCGGTTCGGCGAGCACATCCGAGGGCAATGCCGAAAGCACGATCCAGTCGTCGCGCTCGATCTCGCCCTCGAGCTGTCCGACGGTCCAGCCCGAGTACCCGGCGAAGATCCGCACCCCCTCGACCACCGCGGCGATGTCCTCGGGATCGGAGTCCAGATCGACCATGCAGACCCGGCCCTGGACATGGCGCAATCCGGGCACCCCGGTGATGTCGACGCCGACCCGGACGGTGGCCAGGCACAACGCGGAATCCCGCTTCACCGGGCCACCGACGAACATCGTCTTTGGCTTGATCGCCATCCCGGCCCACTGCGGCAGGACGTTGTAGACCGCGGTCTCGCTCGGCCGGTTGAGCACTACACCCAGCGTGCCGCCCTCGTTGTGTTCGACGATGTAGATGACGGTGCGGCGGAATGTCGGTTCCAGCAGGTCGGTTTCGGCCAGCAGCAGCGTCCCCGCCCGCACCCGCGGTGCCGTCGGCGTCGGGTAATCCTCCGGTTCGTCGGGATGCGCCATCGGTCAATCATGTCACCAGCACGGCGCCACGCTCACCGGCTCGCCGAGATATTTGTAGGGTGGATCGGGGTCATTACTCGCCGGCCCGGACAGGACCCGATCTGATGACTGACACCGGCTCTCCCGGGGGCACGTGGCACACGGTGCGCAGGCTGCCCGAATTCCGGCGGCTGCTCGAATTGCGGGCGGTCAGTCAGTTCGGGGACGGGTTGTTCCAGGCCGGATTGGCCGGCGCACTGCTGTTCAACCCGGAACGCGCCGCGCATCCGTGGGCCATCGCCGGGGCCTTCGCGGTGCTGTTCCTGCCGTACTCCGCACTCGGCCCGTTCGCCGGGGCTTTGTTGGACCGCTGGGACCGCCGCACCGTGCTCATCGGCGCCAATGCCGGACGGTTGCTGCTGATGCTCGCCGTCGGCGGGGCGCTGGCGGTCAGCTCGGGTGACCTGACGTTGCTGGCCGGTGCGCTGATCGTCAACGGGTTCACCCGGTTCGTCTCGTCCGGGCTTTCCGCGGCGCTACCGCACGTGGTGCCTCGCGATCACGTGTTGACCATGAACTCGGTGGCCACCGCGACCGGCGCGCTGGCGACTTTCCTCGGGGCGAACTTCATGCTGCTGCCACGCTGGCTGCTCGGGGCCGATGACGGCGGTGCCGCGGTGGTGATCTTCCTGGCCGCGATCCCGGTGGCGTTGTCCCTGGTGTTGTCGGTGCGGTTCGCCCCGCGCGCGCTGGGTCCGGATGACAGCGCTCGTGCCGTGCACGGGTCGGTGGCCTATGCGGTGTCCACCGGGTGGGTGCACGGCGCCCGGACGGTCGCCGCCGTGCCCACCGTCGCGGCGACCCTCAGCGGGCTGGCCGCGCATCGGATGGTGTTCGGGATCAACACCCTGCTGGTGTTGGTGATGGTGCGCCACAGCGGCGATCAGGAGGTCGCCGGTCTCGGCCTCGGCACCGCGGTGCTGTTCGTCGCCGCGACGGGTACCGGATCGTTCCTGGCCACCGTGCTGACGCCCGCCGCGGTCGGGCGGTGGGGTCGTTACCGCACCGCCAACGGCGCCCTGGTGCTTGCGATGCTCATCCAGCTGCTGGCAGCGTGGCTGTACATGCCGGTGATGATCGCCTGCGGGTTCGTCCTCGGCGCCGCCGGGCAGGTGGTGAAGTTGTGCGCGGACAGCGCGATGCAGATCGACGTCGACGATGCGTTGCGCGGGCACGTGTTCACGGTGCAGGACGCGTTGTTCTGGGTGACCTTCGTGGCCGCCATCGCGCTGGCCGCGGCCCTGATCCCGACCGACGGCCGATCGGTAACCTTGGTGCTCCTCGGTTCCGTGCTCTACCTGGTGGGTCTGGCCGCACACGCCCGGCTCGGCAGGCGGAGCCGACCGGTCTAGAGTTCAGCCATGGCTGATGCCGGGCCGGTGGTGGCCGATCTGCGCGCCGAGAGCGCCGAGCTCGACAGCATGGTTTCTGAGCTGTCGGACCAGCAATGGCGGACGGACACCCCCGCCCCCGGGTGGACCATCGCCCACCAGATCGCCCACCTGTGGTGGACCGACAAGGTGGCCCTACAGTCGGCGACCGACGAGGCCGCGTTCGGCACGGTTCTGGCCGAGGCAGGTAAGGACCCACTCGGCTTCGTCGACGCGGGCGCCGAGCGACTGGCGGCCACTCCCCCGGCGGAGCTGCTGGCCAACTGGCGAGCCGACCGCACGCGACTGCACGATGCACTGCTCGACATCCCCGACGGCCGAAAGCTGCCATGGTTCGGCCCGCCGATGAGCCCGACGTCCATGGCCACTGCTCGACTCATGGAGACCTGGGCCCACGGTCTCGATGTCGCCGATGCGCTGGGGATCCGCAGGCCCGGCACCGAACGACTGCGGTCGATCGCCCATATCGGTTATCGCACAAGAGATTTCGCTTTCACCGTGCACGGCCTTACCCCGCCTGCGGAAATGTTTCACGTGGAACTACGCGCTCCGGACGGGCAGCTGTGGTCCTGGGGACCGCAGGACGCCGCCCAGACCGTGACCGGCAGCGCCGAGGACTTCTGCATGCTGGTCACCCAACGCCGCGCGCCGGCCGACCTCGATATCGTGGCCACCGGCGCCGATGCCCAGAAGTGGCTGACCATCGCACAGGCCTTCGCCGGGCCGCCGGGCAAGGGCCGCGGGTGATCGTCCCGGCCGCCCGTCCCGAGTAGCATGGCTCCGGGCGCGCAGGACCGCCCGAAGTCCGCTCGAAGGGGCTCAGCCCTCCTGCCGTAGTCGTCGTTCAACGACCTCTTCTCAGCCCGGCTTCGCGGACGACGGGCATCTGAGAGGAGGCCGTCATGGCCAGTTCGCTGCCCGACAATCCTTCGCTGTCCCGCCTGCGCGTCGTCGCACGCGATCTTCAGCGGCAGGCAACAGCGGGGGATCCCAACGCACTCGCGCTGATCCGCGCCCACCACCCCCGGCCCGACAGCACCATCGTGGACCGCCCTGTCGCACTGCACGTTGCCCAGCTCACCACCGCCCGCCGGTACGGCTTCAGCGGTTGGCCCGCACTGGTGCGCTACCTCGAGGCGGTCGACCAGCTGAGCATCGACCCGTCCCGCTTCGACGAGTCCACCGCCGATCTCGCCGACCGGTTCTGCGCGCTGGCATGCCTGCGCTATGACGGAGCCGATGCTCCGCCGCGCCGCGCGGCGGCCGCCGCGTTGCTCCGCGATCGATCGGAACTGGTCGAGGGAAACCCCTGGGCGGCCGCCGCCGCGAGTGACGTCCGCGCGTTGTCTGCCCAGCTACGTGAGTCCCCCGATCTGGCGTCGACCGCCGGTGGGCCCTTCGGGTGGCCGCCGCTGATGTATCTCGCGTACGCCCGAGTGCCCGGCGGGGACAGCATCGCCGCCGCCGAACTGCTTCTCGATGCCGGAGCCGACCCCGATGCCGGATATCTATGGCGCGGGATGGCGACACCATTCACGGTGCTGACCGGCGTATTCGGGGAGGGTGAGCAGGGGCCGCGGCGTCAGCCCCGCCACCCCGATGTCGACGAACTGGCCGCCCTACTGCTGCGTCGCGGCGCGCACCCGGTGGACCAACAGACCCTCTACAACCGCATGTTCCGACCCGACGATGCACACCTGCGCCTGCTGTTCGAGCACGGGCTGGCCGACGCCGGTCCGAGCCCGTGGGAGCGCCGCCTCGGCGAGGCGATGGAGACACGCGACCAGATGTGGCAACGCCAGATCATCTGGGCCGCCGACAACGGTTTCGCCCGCCGGCTGGCACTGCTGGCGCGCCACGGCATCGACACCCGTGGGGCGCAACCGGTCACCCGCGAGCTGCCCGAGAACCCGAACCTGCCCGACGCCGACGGGGCCACCGCGCTGCACCACGCCGCCTGGTCCGGTGACCTGACGCTGATCCGGCGTCTCCTGGACGCCGGCGCGGATCCCACGCTGCGCGACACCCGATTCGACGCCACACCCGGTGAATGGGCCGACCACGCCTACGAGACCGAAGCCGCCGAACTACTGCGCCTCATGACAGATCGCTGACCGCGTCGGCCGCCCCGTCCCCATCGGTATCGGTGAACCGCACATCCCAGCGGCCGTCACCGTCACGGTCGGCATAGGCGAATCCGGAACCGAGCACCCGGTCGGCGAGCCCGTCGGCGTCGACATCGACCAACCGCTCCCCCGGCGCACCGTCCCCGTCGAAATCGACCACGGGCCCGCCGAAGGCCTCCGCACCGTCCAGACCCAACCAGCGCAGCTGTCCCGCCCGATCCACCGCGACCGCCCAGGTGCCCGAGCCGTCGTCGGTGAAGTAGGCCGGCGCCGGGCCATCACGGTTGTGCACGGCATGATCGGCCAGACCGTCACCAGGCGTGCCGTCCAGGTCGGCCAGTGCGTCATCGACGTGTCCGTCCCCGTCGAGATCGAGCCCGAAGGCGTCGAGCACGCCGTCACCGTCGAGATCGACGGTCGGTTCAACCGACCAGATGTCCGCGCCGCCCGCGCCGTCGGAGAGGCAATAGTCCATACCTCCTCAGACGCATCAGGACTGCTGGGCGTTCCACCATTTTCTGAGCTCGGCGACCGCCTCGTCATGCTCCAGCGGACCACGCTCGAGTCGCAGGTCCTTGAGGTACTTCCACGCCTTGCCGACCAGCGGCCCGGCCGGGATGTCCAGGATCGCCATGATCTCGTTACCGTCCAGATCGGGCCGCACCCGACCCAGATCCTCCTTGGCCGCGATCTCAGCGATCCGGGCCTCGAGATCGTCATAATTGGCGCGCAGGCGCGCCGCCCGGCGCTTGTTGCGGGTGGTGCAATCCGCGCGGACCAGCTTGTGCAACCGGTCCAGCAGTGGACCGGCATCGGTCACATAGCGCCGCACCGCGGAGTCGGTCCACTTGCCATCGCCGTAACCGTGGAAACGCAGATGCAGGTACACCAGCTGCGAGACATCGTCGACCATCTGCTTGGAGTACTTCAGCGCCCGCATCCGCTTGCGGGTCATCTTGGCCCCGACCACCTCGTGGTGATGAAAGCTCACCCCGCCATCGGACTCGTGCCTGCGGGTCGCCGGCTTGCCGATGTCGTGCAGCAGCGCGGCCCACCGCAACACCAGGTCCGGACCGTCGGTTTCCAGGTCGATGGCCTGCTGGAGCACCGTCAGCGAATGCCAGTAGACATCTTTGTGCTGGTGATGCTCGTCGATGGCCATCCGCATATCGCCGACCTCGGGCAGCACCACATCGCCCAGCCCGGTCTGGACCATCAGATCGATACCGGCGACCGGATCGGCGCCGATGATCAGCTTGTCCAGCTCGGCGGCCACCCGTTCGGCGGTGATGCGCCCCAACTGCGGTGCCATCTCGATGAGCGCCTCAAGCACCCGCGGCGCCACCCCGAAGCGGAGCTGGGAAACGAATCGCGCGGCGCGCAGCATCCGCAGCGGATCATCACCGAAGGACACCTGCGGTTCGGCGGGGGTGTCGAGGATCCGCTGACGCAGTGCGGCGATCCCACCGAGCGGATCGCAGAACTCGGCGAGCCCGCCGGGGGCATCGGGGTGGATGCGTACCGCCATCGCGTTGACCGTGAAATCGCGACGGATCAGGTCGTCTTCCAGACGATCACCGAAGCGCACCTCGGGGTTGCGCGAGACCTGGTCGTAGCTGTCGGCCCGGAAGGTGGTGATCTCCATCCGGTATCCGGCCTTGCCGACGCCGAGGGTTCCGAATTCGATGCCGGTTTCCCAGAGCGCGTCGGCCCACCCGCGCAGCAGCTTCTGCATCTGCTTGGGCCGCGCGTCGGTGGTGAAATCCAGATCGTTGCCCAGCCGGCCCAGCAACGCATCGCGCACGCTCCCGCCGACCAGATACAGCTGGTGGCCGGCCTCGGCGAACCGCGCGCCCAGTTCGGTTAACACCGGTCCGTACTCGCTCAGCGCCACAAACGCGCCCGCCAACAGTTCGACATCGGCGGCGTCTGGGGTCTGGTGGTCCGGCACGTTCGGGGAGTCTAGTGACGCCACCGGGGTGGTAACGACCCGGCGACAGCCCGGCCACGACGGGCGCGTGTGGCGATCAGGTGAACCGACGGCAACTATCATCGCTTGGGTGTCGGACGGCGAGCAGGCCAAACCGCGACGGCGCCGAGGGCGTCGCCGCGGTCGCCGGGCTGCCGGTCCGCCCGCAGCGGATGCGCCACCGGGCTCGACCTCGAGCAACGGCGCGGCGGCGCCGGCCGCCAACGGCGAACCCAAACAGGCCAAACCGGGCCAGAATCGCAGGCCCCGGCCCGACCGCAGAGCCCCCGATCGGCTGCGCACCGTGCACGAGACCTCGGCGGGCGGGCTGGTCATCGACGGTATCGACGGTCCGAAGGAGACGCAGGTCGCGGCGTTGATCGGCCGGGTTGACCGGCGCGGTCGGATGTTGTGGTCACTGCCCAAGGGGCATATCGAGGTCGGTGAGACCGCCGAGCAGACGGCGATCCGCGAGGTCGCCGAGGAGACCGGGATCCAGGGCAGTGTGTTGGCCGCACTGGGAAGCATCGACTACTGGTTCGTGACCGAGGGCCGGCGCGTCCACAAGACCGTGCACCATTACCTGATGCGTTTCCTCGGCGGCGACCTCTCCGACGAGGACATGGAGGTCACCGAGGTGGCCTGGGTTCCGCTGCGTGATCTGCCCGCCAGGCTGGCCTACGCCGACGAACGGCGTCTCGCGGTAGTCGCCGGTGAGCTCATCGACAAGCTGCACAGCGATGGCGAGGACGCCCTGCCGCCGCTACCGCCCAGCGCTCCTCGGCGTCGCCCACAGACCCATTCGCACACCCGCAACCGTCGCCCGGAGGAGTCGCCACCGCGGCGGGCGAACGGTTGCGGACCCGGCCAATGAGACAGGCGAGGGTGCTCCTTCGCGTCCTCGTCGCCGCGCTTCTCGTCCTGCTGTTCGCCGGCCCCGTTCCGGCGGCCGCCCAACCCGGCGAGACGACGTTCCTGCGGTTGCACATCGACCGCGTCAGCCCCGACACCGTCACCACCACCAGCGGCTCGGTGGTCACCGTCGCCGGAACGGTGCGCAACACCGGGGATCGGCCGGTCCGTGATGTCGTCGTCCGCCTCGAGCACGCCCCCGCGGTCACCGGATCGGCCGGGCTGCGGACAAACCTGACCGGCAATCTCGATCAGTACACCCCGGTCGGGCCGTTCATCACGGTGTCCGGCGAGCTGCAACGCGGACAGCAGGTCCCGTTCACGCTGTCCTATCCGGTCCGTGGCGCCGGGGAACCGACCTTGCAGATCGACCAGCCCGGCGTCTATCCCCTGCTGGTCAACGTCAACGGCACCCCCGATTACGGTGCCCCGGCCCGCCTCGACGATGCGCGTCTGCTGCTCCCGGTGCTCGGCGTACCGCCCGACCCCGCCAGCGGTGACGACCCCGGAAATCAGGGCCTGTCTGCGGTGGTCCCCCCGGATACCTCGCGTCCGGTGGCCACGACCGTGTTGTGGCCACTGGCCGACCGACCCCGGCTGGCGGCAGGCATCCCCGGTGGGACGACACCCGTACGCCTGCTCGACGATGACCTGGCGACCTCGCTGGCACCGGGTGGCCGACTGGACACCCTGCTGTCGGCGGCCGATTTCGCCACCAGCGGGCCGGTCGACGCCGACGGCGCGGTCCGCGCCGCGGTGTGTCTGGCCGTCGATCCCGACCTGCTGATCACCGTCAACGCGATGACGGGCGGTTACGTCGTCAGCGACGATCCGGCGGGAGGTCTCAACGCCCCGACACGTCCGGGTATCGGCCAGGACGCGGCCGTCGGTTGGCTCAACCGGCTCAAGGCACTTGCCCAGCGTCTGTGCGTCACACCGACGGTCTACGCGCAGGCCGACCTGGACGCGCTGCACCGGGTCGGTGATCGCGGACTGAGCACCACCGCGACGGGCGCGGCCGCCGATATCGTCGACCAGATCCTCGGGGTGCGTTCGGTGCGCGGGGCAACCCTGGTCGGCGACGGCCCGCTGACCGACGGGGCGGTGTCGCTACTGGCCGGGCAGAACCCGACCGTGGCGGTCTCGGCCGGTGCACTGACCGCCGAGGACACCGGGCCGACCGACGTCTCCCCGCAGCGCTACGCCCAGCAGGTGGTGGTCGCACCCTTCGATCCCGCGCTGGGCGCCGCGCTGGCCGGAGTCGGGGCCACGCCTCGCACACCGACCTATCTGGACACCGGACTGGACATTCCGCTGGACCATGACTCCCGGGTGGCCCGCCTGCAGGATGCGCTCGGCGCATTGCAGTGGCGTGGCCTGCGACCCGAGGCGCAGGGACGCACCCAGCTCGTCGTACCGCCGCTGACCTGGGACCTCAGTCCCGATGAGGCCCAGAGCGTGCTGACCGCGGTGGCGACCGCGATCAGGGCGGGGCTGGCCGTGCCGCGGCCACTACCGGTGGTGCTGCAGGAGACACCCGCATTGGCACCGTTCGATTCCAGCGCTCCCCCGTCATGGTCC
Source organism: Mycolicibacterium neoaurum (assembly GCF_036946495.1). NCBI lineage: Bacteria > Bacillati > Actinomycetota > Actinomycetes > Mycobacteriales > Mycobacteriaceae > Mycobacterium > Mycolicibacterium neoaurum. The sequence continues at coordinate 1,784,007 of NZ_JAQIIX010000002.1, forward strand.
GGTGATGGCGCCGGCACCTTCGACAACGGCGTGACCTCCGGTATCGGCGCGATCACCGGACGCGTGTGGGGGCTGACTGCGGCGTTGACCGTCGACGAACGCACCGGCCTGACCGGTAACCAGTACACCGCTCCCCTACGTGAGGACATGTTGCGCGCCGTGAGCCAGTCGATACCGGCGCAGTCGCGCAATGGCGCCGCCCAGCAACGTCTTTCGACGGTCAGCCGTACCGTCGCGGATCTGTTCGGCGCGGTCACCGTCGTCAACCCCGGTGGCTCGTACACGCTGGCCACCGAGCGCAGTCCGCTACCGCTGGCGCTGCGCAACGATCTGCCCGTACCGATCCGGGTCCGGCTGCGCATCGACGCGCCGCCGGGGATGACGGTGACCGACCCCGGGGAGATCGAATTGCCGCCGGGTTTCCTTCCGGTGCGGGTGCCCATCGAGGTGCACTTCACCCAGCGCTTCGCCGTCGACGTCGCCCTGACCACTGCCGACGGCATGGCATTGGGCGACCCGGTGCGGTTATCGGTGCATTCCAACGCCTACGGCAAGGTGCTGTTCTTCATCACCCTGACCGGAGGGCTGATCCTGGCGCTGCTTGTCGGTCGCCGATTGTGGCACCGATTCCGGGGCGAGCCCGACCGGGCGGACCTGGTGCCGCCCACCAGGGAACCGCGCAGGCCCGACCCGTTGGACACCGCATTGGCCCACACCGCCGAGGACACCCCCCGCCCGGAGCGGACCCGATGAGCGCCGCGCAGGGCACCCGCAAGGAGTTGTCGGACTCGGCCGTCGTCTCCCGGTCGTGGGCGATGGCACTGGCGACGCTGATCAGCAGGCTCACCGGTTTCGCGAGGATGGTGCTGCTGGCCATCATCCTCGGCGGGCCTCTGCTGAGCGCCTTCTCGGTGGCCAACCAGTTGCCCAACCTGATCGCCGCACTGGTCCTCGAGGCGACCTTCACCGCGATCTTCGTGCCCGTGCTGGCCCGCGCCGAACGCGAGGACCCCGACGGCGGAACGGCATTCATCCGCCGCTTGCTCACGCTGGCGACGCTGGTGCTGCTGCTGGCCACCATCTCCTCCACGCTGGCCGCCCCGCTGCTGACCGACCTGATGCTGGGTTCGGAACCGCTGGTGAATCGTCCGCTGACCACCGCGTTCGCCTATCTGCTGCTGCCCCAGATCATCTTCTACGGACTGTCCTCGGTGTTCATGGCAATCCTGAACACCCGCAACATCTTCGGTCCCCCGGCGTGGGCGCCGGTGGTCAACAACGTGGTCGCCATCGCCACCATCGGCCTGTATCTCCTTGTCCCGGGCGAGCTCTCGGTGAACCCGGTGGAAATGGGCAACGCCAAGTTGCTGGTGCTGGGTATCGGGACCACCCTGGGCGTGGTCGCCCAGGCGGCGGTCGTATTCGTCGCTTTACGGGCCGAGCGGATCAGCATGAAACCGCTCTGGGGCATCGACGACCGGCTCAAGACGTTCGGGATGATGGCGCTGGCGATGGTGCTCTACGTCCTGATCAGTCAGATCGGCCTGATCGTCGGTAACCAGATCGCCAGTGCGGCATCGGCATCCGGCCCGGCCATCTACAACTACACCTGGTTGGTGCTCCAGCTGCCGTTCGGCATCATCGGCGTGACGGTGCTGACCGTGGTGATGCCGCGGCTGTCGCGTAACGCCGCATCCGAGGACGGACCGGCCGTGCTCGCCGACCTGAACCTGGCCACCCGACTCACCATGCTGACCCTGATCCCGGTGGTCGCGGTGATGACCGTCGGCGGGCCTGCCATCGGCAGCGCGTTGTTCGCCTACGGCAACTTCGGTGACACCGACGCCGGCTATCTCGGCATGGCGATCACGCTGTCCTCCTTCACCCTGATCCCCTATTCGCTGGTGCTGCTGCAGCTTCGGGTCTTCTACGCGCGCCAGCAACCATGGACGCCGATCGTGCTCATCCTGGTGATCACCGCGGTGAAGATCGTGACATCGGTGGCGGTACCGCATCTGGTCACCGATCCGGGCATGGTCGCCGGGTACCTGGGGCTGGCCAACGGCCTGGGGTTCCTGGCCGGTGCGACCGTGGGATACGTGGTGCTGCGCGCCAACCTCATCCCGGCCGGCAGCGGTGGTCGGATGATCAGCATCGAGGTGGTGCGCACCATCCTGGTGACGATCGCGGCATCCATGCTCGCCGGCCTGCTCGCCCACGTCGTCGACAAGCTTTTCGGTCTGCAAGCCCTGACCGAACACGGCGGTGGCGCGGGATCGCTGCTGCGGTTGGTGGTGATCGGCCTGATCATGGGTCCGATCATCGGCGGGGTGCTGTGGTGGGCCAAGGTGCCCGACGCGGTGTCCGCGGTTGCCGCGGTCCAGGCCCGACTCCGCGGCCGTACGGCGTCGGCCTCCGGGCGCACGACCGGGGCCGATGCCGGTCATGACCGCCGAGCGGTCCCGTATCCTGATCGGAGCAATTCGCATCCGATGCGGCCCGGCCGCCCCCCGGCAGCCCGCCGGTATGCGCCCCAGGCACAAATTGCCACGAGCCACACTCGGAAAGGACCATCGGTGAGCGATACGCCCGGCAGCGGGTCTGCGCCAGACGCCGGAGCCGAATCCGAAACCGGCGCCACCACCCGGATTCCGTTGCAGGGCAAAGCTGATGCGTTTGCGCCCGATACCGGCGGATTCACCGCGCGGCCACCGGCCGACTACGGCGGCGATCCCAGTCGGGAGCCGCTTGCCTTCGACCCGCCGCGCGAGGGTCCCGCCGAGGCCGCGCTCGGTGAGGAACTGCACCTGATCCCCGGCGCGACGATCATCGGCGGGCGCTACCGGCTGCTGGTCTCCCACGGCGGGACCGACACACTGCGGTTCTGGCATGCCCTGGACACCGCCCTCGACCGGCAGGTCGCGCTGACCTTCGTCGATCCCGACGGCACCCTGCCCGAGTCCGAACTGCAGGACATCCTGGCCAGGACGCAACGGCTGTCGTCGATCGACAGTCCCGGGTTGGCCCGGATCTTGGACGTCACCCGGTCCGGGTCCGGCGGCCTGGTGATCTCGGAGTGGATCCGCGGCGGTTCGCTGACCGAGGTGGCCGAGACCTCCCCCTCCCCGATCGGCGGAGCGCGGGCCATCCAATCACTGGCCGGGGCGGCCGAGATCGCACACCGCTCGGGCGTCGCGCTGTCGGTCGACGATCCGGGCCGCATCCGGGTCAGCATCGAGGGCGATGTCGCGCTGGCCTTCCCCGCGACGCTGCCCGAGGCCAATCCCGAGAGCGATATCCGCGGTGTCGGTGCGGCCTTGTACGCCCTGCTGATCAACCGATGGCCGTTACCCCAGACCGGTGCCGCCAGCGGCCTGGAGCCCGCCGACCTCGACGCGGTCGGCCAACCCGTCGAACCGCAGACGGTCAATCCGGACATTCCCTTCCAGATCTCTGCGGCGGCCGCCCGTGCGGTACAGGAGAACGGTGGTATCCGCAGCGCACCGACTCTGCTGAATCTGCTGCAGCAGGCGACCGCGGTCGCCGACCGCACCGAATACATCGCCCCGCTGGACGAGTCACCGGGCGACCGATCCGCACGTTCCGGGGTCGTCGATACCGACCCGGACGCCGTCGCGCGGCGTCGTAAAGGGCTCATCATCGGACTCGCCGTGGGCGGTGTCGTGGTGGTGCTGGTCTTCGTACTGCTGGCCACCGTGCTCAGCCGGATCTTCGGTGACGTGGGCGGTGGGATCAATCGCGACGAGCTCGGCCTGAACAACCCGACCAGCACGACGGCCCAGTCCGACACCGGTACGGTCAAGCCGGTCCGTGCCACCGTCTTCTCCCCCGAGGGTGGCGCCGACGCGCCCAACGAGGCGGGCCTGGCCATCGACGGCAACCCCGCCACCGCGTGGCCCACCGACACCTACTCCGATCCGGTGCCGTTCCCCGGCTTCAAGAACGGCGTCGGCTTGATGCTGCAGTTGCCCAAGCCCACCGATATCGGGTCGGTCACGGTCAACGTCTCCAGTGTGGGCACCTCGGTTCAGATCCGCTCGGCCGACACGGCGAACCCGGCCTCGCTGGCCGATACCAAGGAGCTGACCCCGCCTACCCCGCTGAAAAAGGGTGCCAACACCATCGACGTGCCCGAGGCCGCACCGACCTCGTATGTGTTGGTGTGGATCTCGACGCTGGGCACGGTGGATGGCAAGAGCCGTACCGATATCTCCGAGGTGACGGTCACCGCTCGCTCCTGAGCGCAGTTATCCCCAGGCTGTGCACGGCATTCGCGCAGTTCAGAGCGGTGCGGCAAAGAGGTGCCCAGCGGTTGCCGCAACGGAATCTAGTGTTCGGCTGTGGGGGATATCACGGCGGACGACCGCACCGACGAACAACTGCTGGCCGCGCACCTCGCCGGGGACAGGTTCGCCTTCGAGCAGCTGTTCCACCGCTACGAACCGCAGCTGTACCGACTGGCGCGGATCACGACCCGGTGTCCGGACGACGCCCGTGACGCGTTGCAGGAGGCGATGCTCTCGGCACATTGCGCTGCGGCTCGGTTCCGGCACGACTGCACGGTGAAGAGCTGGTTGCGCCGGATCGTGGTGAATGCCTGCCTGGACCGGTTGCGACGGCACAGAGCGCGTCCCACGGCGCCGTTGGATCCGGATCTCGCCGGCCACGCCCCGGACCCCATCCCGGCGCTGGACACCGCGATCGTGGTGGAGAAAGCACTACTGCGGCTGCCCATCGACCAGCGGGCGGCGATCGTCGCGGTCGATATGCAGGGGTTCTCGGTGGCCGAGACGGCGGCCATGCTCGGTGTGCCGGAGGGCACCGTCAAGAGTCGATGTGCGCGCGGTCGGTCCAAACTCGCGGCGACCCTGGCCCACCTGAGCGCACCGGTGGCGCGATGATGGAACGGTGCCCACGGAGCCCGATGACGCGACGATCGCCCGGGTCCGCCGTGAGCTCGCCGACCTCGCCGAGGCACCGGCGCCTCCGCCGCCGCCGGAGGTGACTGCCGCCGTCGTCGCGGCACTGCGCGGGCACCACCGCGTCATACCCGCCGATGGCGGCCCGTTGCGGCATGCCGACCGGCCCCCGGTGCACCGGGGAATGTGGTTGTTCGTCGGTCTGATCGCGGTCGCCGTCGTGATCGTCCTGGGCAGTCTGGCGCGCACCGGGACCGAACGCCCACCCGCCACCGGAGCGCGGGCGGATTACACGACCGCACGGCATGTCACCGAGCAATCCACACCGCCGGCCCTGCCGTTACCCGCCGACGCCATCGAGGCCTTGCTCATCCGTCCGCCGGTGCTGGGACCGCTGAAGGACCCGTCGGCCTGCCTGACCAGCCTCGGCCGCCCACCCGATACGCCCATTCTCGGCGCCCAACCGGTGCCCGCCGGCGTGCTGCTGGTACTGCCCGGATCCACACCGGAGGAGATGGTCGCGGTCGTGGTGGCCGCCGGATGTCCCGCCGCGGACCCGGTGTTGCTGACCAGTTCGGTATTGCCGCGGCCCTCACATGCCGGTCGGGAACAGCGCGGCCTACGCTGATGTTTGAACTCACGCCGCCTATGCGGCAGAAAGGCTGGGATATCCACGATGTCCACCACTTCTGAGGACACGTCCCCCATCCACGACGTGATCATCATCGGATCCGGCCCGGCCGGGTACACCGCGGCGGTCTACACCGCCCGCGCACAGCTGAAGCCGTTGGTGTTCGAGGGCATCTCCTTCGGCGGTGCGTTGATGACCACCACCGAGGTCGAGAACTACCCCGGCTTCCGGGAAGGCATCACCGGGCCGAACCTGATGGAGGAGATGCGCGAGCAGGCGCTGCGCTTCGGTGCCGACCTGCGCATGGAAGACGTCGATTCGGTGGACCTGAGCGGTCCGGTCAAGACGGTCACCGTCGGCGATGAGACGTTCCGTGCCAAGTCGGTGATCTTGGCCATGGGCGCTGCCGCCCGCCAGCTCGGGATCCCCGGCGAGCAGGAGCGCATCGGCCTCGGTGTGAGCACCTGCGCCACCTGTGACGGGTTCTTCTTCCGCGAGCAGGACATCGCCGTGATCGGCGGCGGCGACTCGGCGATGGAAGAAGCCATCTTCCTGACCAAGTTCGCCCGCAGCGTGACACTGATCCATCGCCGCGACGAATTCCGGGCATCCAAGATCATGCTCGAGCGCGCCCAGGCGAACGAGAAGATCACCATCCTGACCAACACCGCCGTCGACGAGATCGAGGGTGACCCCAAGGTCACCGGAATTCGGCTGCGCAACACCGTAACCGGTGAAGAGTCCAAACTCGCCGTCTCCGGTGTGTTCGTCGCGATCGGGCATATCCCGCGCTCGGATCTGGTCAAGGGTCAGGTCGAACTCGATGACGACGGCTACGTCAAGGTCATCGGTCGCAGTACCGCGACGTCGGTCGAAGGTGTCTTCGCCGCAGGCGATCTGGTGGACCACACCTACCGCCAGGCCATCACCGCCGCCGGCTCGGGCTGTTCTGCGGCTATCGACACCGAACGCTGGCTCACCGAATTCCCCGCTCCCACCGAAGATTAGGAGAAGTCCATGGCTGAGAACTCCGCGACTGTTGCGGTCACCGACGATTCTTTCAAGCAGGATGTGCTGTCCAGCTCCACCCCGGTATTGGTCGACTTCTGGGCCACGTGGTGCGGCCCGTGCAAGATGGTCGCCCCCGTGCTCGAGGAAATCGCCACGGAGAAGTCCGGCGAGCTCACCGTCGCCAAGCTCGACGTCGACGCAAACCCCGAGACCGCCCGTGACTTCCAGGTGGTGTCGATCCCGACGATGATCTTGTTCAAGGACGGTCAGCCCGTCAAACGGATCGTCGGAGCCAAGGGTAAGGCGGCGCTGCTGCGCGAGATCGCAGACGATCTCGCCTGAGGCCGGTTCGGCGCATCACACGCCGAGGTTTTCCGGATTTTAAGCGTCATCTGAGACAATGCTGTCTATCCGGAGTGCCATTGCCGTCGGTTCGGGTGGGGGTACTCAATGTCGGGAAGGCCAGGAATGTCGATACTGCGTCGCGGCGACCGCGGAAGTGCGGTCGTCGAGATCAGAGCGGCACTGGCGGGCTTGGGCATGCTCGAGCACCCCGACGCCGAGCCGACCACCGGCAAGCACATCGTCGCGGACCTGTTCGATGACGAACTCGACCATGCCGTGCGCGCCTTCCAGCAGCACCGAGGTCTGCTGGTCGACGGCTTGGTCGGTGAAGCCACCGCCCGTGCCCTGCGCGAGGCCTCGTACCAGCTCGGCGCACGTACCCTGTCCCACCAGTTCGGCGCGCCGATGTACGGCGACGATGTGGCCACCCTGCAGGCCAGACTGCAAGATCTCGGGTTCTACACCGGCCTGGTCGACGGCCATTTCGGTTTGCAGACGCACAACGCACTGATGTTCTTCCAGCGCGAGTACGGCCTGTTCCCGGACGGTATCTGCGGCCCGGAAACGTTGCGGTCGCTGTACTTCCTCGGCTCCCGGGTCACCGGTGGCTCACCGCACGCGATCCGTGAGGAGGAGTTGGTGCGCCGTTCGGGGCCGAGGCTCTCCGGAAAGCGGGTCATCATCGATCCGGGCCGCGGCGGCAGTGATCTGGGCGCCATCATCCAAGGGCCCGAGGGTCCGATCAGCGAGGCTGACATCCTGTGGGATCTTGCGAGCCGACTAGAGGGCAGGATGACTGCCATCGGCATGGACACCTTCCTGTCGCGCTCGGCCAGCAGCAGCCCGTCCGATGCCGAACGCGCGGCCACCGCCAACACGGTGGGCGCCGATCTGATGATCAGCCTGCGCTGCACCACCCACACCAGTGCGACGGCCAGCGGTGTCGCCTCCTTCCACTTCGGTAATTCGCACGGCTCGGTATCCACCATCGGCCGCAACCTCGCCGATTTCATCCAACGAGAGCTAGTGGCACGCACCGGATCTCGTGATTGTCGTGTGCATGGACGTACCTGGGACCTGCTCCGGCTGACCCGGATGCCCACGGTGCAAGTCGATCTCGGCTATGTAACCAACACCCATGATCGAACGCTGTTGGCATCTGCCGCATCTCGCGATGCCATCGCCGAGGGCATGCTCGCTGCGGTGAAACGCCTCTATCTACTCGGCAAGGATGATCGCCCGACAGGGACGTTCACCTTTGCCGAACTGCTGGCCCACGAGCTGTCGGTCGAGGCCGGCCGCGTCGCCCCCAGCTGACCTCTCCGACACCACACCGCTCGCTCAGCAGACGGCAGCTCCGGCGCCCACCGGCGCCTGCAGACGGGCGCTTTCCAGCAGCCGTTCCAGTGCAGCCTCCACATCGGCCTTCCAACCCAAACCCTGCTCGAGTTCGAGCCGCAACCTGGGGAAGTACGGATGGGGGGCGACGACCTCGAACCCCGCGGCCGTGAGGAACTCCGCCGACACGATGCACTGTCCGGCCGAACAGTCGCCCAACGCCTCGATCACCGCTGCCAGCTCGGCGGTAGCGCCCCCCGCACACAGATCGTCGGCCAGTGCCGTTCGTCCGAATGCCTCGAGGGCGCGCACGCCGCGCCGGATCAGATCGGCCGCGACCGACGCCACCAGTGCCCGGGACAGCTCGTCGCCGTCCTCGGCCGAGTCGACACCCAACGAGGTCAACAAGACCGCGTCCGCACTCACCGGCCCGGTCGGGAATCGGGCGGCGCGGGGCACTGCGCCCGGCGGCGCATAGAAGGCATAGCCCGAGCATGGCGCGTCAACGGTCAGTACCGCAGCGTCCTGCTCGCCAGGGGAATCCGGTCCCACCAACGCCACCTGCGCGCACGAACCCCATTCCAACATGACCATCGACAGCCATGCTTCTTTCTCGAACTCCGGATCGGCGAGATGGTCCTCACCCTGCACGGTGGAGGGGTCGACCTCCCAGAACACACAGCGTCGCGCATGCTTGGGCAACTGATCGAACGCCTCGAGCCGAAGCGAGCTGATTCGCGCTGACACTTCGAGTCCTCACCCTTCGATTCTGGAGAGCGCACGGACCTCCAGGATAGGAGAAATGCCGCCGATTCGATGCGCCGAACCAAATACGTTGTCACACATATGATCTCCGCGATGGCGTCGCTATCGATCGGGTACCCGGATACCCGGCGTCACAGTGACGTAAGTCGCCCTTGTCCTCGGTCGTGGAAAAACAGCGCGAAATCGACCCCATCATTACTTGGCAGAGTTCATCAGCTCGACGATGCGCTGTAGATCATCGACGGAGCCGAACTCGACCACGATCTTGCCCTTACGCTTGCCCAGACTCACCGTCACCCGTGTGTCGAATGCCGTCGACAGCTGTTCGGCGACGTCCTGCAAACCAGGCATCTGGATGGGCTTGCGACGCGGTGCCGGGGGGTCGGCCGGCCCGTTCCGATTCGCCAAGGTGACGGCTTCCTCGGTGGCCCGCACCGACAAGCCCTCGGCCACGATTCGCGCGGCGAGTTCTTCCTGCTGCTCGGGTCCACCCTCGAGCGCCAGCAATGCCCGGGCGTGTCCGGCGGAAAGGACGCCTGCGGCCACCCTCCGCTGGACGGCGATCGGCAGGCGGAGGAGTCGAATCATGTTGGAGATCAGCGGACGCGAACGGCCGATCCGCGATGCCAGTTCGTCGTGAGTCACGCCGAACTCGTCGAGAAGCTGTTGGTAGGCGGCGGCCTCTTCCAAAGGATTCAGCTGAGCGCGGTGGATGTTCTCCAGCAGTGCGTCCCGGAGCATACTGTCGTCCGCGGTCTCCCGGACGATCGCCGGGATGGCGGTCAGCCCCGCCTCCTGCGATGCCCTCCACCGCCGCTCCCCCATCACCAGTTGATAGCGAGTGGCGCCCTCCGCGACCGGCATCGCGCGCACCACGATCGGCTGCATGACACCGAATTCCTTGATGGAGTGGATGAGCTCCGAGAGCGCTTCCTCATCGAAAACCTGCCGGGGCTGGCGCGGGTTCGGATCGATGAGCTTGGGGTCGATCTCGCGGTACACCGCACCGAACTCCGCAACGGCCGCCGCCTCGGCCGCCGTCGGTGCCGATGCGGCGACCTTCGGCGCACCCCCCATCAGGACGTCCGCAGCGCTGTCGCCGATCCGCGGAGCACCCAGCGCCTCCCCCTCACCGGGGCCGGTCGGGATCAACGACGCCAGTCCGCGTCCCAGTCCGCTGCGCTTCTTCGCCTGGTTCATCGACCTCTCCTGCTGATCTTCTGCTCGGGAACTACGTGGATCACTTGGCCGATCGCCCGCGCTCGGCGATCTCGCGGCTCGCATCGAGATAGCTCATCGCTCCTCGGGAGCCCGGGTCATAGTCCAGGATCGTCATCCCATACCCGGGCGCCTCGGACACCTTCACGCTGCGCGGGATCACCGTGCGCAGTACCTTGTCGCCAAAGTGCGCACGGACGTCTTCGGCTACCTGGTCGGCCAATCGAGTGCGACCGTCGTACATCGTCAGCACGACGGTCGTGACGTCGAGTTCGGGATTGAGATGCGATTTGACCATCTCGATATTGCGGAGCAGCTGCCCCACACCCTCCAGGGCGTAGTACTCGCACTGAATCGGGATGAGCACCTCCGGCGCGGCGACGAGGGCGTTGATGGTGAGCAGGCCCAACGACGGCGGGCAATCGATGAACACGTAATCGAAGCTGTGATCGCGCAGCGCCGCCAGTGCCGACCGGAGTCGACCTTCTCGCGCGACCATGCTGACCAATTCGATCTCGGCGCCGGCCAGATCGATGGTGGCCGGCACGCAGTACAGCTTGTCGTTGTGGGGACTGCGCTGCAGTGCATCGGCGAGCGGGATCTCGCCGATCAACACCTCGTACGACGACGGTGTGCCCTGACGATGTTCGATGCCAAGAGCCGTACTGGCGTTGCCCTGGGGGTCGAGATCGATGACCAACACCTGCAGACCCTGGCGCGCCAGCGCTGCGGCCACATTGACGGCTGTCGTGGTCTTGCCGACACCACCCTTCTGGTTGGCGATGGTGAAGACGCGCTGGCGGGCGGGGCGCGGCAATCCGCGTTCCCGGTTGTGCAGCAACCGACTGGCGCGTTCCGCCTCGGCGGCTATCGGGGTGTCGATGGTCGGCCACGCCTCGGGCTCAGCCGTCCATGTTTCACGTGAAACATCACGCTGGCCCGTCATCGCTTCCTCCTGCCGGGTCGCCCCGTCCGACTGTCCACCGCTCCGCGTCGTGCTTCGACCACGGTGGCGGGTGGATTCAAAAAGTCCACGCCACATCTCACCACCCTTACCTCTGAAGCACCAAGCGAACTCAACGTCCGCCGGTGCTGCTCGACTTCGTCGGCCGCCCGTTCGCCCTTGAGCGCCAGCATGCGTCCGCCCACACGCAACAGGGGGATACTCCAGCGCGACAACTTGTCCAGCGGCGCCACGGCCCGGGAAACCACCGCATCCATCTCCCCCGCCGCTGCTCGGATCGTCTTGTCCTCCGCACGACCGCGAACAACTTCCACGTCAAGCTTCAACTCGTCGATGGCTTCGCGGAGAAACTCACTTCGGCGCAGCAGGGGCTCCACCAAAGTCACCCGCAGGTCTGGACGTGCGATGGCCAGTGGGATTCCGGGCAGACCCGCCCCACTCCCGATATCGGCGACACGCTCCCCCTGATCAAGGAGTTCGGTCATGGCGGCGCTGTTGAGGATGTGCCGTTCCCACAATCTGTCCACTTCAGCGGGACCGATCAACCCTCGCTCGATTCCTGCCCCGGCCAGGATCCGCCCATATTGCTCGGCGATATCAATCCGGTCGCCAAAGCAAAGAGCCGCCGCCTGGGGCGCCGGACTCAATTCACCATGTTTCACGTGAAACATCCTCCGGTAGTGCCCCAGGCCGACGGCCCTGAACTTCTCGCTAGAACTACATCCGTGTAACTCGGCTTACGCCGGCAGCACGACCACGCGACGTGACGGCTCGGCGCCTTCGCTCTCGCTGCGCACCCCGTCGACCGCGGCCACTGCGTCGTGGACGATCTTGCGCTCGAACGGCGTCATCGGCGACAGCTCCTCACGCTGACCGGACTCAACCACCCGGCGGGCGATCTTGTCACCGAGGGCAGCCAGTTCGTCACGACGACGCCGGCGCCACCGAGCGATGTCCAGCATCAGCCGGCTGCGCTCCCCGGTCTTCTGATGAACGGCCAGGCGCGTCAGCTCCTGGAGAGCGTCGAGCACCTCGCCCTTGCGTCCCACCAACTTGTTCAGATCATTACCGCCGTCGATGCTCACCACGGCGCGATCGCCCTCGACATCCAGATCGATGTCACCATCGAAATCCAACAGATCCAAGAGCTCTTCCAGATAGTCACCGGCGATCTCGCCCTCGGCGACGAGCCGATCCTCCAGATCGTCCTCCGCGGGCGCGGGAACGTTCTCGGACTCGGCGGTGACCTCGTCGGTACGGTCGGCAGTTTCTGCGTCAGTCATATCGGTTCTCCTTACTTCGCCGTGGCCGCCACCGGAGTCTGTATCCGGGTTCATCGGCTCTCTCGGCTTGGCTTCTAGCGCTTGCGCTTGTTCGGTCGGCTGCCCGGTCGCGGCGTGTTCCCCGCCGCCCGGGATCCGGGAGTCTTCGCAGCGTTCTGATTCTTGGTGTTCTTGGGACTCTTGGATTCCGGGGCAGCGGACTCGGCCTCACCCACCGAGTCGGCTTCACCCGGTGCCTTGGCGGCCGCGGAGTCCTCGCCACCACCGGCGTCCTTGGGTTGCTTACGACCCTTACTCGGCTTGGCACCCGGTGCGGGTGCGTTGGCCGCACGACGTTCGAGTTCGAGGGCCTTCTTGGCTTCCTCTTCCTTTTCGATCTTGCCGAAGACCACATGCTGCTGACCGAAGGTCCAGATGTTGTTGGCGAACCAGTACAGGATCACGGCCAGCGGCAGGAACGGACCGCCGACGACGACGCCGAGCGGGAACACATACAGCGCCAGCTTGTTCATCAGAGCGGTCTGAGGATTGGCGGCCGCTTCAGGGCTCTGCCGGGCTATGGACGCCCGGCTGTTGAAGTAGGTGGCAATACCCGCCAGGATCATGATCGGCACGCCCACCCCGATGACAGCCACCCGACTGAACTCGGTGAACGCGTCCAGACCGGTCTTCTGGATCATGGTGGCGCCCAGCGGAGCCCCGAACAGATTGGCGTCCAGGAAGTGCGCAACATCGGTCGGGCTGAAGACATAGTTGCCGGTGGCCCGGTTCTGTTCCACCGACAGCTGGATCTGACCGAATCCACCCTGGGTGCGGTTGAACGACCGAAGCACATGGAACAGGCCGATGAAGACCGGGACCTGCGCCAGCATCGGCAGACATCCAAGGATCGGATTGAATCCGTGCTCCTTCTGCAGCTTCTGCATCTCCAGCGCCATGCGCTGCCGGTCCTTGCCGTACTTCTTCTGCAGAGCCTTGATCTGCGGCTGCAACTCCTGCATCTGCCGCGTGGTGCGGATCTGCTTGACGAACGGCTTGTACAAGATCGCGCGAAGGGTGAAGACGAGGAACATCACCGACAGCGCCCAGGCGAAGAAGTTCGACGGCCCCAGCAGGAAAGCGAACGCTTTGTACCAGACCCACATGATCGCCGACACCGGGTAATAGATGATGTCGAGGCTGAACCAGTTAAACAACAGAATCGCTCCTGACGACTTCTTCCGAAGTCTTATCGCCGGCCTTCTCGCCGCGCTCGGGTATCGGGTCCCATCCTCCGCGATGCCATGGACCGCACTTCGCAAGCCTGACGACAGCAAGCCAGCTTCCGCGGATCAGACCCCACTCGGTCAAGGCATCCACCGCGTACTCGCTACAGGTGGGGGTAAACCGGCACGATGGCAGCCGCAACGGCGAAATCATCGTGCGGTACAGCTGAATCACGAAAATCACGCACTTCGCCGGCAGCCCCGTCACGATCGGGCCTGTTGCAACATGTGGGCGCGTGTCAACGCCGAACGCAGTTGCGTCTCCAGGCGCTCCGAGCGCGCGTCACGGCTACCCGGTAATGCGCGAATGACCACGCGGTCGGCAGTGTCGAGGCCTGACTGACCGTCGCAGAGAAGGCGATAAGCGGCATGCCGCAACCGGCGCGCGACACGGTGCCGTTGCACCGCCGTCCCCACCGATTTGGACACCACCAGACCTATCTTCGGGCCGACGACCTTCTCGTCGCCGACCGCGTCGCGCCAGGCGTGCACAACCAGATCAGGCTGGGCCGCCCGGACACCTTGCCGCACCGTGACACCGAAATCCGTGGACCGTGTCATCCGGTACTGGGCCGGAAGCACCGCCGCAGACCCTGCGTCGAATCACGCAGTGAGAGAGCGACGACCCTTGCCGCGGCGTGCCGAGACGATCGCGCGACCCGCGCGCGTCCGCATCCGCAACCGGAATCCGTGCACACGGGCCCGGCGGCGGTTGTTCGGCTGAAAAGTCCGCTTGCCCTTGGCCACGGCTGTCTCTCCTCGTTCGGTCTGGTGCCGACATCAACGACCCCCATGGATATCATGGCGGACGAAGACCTAAGCACCGTTGGTAAGCTCATCGATCTTGCGTACTTAGCCGCAGCGCCGCCCCGAATCTCTTCGAGGGCTTGAACCCGGCCGTATCGCCACGTGTGGGCGACTGTTCGAGGGTACTGACGAGAATTGTCTGGGTCAAACCTGCTCGGACCCGTCACCACCGCCCCCGAACTGCGTATCAACCAACACAGAAGCCACATCTGCCCCTGACGATCCACGGGCTGAACAGATCGCGCGAGCAATGTTGCCGAACGGTTGGCACTCCGAGAGAAAACTGTTAGCTTCTGCCAAAGCCGTTTCGTACCTGAGGCGGCGCAGGACACAGAGCGGGGATGACCACCGGCCGCGAGCCCACAAACCGACTGACCGGAATTGTGCCGAGCTCCGACACCAGGCCTCCACGCCGCAACATAGCGCGACAGCAGACGATGCTCGCTTTCCACAGGCTGTGGATAACTATGTGGATGGTTTGTTACTGTCGCCCCCGGGAAGTCCCGAGGAAGCCGAAAAAGGGGGTGGGCGTCGTTGACCGCGGACCCAGACTCCTCCTTCGTCACGGTGTGGAACAACGTCGTCGCCGAACTCAACGGCGAAACCCCGTTCGGTGAGACCGTCAACGGCGGACCCCGCGAATCCGGCCTCACCGCACAGCAGCGGGCCTGGCTGAAGCTGGTGCGGCCGCTGGTGATCACCGAAGGTTTCGCCCTGCTCTCGGTGCCGACGGCATTCGTCCAGAACGAGATCGAACGCGGACTTCGCGAGCCGATCGTCGAGGCGCTCAGTCGCCAACTCGGACAGCGAGTCGAACTGGGTGTCCGTATCGCCACTCCCCCGCCGGACGATGACGCCGAGTCCGAGGCCGAGCCCGCACAGGATGCAGCCGACACCGAAGAGGTCGACGACGATCTGGCCGCGATCCAAAGCGCCGAAGCCAGCTGGCCGACATTCTTCAACCGATCGCAGAGCCCCGCACCGGAGGCCGCGAACTCCGTGACGCTGAATCGGCGCTACACGTTCGAGACATTCGTGATCGGCTCGTCCAACCGGTTCGCCCACGCCGCCACGCTCGCGATTTCCGAAGCACCGGCACGCGCCTACAACCCGCTGTTCATCTGGGGTGAGTCAGGGTTGGGCAAGACCCATCTACTGCACGCCGCGGGCAACTATGCCCAACGTCTCTTCCCCGGGATGCGGGTGAAGTACGTCTCCACCGAGGAATTCACCAACGACTTCATCAACTCGCTGCGCGATGACCGCAAGGCGTCGTTCAAGCGCAGCTATCGCGATGTCGACATCCTGCTGGTCGACGACATCCAGTTCATCGAGGGTAAAGACGGCATCCAGGAAGAGTTCTTCCATACCTTCAACACGCTGCACAATGCGAACAAGCAGATCGTCATCTCCTCGGATCGATCGCCCAAGCAGCTCGCGACGCTCGAGGACCGCCTCCGGACTCGTTTCGAATGGGGTCTGATCACCGACGTCCAGCCCCCCGAGCTGGAGACCCGGATCGCGATCCTGCGCAAGAAGGCGCAGATGGACCGCCTCGACGTGCCCGATGACGTCCTGGAACTCATCGCCAGCCGCATCGAACGCAATATCCGCGAGCTCGAGGGCGCGTTGATCCGAGTGACGGCATTCGCCTCGCTGAGCAAGACCACGATCGACAAATCGCTGGCCGAGATCGTCCTGCGCGATTTGATCGCCGATGCGGGCACCATGCAGATCAGCACCGCCACGATCATGGCGGCCACCGCCGAATACTTCGAGACATCGGTCGAGGAGCTGCGGGGACCCGGTAAGACCCGTGCGCTGGCACAGGCCCGGCAGATCGCCATGTACCTGTGCCGTGAGCTCACCGACCTCTCCCTACCACGCATCGGCGAAGCATTCGGCCGTGACCACACCACCGTCATGTACGCCGAACGCAAGATTCGCGACGGCATGGCCGAACGACGCGAAATCTTCGATCACGTCAAGGAACTCACCACCCGGATCCGGCAGCGCTCCAAGCGCTGATTGCGTCCCTCACGCCCCTTCACGCACTATGCCGTGTCAGCGGCGATCTTTGGGGTACCTACGACACGCGCACGAAATGCCGTGGCGGGTCGCCGACATCTGAAAAACTTCTGTCACATCTGCCCGCCGAATCACAACCGAGCGATGTGGACGCACCTGTGGACAACTTGGGAGAAAACTGGTGGCAACCGACCGTCCACTACACACCCGACATGTTCTCCACATTCGTCCACTGCCGACCCCGCCGATCCTCCACAATCTGCCCACACGTGCTCGAGCCCGGTGACCAGCATCTGTTGGCATTCATCCACAGAATGCACAGCCCCTAATACTGTTGCTTGTATCTCTAGAGATTCTTCTTCTAAAAACAGGCTGGTGGGGACAAAGCATCAACACCCACCTTCGCGAGGGTCGATGCAGTCCCCCTCTGCAGTGAGCGAATCACTTTCAAGTTCGCCGCCGACGCTCTACGGTGGTGATTCGATACGCCCTCCTGCGATCGCGGGTCAGATCGCGACTACGCTCGGTGGGTACACGGGGAATCCGCTGGTTGATGCTCGTTTGACGCGGTAGATCGAAGGGACGTTATGGACGTGGTGACGACGAATGTTGGTCTCACCGATTTGAAGTTCCGTCTGGTACGCGAGGATTTCGCCGACGCCGTGGCATGGGTCGCCCGCAGTCTGCCGAGCCGACCGACCGTTCCGGTACTGGCCGGTGTGCTGCTGACCGGCTCCGATGACGGCCTGACCATCTCCGGTTACGACTACGAGACCTCCGCGGAGGTGCGGGTCGCCGCTGAAATAGCCTCTCCTGGAAGCGTTTTGGTGTCCGGTCGATTGCTCTCCGATATCACCCGGTCGTTGCCGGCCAAGCCGGTCGATGTCACGGTCGAGGGCACTCGGGTGGCTCTGACCTGCGGTAGCGCCCGATTCTCCCTGCCCACCATGGCCGTCGAGGATTACCCCTCGCTGCCGGCGCTGCCCGACGAGACCGGTGTGGTCTCCGCCGACCTGTTCGGCCAGGCGATCAGTCAGGTCGCGGTCGCCGCCGGCCGTGACGACACACTGCCCATGCTGACCGGTATCCGCGTCGAAATTTCCGGCGACAAGGTCGTTTTGGCGGCCACTGACCGGTTCCGACTGGCCGTCCGCGAGCTGACCTGGTCGACGGACTCGGCCGGGGTCGAAGCTGCGGTGTTGGTGCCGGCAAAGACGCTGTCGGAGGCCGCCAAGACCGGCACCGACGGTACCGAGGTGCACCTTGCGTTGGGTGCCGGCGCGGCCGTGGGCAAAGAGGGTTTGCTCGGTATTCGCAGTAACGGCAAGCGCACCACGACTCGACTCCTCGACGCCGAGTTCCCAAAATTCCGTCAGCTGCTACCGGCCGAGCACACCGCGATCGCGACCGTCGGGGTGGCCGAACTGACCGAGGCGATCAAGCGTGTGGCCCTGGTCGCCGACCGCGGTGCCCAGGTCAGGATGGAATTCAGCCCCGACGGCCTGCGACTGTCCGCCGGCGCCGATGATGTCGGCCGCGCCGAAGAAGACCTGCAGGTGGAGTTCGCCGGTGAACCGTTGACCATCGCCTTCAACCCGACCTACCTGACCGATGGGCTCGGCTCGCTGCATTCGGAGCGGGTGACGTTCGGTTTCACGACACCGAGCCGTCCCGCAGTATTGCGGCCGGCGGGGGACACTGGAAACGACGTCGACGCCACCGGTCCGTTCCCGGCGGCTCAGACCGACTACGTCTATTTGTTGATGCCGGTGCGGCTCCCTGGCTGACCGGCCCGAGGAGGTACGTGCGATGCAGCTGGGCTTGATCGGTCTCGGCAAGATGGGCTTCAACATGCGGGAACGCCTGCGTGCCGGCGGCCACGACGTCATCGGGTTCGATCCCCGACCCGAGGTCACCGATGTCCCGACCCTGAAGGCGTTGGCCGAGTCGCTTGCCGCGCCGCGCACGGTGTGGGTGATGGTGCCCTCCGGGGAGGTCACCCGGCAGACCATCGCCGAGCTCGCCGAGGTGCTCTCCCCCGGTGACCTGGTGATCGACGGTGGCAACTCTCGCTACACCGAGGACCGCCCGCACGCAGACCTGTTGGGCGAGAAGGGAATATCCTTCATCGACGCGGGCGTCTCGGGTGGTATCTGGGGCTTGACCGAAGGTTACGGGCTGATGGTCGGCGGCAGTGACGACGATATTGCGCGTGCCATGCCCATCTTCGACACCTTGCGACCCGCGGGTGATATCGCCGACGGATTCGTCCATGCCGGGCCGGTCGGGGCCGGCCACTTCACAAAGATGGTGCACAACGGCGTGGAGTACGCGTTGATGACGGCCTACGCCGAGGGTTACGAGATGCTGGCCGCTGAAGATCTGGTGCGCGATCCGCAGGCGGTGTATCAGGCCTGGACCAATGGCACGGTGGTGCGGTCGTGGCTGCAACAGCTGCTGGCCAAGGCGCTGAAGGAAGATCCCGCGCTGGCCAATATCAGCGGCTACACCGATGACTCGGGTGAGGGACGCTGGACGGTGGAGGAAGCGATCCGCCTTCGTGTTCCGGTGCCCAGTATCGCGGCATCCTTGTTCGCCCGGTTCCTGTCGCGTCAAGATGATTCTCCGACCATGAAAGCCGTTGCTGCACTGCGTAATCAGTTCGGTGGACATGCGGTCAAGCGCATCTCGGAATCCGGATAGCTTTGTACGTACGTCACCTGGGATTGACGGACTTCAGGTCGTGGCCGCGGGTCGAGCTCGACCTGGAGCCCGGCCACACGGTGTTTGTCGCACCCAATGGTTTCGGTAAGACCAATCTTCTTGAAGCCCTGTGGTACTCGGCCACCCTGGGCTCACATCGTGTGTCGACCGACGCACCGCTCATCCGGGCCGGCGCAGACCGCGCCGTGGTGTCGACCGTGGTGGTCAACGATGGTCGGGAGTTGGCCGTCGATCTCGAGGTGACCACCGGCCGCGCCAACAAGGCGAGGTTGAACCGATCACCGGTGCGCAGCCCGCGTGAGATCCTCGGAGTGCTGCGCGCTGTCTTGTTCGCACCGGAAGATCTGGCATTGGTGCGCGGCGACCCATCGGAGCGACGTCGATTTCTCGATGAGGTGGCGACCTCGCTGCGCCCGCGTATTGCGGGTGTACGCGCAGATTATGACAAGGTGCTCCGCCAGCGCACCGCACTGCTCAAAACCGCGGGCCCGGCTCGCCACCGCGGTGACACCAGCGTCCTGGACACCCTGGAGATCTGGGATGGTCACCTGGCTTCGCATGGCGCACAGTTGATCTCGGCGCGCGTCGATCTGGTCAACCAGCTCGGACCCGAGGTGGAGAAGGCCTATCAGTTGTTGGCCCCGGCATCTCGCCCGGCGGCCATCGGCTACCGCAGCAGTATCGACGGTGTCGAGATCGAAGCAGGCAATGGCACCGTCGACCCGTCGGTCTATGAGGCCGCACTGCTGGAGGAGTGTGGTCGTAAGCGCGGCGCGGAACTCGAACGGGGTGTCTGTCTGGTCGGTCCGCACCGCGATGACCTCGAGCTGCGACTCGGCGATCAGCCGGCCAAGGGTTTCGCCAGCCACGGTGAATCATGGTCGATGGCATTGGGTTTGCGGTTGGCGTCGTATGAGTTGTTGCGATCCGACGGCACCGACCCGGTGTTGTTGCTCGATGACGTCTTCGCCGAACTCGACAGCGCGCGCAGGCAGGCACTGGCCAAAGTAGCCGGCTCGGCCGAGCAGGTATTGGTCACCGCCGCTGTCCCGGAGGATCTCCCGGCGGACTGGGATGTCCGTCGGGTGGAAGTGACCATGCGGGATGGCGACGGAGGCCGAGTGTCGGAGGTGATCACGTGAACCACCAGGACGATCGCGCAGATGGTCCGCCGGAGCACCTCGAGGGCTTGCCGGGCATGGACATGGTGCGCCGGGCTCTGGAGGAGGCCCGCGGCGCCGCGCGCAGTCAGGGCAAGGATGTCGGACGCGGGCGCACCGTCCCGGCTGCCCGCCGACCGGCCGGGACCGGGCGCCGCCGCTGGTCGGGACCGGGTCCCGATGCCCGCGACCCCCAGACCTTCAGTGCCGCCACGCGGGATCTGGCCCGCTCGAGGGGCTGGACCAGACAGGTCGCCGAGGGTGCGGTGCTCGGTCAATGGACGATGGTGGTCGGAGATCAGATCGCCGACCATGCGATCCCGACCGGTCTCCGCGATGGTGTGCTGACGGTATCGGCCGAGTCGACGGCCTGGGCGACGCAGTTGCGCATGGTGCAGGCCCAGCTGTTGGCCAAGATCGCCGCCGCCGTCGGCGACGGGATCGTCACATCCTTGAAGATCCAAGGCCCGACCGCGCCGTCATGGCGGAAAGGCAAGTTCAACGTGCCCGGCCGCGGCCCCCGCGACACCTACGGCTAGTCCCCGTCCGGCGACCGTGCGTGTCCGCGGCCCGACGCGCGGGCTTTCGGCCGAGTTCGCGCTCGGTCGGCAGCGTCGACTGAGAACGTCGAGACGGCAGAAATCAAGGGTCTGCAGCGTCCTGACTTTCGGATGGGCCGGAAATTCCGCGCACGGCGCAGATAGCTGGCTGGAAACACCGCCGCAGAGTCAGTTCCAGCGCTATCGCGCGGTAGACTGTGGGGAGCTTTTGCAGGCGGTGACAGAACCACCTGCGCGCAACCCCAAGGAGACGCGTCCAACGTGGCTGCCCAAGACAAGAATGCCCCGGCCGAATACGGTGCCGACTCGATCAAGGTACTCGAAGGCCTGGAAGCAGTCCGCAAGCGACCGGGTATGTACATCGGCTCCACCGGAGAGCGGGGTCTGCACCACTTGATCTGGGAGGTCGTCGACAACGCCGTCGATGAGGCCATGGCGGGCTTCGCGACCAAGGTCGACGTCCGCATCCTCGAAGACGGCGGAGTTCAGGTCACCGATGACGGTCGAGGTATCCCGGTCGCGATGCACGCCACCGGCATCCCCACCGTCGACGTCGTGATGACCGTGCTGCATGCCGGCGGCAAGTTCGAAGAAGGTGCCTACCAGGTGTCGGGCGGTCTGCACGGCGTCGGTGTGTCGGTGGTCAACGCGCTCTCGACGCGGCTCGAGGCCGATATCCACAAGGATGGCTTCGAATGGCATCAGACCTATGACCGGTCGGTACCGGGCACCCTGCGCAAGGGCGAGCCGTCGAAGAAAACCGGAACCACCATCCGATTCTGGGCCGATCCCGACATCTTCGAGACCACCACCTATGACTTCGAGACCATCGCCCGACGGCTCCAGGAGATGGCCTTCCTCAACAAGGGCCTGACCATCGAGCTCACCGACGAGCGGGTTGCCCCCGAAGAGATCGTCGACGAGGTGGTCAGCGACCACGCCGAAGCGCCGAAGTCGGCCGAGGAGAAGGCCGCCGAGCACGCCGCACCACAGAAGGTGAAGCACCGGGTGTTCCACTACCCCGGTGGTCTGGTCGACTTCGTCAAGCACATCAACCGCACCAAGACCGCGATCCAGCCCAGCGTCATCGACTTCGAGGGTAAGGGCCCGGGACATGAGGTCGAGATCGCGATGCAGTGGAACGCCGGTTACTCCGAGTCGGTGCACACCTTCGCCAACACCATCAACACCCACGAGGGCGGCACCCACGAAGAGGGTTTCCGGGCGGCGCTGACCACGGTGGTCAACAAGTACGCCAAGGACAAGAAGCTGCTCAAGGAGAAGGACCCGAACCTCACCGGTGACGATATCCGCGAGGGTCTGGCCGCGGTGATCTCGGTGAAGGTGTCCCAGCCGCAGTTCGAAGGTCAGACCAAGACCAAGCTCGGCAACACCGAGGTGAAATCCTTCGTGCAGAAGATCTGCAACGAGGAGCTGCAGCACTGGTTCGACGCCAACCCGGCCGAGGCCAAAACCGTTGTCAACAAGGCGGTCTCGTCGGCCCAGGCGCGTATTGCCGCACGCAAGGCGCGCGAATTGGTCCGTCGCAAGAGTGCCACCGATATCGGCGGTCTGCCCGGCAAGCTCGCCGACTGCCGCTCCACCGATCCCAGCAAGTCCGAACTGTATGTGGTGGAGGGTGATTCCGCCGGCGGCTCGGCCAAGAGCGGCCGCGATTCGATGTTCCAGGCGATCCTGCCGCTGCGCGGCAAGATCATCAACGTCGAGAAGGCCCGCATCGACCGGGTATTGAAGAACACCGAAGTCCAGGCCATCATCACCGCACTGGGCACCGGCATTCACGACGAGTTCGACCTCGCGAAGCTGCGCTATCACAAGATCGTTCTGATGGCCGACGCCGACGTCGACGGCCAGCACATCTCGACCCTGCTGCTGACCCTGCTGTTCCGATTCATGAAACCGCTTGTCGAGAACGGGCATATCTTCCTGGCGCAGCCGCCGCTGTACAAGCTCAAGTGGCAGCGCAGTGAACCGGAGTTCGCCTACTCCGACCGTGAGCGCGACGGTCTGCTCGAGGCAGGCCGCGCGGCCGGTAAGCGCATCAACCCCGAAGACGGCATCCAGCGGTATAAGGGTCTGGGCGAGATGGACGCCAAGGAACTGTGGGAGACCACCATGGATCCCAGCGTGCGGGTGCTCCGGCAGGTGACTCTCGATGACGCCGCCGCGGCCGACGAGCTGTTCTCCATCCTGATGGGTGAAGACGTCGAGGCCCGCCGCAGCTTCATCACCCGTAATGCCAAAGACGTTCGCTTCCTTGACGTTTAGCCAGGAATACCAGGTTTAGGACTCCTAGATGACTGACACCACACTGCCGCCTGGCGACGAAGCCGGCGACCGCATCGAACCTGTCGATATCCAGCAGGAGATGCAGCGCAGCTATATCGACTATGCGATGAGCGTCATCGTCGGTCGTGCGCTGCCCGAGGTCCGCGACGGCCTCAAGCCGGTGCACCGCCGCGTGCTCTACGCCATGTTCGATTCCGGATTCCGGCCCGATCGCGGCCATGCGAAGTCGGCGCGTTCGGTTGCCGAGACGATGGGTAACTATCACCCGCACGGTGACTCGTCGATCTACGACACCCTGGTCCGGATGGCTCAGCCGTGGTCATTGCGCTATCCGCTGGTCGACGGGCAGGGTAACTTCGGCTCGCCCGGTAACGATCCGCCGGCCGCCATGCGTTACACCGAGGCCCGGCTGACCCCGTTGGCCATGGAGATGTTGCGTGAAATCGACGAGGAGACAGTCGATTTCATCCCGAACTATGACGGTCGCGTGCAGGAGCCGACCGTGCTGCCCAGCCGGTTCCCCAACCTGCTGGCCAATGGGTCGGGCGGTATCGCCGTCGGTATGGCCACCAACATCCCGCCGCACAACCTGCGCGAGCTGGCCGAGGCCGTGTACTGGTGCCTGGACAACCACGAGGCCGACGAGGAAACCACGCTGGCTGCGGTGTGCGAGCGGGTCAAGGGGCCGGACTTCCCGACCTCGGGCCTGATCGTCGGGTCGCAGGGCATCCACGACACCTACACCACCGGACGCGGGTCCATCCGGATGCGCGGTGTCGTCGAAATCGAAGAGGATTCGCGCGGGCGCACCTCGATCGTCATCACCGAGCTGCCCTATCAGGTCAACCACGACAACTTCATCACCTCGATCGCCGAGCAGGTGCGCGACGCCAAGCTGACCGGCATCTCCAATATCGAGGACCAGTCCAGCGACCGTGTCGGCCTGCGAATTGTGGTGGAGCTCAAGCGCGATGCCGTGGCCAAGGTCGTGCTGAACAACCTCTACAAGCACACCCAGCTGCAGACCAGCTTCGGTGCGAACATGCTGTCCATCGTCGACGGGGTGCCGCGCACCCTGCGCCTGGACCAGATGATCCGCTACTACGTCGAACACCAACTCGACGTGATCATCCGGCGCACCCGCTACCGGCTGCGCAAGGCCAACGAGCGGGCCCACATCCTGCGCGGTCTGGTCAAGGCACTCGATGCCCTCGACGAGGTCATCGCGTTGATCCGGGCCTCGGCCAACGCCGATATCGCCCGCCAGGGCCTCATCGAGCTGCTCGATGTCGACGAGATCCAGGCCCAGGCCATCCTCGACATGCAGCTGCGCCGCCTCGCCGCACTCGAGCGGCAGCGCATCGTCGATGATCTGGCCAAGATCGAGGCCGAGATCGCCGACCTCGAGGACATCCTGGCCAAGCCGGAACGCCAGCGCGCCATCGTCCGCGACGAGCTCAAGGAAATCGCCGATAAGTACGGCGATGACCGGCGCTCGCGCATCGTGCCCGCCGATGGCGAGGTCAGTGACGAGGACCTCATCGCCCGCGAGGACGTGGTCGTCACCATCACCGAGACCGGTTATGCCAAGCGCACCAAGACCGATCTGTACCGTAGCCAGAAGCGCGGCGGTAAGGGTGTGCAGGGTGCCGGTCTCAAGCAGGACGACATCGTCAACCACTTCTTCGTCTGCTCCACCCACGACTGGATCCTGTTCTTCACCACGCAGGGTCGGGTGTACCGGGCCAAGGCCTACGAGCTACCGGAGGCCTCGCGCACCGCACGCGGTCAGCATGTGGCCAACCTGCTGGCCTTCCAGCCCGAGGAGCGCATCGCCCAGGTCATCCAGCTGCAGACTTACGAGGATGCGCCATACCTGGTGCTGGCCACCCGCAACGGCCTGGTCAAGAAGTCCAAGCTGAGCGACTTCGACTCCAACCGCTCCGGCGGCATCGTCGCGGTGAACCTGCGCGACGGTGACGAACTGGTCGGAGCCGTACTCTGCTCGGCCGAGGACGACCTGTTGCTGGTCAGCGCGAAGGGCCAGTCCATCCGCTTCTCGGCGACCGACGAGGCGCTGCGGCCCATGGGTCGGGCGACCTCGGGCGTGCAGGGCATGCGGTTCAAGGAGGACGACCGGTTGCTCTCGCTCAATGTGGTCGAGACCGACAAGTACCTGTTGGTGGCCACCGCGGGCGGATACGCGAAGCGGACGGCGATCGACGAATACACCGCGCAGGGGCGTGGCGGCAAGGGCATCCTCACCATCCAGTACGACCCCAAGCGTGGCAGTCTGGTGGGAGCGCTGATCGTCGACGACGAGACGGAGCTGTACGCCATCACCTCGGGCGGAGGTGTCATCCGGACCGCCGCACAGCAGGTGCGCAAGGCGGGTCGGCAGACCAAGGGGGTCCGCTTGATGAACCTCGGTGAGGGCGACACACTGATTGCGATTGCGCGGAACGCCGAAGCGAGCGAGGAGTCGGAGTCCGAAGTGGACGCCGATGAGACGGTCGAGTCGACCTCCGACGGCGACCAGACCGACGCAACGTGACGCCGCCAGCCCGCCATGGGCGTGAGACAAGGAGCCACTAGGTGACCTCACCGAACGAGCCCGGACACCCGGCGCCCGCCGGGACCCCGGGTGCGTCACAACCCGAGGGAGCCACGCCCGCCCGACGGTCACCGGCCGCCGACTCCAACGAAGTCCCGCCGTGGCAGCGCGGCCCGGCGGCGCGGGCCGCCAACCCGCAACGCCCCGGTGAGCCCGCCCGTCCCACCGAGCCGGTACGTCCCACCGAGCCCGCCCGGCCTGCGGAGCCGGCCCGGCCCGCCGAGTCCAACCGCACCGGTGAGCCGCAGCGGCCGCCCACGCGCTCCCCTGGCACCGACGCCCGGGTCGGACAGTTCCTGTCCGGCACCGCGTTCAACCAACCCCGGGAGAGCCGCGAGACACGGGACACCGAGGTCGTCGCGACCAGGGCACCGGAACGTCCGGAGAGCCGCCCGGAGGGCCAACGCACCGAGGCGCAGCGCCCGGAGAAGTACGCCAGCGAGCTGCCCGATCTGTCGGGACAGCCGCCCCGCCAGGGTCGCCCGCCGGCGCCGGCCTCCGGTGATTCGCGTCCCGCCGCGGCGGGACGGGTTCAGGTGGGCGCGCGCAAGCACCAGGGTCCGGTGCGCGCGAGCATGCAGATTCGTCGGATCGACCCGTGGAGCACGCTGAAGGTCTCGCTGGTGCTCTCCGGCGTGATGTTCTTCGTCTGGATGATCGCCGTGGCGTTCCTGTACCTGGTGCTCGGTGGCATGGGCGTCTGGACCAAGTTGAACAGCAATGTCGGCGACCTGCTCACCAGCGACAGCGGTGGCGGCGGTGAACTGATCTCCAGCGGAACGATTTTCGGCGGTGCCACGCTGATCGGTCTGGTCAACATCGTGTTGCTGACGGCCATGGCGACCGCCGGCGCGTTCATCTACAACCTGATCACCGATCTGGTCGGCGGCGTCGAGGTCACGTTGGCCGATAGGGACTGATCGCACGATCAGATGCACGCGGTTTGGGCGATGGGCAGTGCTTACGGTAATCTCGTCGCTCGGCCAGCCAGTGCGTTTCGGGTGGTTGTACGGGCCTATAGCTCAGGCGGTTAGAGCGCTTCGCTGATAACGAAGAGGTCGGAGGTTCGAGTCCTCCTAGGCCCACGGAAGGGTATGCACCATGAAGTTGGTGTTGGTGGCAGTTGTCACAGCCGTCGCGGTGATCGTCTACCGGTCCCGCCACGGTGTCGAGGTCTGGCACACCATCGAGGATCGGCCCGCATAACCCCGTAAGGGGCCTTAGCTCAGTTGGTAGAGCGCTGCCTTTGCAAGGCAGATGTCAGGAGTTCGAATCTCCTAGGCTCCACAGTTCACTCCTCTGGCTCCGTTATTGGTGAGTCGCCCACCCGCCCGGCCGCCTTAGGCTCAATTCATGAGACTCACCGGCGTGCTTGGGGCATTCGTCGTCACCTCCGCCCTCGTGGGCTGTGGTTCCACCGATGGCCGCCCCACGGCGGCACCTGCCGAGTCCAGTAGGCCGGCGCAGACGACCGCCACCAACGAGACAACCACCACCCGCCCCTCCCCCACACCCGAGGGTGCGCCCATCGGCACCGCGACCATGCAGGTACGCGGGGGCACGGCCCCGGTGACGATCACCTATCAGATCAACGGCGAGCCAGAACAGACCGAGACCAACGTGACCTTGCCGTGGGAGAAGCAGTACCCGGTCTATGACAAGGTGCAGTCCTCGGTGCGCGCCGACGGCGGTGACACCGAACTCATCTGCGACATCATCATGGATGGCAACCTGGTCTCGTTCGTCACAGAACCCCGGCCGACATGCAGCTTCGCCTACTACTAGGTCGAGTACGCGACGTGTACCTGGCGGATATGCCCCTCGTACGGAAACGGGGCACGCTCGCGGTAATCCAGCGATACGGGTGAACCCAGGCAGGTCCCGATGTCGAGGCAATCGTTGGCGGTGAACAGCAGCGGCGCAGACACCGGAACCTGACCGGAGGCAACCACGTCACCGTCCACCGACAACGTCACGTCCAGCGGGCCACCGGGACGTTGTTCGGCGTAGCTCGTCTCGACGACGATGGTGTGCCTGCCGGGTGAGATGGGCTGCGTCGAGCGCACCTTGGTCCGCATCAGGATGAACAGGTTGTACTCGTAGCAGAGATGACCGGCATCCAGATAGCAGGTCAACCCGCCCGCCGCGCCGCCCAGGGCATAGAGCACTCCGTTACCGCCGGACGGCACCTCGGCATCGATGGTCACGACGTTGTTCTTGTTGCCCAGCGCCGGCGCGCAGAACTCCGGCATCCGGACCATGTCCCCGGCGAATGTCCACTCCCGGTACGGCGGGGCGATCCGCAGCTCCGGGTGATACACCGGAACCCACAACCCGCCGCCGATCGGCAGCACCGCGTTGCGTGCGGCCTCGATGGCGAACAGTTCGCGGAGCTGCGCCAGCTTCTGTGGCTCGGCGTCGGCCAGATCGTGGGCTTGGGACCAGTCGTCGTCGAGGTTGTAGAGCTCCCAGCGGTCCTGGTCGGGGGTCCAGGTCGCGATGCCCTCGGGCATCCCGGCCAGCCACGGAAGACGGGGGCCACGAGCACACGCCAACCAGCCGTCATCGTAGATCGCGCGGCTGCCCATGATCTCGAAGTACTGGGTTCGCTTCCCGCCCTCGGCGCTGCGGTCGACCAGCGTCCGGGCGAAACTCGCTCCGGCCATGGGCATCTGGGGTTCGCCGGCCACTGTGCGTGGCGGTTCGATACCGACCAGCTCGTAGATGGTCGGAACGATGTCATTGCAGTGCAGGAACACATCGCGCGGGACCGGATCGGCCGGGATTCGCGCCGGCCACCGCGCGACCAGCGGATTGCGCGTGCCCCCGAGGTGGGAGGCCAACAACTTCATCCCCTTGTACGGTGTGCTGCCCGCCCACGCCCAGCCGGCGTGATACTGGTTGTCCACCAATGGTGAACCCAGCACATCGAGGCCACCGAGGGCGTCCAGAGCGTCGATATGCTGACGTACCGTCGTCGGAATGCCGTTCTGGGCAAGGAGTTCGGCGATTGTGCCGTTCTGGCCCTCCCCCGATGACCCGTTATCGCCCCAGATGTAGAGAAACAGTGTGTTCTCGCCATAGCCGAGGGCATCCAGCTCATCGCTGATCCGGCCGACCTGGACATCGACATGTTCGGCGTACCCGGCGGCGACCTCCATCAAGCGGCGCTGGAAGGGCTTCTCGTCCTCGGGAATGTCATCCCACGCCGACAGTGTCTCGTCGCGCTCGGTGAGCGTGCAGTCCTGCGGTATCCAGCCCTTGGCCTTGGCGCGCTCGAACACCCGCTCGCGGTAGGCATCCCACCCGTCATCGAACTTGCCTGCGTACTTGTCGGCCCACTCCTTCATGATGTGGTGCGGACCGTGCAGGCACCCGCTGGCCCAATACATGAAGAACGGCTTGTCGGCGTTGAAGGCCTTGTGCCGCCGCAGCCAGCCGATCGCGTCATCGGCCAGATCCTCGGATAGGTGGTAACCCTCTTCGGCGGTCTTGGTCGGCGCGACGACGGTGGTGTTGCGCACCAGGTGGGGCTCGTACTGGGATGCCTCACCGGCCAGGAATCCGTAGAAATACTCGAAACCCAAACCCGTGGGCCAATTCTCGAACGGTCCGGCGGCGGTGGTCTCTTCGGCCGGGGTGTTGTGCCACTTACCGAACGCGGAGGTGGCGTATCCGTACTGTTTGAGCACCTCGGCGACCGTCGCCGCCGAGCGGGGGATCTTGCCCGAGTAGCCGTCCCAGTCGTTGGCCAACTCGGCGATCTGGCCGTTGCCGATCTCGTGGTGATTGCGCCCGGTCAGCAGTGAGGCGCGGGTCGGGGAACACATCGCGGTGGTGTGGAATCGGTTGTAGGACACGCCTTCTTCACACATCCGGTCCAGCGTCGCGGTGTTCACCTCGCCACCGAATGCGGTGGGCAGCCCCGGTCCGGCGTCGTCGATCAACACGATGACGATGTTCGGGCTGTCGGCGGGCAACCGGCGCGGTACCGCACGGCTGGCGTAGCTGGACTCGGCGAGCGTGCGGCCGGCCACACTGGCCGACGGTACCGGCGGAAACGGCAGAGTCCCGCCGTCGGGGATCTTCGGGGCCACGATGTCGGTGCTCATGCTGGTCCTCTCCGCGCACGGTGTATCCGATAAGTGATACACCGACTTTCCCGGAGCGGCTCAGGGTTTGGGGCTGATCTCCACGCTCGGCGGCAACGTCGACGGTTCGGGCCGCATCGACCGGCGCACGATCGAGAACGTCACCGCGCCGATGGCGAGGACACCGGCGCCGATCACCACGTACAGCAGCGGGCGCCGTTTCGGCGGTGCGGGCGGCTCAGGACGGAGTCGGGCGCTGAGCCAGGAAACGCCGGAAGCGGCCGAGGACGCGCCGAGGCCGACGGTGCCGCGGGTGATGTCGACGGGGCCGACCACGGTGTACCTCAACCCGCGGCTGAGGCGCTGCGCCGGTGTCAACGGTGTGTCGGTGCTGGTGCTCATGGGTCACCTCTCTGAGCTGTCCGGAAGTCCCCCACAGCGTGCCACTAACCGCGGGGCCGTGGACAGCGGTATGGGACCGAGTGGCAGACTGAAATCCGTGACGAGCCCCATTCAGACAGCGACCGCGACGCTGCACACCAACCGTGGTGACATCAAGATCGCCCTGTTCGGCAACCACGCCCCCAAGACCGTCGCCAACTTCACCGGTCTGGCGCAGGGCACCAAGGAGTACAGCACCGAGAACGCCACCGGCGGATCGTCGGGTCCCTTCTACGACGGTGCGGTCTTCCACCGCGTCATCGAGGGCTTCATGATCCAGGGCGGCGACCCGACCGGCACCGGTCGCGGCGGCCCCGGCTACCAGTTCGCCGACGAGTTCCACCCCGAATTGCAGTTCGACAAGCCCTACCTGCTGGCCATGGCCAACGCCGGACCGGGCACCAACGGATCGCAGTTCTTCATCACCGTCGGCAAGACCCCGCACCTGAATCGCCGGCACACCATCTTCGGTGAGGTCGTCGATCCGGAATCGCAGAAGGTCGTGGACGCGATCGCCACGACCGCGACCGATCGCAGTGACCGGCCCACCGAGCCCGTCGTGATCGAGAGCATCACCATTTCCTGACGCGAGATTCCCAAAGCGCACGCTCACCGATATTCGGTGAGCGTGCGTTTTCTTTGGGTGCGGGCCGGTGTGTCGGGCCGCAGACACGCACGGTCACCGGGAAGGTCAGCGCACGTAACCGGCGGCCCTCAGCGCATCGAGAACCTCGACGGGACTGGTGCCCAGATCCCACCGGGTGAAGATGTAGAGCCGGTCGTCGGCGGTGTCGATCTCCAACAGCCGCTGTTTGCGCGCCAGCCGCCGGAACTCGGTGATCCGAATCTGGGTGATCTCATCGCGCGCGATCACCCGGGTGCTCACCCAGCCGCGTACCTGCAAGCCGCTCTCGGTGATTGCCAGTTTTGGTCGTGCACGCCACGAAAATGTTGCAAACAACACCAAACCAGCGGCGGCAACGATGCCGAGAACACGTCCCGGCACGTCTGTGACCACGGTCACAGCCACAATTGCCATCGCGAGACCGGCGATTCCGATCCAGATGATGGCTGCGCTCTTCGGCGCCCAAAAAGTTTGCTGCATTTGCTCAGCACCCCCTCTTACCGGGGGTTTTGAAGTTATCCACAGACGCTATCCCCAATGGGGATGAATCACAACGGTGTGATTGGGTTACGCACAGGTTGCGGGCCGGATAACCACGGTGATGCACGGGTTGGCTCATTTTGGACGCTTTTGGCGTCAGCGCCACCGCATCGTCAGCAAAAGTCCGGAGATCATGAAGGCAAACGCGATCGCGTAGTTCCACGGGCCCAGATCGGCCATCCAGCCCAACCAGGTGGGTGCGTTCAATCCGGTGGCACCGAGCTGGAAGACCAGCAACCAGAACAGCCCGAAGAGCATCAGCCCGACGAACAGGACGACGAACCACACACTCGACGGCCCGGCTTTGACCTTGACCGGGGTCCGACTCACCGGGTTGATGGTGAAGTCGTTCTTCTTACGGACTTTGGACTTGGGCATGGTTAACCTTTGGAGACGATGGTCGAGGCAGTGGACTCCGAGCCTAACGCAGCACCGCACCGCAAACGGTCGCTGTGGCGGTTCGGGGTGCCGATTGTCTGCTTGTTCGCCGGTCTTCTGCTGTCCACCACCCATGGTGTGGCCGACGGCGCCGAGATCCGGCGCAGCGACGCACCCCGACTGGTCGACCTGGTGCGGGAGACCAGCGCCGGCGTCGACCGTCTGACCGCACAGCGCGATGCCCTGGTGGCCGGCACGGAGAGTCATCACGGGGGCTCTCCCGGCGTCCAAGCCGCTCTGGCCGCCATCACCCATCGCTCCGATGTTCTCGCCGAACAGGTCGGCCTGGACCCCCTGCGTGGGCCGGGGCTGGTCGTCACGCTCGACGATGCCCAGCGCGATGCCGACGGCCGCTACCCCGTCGACGCCTCACCGGACGACCTGGTCGTCCATCAGCAGGACATCCAGGCGGTGTTGAACGCCCTGTGGAGCGCCGGCGCGGAGGGCATCCAGATGCAAGACCAACGCATCATTGCCACCTCCGCCCCGTTGTGCGTCGGCAACACGCTGCTGCTCAACGACCGCACCTACAGCCCGCCGTATGTCGTCACCGCGGTGGGCGATCCGGTGGCCATGCAGGCGGCGCTGTCGGCCGCTCCCCTGGTGACCCTTTACAAGCAATACGTCCTGCGGTTCCAGCTCGGTTACTCCGAGGAGGTCCGCGACGACGTCGAGTTGGCGGGCTATACGGCGCCGGTGCGTATGCGGTATGCCAAACCGGCAGGTCCGCTCGGATACTGACGCCGCGGCCCGGCGCAGTAGCCTGATCCCCATGCAGGTTCTGGTCGTCGACAATTACGACAGCTTCGTGTTCAACCTGGTCCAGTACCTGGGCCAGCTCGGCGTGACGGCACAGGTCTGGCGCAACGACGACGAGCGGCTGGCCGATCCGGGCGAGGTGGCCCGACAGTTCGACGGCATCCTGCTCTCCCCCGGCCCAGGCACCCCCGAGCGCGCCGGCGCCTCGATCCCGCTGGTCCATGCCAGCGCGCAGACCAAGACTCCGCTGCTGGGAGTCTGCCTCGGCCACCAGGCCATCGGGGTGGCCTTCGGTGGCACCGTGGACCGGGCGCCCGAGCTGCTGCACGGTAAGACCAGCACGGTGCATCATCGCGATACCGGTGTGCTGCAAGGGCTTCCCGACCCGTTCACCGCGACCCGCTACCACTCGCTGACGATCCTGCCCGAGACGTTGCCCGCCGAGTTGGAGTCCACCGGCGAGACCGACAGCGGGGTCATCATGGCGGTGCGCCACCGGGAACTACCGATTCACGGTGTGCAGTTCCACCCCGAGTCGATCCTCACCGAGGGCGGGCACCGGATGCTTGCCAACTGGCTCGGCTACTGCGGCGCCGCTCCGGACGAGGGTTTGGTGCGCACGCTGGAGAACGAGGTCGCCGACGCGGTGCGCGCGGCGACCGCTCGGGCCTGATCGCAATGTGACGCTGACAGCGCCGTCGTGCCACATATGGCGTGGCGGCGCTGTCAGCGGAACATTTGACGGGCGCCCGGGACTAGGACGCGAAGCTCAGCGTGATCGAATCTCCGTAGCCGACGCCGGCCCCCGGCGCCGGGTTCTGGGTCACCACGGCGTTGGTGCGCTGACCGCTGTTGTCGACGTTGGCGCCCTTGATCAGCACGCCGCGCCAGCCCAGTGCCCGCAGGTTCGGCTCGGCATCCACCCAGAACTGACCGGTCAGATTCGGCATCACGAACTGGTTGCCGCGCGAGACCCGCATCTGGACGACCGAGTCCTTGGCCACGGGCTGCCCGGCGGGGGGGTTGGTACCGACGACCTGCCCGGCCGGTGCGGTGTTGTCCACCTCGACCGGAAGGACGTTGGTGAAACCGGACGCGGTCAGGATCTGCTGGCACACCTCGACGCTCTGGCCCACGCAGTCGGGCACCGCGACGCTGCCCGGCCCTGAACCCACGATGATGGTGATGACGTTGGTGATCGCCGAAGTGGAGTTCGCCGGGGGATTGGTGCCCAACACCTTGCCCTTGAGCTCGGGGGTGGACTCCGATTCGGAGGGCTGCACCCGACCGAAGCCCGCGTCCAGCAGCTCGGTGGTGGCTTGGGCCAGCGTCATGCCCTTGACCTCGGGCACGGCGCGCTGCTCGGGTCCGGTCGACACCACGATGGTGATGTCCTCGCCCGCACTGACTTCCGTGCCGGGCGACGGCTCGGTGGTGATGACGTGCTCGACGCGCACCGTGGAATCCGGGCGCTGCTGGGTACGGGTCTTGAAACCGCGATTCTGAAGAGCGGCAATGGCATCCGCGGAGGCCTGGCCCGTCACATCGGGGACCTGCACATCGCGGGGGCTGCTGCCGAACGCGTTGATGGCGATGGTGACCACCACGGTCAGCACGGCCAGGACCGCGACGACGATGAGCCAGCGTCCCACCGAGTTGTTGTTGGACCTATTGGGATAACCACCCGCGGTCGGGATGTGCTCGGTGGGCAGGGCCCGCGCGTGCGGGGTTGCGATATTGCTGAGCAGATTGGTGCGCTCGGCGTCGGTGAAGATCTTCGGGGCCTCGGGCGCCTCGCCGCTGTGGACGCGGATCAGATCCGTGCGCATCTCGGCCGCACTCTGGTAGCGATTCTCGGGGTTCTTCGACAGCGCCTTGAGCACCACGGCGTCGAGTTCCGGGGACACCCCGGCATGGCGCGTCGACGGCGCTGCGGGATCCTCGCGGACATGCTGGTAGGCCACCGCCACCGGCGAATCTCCGACGAAAGGTGGCTCTCCGGTGAGGATTTCGTACAGCACGCAGCCGAGCGAGTAGACATCGGAGCGGGCGTCGACCTTCTCACCGCGAGCCTGCTCGGGCGACAGGTACTGGGCGGTGCCGATGACTGCGGCGGTCTGGGTCACGTTGTTGGCGTCAGCGAGCGCGCGGGCGATGCCGAAGTCCATCACCTTCACGGCGCCGGACTTGGAGATCATGATGTTGGCCGGCTTGACGTCACGGTGGATGATGCCGTGCTGGTGGCTGAAATTCAGCGCCTGGCAAGCGTCGGCGATGATCTCGATGGCGCGCTTGGCCTCGATCGGGCCCTCGGTGTGCACGATATCGCGCAGCGTCACCCCGTCGACGTACTCCATGACGATGTAGGGCAGGGGACCGTTGGGGGTCTCGGCCTCGCCGGTGTCGTACACCGCGACGATCGCCGGATGGTTCAGCGCGGCGGCATTCTGGGCCTCGCGACGGAAGCGGAGATAGAAACTCGGGTCGCGGGCCAGGTCGGCGCGCAACACCTTCACCGCCACGTCACGGTGTAACCGGGTGTCGCGGGCGATGTGAACCTCGGACATGCCACCGAACCCGAGGATCTCACCAAGCTCGTAGCGGTCCGAAAGGTGCTGGGGGGTGGTCACGGGGTCTCACTAGGTGGTGCCGCCGGCGGAACCCCGATGACGGTGGTGCTGGTGGAGGTCTCCTGCTGCACCGGATTGTCGCGCTTGTCCTGGGCATTCACCACGATCAACACCGCGATGATGATGGCCAGCGCTCCGAGCACACCGGCGGCCCACAGCAGTGCGCGCTGACCGGGGGAGAAGGTGCGCCGCGGTGGCGGCGGACGGTGACTTCCGGTCCCCGCGCGCGGTCGCGACGTGGTCACCGGCGGACGGTATTCGGCGGCCGCGGCGGCGCGGGCCTGGGTGCCCGACGGGATGGCCGCGGGCGCGGCGCGGCCGATGGTCGGCGCCGAGTTGGGGCGCGGTGGGCGGCGACCGGCGCGCACCGCGGCGACGGCGTCGGCGAACGGCCCACCCGAGCGGTACCGCTGGTTGGGCTCCTTGGCCAGCGTGATCTCGATGAGCTCACGCACGTTGGGCGGCAGGTCGGGAGGAAGCGGCGGTGGCGCCTCCTTGATGTGCTTCATCGCGACCGTCAGCGCACCGTCGCCGGTGAAGGGACGCTTGCCCGACACCGACTCGTAGCCGACGACGCCGAGGGAGTACACATCGGATGCGGCGGTCGCGTCGCGGCCCAGGGCCTGCTCGGGCGCGATGTACTGGGCGGTGCCCATCACCATGCCGGTCTGGGTGACCGGGGCGGCGTCGACGGCCTTGGCGATGCCGAAGTCGGTGAGCTTGACCTGCCCGGTGGGCGTGATGAGGATGTTGCCGGGTTTGACGTCGCGGTGCACCAGGCCCGCGGTGTGGGCGACCTGCAGGGCCCGGCCGGTCTGTTCCAGCATGTCCAGGGCGTGGCGCAGCGACAGCCGCCCGGTGCGCTTGATGACGGAGTTCAGCGGCTCACCGTTGACCAGCTCCATCACCAGATAGGCGGTGCGGCCCTCGCCGGCGTCCATCTCGGTCTCGCCGTAGTCGTACACGCTGGCGATACCCGGATGGTTGAGCATGGCGACGGTGCGCGCCTCGCCGCGGAAGCGGTCCACGAACTCCGAGTCCTCGGAGAACTCGGCCTTGAGCACCTTGATCGCGACCTGGCGGCCGAGCCGGGTGTCCAGTCCCTCCCACACCTGTCCCATACCGCCGGTGGCGATCAGGCGCTGCAGTCGGTAGCGCCCCGACAGCGTCACTCCGACCCGGGCCGTCATGATCCCTCCCGGAGTGCGGCGGCTATGGTGGCGCGCCCGATCGGGGCGGCTACGGCGCCGCCGGTGGCGGACAATCGGTCTCCGCCATTCTCCACGAGGACGGCGACGGCCACCTTCGGGGCTTGGGCCGGTGCGAAGGCGATGTACCAGGCGTGGGGCGGGGTGTTGCGGGGATCGGTGCCGTGCTCGGCAGTGCCCGTCTTGGATGCGATCTGCACGCCGGCGATGGCTCCCTTCTGCTGCGTCACCTGCTCGGCGCCCACCATCAAATCGGTAAGTGTAGCTGCGACCTGCGGTGACACTGCTCGTCGCTGTTCGGTCGGAGCGGTGGTGGCGATGTTGGACAGGTCCGGTCCCTTGAGGGTATCGACCAGATACGGCGTCATGGTGACGCCGCCGTTGGCGATGGTCGCGGCCACCATCGCATTCTGCAGTGGGGTGACCGCCACATCGCGCTGCCCGATGCTGGACATTCCCAGCGCAGCGGCGTCGCTGATCGGGCCGACGGTCGACTCGGCTACCTGCAGCGGGATCGCCGCCGGGGTGCTGTCCAGACCGAACGCCCGGGCGGTGGCCTTGAGTTTGTCGGCACCGTTGTCGATGCCCAGCTCGACGAAGGCGGTATTGCAGGATCGGGCGAAGGCCTCGCGCAGCGGTGCGGTCGGGCCGCCGCCACACGGGCTGCCGCCGTAGTTCTCCAGCGTGGCGGTGGTGTCGGGCAGCGCGATGCGCGGGGCCGCGGTGAGCTGGGTGTCCGGCGTGGCGCCGGCCTGCAGCGCGGCGGCGGTGGTGATCACCTTGAACGTCGAACCCGGGGGATAGGTCTCCGAGATGGCCCGGTTGAGCAGCGGGGCGTCGGCGTCATCACGCAGCTGCTCCCAGGCCTTGGTTTGCACCGCACCGTCGTGGCTGGCCAGCTGGTTGGGGTCATAGGACGGCGCCGAGACCATGGCCAGGATCTTGCCCGTCGACGGTTCCAGCGCGACGACAGCACCCTTGCAGGGGCCGTCGCAGCCGTTTTCCATGGCTTCCCACGCCGCTTCCTGCACATCGGGTTTGACGGTGGTGTCGACGTTGCCGCCGCGCGGATCCCGCCCGGTGAAGAAGTCGGCAAGACGCTTGCCGAACAGCCGTTCGTCGGAGCCGTTGAGGATGGGGTCCTCCGCGCGCTCCAGGCCGCTGCTGGAGTAGCCAAGCGAGTAGAAGCCGGTTACCGGGGCGTAGGTCTGCGGCTTGGGGTAGGTCCGCAGGAAGCGGAACCGGCCGTCGGTGGACACCGAGTACGCCAGCAGTTCCCCGCCCGCGGTGATCTGGCCGCGCTGGCGGGAGTACTCGTCGAGCAGCACCCGTTGGTTGCGCGGATCGGCGCGGTACCCGTCGGCGGTGAACACCTGGGTCAGGGTGGCGTTGGCGAGCAGCAACACGATCAGTGCCATGAAGACGACCGAGAGCCGGCGCAGCGAGGTGTTCATGCTTTCCCGATCACCTCGGTGGACGCCGCGGCGATGGGCGCCGGGTTCGGCCCGGTGGTGGGTCCGATCGGTCGCCGGGCGGCATGGGAGATGCGGACCAGGATGGCCAGCAGCACGTAGTTGGCCAGCAGCGAGGAACCGCCGTAAGACATCCACGGGGTGGTCAGGCCGGTCAGCGGGATCAGCTTGGTGACACCGCCGACGACGATGAACAGTTGGATCGCCAGCGTCGAGGCAAGCCCGGCGGCCAGTAGTTTGCCGAAGCTGTCCCGCACGGCGATCGCGGTGCGCAACCCGCGGGTGATCAAGATGGTGTACAGCATGAGAACGCCTGCCAGACCGACCAATCCGAGTTCTTCGCCGACTGCGGCGATGATGAAGTCGGTGGAGGCGGCCGGGACGGTGCCGGGCTGACCGTTGCCCAGTCCGGTGCCGAAGATGCCGCCGGTGGCGAAGCTGAACAGCGATTGCACCATCTGGTAGCCGGCCCCGTCAGGGTCGGCGAACGGGTCGAGCCAGTTCTGCACGCGCACCCGGACGTGGCCGAACAGGTGGTAGGCCAGCACGCTACCGACGGCGAACAACGCGAGCCCGATGATGACCCAGGCCAGTCGGCCGGTGGCGATGTAGAGCAGTACCAGGAACGAGGCGTAGAGCAAAAGCGAAGTGCCCAGGTCCTTTTCGAAGACCATGACGCCGACCGAGGTGATCCAGGCCACCAGCAGCGGGGCCAGGTCACGCGGCCGTGGCAGGTCGAGACCCAGGACGTGTTTGCCTGCGTTGGTGAACAATTCACGCTTGGAGACCAGGACGGCGGCGAAGAAGGTCAGCAACAGGATCTTGGAGAACTCGGCGGGCTGGATCGAGAAGCCTTCGAACCGGATCCAGATCTTGGCCCCGTTCTGTTCGGAGAAGCTGGCCGGCAGCAGCGCCGGAATCACCAGCAGCACAAGGCCGACCAGGCCGCAGGTGTAGCCGTAGCGGGCCAGCATGCGGTGGTCGCGCAACACGGCCAACACTGCGGCGAAGGCCACCACCCCGACCAGCGTCCAGAGCATCTGCTGGGCGGCATTGCCTCCGACGCTGGCCTGGTCGAGTTCGCGCTGGGCGAGGTCGAGCCGGTGGATCATCACCAGGCCCAGCCCGTTGAGCAGGGCGACAACAGGCAGCAGCAGCGGGTCGGCGTAGGGGGCGTAGCGGCGGATGGCCAGATGCGCCCCGCTGAACAGGGCCAGGTAGGCCAGCGTGTACTGGGCCAGATCCCAGTTGACGCCCTGCTCCTGGTTGGCCTCCACGATCAGCAACGCCACGGTGGTGATGACCGCGGCGAAGATCAGCAGGCCCAGTTCGGCGTTGCGCCGATTCGGCAGGGGAGGGGTGACAGAGACCGGTGACTGAGGCTCAGTGCTCATGACGCGGTCCGGCAATTGGTGCCCGGCTCCGGCGGTGAGGGCGGCAGTGCCGTGACGGTCGGGGACGGGGAAGGTGTGGTGGTGGTCGCGGGCGCCGCGGGCGGTGTGGATCCGCCGGCACGAGGTGCCAACGCGGGATCCGGCGCGTCCGCGTCGTCCTGATCGGCGGGTTGACCGGCTCGGGTCGTGGCCGGCGGGGCCGAGGTGGCCGGTCGCGGCGCGCCGGAGGTGGGTGCCGCCGCGGTGCCCGACGGGGCCGCCGGCCGGGACGCGGGCGCCGGGCTGGGCCGCGGGGTGGGAGTCGGTGACGGGGTGGCCGTCTTGGTCGGCACCGTGCAGATGGGCAGCAACGAGGTGCGCGACAGTTCGTTGATCTGGCGGATCGCGTCGTCCAAGGTGCCCGACGGAAGTCCTGCGGTCACCTGGGCGCGTTCGGATTCCCGGATGTCGTCGACGCCGAGCAGCTGGCAGTCCAGCGCATCCTTGGATTGGCCGAAGCTGATCAAGGACAGTTCGTTTCGGGAGTTCAGACACCCGACGAGGAACGGTTCCTGCAGGGAAAGGCCCAGAAAGGAGCCCTGCACACCGCGCATGATCGCGACGGTGCCGTCCTCTTCGCTGACGTAATAGTTGTTGCGAATGATCTCGCGGGCGATGGCCAGCCCCGCCACCACTACCAGCAGGACCACCACGGCGGCGATCCACATCCGGCGCTTGGAGCGGGGCGGGCGTTGCTCTTCGGGTTGGGTGACAACCCTTTTCGGCTGGTTGCGTTTGGGGTTGAACGCCGACGCCCGGCCCGCCGCGGTATTGGGTGGTGCGGTGTCGTTGTCCTCACCGGAGACCGCCCCGGCCAGGATCGGCTGGGTCTGGCCGTAGTCGTAGTCGACGACATCGGCGACCACCACGGTCACGTTGTCCGGGCCGCCGCCGCGCAGCGCCAGTTCGATGAGTCGGTCGGCGGCATCGGTGACATCGGGGATCTGCAGCGCCTCGGCGATGGTCTCCTGGCTGACCGGGTCGGAAAGACCGTCCGAACACAGCAGGTAACGATCACCAACGCGGGCTTCCCGCATGATCAGGGTCGGCTCGACCTCGTGACCGGTGAGCGCCCGCATGATCAGCGAGCGCTGGGGATGGCTGTGCGCCTCCTCGGCGGTGATGCGCCCCTCGTCGACCAGGGTCTGGACGAAGGTGTCGTCCTTGGTGATCTGGGTCAGCTCACCGTCGCGCATGAGATAGCCGCGCGAGTCGCCGATGTGGACCAGACCGAGGCGGCCGCCGGCGAACAGGATGGCCGTCAGCGTGGTGCCCATGCCTTCGAGCTCGGGATCGGCCTCCACATGC
Organism: Mycolicibacterium neoaurum; assembly: GCF_036946495.1. Classification (NCBI taxonomy): domain Bacteria; kingdom Bacillati; phylum Actinomycetota; class Actinomycetes; order Mycobacteriales; family Mycobacteriaceae; genus Mycobacterium; species Mycolicibacterium neoaurum. Next base: position 1,824,915 of record NZ_JAQIIX010000002.1, read on the forward strand.
GCGGCGATGGCCGAGTTGCCCTCGTGGACGGCGACATTGAGCTTGTTCAGCAGGTCGCCGCCGGGTTCGTCATCGTCGAGGTGGGCCAGTGCGGCGATTACCAGCTGTGAGGCGACCTCACCGGCGGCGTGGCCCCCCATCCCGTCGGCGAGGGCCAGCAGGCGGGCACCGGCGTACACCGAGTCCTCGTTGTTGGCGCGCACCAACCCGCGATCACTACGCGCTGCGTAACGCAATACGAGTGTCACGGGCGCAGCTCGATTACCGTCTTGCCGATCCGTACCGGCGTTCCCATCGGAACCCTTACCGCCGTAGTCACCTTCGCCCTGTCAAGGTATGTACCGTTGGTCGATCCTAGGTCCTCGACGTACCATTCCGAGCCCCGAGGCGACAGCCTGGCGTGCCGTGTCGACGCGTAATCGTCGGTCAGTACCAGCGTGGAATCGTCGGCGCGACCGATCAGCACCGGCTGGCTGCCCAGCGTGATGCGGGTGCCGGCAAGGGCCCCCTCGGTGACGACCATGTGTTTGGCGATGTGCCGCCGTTCGCCGCGGGGCAGCAGCGGCCCGCGCAGCGCCAAGCCGCGACGCACCATCACCGCGCCGGTCGGCGCGTAGATGTCGGTACGCAGGATGCGCAGTACCGACCAGATGAACAGCCACAGCAGCAGCAGGAATCCGACGCGGGTCAGCTGCAGAACTAGCCCCTGCATCTGACGTCCTCTCCATGACGGTGCGCTGTCGCGGACACGATACTGGGAGCGCTGCTGATGCGTCGACGAAGCGTGCCGCCCGAGGCCGGACCGTTACGCCGTGGCGCCCGCGGGCTCGGCCCCCTCGTCGGCACCCGGTGGATCAGTGGACCCGGACGATGATCTCGGAATGACCCAGCCGGATGACGTCACCGTCGGCGAGCTGCCACTCCTGCACCGGGGCATTGTTGACCGTGGTGCCGTTGGTCGAGTTCAGGTCCGACAGCAGCGCGACCTGGCCATCCCAGCGGATCTCCAGATGCCGGCGCGAGACACCGGTATCGGGCAGCCGGAACTGGGCGTCCTGGCCGCGTCCGATCACGTTGGCGCCCTCGCGCAGTTGGTAGGTGCGGCCGCTGCCGTCGTCGAGCTGCAGGGTCACCTGCGCGGCGGCGCCGTAGGAACCGGCGTATCCGGCGGCCTGCTGACCGTAGCCCTGCTGGCCGTAATCGGGCTGGCCGTAATCCTGTTGACCGTAGTCCTGCTGGCCATAGTCCTGTTGTCCGTACCCGGCGGGCTCACCGTAACCGCCCTGGTCGGGGTATCCACCCTGGGCGGGCGGCTGACCGTAACGGCCGTAATCGGGTGCGGCCGGGGGTGCCGGCGGGGCCGAGTAATCGGCGCGGTCGTACTGCTGACCGCCGTAGCCACCCTGATCGGGGTAGGCCGGCGGGCGGCCGTGCGAACCGTAACCCTCGTCCTGGCGGGGGCGGCCATAGTCGTAATCGCCGTATCCGGGCGGCGGCGCACTCGGGGGCGCCCCGGCGGGCTGGCCGTATCCGGCAGGCGGCTGCTGCGGGCGGTAGCCCTGCTCGCCGTACCCGGCGGGCGGCTGGCCGTACCCGGCAGGGGGGCGCTGCTCGTAGGACGGCGGCGGGTAACCCTGGTCCGGGTAGCTGCCCTGCTCCTGGGAGTAACCGCCCTGGCGCTGCGGGTAGCCCTGGTCGGGGTAGCCACCCTGCTCGGGCGGGTAGGCGCCGCGCGGCTCGTCCTGCTGGCGGTACCGGTCGTCGTACTGCTCGTCGCCGGGCCGACCCTGTCCCTGGCCGCGGTAGCTCGGGTTGTCGGTCATCGCTGGTACTCCTGGTTCTGCGCCTACCGCGCTTTTGCGTTCTGCTGGGGCGACGGGGTCGCCGGTGGTCGAGTCGGGGTTGACCGCTCCACGGGTGCGGAACTGGCCGGTGTGCAGGCTCGGCGATGGCGCAAACCTGACGACAACATCGCCATAAGTTTGCCACCCCTGGTCCTGAATGAAACCTGCCAGGTGGCGGGCAAACGTGGTCGATGTGCGGACCGGGTCTGCGCTCACCTTCTGATAGTCAGTCTCACTGAGAGTAATGACGTAGTCATTGGGAGCCAAGATGCGGCCATGACCGACATCGCGGGCGTGGGTCTCGGCTTCCCGCCGCAACAGGGCTTCGACCTCCTGCGGGACGATCGACCCGCCGAAGACCCGGGCGAAGGCATCACCGACCGTCGACTCGAGGCGTCGCTCGATACGGTCTGCCAGCCCCATATCACCGCCCTGTCCGTCGTCCGATGCCGTCGCTGCGTGTCGCTCTGGCCACACTGCTCACACGCATGTTATCGGCCCTTGTGCGCAATACGTGACCAACGGATCTCTGAGAATCCAATAGCGCCAGGTCAGAGTATTTCGGTCGGGCTGCGGTCCGGCCCGCGAGAGCGACGTTTTGGTGGTCTCCAGCCCGAAAAAAGCGCAACAACGTCAGTCTCACGGCCGGTTTTGGGTCTGGTGGGTCCGTGGTGATACTGTTGCGCGGTCATTCAGGGCGAGTGGCGGAATGGCAGACGCGCTGGCTTCAGGTGCCAGTGTCCTTCGGGACGTGGGGGTTCAAGTCCCCCTTCGCCCACAGTGAGCGGTTCTACGAACCGCAGGCATAAAGGTCACGAACCAGAAATGGGTCGTGACCTTTGTGTTTTGGTGGAGTTCGCGCCGACAGGCGTCGTTGAGGTTGGTCCGGGACTTCCGCGGCCAAGTCCCCGATAGTCATGGATGACGTATCAGCCTTACCTGGAGGCCAGGCTCGGTGTGGCTCAAATATTTGTCTTTGGCGATCGCTAGAGTTGCGGAAGTCAGCCGCGGTCCGACGCGGGGGAGTTCGCAGGTCACAGGAAGGATCTCGCCCCCTCTTGTCCTGTGAGAACGCGGGTAAGTCAGGAGCTAGCATGGCACTGCCGAAGATCGTGAGCCTATTCTCGGGTGCCGGCGGATTGGATCTCGGCTTCCAGCGTTCGGGCTTCCCCCTAGTATTTGCCACAGATCTATCGACGGCAGCAATCCAGACTCATCGCCGTAACTTCAAGAACACCATCTCTGTGGCGGCAGACTTAGAGGAACTTGGGCCTGACGGGGTCCTTGCTTATTTGGACGGGATTCTTGAGGCGGGCGAATCGATCGCCGTGATAGGTGGGCCGCCGTGTCAAGGCTTCTCGCGTGCCAATACTGGATCCGCCGCGAACGACCCGCGCAACCGACTCCCACTGCTCTACTTACGGGTGGTTGAGGCGCTTCAGCTCAACTACAAAGTCGAGTTTGTTCTATTCGAGAACGTACTCGGTATCCGTGATGCCAAACACTCCGTGACCTTTCGAGGGATTCTCTCGAAGTTTCGTGCGATTGGACTCACTCCTGATGTGAGCGAGTATTCGGCGCTCGATTATGGCGTTGCGCAACGCAGAAATCGTGTGATCATCTCCGGTTTCCGCGACGAGTCGGTGGCGCGCCACTTCAAGCCAAAGAAGGTTCCGCCGAACGGACTGACGGTGCGCGCAGTTATCGGCTCGCTCCCCGAGCCCGCGTTCTTCGCGCGGAACCTCGATAGGGCGGCGATACCCCATCATGAGAATCACTGGACGATGAGGCCCGTCTCAAAACGATTCGCGCGTCCAGGGGGGGCGGATCGCGCAGGCCGATGCTTCCGCCGGCTGGAATGGGACAAACCAAGTCCTACAGTTGCCTACGGTCACCGGGAAATTCACGTTCACCCAGAGGGACACCGGCGCATCAGCATTTACGAAGCCATGCTCCTGCAGGGATTTCCGAGTGACTTTGTACTTGAGGGAACGCTTTCTTCTCAGGTCGAACAGGTTTCGAACGCGGTCCCGCCTCCGCTTTCACAGGCACTCGCCACTGCAATAAATGCCGCGATGCGTCGGGCAGCCAGACAGTCTGCAGCGAGTGCTTCTCTGACCGCGTGAAACCGGCCTATTGCCAACCAAGAACCGTGGTTGGTCTCGCCTACGGCGAAAATCTCCAACATTCTGTCCGACGCCGTCGCTACACTCACTCCAGCTAAGAACGGGCAATGAAGGTCAAGGGGGGAGAGGCCTGTCAATCCAGCTTGAGCTGTCTGAATCGGCAGGGGTGTCGGGTCGAGCAGCACCGTGGATTGGGCCGCTCTTGGCGCTCGGGACGCGGGCCGCCCGGTATTCGCGAAAGTCAGCCGATCGGCAATTGGTCATCGCTCTATCGGTGCCGAAGCGGGATTTCGCGGCGTGTTTGATCGGATGCGGTTGGGTTCTCGCAAGCGATGCACCGATCCTCGAGGGGCCTTTGGCCACGCTGCGTGAGATGAAGCCAGGGCAAACGCTCAGGGCTGTCAACAGCCTGGAGGTGGTAACCGGCGCGTTTTCGTCTCTAGACGAACTCACGCAGCAACCCCGGGCTAGGTTCGCCGGCTCAACATGGCGAGTCGACGCCATCAGAGCAATCGCTGCGACAAACGAGCTGGACGAGCCTGCACGTGCGCCTCGCCCAGAGCCGGGCAGCATTGAACGGATGGCGCACCTCGATTTGGCGTGGGATTCCCGCCTCGCAAAGCCGGCTGCAGACCTTGCGATTGTCGGAACTTTGGCGTGGCTAAGGGAGGACTTTGAAGCCTACCTAGCTAGGGAGAACGACCAATTTCCGCCAAGCAGAATCGGGTCTTTGCTGATGCCGAAGAATGCGCGCGCGGCGACTTGGTATACACGGATCTATCCCTATGCGAAGCTCGCTGACCTCCTCCCCATCCCACAAGATGTGACGGCAGTGATTCTCGATGGAAATGGAGCGATCAGGTACTTGGCCGAAATCGAATCACCGGTTGTCATCTGTGTGCTGGATCGCTCGATTGCGGACGAGACAGCAGCAGAACTCATGATTCAGCTCCGTAACACTCGCGGCGAGGCCGTGTCTCTCTCAGATGACATTGGGTGGCGGCCCCCGACGGGAGTCGAAGCTCTAGCCTTCACGGTTGCCCTATGAATCGCATCGATACGCTAGACCAGCGCTATGCCGCCTCAACCAGCCTCGTTCTCACCGGCGTCGAGATTGTCGCTGTGGGAGATCCAGCTGGAGCACGGCTAAACGCTGCTGTCCGCCGACTCTTGGCCCTAGTGAAAGCGGAAGGTGGAGATTACCTAGACGATCTAGCTGGCGCCGCGAAGGCGCTTCGCTGGCGGCGAGTCACCCAACCTCAACCTCTGGAATTCAACCCCAATCTGATCTACCTATCCGACGAAGTAAACAAGCACGCTGCACGCCTGCGGGGTGCAATCGTAGATCAGGGACTGCTTGATGAACTCGCTGCCACAGCTGTGCTGGTCGCGTCGACCAATTCCGTTGTCGGAGAGACGTTGTTGCGTTCCGTCGAGGAGGTCGGCGCCGATTCCAGCGTCGTCATCGTTTCGAACAAGGCCGCCGCGGCTGGGATTGAGGCATGGCTGCAGGAGCGTGACGTACTGGTGCTCACCGCAGGCGAATTAGAACGCGTTCAGCCTCTGCGCGAGCAGGCTTACGTCGTCGGCCCGCCCAGGTTTTACCCATCATCGCTAGTAACAGCTCCAATAGCCAGCGGGGTCGCTTTCGTGCTGCCCGCCTGGATGAGTGACCGCACGGTGCCCCGTTCAGCTATCGCCGCCTACGCCGAAGGAGCTATCCGAATCGAAGCGCGGACCTTCACGGAAAGCGACACGAGCGAGCCGGCGCTTGAAATGCCGGACGAGCCTGAAGACGTGAATGAATACCTCCCGCAGCCAGTTTGGGGTCGCCGACAGGGCTGCGATCGCGAACCGACGAGCGAGGAGGTCGAGGCCCGCAAAGTTCTGCTGAGTGGCAACCTTGCGATGTGGCTCGACGACGGCGAACGAATCCGGTCAGTTGACCCAGAACAGCCTGCCGGTGAACGCGTCACATACACCGACATCCCGGCTGTCCGCGTTGGCACGTACCTTCTGCTGCGACAAGGTGAGACTGAACGAAATGCGTTATACCAGGCTGCTATTGCTCGCTTGGTGAACGGTGACGTGGTCCAGCAGACGCAAGAGGCATGGAAGCGCTTGCTAGCCAAGCGGATTGAACAGAGCGGAATTCGGCATGTGGTCAGGCAGTTGCGGGCTGCGGGAGTAAGGACTGCCGACCGGGCGCGCGCCTGGACCGACCCAAACCTGATACGTCCGATCAGCGACCAAGACTTCGAGAGGCTCCTGCAGTGGCTCGATGTCCCGACCCAACCGACGTTCGGCTACGCGACCCTACTGCGCAAGACTCTGTACCAAGTGAGTGCCGAGATCGGGAAGCATCTCGAACTCGCGGTCTCCGCCACCGACCTCTCGGAGCTGAAGACTGCGGGTCATCTCAGTCTCGAAGTCGAGCATGAGGGGTTCCGGGGAATACTCGCCACACGCGTACTGGCGATCTCGCCCTTCGCTGAGATCGTGCAGCGGCACGATGCAAGGGTGCCGTTCAAAGATCGGAGTGGGCAGTGGCTCGAATGATGCCCGCCTTCTGTCCGGCAGATGCGCCACCGGGAGAGAAGACCGTATACGCGGCGCTGCAGGAGGCCAATGAGACCGACGACTGGATCGCGCTCCACTCCCTCGGTATCGCCCAGCATGTTCGCCAAGTCGAAGGTGAGACGGACTTCGTCATCATCGTCCCGGAGTCCGGCATCCTTGTCATAGAGGTCAAATCGCACCAGACGATCGACCGCCGCAGCGATGGGACCTGGAAACTAGGAACCGACTTACCCACAGCGCGGGGACCCTTCCAGCAGGCCGGCGAAGCGATGCACAGCTTGCGCAACTACTTGGAGAAAAAGCACGTCGACCTCCGCTCGGTACCGATGCTCTCGGCCGTCTGGTTCACCAGCGTGCGGGCCCGCACAATGCTGCCTACAAATCCAGAGTGGCAAGACTGGCAGGTGCTGGACTCCGAAGATCTCAAGGCCGCACCGGCAGCTGTCCTGCGGACTCTCGCTGCTGGGACAAAGCACCTCGACGACAAGATCAAGTACTTCACCTACGGTGGCGTCGGACCAGACGGAGAGACCGCCGACCGTATTGCCGCATTGCTGCGCCCGAAGTTTGAGTTGGCAACGGTCGCGGGGGACCGCCGACGAGCGCGTGACTCACAGCTAGTTTCGTTCGTGGAGGAGCAATTCCTCGCGCTCGACGCCGCCGCTGAGAATCGCGGTGTGCTCTTTTCAGGCCCGGCGGGGTCAGGCAAGACGTTTCTCGCGATGGAATCAGCACGACGCGAACTAGCGAGCGGGAAGCAGGGACGACTTCTGTGCTTCAACCGCTTTCTCGGCAAACGCCTTGGCACTGAGATGGCAGGCCTTGAGGGCCTGACGGTCGGAACCTTCCACAAGGAGTTGCTTCGGCTGGCCGGGCTAACCCACGCGCCCGGTGATCCGCCACCTGAGTTCTGGAGCCAGGAGCTCCCCGAGCGTGCAATGGAGGCGCTTATCGACGCCGATACAGCTGAGACGAGCGATTTTCTGGTCGTCGACGAGATTCAAGACATTGCCACCGAGACATACCTAGACGTGCTCGACCTAATGGTCGCCGGCGGTCTGCGAGACGGGCGGGTGCTTTTATTTGGCGACTTCGAGCGCCAAGCTATCTACGAGAACGAGACCGGCCGCGAACGACTCCGGACCCGTGCGCCCCATCTGACCAGCTACAAGCTGATGCAGAACTGCCGCAATCTACCGCGCATCGGCTACCAGGTGAACCTCCTAAGCCATCTCCAGCCGGGCTATCAGCAGTTCCGCCGGTCCGACGACGGCGTGGACCCGACCTTCCACCAGTATCAGGCAGGGTGCGACCAGTCGGCACTTCTCGCCGAGGCAATCCGGCAGCTCAGGCTAGAGGGATATGAACTGAACGAGATCGTTGTTCTAAGCCCTCAGCGGAACAGCTCAACTGCCACCACCACCGAAGATCGCTGGCTAAAGCAGATCCTGAAAGCCGCCGATGGACTCCCAGCACGTCGCGGGCAGTTGCAGTACTCAACCATCCATGCCTTCAAAGGTTTGGAATCACCGGCGGTCGTCATCACCGACCTCAATCAGACGACAGTGGACGACAACTTCGACGCACTGCTGTATGTCGGGCTGACGCGCGCAACCGACCGACTAATCGCATTCATCGAAACGAACACATTCCGAAGAGCTATTGGAGGCGCCGCATGAGCGGTCTCGAAGCCCGCGCTGTCGTTGAAGCCGAACTGCGGCGGGAACTATTCGGTCCCCTCGGCGAGGAATCTACTGGAAAGCCGGTTGACTGCACATCCGGCACCATCACCTTTGCTACTGCCGAGGAGAGCAGAGGCCAGTTCCACGACGCGGCTACCAAGCAGGAGATTCTCACGATCGGGACGCCGCTGTCCCGCTACGGCATCGGTGTCCTTCACAGCGGGGGCGCCACTGGCGGCACGAATGTCGACCAGGCCGGAACGGTCGACGTCGACCTGACGGGTGTCCAGGGCGTGGCGACCAGTGAGGACGATCCTGATGGGCCGCCGGTCGAGATAAAGGGTTCGCTCCGTGACGACGTAGCCGACTCCGATGACTTCGACCTGAGCGACGCCAACAGCTTCAAACCGTCCGCTATGGCGATATCGTTTCAGTCCCGTGTTCCCGCAGGGGGTTTACTGCGGATCCGGGTGAGTGGCGCACATTACGAGCGGATCGTTGTCCACATCCCGGGACTCAGCAAGCCCGTTGACTGGTGGCGTCGCCGCCCGTTCACGTTGTTAGGCACCGTGCCAGGAAGCGTTCTTCGGGACGAGACCAACAGGCTCAAGGTAGTGCCGATGGTTCCTGACGGCGACGCGCCCGGCATCGCTCCGACGACGCGGGTGTTCAGCCGACCGGTACCTGGTGTAGGTGATCCTGAGTTACGGCTCGTGACCGTTGCTGTGGTAAACAACACCCCCGGCACAGGACCCCGCAGTGCCTTTTTCCAGATGGGTTTTACGGCAACAGCCGATGGGTTGGTGATCGAACCCTATCCAGAGGTGGAACTGCCTGACCGCGATGACGAAGAGCAGTCGATCGACCTGCTCTACCGCAACAAGCGCACCTATGCAATCGGGCACGGTTGTGCTGCCGAGTGGGAGGGTGGTGCCGGGTCACCCGTCCCGTTTGTGAAGGCTGTTGCGTTGCCCGCGTACGAGGTGGTCAGCTTGACACCGAACATCTATCGAACCGATAAGCAGGGCTCCTATCTCATGGATGCCGAGGGGAATCGGCAGGCTGTAACGGTCAGCATGAAGGAGCTGGCTGACGCCACCGAGGTAGGCAAACAGCAGGTGGAGGACGTACTGCGGCTCTACCGCGAGTGGATTGCCGCGCGAACGTCAGAGATCGACGACCTTCCTCAACGCTTCCGCCGCGCCGCGACCAAACACGTGCAGCTAGCGGGTGAAGCGCTGAAGCGGATGCAGGAAGGTTGGGCCCTGGTGGGGTCAGACCTCAACGCCACTCGGTCATTCCGCTGGGCTAACGAGGCGATGCTCTACCAGCAGGTGCGGTCAAATTTCCCTTTGCGTGAGGTTGAGCGCGGAAAGGACGACATTCTCCGGGTCAAGGGCACGCACCCTAAGCCCGATATCCCCGCAGGTAGGGGGACCTGGAGACCTTTTCAGATCGCGTTTATCCTCGCCAGCCTGCCCGAGCTGGTTGACCCGACCCGGAAGACCCGCTCGCTCGTTGACTTGATCTTCTTCCCAACGGGTGGCGGAAAGACCGAGGCGTATCTCGGCGCTTGTTCGATCAGCTTGTTGGCACGGCGGCTTCGTAACCCAGAAGACGCGGGCACAGACACCCTGATGCGGTATACGTTGCGGTTGCTGACCGCCCAGCAGTTCTTGCGCGCCGCATCGTTGGTGTGCGTGCTAGAAGACATCCGCGACACCAACAAGGACTCTCTCGGAACCTCCCCATTCGGAATCGGGATCTGGCTGGGTGGTTCATCGACTCCGAATAGCTGGACGAAGGCCGTCGATGTACTCGGGAAGCTACGCCGAAATCCCCATGAGCAGAATCTTTTTCTCCTTCTGCGCTGCCCCTGGTGTGGTGCCCAGATGGGCACCAAGCCCAGGGGCAAGGGCGGTCAGGACGTCATCGGATACGAGCAAGCCGGGAGAAAGGTTGTCCTGCGCTGCGTTGATCCACAGTGCCGTTACTCCCGGCGTGCCGGACTGCCCATCCATGTTGTCGATGAGGACATCTACGCGGTGCGTCCCTCGATAGTCATCGGCACCGTCGACAAGTTCGCGATGATGGCGTGGCGCCCTGAAGCACGGAACTTGTTCGGTCTCAACGAGCAGGGCGTGCGCGAAGTCTCGCCGCCCGGCCTGATCATTCAGGACGAGTTACACCTCATCTCCGGGCCGCTCGGGTCAATGGTCGGGCTCTACGAGCCGGTCATCGACGAATTGTGCACCGACCGTCGTAGCGTTCCCCCCCATTCCGCCCAAGATCATTGCCTCCACCGCCACCATCCGGCGCTACGAAGACCAGATCAAGGGACTATTCGGCCGCGAAGACGTCGCGCTGTTCCCGCCGCACGGGTTGGAGGAAGGCCGTTCCTTCTTCGCGGAGCCCGCTCGGCTCTCCACCGGGGAACTGGAACCGGGCCGACGCTACCTGGGGATTATGAGCGCCTCCCTCGGCTCGACGCAGACCGTTCAAACCCGCGTCGCGGCGGCCACGCTGCAGGGCGTCACGAAGGTGCCGGAGGATGACCGCGACGGGTATTGGACCAATCTCAACTTCCTGAACTCGCTACGCGAGTTGGGCAACACCGTGTCTCTGCTGGAGTCCGACGTACCCGACTACCTAACGGGTCTGGTGCGTCGCGACGGAATCGACCCGCGCTGGCCCAACCGGACCATGGAGCTGACTTCCCGTCGGCGCTCGGACGAGATTCCGAAGGCAATCGAGCAACTGCAGGTCCGCTACGTGCCGGGGCAAGACCGCCAAGAGGCCATCGATATCTGCCTCGCGTCGAACATCATCGAGGTCGGGGTCGATATCGACCGGCTCGGCCTGATGACCATCGTGGGCCAGCCAAAGACCACCGCGCAGTACATCCAGGTGTCTGGCCGCGTCGGCCGCCGAGCTGACGTAAGCCCTGGTCTTGTGATCACAATTTATGGTGCGGCGAAACCTAGAGACCGAAGCCACTACGAGCGCTTCCGCACCTACCACCAGCAGCTATACGCACAGGTCGAACCCACCTCGGTCACGCCTTTCGCCACCCCGGTACTGCGGCGAGCGTTCCACGCTGCCGCAGTGGCTTATGTCCGTCAGGTGTCGCCCGAGGACCTACCGCCCTACCCCTTCCCCTCTCAAGAGTTCGACGAGGCGGTCCGGCTGCTTCGCGAACGCGCCCTCATCGCGGACCAGGAAGAGGTACCGATGTTGGAGAAGATGGCTGAGAAGCGGGCCCGTCAGTGGGCTGGTTGGGAACGAACGCAGTGGGAAGCCAATCCGCCTCCATGGGGCGACCCGAAGCAGGGACTTATGCGATACGCCGGCACTCTGCCCGACCTCGACAGCAGAGCCACCATCTGGGATGTCCCGACCAGCATGAGGAACGTCGATGCCGAGTGCCGCCTGGCGATCTCCCTGGCCTACGCCTATGCCGATTCCGACACAGGAGCCGAACTATGAGCACTGGTGCAATGCGGCGAGCCCAGCTCGTAACGCCGTTCGGGGTGGGCGCCATGAGTGTGCTTGTCAATGGAACGTCCGTCATCACCGCGGGTCTGGACCATTGGTATGAGCCTGATGCTAGTAGCACCCTGGCACTTGAAGAATACCAGGAGCACGACTGGCGGTTAGAGGCCAGGTTGCGGGTCTCGGAGTTCCGGCTGCCGCCGGATCACCGCTATCAGGGCCAAGGCAACGACAAGCGCAATGTCAAGCTGACAGTGCCGGTACTGCGCTTTCCTCGTTGGTCCTTCTGCATGTTCTGCAAGCGGCTTGAACTGTCGACGCTCACGATGCAGCAGTCGGTTTTCTGCAAGGACAGAAAGCACGCTGACTGGAAGTACAAGCCGCGCATGTCACAAGTGCCGTTTGTTGCCGTATGCACCGCTGGGCACCTCGACGACTTTCCATTTGAGAAGTGGGTGCACCGATCGCACCGGCCAACGTGCTCCGGGACACTACGCCTCAAATCGCTCGGCGGGGGTGGCCTGGAAGGGCAGCGCGTAGTGTGCGACGCGTGCGGGAATGAGCGCAACCTTCGTGGTATCACGGAGGCGCGCTACGTCAACGGTGAAGAGCACACCAACCTGAGTGACCAGCTGTCTTCCCCCACCGACCCCTACCTCTGCACTGGCGCCCGCCCCTGGCTGGCGAAACTTGACGGTGCATGCGACCAACCTATACGCGGTGCGTTGCGTTCGGCAGGCAACGTCTACTTCCCGAAGGTCGAATCGTCGATCTACTTGCCGCGCAAGGAAGGTGCCGTTAGCGAAGAGATGCATGAGCTGATGGGGCATCCGGCCGTAAGCGGCACAATGCGGACGCTGCACAGCATCTTCGGCGCAGACCTCGATGTGAATATGTTGCGCGAGCAACTACTCAAGAACGTGCCGCCGGAGCTATTCGGTCCAATCTCCGATGAGGAACTCATCGCTGGATACGGCGACCTCCTCGGGGTCGGCGAGAAAGAACCCGAGTCCGGCGAGGATTCGGATGCTGAGCTACTCACCGGAGACGACGAGTGGCGATACCCGGAGTTCCAGCACATCCGTGAGACACCGAAAGATGACTACCTGACGGCAACGAATCCCGGTATCCATACCGACCTCGTTCTTTATCTGGAGCGTGTTCGTTCCGTAGACGTGCTTCGGGAAACCCGTGCACTGCGCGGTTTCACTCGGGTCAGAGATGACGTGCTGAAGTTGAGTACCGGCAAGGCATTGCTCCGGCGTGAGGCTCTGCCGCCGGTACACGACTGGTTGCCTGCTTACGTCGTCAAGGGTGAAGGCATCTATTTCGAGCTCGACCCTGCGCATCTCGCAGCATGGGAGGCGCGCGCCGAAGTCCAGGCCCGTGCTGAAATGATCACCGGTAACTACGGCCAAAGTGCTTCGCAGCGCGGACTTCAACACCGAAGCCTGGCTCCGCGCTTCGTACTTTTGCATACACTTGGGCACCTTCTGATCAACGAGTTGGTCTTTGCATGCGGCTACAGCTCCGCATCGCTTCGCGAGCGGCTCTTCGTCTCTACGACTAAGCCTAGGGAGATGGCGGGGCTGTTGATCTACACGGCCGCCGGCGACTCGGAGGGAACCATGGGTGGGCTGGTGCGAATGGCGCGCCCCGACAATCTTCGCTCGGTGTTCGCGTCGGCGCTCACGGATGCCCGCTGGTGTTCGACCGATCCGGTCTGTATGGACGCGGGCGAGAAGGGGCAGGGGCCAGACTCATGCAATTTGGCTGCGTGTCACGGCTGTGCGTTACTCCCGGAAACCAGCTGTGAAGAGTTCAACCGCTTTCTCGATCGTGGGTTAGTAATTGGGACCTTCGCAGACCCGGCGCTGGGCTACTTCTCGGCATTCACCTAGGCGCGTCGACTTTCGCGCCGACGGCTCGCTGTACGGTCTCCGCGACATCGGTGGCGTCTTCGTGTTCCCAGAACCGCAGGACGGTCCAGCCTGCGTCTTTGAGGCGTGCGTTGGTGTCCGCGTCGCGGGTGACGTTGGCGGCAATCTTGGCAGGCCAGTAGTCGGCGTTGTAATTGAAGTTCAATCGGCCGTGTTGGGGACAACCATGCCAGAAACAACCGTCGATGAACACGGCGATACGCGCACGCGTGAACACAATGTCTGCCCGGCGCCGGAGGCCCGCTTCTGGGGCCATCGCGACCCGGTAGCGAAGACCCAGGCGATGCAGGCGGCGTCTCACTTCGAGTTCGGGTCTGGTGTCCCGCGAACGGTTCGCCTGCATATTGCGTCGCCGACCCGGACTCGACGCCCAAGAGTCAGTCACTGATTTCGGCGCCACTAAGTCAGCATACTTCGGTCGTCTGGACCATCGCGCATCGACAGCTACGCAAGTTCGGCTGGGATGCCGCGGGCCCGTTGCACGAATAGATGCAAGTTCCGGCTACGTGCCCTGACTGGCAATATCAACTTGAAGTGGCCCCGCTGTGACGGCTAGTTTTGGCCCCCTTCGCGCCGCGTTGGGATTTCTGGCGTTGATGCGGTTAGCCCCAGAAGATGCCTGAGGGTTGTGATCGATTGGGACTGCCCCAGTTTGGTTGACTCCTGACCTGTGTGGATTCGTCCTTGCTGGAAGGATCAATCTCGTGCCGATACCGTTTCCTGGGGAGTTCCGAGCCGACGTCATCGCCGTGGCCCGCAAGGGCGAGGGGCCGCTGCGTCAGATCGCGAAGGACTTCGGCATCTCGGAGGCCTGCCTGCACCGCTGGCTCAAGATCCCGACCGTGAGGATGGTCGCAGCCAGCCAGCCTCACCGGCCAATGCTGACGACATGGCTGCGCAACTGCGCGAGGCGCACAAGCGGATCAAACTCCTCGAGTAAGAGGCCGAGGTGATGCGCCGCGCGGTCGGATATCTGTCGCGGGACGCCAACTCGAAATGATGTACTCGCTGGTCCTCGACCTTGCCGATGACGGGATCCCCGTCACGGTGACCTGCCGTCCTGGGATTCGCCACCCAGGCGTTCTACAAATGGCGCAAAGCACCGCTGTCGCAGCGGGATTGGGACGACGCCCATCTGATCAACGCTGCCCGCGTCATCCACGCCGCCTTCGGCTACCGATTCATCGCCGATGAGCTGCCCGGCCGCGGGATCCCGCTGGTGAGAACCGTGTCGCGCGGCGGTGCTCCCAGGAGCGGATCTGGTCGATCTTCGCCAAGAAGCGAGGACTGAACCGCCGATCCGGACCGCCGGTGCGTGACGACCTCGTGCAACGTCAGTTCAGCGCCCGCGCCGCCAACCAGGCCTGGCCGGCCGACATCACCGAACACCGCACCGACGAGGGTAAGCTCTACCTGCGCGCCATCAAGGACGTCTACTCCAACCGGATTGTCGGCTACTCGATCGACTTCCGTATGAAGTCTTCGTTGGCCGTGGCCGCCCTGGAGAACGCTGTGGCGCTGCGCTCACCGGTCGAGACGATCGTCCACTCCGACCGAGGTAGTCAATTTCGATCGCGAAAATTCGTCCACGCTCTGTCGTACAACGGGTTACACGGATCGATGGGCCGCATTGGCGCCTGCGGAGACAACACAGCCATGGAGTCGTTCTTCGCCCTGCTGCAACGCAATGTGCTCGACCGGCGACGCTGGTCCATCCGGGCGAGCTACGCCTGGCGATCGTCACGTGGATCGAGCGGACCTACCACCGCCGCCGGCGCCAACGCGCACTCGGCAGACTCACCCCGATAGAGTTCGAACTGCTCCGCACACCAGTCGCAACCGCGGCCTGAAATTCACACCCCGCGAGTCAACTGAACCCGGGGCAGTCCCCTCTTTTTCGTCGGTTCACAGTGCGGCGAGCCCAACGGTCCTGCGCGCAAACCCCAGCCGTACCAGCTGCCGTCGCTCCGGAACCGACCGCCGGACTCTATCGACTAGCATCAGCGTCAATTCTCCGAGTTTCCGTCCTCTGCTGACATTCCTCGCCCGGCCCCGAAAGGTCCTCATGACGTGCAGTTCTGACCGACACCTTGCTGCTGCGGGCCTGGTGCTGGCGGGTCTGAGTGCCGCGGCACTCGGAGCGCTCTGCCTGGAACCGGTCGATGCCGGCGGCTCCGAAGTCGTGCACCGCGCGGTGACGCTGGCCTGCGAAACTTCCGAAACCTCGGAGACGCCGACGTCGTGGTGGTGGACCGTCCAGCCGCGAGACACCGGTGCGCGAGCGTACGACCAAGCGTTCGAGCGCCTCATGCTGAGGCCGCTGATCGGCAACGGCTCTGATGCGCCCCTTGATTGCGTGGGCGCGGCGTGTGACGGCGGACTGGGCGGCTTCCTCTTCGGCAACGGCGGCCGAGGAGCTAACGGTGGCAAGGGCGGCGACGCGGGCCTGTTCGGACACGGCGGCGCCGGTGGTGCGGCAACCGTGCCCGGGGCGGCGGGGGGTGCCGGTGGCCGTGGTGGGTTACTCCTCGGAAATGGTGGTAGCGGCGGGGCCGGCGCCGATGGGGTCCGGGGCGCCGACGGCAGCATTTCGGGACAGGCGGGCGGCGCGGGCGGTGCCGGGGGTAGTGGTGGCGCAGGCGGTGCCGGCGGCCTGATCTTCGGTGCCGGTGGCTCCGGCGGTGCGGCTGGACGCGGCGGCGATGGTGGCCACGGATACCAGGGGGCCGCTGGTGCCGCGGGTTTGACAGCGGGCGCCGCCGGACAACACGGTCAGGTCGGTGGCGACGGCGGTGCCGGCGGCGTGGGCGGCGCCGGAGGCAGTCAGGGCCAGGGCGGACTTCTCGGCGGAGCGGGTACCGCGGGAGCCAATGGAAGCGGTGGGACGGGCGGCAACGGGGCCCGCGGTGGCAACGGCGGTCGTGGCGCGGACAGCACGCAATTCACTGTCCGCCCGGGTGGCGCCGGCGGCGATGGCGGCGCTGGAGGTAACGGCGGTGCGGCGGGTGCGGCGGGTAGCGGCGGTGCCAACGGCACCGGTGCGGCCGGTGTCGCCGGGAACGTGGGCAGCGGCGGCGACGGTGGGGCGGGCGGCCTGGGATGGGCCAGCCTGACCGCCGGTGGAGCCGGCGGTGACGGTGGCGCGGGCGGGAACGCAGGTTCGTCCGGGAACACCGCAGGCTCGCGGGGCGGTAAGGGTGGCGACGGCGGCAACGGCCGCGGACATGACGGCACCTTCGACCGCAACGGGGCCGAGGGTGTCGGCGGTAACGGCGGTGCGGGCGGCACCGGTGCCGTCGGCGGCGACGGAGGTCATGGAGGGATCGGCTACGGCGGCAGGGGAAGTGGCGATCGTCCGACCCGGGGCGGCAGCGCAATCGGTGGCAACGGTGGTGCGGGTGGTCTCGGCACGGACGGCGCCGGCGGTGACGGTGGGTTCGGTGGTGAGGGTCGTCGCGGTGTCGACTCCACCTATCAGCGGCCTACCGAGCTGCCCATGGCGGAGGGGCGCGGAGGCAATGGTGGTGACGGGGGTGCCGGCACAGGTGCCCGCGGAGGCCATGGCGGCGAGGGTGGTATGGGAAGTGCCGGTGGCCCCAATGGTGTCGCTGTCGGCGGCGACGGGGGTGCGGGCGGTGAGGCCCGCGCGAGTTCATCGGGTGGTGCAGGCGCCGCCGACGGCGGCAACGGCGGCCGGGGCGGTGAGGGCCAGATCAGCTATGGGTCCAGCCGCGGCGGTAACGGCGGCGACGGCGGCCGGGGTGTCCGCAATGGTGGCAACGGCGGTGACGGGGGCAATGGATCGGCCGCAACAACAACAACAAGCAGTATCCAGCAAGGCGGCAAAGGTGGCCGTGGCGGAGCCGGTGGTTCCGCTTCCGGCAGTCCCGGCACCGACGGTCAGCCGTCCGCGGGAGCGGCCTGAGGAACCCGATAGGGCCAGTCAGCCTGACGTGCAACATGATCCGGCACGGATCAACCGAACAGCACCACCGGGTTGGCGTTCATCAACCCGTGGGTGACGAGCAGCGGCCACATGGCCTGCCCGCGCGCCCACAGCAGGCCGAGGAAGAGCCCGGTGACTCCCTGGTTGACGATCGTGTTCGCCAGATCCATGGCGAGGTCGCCGCCGCCCTGAATCGCGGTATGCCAGGACGCCCACAGCAGCGAGGACACGATGACCGCCGGCCACGTACCACCGAGCACCCGGGCCCATCGGGTCTGCAGCCACCTGCGGTAGAAGAATTCCTCCACCACCGCGTTGATGAGAAAACCGAGCACGAGTCCGACGACCAGTGTCACCCACTCGATGTGCTGGGCTGGCGCATGAGCCGATAGCACCAGATGGGTTGCCGCCCAAGCGAGCACGGGGATCCAGGGGCGCCACCGGTGGCCGGGTCGTGGTTCGTCGACGAAACCCGAGGCAGGTCCCCGGCGGCGCCCGACCGCGAACAGCAAGAGCGGACAGATCACCAGCAGAGCCACCTTGAGCACGGTGTAATTCGGCTCTGTCGGACCCAACAGGACAAGCAGCGTGGCGAACATGATGGCGAGCAGTGTGAGCACCACCGCGTCGACACGGTCACGAGACGTAGCCAAAACCGGTCGGCTCCGCTGCGGTAATGCAACAAGCGTCAGTGCGATACCGACCGCGGCCGGCAGCCACGGGTGCCACATCGGGATGGTCGCCGAACTGTCTGCCGTGAAACGGATCTGGCCCGCGGCGCCGACGTACACGGCGACAGCAGCGGCCAGGTAGATGACCAGACCCACGCCAATGACAGCCGACGGAACCCACCGCACAGAAACGCGAAACGAATCTGCGGTGCCGGACACGATCTCGATGCTAGCCAACGTCAGGTATGTCACCCTGGCGGCATGGTCGGAGTTGTCATCACAGAGCC
Organism: Mycolicibacterium neoaurum; assembly: GCF_036946495.1. Taxonomy (NCBI): domain Bacteria; kingdom Bacillati; phylum Actinomycetota; class Actinomycetes; order Mycobacteriales; family Mycobacteriaceae; genus Mycobacterium; species Mycolicibacterium neoaurum. The sequence goes on from NZ_JAQIIX010000002.1 coordinate 1,843,483, forward strand.
CGGGGAACTCAGCGGATCCCAGCTCGACAGCGCTGAAGCATTGGTGCGCAGCGCATTCGGTTCGTCGTTCAGATCACACGATTGGTTGCACGCCGTCCCCGGCCGACATGTTGTCCTCACCGATGAGGACCGGTCCATGGTGGGCTTCGCCGCCGTCGTGCCACGGACGTTGCACCACGACGGTGTGGCGTTCGACACTGGTTATGTCGAGGCCGTCGCTGTACGCGGCGATCAACAGGGCCGCGGGCTGGGTCGGATCATCATGGACCGCGTCGAGGACATCATCCGCGTCCGCCACCAGCTCGGTGCGCTCAACGCGGTCGCCACGGCCGCGCCGTTCTATGCTTCCCGCGGGTGGCAGCTCTGGACCGGCCACACCCAAGCCATCGGATCGACCGGGGTGGTGGACACCTTCGACAGCACCGACCTGATCTACCTGTTCGGCGTCAACGGTCGCCCCCTGCCGGATCCGCATACATCGCTGGTCTGTGATTGGCGGCCGGGGCATCTCTGGTAGCCGAAATTGCCGTCGGAACACTTCGCGCGCCCGCCGTAACATTGACGGCGATGCACACCACCGAAGGGGATTCGATATGACGGACAATCTGGTCGTCGACCCCGCGTCGCTGACAGCCGCCAGCACCGCTTTTCGTCAGGCCGGTGCGCAACTGGCGGGCCTTGGTGCCGATGCACCGCTCACCGGCGCCGCAGCCGCGGTCCCGCAGCTACAGACCGGCGCCGCCTGCCACGCGGCCGGGACCGCCATAGCCGCGGACACCGCCGCCCTTGCCGAGTCTGTGCAGTCCTACGCCGACAACCTCTCCGCGGCCGCCACCCGCTATACCGACCAGGACGCGGCCGCAGCCCAGGCGCTCACGCCGTAGCCAAACCCGGCACCGATTGAGTACCGCCGCGCGCAAGTAGGGTCGACTGCGTGACGGGTCTCGTGCTGGCGCTGCTCGGGCTGGCGTTTCTGGACTCCCTCAGCGTCCTGAACATCGGAGTGGTCTCGGCCGTGGTGTACGGCAGTCGGTTGAATCGTCAATCAGCCCTACCCGGCGGTCTGAGCTTCATCGCCGGAGTGTTCGCGGTCACCTCCACCTTCGGGATCTTCTTCGTACTGGGCGTCGACCTGCTCACCGAACTCACCGAGTTCGAGATCACACCCGGCGTCCGGTACTGGGGTGAGTTACTGATCGGCGCGGCGTTGATCGTGCTGGCGTTCTTCCCATTGGTGGCCCAGTCCACCGCCCCGGGGTGGGCGTTCGCGGCACTCAAGCAGCGACCGTGGCTACTCGGATTCGTCGGTGTGGCAGTCGGTCTCGGTCAGGCACCGACCGCAGTGCCATATCTGGCCGGGCTGGCGATGATCGCCACCCGCCAACCGCTGCCGACGGGTTGGCCGGTGCTGGTGTTGGCCTACTGCGCGTTGGCGCTGTTGCCGTGCATCCTGGTGCTGGCCCTGTCCACCAGCAGGAGTCGGCGGGCCGACCGGATGCAACGCGCACTGGTACGGACACTGACCAGGTACGGACCCATCGGGGTGCGCATCCTGTTCGTCGCCGCCGGGGTGGCGCTTGTCGCCGATGCGCTGATCCACCGCAGGGCTCTGGTGTGACCGGCTCAGTCGCAGTTGACGCAGATCCCGGTCAGGGATAGCTCCAGCCCGCACGGGCACCGTTGGGCGGCGCGCCGCACGTCACCGGTGCGCACCCGTGAGCGCTCGGCGGATTGTTCGGCCCTCGGCGGTGATTCGGAACGCTCATCCGTCGACGGCACGTACCCGACGATAGGTGGGTTGAGTGTCACCGGCGAGGCATGACAGTTGAAATCCCTTTGAACAGAGCGTGTTCAGCGGACGACGTCAGCCCAAGGCCTGCGCCAGCGATTCGGCTCCGGTGACCACCGGCTTCAACCGGTGTCGCACCGCTGACTCCGCCCACTCTTCGGCGGAAAGTTCATAGACCTGTTCGGTGAGTTGCCGGCCATGCTCGACGATCATCTCCGCGCCGATCAGGCGGTATCCGAGCCGTGCCGACACGGTCGTGCTGGCGACGTTCTCATCCAACGCCCAGGACTTCGCCTTCTCCGCACGCAGGATCCCGAATGCGAGTTCCAGGACGCCCGCGCGGGCCGCGGTCCCCAGGCCGCGGCGCTGATACGAGGTGATCAACCACGACGTGGTGCCGACGACCCGGCGCTGCGGCCACTGCTCGAAACCCGACAGGCTTTGCAGCCCGACGGGACGACCGCCCACGACGATGGCGAGGTCGAGAGTCCATCCCGGGCCCGTGGTGAGGTCGCGATTGGAGCGAACCCGATCGATGCGCTGCTGCTCGATCACTTCCGGGCTGCGTCCGTCGATCCACTTGACGTAGTGGGTCTGATCCTCGGGGAGTACCGCTCCCGGCGTCGCGGCCTGCCGGGCCAGTACCGCCAACTGCGCATCCGTCGGAACGACGAGACAGACCCCGGTCACGTCGACGCGCAGGTGCCTTGCCGGCGAGGTCATCACAGCGCGGGCGCCTCATCGGCCGGCGGGCGCGGCTTGTTGCCCTTGGCCAGGTACAGATCGCGGTCCGCGGCAGCCAGCAGATCGGCGAACGCAGCCGGATCGTACGCGGCTCCCACGGCGACGCCGTTGCTCACGCGGATCGGCCCGTCGCCGCTGAGCGTTTCGGCGAGTGCCCGCGCTCGGGACTCGTCGTAACCGGTGAGCACGATGACGAATTCGTCGCCGCCGAGTCTGGTGACGAGCGCACCGTCGGGCACCTGGGCGGTCCAACGCGCGGCGAGTTCGGTCAGTACGGTGTCCCCGGCTGCGTGGCCGTCACGGTCGTTCACCGACTTGAAATCGTCGATATCCAACACGATGACTGCCAGGGCTTCCTTGCGTCGCCGCGCACGGGGCAACAGATCGTCGAGTGCGCGATTCAGGCCGGCCCGGTTCCACACCGTGGTCAGCGGATCACGGTGTCCGACATCGAGAAGAGCCGAATGCAGCAGCCCGATCACCTCGGCGATGCCCATGATGCAGGCCGGGAACATCAACAGCCACAACGGCGGGACCGGGGCGGGCGCGATCAGCAGCCCCACATCCGCACCGAGACCGAGCGCGGCCGTGACCAACCGTGCGGTCCGCGTGCGGTGCCAGCTCCTGACGAACACGGCGATGAGGATCAACGGGATCAGCGCCCAGACCTGGGCGGCCAACTCGGTATGACTGATCAACGCGATCGGCGGCGCCGCACAGGCGCAGAACAACGCAACCCGGTAGCGCCACCCGGCGGCCGGCCGGGGGAGCGCGGCCAGCAGTCCGATCGCGACCAGCGATGTCGCGATCCATTCACCCCACGCGTCGGACCGTCCGAGCGAGCTCAGTATCGCGAGCGCGTAGAAGAACAGGCAGACCGTCAGATAGATCAGCAGGATGCGGCGGCGCAGCACCGTATTCAATACCGGCACCACCACCTCGCCCCCGCCAAGTCCCCATTCCGGCATCCCGATTGTCCATGTTCCTACCGGATGACGCACGCCTTGGGAAATGCCGGGAAACGGGCGGATGGCCACCGGGCTACACGCAAGCGGTTGCGCGGCGCCCGTGCGGTCAGAAGTCGGTCCAGCCGCCCTGCACCATCGTCTGGAACTTCCAATCGCCCGCGCATTTCACCAGCAGGTCGCCGTAGCGCACCTGCCGGCTGATATCGCCCATCGTGATGGTGGCATCGGTGACGACGAAGACCAGATTCTCGTTCAGGAACGTCGGTGTGCGGACCGAGACCATGTCGACCTGTTCTGAGCCGCCGAACTCGGAAGTCATCTGTGCGATGTAGCGGGCGCGGTCATAGGACTCCGCCTTGCCATCGCTGACCTCGTTCAATGGAAACATCGCCTTGTCGGCCATTGCCTCGACATCCCTGGCGACGGCAAGGGCGTCGAAATGCTCGAACCAGGCCAGGACACTGGCGATGTCGGCGGGGCTCGGGGTGTATCCCGTCGGTGCGGGGTTGCCGGTGCTGAGTGCGGACATGATCTCTCCTCGATCTAATAACTCCGTACAGCGTACGCCGTACATAGTACGGAGATATATCGTGGCCGTCTACGATCGACGGACAGCGAAAGGAGGATCGACCATTGCCCAGCGACAAGGAGCGCTCCAGCGCCGGAGACCCGGTGCGCACCCTCGAGTTGCTGTGGCGTCGACCCTCCGGCAAGCCGATGCGTGGTCCCCGGCAGCGCATGACCGTCGATCAAGTGGTGGAGGCCGCGATCGGCATCGCCGACGAGCACGGCCTGGGTCAGGTGACCATCCGCGCGGTGGCCGCCGCGCTGGGCGCGGCGCCGATGGCCATCTATACCTATGTGCCGGGTAAGGCCGAGCTGCTGGACCTGATGCTCGACGCCGTCTACCGGCAGATGCCGCGCACCGACCTCACCGGAATGTCCTGGCGAGACAAGGTTTCGGCCATTGCGGACGAGAATCGGGCGATGCTGGCCCGCCACCATTGGGTCGTCGGTCTACCCACCACCCGGCCGCCGCTCGGTCCGGGGATGATGACCAAATACGAACACGAACTGAGCGCCTTCGACGGCCTCGGACTGACCGACCTGGAGATGGACGCGGCCCTGACCCACCTACTCGGCTTCGTCGACTCGGTATCCCGGATCGCCACGGAGTCCCGCGCCGCAGCCGAGGACAGCGGCGAATCCGACGACCAGTGGTGGCAGCGGGTCGGTCCGCTGCTGGAGGGCGTCCTCGACGCCGAGCGATACCCGCTGGCCGTCCGGGTCGGCGCGGCGGCCGGCCAGACTCACCACAGCGCCTACGACGCTGGGCACGCCTACGATTTCGGGCTCGCCCGAATCCTCGACGGATTCGCCGTACTCATAGAGCCCCGCCGCACCTGATCGGACTCAGATGCCGAAAGCGTTGCGCAGGAACGGTGTCGAATCCGCCAGCGAGGCCAGCACCGTTCCGCTGTGGTCCTCCTCGGGATACACCTTCAACTCGACATTCTGGTTGTTGGCCACCAGCTGGTCGTAGAACGCCAGCGTCGAGGCCGGCGGCACATCGCGGTCGAGCAGGCCCACGCCCAGGAAGATTGGCCGGTCATACCCGGTGACCGGGGTCCCCATGAACTCGTTGAGCGCGTCCTCGATGCCCGGGATGCTCAGCAGCGGCTTGGTGAACATCGCCGCCGGATTCAGGTGGGCCAATTCATCGGTCAGTGGGTGCACGCAGACCGTCTCGGCCCGGTCGGCCGCCTGAAGACCGGCCGGTGACAGCACGCTGTTGACGTCCAGGTCGGGCCGCGCCTCGCGCAGAGCTGCGAGGATATAGGCGGTGTACGCGTTGGCGACCGGGCCGAGTTCGGGCAGTTGCAGGTCGGGGCCGGCCTGCGCCACGAACTTCTGGATGTTGGCCGGCGTCCCGGTGGCCACGACGCCCCGATAATCCAGCCCGCTGCCGGCACTGAACTCGGTGGCCCACCGGGCGCTGGCCACCGCCGCACCACCACCCTGGGACTGTCCGACGATCGCCCACTTCGGTGAGAGTGACAGCGGCATCTTGTGCGCGGCGACGACCGAGTCGATGACGCCGTGCGCGGTGGTCACGCTGTTGAGATAGCTCATCAGCCCGGGTGTCCCGAGCCCGGCGTAGTCGCTGGCCACCACGACGTAACCCTGGTCCAGCCAGTGCGACAGGTACTCGTTGTCGCGCGGCGTGCGCGGCAGCGCCGACGGGGTGCAGTCGTCACCGAGCCCGACGGTGCCGTGCGCCCACGCGATCACCGGGTAGCCGCCCGCCGGTGCGGGCGCATGCGGGACGAACACCGCCGCGGTACTCACGGCCGGAGCTCCGTGCTGATCGGTGGTGGAGTACAGGATGCGGTAGGCGGCTCCCGCACCGGTCAGGGACAGCTCGGGGGCCAGCGGCACGGTCTCGATCACGTTGCCCGCGGCGGGGATCGGCCCCGCGTAGAAGCGGGCATCCATCCCCGACCAGTTCGGGGCGACCGCCTGTGCCGCCGCGGGTATGGCCAATGCGATTGTCGAGAAAAGCAATACGAGAACCCGCGCGACATGTCGAAGAGCCATGCCGCACACCCTAGTGGGGCCCGATCGGCGCACCTAGAGCCCGTCATCGGCGGGGTATGGTCGAACGGCGCTGGGCCGCACGGTCCAGCCCGTTGCCAGATTCTGCGCTGGCGCCCGTGACGAGACGATGACGAGGGGCCCGTCGGCCCGGACTGCGAGACCAACGATGCCGAGCGCGCCAGATCAACCGACATCGCCATCCGCGCCGGGTCGTATCCCCCGGCTGGCTGCCTGGCTGTTGGTACTGGCCGGCGCCGCGCTGCTGGCTGCCGCGCCGACTGCCGCCGAGCCGGTCCCGGATCAGGAACCCGAGCCGAGGTCGACCACGGTGGCGGTGCACACGCTGGAGCCGTTCGTGATGCGGACCGGCAATGGGGACCTGACCGGCTTCAGCATCGAGTTGTGGAACGACATCGCCAAACGCCTCGGCTGGTCCACCGAGTACGTCGATGTCGGCAGCGTCGGCGGCCAACTGGCGGCGGTCGCCTCCGGGCAGGCCGACGTCGCGGTCGGCGGCATCTCGCTGACCGCGGATCGCGAGCGCACGTTCGACTTCTCCCATCCCACGCTGGATGCCGGCCTGCAGATCATCGTTCCGGTACACGACACCCGACCGTCGATACCTGGCCTCGGGGGATACCTGGACTTGTTGCTGTCGCGCACCATGCTGATCTGGCTCAGTGCCGCGATCGTCGTCAGCGTCGTACCGGCACACATCTATTGGCTGATCGAGCGGCGCAGTCCCGAACCGGTGATCGCGCGCGCGTACCTGCCGGGAATCTTCCAGGCGTTCGGCTGGGGTATCGGATCGTTGGTCGGCAAGAACGCGACCACGGCGACGCGGACGGTCACGCAGGCGTTGGCGATCCTGTGGGGTTTTGCCGGGATCGTCTTCATCTCCTTCTACTCGGCGAACCTCAGTGCCAGCCTCACCGTCGCCAAATTGGACGCCAAGATCGCCGGACCTGCCGATCTCTACGACAAGTCCGTCGCGACCGTCGGCGGCACCACCGCCGCGGAGTACCTGCGTGACATGGGTATCGACGCCACCCTCACCGACACCATCGAGGAGTCGTATCACCTGTTGCGCGAGGAGGGTTATGACGCGGTCGTCTTCGACGCGCCGACGCTGCGCTACTACGTGGCGCACCGCGGTGAGGGTGTCGCGGTGATGGCAGGTCCGGTATTCCACGACGAGGATCAGGGTTTCGTGATGGGATTGGATAGTCCGCTGCGCAAGCCGGTCAACCAGATGCTGTTCCAGATGCGTGAGGACGGCACCTACAACCTCATCAAGAAGAAGTGGTTCGGCGACGACATCGCGACCACGGCGGCCGATCCCAACTGAGGCAGCCCACCGGCATCCTTATCTTGACTAATTCCAGAAAACGGTCCAGACTCGTCGTGTGCCGACCGCGCAGGAGTTCCAGCAGATGCTGCGGGGCGCATCGCTTCGAGTGACGCGCCCGCGCATCGCGGTGCTCGGTGCGGTGCACCGGCATCCGCACGCCGACACCGATACGGTGATCCGGGCCGTGCGCGCCGAACTCGCCGATGTCTCGCATCAGACCGTCTACGACTCGCTCAACGCGTTGACCGCGGCCGGCCTGCTGCGCCGCATCCAGCCCACGGGTTCGGTGGCGCGATACGAGTCCCGGGTCGGCGACAACCACCACCACGTCGTGTGCCGCTCATGCGGCGTCATCGCCGACGTCGAGTGCGCGGTGGGGGAGGCTCCCTGTCTCACCGCGGCAGACGACCACGGGTTCACGATCGACGAGGCCGAGGTCATCTACTGGGGCCTGTGCCCCGATTGCATTACCGCACAAGAACTTCAGCCGCACGTCGGCTCGAAGTAAGTAACCAGTCCGACAGCCCCGGAAAGGATCCACCACGTGCCCGAGACAAGTCCCCCGATCGGTGAAGCGCAGACCGAACCCACCGAGGCGAAATGCCCGATGGTCATCAAGCCGCCGGTCGAGGGTGGCAGCAACCGTGACTGGTGGCCCAACGCGGTCAACCTGAAGATCCTGCAGAAGGATCCTGAGGTCATCAACCCGCACCCCGGATTCGATTACCGCGAGGCCGTGCAGAACCTGGATGTCGCGGCACTCACCGCCGATGTCGACGCCGTGATGACCGACTCGCAGGACTGGTGGCCCGCCGACTTCGGCCACTACGGCCCGTTCTTCGTCCGGATGACCTGGCACGCCGCAGGCACCTACCGGGTGGCCGACGGCCGCGGCGGCGGCGGTAAGGGCATGCAGCGCTTCGCCCCGCTCAACAGCTGGCCCGACAACGTCAGCCTGGACAAGGCCCGTCGGTTGCTGTGGCCGGTGAAGAAGAAGTACGGCAAGCAGCTGTCCTGGTCGGATCTGCTGGTGTTCGCCGGCAACCGGGCACTGGAGAAGATGGGTTTCACCACCGCCGGTTTCGCGTTCGGTAGGCCCGACTACTGGGAGCCCGAGGAGGATATCTACTGGGGCGCCGAGCACGAGTGGCTGGGCAGCCAGGAGCGGTACGCGGGCGCCAACGGTGACCGCACCAAGTTGGAGAACCCGCTGGGCGCCAGCCACATGGGTCTGATCTACGTCAATCCTGAAGGCCCGGAGGGCAAGCCGGATCCGCTCGCGGCGGCAACCGATATCCGCGAGACCTTCGGCCGGATGGCGATGAACGATGTGGAGACCGCGGCGCTGATCGTCGGTGGTCACACCTTCGGCAAGACTCACGGCGCCACCGAGGTCGAGAACGGACCCGAGCCCGAGGCTGCACCGCTGGAGAGCCAGGGCCTCGGCTGGGCCAACTCCGGCGTGGGCAACGAGACCGTCAGCAGTGGTCTCGAGGTGACTTGGACGCACACCCCGACCAAGTGGGACAACAGCTTCCTGGAGATCCTGTACGGCAACGAATGGGAACTCGTGAAGAGCCCCGCCGGTGCCTACCAGTGGCAGCCCAAGGACGGCGGTTGGGCCAACTCGGTGCCGATGGCCCAGGGCAACGGCCGCACCCATCCGGGCATGCTGACCACCGACCTCACTATGCGGATGGATCCGGGCTTCGAGAAGATCACCCGGCGCTGGCTGGATCACCCCGAGGAGCTGGCCGAGGAATTCGCCAAGGCCTGGTTCAAGCTGCTGCACCGCGATATGGGACCGGTGAGCCGCTACCTGGGCCCGCTGGTTCCGAAGCAGACGTGGCTGTGGCAGGACATCGTTCCGGAGGGCACCCCACTCTCGGATGCCGATGTGGCGAAGCTCAAGACGGCGATCGCCGACTCGGGTCTGACTGTCTCCCAGCTCGTCTCGACGGCCTGGAAGGCTGCGGCGTCCTACCGCAACAGCGATATGCGCGGCGGCGCCAACGGTGGCCGCATCCGGTTGCAGCCGCAGATCGGCTGGGAATCCAACGAGACCGACGAACTGACGCCGGTGATCGCCAAGCTCGAGGAGATCCAGGGCTCGGCCGGAGTTGACGTCTCCTTCGCCGACCTGGTCGTTCTCGGTGGCGTCGTGGGCCTGGAGAAGGCCATCAAGGCAGCCGGTTTCGATGTCGCGGTACCCTTCACCTCCGGTCGCGGCGATGCCACCCAGGAACAGACCGATGTCGAGTCGTTCGCCTACCTGGAGCCCAAGGCCGACGGCTTCCGCAACTACGTGGGCAAGGGCCTGCCGCTGCCCGCGGAGTACCAGCTGATCGACAAGGCCAACCTGCTGGGTCTGTCGGCTCCCGAGATGACCGTCCTGATCGGCGGACTGCGGGTGCTGGACACCAACTTCGGTGGCACCAAGCTCGGTGTGTTCACCGACAACCCGGGCGCGCTGACGAACGACTTCTTCGTCAACCTGCTCGACATGGGCACCAAGTGGGCGCCCGCGCCCGCCGATGACGGCACCTATGTCGGTACCGATCGCGCCAGTGGGGCCGAGAAGTTCACCGCCAGCCGGGTCGATCTGCTGTTCGGGTCGAACTCCCAGCTGCGGGCCTTCGCCGAGGTGTACGCCGAGGACGAGGCCAAGCAGAAGTTCGTCGAGGACTTCGTCGCCGCGTGGACCAAGGTGGCCAATGCCGATCTGTTCTAGGCGGACCTGAACCAATCTGCAGCCCTCGATCCAGGCCGGTTCCTTCGGGAACCGGCCTGGTCGTGGTTGTGCGGGCTTTCAGTGCGCCGAACCTGAAGAAGATGCCGGAGAATGCGCGAATCCTCGCAATCTTGTGCAGATTCGGCGCGGAAGGCCGGTCTAGTGCGCGGCGGCCTTCTTCTTGCCGAAGGGCAGCACGTGCACGATCAGCGCGACGACCGCGCCGATGATCAACCCGACCACCGCCGAGATCCCGGTGTTGACCAACCAGGCCACCCCACCCTCGAACACGCCGATGGCATGCGCGGTCCAGTGTTCGGCGTCGTGGACCAACTCGTACGGCGGGCGCAAGCCGGCCTCGTAGCTCTGTGCCAGCAGGATGTGACCGCCGACCCACAGCATGGCCACCGTTCCGACGATGGACAGTGTGGACAGCACCTTGGGCATCGCGGCGACCAGTCCGCGACCCATCTTCTGGGCGAAGGCCGAGCTGCGTTGTGCCAGAGCCAATCCCGCGTCATCCATCTTCACGATGAGCGCGACGACGCCGTACACCGCGGCGGTGATCACGATGGCCACGATCACCAGACTTGCCAGCCGCAGCCAGAACGTCTGCTCGGCCACCTCGTTGAGTGCGATAACCATGATTTCGGCGGACAGGATGAAGTCGGTGCGGATGGCCCCGGATGTCATCGTCTTCTCGACATCCTCACCGGCCACCGCCGCCGGCGCGGCGTGCCCGTCACCACCGGAGATCCAGCCCCACACCTTCTCGGCGCCTTCGAAGCACAGGAACGTCGCCCCGGCCATCAACAGGTAGGGCAGCGCCCACGGCGCGAAGATGCTCAGCAGCAGCGCGGCGGGCAGGATGAACACCAGCTTGTTGCGCAGCGACCCGATGGCGATGCGCTTGATCATCGGCACCTCGCGGTCGGCGGTGATGCCCTGCACATACTGCGGCGTCACCGCGGTGTCGTCGATGACGACGCCCGCGGCCTTCGCGGTGGCCCGCCCGGCAGCGGCGCCGATATCGTCCACCGACGCGGCGGCGAGGCGGGCCAAGGCGGCCACGTCGTCGAGGAGTCCGAACAGGCCTGCGCTCATGCTCCGAAAGGCTAGCCGGTAGCGCGGTCGGTGGCGACGGCACAGCGAACACGGGGGGGATCCCGGTGCCCGACGGCGCCGTGAGCACCTGATAAGGATTGATGATGGGAATCAATCAGCGCTCCAAGATCGTGATGTCCGATGAGGAGATCGCCGAGTTCATCGATCACAGTCGCACCGCCACCATGGCCACCGTGTTGCCCAACGGCCGTCCGCATCTGGTGGCCATGTGGTACGCCGTCCTGGACGGGGAGATCTGGTTCGAGACCAAGGCCAAATCGCAGAAGGCGGTCAACCTTCGACGCGACCCCACCATCACCGTGATGATCGAGGACGGCCACACCTACGACACGCTGCGCGGTGTGTCGATCGACGGGACCGCGGAGATCATCGATGACCCGGAGACGAACATGCGCGTCGGGATCAGCGTGTGGGAGCGCTATACCGGGCCGTACTCCGAGGAGGTCAAACCGTTCGTCGAGCAGATGATGAACAACCGGGTATGCGTCCGCGTGGTGCCGGGGCGCACCCGCAGCTGGGATCACCGCAAGCTCGGCATGCCCGCAGTTCCGTTGGGCGGCAGCACCGCTCAGTACCTGGGTTAGACCGGCGGCGGTGCGAACCCAGGACTGATCAGTGCGGTGGCGATCCCGCTGCCGATCGGGCCTGTCCGGTCGAACAGCGTCGCCGTTCCGGTGGCGACCCCGGCGTCGGCGTAGTGCGTCAGCGCGCTCAGGCCGATATCGGGGCCTTCCGGCAGCCGGCTCAGCGTCAGCGTGTAATCGGCATTGATGTACAGCAACCCGTCGGGTCCGAAGTGGGTCAGCGAGCTCACCACATCACCGGCGATCGCGGCGTGGGCGAACGGTGTCATGGGCTGACCGTCGACCAGTGCGGCCACGGTGCGCAGCCACATGTGTTTCGGGCCGTGGTGCGCCCAGGCGCTCAGGTCGGTGCTGGTGCCCGCGCCGTGCGCGACGAACTGCATGGGCGCGTCGATGGGTGAACCATCGGGATCCGGCGGGGCGGGCAGGTCGACCGCAGTCGTCCAGATATGCGTGTCCGGTGCCGCCCCGCGACGTAGGTAGAGCACGCTGGCGCGTGCCACCGGCTGATCATCCTGCACCGCGGTCGCGTCGATCACGATGATCCGGCGGCCGGCCCGCACGGTGGCCGTGCCGACGGTGAGCGGGGCCAGCGCAGCCGGCCGGAAGAGGTCGACGGTCAGCCGGGCGGGCTGGAAGTCCGGGTTTCCGTGGTCGCGGTCGACGACGAAACCGAGCAGGCCACCGAGGATGTTGCCGCTGATGGTCTGGCCCCACGGGCCACGGGCGATGCTGGTGGGGGTGTAACGGTCACCCTCGGCGGTGAAATACGCGGCGGGCCTGGGGTTCGGCACGAACGCTAGGGATTCTTGGCCAGATACGCCGTCACCATCGAGCAGTACGACTCGATCTGTAAGCCCGCTGCCCGGGTCGCCGCCACGGTCTCAGCGACCAGGTGGGTGCCCAGCCCCCGGCCGCCGAACGCGGGATCGATCTCGGTGTGGGTGAACACCCGGACCCCGTCGCGATCGTGGAAGTCGATGAGACCCACCTGTCGCCCGTCCAGGGCGATGGTGAAGCGGTTGTCACCGGGGGTCACCACGGCGGGGTGCTGTTCAGCGCTCACGGGGTTTGAGCCTAGTGCCGGGCATACCGGGGGCGGGCAGTCGGTCGACGGCGCCGCGGTAGCCGATGACCTCCCCGAACTGATCGGATCGGTCCTGCCACGCTTGCCGGTAGGCGACGATCTCGTCATGGCTTCGGCCGACGAAGTTCCACCACATCAGCAGTGCCTCGCCGAACGGCGGTCCGCCCAACAGGATCATCCGGGCCGGCTGCTCGCCGCCATTGACGATCGCCAGTCGATCAGTCCCGGGGGACTGATACGCCAGATCGGCCCGGGACAGGGCGGTCCCGTTGACCTCGACGGCACCTTCGTCGAGCAGCACGCCATGTTCGAAGGACGGGTCGACGGCCAGGCTGACGGTGGCTCGCGGCGCGATGTCCACCTGTGCACCCAGCAGCGGGGTGAAGGTGTGCACCGGTGAGCGGTCGCCGGCGAGCTCGCCGAGAAAGACCCGCACCGTCGCACCGTCGATCACGCGTGGTTCGGGTACGTGATGGGCGAAGTCCCGTGCGGTGTGCCGGTCGCCGTCGGGCAGGGCGACCCACAGCTGGACGCCGTGCAGGATCGTGGTCTCGGGTGTGGCCACCTCGGAATGGCAGATGCCGGCACCGGCCGTCATCAGGTTGAGCTCGCCGGGCCGCACCGCCGCGTGCACCCCGTTGCTGTCGCGATGCTCGATCTCACCGTCGAAAAGCCAACTGACGGTCTGTAATCCGGTATGCGGATGCGGGGGGACGTCCATTCCGGCGGACGTCCGGATGTCCTGCGGTCCGTAATGATCGGCGAAGCACCAGGCGCCGATCATGGAGCGTTGGCGCGACGGCAGCGTACGGCGCACTTTCATGGCTCGCGGCCCGCCGAGCGGCACCTCGCGAGCCTGCAGGATGCCCGTGAATGAGGAAGGGCGGCAGGCCACTTCGTCGGGAGCCGGATCGGCATTGCTCATCGGGCCAAGCCTAGCGATGGTTCGGGGACGGTGCCGGCATGTCGCCTCTCGGCAAGTGGTCGCTCGAAGCGACGATATTTCAGTGGTACCCGGGGCATGTCCGGCACCGTCGCAACAGATCAACCGATCGCTGCGGCGCGGTATTCCATCGGCTGCCGATCGGGTGCCGCTCCCGCTGCCTGCCCCTCGTCGACGGCAGCGGGAACGGCCCGTCTAGGCGGACTCGAGAAAGAGTCGACGCGCCCGCACCGGGTAACCGTTGCGCTCGGCCAGCGAGCGCAGTTGCTTGAGCGCGAACGTTCGGCCCCGACCGGCTTCGGGGATGACGATTCCCGCCCACAGCCCCTCGGCCCGCGGAAGTTCGCACGCCTCCCGCGCGCAGGCCCACCGGCGCGGGCACATCCGGCACACCGCCTTGGCATCCTCGTCGGCGGTGATGGTCCAGCGTTCCGGATCGCGGGTGCATTCGCCGATCGGCAGTCCGTCCAGGCCCAGTGCGTTCATGGTGTCTCCTCGTGCGGCGGCGGCTCGGGTGCCGCGATGCCGACGAATCTAAAGCAGAAACCGTAGCGATGCAACAGTTTGTTCGGCGAAGCTGCAGCGGTGCGCTATCGCATTCCCGATGGCAGGAGATGGAAGGCGCAGTTCTAGGCATTTTTTGAGGATGCTGCTAAAAACCGCGTGCAACGGTTTGTCTGTCGCATTGATTCGGTAGTGTGGCAGCGGTGCAGCCCTACTCGCACCCCTAGCCATAGCAGTGCTACGGCTTTGGCTACGATCAGCCCACCCACCTCGGGGATCAGAAGGGATATGGCGTGGTCGAGACCGGGAACGGCGAGCCTGCCGAAGACCCCGGCATGGTCCGGGCGGGCGCCGCCGCGGCCGCTCGTCGTCGCGAACTCAACGTCAGCCAACGCCGGCTCGCGGCAGATGGCGTCATCAACGCCGGTGCGTTGATCGCGTTCGAGAAGGGACGCAGCTGGCCCCGCCTGGCCACCCGCACCAAGCTCGAGTCCGTCCTGCAATGGCCGCACGGCACCATCGAACGCATCCGTCGGGGCGAGCCGGCGACCCCGGCGGCGCCCGCACGCCCACAGGCCCCCGCGTCCGATGAGCTGCCGTTGATCGCACAGGCCGTCGTCGCGGCGGCGAACACCTTTGCCGGCAGTATCGACGCATTACCGCCTGTCACCGACCCCGGGTTCACCGGCCGGGCCACCGCGATCCTGTCCGACCTGCGTCAGCTCGAGGCGGTCGCGGCCCGGGCGGCCCGCATCCAGCTGACCCCCGAGCTGATCAGGGCGTTGAGTGGGGTACGAGGCCGGATCGACCAGCTGACCCTGCGGGCCGCCGAGGCCCCGTCGGCAACGCTGGGCCAGCGGTTGTACGCCGCGCGACGTCGCGCCAACCTGACCGTCAGCGAAACCGCCCTGGCCGCCGGTGTGTCCGACGATGTCATCGTCGGAACCGAGGCCGAGCAGCCGCCGACCGAGGCCGAGATCACCGCCATCGAGGCCCTGATGGCCCAGATCGACTGAGCCGAGCTCGGCTCAGAAACGCTCGCGGTGCCGATCATCGCTGGTGGGAAAGTGCGCGGCCAGTGCGGCGGCGATCTCGACGAACTTTCGCCGGGTCGGTGCGGACATCGTGGCGGTGCCTGCGATCACGCCACCGGGACGCAGATGAGGGTCGAACGGCACCTCCACGACGGCCTGACCCTGCCCGGCGAACTGCTGGGCGAGGATGGTGCGCGTCCGCTTGTCGGCGTGACCGTCGGAATCGTTGAGCACCACCACCGTGCGCTGCAGCAGCCCGGTCAGTCCCCGCGCGGCCAGCCAGTCCATGGTCTGGCCCGCCGCCGCGGCACCGTCGACCCACGGCGAGGACACCACGATCAAGGCGTCCAGGTCACGCAGCACCTCCTGGGTCACCGGACTGTCCATCGTGGAACTGCAGTCGATGATCGAGATGGAGAAGTGCCGGTCCAGCCGGGAGGTGGCCTCCCGGTAGATCGCCGGATCCAGAACCCGCCGCCGCGCCGGTGTCGCCTCACCAGCCAGCACGAACAGGCCCGCGGCATTGTGGCCCACCCGCCCGCGGATATCGGCGAAGGTCTCCAGGTGCTCGTCGGCGGCAAGCTCCCAGTAGGACCCGACGGCCCGCGGATCCACCCGGCTGCCGAGCTTGCCGAACGCCGTGTCCGCGTCGACGGCCACCACCCGATCGTCCTGGCGCAGTTCGGCCAGCACCGAGCCCACACTGGCAGACACCGTCGTCTTACCCACGCCACCCTTGCCCAGCACACCGATCTTGTAGTGGCCGCGCAGCGCACCGCGGATCCTGGCCTCGAGTTCGGCATCGCGGCGCTCATCGGGTGACGGCCCGAGGTTGATCAGCCCGAACGAGGCCCGCAAAACCAGCCGGCGCCAACCGCGTCCCGGTGCGGGCTTGGTGCTGGGAACCAGTTCTGCCACCGGTATCCGCTCGGCGTAGGAGGCGGGCGGTTGCGGCGGCTGCTGACCGGTCCACGGTGGTGGCGCGTAGGGCGGCCGGTGGGGAGCGCCGGCAGGCGGGACCGTCCGTGGCGGTTGCGGCCAGGGCGGTGCAACCTGGCGCTGCGCGGGGATGGGGCCGGTCGCCGCAGCATCACCGGCCTGACGGCGCAGCGTGTCATCGCGGTCGGTCAAGGCGTTCTCCTCGTTCGATGTACTCCCAGTATCGACCACCGCCGCGTCATGGCCCGTGTGGATCCGGCCGCCATCACCGTGCCCACGGCACGGGGTGTGGCCTGCCAAAATTCGTGCATCTGGGGTACTCCGGGCGCTGCTAGGGTCGGGTGGGCAAACACGCACTTGGCCGGTTTTCGGGCTGAATCCGCCGGATACGGTCCGCGTGGGCCGTCACGACGCGACGATGGTTCTCCGAGGGGGAGGGGGATGTAGCCGATGACAAGTTCTTTCGCCGGACACGGTGAACCCACGCACTATGACGACGTGGTCGCCGTCGAGGTCACGATCGACGGCATGCTCGTCATCGCCGATCGGCTCCAGCTCGAGGAGTTCCCGCCCGCCCTCGGAATTCGGCCCAACATCCCGCAGCCCGACCTTCGGGAGAAGGTGTGGGACCAGGTCGCCCGCGATCTCACCGAGCAGGGCGTGCTCGATGCGTTCGGTGCACCGCATCCGGAAGTGGCGGCGATGACCGACACGTTGTCGCGGCCCGACCGCACGCTGGAATGCCGATGGTGGCGCCGTGACGTCGGCGGCAAGATGGTCCGGTTCGTCGTGTGCCGCAAAGGTGATCGCCACGTCATCGCCGCCCGCGACGGTGACATGCTGGTACTGCAACGGGTGGCGCCGCAGGTCGGACTGGCGGGCATGGTCACTGCGGTGCTCGGTCCCGCCGAGCCGGCAGATGTCGAGCCGATGACGGGGGTGACGGCCCGGCTGGCCGAATCGCGGACGCCCAATCAGCTGTCCCAGTTCGGGATCTCACCCGCCTCGGCGCGCACCTACGCCGACGCGACGGCCAACCCGAACAGCTGGGTGGAGATCACCGCCGCAGAGCGCCATTCCGGCGGCACGTACACCCAAGCCGATGTCGCTGCCGGCGTGCTGGATTCGGCGCAGGGGCGCATCGTGTCGATCCCGCGCAAGGTCAACGGTGAGCTCTACGGAAGTTTCCTGGCCGGTACCCAGGACAATCTCCAGCGCGCGTTGGACGGCCTGATGTCCTTCCTGCCCGCCGGAGCCTGGTTCGAGGCCAAGGTCGAGCCGACCTACTACGACGACGGAGACTGAGCACCTTCATGACGGGCAACCAGCCCTTTGACGATGACGACGAGGTCGATACCGAGGACGGGGCGGACATCGGTAGCGGCCTCGCCGCGTTCGACGACATCTTCGACGTCCCGGCGCCGCACTCAGACCCCGAGCTCGATGCCTTCGGACCGGACTTCGGCACCCCCGAGCCCGCGGCGGGTGAGCCGCTGTTCACGGTGACCAACCCGCCGGGCACCGTCACCGTCTCGGCATTGCTCGACGGCCGCATCCACCGCATCGAACTGTCGCCGGAGGCGACCGCCGAGGCCGATTCGGAGGACCAACTGGCCGGCGAGATCGTCGTCATCGCCGACCTGGCCCACCAGCAGGCGCGCTCTGCGCAGTTCTCCTACGTCCTCGAAGGGATGCAGGATCATGGTCACGACGCGACGGAAACACGTGACTTCTTGACCCGTAGCGTGGGGCTGCCCTCCCCGGAACAGGCCGATGCCGCCCGGGCACAGATCTTTGCGACCAGGTATGCAGGTGACCATGAGTGATCACCTGGTAGCCCTCTTCGGCTCGGCGGTCGGCATGCTGCCCAGCGCTCCCGCCCGTTCCCTGGAACTGTTCACCGAGATCACCTCGGCGGACGAGACGGCATGCGACGCGTGGGTGGGTCGGATCCGCTGCGGTGACTCCGACCGGGCAACGCTGTTCCGGGCATGGTTCTCGCGGAACAACTTCGGGCAGCTGGCCGGCGCTGCCGAGATATCGATGAACAGTGTGGGGGCACGCATCCCCATCGGCGGGATGTTCGGTGACATCACCTATCCCGTCAACTCACCGCTGGCGATCACGATGGCGTTCGCCGTGCGGGAAGCGGCCGAAGGCAACCACGCCGACGCCATGGAGGCGCTCGACGATGCCCCGGCGATGGGCGGCGAGTACCTGGTGTCCTGGATCCGTGCGGTCATCTACGGCGCGGCGGAGCGGTGGACCGATGTCATCGACGAGGTGCGCTCCGCAGGGAGCTGGCCGGACAAGTTCCTGGGCGCGGCTGCCGGTGTGGCGCACGGCGTGGCGGCGACCAATCTCGGTCTGTTCACCGAGGCCGAGCGGCGACTCACCGAGTCCAACTCGTCGCCGGCGGGCGAGGCCTGTGCCCCTGCGATCGCGTGGTATCTGGCCATGGCGCGCCGCAGCCAGGGCAACGAGGAGGCCGCCGTGGCGCTGCTGGAATGGCTGCAGGCCACCCATCCGTCGCCGAAGGTGACCGCCGCACTGCGTGATCCGTCCTACCGCCTGGTCACCACGACCGCCGAGAAGATCGCCCAGCGCACCGACCCGTGGGATCCGGGCAGCGTCGTCGCCGACACCTCCGGTCGGGAGAAGCTGCTGGCCGACGCGCAGGCCGAGCTGGACCGCCAGATCGGCCTCAGCCGCGTCAAGGAGCAGATCGAGAAGTACCGTGCGGCAACGCAGATGGCCAAGATCCGCGCTGCCCGCGGGATGAAGGTGGCTCAGCAGTCCAAGCACATGATCTTCACCGGACCGCCGGGAACCGGCAAGACCACCATCGCCAGAGTGGTCGCCAACATCCTGGCCGGCCTCGGCGTGATCCCCGAGCCCAAGCTGGTGGAGACCTCGCGCAAGGACTTCGTCGCCGAGTACGAGGGACAGTCCTCGGTGAAGACCTCGCGCACCATCGACCGTGCCCTCGGTGGCGTGCTGTTCATCGACGAGGCCTACACCCTGGTGCAGGAGCGCGACGGGCGGACCGACCCGTTCGGTACCGAGGCGCTGGACACCCTGCTGGCACGCATGGAGAACGACCGCGACCGGTTGGTGGTGATCATCGCCGGTTACAGCAGTGACATCGACCGGTTGCTGGAGACCAATGACGGTCTGCGGTCCCGGTTCTCGACCCGCATCGAGTTCGACTCCTATGCCCCCGAGGAGATCGTCGACATCGCCAAGGTGATCGCCGAGGCCAATGACTCGCAGCTCAGCGAGGAGGCGGCCAAGCGGGTGCTCGATGCCGCGACGCTGTTGAGCGACCGTTCACTGGGTGGCAAACCGGCGCTCGACATCGCCGGAAACGGCCGGTACGCACGACAATTGGTGGAGGCGGGTGAGCAGAGCCGGGATATGCGGTTGGCACGGTCGCTGGACTTCGAGAACCTCGGTGTGGAAGAGCTCAGTGAGATCAGCGGTGAGGACATGGCGGCCGCGATCGACGCCGTGCACACCAGGCTGAACATCGGATAACCCATGGCAGGATTCCGGCTCACCACCAAGGTCCAGGTCAGCGGCTGGCGCTTTCTTTTGCGTCGCGTCGAGCACGCGATCGTGCGCCGCGACACCCGCATGTTCGACGACCCGCTGCAGTTCTACAGCCGGGCGGTCATGTGCGGGGTCGTGATCGCCGTCGTCATCTGCATCGGCGCTGCATTGCTGGCGTACTTCAAACCGTTGGGCAAACGCGGCTCGGACACGCTGTTGGTCGACCGCACCACCAACCAGCTCTACGTCATGGTGCCCGGATCCGACAGCATCCGGCCGGTCTACAACCTGACCTCCGCGCGGTTGGTGCTCGGTAACGCCGCCACCCCGTCGGCGGTCAAGTCCGAAGAGCTCAACCGGATGACGAAGGGTCAGCCGATCGGCATTCCTGGTGCCCCGTACGCCACCCCGGTGGGCGCGCCGACCTCGACATGGTCGCTGTGCGACAACGTGATCAAGCCCGAGAGCGTCGCACCCCAGGTGGAGACGTCGGCGTTGGTGATGCCCTTGGCCATCGACGCCTCGGTGGGTCCGTTACGCCCGAACCAGGGTGTGCTGGTCACGTATCAGAATCTCACCTGGCTGGTGACCGCGGATGGCAGGCACGCCATCGACATGGCCGACCGGGCGGTGACCTCCGCGGTCGGCATCCCGGTCACCGCGCGGGCCACCCCGATCTCGGAGGCACTGTTCAACGCCCTGCCCAACGTCGGGCCGTTGAAACTGCCCGCCGTGCCGGGTGCGGGCGCGCCCAACAGCCTGGGGCTGGCACCGAATCTGGTGATCGGCTCGGTCTTCCGGACGCTGAACAACGATGTCGAACAGCGGTATGTCGTGTTGGCCGATGGGGTCGCCAAGGTCAACGGGACCACGTCGGCGGCATTGCGCGCGACCAACTCCTTCGGGCTGATCACGCCGCCTTCGGTGGAGGCCAGCGATGTCGCCAGCATCCCTGAGCAGGTTTTCGTCTCGCCGCTGCCCGATGAGCCGATGGACATCCGGTTGCGCGCCGACGCGCCGACGCTGTGCTGGTCGTGGCAGCGCGACCCGGGCGACCAGGGGCCACGCCAGACCGTGATCAGCGGTAGGCACCTGCCCGTGCCGCCCACCCGGATGAACAGTGGCATCGACCAGATCTCGGGCAATGCCACCGTGTACATCGACGGCGGTCAGTACATCAGGCTGCAGTCGCCGGACCCGCGCTATGGCGAGAGCCTGTATTACATCGACCCACAGGGTGTCCGCTATGGACTGCCCAACGAGGACACCGCCTCATCGCTGGGACTCAGCGGACCGCTCACCGCGCCGTGGCAGGTGGTCAGCTGGCTCATCGACGGTCCGGTGTTGTCCAAGCAGGCCGCCCTGCTGGAACATGACACACTGCCGCCGAGCCCGAACCCCCGGAAGGTGACCGGCGAACTCGCCGCGCCAGCCGGTGCTGCCGCCCCAGCCGCGGGCGTGCCCGCGCCCGCACCGGGCGGCAACCTACCCGCCCAGGCTCCTGGATCACCGCTGCCGCCGGAAGGAGCAGGTGGATGACCACCAAGAAGTTCACCCCGATCATCAAGCGCGGTCCCCGGCTGACACCCGGTGAAATCACCATCACCCCACCGGATGACCTCGGCATCGACATTCCGCCCTCGGGTATCCAGAAGGCGCTGCCCTGGGTGATGGGCGGCGGCATGCTCGGCATGATCGCGATCATGATCTTCACCGGGATCAGGCAGCTTTCGCCCTACATGCTGATGATGCCGCTGATGATGATCATGGCCACGGTCGGTTTCATGGCCGGCGGCGGACCTGGTGGCAAGCGCGTCCCCGAGATCAACGCCGACCGCAAGGAGTACCTGCGCTACCTGGCGGGGCTGCGAACCCGCGTGACCACCTCGGCTGCCGCCCAGGTCACCTTCTTCAACTATCACGCACCGCATCCCGAGGATCTGCTCTCGATCATCGGCACCAACCGGCAGTGGTCACGCCAGACCAACGCCGACTTCTATGCCGCCGTCCGCATCGGCGTCGGATCCGAGCCCGCCGTCGACCGTTTGCTCAAACCAGCTGTGGGCGGTGAGCTTTCGGGTCCGGCCGGCGCGCCGCAACCGCATCTGGAGCCGGTCAGCCACATGTGGTTGATCAAGTTCCTGCGTACCCACGGCCTCATCCACGACTGCCCGAAGCTGGTGCAGCTGAGAACGTTCCCGACCATCGCCGTCGGCGGCGACGGTGCAAGGGCGGCGGCATTGCTGCGCGCCATGATCTGCCATCTCGCGGTGTTCCATCCGCCGGACCTCTTGCAGATCAGGGTGCTGACCGACAATCCGGAGGATCCGGATTGGGCCTGGCTCAAATGGCTGCCGCACGTGCAGCATCAGACCGACACCGATTCCGCGGGCGCCACCCGGATGGTGTTCACCCGGCCCGACGGTCTGGCCGACCTGACCGCGCGTGGCCCGCACACCGCCGACGCGGCGCCTAGTGGGCCCTATGTCGTCGTGATCGACCTGACCGGTGGCAAGGCCGGGTTCCCCGTGGACGGGCGGGCCGGCGTCACCGTCATCACGCTCGGCAACCACCGCGGATCGGCTTACCGGATCCGGTTGGCCGACGACGGCACCGCCGACGACAGGTTGCCCAACCAGACCTTCCGGCTGGTTGTCAACACCGCCGACCAGATGACGCCCTCGGCGGCGGGTCGGGTAGCCCGCAAGCTGGCGGGGTGGTCGATCACCGGCACGATCATCGACAAGAACACCAGGGTGCACAAGAAGGTGGCCACCGAATGGCATCAGCTGGTGGGCGCCCAGTCGGTCGAAGAGGTCACCCCCGCCCGGTGGCGGATGTTCGCCGACACCGACCGCGACCGGCTCCGGATCCCGTTCGGCCATGAGCTCAAGACCGGCGACATCATGCATCTGGATATCAAGGAGGGCGCCGAGTTCGGTGCGGGCCCGCACGGGATGCTGATCGGCACGACCGGTTCGGGCAAGTCCGAGTTTCTCCGCACACTCATCCTCTCGCTGGCTGCCACTCACCATCCCGACCAGGTGAACCTGTTGCTCACCGACTTCAAGGGCGGCTCGACATTCCTCGGCATGGAGAAACTCCCGCACACCGCGGCGGTGGTCACCAACATGGAGGAGGAAGCCGAGCTGGTCAGCCGCATGGGCGAGGTCCTCTCCGGTGAACTCGACCGTCGCCAGTCCATCCTGCGCCAGGCCGGTATCCAGGTGGGCGCGGCCGGTGCGCTCTCCGGCGTCGCCGAATACGAGAAGCACCGCGAGCGCGGTGCCGACCTGGCCCCGTTGCCGACGCTGTTCGTCGTCGTCGACGAGTTCGCCGAGCTGCTGCAGAACCATCCGGACTTCATCGCGCTGTTCGACCGGATCTGTCGCGTCGGCCGCTCGCTGCGCGTGCACCTACTGCTGGCCACGCAGTCGCTCAATACCGGTGGCGTGCGCATCGATAAGCTCGAACCCAACCTGACCTACCGAATCGCGTTGCGCACCACGAGTTCGGCCGAATCGAAGGCCGTCATCGGTACCCCGGAGGCGCAGTACATCACCAACAAGGAAAGTGGTGTCGGTTTCCTGCGGGTCGGTATGGAGGACCCGGTGAAGTTCCGCAGCGTCTACACCGGGACCAACTATGTCCCGACGTCGGTGATCACCACCAACGGGGATAGCGCGCCCCGGATCCAGGTGCCCAGCCAGGTGCGGATCCAGCCGTTCACGGCCGCGCCGATGATGGATGCGTCGCAGGTGACGTCCCGATGATCTCTAGCAGCGAGCAGCCGGAGGTGGATGGCTCATGACGTTGGACTCCGAGCCGCGCGTCCTGCGCGAAGTGGTGCTCGACCAGTTGACCACCGGCGAGGTGCGGGCCTACAAGATGTGGCTCCCGCCGTTGACCGATCCCACCCCGGTGAACGAACTCGTCGAACGTGATCAGCGTCGGCCCTTGCGATTCGGGCTCGGCATCATGGACGAGCCGCGCCGCCACCGCCAGGAGGTGTGGGGTATCGACGTGTCGGCAGCGGCGGGCAACATCGCGATCGGCGGGGCGCCGCAGACCGGCAAGTCGACGTTCCTGCAGACGCTGGTGTTGTCGGCGGCGGCGACTCACACCCCGCGTCAGGTGCAGTTCTACTGCATCGACCTCGGTGGCGGCGGGTTGATGTACCTCGAAGACCTGCCGCACGTCGGCGGAGTCGCGACCCGTTCGGAGCCGGACCGGGTGAACCGCGCCGTCGCCGAGATGAAAGCCGTTCTGCGGCAACGTGAGGCGATGTTCAAGCAGTATCGAGTCGGCTCCATCGCGTCGTACCGGCAGATGCGCGAGGATCCCAACCACCCGGCGTTCCACGATCCGTTCGGTGACGTGTTCCTGGTGATCGACGGTTGGCCGGCATTCGTCGCCGAGTTCCCGGATCTGGAGCCGGTGGTGCAGGATCTGGCCGGGCAGGGGCTGGCGTTCGGTGTGCACACCATCATCTCCACACCCCGCTGGACCGAGTTGAAATCACGGGTCCGCGACTATTTGGGCACCAAGGTCGAGTTCCGACTCGGCGATGTCAACGAGACCCAGGTCGACCGGATGACCCGCGACATCCCCGCCAACCGCCCGGGGCGGGCGATCTCGGGGGAGAAGCACCACCTGATGATCGGCGTGCCGCGTCTGGACGGCGTGCACAGCGCCACCGATATCGTCCCGGCCATCACCGCGGCGGTGGACCACATCGCATCACTGCACACCGATGAGGCCCCGCGGGTGCGCGTGCTACCCGAACGTATCCACCTGCGCGAGCTCGATCCCACGCCGCCGGGCCCCGATGCCGACTATCGCACCCGGTGGACCATCCCGGTCGGCATCCGGGAGTCCGACCTGTCGGTGGCCTACAACAACATGCAGATCACGCCGCATCTGCTGATCTTCGGGGCTCCGAAGTCGGGTAAGACGACGATCGCGCATGCGGTGGCCCAGGCGATCTGCGCCCGCAACAGTCCGCAGCAGGTGCGGTTCATGCTGGCTGACTATCGGTCGGGCCTGCTGGATGCGGTGCCGCAGAGCCATCTGCTCGACGCCGGCGCGGTGAACCGCAACAGTGCCTCGCTGGAGGAATCCATCAAGGCGCTGGCCGTCAACCTCAAGAAGCGTCTGCCGCCGCCGGATCTGACCACCGCGCAGCTGCGGGCCCGGTCGTGGTGGACCGGCCCGGACGTGGTGCTGCTGGTCGACGATTGGCACATGATCGTGGCGGCATCCGGGATGGTGCCGCCCATGACACCGCTGGCGCCATTGCTGCCCGCCGCGGCGGATATCGGCCTGCACATCGTGGTGACCTGCCAGATGAGCCAGGCGCACCGGGCCACCATGGACAAGTTCGTCGGTGCCGCGTTCGGCGCGGGATCCCCAACCCTGTTCCTCTCCGGTGAGAAAACCGAGTTCCCCTCGAGCGAGTTCAAACTGAAGCGAAGGCCCCCTGGCCAGGCACTTCTCATCTCTCCCGACGGCAAAGAGGTCGTTCAGGCGGCCTATATCGATCCCCCCTCAGAAGAAGTGTTCGGAGCACCCCCGAACGGTGGTTAATATGGATTGGTAGCCACTCAGCGAACTTGACGGTGGCTAGGCAGCAAATGGGGTCGGGGGAACGATTCTTATGCAACAGAGCACTATTTCTGTCTCCCTTCTCAGTTTTTGCATCCAGGCTTTTCCGACGATGTGAGGAGGTACGCAAATGCAACCGATGGCACACAATCCCGCTGTTCTCGGTGTCGGGAACCAGGTGATTGCGAACGGATCCCGGGGTTTGGCCACCGGAACCGCAGCCACCGCCGAGGCGTCGGCGCTGTTGCCGGCCGGCGCGGAAGAGGTATCTGTGCAGGCAGTCCTGGCGTTCGCCAGTGAAGGCGCGCAGATGGCGGCGCTGAACGCGTATGCCCAGCAGGAGCTGGCGCGCGCCGGAGCCGCCTACCTCGAGGCCACCGGTATCTACACGACCGCCGACGCCCAGGCCGCAGCGACGCTGTCCTGACCGGGGCGCGAATAACCCGCTATCGAGACTGAGTCCAGCAAATGGTTGCCTCAATTCCCCCTGTGCCGTTTGTGTACGGGGCACTGCCGCCGGAGGTGAATACCGGCCGGTTGATGGCCGGTGCCGGTGCGGCGCCCATGTATCAGGCTGCTGCTGCCTGGGAATCCTTGGCGATTGCGTTGGAGACCCAGGCCGAGGAGCTTTCCGCCAGCCTCGCTTCGCTGGCGGGGTCCTGGCAGGGCGGGGCGAGTGAGCAGGCGGTCCAGGCAACCACGCCCATGGTCGTCTGGTTGCACACCGCCGCCCTGCAGGCCCAGAAGCGGGCCATGCAGGCGATCGCCCAGGCGAACTCGTACCTGCTGGCCATGGCGGTGACGCCGCCACTGGTCGAGATCGAGGCCAACCACGTCACGCACGCCGTCCTGGAGGCGACCAACTTCCTCGGCGTGAACACCGTGCCGATCGGGGTCAACGAGTTCGACTACTTCGTGCGGATGTGGACGCAGGCGGCCGTCGCGATGCACGGCTATCAGGCGGAGACGGCCGCCAACACCATGTTCGAACCGATCCCGCCGCTCAAACCGATCGTGATGCCCGGTGTCGGTGAGGCAGCGCTGGGGTTCGCCTCGGGCAAGATCGCAGCGACCCTGCCGGGTTCGGCGATGCGAGAGCTGGCATTCGCGCAGGTCACTGCGCAGGCGAGCATCGAATCCGCGGCGCTGCATGCCGGTCGTGCCGCGGCGAACAGCAATGCGGCGATGGTGTCGGCGCAAACGCAGGCGCGCAAGGGTGAGAACACCGCCCAGCAGGCCCAAGGTGAGCCCGAGCAGCTGATGCAGGGTGCGCAGCAGGGCGCGCAGATGGGTATGCAGGTTGCCTCGCAGGTGGGTTCGATGCTCACCCAGGCTCCGCAGCAGATGATGCAGACGGTCACCCAGCCGATGCAGCAGATCCTCGCGCCGATGCAGCAGGTCAGTTCGATGTTCGGCCAGATCGGTGGCGGTCTGAACAAGGGTGCGCAGTTCGGGCTGATGGGTGCCAGTCCGTTCTCCAACCATCCGCTGGCCGGTGGGACCGGCGCCGGAGCCGGTGCCGGACTGGTGCGCGCGGCGTCGTTGCCCGGCGCGGGCGGCACGCTGGCCAGCACACCGCTGATGAGCGGATTGCTCGGACAGACGGCGGGGGCTGCTGCCCCGGCCGGTGCGGCGGCCGGCGGTGCCGGATCGGGGTTGGCCCCGGTCGGCAACGGAGCCGGCGGCGGACCCATGGGGGGCATGGGGCAGGGAGCGAAACGCGGTACGAATCGGCAGAGCCTGGCGGCGCCGTCCGCCCTCGCCCACGACCTGGGTGAGGACGAGGACGAGGACGACGACTGGTGAACCGTCAACCGACACAAGACTTCCCGGCCGAGGGGGCTGGAAGACTCGCCATCAGTGGTGAGGACACAGGAAAACAGAAAGAGTACCGAGCATGGCACAGATGAATACAGATGCCGCTGTCCTCGCCAAGGAGGCGGCCCACTTCGAGAGCATCTCCGGCGAGCTCAAGGGAGTGATCTCTCAGGTCGAGGCCACCGGTGGTGCGCTCGCGGCCCAGATGGTCGGTCAGGCGGGCACCGCGGCACAGGCCGCGCTGCTGCGCTTCCACGAGGCCGCCGCGCGACAGGTTCAGGAGCTGAACGACATCTCCCAGAACATCCAGACTTCGGGCATGCAGTACACCACCGCGGACGAGGACCAGGCCGGCACCCTTTCGTCGGCCATGAACCTCTGACCCTTACCAACTTTCAAAGGAGATAACATATGTCGCAACAGGTTTGGCAGTTCGGCGGTATCGAAGGTTCCGCAGGCGAGATCCATGGCGCCGTCGGCGTCACCCAGGGTCTGCTCGACGAGGGCAAGGCCTCGCTCGCTTCGCTCGCCTCGGTGTGGGGTGGCTCGGGTTCGGAGGCCTACCAGGCCGTGCAGATGCGGTGGGACAGCACTTCGGCCGAGCTGAACGCCGCGCTGCAGAATCTCGCGCAGACGATCAGCGAGTCCGGACAGCACATGCAGCAGATCGAGCATGGCGTCACCGGGATGTTCGCCTAGTCCAAGCGCACCAAGGGGTGGGCGGATTAGCCTTTGGGCATCCGCCCACTCCGTGTGTTTTACAACGTGTTTTTCACTGGCACGACTTTGAGAGGTGCTTATGTCGGCAGACTATGACCGGCTGTTCCATTCCTCCGGCGCGTCCGACGCTGCCGACGAGGATGCCGCGGCACGTCGTGAGGGTGCCTCCCCGATGCCGGTGAACGCCTCCGGTGCGGGCAATGCGAGTTATGCCGGCGAGCACACCCCACCGCCGATGCCGATCGCACCCACCCAGGCCGCCGCGGCCCCGCCGCCGGCCTCGGTCGCGCCGCCACCCAGTGCTTCCGAGGTGACCAGCCAGATTCCGGTCACCGGGCCGCAGCACGTCCAGAACGGCATGATGCGCACCCCGCAGACCGCCCAGCCCGCGGGTGCTCGATTCGAACAACAGACCTTTGCGCCACCGCCGCAGCCCCGCTCCGCGCCCGCGCCCGCGCCGAGCGCGCATTACAACGACACGGTGGAGACGGGCTGGACCCCGTCGAGTGCACCCGCGCCCACCGGGCAGCCCGCCCCGACATCGGCGGCAACCATGGGCAATCACCGGGCCATCGACGCGCTGTCACACGTCGGGGTTCGCACAGCGGTCAAGATGCCGTCGCAACGCGGCTGGCGACACTGGCTTTATCTGCTGACGCGGATCAACATGGGCCCGTCACCGGATGAGCTCTACGAGATGGACCTCCAGGCTCGGGTGCGCCGAAATGCCAGGGACTCTTATCAGATCGGGGTGTTCGGTCTCAAGGGCGGTGTCGGCAAGACGGCTGTCACCGTTGCCCTCGGCTCGGCACTGAGCCGGGTCCGCGGCGATCGGATCCTGGCCATCGACGCCGACCCGGATTGCGGCAACCTCGCCGACCGCGCCGGTCGACAGTCGGCGGCGACCATCGCAGACCTGTTGTCGGACAAGGAATTGTCCCGCTACAACGACATCCGCGCCTATACCAGCATGAACGCGGCCAACCTGGAGGTGCTGTCCTCCGAGGAGTACAGCGCGGCCCGGCGCGAGTTCAACGAAGAAGACTGGAAGGGTGCGGTCAGCGTCGTATCCCGCTACTACAACCTGGTGCTTGCCGACTGCGGCGCGGGCTTGTTCCAACCGGCCTCGCGCGGGGTGTTGGCGACCGTCTCGGGCATGGTCATCGTCGCCAGCGCGTCCATCGACGGCGCGCGCCAGGCGGCGGTCACCATGGACTGGTTGCGCCAGAACGGATACCAGGATCTGCTGGGTCGCTCCTGCGTGGTGATCAATCACGTGACACCGGGCAAGACGAACATCGACGTCGAGGATCTGGTGCAGCAGTTCGAGCGGCACGTTCCGCCCGGTCGGGTTGTCGTGCTGCCGTGGGACAAGCACATCGCCGCGGGCACCGAGATCCAGCTGGACCTGCTCGGTAAGACGTTCCAGCGGCGAATCCTGGAGCTGGCCGCGGGTCTGTCCGACGACTTCGACCGGCTCGAACGGCGTTGACCGCGACGGCCGCGCCTTCGGGGGCGACAGGGACGACACCGGTCACTCCGGGTAGGCCCGCCACCACCCGGGTCACCATCCTGACCGGGCGACGGATGACCGACCTGGTCCTGCCTGCCTCGGCACCCATCGAGACCTACATCGACGAGACGGTGTCGGTGCTCGCCGATCTTCTCGACGATTCGCCACCGGATGTGCTGGCGGGCTTCGACTTCAAGGCTCAGGGGGTCTGGGCGTTCGCCCGTCCGGGTGCGCCGCCGATGAAGGCATCGGAATCCCTCGACGAGGCCGGTGTCGTCGACGGAGCGCTGCTGACGTTGGTGTCGGTGAGCCGGACCGAACGGTACCGCCCGCTGGTCGAGGACGTGATCGACGCCATCGCGGTGCTCGATGAGTCCCCCGAGTTCGATCGCACCGCACTGAACCGGTTCGTCGGGCTGGCCATCCCGGTCGTGTCGACGATCGCGACCGTGGTTGCGCTGGTGGCATGGACGCAATCCGGTAAGGACTGGTGGTGGTCCATCGCGTTGGCGCTGTTGGGCCTGGGGCTGGTGGGCGGCGCCATGATGGCCCGTTCTCGGTACGACAACGTGAACCTGTCCGAAAGCCTGGTCGTCGCTGCGCTTCCGGTGCTCTCCGGCGCGGCGGCGCTGGCAGTGCCGCTGCCCCGCGAGGCCGACGGGCTGGGCGCACCCCAGGTCGCCGGTGCCGCCGCGGTGGCTCTGCTCTACACCTTGGCCACCCGTGGAGGCCCGCGCAGACGCGCCAGCGTCGCGGCCTTTGCCGCGGTGCTTTCGGTGGCGATCACTGCGGGTGCCATCGCCTTCGGTTATGGCGGGCAGGAGTGGGTCCCGGCCGGCGCCATCGCCTTCGGGCTGATCGTGGTCACCAATGCCGCCAAGTTGACGGTCGCGGTTGCCCGTATCGCGCTGCCCCCCATTCCCGCTCCCGGCGAGGCGGTGGCCAACGACGAGCTGCTCGACCCGGTGTCGCGTCCCGATGGCGCGGATGAGGAGACTCCGACCTGGCAGGCGATCATCGCCTCGGTGCCCGACTCCGCCGCGCGGCTGACCGAGCGTAGTGAGCTGTCCAAGCAACTGCTGATCGGATTCTTGACCGCAGGTGCCTCGGTGCTGGCCGCCGGCGCGATCGCGGTTGTGGTGCAAGGACATTTCTTCCTGCACAGTCTGATCGTCGCGGCACTGGTCACGGTGATCTGTGGCTTCCGGTCACGGCTCTACGCCGAGCGTTGGTGCGCCTGGGCGCTGATGGCCGTCACCGTTGCCGTGCCGACCGGTGTCACCGTTCGGCTCTGCCTGTGGTTCCCCGACCAGTCCTGGCTGGTGCTGGGCATCTATCTGCTGCTGGCCATGGTCGCGCTGATCATGGTGGGGGCCACCGATAACGTCAACCGGCTCTCGCCGGTGACCAAGCGGATCCTCGAACTGCTCGATGGCGCGTCGATCGCGGCGGTGATCCCGCTGCTGCTCTGGATCGCCGGGGTGTACGACCTGCTGCGTAACCTGCGCTTCTAGGTACCGGTGATCTCCGCGACGGCGTCATTGAGCCGGTCGCGGTCGGCGGCGATCGACTCCGAGGCCACCTCGGTCGCATTGCGCAGCGCCTCGTTCAGACGTTCCTCGATGGTCTGCGACCCCAGCCGTAGGAGTCCGTCAGCCAGATAGACGTCGACGAGTCGGTGGTGGCCGTTCAGCGTGACCTCCACGGTCTCGGATTCATCCGTGGCAGTGAAGGATTCGCTGTCCATCTTGTGCAACTGAGCGTCCATCAGCTCCTGCAACCGGCCGGCCTGACGCAGCACGGCCGCCACCTCCGGATGCATCTGTTCGCTCACTTGGATTCCTTGTCCTGGACGTCTTTACGCCGCCGTTGACCGATCACCGGTTCGGTATAGGGGCGGTCCTCGGTGTAGAGCTCTTCATCGGGTGAGAAGCGTGAGTCGCGGCGCTTCTGCTGGCCCTGCTGGGCGCCGCCGCCGTGGCCCATACCGCCCATACCGCCACCCATACCCATGCCGCCGCCCATGGCCGATGCCGGTATGGCACCGCCGGTGCCACCCGCGCGTGCGCCCCCGGCCGCAGGACCCGGAGCGACCGTCTCGGCTCCGACACTGGGCTGCAGCGGCATCGACGGGACACCACCACCACCTCCCCCGGATCCACCTCCGGAACCGCCGCCTCCGACGCCGGCCGGCGAGACGCCCGGATCGTCGAGATCGGGCATACCCGTATCGGGCAGGCCGCCGGGTAGACCGCCACCGGGAAGCCCACCGGACGGTGCACCACCACCGCCGGGCTTTCCACCCCCGGACGGGGCGCCACCACCGGATGGTGCGCCTCCGCCCGACCCTGCCCCCTGGCCCGAGGACGGTGATCCCGTCTGCGGCGAGCCGGCGGGCTGACCGTTCTGCGCTGACATCGAGGCCGGCGATACCGCGGGTTGGCCGCCTTCTGGCGCGCCACCGCCACCGCCACCGCCACCACCACCGGTGCCTCCGGTCCCGTTGCCACCGGGCGGTCCGGTCGGTCCCTGCTCGGCGATGGGGATACGGGGTGGCGGCGGAGTCTGTACGGGAGGCAGGTTGGACACGGCGGCGTAATCCTGGCGCAGATCGTCCGAACGTTCCTGCAGAGCGGCCATCTCCTGCTGAATCTGCGTCATGGCCGAGCCCTGGCCTGGTTGTCCAACGAGGCTTGCGAGCTGTGCCTCGAGCGCTTTGTACTGGGTGTAGATCGGGGTGTGGTTCGCGCGCGTCGCGGTGTGGGCGGCAAGGAGAACCTGCGCCTCGTTGGCCAATTTGTCCCACGCCTCGGCCAGATCGGTGACCCATTGCGCATACTCGTTGATCTTCGCTATCGCAGCATCGGCCGCATCACCTTCCCATCCGCCCGCGAATCCACCGGTGTCATTGCGGCGGGCGGCATTGGCGGCCGCAGTGAACTCCGCCGCGGCGGCCTTGAGCGAGACGCCGTGGTCACCCGCCTGCAGAGCCATCTCCGCGGACTCGACGTCCTTGTAACCACCGGGGGAGGCCATGGCGAAAGCGCCGAGCTCGGGCAGCTGAGGATTGGATCCCGAGGGTTGTTTGACGGTGATCCGGTCGACGGCGCCTGCGCGGGCATCACTGTCCATGGCATCGGCGTATGCACGGTCCACTTCCCGGTAGGCCGTCGCCGTGTCACGCAGCATCTGGTTGAGGACGGTGTTCTGCTCCTTGGCGATGTTCTGGCACTCGACCAAGGCGGCCGCGTTCTTGTTGAGGTTCTCCACCGCGGTCGCAGAGTTCGGCAGGGCGTCCGGGGCGGCGATATTGGCCTCGACCGGAGGCCATTCGGCCTCGTCGCGCAGCTTGGCCAGCATGTCCAACGAATCGGGTATGACCCGTACACGGTCACCCATGACTATCGCCCCCCGATCATCACACGGTCTCCAACGCCATCTGGTAGCGACTCTCCTCGCGCGGGTTGATCAGCCGGATCGGCAGCTGACTATGCCGCGGAGTCTCGATGTAGTTGCTGCGCAGTACAACTCGTCCGACTCCCGGATGTGTGCCCAGATAGGTCGTCGCGTTCGGCCAGACCACCTTGGCCACCTGCCCGATTCGGCCGTTGACGAAGCCGGCGAACTCGCCGAACTGCGGGCCGAGGGTCACCACGCCACCGGCCGCCGCGGAGCGGATGACGAATTGGGTGAACAGTCGGGCATCACCGAGGTTGATACTGGAGTCGACATCGTCGAACGGCATGTACACCGGGTAGCGATCCGCGGTCTCACCGATGAGTACTCCGGCCGAACCGATGGGCAGTTCGTAATGCCGGTCGGTCACCGGGCTCTCACCGAGCAGCGCGGCGCGCTGACCGCCGAACAGACACGAAAAACCGCGGGGCGTAGCGGGATTGGCGAGCGTGGTCAGCAGCACCGTCGTGGTCGGCGCCTGGCCGGGCCGCAACCGGACGCGGGTGATGGTGTGGTCGGCGCGGGCCGACCACCAGACGTCCGGCCCGCCGGGGGCCACGTAGGCCACCGTGAAGCTGCTGCGTCCCTTGATCGATGACCACGATTCACGCTCGAAGCTGATCTCGGTGGCACGGTCGAAATCGTCGAAACTGCGGCCACACCGTGCGTCGATCCCGTTGCCGGCCAACTGATCTGCGATACGGGTCGCCGACGAGACAAGGTAGCGGGCCAGCCCGGAGACGCCGGTGTCTCGGCGCAGTGCGGGGCGGCGGGTCGACTCCGGATCCGCGCGCAGCACGATCCAGGTCCGCCGGTTGGCCGGTGCCGGATACGGGCCGACCACCTGGTCATAGAGCGCGACCAGGTTGGCAGGCGCGGTCTTGCCGACCCGGTAACCGGCTGCCACCACGTCGGCCTCCAGTTCGGGGCAGTGCGCGGCGAGCAGGTTCTGTACCAGGCGGGTGTCCACCACGTCGTCGGTGAAGGCCTCGCCATCGACGAGCACGGTCGGGGTGAACGGGCGCGGGATCAGCTCGATGAGGGCGACCAGATAGCCGTCCTGCCAGCGCACCGCGACGTGGTCACCGGGCATCACCGTGGCCCCGACGGCGGGTGCCGACGGCGGCGGAGGCGGGACGGAGAGCCGTCGCCGCCAGGCGAACAGTGCCGCGATCCAACCGGTGAACCGCCGACCGCGCACCGTCAGCGTCGTCGCAATGGCGAGCAGGACGCTCAACGTGATGCCCAACCACAGCAGGTCCAGCGTCGTGAACACCGCGATAAGCGCGGGAATCAGGGTGGCCGCCCACAGCAGATGCCCGGTCGTGAACCGAAAACCGAACTGGCCGAGGAACTCCTTCATCGGCGTCTCATCGCCCGTCGTGCCAGCGCACCGATGCCCAGCACCAGCGCCAGGCCCACCCCGCTCAGCACCACCATCGTGATGGGGCCGCGGTCCGGCGGCTCGATGACCACCGGCGGCGGCAGCTGCTTGACGCGGTAGGCAGCGACCTTCGGTCCGTCCGGCACATCCCAGGTCAACGCTGCGACCGGATCGATGACCCCGGCACCGACGTAGTTGTCGACACCACCGCCGGGGTGACGCGCCGTCGCGGTGATCCGGTGCATGATCTGCGCGGCGGTCAGCTCGGGGAAGCGCTGCTTGAGCAGCGCGGCCAAACCCGACACGTAGGCGGCGGCGAATGATGTGCCTGCGATCGGGATGGGGCCATCGGCGCCGGCGAGGGCGTTGACGGGATTGCCGTCATAGCCGAGGGCGGTGATGTTCTCGGCGGGAGCGGCGGCGTCCACCCACGGGCCGGACATCGAGAAGGTACTGGGCTGGCCGGTCTGGCCGATGCCGCCTACGGTCAGCACCAGCGGCGAGTACCAGGCGGGCGAGACGATGGTCTGAACCTGGCGCCAGCCGCGCGGGTCATCCGGCTCGTCGGCCTCCGGTGGCGGATTTTGGGCACAGTCCTGCCCGGTGTTCCCGGCCGCGACGACCACGACGGCGCCCTTGATGTTCACCGCGAAGTTGATCGCCGCGCCGACGGTGGCCTCGTCGATCGGTCGGGTGACCTTGTAACAGGCGGCTTCGCTGATGTTGATGACCTGCGCGCCCAGGTTGGCGGCGTGCACTATCGAGCGCGCGAGGCTGCGCAGCGAACCGGCGGTCTGCGTGGTGTTGGGGTTGTTCGGATCCTGGCGTGCGCCCACCGGCTGGAAGTTGTCCGAGGTCTGGCGCAGCGACAGGATGCGGGCATCGGGTGCCACGCCGATGAACGAATCCGTCGGGGCGCCGCGGCCGGCGATGATGGCCGCTGTCAAGGTGCCGTGGGAGTCGCAGTCCGACATCCCGTTGCCGGCCTTGTCGACGAAATCCCCGCCCGGCTCGGCGGGTACCCGCGGTGACCCGTTCACGCCGGTGTCGATCACCGCGACGGTGACCCCGGCCCCGGTGGCGAACTTCTGCGCATCGGCCAGCCGCAGGTAGTCACTGGCCCAGGGCTTGTCGGTGAAGTTCGAGTTCGGGAAGACGATCGGCGCCGAACACTGCCGCCGTTGTTCGGTCGGCTGGTCGGGCCCGGTTTCGTCCGGGGGAACGGCGCCGGCGTCGATCACCGGCGGCTCGATCGCACCGGCGGGCGGTGCCGCCACGATGAGCAGAGCCGGCGGCGCCGTCAGCAACACCAGCGCCAGGGTGGCCAGCAGCACACCGATGCGTCGCACGGTCTGTTCACTCCCCTTTGCAGTCCCCGGGTGCCGGATGTGCTGGCACATCCCGCAGCAAAGCGAAGGCCGCCGTTCGGCGACGCATCGTGTCACGTCAGCCTAGGTCGGCCTTCGCCAGAGCAAGTTTACGGGGGTGTAGACAGGGTGCGTTCCGCTTTCTTGCGTGCTGTTCAGGCGTCCAGATCTTTGGCCACCAGCTCGGCGATCGAGGCCAGGGCGGCCGAATCCTCGGAGCTGACGGTCACCTGGGCGCCGTTACCCGCACCCAGGGTCATGATCATCAGCGCCGAGCCCGCGTCCACGGGTTCCCCGCCGTCCAACGACAGGGTGACCTCGGCACCGGAATTGGTGACGGCCTCGGCGATGATGGCGGCCGGCCGGGCGTGCAGGCCGATGGCGGATCCGACGGTGACGGTCTTCTCGGGCATTCTTTCTCTCCTTGTTTATTCGGGGGGTGGGGTTTGTTGGGCGTTGGGTTTGTTAGACGTTGGGTACTGCGGTCTCAGGCGGCGACGGGTTGCCGCGGCTTGACGAACTGTTTGGCGGCGACGACCGCGGCGGCCGCCGCGATGGTTCCCGCGGCAAGTGACACGAGGAACCAGATCAGGTTGCCGATCGCGAAGAAGACGAAGATGCCGCCGTGCGGTGCGCGCAGCGTGACATCGAAGGCCATGCACAGCGCCCCGGTGATGGCGCCGCCGAACATCATCGACGGAATGACGCGCAGCGGGTCGGCCGCGGCGAAGGGGATGGCACCCTCGGAGATGAAGGCGGCTCCCAGCAGCCAGGCCGCCCGGCCGTTCTCCTTCTCGGGCTCGCTGAACAGGCTCGGCCGGACGGTGGTCGCCAGGGCCATGGCCAGCGGCGGCACCATGCCGGCGGCCATGACGGTCGCCATCACCTCGAACGAGGCGGTGGTGGCGGCGGCCAGGCCCGCGGTGGCGAACGCATAGGCGGCCTTGTTGACCGGTCCGCCGAGATCGAAGCACATCATCAGACCCAGGATCACGCCGAGCAGGATGGCCGAGGTGCCGGTCAGTCCGTTGAGCCAGTCGGTCAGCCCGGTGTTGATCAACGCCAGCGGGCGCCCGATGAGCAGGAACATGATGAGGCCGACGACCAGTGAGGCGACCAGCGGGATGATGACGACCGGCATCAGTCCGCGCAGCCAGCGCGGCACGTCGATGCGACTGATCCACAGCGCGGTGAAGCCGGCGATCACGCCGCCGACGATGCCGCCGATGAAACCGCCGCCGACGAACACGGCGAGCGCACCCGCGGTGAAGCCCGGGGCGATACCCGGACGGTCGGCGATGGCGAAGGATATGTAGCCGGCCAGGGCGGGCACCAGGAATCCGAATGCCAGACCGCCGAGGCTGAACAGGATGGCTCCGAAGTACTGGGCCAGTCCGCCGTCGGGGAGGTTGCTCAAGGAGTTGTTCAGGGCGATGTCATTGGCGACATCGGCGATCTCGTAGCCGCCGAACAGGAAGCCCAGCGCGATCAGCAGACCGCCGGCGGCCACGAACGGGATCATGTAGCTGACGCCGGTGAGCAGGATCTGGCGGGTCCGGGTGCCCCAGCCGACATTCGACGAGCCCTCGGTGGCCTCATCGGCTGGACCACTGCCCTCCACTCGGGCGGCCTTCGGGTTGCTCGATGCGGCAACGGCTTCGGAGATCATGGCATCGGGTTCGTTGATCGCGCGTTTCACGCCGGAGGCGATGACGGGCTTCCCGGCGAACCGGCCGCGGTCCTTCACGCCGACATCGGTGGCGAAGATGACCGCATCGGCTGCGGCGATCGTCGCCGCCGGCAGCGGTGTGCTCCCCGACGAGCCCTGGGTCTCCACGACGAGGTCCACATCGGCGCGTTCGGCGGCCAGTTTGAGCGCATCGGCGGCCATGTACGTGTGCGCGATCCCGGTGGGGCACGCGGTGATCGCGACGATGCTCTTCTTGCCTGCCGGTGCCGCGGGTTGTGCGGGGGCTGCCGCAGGCGCGGGTGCGGCGGGCGCCGGGTTCACCACACCGTCGACCAGTGCGACGAGCTCACCGGCAGTCGGCGCGGCACGCAGTTGTTCGACGAAGTCCTTGCGCACCAGCGCACGAGCGAGGCTGGAAAGCAGCTTGAGGTGCTCAGAGCCGCCCGATTCCGGTGCCGCGATGAGGAATACCAGGTCGGCGGGACCATCCGGAGCGCCGAAGTCCACGGCCGGGGACAGTCGGGCGAAGCCGATGGTGGGGGCGTCGACATGAGGGGACCGGCAGTGCGGGATGGCGATCCCGCCGGGCAGGCCGGTGGCCGACTGGGCCTCGCGGGCCAGCGCCGCCGCGATCAGGCCGTCGGTGTCGGACGTGCGGCCGGCACCGGCGAGCAGACCGGCGAGTCGGCCGATGACGGCCTCCTTGTCGGTACCGGCGTCGGTGTCGAGGAGCACCAGGTCGGTCGTGATGACCGGAGCGGATGTGGACATGACCAAACTTTCTGTGGGGGTCAGGAAATGGGAGTCAGGAATCGGTATGTACGGGGGAGATGGCCCGCACGGGGACGGCGTCGAGGTGGAGCTGGTCGGGTGAGGGCAGGGCGGAACCGGGCAGGGCGGCCGCCGCACTTCCGTAGGCGACCGCCATCCGCAGCCGCTCCGCCGGATCGGCACCGGCCTGTTCGGCGCGCACATAACCGGCCAGCGACGAGTCCCCGGCCCCGACGGTGCTACGCGGGGTGATCGGTGGTGAGCCGGCCAGCCAGCTGCCCGACGGATCGACCAGTACCGCACCGGCGGCACCGAGGGTGACCAGCACGCTCCGGGCGCCGCGGTCGACCAATTGCCGGGCCGCGGCGACCACCGGACCCGGATCACCCTGGGCAGCAGCATCTTCCAGCTCCTGGCCGGAAGTTCCGGTCAGCCCGGCCAGCTCTTCGGCGTTGGGTTTGATCAGGTCGGGCGCGGCGGTGCCGAATGCCTCGGCCAGTGCGGTGAGCGGAGCGTCGGAAGTGTCGACGGCCACCCGGCAGTTCGATCCGGCCAGTTCGGCGACGACGTCGGCATACCAGCTTGTGGGCACACCCGGCGGCA
The DNA here is from genome assembly GCF_036946495.1 of Mycolicibacterium neoaurum. NCBI lineage: Bacteria > Bacillati > Actinomycetota > Actinomycetes > Mycobacteriales > Mycobacteriaceae > Mycobacterium > Mycolicibacterium neoaurum. The sequence continues at coordinate 1,882,358 of NZ_JAQIIX010000002.1, forward strand.
GCGAGCCCGACAGCACCACCCAGCTGGCGCTGCGTGCGGCGTCGATGACCGTGCGGGTGAGCGCATCCAGCGCCGCAGCGTCCAACGGCGCGCCGGGGGCATTGAGTTTGGTTGTGGTGCCGTCATTTTCGGTGACGGCGATGTTCGTGCGCACCGGAGCCGGGACGGCCACCGCGCGGAACGGGACGGCCGCGGCGCGCAGCGCGGTGAGGATCGGATCGTCGGCGGCGGCGGGTAACACGGCCACCGCGTCCAGGCCTGCAAGGCCGAGTGCGCGGGCCACATTGACGCCCTTGCCGCCGGGCTCGTCGGTGACCGAGCTGATGCGGTGTACCGCGCCGCGGGTGAGGGTGCCCGGCAGCGTGACCGTGCGGTCGATGCTGGGGTTCGGGGTGACGGTGACGATCATGCGGTTGCTCCTGCACGGATGATGTCGATACCGCAGCCGCTGAGTTCGGCATGGGTGTCGGGGCTGATCTCGGTATCGGTGATGATGGCGTCGACACTGGACAGTGCGGCGAAGCTGTGCAGTTCCTCACGGCCCATCTTCGATGAATCAGCAGCCACCACAACGTAATTGGCACACTTGACCATGGCGCGCTTGATGGCGGCCTCCTCGGCGTCGGGAGTGGAAAGACCGTGTCGGGCGGTGATGCCGTTGGTGCCGATGAACGCGATGTCGACCCGTAGTTGCTCGAGAGTCTGCAGGGCCTGTTCGCCGACGCAGGCCTGGGTGAGGCCGCGAACCCGCCCGCCGAGCACCTGCAGGGACACCGAAGTCACGGTGGACAACCGGCCGGCGACCGGAATCGAGTTGGTCACCACCACCAGTTCGCGGTCGGTCGGGATGGCCGCGGCGATGCGGCTTGTGGTCGTGCCGGCGTCGAGCAGCACGCTGCCACCACCGACCGGAAAGAACTCGGTTGCCGCCGCGGCGATGGCGTCCTTGTACGGCGCCCGGGTGGCATCGCGTTCATCGACGTCCTGCTCGACGAGGTGCAGTGCCCGGGCCGGAACGGCGCCGCCGTGCACGCGGCGCAACAGGCCCGCCTTGTGCAGCACCGCGAGGTCGCGTCGCACGGTTTCGGTGGTCACGTCATAGGCGGTGGCGAGCTCGGCGACCGAGGCGCGGCCGCGCTGGATCACCAGGGCGGCGATGGCCTGCTGGCGTTCCTCGGCGTACATCGGGCTCCGTCCAGGGGTGGCACGATCTGCTGAAATGTTGATATGTGTGGTTTTACGCTTGTTTCTGTTGACTTGTCAATGCTTTCTTGTAATCTGAATCACATGAGTTCTTCAACAGTGACCGACTCGAAGGTCCTCCACGGCGTCCCGGTGGTCGCGGGCGTCGCCTATGCGCCGGTGATCCGTCCCGGCGCCCGGCCACAGGTCACCGAACAACCGGCGGCCGAACTTGCCGAAGCCGACCGTCCGGCCGAGGTCGCGCGGCTCAAGGAGGCTGCCGCGACCGTCGCCACCAGGTTGCGTGATCGCGCCGGACACGCCACCGGCGTGGCATCGGAAGTGCTGGCGACCACCGCCGCACTCGCGCAGGACCGCGCCTGGCTCGGTGACGCGGAGAAGCGGGTCAACACGGGCACTCCCGCGCCACAGGCGGTCGGTGCGGCCATCGGCAAGATCGCCGATGCGCTGTCCAAGGCGGGTGATCTGATGGCCGAACGCGTCACCGACCTACGCGATATCCGGGATCGGGTGCTGGCCCAGCTCGCGGGTCTGCCCGAACCCGGCGTCCCGACCCCGGACAGCCCGTCGATCCTGTGCGCCGAGGATCTCGCGCCCGCCGATACCGCCGGGTTGGATCCGAGACTGGTCGTGGCATTGGCGACCACCCTCGGTGGGCCGACGAGCCACACCGCGATCATCGCGCGCCAGTTGGGGATTCCGTGCGTTGTTGCCGTGGACGGCCTCGACGAGGTGCCGGTCGGTGTGCCGGTGATGGTCGACGGCGCGCTCGGCACCGTGACGGTGGCGCCGGACGCCGCCGAGGCCGCGCGCGCTGTCGAGACCTCCCGGGCCGAGGCTGAACGGGTCGCCCAATGGAAGGGCCCCGGTGCGACTGCCGACGGGCACGCCGTCGCGGTACTGGCCAACGTCCAAGATGGAGCCGCGGCGCAGGCCGCTCGCCAGACCCCGGCCGAGGGTGTCGGATTGTTCCGCACCGAATTGTGCTTCCTCAACCGCGATACCGAACCCTCGGTGGACGAGCAGGCGCGGATCTACGGCGAAGTGCTGACCGCCTTCGAGGGACGCAAGGTCGTCATCCGCACCCTGGACGCAGGTTCGGACAAGCCGTTGAAATTCGCCGGTCACCCGGATGAGGCCAACCCGGCGCTCGGCGTGCGCGGTGTGCGGATCTCGTTCGGCAACCCGGGATTGATGACGCGTCAGCTCGAGTCGATCGCGGCGGCCGCCGCCGCCACGGGTGCCGACCCGTGGGTCATGGCTCCGATGATCGCCACCGCCGACGAAGCGAAAACCTTTGCCGAGCAAGCACGGTCATTCGGACTGACACCCGGGGTGATGATCGAGATCCCGGCGGCTGCTCTGTTGGCGGGCCGGATCCTTGAGCATGTCGACTTCCTGTCCATCGGTACCAATGATCTGGCCCAGTACACGATGGCAGCGGATCGGATGTCGGCCGAGCTGGCGACGCTGACCGACCCGTGGCAGCCGGGCGTGCTGGCGCTGGTGGACATGACGGCGCGGGCCGGCGCGGCGGCGGGTAAGCCGGTCGGCGTGTGCGGGGAGGCTGCGGCCGATCCGATGCTGGCTTGCGTGTTGGTGGGGATGGGCATCACGTCGCTGTCGGCGGCGGCGACGGCGGTACCGGGCGTCGGCGCCGCGCTGGCCGCGGTGACCTTGGACCAATGCCGGGCCGCTGCCGAAGCCGTTCTGGCTACGGCCAGCGCGGCAGATGCACGAGCGGCGGCGTCTCAGATCCTGAGCTGAGACGCAGCTCGCCGCGAGCGCGCACCGTGTGCACATCTCGCGGCGAGCTGGTGAGAGGAGTCGCTAGAACCAGGCTTTTCGGCCACCGACGGGGCGTCCGACAGCGCCGAGGATCCACAACACGACACCGACGACCACAAGGATCGCTCCGATCGTGTACAGGATCGACAGACTGGTGAAATAGCCGATGATCAGCAAGATGACGCCGAGGATGATCATGATGATTCCCATCCGTAGAAGTGTTGTCGGACCGGTGAATTTCCCTATCCGTCAAAACTCAAACCATGATCGTTCTTGACTGCGCCGATGGGAATGAATCGGACCGTGGTCCGGTTACACGAAACATGCCTGCCATCTCTGCTGACACCCTGACGCTGCCCCGCATCGCAGGGCCGACTCCCGCCGAGACCGACCGGCCGGTCCGGTCGTTGACGACCGGCCCCCGCGGATACGAAGGGGAAGGCTTCCCCGTGGTGCGTGCCTTCGCCGGCGTCAGTGCCGCGGATCTGGATCCTTTCGTGCACATGGACCAGATGGGTGAGGTCGCGTACCAGCCCGGTGAGCCGCGGGGTACCGACTGGCACCCCCACCGCGGCTTCGAGACCGTCACCTACATGCTCGACGGCCGTTTCGCGCACCAGGATTCGCACGGCGGCGGCGGTCTCATCACCGACGGTGCCACCCAGTGGATGACGGCGGGTGCGGGAATTCTGCACATCGAGACACCTCCGGCCGAGCTGGTCGAGAGTGGCGGACTCTTCCACGGTGTGCAGTTGTGGGTGAACCTGCCACGCAAGGACAAGTTCGCTGCCCCGCGCTACCAGTCGATCGAGGGTGGCACGGTGGGGCTGTTGTCCTCCGAGGACGGGGGCGCGTTGGTCCGGGTGATTGCCGGGGAGATCGCCGGACACCGCGGTCCCGGAAGCACCCATACGCCGATCACCTTGACGCACAGCACCATCGAGCCCGGCGCACGGTTGAGCCTGCCGTGGAACCGAAGCTACAACGCCCTGGTCTACATCCTGTCCGGGCGCGGCACCGTGGGCCCGGTCGGTCACCCGATCCAGCAGGGTCAGCTGGCCGTCCTGGGGCCCGGTGACCGCATCGTCATCACCGCGGACGAGGGCCAGGACGCTCATCGCCCCGCCCTGGAGGCACTGGTGCTCGGTGGCCAACCGATTCGTGAACCGGTGGTCCAGTACGGACCGTTCGTGATGAACACCCGCGCCGAGGTCCTGCAGGCGCTCGATGATTTCAACGCAGGCCGGTTCGGCTCCCTGCCGCCCGATGCGCTGATGCCCCACCGAGTCGGCTGAATGTTTGCTGTGACTCGGCGGTCACCTCGCCGCGCAACGAACGTCCGATAGCGGGGTCTGCGGGCTGTGGCAGAATTTGACTGTGCCGCATACAGCCAGCAGGGGTCCGGGTCGTCCGCCGGCGGCAAAAGCCGCCGAGACCCGCGAGCGAATCCTGCAGGCCGCGCGCGAAGTCTTCAGCGAACTCGGTTACGACGCAGCGACATTCCAGGCGATCGCGGTCCGGTCTGATCTGACGCGGCCGGCCATCAATCACTACTTCCCGAGCAAGCGTGCGCTCTACCGTGAGGTGGTCGAGCACACCAATGCCGTCGTGGTGCAGACCGGGATCGAGCGGGCCCGTTCCGAGACGACGCTGCTGGGCCGATTGTCGAAGTTCTTCGCGATCGCGGTGCAGGCCGACAGCAAGGATCGCTCGGCGGCCGCCTTCCTGGTGACCTCGGTGCTGGAAGCGCAGCGCCACCCCGAACTCAGCCAGGACGGCTCCGACCCACTGGCCAGCTCGCGGGAATTCGTCCGGTGGGCCGTGGGCGCGGCGGTCGACAGCGGCGAGCTAACCGATGATGTCGATATCGAGACGGTCGTCGAGATGCTCGTCGCGGTGACGTGGGGGATGGGTTTCTACTCCGGATATGTCGGGACCCATGACCGATCCGAGGCGGTGATCGCCCAGTTGGAACTGCTGCTGGCAAACAAGTTGTTTCGTCCGGTTCGATAACTGCGCTCTTCTGGAACGCATCGTCGAATAGGCAACCTAACCTTCGCCTAGCATGGGGCGATGAGTTCACTGCGCTCCCACGACGACACCTGGGATATCGACACCAGCGTCGGGACCACGGCCGTCATGGTGGCGGCCGCCCGCGCCGCCGAGACGGCGGCTGCCGATCCACTGATCTCCGATCCGTACGCGCGCATCCTGGTCGACGGCGCCGGCGGCGGACCGTGGAGCATGATGCTCGACAGCGACTTCGCCGCCCGTGCCGAGGAGATCGACCCCGAGGCGGCGGTCCTGTTCACCCATATGGGCAACTACCAGGCCGTCCGTACCCGGTTCTTCGATGACTACTTCGCCGAGGCCGGACTGCGGCAGGTGGTCATCCTGGCCTCGGGCCTGGACTCCCGTGCGTTCCGGCTCAGCTGGCCGGCGGGCACCACGGTCTTCGAGATCGACCAGCCCAAGGTTCTGGAATACAAGCGACAGGTGCTCGCCGAGCATGGCGTCCAGCCGACGGCGACCCGCGTGGAGGTCGCGATCGATCTGCGTCAGGACTGGCCGACGGCGCTGCGAGCCGCCGGTTTTGACGATGCCGTGCCGACGGCGTGGTTGGCCGAGGGGCTGCTGATGTATCTGCCCGGTGACGCGCAGGACCGCCTCTTCGAGCAGATCACCGAGCTCAGCGCGCCCGGTAGCAGGATTGCCGCCGAGACGGCGCCCGTACAGGCCGAAGAACGTCGGGCCCAGATGAAGGAACGCTTCGACCGCATCAAGGAGAAGTTCGGTCTCGCCGACGGCGTCGATATCGGCGAGCTGATGTACAACGACCCCGACCGGTCGAATCTGGCGCCGTGGTTGGCCGGACACGGCTGGGAGAGCTCCGCGGTCAACGCGGCCGATGAGATGCGCAGGCTGAAACGGTGGGCACTTCCGGAGGGGCCAGAGGTTCCCGACGATGATGCGTTCTCGCAGTTCGTCACGGCGACGAAGCTCTGACGCAGTTTCGGCAGACGGGCGATCCGACCCTTACGAAGGGCCCAACCAACTGGTTAGGATCGAGTTTCCCGGTCAGGAAGGACGGTCCCATGACCACCCATGCCGATGCGCCATCGACACCCCTCGCCAGCGACATCCCGGCGATCGTCGCACGACTGCGTGCCACCTATGCCACGGGCCGCACCCGTGACCTGGAGTGGCGGCGCAGGCAGTTGCGCGCACTGGAGAGTCTGGTAGTCGACAACGAGGAGGCCATCGCCGCGGCGCTGAAGGCAGACCTCGGCCGGCAGCCGTTCGAGGCATGGCTGGCCGATGTCGCCAGCACCGCCGCCGAGGCCGCGGATGCGGCCAAGAACGTCGGGAAGTGGGCCAAGCGCCGCTATCGGTTGTTGGAACTGTCCCAGCTGCCCGGTATGGGGTGGGTCGAGTACGAGCCCTACGGCGTCGTGCTGGTCATCGGTGCGTGGAACTTCCCGTTCGCGCTCACCCTCGGACCCGCCGTCGGCGCGCTGGCCGCCGGTAACACCGTCGTGCTCAAGCCCTCGGAGTTGGCGCCGGCGTCCTCGGCGCTGATGGCCGAACTGGTGCCCCGCTACCTCGACCAGGATGCGGTGGCGGTCATCGAGGGTGACGGCATGGTCAGCCAGGAACTGATCGACCAGGGTTTCGACAAGATCTGCTTCACCGGCGGTACCGAGATCGGTCGCAAGGTTTACCAGGCTGCCGCGGCCCACCTGACTCCGGTGACCCTCGAACTCGGCGGTAAGAGCCCGGTGATCGTCGCCGCCGACGCCGATATCGATGTCGCGGCTCAGCGCATCGCCTGGACCAAACTGATCAACTCGGGTCAGATCTGCATCGCGCCGGACTATGTGCTCGCCGATGCCTCCATCCGCGACGAACTGGTCACCAAGATCAAGGCCGCCGTACAGACCTTCGAAGCCGAGGCGACCGGAGGCAAGCGCATCGTCAACCGGCGGCACTTCGACCGGCTGGCCGCTGCGGTGGCCGCGACCAAGGGCGACGTCGTCATCGGCGGCGGGTCGAATCCGGACGCCCTCGAGCTCGACGCGACCGTCGTCGTCGATCCGTCGTTGTCCGAACCGCTGATGACCGATGAGATCTTCGGTCCGGTACTGCCCATCGTCACGGTCCAGAATCTCGACGAGGCAATCGAATTCGTCAACGCGCGACCGAAGCCGCTGGCCGCCTATCTGTTCACCAAGGCCAAGGCGGTCCGTGAGCGCGTCATCCGCGAGGTGTCCTCCGGCGGCATGGTGGTCAACCACCTGATCTTCCATTTCGCCACCACCAAGTTGCCCTTCGGTGGTGTCGGTCCGTCCGGCACCGGCGCTTACCACGGCCGTTATGGCTTCGAGGAGTTCAGCCACCGAAAGTCGGTGCTCACCAAGCCCACCCGGCCGGATCTGGGCAAGCTCATCTACCCGCCGTACACCGACAAGGCGTGGAAGCTGGCCCGCAAGCTCTTCTGAACCGGCGACCCGGGTCCTGACGGCCCGGTACCGCGCCGTATACAGAGATGGATCGTCTGGACAGCCGAGCCAGTCAAGCGTGTTGAGATCGAGCGTGTTGAGAGAGGAATCCCATGCCCGGAGTGCAGGATCGTGTTGTCGTCGTCACCGGAGCCGGCGGCGGTCTCGGTCGCGAGTACGCCCTGACGCTGGCCCGCGAGGGTGCCAGCGTGGTCGTCAACGACCTCGGTGGTTCCCGTGACGGAACCGGTGCCGGCCACAACATGGCCGACCAGGTGGTCGAGGAGATCAAAGCGGCCGGCGGCCGTGCGGTCGCGAACTACGACAGCGTCGCCGAGCCCGAGGGCGCCGAGAACATCATCAAGACCGCCATCGACGAGTTCGGCAAGGTCGACGGTGTGGTCAGCAATGCCGGCATCCTGCGTGACGGCACCTTCCACAAGATGACGTTCGAGGCCTGGGACGCCGTGCTCAAGGTGCATCTCTACGGTGGCTACAACGTCATCCGCGCCGCGTGGCCGCATTTCCGTGAGCAGAGCTTCGGCCGAGTCGTGGTGGCGACCTCCACCAGCGGCCTGTTCGGCAATTTCGGGCAGGCCAACTACGGCGCGGCCAAGCTCGGCCTGGTCGGCCTCATCAACACGCTGGCTCAAGAGGGTGCCAAGTACAACATCAAGACCAATGCCGTCGCGCCGATCGCGGCAACCCGGATGACGCAGGACATCCTGCCGCCGGAGGTCTTCGAGAAGCTCACTCCCGAGTACGTCGCACCCGTGGTCGCCTACCTGATGACCGAGGAACTTCCCGATACCGATTCGATCTTCATCGTCGGCGGCGGCAAGGTGCAGCGCACCGCACTGTTCCAGAACGAGGGCATCACCTTCGGTGAGGTTCCTTCGGTCGACGATGTGGCCGCCAAGTGGGGCGAGATCACCGATCTGTCGGCTGCCCAGCAGGCCAGCTTCAAGCTCGGATGAAAGCGCTTGTAGCACAGGAGCTCACAGGACCGGCCGGGCTGGTCTACACCGATGTCGAGGATCCGGCGCCGAGCGATGACGCGGTCATCGTCGACGTCGGGGCCTCCGGGGTGTGCTTTCCGGACCTGTTGTTGACCCGCGGTGAGTATCAGCTCCGGTTGGAGGCCCCCTTCACGCCCGGTCTCGAGGTGGCCGGCACCGTGCGGTCGGCCCCGGTCGACTCGGGATTCACCGTGGGGCAACGGGTTTCGGGTTTCACTATGATCGGCGGCTACGCCGAACAGGTCGCGGTGGCGCCGGACTCGCTGCAACCGGTACCCGATGGCATCGACGATGCCACCGCGGTCTGCCTGCTCGGCAACTACACCACCATGTTCTTCGCACTGACCCGTCGTGGCGCGCTGCGGGCCGGGGAGACGGTGCTGGTGCTCGGGTCCGGTGGCGGCATCGGTGTGGCCAGCATCCAGCTGGCCAAGGCGCTCGGAGCCAAGGTGGTGGCGATGGTGCACCGCCCCGACGCGATGGACTTCGTGGCCGGACTCGGCGCCGATGTCGTGCTCCCGCTGACCGACGGATGGCGCCAAGCCGTGCTCGATGCCACCGGTGGCCGCGGTGTCGACATGGTCGTCGACCCGGTGGGCGGCGACGCGTTCGATGACGCGGTGCGGGTGCTGGCGCCCGAAGGGCGGCTGCTGGTCATCGGATTCGCCGCGGGCGGCATTCCCACTGTCAAGGTCAACCGATTGTTGCTGCGCAATATCAGCGTCGTCGGCGTCGGGTGGGGCGAGTTCGCCAGGGTCACTCCCGGTGCCGGTGCGGAGATGGCGGCCGGACTCGCCAAGTTGGTCGAGGACGGGTTGCGCCCGCCGGCGCCGGTGCGGTACCCGCTGTCGGAGGGCGGCGCGGCGCTACAGGCGTTGGCGGACGGCAAGATTCACGGCAAGCTGGTCCTGGAACCGTAGTGCACGGCCTGCGCGCACTGGCGTTCGACGTCTTCGGAACGGTGGTGGACTGGCGGTCCAGCATCATCGCCGAGCTGCAGTCCTTCGGAGCCCGACATGGGCTGCAACGGGACTGGCCGTCGTTCGCCGATGCGTGGCGGGCAGGTTACGCCCCGGCGATGGATCGGGTGCGCCGCGGCGAGCTGCCGTGGACCCGCATCGACGACCTGCACCGCGCGATCCTCGTCGATCTGCTCGGTGATTCCGCGGTGGCCGACGCCGATGTCGACGAGCTGAATCGGGCCTGGCATCGGCTGGTCCCGTGGCCGGATTCGGTGGCGGGATTGCAGCGTCTCAAACAGTCCTTCGTGATCACCACGCTGTCGAACGGCAACATCTCGCTGCTGACGAATATGGCCAAGAGCGCCGGGTTGCCGTGGGATTGCGTGATCTCCGCCGAGCTGTTCGGCCACTACAAGCCGGATCCCGGGGCGTATCTCGGCTGCGCGCGGCTGCTCGATGTGGCCCCGCACGAGCTGATGCTGGTGGCCTGCCATCCCAGTGACCTGCGCGCGGCACGGGACAGTGGCCTGCGAACGGGTTACGTCATGCGACCGCTGGAACAGGGATCCGGCCGCCCCCTGCCCGAGGTCGCCGATGGTGAATTCGACGTCATCGCTCACGATTTCATCGACCTCGCCCACCGGTTGGGTGTCTGAGGGTGGGGACGCTCGGCATCGTCGCCGTCGCATTGGCGATCGCCGTCGGTCTGGTGGGCATCATCGTGCCGATCCTCCCGGGTGGGCTGCTGGTCCTCGGTGCGATCGGCGTGTGGGCCTATGTCGAGGGCACGACGAACTCGTGGGTGACCTTCGGCGTCGCCGCGACACTGTTCGTGGTCTCCGAGATCGTCAAGTACACCTGGCCGGTGCAGCGCATGCGCCGGGCCGAGGTGCGTACCTCGGTGTTGGTGGTCGGAGGTGCGGCCGGCGTCGTCGGTTTCTTCGTCATCCCCGTGATAGGACTGCTGATCGGGTTCGTGCTCGGGGTCTATCTCGCCGAGCTGGCGACCCGCCGCGACCCGACCCGTGCCTGGGCCTCGACGGTGCACGCGCTCAAGGGCGTCGCGCTCTCGGTCGGTGTGGAGCTCACCGGCGCACTGCTCGCGACGATCTGCTGGGTGGTCGGAGTGCTGGTCAGTTAGTCAGCCGAGCCCGCAACCGGGCGAGCTCGTCATCGGTGATTCCCGCGGACCGCAGGAAGCCCGATACCGATCCGTAGCGTTCGTCACGCGCCCGATGCGCGGCCTCCAGGTACTCCTCGCGCACGCCGAGCACCGCGTCGGTGAGCCGCGCCTCGATGAAGGTGAGCGCCGCCGGGTCCTCGCCGGCACGGGCCTTCACCGATTCCATGATGCTGTCCCGCAAGGGGTCGATCGCGTCGTTACTGCGCAGGAAGTCGGTCATGATCGCATCGCGCGGTACCCCGACGGCCTCCAGCACGGTGGCCACCGTGAAGCCGGTCCGATCCTTGCCGGCGAAGCAGTGCGCGATGACGGGACGGCCGTCGGCCAGCAACGAAATGACCTGCCGCACCGCCACCTGCGCACCGGTCAGCGCGGGAAACTCCTCGTACACTTCGGTCATATAACGCTTGGCCGCCTCGGCCACGTCCTCGCCCTCGGGGGATTCGGACATCACCCGCTGGAAGGTCGCCTCGTGCGGGGCATCCTGGGCGGAGTCATCCTCGAAGTGGAACGGCAGGTGATGAAGCGCGACACCGGCGGGCACCTGACCGGCACCGCGCCGCTCGAGCTCACGGCGTGACCGCAGATCGGCGACATCGTTGATGCCGAGCGTCAGCAGCGTGGACCGACCCTCGTCGGTGAGCTTGCTCAACTCGCTGGACCGGAACAGCAGTCCTGGCCGGATGCCGGCGGACTCGGCTACATCGCGAAAGTTCCAGGCTCCAGTCAGTTCCACGATCTCTACTGTGTCACAGCGTGTTCGACGGGCTGCAGGCCGCCGCAGCGAACGCCGACTTCTCCTTGCCGAGTTCGGCGCGCGCAATCGTCCGCATGTGCACCTCGTCGGGGCCGTCGAAGAGTCGCATCGCGCGGTGCCAGCCGTAGAGGCGGGCCAGCGGGAAGTCATCGGACACCCCGGCGCCGCCGTGCACCTGGATGGCGCGGTCGAGCACATCGCAGGCGACCTGCGGCGCCACCGACTTGATCTGCGACACCAGGACGTGGGCGGCCTTGTTGCCCTCCTTGTCGATCGTCCAGGCGGCCTTTTCGCACAGCAGCCTGGCCTGGTCGATCTCGTTGCGAGACTTGGCGATGGACTCACGCACCACACCCTGCTCGGCAAGCGGCTTGCCGAACGCGATGCGCGTCTGCACGCGGTCGATCATCAGAGCCAGTGCCCGCTCGGCCGCGCCGAGGGCGCGCATGCAGTGGTGGATGCGACCCGGGCCCAGCCGGGCCTGAGCGATGGCGAACCCGCTGCCTTCCTCGTGCAGCAGGTTCTCGGCGGGAACCCGGACGTTGTCGAACACGATCTCGCAGTGTCCGTGCTGGTCCTGCCAACCGAAGACCGGCAACGAGCGGAGGATGGTGACTCCCGGGGTGTCGATGGGAACCAGGATCATCGACTGCTGCTGGTGTGCGGCCGCATCGGGATTGGTGCGACCCATGGTGATGAGCAGCTTGCAACGCGGGTCCGAGGCCCCGGTGATCCACCACTTCCGGCCGTTGATGACGTAATCGCCGCCGTCGCGCAGGATGGTGGTCTCGATGTTGCGGGCATCGCTGGAGGCGACGGCGGGCTCCGTCATCGCGAACGCGGACCGGATCTCACCGTTGAGCAGGGGCTCGAGCCACTGCGCGCGCTGCGCCTCGTTGGCGAACAGGTGCAGCGTCTCCATGTTGCCGGTGTCCGGTGCGGCGCAGTTGAGCACCTCGGGGGCGATCTCCATGCTCCAGCCGGACAGCTCGGCAAGCGGTGAGTACTCGAGATTGGTCAGCCCGGACTCCGAGGGTAGGAACAGGTTCCACAGCCCGGCGGCCTTCGCCTTGGTTTTGAGCTCTTCGACCACCGGGGGCACGGTGTGGTCCTTGGGACCCTTCTCCTCGCGGTAGGCGTGGTAGGACTCCTCGGCGGGGAAGACATTCTCGACCATGAAGTCGGAGAGGCGCTTGTGGTAATCAGCGGCTTTGGCCGACATCGCGAAGTCCATGCCGCCACGATATGCCACTTGGTTAGATAAGTGAACGCGCGGGTCCCGATCAGCGGGCTGACGTCACTGCCCAGGGTGAGCGACAAAGGACATCACCATCACCGCGGGGTAGCGGCGCCTTTTCGGCCCGCGTTCCGAGGCCGAGCGCGGCGCGGATTCTCCAGTGTGGTGATGGCGAGCACCCCGGCCAGCGCCGCGAGGACGATGACCGATCCGGCCACGGCGGTCCAACCGGCGGCGTCGAAGGCCACACCGCCCAACCAGCCGAGGGCGCTGGATCCCGCGTAGTAGAACAAGTTGTAGAGCGCTGATGCCTGCGCCTTGGCTGTGCCCGCGCGGGCACCCACCCACCCCGAGGCGATGGCGTGTGCGCCGAAGAACCCTGCGGTGGCGATGAGCAATCCGAGCAACATCACGACGAGTTCGGTGCTGATGGTCATGGCCGTGCCGACGATCATGGTGGCGATAGACGCCAGCAGCACGGGCTTTCGGCCGAATCGGTCCGCCTCGGCGCCGGCGCGCGCAGAGGCCCAGGTGCCGGCCAGATAGGCAAGAAAGACCAGGCTGACGAGGGTCTGGGGCAAGTTGTAGGGTGCGGCCGCCAGCCGAAATCCCAGGAAGTTGTAGAGCGCGACGAATCCGCCCATCAGCAGGAATCCCTGGCCGTAGAGCACGAGTTGTTGTGGTGAGCGCAGATTTTCGGCCAGGCGTGTGCCCAGTCCCTTGATGCGGGCGGGTTGGAAACCGCGTGCCCGCGGGGCGAGCTTCACGAATGCCATAGCCGACAGCGCACACAGCACCGCAACGGTGACGACGCCGATGCGCCAGCCGGCGAACTCGGAAACGGGGCCCGTGACCAGTCGGCCGGTGAGCCCGCCGATGGTGCTCCCCGCCACGTAACTTCCCGCAGCCCGCGCGGCGTGGCCGGGATCGATCTCCTCGGACAGGTAGGCGATGGCGATGGCGGGAACCCCACCAAGCATGAGGCCCTCGAGAAAACGACCAGTGAGCAGGAGGTCGGAGGTGGGAGCGAGTGGGACGAGTAGGCCGAGAAATGTTGCCGCCGTGATGGATACCGTCATCGCCTGAACTCGACCGATGCGGTCGGCGACGGCCGCCCATGGAATGACACCGACGGCCAGACCCACCGTGGCGGCCGAGACGAGCAGAGCGGCATGGGCGGCACCGGTGCCCAGGTCTGTGGCGATCATGGGTAGTACGGCCTGCGGTGAGTACAACTGCGCGAATGTCGCGACACCGCCGCAGAACAACGCGGCCAACAGTCGTCGGTACTCCCTGGAGCCACGCGGATGCCCAGGCCAGTCGGTGGGGCTCAGGGTCGTGGTCACCCAGGCGAGACTAGGAGGGCTTGGGCAATGTGTCTAATGTATGAACCGCTGTCAGATCATGCAGATTATGCATGATGAATGAGACGAGCCTGGCTGCCGCCGGCGGTAGGTCGCCATCGGGTCGCCAGGTCAGGCCAAGCTGACGTTTGGCGGTGGGTTCGGACAGCGGGATATAGGCGGCTCCGCCGTCCATCCGATCGGGGTGTGGAAGCGGGACGACCGCGACGCCGAATCCGGCAGCGACCAGGCCCTCGACCGTTGGGATCTCCATGGCCTCGAAGACGATCGTGGGCGCGATCCCGGCTGCGGCGCAGAGCTCGTCGGTCAACTGGCGCAGCCCGAATCCCGGCTGCAGGGCGACGAAGGGCTCGTCGCCCGCATCGGACAGTCGCAGTCGGCTGCGCCCGGCGAATCGGTGATCCCGGGGAACGGCGAGGCACAGGCGCTCGCCGTAGAGCACCCGCCATGGGTAGCCTGCTGGTCGCGGCGAGGTGATGGCCAGGTCGACATGCCCTTTGTCGAGCCGATCGAGGATATCGAGTGTGGCGCCCTGGAACAGTTCGAACTGAACGTGGGGGGCCTCGGCGCGGAATCGGCGCAGCAGGTCCGGGACGAACCCTCCGGCTTGTGAGTGCAGGAACGCGAGTCGCACGGTACCGGTGTCGGGATCACGCAGTGCGGCGATTCGCTCTGTGGCGCTGGTGATTTCGGCGATGCTACGGCGTGCGTGATCGAGCAGGATCGCGCCGTAGGTGTTGAGCCGGAGGCGTCGGTTCACGCGGTCGAACAGGGGAGCTCCGATACGCGCCTCCAGTCGAGCGAGCGCACGCGAGAGGGTCGGTTGGCTGATGCCCAATTCGGCGGCGGCATCGGTGACGTGCTCGGCCTCGGCGAGTGTCACGAACCAATGCAGCTCGTCGAGGTCCATGGCTGGAGTGTAGAGGTGGGTCGGCCCCGATATCTGGAGCCGACGGCTCCCCGGACTCCGGATGCTCGGCGTGCGACGAGGTTCCCGCGGTGTCGAGCCGCCCATCTGGCGATGCAGGGTGGGTGAGCTTCTGCCCGAGGGCGTCTGGGTGAGTTACAAGGGCGATCGATCGTATGTGAGCTCATGACCTTGGATTCATCGGACCCCTTGCGCAGGTGTCGTATTCGGCGTAGTGTCGAACACAAGTTCGAATGCGCCGCGGTTCCCGATCCTCGGATCTGGTGAGCCGCAGACCGCGACTTCGGTCGCCGCGAGGTTCGACGGTCCCTGTCTGGGGGGTCGTGCGGGCTGTGTGTGTTTGATGGTGCCCGTGGTTGGGTGCTGTGGGGGAAGTCGGTTTCCGTTGTGGACGCCACCTGTCTTGATGTGTTTGTTGATGCGTTGATCGATGAGCTGACGCCGGGAATCTGTCCTGAGGATGATGTCGGGTCGAGCTTGGGTCGGGTGGTGCGGTGTGCTCGGCCGGTGGTCGATGACGAGCCGTTGTTGGCGGTGTTGGTTGCGGCGGTGTCGGCGCGGAATCTGCTGGATTTTGTGATCGCTTCGGCGGTGGCGGCGGCTGAGCGGGCGGGTGTGCCGGGGCGGCGGCACCTGCGCACCGGCACCGATTTGTTGAGGTTGTTGGGTATGGCCCCGGGTGCGGCGTCCCGCGCGGTGCGGGTCGGGCGGATGGCCCCGTCTTTGGGGGCGTTGACGACCGCGCAGTGGTTGGGTGGGATCGGTATCGAGTTCGCCGACGCCGTCGGCAAAGGTGTCACCCATATCGAGGCTCGGGTGCCGTTGTCGGACGACGATCGGGCGGCGGTGGTGCGCGCGTTGATGGTGCAGACCACCCCGGCCGAGGTGGCGGCGAAGGCGAGGGCGATCGCCCTCGACCGCGCCGCGAGTCTTCCGCCCGAGGAGCGGGTGGTGCCGGTGGCCGAGGACACCGCGCTGAATGTGATGACCTTGGTCCAGAACGCCGAGGGCCGGTTTGAGGCCATTCTCGACCTGGATGTCGGGACCGGGGAAGAGCTGTGTGCGGCGTTGGATCCGTTGTGCCGGCCGGTCCCGCTGCCGGACGGCTCTCCGGACCCGCGGTCCATTGATACCCGGCGGGCGGAGGCGATCGGGCAGGTGCTGCGCACCTATTTGTCGCAGTCGCGGCGTCCGATGTCCGGCGGGGTGCTCCCACACGTCACCCTCATCCGTCCGGTGCACCCGGGGGTGAGTGGGGGCGCGGTGGATCGGCTCGGGTTCGCCGGACCGGTCAGCGCCGCGACCGCGGACCTGATCGCCTGTGACGCGACGTTGACCTCGGTGGTCGTCGATCACACCGGAGTACCGCTGGACGTTGGCCGTGCAGAGCGGCTGTTCACCCCGGCGATCCGCAAAGCACTCGGGGTACGTGATGGTGGGTGTGCCCATCCGGGGTGTGGACGCCCGGTGTCCTGGTGCGATGCCCACCACATCCAACCCTGGAGCGCCGGGGGCACAACGAGTGTGGACAACGGGGTGTTGTTGTGTCGGCTGCATCACGGCGTGATCCATCACGGTGGCTGGCGGGTCTACCTCGGCCCAGACCGCCACCCCTGGTTCATCCCACCCCACACACCCGGCGGACCCGAACCGGAGCATCTGCGATCGCACACCCGACGCACCATGACCGACCTACCGACCGCCGCATAACCCAAAGCGCCCAAAGCCACAGCGCACCTTGACAACTGAACAGAGGAACCGGCATCACCGCGGGCCGCGGGTGCGGCCAACCGCTATGCCGTCAGCCCGCGGGCGATCACCAGACGCTGGATCTGGTTGGTGCCCTCGAAGATCTGGGTGATCTTGGCTTCCCGCATGTAGCGCTCCGGTCGGAAGTCGCGGGTGTAACCGACGCCGCCGAGTACCTGCACGGCATCGGTGGTCACCTTCATGGCGGCGTCTGTCGCGATCAGTTTGGCCACCGATGCCTGGGTCGAGTACGGCAGGCCGAGGTCGCGGCGCCGCGCGGCGTCCAGATAGGTGGCGCGCGCGCTCACGACCGCGGCGGCCATATCGGCAAGCACGAATCCCAATCCCTGGTGGTCGATGATCTTGCGGCCGAAGGTGGTTCGTTCATTCGCGTACCGGGTGGCCTCATCGAGTGCGGCCTGTGCGATGCCGACGGCGACCGCGGCGATGCCGAGGCGGCCGGCATCGAGGGCAGAGAATGCGATCGAGAGGCCCTGCCCCTCGGTACCGATCAACCGGTCGGAATCGAGTCGGGCATTGTCGTAGAACGCCGCAGTGGTCGGCACGGCGTGGAGGCCCATCTTCTCCTCGGGCTTACCGAAGCTCAGGCCGTCCAGATCGCCGGGCACCAGGAAGCACGAGATGCCCTTCGATCCGTCGCCGGTCCTGGCGAACAGGGTGTAGAAGTCGGCTTTGCCGCCGTGGGTGATCCATGCCTTGGATCCGTTGATCACGTAGTGATCACCGTCCCTGGTCGCGGCGCAGCGCAACGCGGCCGCATCCGAGCCGGCCTGCGGTTCGGACAGGCTGTAGGCGCCGATCTGGTCGCCCGACAGCATGCCGGGCAACCAGCGGCCCTTCTGCTCCTCGGTGCCGAAGGACAGCAGGGCATGGGTGGACAAGCTGTGCACGCTGACGGCCACCGCCACCGTGGCCCAGCGGGCCGCGATCTCCTCGAGCACCTGGAGGTACACCTCGTAGGGCTGTCCACCACCGCCCCACTGCTCGGGCTGAGGCAGGCTGAGCAGCCCGGCGGCCCCGAGTTGGGGAAAGACCCCGTCGGGGTAGGTCTCGGTGCGCTCGTGCTCGTCGACGATCGGGTCGAGCACCTTGTCCGCGATGTCACGGGTCAGGGCGATCAGTTCGGCGGCATCCTCGGAAGGGAGCAGGCGGTCGACGGGCACGGGTCACCTCTCGAAACAGTACTGTGGTGGGGTTCGCAGTATCATCAAAAGAGTACTGGAAGAACTCCTGAAGTACTATCGCAGGATGTCCGAGCTGGTCGAGCGTGGTTTCGCCACCCGCAGACAGATCCGGCTGTTCGACGAACTGCTGGAGATGATGCTCGCCGAGGGATTCGGCCACCTGACGCTCGACGAGATCGCGGCCCGGCTGCGCTGCTCGAAGACCACTCTCTACGCCTTGGCATCCAGCAAGGACGAACTGGTGCGGCGGGTCACCGTGCACTTCTTCAAGCGCGCGACGGTCGCGGTGGAGACCAGCCTGGCGCGGACGGGCGACCCACGCGCTCGCGTGGCGGCGTATCTGACCGCGGTCGGAGCCGAGTTGGCGGTGGCGTCCGAGGCGTTCATGGCGGACATGAACGCGTTCGCCCCGGCGCGCGAGGTCTACGAAGCCAACACCGCGGCCGCTTCGGAGCGGGTGCGCCAGCTCATCGAGGAGGGCGTGACCGCGGGAGCGTTCCGCTCGGTCAACGCCGCCTTCGCCGGAGATCTCATCGCCACCATGATGGTGCGCATCCAGCAGCGCGAGGTGGGTGCGGCCACCGGGCTCAGTGATGCCGAGGCCTACACCGAGTTGGCAACACTGCTCACCGACGGCCTGCGGGCCTGATCAGACCGCAGAACCGGCCGGACCGCAGAACAGGCCGGACCGCAGAAACGACATGGTCGCCATCACCTGAGGCAATGGCGACCATGTCGTGGAATCCGGCGAACGGGATACCGGGCCGAGTGATTACAGCGCGGCGTTGATCGCGTCGACGCGATCCTTGGCATCGCCGAAGAGCATCTGGGTGTTCTCCCGGAAGAACAGCGGATTCTGCACACCGGCGTACCCGGACGCCATGGAACGCTTGAACACGATGACGTTGTCGGCATTCCACACTGTCAGCACCGGCATACCGGCGATCGGTGACCCTGGATCCTCCGAGGCGGCCGGGTTGACGGTGTCATTGGCCCCGATCACCAGCACGACCGAGGTGCCGTCGAAATCGTCGTTGATCTCGTCCATTTCGAGCACGATGTCGTAGGGCACCTTGGCCTCGGCCAACAGCACGTTCATATGCCCGGGCAACCGGCCCGCGACCGGGTGGATACCGAAGCGTACGTCGACCCCGCGCTCGCGCAGCTTGCGGGTCAGGTCGGCGACCCCGTACTGGGCCTGCGCCACGGCCATGCCGTAGCCCGGTGTGATGATCACCGAGGACGCATTGGCGAGCAGTTCCGCCGCGCCCTCCGCGGTGATCTCGCGGTGTTCGCCGTAATCCTTGTCCTCCGCGGGACCGGCTTCGATACCGAAACCGCCTGCGATGACGGAGATGAACGAACGGTTCATCGCCTTGCACATGATGTAGGACAGGAACGCACCGGACGAGCCGACCAGGGCGCCGGTGATGATCAACAGGTCGTTGCCCAGCAGGAAGCCCGATGCCGCGGCGGCCCAGCCGGAGTAGCTGTTGAGCATCGAAACGACGACCGGCATATCGCCACCGCCGATCGAGGCGACCAGATGCCAGCCCAGCAGCAGGGCCAGCACGGTCACCACGACCAGCAGCCACAGCTGCGGCTCGATGACGAACCACACCGTCAGCGCGATGAAGACCACCAGCGCGCCGATGTTCAGGAAGTTCTTGCCGGGCAACATCAATGGCGCGGATTTGATCCGGGCCGACAGTTTCAGGTTCGCCACGATCGACCCGGTGAAGGTCACCGCGCCGATGAACACGCCGATGAACACCTCGGCCGAATGGATGCCCAGCATGCCCTGGCCGGCAAGATGCGCGGCCTCGGCGCCATCCGGATGGGCCTCCACGTGCAGATAGCCGTTCCAGCCCACCAGCACGGCCGCCAAGCCGACGAACGAGTGCAGCAACGCGATGAGCTCGGGCATGCCGGTCATCTCGACGATCTTGGCCCGCCACAGACCGATCGCCGCACCGATGGCCATGGCGCCCACCAGCAGGCCGAGGCCCAGCGGTTCGATATCGCGGCCGATGGCCAACACGACGGTGGCGATCAGCGCCACCGCCATGCCCGCGATGCCGAAGGTGTTGCCGGCCTTGGACGTTTCGTGTTTCGACAGGCCCGCAAGGGCCAGGATGAACAGCAGCGCCGCGACCACATAGGCCGCGGTGGCCGCGGTTTCCAGAGAAAGCATGGGGAATCCGTTCACAGAGAGTGTGGTGAGAAGTGGGGGCAGCGCCTAGCTGCGGGAGAACATCGCGAGCATGCGGCGGGTCACCGCGAAACCGCCGAACACATTGATGCTGGCGAGCAGAATCGCCACGGTGGCCAACACGGTGATCGCCACGTCGCCGGTGCCGATCTGCAGCAGCGCGCCGACGACGATGATTCCCGAGATCGCGTTCGTCACCGACATCAGCGGGGTGTGCAACGCGTGGTGCACACCGCTGATCACGTAGTAGCCGATGACGATCGCCAGCGCGAACACCACCAGGTGCACCTGCAGTGCGGCCGGCGAGATCGCGATCAAGGCGAACAACGCGGCCGCGCCGGCGAACGTCAGGCCGAGCCTGCGCTGAGCCGACATCGGCGGCTTGGGAGCCGGCTTCTCGACCGGGGCGGCGGCCGCCGCGGCCGCAGGCGCCGCGGACACCTGCACCGGCGGGGGCGGCCAGGTGACCTCGCCGTCACGCACCACGGTGACCGAGCGCTGGACGACATCGTCGAAGTCCAGGGTGAGCCGGCCGTCCTTCTCGGGCGTCACCAGCTTGAGCAGATTCACCAGGTTGGTGCCGTAGAGCTGCGATGCGGTGGCGGGCAGGCGGCCGGCCAGATCGGTGTAGCCGATGATCGTCACACCGTTGTCGGTGACGATCGCCTGGTCCTTGACCGTGCCCTCGACGTTTCCACCGTTCGAAGCGGCCATGTCCACGATCACGCTGCCCGGACGCATGGAGGCGACCATCTCGGCGGTGATGATCCGCGGCGCCGGCTTACCCGGGATCAAGGCCGTGGTGATGATGATGTCGACCTCGCGCGCCAGCTCGGCGTACAGCTGTGCCTCGCGGGCCTTGTAGTCCTCGCCCATTTCCTTGGCGTAGCCGGTGGCCGACACCTCGGCGGCCGCCGGGTCGACGGAGACGTACTCACCGCCGAGGGACTTGACCTGGTCGGCGACCTCGGGACGAGGGTCGGTGGCCTTCACGATGGCACCGAGGCTGCCCGCGGCGCCGATCGCGGCCAGACCGGCCACCCCGGCACCGACAACCAGGACCTTGGCCGGCGGCACCTTGCCCGCCGCGGTGACCTGACCGGTGAAGAACCGCCCGAAGCTGTGTGCGGCTTCGACGACGGCCCGGTAGCCGGCGATGTTGGCCATCGACGACAGCACGTCCAGCGACTGCGCGCGTGAGATGCGGGGCACCGCGTCCATCGCCAATACCGTGATCGGGCGCGCCGACAGCTTCTCCACGAGCTCGGGCTTCAGCGCCGGCGAGATCAGGCTGACCAGCGTCGCGCCGTCCTTGAGTGCCGCGATCTCGGTGTCATCAGGGGCATTGACCTTCAGTACGACGTCGGCCGACAGTACTTCGCCGGTGGTGCCGATGCCGGCGCCCGCCTCTACATAGGCGGCGTCGGAGAAGCTCGAGGCTGCGCCCGCGCCGGTCTCTACGACGACGTCATAACCGAGCTTGATGATTTGCCCAACGGTCGCAGGCGTCGCCGCGACCCGTGTCTCGCCCGCGTGAGTTTCGCGCGGAATGCCGATGATCATCGGAAGAGTCTCGCATTTGCCCGCGAATTGCGTGTATGCCCCTCATGCGGTGAGCGGTCGGCCGACGTCGCCCAGCGTGGGCAAACACGCGAAACGCGGCGTGCGGGCGTGCGCCAGCTCACAACGGGACTACAACCAGTCCCGCCTACGAAACATCACGTACAGGATGGCGACCAGCACCACGATCAGTGCCGAACTGGTGACGAACCCGGCGGTCGTCTCGATGCCCGGGTAGAGCACGTTCTGTCCGTAGAACCCAGTGATGGCCGTGGGCACCGCGATGATCGCGGCCCAGCTGGTCAGCTTCTTCATCACGGTGTTCAGCCGCGCGTCCTGCAGTGACAGATTGGTCTCGAACACGGTGGTGACCATGTCACGCAGGGACTCGGTCCATTCCGAAGCGCGCAGCACATGGTCGTAGAGGTCGGCGTACAGCGAGTCCAGGGACGGCGCGCTCGTGGGCGATTCCCCGTCGAGGCGTCGGTGCTGGATCGCGCCGACCACCTCACGCATCGGCAACACCGCGCGCCGCAGCTCGACGAGTTCCTTACGGAGCCGGAACGTCCGGCGCTGCAGCCCGCGCCGCGGCCCGCGCTCGTCGAAAAGCTCGTCCTCCAGTCCCTCGATCGCGTCATCGAGGGACTGCACGGCATCGAAGTGCCCGTCGACGACGACGTCGAGCAGTGCGTGCACAAGCGCGCCCACCCCGTACTGCTGGCCGCCCAGTTCGTCGAACCGTTCGGAGACCTCGCGGATGTCGAAGTGCACCTCGGGGTGATTGACCGCGGGCAGACGCACCGTGATCAGTCCGCGGGGCAGCACGAACGCCGAAATGCGGTGTTTGACCAGGGTGGAGGTGATGGACTCGTCCTCGCCGGTGCCCAGGATGTCCACGGCATAGACGGTGAAGAACGTGTGCGTGCGGTACACGCTGGCCTTGGTCCGCTCCTTGGGCGCCACGGCGTCCTCGACGGCCCACATGTCCAGGTGCAATTCGGCGGCCAGCGCCGCGAGCGCGTCATGGTCGGGGTCGTAGATATCGGCCCACACCAGGCGGTCCTCGGATGCGAGGCAGTCCGAGATCGCCTCGAAGGTGAATTCGTCGTCATGGGATTGCCCGCCCCGCCACAACCGGCCGGTCACTGTCGTCACTCGGCCATCATTCACCGGATTTCTGGGCATCCAGGTATTGGACAGGCTTGCAGAAGATAATCCGTGGCACCACTGACGAAGGAACTCCCATGTCCGATATCGAAACCGTGATCGTCATCATCGCCGCACTGGTCGCGGTGACGGTCGTCGTGACGCTGCTCGTCAGCACATCCAAGGGCCGCAACGGTCGTCGCTAGCCCGGTGCGCGGAGTTTCACCGCGCAGCCGGCTGGGCACCCGCAATTAGCGCACGCGTCGATTAGCGCGGCGTCCGTAGCCCAGCAAGGAGCGAATATGTCTGACACGAACACGTTGTGGATTGTCGTTGCCGCGGTGGTGGTCATCGCAATCGTGGTGGGTCTGGCTCTGGTCGCCAGGCAGAAGCGACGTCGGGCCGCCGCTGAGAAGATGCGCACCGAGCTCGAGGCCGAACGCGAGCAGGTGGCCAAGCGGCAGGCGCTGGCCGACGAAACCGACGCGCGGGCGCGGGCGGCAGCGGCCGAGGCGGAGGCCAAGGCGGCCGAGGCGCGCAGGCTGGCCGACCGGGCATCGTCGCATCAACAGACGGTGGCCGCGCAGCAAGAGGAACTCGACGAGCGCAGCAAGCGCATCGACAAGCTGGATCCGGACGTCAAGACCGGCAAGCGGGACGATCGTGTCGATGATGGCGACACGGCCACCGGTGCCGCACCGCGGCGGGTCGACAATCTGCGCTGAGCTGTTTCGGTCTCGGATGGGCGGCGAACACGTATCGACATGGGTCGAACCGTGTCGGCCGAGTTGATGCGCGTCCCACCATGTTGGGCATGGAAATGGTGATCGAACGCGGGCAGGCCCGGTGTCCCTTCTGTGTATCCGTGGCCGATTACCGATTCATCGAGAACGACCGCAGCCTGGTGCGTTACGAGGTGCACTGTCGGTCCTGCGGTGAGCGATACCGCGAGAAGCTGGGTCCGGCCGCCGTGTCGACCGCCCCGGCTGTGCAGCCGTGGTTGCCGGAACCCGCGAAGCTGCCCGCGGTGCCGCTGAGCGAGCGACTGCGAACTGTCGCCGCGGGTGCCCGTGAACGCACGGCGGCGGTGTCCGCGGCCGTGGCGGCCTCCACCGCCGCGGCCTGGCAGCGCCGAGATGTACCACCGTGGGTGACCTCCGCACTGGCGCGCGCCCAGCGCGGATAAAACTCACCTCGATTCCAGATCTTCTCCGACTGCCCCCACCCGGGTAGCAATACGCGGGTGAACACGACGCGGTCCGCCGACCCCTGCTGTTGCTGCTGAACTCGTCCGTTCAGTCCCTTCCCAGCAACAGAGAGTCGGTCGTCAGTGTCCGTTTTCGTCGATATCGTGCCCGACCCGTCGGCGGTCGACTCGCCGCGTCCCGCGCCACCCCGTCATCGACTGCGCGCCGTCCTCACCAAGGCCGGACTGCCGCTGCTGTCGGTGCTGGTGTTCTTCGCAGTCTGGCAGGTGGTCGCGAGCGCCGGCATCTGGAACCAGACCTTCGTGCCCTACCCGAGCACGGTGTGGCGCGCATTCGTCGACGTCTCCACCACGCATGACGGCGTGCGCGGTTACGCCGGTTACCTGCTCTATGAACACCTCTACATGACGCTTCGCCGGGTGCTGGCCGGCGTGGTCATCGGCGTGGTGTTCGGCGTGCTGCTGGGTTTGTTGATGGGATCGGTTGGCTGGCTGCGCAGTGTGCTCGAGCCGTGGCTGACATTCCTACGGGCGCTTCCGCCGCTGGCCTACTTCTTCCTGCTCGTCATCTGGCTGGGTATCGACGAAGCTCCTAAGATCACCCTGCTCGCCCTGGCGGCGTTGCCACCGGCCGCGGTGGCCACCACCGCCGCCGTCGTCGCGGCGCCGGTCGGGTTGCAGGAGGCGGCCCGTGCGCTGGGCGCGACCCGGGCCCAGGTGATCCGCGATGTCGTGGTGCCCGCCGCGCTACCGGAGACCTTCACCGGTATCCGGCTGGCGGTCGGCATGGCCTATTCGTCGGTGGTCGCCGCGGAGCTGTTCAACGGAATCCCGGGTATCGGCGGATTGGTCAAGGACGCAAGTAATTACAACAACACCCCTGTCGTGCTGGTCGGGATCTTCGCCATCGGGTTCTCGGGTCTGGTCATCGACGGATTGCTGCGGTCGCTGGAGCGGCGTGCCGTCCCCTGGAGAGGAAAAATCTAGATGAAGTTCAAATCTCTACTGGCAGTGGCTTTCAGCGTGATCGCGCTGGCCGGCTGCGCGGTGGACAACTCCGGATCCGGCGGTGGCGGAACCGATCCGGCCAAGCCCACGCTGCGTATCGGCTACCAGACCTTCCCCAGCGGCGACCTGATCGTCAAGAACAACAAGTGGCTCGAAGAGGCGTTGCCCGACTTCAACATCAAGTGGATCAAGTTCGACTCGGGTGCCGACGTCAACACCGCGTTCATCGCCAAGGAACTCGATTTCGGAGCGCTGGGCTCCAGCCCGGTCGCCAGGGGGCTGTCCGCACCGTTGAACATCCCCTACAAGGTGGCCTTCGTGTTGGATGTCGCCGGTGACAACGAGGCGCTGATCGCCCGCAACGATGCGGGGGTCAACAGCATCCCCGATCTGCGCGGGAAGCGGATCGCCACGCCGTTCGCCTCGACCGCGCACTACAGCCTGTTGGCAGCGCTGGCGCAGAACGGCTTATCGCCCAACGATGTTCAGCTGATCGACCTGCAACCACAGGCCATCCTGGCGGCCTGGGAGCGCGGGGACATCGACGCCGCATACACCTGGCTGCCGACGCTGGACCAGCTGCGCAAGACCGGCAAGGATCTGATCACCAGTCGTCAGTTGGCCGCCGACGGCAAGCCCACCCTCGATCTCGGTGTGGTGGCTGACGCCTTCGCCCAAGAACACCCCGAGGTCGTCGATATCTGGCGTAAGCAGCAGGCCCGCGCACTGGACACCATCTCCGGCGATCCGGCCGCCGCGGCAAAGGCGATCGCCGCCGAGATCGGTCTGCCTGAGAGCGAGGTGGCCGGACAGCTCAAGCAAGGTGTGTACCTGACCCCGGCCGCCGTGGCCTCGCCCGAATGGCTCGGCTCGGATGGGGCGCCGGGCAATATCGCCACGAACCTGCAGAGCGCATCGCAGTTCCTCGCCGACCAGAAGCAGATTCCGGCGGCTGCGGACCTGAAGACTTTCCAGGACGCCATCTACGTGAAGGGGCTTCCCGGTGTCATCGCGGGCGGCTGAGCCGGCCGGCGGACTGCGTATCGCCAATGTCGCCCACCGATACGGCCGCGGCGCCGATCAGGTGACCGCGTTGGGGCCGGTGGACCTGGAGGTGGAACCGGGGGCCTTCCTGGTCCTGGTCGGTGCCTCCGGGTGCGGGAAGAGCACCCTGTTACGGCTGATCGCCGGGTTCGAATCGCCCAGCGAGGGTGAGGTGCAGGTCGGTGGGACGGCGCCGACACCCGGGGTCACTTCCGGGGTGGTGTTCCAGCAGCCGCGGTTGTTCCCGTGGCGCACGGTGGGCGGGAACGTCGACCTCGCACTGAAGTACGCCAAGGTGCCTCGGGAACGACGCGTCGAGCGCCGGGAGCAACTGCTGGAGCGCGTCGGGCTGGACGGCACCGCCGACCGCAAGATCTGGGAGATCAGCGGTGGGCAACAGCAGCGCGTCGCGATCGCCCGCGCGTTGGCGGCCGAGACACCGCTGTTCCTGCTCGACGAGCCGTTCGCCGCGCTCGATGCGCTGACCCGCGAGCGACTGCAGGACGATGTGCGTCAGGTCAGTGCCGAATCGGGGCGCACCACGGTGTTCGTCACCCACAGTGCCGAGGAGGCGGCGTTCCTCGGCTCGCGCATCGTGGTGCTGACCCGGCGACCGGGCAAGATCGCCCTGGACCTGCCCTCGGAGCTGCCGCGCACCGGTGTCGACGCCGACGAGCTGCGGCGGTCACCGGAGTTTCTGGAGCTCAGGAATGCGGTCGGCGAGGCGGTCAAGGCCGCTGCGGCCTGATCGCAGAGCAAAAAAGCACCCGCACGCCATGCGGCGCGCGGGTGCTTTTTACGTCTCGTCAGACCGGGGGATACGCCGGCGGCGGGTACACCCCGCGCAGACCCCAGGCCAGCCAGCTGAAGAAGAACTCACCCTCGTCGCTGATGTCGTAATCGGGATTAGGATCCATAGTCGCCTCCGCCGCACGCCCTGTTTGGCAGAAGTCTAAACCCACTGGGCGATCCCAGGACAGCCAAACCACCCTATTGCCTACACTGGCCAACCAGTTGATTGGTCAACCCCGGGCCGTCCGGGTCTGCAGATAGTGAGTCGCCATGTCCACCGAAGCCGCATCCAACGGGTCGTCCCGGCGCGACGAACTGCTGGCGGTCGCCGCCAAGCTGTTCGCCGCCCGCGGCTACCACGGCACCCGGATGGATGATGTCGCCGATGCGGTCGGGCTCAACAAGGCCACGGTGTACCACTATTACGCGAGCAAATCGCTGATCCTCTGGGACATCTACAAGCGGACCGCCGACTTCACCGTCGGTGCCCTGCACGACGATCCGACCGCCACCGCGCGCGAGACCATCTATCACTTCACCAGGCGTCTGCTCACCGGCATCGCCAACGATCTGGAGGCCGCCGCCGTCTACTTCCAGGAGGGGCCCTACATCTCGGAGTGGTTCACCGAGGAGCAGGTCGCCTACATCCGCGCCGCCGAGGCAACCGTGTACGAACACGTGCGCGATGTCATCGACCGGGGGATCGCCAGCGGCGAGTTCTTCGACTGCGACTCACATGTTCTGGCGCTGGGCTATATCGGCATGACCCTGGGCGCCTACCGGTGGCTGCGCCCGCACGGCAGGCGGACCGCACAAGAGATCGCCGTCGAGTTCAGCACCGCCCTGTTGCGCGGACTGATCCGCGATGAGGCCGTTCGCACGGCCGAGCCGCTCGGAGGTGCCCAGCAATGACCGATCTGTTCCGCCTCGACGGCAAGGTCGCCGTGGTCACCGGCGGTGGCCGCGGTATCGGCGTGATGATGGCCCGGGGATTGCTGCAGGCCGGAGCGGCCAAGGTGTACCTCGCCGCGCGCAAGCAGGCCGAGCTCGACGCGTCGGTGGCCGAACTGTCCGCCCTCGGCGCGGTCGAGGGCATCTCGGCCGACCTCGGTACCTCCGACGGGGTCCAGGCTCTCGCCGATGCTGTCGCCGCGAGGGAGGACAAGGTCCACGCGCTGTTCAACAATGCGGGCGCCAACTGGGGTGAGTCCTTCGAGACGTTCCCCGAGTCGGGGTTCGACCGGGTCTTCGACGTCAACGTCAAGGGCGTCTTCCTGCTGACCCGCGCACTGGTGCCGCTGCTGACGGCCGCCGCCACCGATGACGATCCCGCCCGCGTGGTGAACACCGGCAGCGTCGACGGTTTCCATGTGCCCGAACGCGGTCGCAACAACTTCTCATATGCGGCCAGCAAGGCCGCGGTCCACACGCTGACCCAACATCTGGCCGGTGAACTGGCACCCAAGATCCTGGTGAATGCGATTGCGCCGGGACTGTTCCCGTCACGAATGACCAAGGTGCTGCTGTCTGCCGGTGAAGAGGCCGTCGGTGCGGCACTACCGCTGGGCCGGGTCGGGCAGGCCGACGATATGGCCGGCATTGCGGTGTTCCTGGCCAGCCGCGCCAGCAGCTATGTCACCGGCACCGTGATCCCGGTGGACGGCGGAGTCAGCACCATCCGCTGACGCGCCGAAGAAAATGTGTGAACTGCGTCGCACCTGGGTAACTGGGTGTACATGTGTTCACTTGATCTTCGCGGGCTGACGAGATGGAGCCAGAAGCCCGCGCGTGACATCGCGACGGCGTCGCCGGAGGGCGGCACCACGATCAACACGATCCGCGGTTTGGCGGCCAGGGCCACCACTCCGCTCCTTCCCGACGACTACCTCAAGATGCTCAACCCGCTGTGGACCGCCCGCGAGCTACGCGGTGCGATCGTCGATGTCCGCAAGGAGACCGAGGATTCGGCCACCGTGGTCATCAAACCGGGGTGGGGGTTCGCGGCTGATTACCAGCCCGGCCAGTACGTCGGGATCGGCCTGCGCGTCGACGGCCGGTGGCACTGGCGGTCCTACTCACTGACATCGGTGCCCGAACGCGACGGCAAGCTGATCTCGATCACCGTCAAGGCCACTCCGGAGGGCTTCCTGTCCACCCACCTGGTCAACGGTGTGAAACCCGGAACAATTGTTCGCTTGGCGGCACCCAAGGGACAGTTCGCCCTGCCCGATCCGCCGCCGGTGAAGATGCTTCTGGTCACCGCGGGCAGTGGTATCACCCCCGTGATGGCCATGCTGCGGTCCATCGCCCAGCGCGGTCAGACCAGCAATATCGTGCACATCCATTCGGCGCCGTCACCGCAGGACGTCATCTTCCACGACGAACTCATGGAGATGCAGGACGGCAGGCCCGACTATCGGCTGCATCTGCAGATGACCGACCGGATGGGGCATCTGGACTTCGACGCGCTGGCCGATATCGTTCCGGACTGGACCGACCGGCCCACCTGGGCGTGTGGGCCCCCGGCCATGCTCGACGAGATCGAGCGGGTATGGAAGGCGGCGGGCCTGCCCGAGAACCAGTTGCACATGGAGCGATTCGTCATCGACCGAACCGACAAGGGCGGTGAGGGCGGCACGGTGACATTCGCCATCTCGGACAAGACGATCGAGGTCGACGGCGCCACCTCGCTGCTGGAGGCGGGGGAGTCCCTCGGCATCCAGATGCCCTTCGGATGCCGGATGGGGATCTGCCAAACATGCGTGCTGCCACTGGAATCCGGGCATGTGCGCGACTTCCGGTCAGGTACCGAGCACGGCGAGGGTGACCGGATACAGACCTGCGTCTCGACCGCGTCCGGCGACTGCACCATCAACGTCTAGGAGGAATCCGCATGGCCATCACCGATATCAAGGCATACGCCCACCTCACATCCGAAGATGTCGAACAACTCGAGCGCGAGCTCGACGCCATCCGGGCCGAGATCGAGGAATCCCGGGGTGAACGCGATGCCCGCTACATCCGCCGGTCCATCCAGCTGCAACGCGCCCTCGCCGTCGGCGGACGCATCGCATTGTTCAACAGCCGCAACAAGATCTGCTGGGCGGCGGGCACCGCGATGTTGGGCGCGGCCAAGATCATCGAGAACATGGAGCTGGGGCACAACATCATCCACGGTCAGTGGGATTGGATGAACGACCCGGAGATCCACTCGACGGAATGGGAGTGGGACACCACCTCGCCGGCCGTGCACTGGAAGAAGTCGCACAACTACATCCACCACAAGTACACCAATGTCATCGGCCTCGACGACGATATCGGCTACGGCATCATGCGGCTGACCCGCGACGAGCCGTGGGAGCGGTGGATGATCGGCAACTCGCTCTACAACTTCCTGCTCGGCACGCTGTTCGAGTGGGGCGTCGCATTGCACGGGGTGGAAACCACGAAATGGCGCAAGGGCGAAAAGACCATGGCGGAGATCCGCAAGGATCTGCGCATCATCGGCAAGAAGGTGGCCAAGCAGGTCGGCAAGGACTACATCGTCTTCCCGGCGCTGTCCGGACCCAACTGGAAATACACCCTCGGCGCGAACGCGGTCGCCAACCTGATTCGCAACTACTGGGCGTACGTGGTGATCTTCTGTGGTCACTTCCCGGACGGGGCAGAGAAATTCACCCGCGAGGAGTTCGAGCGGGAGACACGCGGAGAGTGGTATCTGCGCCAGATGCTGGGGTCGGCCAACTTCCATGCCGGACCGGTGATGGCCTTCATGAGTGGCAACCTCTGCTACCAGATCGAGCACCACCTCTTCCCGGATCTGCCGAGTAACCGGTACGCCGAGATCGCGGTCAAGGTGAAGGCCCTGTGCGACAAGTACGACCTGCCCTACACCACAGGCTCGCTGGCGCGGCAGTACAGCCAGTCATGGTGGACCATCGCCAAACTGGCACTGCCGAACAGGTTCCTCAAGGCCACCCCGGATGACGCGCCGGAGACCAACTCCGAGCTCAAATTCCGGATCCGCGACGGCGTGCGGGAATCCTTCGGGGTCGATCCCGCCACCGGTCGGCGACGGGGTTTGCGCACCGCACTGCGTGAGCTCCGGTCGGGGGAGATCGCGGCCGCCTGAGCAGGGTTAGCCTGGCGGGATGAAGTCGACCATCCTGTCCCGGCGCGACCTGGACTTTCTGCTCTACGAATGGTTACAGGTCGAGGAGCTGACCTCGCTGCCGCGTTTCGCCGACCATTCCCGGGAGACGTTCGACGGTGTGCTGGAACTGTGTGAACAGCTGGCCGAACGGTACTTCGCGCCGCACAACAAGCTCAGCGACGCCAACGAGCCCACCTTCGACGGCACCACCGTCACCGTCATCCCCGAGGTGAAGGTGGCCCTGGAGGCATTCGCCAAGGCCGATCTGGTCGGGATGTCCTTCGACGCCGAACTCGGTGGTGCCCAACTGCCAACCACCGTCGCCCAGGCCGGGTTCGCCTGGATCTCCGCGGCCAACATCAGCACCTCGGGCTACCTGATGCTGACCATCGCCAACGCCAACCTGCTTGCCGAATTCGGGACACCCGAGCAGATCGACACGTTCGTCAAACCCATGCTCGCAGGCCGGTTCACCGGCACCATGGCGCTCTCGGAAACCCAAGCCGGTTCCTCGCTGGCCGATATCACCACGCGCGCCGAACCGCAGGCCGATGGCACCTACCGGGTGTACGGCACCAAGATGTGGATCTCGGGCGCCGAGCACGAGATGAGCGAGAACATCGTCAACCTGGTGCTGGCGAAGATCCCGGGCGGTCCCGCCGGGACCAAGGGCATCTCACTGTTCATCGTGCCCAAGTACATCGTCGGAGCCGACGGAGAGGTGGGTGCGCGCAACGCGGTGGCGATCTCGGGGCTCAACCACAAGATGGGCCAGCGCGGTATCACCAACACCGTGCTGAACTTCGACGGCGCGGTGGGGTATCTGGTCGGCGAACCGCATCGCGGGCTTGCCTACATGTTCCACATGATGAACGAGGCGCGCCTCGGGGTCGGAATGGGCGCGGTCGCGCTGGGCTACACCGGCTATCTCAAATCGCTGGACTATGCCCGCGAACGCCCGCAGGGACGACTGGTGAAGGACCCGGCCAGCCCGCAGGTCCCGATCATCGCGCATGCCGATGTGAAGCGGATGCTGCTGGCGCAGAAGACTTACGTGGAGGGCGCCCTGGGCTTGGCCCTCTACTGCGCGAAACTCGCCGACGTCGGTGAGCGCGAGCTGCTCGACATCCTGACCCCGATCGCCAAGAGTTGGCCCTCGCAGTGGTGCCTGGAGGCCAACAGCTTGGCCATCCAGGTGCTGGGTGGCTATGGCTACACCCGCGAATACGACGTCGAGCAGCACTACCGGGACAACCGGCTCAACCCGATCCACGAGGGCACCCACGGCATCCAGAGCCTTGACCTGTTGGGTCGCAAGGTCGCCCAGAACGGCGGGGCCGCCATGACGGCCCTGGCGGCCCGGATCACCGACACGGTGACGCGGGCCGGTGATGATCCGCTGGCCGCGCAGCTTGCCGCGGCCTGGCAGCGCCTAGTCGAGGTGACCGCCACCATGTTCGCCGGCGACGACCCTGCGGTGATGATGGCAAACAGCGCGGTTTACCTGGAGGCCTTCGGTCATATCGTCATCGCATGGGTGTGGCTCGAGCAACACCTTGCCGCGTTTGCCGGAGATGGGGATTTCTACGAAGGCAAACGGCAGGCCGCTCGGTTCTTCTACCGTTACGAGTTGCCCAAGGTGTACCCGCAACTGGATTTGCTGGCGAGCCTGGACCGTACGACACTCGATATGCAGAGCAGTTGGTTCTGATTCGACCCGGAATGGTCATTCGGTAGCTACCTGGCGCGTACCCTTCCTGACGTAACCGTCAATACCGGAGCCGTCGATGTACCGGGAAGGGCCCTCATGGGGATGTCTGCCACTCGTTCACTGGCCGCACTCGCGGCGGCCGCCGCGCTTGTGGTCACCGCATGTGACGGCGCCCCCGCCGATGCCTCCAGCGCGGCGCAGGGCACGTGGCCGAGCGATGCGGTCGACATGCTGGTCGGCTACGCCGCGGGCGGATCCAGCGACTTGATCAGCCGCGCCGTCGCCAAGGGGCTCTCTGCCGATCTTGGCCAGCCGTTCCGGGTGACCAATCGCCAGGGCGGTAACGGCGCCGCCGCGGCCGCCGACCTCGCCGGGGCACCCGCCGACGGCACGATGCTGTCCATTCAGAATGCGTCGCTCTACACCATCACGCCGCTGGCGGTGGCCGCGGACGAGGCCCGCCACATCGGGGACGTCGACGTGGTGCACGGCATCTCCAGCGAGAACTACGTGCTGGTGACCAGTCCGGAGACGGGCCTGCGCACCATCGCCGACCTGCAGACGGCCCAGCGACCGTTGCGGTACGGCACCACCGGGGTGGGTACCGGAGCGCAACTGTCCGGAGCCCTGCTGATGAAGGGCGCCGGCGTGCTGTCCGAGGCCGTGCCGTTCGACAGCGGGGCGCCCAATCTCGCCGCCGTGCTGGCCAATGACGTCGATATCGCCGTCGTCCACGTGGGGGAAGCGATCGAGAACATCGATTCCGGCAAGCTCGTCGCGCTCAACGTCTTCAGCCCCGAGCGGATCGATTTCCTGCCCGACGTCCCCACCGCCAGGGAGCTGGGGTACGACGTGGTGGTGTCGCAGTACCGCTTCATGACCGTGCCAAAGGGCACGCCCGCCGAGGTGACCGGTCCGCTGGTCGCGGGCCTGAAGTCGACCTTCGCCAGCGCGGCGTACCAGCGATTCAACGAGCAGAACAGCCTCACACCGATGGAGATCCCCGGCGAGCAGGTCCTCACCCAGCTCACCGCTGATGCCCGTCGCTACGCAGAGATCGTGGCCACAGGCGGCATCGATCTCCGCGATATTGGGTAAACCGGTGATGTGTTTCGCATCTCTTTCGCGTGCCTGAGGCCGCTCGCAAGCCGACTCACCATCTGAGTGCAGGCGGAGGAGACGGCTATGGGCGAGCAGCAGTTGCTGGTCGAAGGGGACACGTGCTGGCGCACTGTCGAGGCGGAGCGGTTCGCGCCGATCATCGACGGCGCGGATTATCTGGCCCACGTGAAATCGGCGATGCTGGGTGCGGAGAACCGGATCCTGCTGATCGGGTGGGATTTCGATGCCCGGACCACATTCGAACCCGGGCGTGGCACGCTGCCCGGACCCAACCAGCTGGGGCCGTTCCTGTTCTGGTTGCTGTGGCGTCGCCCCCACCTCAAGGTGTACGTGCTCAAGACCAACCTGCGGCTGCTCTCGGTGTTCGAGCGCTACTGGTACAGCATCGTCCCGGTCGAGTGGCTCAACCGGATCACCTCCGCCCGGATGCACCTGGCCGTGGACGGCGCCCACCCCACCGGCGCGGTACATCACCAGAAGGTCGTCGTGATCGACGATGCGGTGGCGTTCTGCGGGGGCATCGATCTGACCTTGGGCCGGTGGGACACCCGCGATCACGACGCGGAGAACCCCGGGCGTCGCGGCGGCGGTGAATCGTACGGTCCACGGCACGAGGTCGCCGCAGTCGTCGACGGACCCGCGGCCCAGGCCCTCGGCGAACTGGCCCGCGACCGTTGGCGACAGGCCACCGGTGAAGAACTGCCGCCCCTGGGCCCCGGTGCGAGTGTTTGGCCAAAGCACTGCCCACCGGCGTTGCGCCACGTTCCGGTGGGTATCGCCCGCACCCTGCCCTCGTTGCCCGAGCGCGACGAGGTCCGCGAGGTGGAGGCGCTGAACCTGGCCGCCATCGCGGCGGCGCGCGACATCATCTACCTGGAGAACCAGTACCTGGCTTCCCGGGGCATCTGTGAGGCCCTCGCCGACCGGCTGCGTGAGCCCAACGGCCCCGAGGTGATGATCGTGTTGCCGCGCACCTCGGAGAGCCCGCTGGAACGCGAATCGATGGACAGCGCGCGCGAACGCATGCTCCGGCTGTTGTGGGCGGCAGACGAACACGACAGGCTCGGCGTCTACTGGCCGGCCGTTCCCGGCGGGCAGTCGTTGTACGTGCACTCCAAGGTCGTGGTCGTCGACGACGGGTTCCTGCGCATCGGATCGTCGAACCTGAACAACAGGTCGCTGGGCTTCGACAGCGAATGCGATCTGGCGCTGGAGGATTCGCCGGACCGCGACGATATCCGCACGTTCATCGCCCATCTGCGTGACGATCTGCTCGCCGAGCATCTGCGGCTACCGTTCGACAGCGTCCGCGCCGAGATCCGGTCCAGAGGGTCGATCCTGAAGGCCGTCGACACCCTGCGCGGGCGCTCGCTGCGCAAGTTCACCCCGCACATGGTGTCCGCCGATGCCGGCCCGTTCGCCGAGAACGACCTGATGGATCCCGTCCGGGTGCCCACCTCGTTGGCCGTCAGCGTCGCCTCGGTGGCCGTCGCCCTGGTCACCTGGCCGTTGGTCAAGGGCGCCCCGGGCGCGTGGTCGGTGGTGCGCTCTGTCGGCAAGCGGGTCGGCCTGCCGATCTGAGCTAGAACTCGATGATCTGCCGCACCGCAAGGCCGTCGGCGAGGGCGTCCATACCCGCGTTGATCTCGTCGAGGGTCAGCGTCGCCGACACCAGCTTCTCGACCGGCAGCCGACCCGCCCGCCATAGTTCGACGAAGCGCGGGATATCGCGGGCCGGCACCGCCGAACCCAGATAGCTGCCGATCAACGTCCGCCCCTCGGCCACCAAACTCAACGGCGACAACGAGATCCGGGCGTCCGGCGCGGGCAGCCCGACGGTGATGGTGCGTCCGCCGGGGGCGGTCAGCCCGATGGCCGTCTCCAGCGCCGCCGCATGGCCCACGGCCTCGATGACGACCTCGGCGGTGAAGTCGGCCTCCTCTGGGGTGGATACCGCATGCGCCCCCAGCTCGCGGGCCAGCGCCAGCTTGTCCGGCAGCCGGTCGACCGCGACGACCCGGACATCGTCGTGCGCGAGCGCGGTCAGCATGGCCGCCATCCCGACACCGCCCATGCCGACGATCGCCACGGTCTGGCCGGGTTTCGGCTCCCCGGCGTTGAGGACCGCCCCGCCGCCGGTGAGCACTGCGCAGCCCAGCAGCGATGCGACGACCGCGGGCACATCATCGTCGACCGGGACCACCGAGCGCCGGTCCACGACAGCGTGGGTGGCGAACCCGGACACCCCGAGATGGTGCAGTACCTGCTCGGCATCGGGGGGTGGCCAGCCGCACCGCACCGCTGAGCAGCGTTCCCGCCCCATTGGCCGCACTACCGCGGATGCACGGCGCCAGGCCGTCGGTCGCGCACGCCCGGCACTGACCGCAGCGCGGGAGAAATGTCATCACCACGCGTTGGCCGGGCGCCAGATCGGATGTGCCACCGACCTTCTCGACGATGCCCGCGGCCTCGTGGCCGAGCAGCATGGGAATCGGGCGGACCCGGTTGCCGTCGACCACCGACAGGTCCGAGTGGCACAGGCCGGCGGCCTCGATGCGCACCAGCAGCTCACCGTCGCCAGGATCGGCGAGTTCGAGCTCGGTCACCGTGATCGGCCGGGACGTTGAATACGGTCGTGCCGAACCGATGGACTCCAGGACTGCGCCGCGAATGTGCATGACGCCAGCCTGACATGCTTGCCGCATGGAGTACACGATCGCGGACTTCGCAGTGCACTGGCCGGTGCAGACGAGGTGGACCGACAACGACATGTTCGGACATCTCAACAACGCCGTCTATTACCAACTCTTCGACACCGCCATCAACGCCTGGATCGGGAATCGTGCCGGAGTCGATGCGATGGCGGCGCCGTGGCTTGCGGTGGTCGCCGAATCGAGTTGCCGCTACTACTCCGAACTGCAGTTCCCCGCCGACCTGGTGGTCGGTCTCGCGGTGACCCGGTTGGGCAACAGCAGCGTCACCTACCGCACCGGACTGTGGGCTGCTGGCGGACCTGCCGCCGCGGGGCTGGATGCGCGGCCCGCCGCGGTCGGCTCCTGGGTACACGTCTACGTCGACCGCCAGACCCGCCGCCCGGTACCCATCCCGGAAGCCGTACGCGCACTGCTGCAGTCGGCTGTTCATGACGCGACGCCCGACTGCCAGGGCGGCCGATACGGCGGCTGATACGGCTGAGCCATTGGCCGACTCGCTATGCTCGCCCGATGCCGATCGTCAGCAAGACCGTCGAGGTCGCCGCACCCGCCGCCGCCATCATGGCGATCGTCGCCGACTTCGAGGCCTACCCGCAGTGGAACGAAGAGGTCACCGGCGCATGGATCCTGGCCCGCTATGACGACGGGCGGCCCAGCCAGTTGCGGCTGGACACCAAGATCCAGGGCATGGAGGGCAGCTACATCCAGGCCGTCTACTACCCCGCGGAGGGGCAGATCCAGACCGTCATGCAGCAGGGCAACCTGTTCTCCAAGCAGGAGCAGCTGTTCGCCGTCGTCGACATGGGCCCGACCAGCCTGCTGACCGTCGACATGGATGTCGAGGTCGATATGCCGGGCGTGCCGGCGATGATGATCAAGAAGGTCGTCAACGATGCGCTCGAGCACCTGGCCAACAACGTGAAGAAGCGCGCCGAGCAGCTGGCCTGACACTCGTTCCGGCTCGAGCGAAACGGGTCAGGTCCACAATCCCAGGCCGTCGAGCAGGCTGGTCAGCCGCCGCGCCCCGTCGTCGAATTGGCTGCGGGTCAACCGCACCACCTCGTCGACCTCGCGGCGCCGCATCGCCGCAATCAATTGCCGGTGATTGGCCACCGCCTCCACACCCCACGTCGGGTCGGAGGCGTAGATGTGCGGCGGCAGGTACCGCGCGGCATTGAGCAGGAACCAGGCCAGCTTCATCCGATCGGTCGTCCGGTTGAACGCTCGATGGAAGTTGAACTCCGCGCGGGCGATCGGTTCGACCTCCCCGCCGCGGACCGCCGCGGCCAGGTCCTCGGTGAGCCGCTCCAGCTCGTCGATATCGGCATCGGTGGCCCGCTGTGCGGCCGTCGCGGCCAGCTCGGCGGCGATGGCACCCTGCAGCCAGAAGATGTCGGCGATGTCATCGCGGGTGAACGGTGACACCATGTGCCCGCGGTGTGGTTCCAGCTGCACCATGCCCTCACCGCGCAGGGTCCGCAGTGCCTCGCGCACCGGGGTGATGCTGACACCGAGTTGGGCGGCGGTCTCGTCGAGCCGCACGAAGGTTCCCGGCCGCAGCGTCCCCGACATGATCGCGACCCGCAGATAACCGGCCACCTCGTCGGAGAGCTGTTCGCGGCGGCGGGCGGGACCCAGTTTGGCGGGTGCGTTCATGCGGGTGCGCTGCGTCCTCTGCGGCTGGTCATGGGTTCCGGGTCATCGCGGTGGTGAAAAGCTTGTCCAGAAGTGGGTTGGCGTCATAGTGTGACCCCGACTACATAATGTTTGATCAAATATCAACATTGCGCAAGCGTATTGCGCGGCCGCCGATCGAAAGAGCCTCTGCAGTGACAGTTCAGTCAACTGAGTCCGCCACTCAATCCGCGACCCTTCGCACCGAACAGCCCTATCTGGCCAGGCAGCAGAACTGGTCCAACCAGCTCTCCCGGCACGCGCTGATGCAGCCGGACAAGACCGCGCTGCGCTTCCTCGGGCAGACCACCACCTGGGCCGACCTCGACCGCCGCGTCGATGCGCTGGCCGCCGCATTGCACAGCCGCGGTATCACCGCAGGTGACCGCGTGCTCATCCTCATGCTCAACCGCCCCGAGTTCATCGAGTCCTTCCTCGCGGCCAACCGGCTCGGGGCGATCGCGGTGCCGGTGAACTTCCGGATGACCCCGCCCGAGATCGCCTTCCTGGCCAGCGATTGCGCAGCGCGGGTGGTCGTCACCGAATCGGTGCTCGCGCCGGTGGCCACCGCGGTACGTGACCTGGATGCGACCCTGAGCACCGTGATCGTCGCCGGGGCGGGCAGCGAGGACGGTGTCCTCGGCTACGACGATCTGCTCGCCGAGCAGAACCCGCCGCCCGAGCCGGTGGACATCCCCAACGATTCGCCCGCGCTGATCATGTACACCTCCGGAACCACCGGGCGTCCCAAGGGTGCTGTGCTCACCCACACCAACATCAGCGGCCAGTCACTGACCCACCTGTTCACCAACGGTGCCGACCTCAACCACGATGTCGGTTTCATCGGTGTGCCGCTGTTCCACATCGCCGGTATCGGGAACATGATCCCGGGCCTCCTGCTGGGTAGGCCGACCGTGGTCTACCCGCTCGGCGCGTTCGATCCGGGTGCGCTGCTCGATGTGCTGGAGGCCGAAGAGGTCACCGGGATCTTCCTCGTCCCCGCGCAGTGGCAGGCGGTCTGCGCCGCCCAACGCGCGCAGCCGAGGAACCTCAAGCTGCGAGTGCTGTCCTGGGGTGCGGCGCCGGCCTCCGATACGTTGCTGAAGGACATGGCGCAGACCTTCCCTGGCGCCAACATCCTGGCCGCCTTCGGGCAGACCGAGATGTCGCCGGTGACCTGTATGTTGTTGGGCGAGGACGCAATTCGCAAGCTCGGTTCGGTGGGCAAGGTCATCCCGACGGTGTCGGCGCGCATCGTCGACGAGGACATGAACGACGTCCCGATCGGCGAGGTCGGTGAGATCGTCTACCGGGCCCCGACCCTGATGGCCGGTTACTGGAACAACCCGAAGGCCACCGCTGAGTCGTTTGCCGGCGGCTGGTTCCACTCCGGGGACCTCGTGCGCCAGGACGACGAGGGTTACATCTGGGTGGTCGACCGTAAGAAGGACATGATCATCTCCGGCGGGGAGAACATCTACTGCGCCGAGGTCGAGAACGTCTTGGCTGCTCATCCCGCCATTGCCGAGGTCGCGGTGATCGGCAGGCCGCACGAGAAGTGGGGCGAGGTTCCGGTCGCCGTGGTTGCTCTGGCAGCGCGGTCCGGCGAGCCGCCCGAGAGCGCCCTGACGCTTGCCGAAATCGACGATTTTCTCACCGAGAGGTTGGCTCGATACAAGCATCCGAAGGCCCTGGAGATCGTTGAGGCGTTGCCCCGCAACCCGTCGGGCAAAGTGCTCAAGACCGAGCTACGCACCATGTTCGGCAGCTGAGCGAAGATTGACGCGGACGAAAGGCGTGCCGAGCCAACGGGTTTACCACAGAACCGGGTGTCTCGCCGCCGAGATCGAATTTGCTAACAGTTGCGATATGAATAGAGCCGATGCGTCACCTGCCTGGTCACCGATCGGGTACAGTCCTGTGGTCCGAGTTACTACCGACCGGTAGGTAGGGCGATGTCACAGGTCATGGAGACGGGGCTCCGCGAGAGTAGAGGAGGGGGCGTGCAGCTAGTTCCGCCGCACTTGGAACTCGCCTCGGTGGTCGCGCTGTGACGGCGGGCAACGGCCTGGTCGACTACGTCAAGGACCAGTTGGACAAACCACTGACCATGGTCGGTGGCTTCTTCAAGATGTGCGTCCTGACCGGCAAGGCGCTCCTCACGAGGCCGTTCCAGTGGAAGGAATTCATCCTTCAGAGCTGGTTTTTGATCCGGGTCGCGTTCCTCCCCACGCTGGCGGTGTCCATCCCGCTCACCGTGCTCATCATCTTCACCTTGAACATCCTGCTCGCCGAATTCGGCGCGGCCGACGTCTCCGGTGCCGGCGCGGCGCTGGGCGCGGTCACCCAGCTGGGCCCGCTGGTGACGGTGCTCGTCGTCGCCGGCGCCGGGTCCACCGCCATCTGCGCCGACCTCGGTGCGCGCACCGTGCGCGAAGAGATCGACGCCATGGAGGTGCTGGGGATCGACCCCATCGAGCGCCTGGTGGCCCCTCGCGTGGTCGCCGCCACCTTTGTCGCCTTCCTGCTCAACGGCGCGGTGATCACCATCGGCCTGGTCGGCGGGTACTTCTTCGGTGTCTACATCCAGAACGTCAACGCAGGCGCCTATGTCGCGACGCTGACGCTGCTCACCGGCTTCCCCGAGGTCATGATCTCGGTCATCAAGGCCACCCTGTTCGGTCTGATCGCCGGGCTGGTGGGCTGCTACCGCGGGCTCACCGTGGCGGGCGGTTCCAAGGGCGTGGGCACCGCGGTCAACGAGACGCTCGTGCTGTGCGTCGTCGCGCTGTTCGCGGTGAACGTCGTGCTGACGACGATCGGTGTCCGGTTCGGGACGGGAGGCTAGGCCGCGCATGAGTACAGCCGCAGTCTTGAGGGCCCGGTTCCCCCGGGCGTTCGACCGCACCCGCGGATACGCCGGCGCGCCCGGCCGGTTCCTCGACAGCATCGGTCACGTCGCCTGGTTCGTCGTACAGGCCGTCGGGCATCTGCCGCATGCATTCAAGCACTACCGCCGCGAGTCACTGCGTCTGGTCGCCGAGATCGGCATGGGCACCGGCGCCATGGCCGTCATCGGCGGCACCGTCGCCATCATCGGTTTCGTCACCCTCTCGGCGGGCTCGCTGATCGCCATCCAGGGGTTCGCGTCCCTGGGCAATATCGGTGTCGAGGCCTTCACCGGCTTCTTCGCCGCCCTGGCCAACATCCGCGTCGTCGCGCCGGTGGTCACCGGTCAGGCGATGGCAGCCACCGTCGGCGCCGGCGCCACCGCGGAGCTCGGTGCCATGCGCATCAGCGAGGAGATCGACGCGCTCGAGGTGATGGGCATCAAGTCCATCTCGTATCTGGTGTCCACCCGGTTGATGGCCGGGGCCATCGTCATCGTCCCGCTCTACGCGATGGCCATCCTGCTGTCGTTCCTGTCCGCGCAGTTGGTCACCACGGTCTTTTACTCGCAGTCGGTGGGCACCTACGAGCACTACTTCCACACGTTCCTGCGGGTGGATGACGTCATGTGGTCGTTCCTCGAGGTGATCATCATGTCGATCATCATCATGCTGAACCACTGCTACTTCGGTTACTTCGCCAGTGGCGGTGCGGTGGGTGTCGGTGAGGCGGTCGGTCGCTCGATGCGCACCTCACTGATCGCGATCGTGCTGGTCGTCCTGCTCGCCTCGTTGGCGCTCTACGGCACCGACCCGAACTTCAACCTGACGGTGTAGCCATGACCCAGCCCTCCGCACCCCTGGTCAAGCCGAAGACGCCGCCCTACAAGGTCGCCGGCGTCATCCTCCTTCTGGTCTGCGCCCTCGTCCTGACGCTGACCTGGCTGCAGTTCCGTGGCTATTTCGAGAAGCGCGTGCAGCTGACCGTCATGGCCGAGCGGGCCGGCCTGGCGATGGACCCGGGGTCCAAGGTCACCTTCAACGGTGTGCCGATCGGACGGCTGGCCG
Source organism: Mycolicibacterium neoaurum (assembly GCF_036946495.1). Lineage (NCBI taxonomy): Bacteria > Bacillati > Actinomycetota > Actinomycetes > Mycobacteriales > Mycobacteriaceae > Mycobacterium > Mycolicibacterium neoaurum. Next base: position 1,924,551 of record NZ_JAQIIX010000002.1, read on the forward strand.
AGTCCGGCGTCGTCACCGTCGGTGACGTGCCGCAGGCCAAGCTGACCCTCGACGTCGACCCGAAGTACCTATCGCTGATCCCGGCCAACGTGCAGGCAGAACTGCGCGCCACCACGGTGTTCGGCAACAAGTACATCTCCTTCCTCTCTCCGCCGAATCCGTCGGCGCAGCGGTTGTCCGGTGGGGACACCGTGCAGGCCACCGGCACCACCACCGAGTTCAACACGCTGTTCGAGACGATCATGAAGATCGCCCAGCAGATCGACCCGGTGAAGCTGAACCAGACGCTGACCGCCGCGGCCCAGGCACTCGACGGGCTCGGCGACAAGTTCGGACAGTCGCTGGTCGACGGCAACGACATTCTCGGTGAACTGAATGCGCGGATGCCGCAGATCCGGCGCGACGTGACCGGCCTGGCCAATCTGGCCGATGTGTACTCCGATGCCGCGCCCGACCTGTTCGACGGTCTGACCAACGCGGTGACCACCGCGCAGACCCTCAACGCCGAGCAGGGCAACATCGACCAGGCGCTGATGGCCGCGGTCGGATTCGGCAACACCGGCGCCGACATCTTCGAGCGCGGCGGTCCATACCTGGTCCGCGGGGCACAGGACCTGCTGCCGACCTCCAAGCTGCTGGACTACCACAGCCCCGCGCTGTTCTGCACCATCCGCAACTACCACGACAGCGCCCCGAAGCTGGCGGATGCCCTTGGCGGCAACGGTTATTCCCTGCGGACCAAGTCGTCGGTGGTCGGTGTGGGCAACCCGTATGTGTTCCCGGACAACCTTCCTCGCGTCAACGCCACCGGCGGACCCGGCGGACGCCCCGGTTGTTGGCAGCCGATCACCCGTGACCTGTGGCCGATGCCGTACCTGGTGATGGACACCGGTGCCAGCCTCGCGCCGTACAACCATTTCGAACTCGGACAGCCGATCATGCAGGAATACGTCTGGGGACGCCAAGTGGGGGAGAACACGATCAACCCATGAGTGCAGCTTGCGGAACGAATAGACAACCGGCATGCGGGATCCGAGCCTGCGAGGAGGCCGCATGAGCATCAAGGGAACCCTCTTCAAGCTGGGCGCGATCTCGGCAGTGCTGCTGACCTTCACCGCGGTCATCTTCGTGGTGTTCGCCCAACTGCGGTTCGACCGCACGACGGGATACTCCGCGATCTTCGAGAACGCCAGCGGCCTGCGCACCGGCCAGTTCGTGCGCGCCTACGGTGTCGAGGTCGGCAAGGTCGAGGGCGTCACCCTCATCGACGGCGGCCAGCGGGTGCGCGTCGACTTCGAGGTCGAGCGCGACCTGCAGCTGTTCTCCGAAACCACCGCTGCCATCCGGTATCTGGACCTCATCGGCAACCGTTACGTGGAACTGCGACGCGGTGACAGCAACACCGTGCTCCCCGCCGGCAGCACCATCCCGCTGGAACGCACCGAGCCGGCGTTGGACCTCGACGCGCTCGTCGGTGGCTTCCGCCCGTTGTTCAAATCCCTTGACTCGAACAAGGTCAACAACATCGCCAATTCGATCATCACGATCTTCCAGGGCCAGGGCGGCACCATCAACAACATCCTGGACCAGACCGCCGAGCTGACCTCAGCGCTTGCCGACCGCGATCAGGCGATCGGCGAGGTGATCACCAACCTCAACACCGTGCTGGACACCACCGTCAAACACCAGAAGCAGCTCGACGACACCCTGGTGAACTTCGAGGCGTTGATCACCGGCCTGAAGAACCGGGCCGATCCGATCGGTGCGTCGGTGGCCGATATCAGTGACGCGGCCGGCTCGCTGTCGGATCTGCTGGCGGACAACCGGCCGCTGCTGCGTGATTCCTTCGGCTACCTGGAGACCATCCAGCAGCCGCTGGTCGACCAGCTGGACCAGGTCAACGACATCGTGCAGAAGATCCCGGCCTCGCTGAAGATCATCGGCCGCGCCGGCGGCATCTACGGTGACTTCTTCAACTTCTACGCCTGCGATCTCTCGTTGCGGCTCAACGGTCTTCAGCCGGGTGGACCGGTCCGCACGGTGCGGGTCACCACCCAGCCGACGGGAAGGTGCACGCCGCAATGAGGACCATCCAGGGCAACGACCGGATCCGCAAGGGTCTGATGGGCGTGGTGACCGTGGCGCTGGTCATCGGTGTCGGCTCGTCCATCACCAGCGTGCCGATGCTGTTCGCGGTGCCGGAGTACTACGCCCAGTTCAACGACACCGGCGGTCTCAACGTCGGTGACAAGGTGCGCATCGCGGGCGTCGATGTCGGGACCGTGCAGAGCATGGAGATCAAGGGCGACCGCGTCGAGATCGGCTACACCCTCGGCGGGATGCAGATCGGCACCGAGAGCCGGGCCGCGATCCGTACCGATACGGTGTTGGGCCGCAAGAACATCGAGGTGGAGCCTCGCGGCGACGAGATCCTGAAACCGCGTGGCTTCCTGCCCGTCGAGCAGACTCAGACGCCGTACCAGATCTACGACGCGTTCCTCGACGTCACCCAGGGCACGGCGGGCTGGGATACCCAGGCGGTCAAGCAGTCGTTGAACGTGCTGTCCGAGACGGTCGACCAGACCTACCCGCACCTGAGTGCGGCGCTGGAGGGGGTGCAGCGGTTCTCCGACACCCTCGGCCAGCGTGACGAGCAGCTCAAGCAGTTGCTCGCCAATGCCAACAAGATCGCCACCGTGCTGGGTGATCGCAGCGGTCAGGTCAACGCCCTGCTGGTCAACGCCCAGACCCTGCTGGCCGCCGTCAACGAGCGCAGCTACGCGGTGAACATGCTGCTGGAGCGGATTTCTGGTGTGTCCCAACAGGTTTCCGGTCTCATCCAGGACAATCCGAATCTGAACAAGGTGCTGACCCAGCTCAACACCATCAGCGATACGCTCAACGAGCGTAAGCAGGACCTTGCCGACACGCTGTCCATCGCGGGCAAGTTCATCACGTCCCTCGCCGAGGCGCTGGCGTCGGGCCCGTACTTCAAGGTGATGCTGGCCAACCTGCTGCCGCCCACGCTGTTGCAGCCGTTCGTCGATGCCGCCTTCAAGAAGCGCGGCATCAATCCGGAGGAGTTCTGGCGCAACGCGGGCCTGCCGGCCTTCCAGTTCCCCGATCCCAACGGGCAGCGTTTCGAGAACGGCGCACCGCCGCCGGCACCGCAGGTGACCGAAGGCACCCCGGAGTTCCCGGGTCCCGCCGTCCCGCCGGGATCCCCGTGCTCGTACACCCCGCCCGCCGACGGCCTGCCCCGCCCGGGCAATCCGCTGCCGTGCGCGCAGCTCAGCCAGGGACCCTACGGTCCGGTGCCCGGCGGCTTCCCCCCGCCGGTGGGTGTGCAGACCTCGGATCCGAACGTGCACGGACTCGGACCGACACCTGGTGTCCCGAGCGCGGGCATTCCTGGTCAGTTGCCGCCGAACGTGCCCGGCACACCGGTGCCGTTGGTGCCGGGTCCGCCCGGAGCGCGCACCGTGCCGGTCGGTCCGCCGGGGGCTCCGGCCCCGCCCGGACCGATCCCGAGCCGCGCGCCGCTGCCGCCGCCGCTGCCGGGACCGCCGCCGCCACCGGGGCCCGGTGAGCAGCTCTCGCCGGCGGGCACCGCACCGCTGCCGGGTAATCCGCCGTTCCTCCCGCCCAATTCGCAGGAAGGGTAGGGCGCCGACATGTCGACGATCTTCAACATCCGCAACGTCAAACTGCCGCAGCTTTCCAAGGCGAGCGTCATCCTCGGCGTGATCGTGCTCGTGGTGGCCGTCGGTGCCGCCGCGGTCGGTTGGAATGTGTACAAGAAGCTGACCACCACCACGGTCACCGCCTACTTCCCGCAGACGCTGGCGCTCTATCCCGGCGACAAGGTGCTCATCATGGGCGTCAAGGTCGGGGCCATCGATTCCATCGAGCCCCAGGGCGACCGGATGAAGGTGGTCCTGCACTGGGACAGCAAGTACAAGGTGCCCGCGGACGCCAGTGCCTCCATCCTCAACCCGTCGCTGGTGGCCTCCCGCGTCATCCAGCTCTCCCCGCCCTACACCGGCGGAGAGGCGATGCAGGACGGCGCGGTCATCGACGAGGACCGCACGCAGGTTCCGGTCGAGTACGACCAGCTGCGCGACCAGATCACGCGGTTGCTGGCCGATCTGGGCCCCACACCCGAGCAGCCGAAGGGCCCGTTCGGCGATATCGTCGAATCGTTCGCCGACGGGTTCGAGGGCAAGGGCGAGCAGTTCAACAAGACGCTCACCGGACTGTCGGATGCCCTGACCGCGCTGAACGAGGGCCGCGGTGATTTCGTCGGGATCGTCAAGAGCCTCGCGGTGTTCGTCAACGCGCTGCACAAGAGCGATCAGCAGTTCGTGGCGCTGAACAACGACCTGGCGCAGTTCACCAACTCGTTCACCAACACCGACCGTGAGGTCGCCAACGCCGTGGACGATCTGAACACGTTGCTGTCGACCACGCGAAAGTTCCTCGACGAGAACGCGACCCCGCTGACCAACGACATCAACAATCTGTCGGATGTCACCACCGCGATCCTGCAGCCCGAGCCTCGCGACGGTCTGGAGACCGGTCTGCATGCCTACCCGAACCTGGTGGCCAACGTCGTCAACGTGGTGGCGCCCAACCAGGGTGGCATCGTCGGTCTTCCGGTGCTGCCCGGCGTCACCAACTTCTCCAACCCGCTGAACTTCATCTGCAGTTCCATCCAGGCCGGTAGCCGGATGGGTTACCAGGATTCCGCGGAGCTCTGCGCGCAGTACCTGGCGCCGATCATGGACGCGATCAAGTTCAACTACCTGCCGTTCGGTATGAACCTGGCGGCCGGTGCGATGACGCTGCCCAAGCAGATCGCCTACTCCGAGCCGCGGCTGCGTCCGCCGCCGGGGTACAAGGACACCACGGTGCCGGGCATCTTCTCCCGGGACACCCTGTTCTCGCACGGTAACCACGAGCCCGGCTGGATCGTGGCACCCGGTATGCAGGGCGTCGAGGTGCAGCCGTTCACCGCGAACATGCTGACCCCGGATTCGTTGGCCGCGTTGCTGGGTGGGCCCGATATCGTGCCGCCGCCGGCACCGCCCGCCTTCGGCGTGCCCCCGGGTGGCAACCTGCCCGGACCGCCGAATGCCTACGACCAGAACAATCCGCTACCCCCGCCGTGGTATCCGCAACCGGGACCGCCGCCGGCCCCGGCACCGGGTGTGATCCCGGGTGACCCGCCGCCGGCCGTGCCCGTGGGGGCGCCGGTCGCACCGGCGGCCCCGGCCGGACCGCCGCTGCCGGCAGAGGCAGGTGCACGATGAAGCTGAAGAAGATCGCCACGCGTGCCGTGGCGCTGGCCGTCGCCGGGTTGATGCTCACCGGGTGCGGGCAGTGGCGAGGTATCGCCAATGTCCCGCTGCCCGGTGGCCCCGGCACCCAGGACGGCAGCACGACGATCTACATCCAGATGCCGGAGACGTTGGCGCTCAACGCCAACAGCCGGGTCCGGGTCGCCGATGTGTTCGTCGGCCGGGTGCGCAAGATCGAGCTGAAGAACTGGACGCCGTTGCTGACGGTGGACCTGGAGCCCGGCGTCGAGTTGCCCAAGAATGCGCTGGCGCGCATCGGGCAGACCTCGCTGCTGGGTTCCCAGCACGTCGAACTCGACGAGCCGGACGACCCGTCGCCGGAAAAACTGCGCAACGGGGACACCATTCCGCTGGAACGATCATCGGCGTTTCCCACCATCGAGCGGACGCTTGCCAGCATCTCGGGCATCCTGACCGGCGGCGGCATCCCGAACATCGAGGTGATCCAGAACGAGGTGAACGCCATCCTGACCGGGCGTTCCGGTGAGATCCGGGAGCTGTTGAACCGGCTGGACACCTTCACCTACGAGATGAACCAGCAGCGTGAGGACCTGACGCGCGCCATCGACTCGACCAACCGGCTGCTCGGTATCGTCAGCAAGCGCACCGAGACCCTGGACCGCGTGCTCACCGAATTCCCGCCGCTGATCAAACATTTCGCCGATACCCGGGACCTGTTCGCCGATGCGGTGACCTCGCTCGGGCGGCTCAGCGCGACGGCTGACGAGACGCTGAGCAACACCAACGCGAACCTGAACACCAACCTGAAGAATCTGCAGCGGCCGCTGCGGGAGCTGGCCAAGGCTTCCCCGTATCTGGTCGGTGCGCTCAAGCTGCTGCTCACGGTGCCGTTCAACATCGAGAACATCCCGAAGGCGATCCGCGGTGACTACATCAACGTCTCGCTGACCATCGACCTGACGCTCAGTGCCATCGACAACGGCTTCCTGTCGGGTACCGGTATCTCGGGCATGCTGCGGGCGCTGGAGCAGGCCTGGGGTCGTGATCCGGCGACGATGATGCCGGACGTGCGGTTCACCCCCAACCCGAACAGTGCGCCCAATGGTCCGCTGATCGAAAGGTCGGAGTGAGTCATGCTGCTGACCCGAATGATCAAGACGCAGTTGCTCATCTTCGTCGTGCTGACGTTGGTGGCGCTGGTGGTGCTGTCGCTGGGCTACCTGCGGTTGCCGACGTATGCCGGCATCGGCATGTACCGGCTCTACGCCGACCTGCCGAACTCGGCCGGTCTGTACAAGACCGCCAACGTCACCTTCCGCGGCACCACGGTCGGCAAGGTGATCGAGGTGGAGCCGACCGAGACCGGTGCCAGGGTCACGATGGACATCAACAACGACACCCAGGTGCCCATCGACGCCAGCGCCGATGTGCACTCGGTGTCCGCCGTGGGTGAGCAGTTCCTCGACCTGGTGTCCCCCGACAACGTGCCGCAGCACTTCAAGGACGGGGACACCATCACCAAGGGCACCGTGCCCGCCGAGGTGGGACCCGCCCTGGATTCCGCGGAGCGCGGCCTGGCCGCCCTGCCGGAGGAGAAGATCGGTGTCCTGCTCGACGAGACGGCCAAGGCCGTCGGCGGGCTGGGCCCGTCCCTGCAGCGCCTCGTCGACGCGACGCAGAACCTCGCCGGTGATTTCCGGGAGAACCTGCCCGCTCTGACCGATGTCGTCGACAACTCGGCGCCGATCATCGAGTCCCAGGTGAACTCGGGCGACGCCATCTCGCAGTGGGCGGCCAACCTGAACACGATCAGCGCGCAGACCGCGGAGAAGGATGCCGCCCTGCGCAGCGGGTTGCAGCAGGCGGCGCCGACCGCCGATCAGCTCAACGCCGTGTTCGGTGACGTGCGCGAGTCACTACCGCAGACGCTGGCCAATCTCGAGATCGTCCTCGACATGCTCAAGCGGTACAACAAGAACGTCGAGCAGGTGCTGGTGGTGCTGCCGCAGGGTGCGGCGATCGCCCAGACGGCGACGATCTTCGCCCCGGAAGGTCTGCTGCATTTCGGGCTGGGGATCAACGCGCCGCCGCCGTGCCTGACCGGCTTCCTGCCCGCCTCGCAGTGGCGTTCCCCGGCCGATACCAAGACCGAGCCGCTGCCATCGGGGCTGTACTGCAAGATCCCCAAGGATGCGCCCAACGCGGTGCGCGGTGCGCGTAACTACCCGTGCGTCGACGTCCCCGGCAAGCGTGCGGCGACCCCGCGGGAGTGCCGTGGCGAGGAGCCCTATGTGCCGCTGGGTACCAACCCCTGGTACGGCGATCCGAACCAGATCGTGGACTGCCCCGCGGCCGGCGCACGGTGCACCCGTCCGGTGAACCCCGGTCAGGTCATCCCGGCGCCGTCGATCAACAACGGGATGAACCCGCTACCGGCCAGCCAGCTGCCTCCGCCGCAGACCACGCTGCCGACCAGTGACCCCCTCACCCCGCCTGGCCAGGGCACCGTCACCTGCAGTGGACAGCAACCCAATCCGTGCATCTACACTCCGGCAGCAGGTCCTTCCGCGGTGTACAGCCCGTCCAGCGGTGAAGTGGTCGGACCCGACGGCGTCAAGTACTCCGTCAACAACTCGAGCAATCCAGGAGATAACGGATGGAAGGAGATGCTGGCACCAGCCGGCTGAACCCCACCGACGAAGAGATCCAGGCCGCCGAGCCCGCGGCCGACACCGAGAAGGACGCCCAGAAGGACACGGTCACCGATACGGACACCGACAGCGATGCCGGTGCGGCATCCGTTGCCGGACGCCTCGGCGGCGGCTGGGTGGCCGCCATCGCAGTGGTCCTGATCATCGTTGCGGCCGCCCTGACCGGGGTGGGTTACCTGTTGCTCCAGTGGAACGCACGCAGTGACCAGATCGCCCGCGACGATGCGGTCGCCCTGCAGGCCGCCAAGGATTGCGTCATCGCCACCCAGGCACCGGATCTGGCGTCGATGGGCGCCGCGCAGGGCCGCATCGTCGACTGCTCGACGGGAGACTTCGGCGCGCAGGCCGTGTTCTACAGCTCGATGATGATGGAGGCCTATCAGGCCGCCAACGTGCAGGTGGAGGTGGCCGATCTGCGGGCAGCGGTCGAACGCCACCATGATGACGGGTCGGTCGATGTCCTGGTCGCCGTGCGGACCAAGGTGACCAACAGCGAGACCGCCGACCAGGAGCAGGGGTACCGGCTGAGGGTCACCATGCAGCGCGACGACGGCACCTACAAGATCGCCAACCTCGTACAGGTCACCACGTGACGGCAGTTCTCGACGACGCGGTCGAGGTGGATCCGCTGTCACAGGAGCCCCCGGCGTCCTTTGGGGCCCGGGCGGCCGCGTTCGGTATCGATGTGCTGTTCGGTGCGGTGCTGATCGGCACCCTGGCGATGCTGGCCTGGACCGCACCGTTTCTCGGGACGCTGTGGTGGGTCTATACCGGGTTGGCGGTGCTGACCGGGCTGGTGCTGATGGGCAACCGGTGGGTGCTTCCGGTGCGGACCGGTTGGACGGCGGGCCGGGCGGTCACCGGGATCCGGGTGTACCGCACTTCCGGCGATCGAAACCCGCCCGACACCGGCCGGCTGCTGCTGCGCGATATCGCCCATCTTCTCGACACCGTTCCGCTGCTGGCGGGCTGGTTGTGGCCATTGTTGGACCGTCGTCGGCGCACCTTCGCGGATCTGCTGCTGCGCACCGAAGTTCGGCGCGTCGGCGAACCGGACCGCGATGTGCGGCGACCTGTGGCGATCGGTCTGATCGCGGTGGCGTTGGTAGGCATCGGCGCGTCGACCGCGGGCTATTTCGTGGTGTACCGCGGAGACCGTGCGTTGGAGGATGCTCGCGGTCAGATCGCGGCTCAGGGTGCGGGCATCGTGGAGAAGATGCTGAGCTACAACCCCGACACCGCGGAGCAGGATTTCGAGCGAGCCCGCTCGTTGGCCTCCGACAGTTACCGTCCGCAGTTGATCGCCCAGCAGGACGCATTGCGCAAGGCCCCGCTGGTGTCCAACGAGTACTGGTCGGTCAACAGCGCGGTGCTGGAGTCGCCGCCGCCGACGACGACCACCGCGTCGATGTTGCTGGCAATGCAGGGCCAGCGCGGTAGCAATCCCGGCGCGATGCGGTTCATCACCGCGACCGTGCGGGTCGATTTCGTCAAGGCCGGTGATCAGTGGCAGGTGGAGAACCTGTCGGTGCTGACCCGGCCCCAGATGCAGGCGAGCGGCGGATGAGCCCGCGCCGCATCGTCGATCCCGCCCGGCCCGAGTACTTCGTGGCGCCGGAGCGCAGGCCGCTGCGCTGGGGTTTGCCGTTGGTGAGCGGTCTGGTCTCGGTGCTGATGGCCGCCTCGCTGGGCTTCGCCTCCTATTTGGTGGTCACCCACGAATCGGACCGGCAGACCGCGATTCGCGATGCCGACGCCCTCGGTTACGTCCGTGCGTTCATGACCTCCTACACGACGCTGGATCCGTTCAACGCCAACGACTATGCCGATCGGATCAAGGCCGAGGGCACCGGCGAGTTCGAGACCACCTTCACCGAGAAGCAGAACGAGATCGTGCTGCAGGTGGCTCGCCTTGAGCCGACCACCGGCACGGTGTTGGAGGCGGGCGTCCAACGGTGGAACGATGACGGAAGCGCCGATGTGCTGGTCGCCACCAAGATGACCAGCACCACGCCCGACGGCAAACAGACCATCGAGACCGGAAGTCGTTGGTTGGCAACGGCCATCAAGGAAGGACAGCAGTGGAAGATCAGCCGACTGATTCAGGTGATCTGACCACCGGGTCCGGAAGCGGGACAGAACCGGGACCCTCGCCGAAGACAAAGTCCGAGGCCAAATCCAAGTCCGAGGCCAAATCCAAGGTCGAGACCACATCCAAGTCCGAGACCAAGACCGAGGCGTCGGATACCGAGCCGGAGGCGACGGCCGATGAACCGGCCGGCACGGACACTGGCACTGAGCCCGATGCCGAGACCGATACCCAGGCTCAGGCCGAACCGGTGTTGGTGGCGCACCGACCGCCGGGTCGACGCGTCAAGATCCTGGCTGCCGTCGGAGCCGTCGCCGTCGTCGCGGCCGCCGCCTTCGCCGGTGCCACTGCCGCGCCCTATCTGGTCGACCGTGCGCAGGTGCAGATCAAACTGGATATCGCAGGCACCGCCGCCGATGCGATCAGCACCCTGTGGACCTACACGCCCGAGGATATGGAGGCGCTGCCGGACCGCGCCGCGAAGTATCTCGGCGGGGATTTCCAGGTCGAGTACCGCAAGTACATCGACGCGATCGCCGCGCCGAACAAGCAGGCGCAGGTGTCGAACAACACGCAGGTCCTCGGTGCCGCGGTCGAATCGATGGACGCGAACAACGCCTCGGCGATCGTCTACACCAACTCGGTGGCCACCAGTCCGGTCACCAAGAACATCCCGTCCCTGCGCTATCTGTCCTACCGGTTGATCATGGAGAAGCACGGCACCCGCTGGCTCATCACCCAGATGGACGCCATCACCTCCCTGGACCTCACCCCGCGGCTATGACGTCCTGACGGTAGCTTCCTGGCATGGAATCGCCGGTATCGCAGCGCCGCACGGTCACCGTGCTGCTGCTGCTGACGTTCGCGACCGGTTTGGTCGACGCGGTCAGTGTGTTGGTCCTCGGTCACGTGTTCGTCGCCAACATGACCGGCAACGTCATCTTCCTGGGATTCTGGTTCGTTCCGCACTCCGGTGTCGACGTGGCGGCGGCACTGGTGGCCTTCCTCAGCTTCGTCGTCGGCACGATGGTGGGCGGTCGGATGGTCCGTCACCTCGGGACGATCCGCCGCTGGATGTCGACGGCGTTGACCGTCGAGGTCCTGGCGTTGACAACGCTGGCCACGCTGGCCGGGACCGGGGTACTGCACTACCACGACGATTCGAAGTTGATCCTCATTGCCGGGCTAGCAGTCACTTTCGGCATCCAGAACGCCGCGGCCCGACAGTTCGGCATCGCCGAACTGTCCACCACAGTGCTCACCCAGACGATCGTCGGCATCGGCTTCGACAGCAGGCTCGCCGGCGGCACCGGCCAACGCGAGAAGCTGCGTTACACGGTGGTCCTGACGATGTGTGCCGGTGCTGCCCTCGGTGCCACGTTGACGCTCTACGTCGTCGCGCCCGTCATCGGTCTGGCCGCGGTCATGGTCGCGACGGCGGGGCTGATCTTCGCGCTCGGACCCGATGTGCAGCGCCCCGACTAGTCTGAGCCCATGCCCACAGTTCTGGTCACCGGCGCCGGCCGAGGAATCGGTCGTGTCATTGCCGAGCAGCTGGCCGTCGCGGGATGGGACGTCATTGCCGGCGTGCGCAACACCGTCGACGGCGCGATGCTGACGGCCACTCATCCACAGCGCATCTCATCGGTCATCCTCGATATCACCGACGCTGAGCACATCGCCGCCCTGGACGCCGCCCTTCCCGCGCAGCTGGACGCCGTCGTCAACAATGCCGGAATCGTGGTCGCCGGACCGGTGGAGACCGTGACCGCAGACCAGTGGCGGAAACAGCTGGAGGTCAACGTCATCGGCCAGCTCGCGGTGACGCAAGCCGTGCTGCCGAGGCTGCGCGGCAGCCAGGGCAGGGTCGTGTTCATCTCCAGTGTGAACGGCCGCCTGTCCACACCGATGGTCGGCGCGTACGCCGCCTCCAAGTTCGCGCTCGAGGCTGCCGCTGACGCGCTGCGAATGGAGTTGCGGCCGTGGAGTATTCCGGTCGTGCTCATCGAGCCGGCGCAGACCGACACCGATATGTGGCGCCGCGCGCCTGCGATGGTCGACGATGCGGAAGCGACGCTGTCGCCAGAGCAACGGGCGCTCTATGCCCGACACATCTCCGGTATGCGTAAATCGATACCGGTGTCCCAGCGGATGGCGGTGGACCCCAAGCGCGTGGCCGCGGTGGTGGTCAGGGCGCTCACCGAAAAGCGGCCTCGCGCACGCTATGCGGTGGGGGCCGGCCCGAAGCTGCAATTGGCTTTGCTGACCCGGCTGCCGGCAACCATCCGAGACCGCTTGCTGCGCAGCGTGATGCGCCAACCCTGATGATTTCCTGAGCAAAAGCTTCAGACCGCACGTGAGGCGATGCTAAGTTCCTGCCAGAACTCGTCGGGGAGGCATGGGATAGATGGCTGGCAAGCACCGCAGGACCGCACAGCGCGCCAAGCGGGTGGCAATGGTCACGGCGGCAACGGCGACGGCAACGGCGATGACGGTGGGGGCGGCCGCGCCGGCCCCGCTGCCCCGCCCCGAGGAGCACTACCTGCGGGTGGTGGAGCAACCGGTCGATCTGACCGCCGGGGTGAGTCCTTTCGGCCCGCCGGGCAGCCTGCCGGATGTCACCGGCGGCGCGGGCCGGGCCGGTTATGACTCGCTGCAGGCGTTCATCGAGGCCTACGAACGGGCCATCGCCGGTATCAACATCGGCGGCGCGTTCGGCCTGAACATCGAGGATGTACTGAGCAAGATCCCGCTCGCGTTCCTCGACGACATTCTCGGTGCGGTGCCGATCGGGCTGGAACCGGTGCTGGCACCGATCCTCGGTGCGGCCACCCCGCTGTTGATCGGCATCCTGGACCTGCTGAACATCACCGATGCGCAGGGCAACATCACGCTCTCCGCGCTACTCGGGCTGGTGGGACTGGACCTGTCGGCGCCGTTGAATCTGGCCGCTCTGAACATCCCCGGGGTCAACATCATCACCCCGGGCGAGCCGTTCACCCTGCTCAAGGCGTTGGCCGGGCTCGACCTCGGGTGGACCCCAGGAACGGCGAATGCCGTTGCCGATGCCATCAATTCGACCTCCTACCTGCAGGTCGGGGTGGAGACCCTGCTGGACTCCGTCCTGGGCCTGGCCGGTGCCGCCGTCGGGCAGATACCGCTGCTGGGGCCGTTGCTCGAGGGAGTGACGGGCATTCTCATCGGCATCGACCTTCCCGACCTGAGCCTGATGGACGTCCGGATCCCGATCGTCATCGGCTACGGCTTCGGGGCGATGGCAGCCGGTTCGGCCTACGAGCAGGTGCTGGCCGATCTGGCCAACCAACCGCGGGTGGGTGGCGGTGGCGGTCCGCTGGGCAGCCTGACGCTGTTGCCGATGATCCTGGCCAATAATGTCGGTCGCGCAAACGGCGGCATGCTCGCCAGGTTCTACCCGTTATTCGACCTACTGGGCATCGACGTCCGCACACCCGACGTGGCCGCGACCAACGAGGGAGTGGGAATTCCGGTCCTGGGAACCGGGATCGAACTCGGCGCGGCCAACCTGGTGCCGATCAAGATTGATGCCACCGTGCAATACCAACCCTTCTCCGACTTCGCGGCCTGGCCGAATCCGGTGTCGCTGTTCAACAATCTGCTGGCCGGCACCATCGGTGCGTCCTACATCCTGCGCGGGGTGGATCTCGACAGCGCGCTGGACCAGATCCTCGGTGAGGTCGGTGACACCGTCGCCGGAGCCCTCGATCTGGGTAGCCCGCTGGACATCAACATCTATCTGACCCTGGCAACCAGGACGTTGCCGCTGCTGGAACCGCTGTATCTGATCGGCGATGTCCTGAACACCGTCAGCTTCGGCACGTTGGGCACGGTGGCCTACCGCCTGGCCAATGCGTTGTCGCCGGCCCTGACCAGCCTGGTCAACCTGGGATACACCGACGTCGTGCGCAATGCCGACGGCACCTGGACCAGGACCCTGGACGAGGCGGGCAGCGCGACACCGTTCATGTCCTTCCCGACGGTGGACTGGGGCCAGGCCATGAACGACGTCTTCACGTCGCTGGTCAACGGTTTCCAGAAGGAGTTCTTCAGCGCCACCCCCACCGCGGCACCGCCCAACGTCCTGGAAAATCTGGGCAAGCTCATCCAGGCCCTCACCGGTGGGCTCAATCTCGGCGGATTGCAGGCAGGAATCGACGCCCTGCTCGCCTCGGCGCAACCCGCGGCCCAGCCTGCCGACGCGCGGCGTCAGGCAGACGCCGACCCGGCCGCGCTTCCCGACACCGATTCCGCACTGGTGACGCTGTCGGTGGATACCGGTGCGCAGGAGTCCGCGGGCAAGCATGCCGCCGATCCCAGCGCACCGATTCCCGAGGATTCGGGAGCTGAGCCCAAACATGCTGCGCCAGAGGGTGAGTCGGTCGACACCGAGGGTTCGACCGACGACGAGGTCGCGGATGTGACCGAAGCGGAAGTCGTCGACGACGAGGTGATCGAGGATGTCACCGACGACGAGGTGACCGAGGACGATCTGGCCGACGACGAGGTCACCGATCAGGTCGCCGTCGATGAACCGACGTCGGAAGTGGATCGCGACGCCGATGCCCTGGAGTTGGACAAACCGGCCGGCAAGAAGGACACGGCACGGAGCGCGGTGCGTGACATCACCGATGCACTCGGCACCACGGAGGAGCCGGAGAGCAGGACGGCCGCCGGTGGCACGCAGGCCGACGCGCGTACATCCGAGACTGCGGAGTCCACGAAGCCTGAGGCGAAGAAGCCGGACACCGAGAAGTCCGAGACGACCAAGGCGGACACCAAGAAGGCCGCTTAGCCGACACGGCGGGTGATGTCGTTCAGCAATCGCTGCGCGGCGGGTAGTTGCTCGATATGCCAGACACCGGGTGATTGGCGGCTTTCCAGCACGAGACGGGCTACCCGGGCTGAGACTTCGGCCGTCATCGCCGCTTCGCCGCGGCCCGCGAACCACATGCTGATGCGCTGTGGCTGACCGTCGCGGGTGCCCGATGCTTCGGCGCAGACGGCGAAGCTGTCCCCACCGTGCGGGATCGGCTCACCCATGGCTGATGCGAGCACGGCGCGTACCGCGGGCGAACTCAGGGCGCGGGCCAACCCGGTGCGGACGGTGAACGCGGCGACGGCATGGACGATGCGGGGCCGCAGGGCCAGCCATGAGCGGACGTCGGGGACGTTGAGGGTACGAGCCAAGGTTCGCTGTTCGGGAAAGTTGAAACCTCCCGCGCGGACCCGGGCCGGCCCACCGAAGTCGAGTCGGTGTTGTGCGGCGAACGGACGTTCATAAGGCACGGCGCCTTTCCGTCGGTCCGACGCCACCGGGAAGGGGGCGCCCATATTGGCCAGCGTCCAGTCGATCGCCGCGGCACCATGCGTGTCTCCGATGCTGAGCTGTACCCCGACGTCGAGGCGTTCGACGTGGTCGAGGCCCGAAACGACCTCGAGGGCAAGTAGATTCGTCAGTCCAGGTGCGACGCCGACGCTGAGGACGGCGGTCGCGGCGGACTGGACTGCGAGCGTGTGGAACTGTTCGACTGCTGTGATTCCTGGCGCATCGGCCGAGACGTCGATGTAGTGCACCCCGCCCGTCAGGCATGCGTGGGCCAGTGCCGGTTCGGTCCTCCCTGCGCACGAGATGACCAGCGTGGGTCGGTGCGATCGGATGACGGCCTGCACGGACTCGGCATCTGCGGCGTCGAGATGGTCTGCCAGGCAGCCGTTCGCCAGTGCGGCCGCTGCCGTCGCGGCGCGGTCCCGGTCGCGCCCGGTGATGACCAGCCGGCCGGGATACCGCGGAGCAAGGAGTTCGGCAAGATGGCCGCCGACCACGCCGTAGCCCCCCGCGATCAGAATGGGTCCCGGATCGCTCATTGCTGCCCGGCTCCGTCCGCGTCGTGCAATACGCCGGCGAGTATCGCCAATGCGTGCACCAGGTCGGAGGCGCCAGGGACGCCGTCGGGATCGAATACGGACTGCACCGCAAGCCCGTCGAACAGCGCGATCAGCACGGTGGCCAATGCTCGAATCTCCGAACTGTTCCACTCGGCGGTCTGTGGACGCGCGATGTCCCCGACCGCGGCGCGGAAGTCCTCGTAGGCGTCCCTGAGCTCGGAACGCAGCGCCTCGCTGCGTTCCGCCTGTGCGAACACTTCGATGGCTGCCACCGCGTCGGTGCGGTCAGCGTGCAGATTGTCGAGAAATCTCTGCAGCACCGCGGTCAGGCGCGCGCCGGTATCGGCATCGGCAGTGGCCCCGGCAGTGGCGTCGGCCTGGCGGAGCGGCCCCTGCGCCCACCGCCGGGTAACCCGTACGGCGGCCTCGTGCATGAGTCCGTCCTTGGAGCCGAAGTAGTAGTTGACATCCGGCGCATGTGCACCGGCGACCGCAAGGATGCGCCGGGTCGTGGTGCGGGCCCAGCCGTCCTCGGCCAGGCAGCGGATCGCGGCGTCGACAAGCCTGTCGCGGGTGCTCATGAGGACCATCCTAGCGAGTGCTAGTAGCAAGCGCTAGGATGACGTCATGCCAACTCCCCTGATACGTCCGGCCGAACCGCAGGACCTCGACTTCCTGACCTGGGTGATGCGAACGGCCGCCACCTCGCATCTGCCACATTGTGTGTGGGATGTCCTCCTGGAAATCCCGTCAGACCAGGTCGATTCGCTGTTGCAATCGGTGTGCCGCTCGGGCGTGCCGCACTGGTGCCACATCGATCGGTTCTGGGTCGCCGAAGTCGACGGCCGGCCGGTCGCCGCGATGACGGGATTCGATACCGCGACCGCGGGCACGGCCGTGCTGGAACGCGAGATCCTCACGCGGGTGGCCGAGCTGGGCCTAGCCGAGGGTGCCGTCGCGGCCGTGGTTCAGCGTGCAGTGGCGTTGGCGCGCGCCACCCCGCCGAACATCGAGGGCTGCTGGGGTGTCGAGAACGTCGCGGTGGCCCCGGGGCACCGCGGCGCCGGGGTCATCGATGCGCTGCTCCGGCATGTACTGGCGGTCGGCAGGGAGAGCGGCTACCGGGATGCACAAGTGTTGTGCCTGAACGGGAATGTGCGTGCAGAGCGGACGTGGATGCGCCACGGCTTCGAGCTGACCACCGACTATCGCGACCGCAGTTTCGAGCAGACCTTCGGAACGGCCGGATTGCGGCTGTACGCGCGCTCCCTGCTCAGTTGAAGGCCAGCCAGCTCGGCAGGGCGCGTTCCTTGGAATCGCAGAGCACCTGAAGGGTGTCACACGATCCCTTGGGCACACCGGCGCCGGCCCACATCCCGCCGGTGTCGCGGCGCAGGACTATTGCCGAGGAGCCACCGCCGTCGAGCAGGATGGCGGTATCGGATCCCAGGCCGCGGAACAGATCCTGAATCTGGTCGGGGGTGTAGCTCCCGCCCTGGAACACGTAGAACTCGTCGCGGTCGCGGACGTAGCCCAACGCGGTGCGGGCCGCCGACGGGCCGGGATCGTTCATCTGGCCGGTATCGCCGGGAGCCAGCAGCCCGAGACCCGCGACGGCAACGAAGCGGGTGCCCTTGTTGATCAGGTCGGCGATCACCGGAGTGGCCGCATCGAAATCGTCGGCCGAGCGTGGCATCACCATGAACGGGGTGCCCGAGGTCGGCAGGATCATGGTGGCGAGCGGGGTCCAGATCTCGTTGCCGCCGGAGAGGCCCTGTTTACCCGCATAAGCCAGGGTTCCGGTCAGCGGCAGGTTGAGCTTGCCGAGTCCGCGGGTGTTGTCGACATAGGCGCCCAGCGGCGAACTGCATCCGGTCGTTTTCCACGACCCGCCCTGCTGGCCGCGGATATCGAAGAAGTTGGCGTTCACCGCGATCGTGGGTTGCCCGAGCGCCTGCCAGGCGGCGATCGGGGTGTAGATCTCGGAGGCCTGGACCAGACCCTCGCCTGTCCGTGCGCCCGGAGTGCGTTCGCAGCGCGCCTGATAACCGTTGTGGGTGTCCACCAACAGCCGCGGCGCCAGCCGCTGTGAGGCGCCCTTGATGACCATCACCCGACCGCCGTTGCCCGCCTCATACCAACGACCGCCGGCGTCGAGCATCGGTGCGGGATATCCGCCGCCGAAGTTGTACACCAGATAGGAACCCTTGGTATTGGCGATCGCGGCGGCCAGCAAACTGCGGCCGTCCGCCGCCGACGCGGTGGGTGCGCCGGTGCACGTTGCCAGTGCCGCACCGACCACGAGTGCGGCGGTACCAGCGACGAAACGTCGGAGGCGGGGGGCGACGGTGGGCACGATCATTCCTTCTGAAGCGGGGCGCAGACGATCACCATCAATCACAGCAGCAACGCTGTCAACTTTCGTCACAGTCGCGTCACGGTTGCGCATCGGGTTATCCGCTTGAGTGTCAGTGTCTTTGGGTACTCCTCTGCCCATCAGTCAACAGGCTGTGCCACGCGAGCTAGGAGCAGCAATGATCGGAACAATCCTCGGCGCCCTCATCGTCGGACTGATCGTCGGAGCGCTGGCGCGCCTCATCATGCCGGGAAAGCAGAACATCGGAATCCTGATGACCGTGCTGCTCGGCGCGGCGGGTTCGCTCATCGGTAGCTGGGTGACCTATCAGGTCGGCTATGCGAATGCCAATGGTGGTTTTGCCATCATCCCGTTCCTTGTCGGCATCGCGGTGGCGATCGTGCTGATCGCCATCTACGTCGGCGCCACCGGACGGCGCGGTACGCCGGTCAGGTAGGCGGGGTCAGGCGGTAGACCGCGTCGGCGTAGTCATCGGTGATGTACACCGACCCATCGGGTCCGGTGACTGCGGCGACCGGTCTGCCCCAGCGCGTCCCATCGTCGGACTGGAAGCCGCCGACGAGCGTCTGCTGGTCGCCGAGTTCCCCGTCGCGCCAGGCGAAGTAGGACACCTCGGGCGGCTGCGGGCTCTGGCGGTTCCAGGAGCCGTGCACGCCGATCAGTGCTCCGCTGTCGTACGGTGCGGGCAACTGCCCGGTGCTGAAGCTCAGGCCCAACGGGGCCGAATGCGCGCCCAGGCTCTGCTCGATGGGCGGCAGCGCGGCACAGTCCATCCGGGCGCCGTCGGGGTTGGTCTGCACATCGCGGATCAGCGGCAGGTTGGCCGGACCGCCATCGGGATTGCAGTAGGGCCAACCCAGTTCGCGACCGGGGGTCAGTTTGGCGACCGACTCCGGGGGGTTGTCGTCGACGTACGCCGGATCGACCTGTCCGGTCGACGGGTCGGCGATGTTGTCACGGTTGTTGACCGCGGTCCAGACCGCACCATCGGGTGCGACGGCCAACCCGGTCCCGTTGCGGACACCCGTCGAAAAGGGTCGGGCCGGACCGCCCTCGGGTGCCACCCGCATGATGGTGGCGCGTGGAGGTGTGGCCGTGCGGTCCTGCTCGGAGATGTTGCCGGTGGATCCGATCGAGAAGTACACCGCGCCGTCGGATCCCACCGCGACGCTCTTGAGGGCATGGGAGTAGGCGCCACGCAGGTCTGGGCTGCGCCCGTCGGGCAGGTCGTCGGCGACCACCCTTGGCTCGACGGCAGCACCATCGCGGTAGACGTACGAGCTGATTCGATTGCTCTCCGCGATGTACAGCCGGTTCGACGCGAAGGTGAGTCCATGAGGTTGGGTGAGCCCGTCGAGCAATACGTTCGCCATCCCGTCCCGTATCGAAAGCACCTGTCCGGCACTGGGAATCGAGACAAGTAGGGCGCCGTCGGGGGCCCAGGACATCAGCCGGGGTTTGTCCGTGCGCGCCCAGACAGACAGCGTCCACCCCGCCGGGACCAGTGCCCGGCGGGGCTCGTCGAACGGTGCCGCGCGCATCGCGTCGGGAACGTCGACGGTCACCTCGGTCAGTTCGGCGGTGCGCGGCGCCGACGGTGGCTCGCCCGATGTGGTGGCGGCGGAGGTGCCCGACTGCGCGGTGTCGGGTGCGGTGTCGGTCGAGCACCCGGCGACCAGCGCGGCACCCACCAGGGCCCAGGTGATTCGGTGGCTAACCTGCCAGACCGGCATGCATCTCCCAGAGCAGTATCTCCGACGGTTCGGAGGCGGTGACCCGCTGACCACCGGTCGCGGTGAGCCGGGCGGCGTCGCCCTGCCCCAGTTCGCCGGCGCCCTCGAGGGTGACGGCACCGCGCGGCACGAACAGGTGCAGATAGGGCGCCTGCGGCAGTTGCACCGTCTCACCGGCCTGCAGTCGGGCGCCGTGTAGTGCGGCGTACTTGTTGCCGATCGTGATGGCGGACTGGTCGCGGTGCTCGGGCATCCCGGAGGCTATGGTGACCAGCCCACCGCGCAGGAGTTCGTCGTCGATCTCCAGTTGCTGGTAACCCGGGTCACGGCCGGATTCGTCGGGAACCACCCACATCTGCACGAAATGCACCGGTTCACTGTGGGTTTCACTACCGGTCAGCCGCCAGGAGTCGTTCTTCTCCGAGTGCAGGATGCCGCGCCCGGCCGACATCCGTTGCGCCAGACCCGGATAGATGACACCGGAGTTACCGGTCGAATCCTGGTGGACCAGCGAGCCCTGCATGACCCAGGTGACGATCTCCATGTCCCGGTGCGGGTGGGTGTCGAAGCCCTTCGCAGGCGCGACACGGTCGTCATTGTTGACCAGCAGCAACCCGAAATGGGTGTTGGCCGGGTCGTAATGGTCCCCGAAAGAGAACGAGTGCTTGGAGTCCAGCCACGAGATCTTGGTCGCCGCGCGGTCGGCGGCGGGCCGGATGTCCACGGATGCGGTGCGGGTCATCGATGCTCCTCGATTTCACATGCCAGCCTAGGTGGCGGCTATGGACAGCACAACTTAGATGATGTGTCATGTATTCCATGTGGTTGAACGCGCAGGAACAGACGTTGTGGCGCAGCTACCTGGAGATGACCGGCCTGCTGCAGACCGCGATGAACCGGCAGTTGCAACGGGACTGCGGCCTGTCGCTGGCCGACTACGACGTGCTGGTAGCCCTCGACGAGGCACCGGGGTGCCGGGTCGCCGATCTGGGCGCCCGGCTGGGCTGGGAACAGAGTCGGGTGTCCCATCAACTCGCCAGGATGCGGACGCGCGGGCTGGTCGGCCGGCGCGGCGCCGACGATGACCGACGTGCCGCCGTGGTCGATCTGACGGCCGACGGTAGGGCGGCACTGGAGGCCGCCGCGCCGGCTCATGCCGCCCTGGTGCGCGCGGTGGTGTTCGACGGGATGGCCGATCCGCAGGCACGCGCCGTGCAGCACTGGTTGTCCACGGTGCTGGCACGGTTGCGTTGAGCGGCGGCGGGCGATCACCGGCGGTCCTGGTTACGATCGGCCCATGGGTCCGGCGGACGAGGACTATCCCGACGCGCCGGACTTCGATGACATCTTCGACGATGTCGAGGAGATTCCGCCGCGCCCCAGCAAGCGCGGACCTGTGGCGATCTTCCTGCTCGGATGGCTGTGCCTGCCGTTCTTCGTTTACCTGCTCGGTGAACTGCACAGCCCGTTCTACGAGATGGCCTGCGTGGCGATGCTCGCCTTCGTCGCCCTGTTCATCTGGGCCATGGTCCGCGTGGTGCGGACCTTCTGAGGTTTGAGATTCTCGGTCGGCCTCAACCCACCGGTCGGGAGGCCTTAGTCTGTCGACGTGGATATCAATGGAGCTAGCGCAATCGTCACCGGTGGCGCGTCGGGTATCGGCGCCGCTTCCGCCCGTCAGCTGGCGGACCGGGGTGCCCGGGTCGTCGTCGCGGACCTCAACGCCGAACGCGGTGAGGCCCTCGCCAAGGAGATCGGCGGTGTGTTCGTCACCGTCGACGTGACCAAGACCGATCAGATCCTGGACGCGGTCAACACCGCCGCCGACCTGGGCCCGCTGCGTGCCCTGGTCAACTCGGCCGGTATCGGCTGGGCGCAGCGCACCATCGGTAAGGACGGAGAGTTCGACTCGGCGCACAATCTGGACGCCTATAAGAAGGTGCTCGAGATCAACCTGGTCGGCACCTTCGACTGCATCCGGTTGGCCGCTACGGCGATGAGCCGCAACGACTTCACTGAGACCGGTGAGCGTGGTGCCATCGTGAACCTGACCAGTGTCGCGGCCTTCGACGGCCAGATCGGCCAGGCGGCCTACTCATCGTCCAAGGGCGGCGTCGTCGGCCTGACCCTGCCGGTGGCCCGGGACCTGTCCGCCGCGGGCATCCGCGTCAACACCGTCGCCCCCGGCCTCATCGACACCCCGATCTACGGTGAGGGCGAGGCGTCGGAGGCGTTCAAGGCAAAGCTCGGTCAGTCGGTGCTCTTCCCGCATCGCCTCGGCAAGCCCGAGGAACTGGCCTCCATGGTCATCGAGTTGCTCACCAACTCCTACATGAACGCCGAGGTCGTCCGCGTCGACGGCGGAATCCGGATGCCACCGAAGTAACCAATCCTCGCGAGAAGACGCCTATGCCCCCAGGATCACCGGATTCTGGGGGCATAGGCGTCTGTTGGCCGAAAAGGCTTACCAGTCGGACTCGTCGAAGCGGATGACGCCGCGAATATTGTTGCCGTCCAACATGTCCTGATAGCCGGTGTTGATATCTTCCAGCTTGTAGGTGCGGGTGATCATATCGTCGATGTTGAGCAGGCCCGACTTGTACAGCGCGGCCAGGCGCGGGGTCTCCACATGTGAGCTGCCGCCGCCGAAGATGTTGCCCTTCAAGGTCTTCTGCAACATGGTGAACAGGAACAGGTTGAGCTTGACGTCGGCGTCCATCATCGAACCCATCCCGGTCACCACACATGTGCCGGTCTTGGCGGTCAGGATCATCGCTTCTTCGATGTACTCGCCCTTCATCTCGCCGACGGCGATGATCACCTTGTCGGCCATCAGGCCGTAGGTCGCATCGATCACCGGCCCGATGGCCTCGGCCATGGACGGGTAGACGTGGGTGGCCCCGAATTTGATCGCCTGATCGCGCTTCCATTCGTTCGGGTCGATCGCGATGACCTGCTTGGCGCCGGAGATCACCGCGCCCTGCAACGCGCTCATGCCGATACCGCCGACACCGACGATGATGACCGTCTCACCGGGCTTCACCTCGGCGACATTGGTGGCCGATCCGAAGCCGGTGGGCACCGCGCAGCCCATGATGGCCGCCGTCTCGAACGGGATGTCCTCGTCGATCTTGACCACCGAGTCCTTGTGCACCGTCATATAGGGCGCGAAGGTGCCGAGCAGGTTCATCGGCGAGACCTCGCGGCCGCCGGCGTGGATGCGGCTGGTGCCGTCGGCGATCGCTTTACCGCCCAGCAGCACTGCACCGCGGTCACACAGTGAACGGAAACCCTTCAGGCACGGCGGACACTGGCCGCAGGCCGGGATGAACGCCAGGATGACGTGATCACCCTCGGCGATACCGGTGACGTTCTTGCCCACCTTGGTGACGACGCCCGCGCCTTCGTGCCCGCCGAGTGCCGGTAGTCCGATCGGGGTCGCCCCGGTGGTGATGTGGTAGTCGGAGTGGCACATGCCCGCCGCGTGCATGCGGATCTGTACCTCGTCGGCGACCGGATCTCCGAGATCGATCTCGTCGACCGTGAACGGCGAATTGAGCTCCCAGAGCAGGGCACCTTTGGTCTTCATGGACAGCAATAGTAGAACACGTTCCAAATTGATGTCTTCCATGACTCTGAACAGCTAATTTCGCTGCTTTGGCATGTCGTCGTGAAGGCTCTGCGATGAATTCGGCTGCGCTTGCCGGTCGATATCGACATGACTGAGATCACCGCACGCATCGTCCCCAACCTCTGGTTCGACCGGGAAGCCGAAGAGGCGGCCGCGCACTACATCGCGGCGTTCGGCGGCAACGGACGGATCGTCGCAACCCACGCCCCGCACCCCGACGCACCGTCGCCGCAGGACGTGCCGGTGCTCGTCGAGTTCGAGCTCGGCGGTCAGCTCTTCGTCGGCATCAACGGCGGACCCCATTTCACGTTCACCGAGGCGGTATCGCTGGAGGTGCGGGTCACCGGCCAGCAGGAACTGGACCGGGTATGGGCCGCGCTGGTCGCCGGTGGTCAGGAGCAGCCGTGCGGCTGGCTCAAGGACAAGTACGGCCTGTCCTGGCAAGTCACCCCGACCGAGTATTTCGACATGATCGGCCGCGGTGATGTCGAGGCCAACCGGCGACTCGATGCCGCGGTGCTGGCGACCTTCGGCAAGTTCGACATCGCGACCCTCGAGCGGGCCTACCGATCAGAGACGGGCGGGTAGGCCGAACGTCGGGAACAACGAGGTGTCGAGGAAGGCCACCACGTGGGTGATACCGGCGGCCGTCATATCGATGACGTGCAGCTGAAACGGTTCGTGCACGCCGGTTTCCGGGCTGCGCAGATACATCCCCGCCGCGGTCTGGCCGTTGGCGGTGGTGGCCACGAAGCGCATGTCGCCGGCCCGCTCGGCCGGGCACTTGTCCCGCGACAGCGCGCCGATCGCCGCCGGGCCGACGTACCAACTGTCGAAGGGCGGCATCTCCCAGATGGCGTCGTCGGTGAACAGCTTCTCCAACGAATCGATGTCGTAATCCTCGAACGCGGCGATGTAGCGGGCCAGCAGTTCCCGGGCTTCCGGGGACTCCGGCGCCTGCAGCACCTCGTCGGCGCTCGGACCGACGGCCTCGAGCTGGGCGCGGGCGCGCTGCAGCAGGCTGTTGACGGCCGCGGTCGTCGCGCCCACGGCATCGGCCACCTCGGCGGCCCGCCATTGCAGCACATCGCGGAGCACCAGGACCGCCCGCTGCCGGGCCGACAGGTGCTGCAACGCCGCGACGAAGGCCAGCCGCACCGACTCGCGGGTGCCGACAACGGTCTGCGGATCCGCCGGATCCTCGGCATCGGGCAGCGGTTCCAGCCAGGGCACCTCATGCCGCTCGTGAATATCGGCGTGCGGGTCGGCGCTCTGGGTGCCCAGCCCCGACGGTAACGGCCGACGCTGCTTACCCTCCAGCGCCGTCAGACAGGTGTTGGTGGCGATCTTGTACAGCCAGGTGCGCACCGAGGACTTGCCCTCGAACCGGTCATAGGACTTCCATGCCCGCAGATAGGTCTCCTGGACCAGGTCCTCGGCATCGTGCACCGAACCCGTCATCCGGTAGCAGTGCGCCAACAGTTCCCGCCGATACCGCTGCGCATCGGCGAGGAAGGCATCCTTGGAATCGAATCTGTCGTCTACCGCTGTGAGGACGGTCACGTGGGTGAGCTTACCGACCGGGACCGACAGGCGGGGCTCGCGGCGGTGTGCCGATAGGCTCGTCGCGTGGCCACCACGCGCAGTGAACGCACCTTCGACGGTGTCTCCGGAGTGCCCATCGTCTACGACGTGTGGACACCGGGGACCGATCCGACCGGCGTGGTCCTGATCTGTCACGGGTATGCCGAACACGCCCGCCGGTATGACCATGTCGCCCAGCGCTTCGCCGAGGCCGGGCTGATCACCTACGCCCTGGACCTGCGCGGGCACGGACGCTCGGGTGGCAAGCGCGTCTACCTGAAGAACATCTCCGAGTACACCGACGATTTCCACCATCTGGTCGGACTCGCCACCGCCGCGCACCCCGAACTCAAGAGGGTGGTGCTCGGGCACAGCATGGGCGGCGGCGTCGTTTTCACCTACGGGGTGGAGCATCCCGACGATTACGCCGCCATGGTGCTGTCCGGCCCGGCGGTGTACGCCCAGGATGCGGTGTCGCCGCTGATGGTCGGCGTGGCCAAGGTGCTCGGCAGCCTGCTGCCCGGGTTGCCCGTGGAGAACCTGCCCGCCGACGCGGTGTCGCGCGATCCCGAGGTGGTGGCGGCCTACGAGGCCGACCCGATGGTGCATCACGGCAAGCTGCCCGCCGGAATCGCCAAGGCGCTCATCGAAGTCGGTGAGACGATGCCGCGCCGTGCGGCCGTGCTGACCGCACCGCTGCTGGTGGTGCACGGCGGGCAGGACTCGCTGATCCCGGTCGCCGGCTCCGAGTTGCTGGTCGACCGGGTGGGGTCGACGGATGTCAACCTCAAGGTCTACCCCGAGCTCTACCACGAGGTGTTCAACGAACCCGAACGCGCCGTGGTCCTCGACGATGTCACCTCGTGGATTGCGACGAGGCTGTGAAAAGTACTGTCCGCCTTGTCGTCACGCTTCTCGCCGCGCTGCTGTTGGTCGCCGGGTGCTCGTCGGGACAGACCGGTGACGACGACGCGCAGCAGGGCTGGGTGGAGGATGAGGTGTCCTTCACCGACGCCGCCGGCCTCACCATCAACGGCACCTACCGCCACCATGGCGAGGACACCGGGCCTGCGGCGCTGCTGATCTCGGAGAGCGGTGCCACCGACCGCAACGGGGACAATGCCGTGGCCGGTCCCGTGGGCAACATGCGGCAGCTGGCCGAGTACCTGTCCGGCAAGGGCATCGCCTCGCTGCGCTATGACAAGGTCGGCACCGGTAAGACCGGTCTCGGGCCGTACGCCACCAATCCCGCGAACGTCGGCAGTGCGGCCTACACGGCGGGAGCCCGGGCCGCGGTGCGTTATCTGGCGGCCCGGCCCGGTACCGATGCCGACCAGATCTCGGTGTACGCCGTCGGCGAGGGCACCATCCACGCCATGACGCTGGCCGACGACATCGACCCGGACGCCCCGAAGATCCACGCCCTCGGGCTGCTCCAGCCGCTGCCGGGACGCTATCTCGACATCGTCAGCGACCGGGTGCGCGTCGATGTCGAGGCCGCCCGCAGCTCGGGTGCCAAGACCGACGAACAGGCCCAGCAGGTGCTCGATGCCTGGGCCGCCGCGGTCGAGCAGGCCCGCACCCGCGGCACCGCGCCCGCCCAGTTGCCCGACGGGCTCGGCGCGATCCTCAACGCGGGCAACGTCAAGGCCGTGGTGGAAGCGGATTCGATCGACCCACTGGCCCTGGCCGCGAAGGTGCCGACCACGACACGGGTGCTGCTGACCTGTTCGGACACCGACGGGCAGGCTCCGTGCACGGGAGTTCGCCCGTTGGTCGACGCGCTTCGGCGCACCGTACTGACGGTCGTCGAACTCAAGGGCGTCAACCACGTCCTTCGCGACGACCCGACCGACAACGTCGCCAACTACGCCAAGCAGGATCCGCTGTCACCGCAGCTGGTCTCGGCATTGGACACCTTCGTCCAGCCATGACCCGCGGCCTGTGGATAACTGCGGCCGAGCGGGACGCGTTGTCGGCGCGTCTTCGTAGCCTGGCCCCATGAGTAGCGACAAGATGTTGGCCCGCATCGCGGCCCTGCTGCGGCAGGCCGAGGGCACCGACAACCAGCACGAGGCGGATGCGTTCCTGGCTGCCGCACAGCGGCTGGCCACGGCCACCTCGATCGATCTCGCGGTGGCCCGCGCCCACACGGCGACCCGCACCGCCGCGCAAGCCCCGGTGCAACGCACCATCACCATCGGTGACCCGGGCACCCGGGGCCTGCGCACCTACGTCCAGTTGTTCGTCGTGATCGCGCTGGCCAATGACGTGAAATGCGATGTGGCATCGAACTCGACGTTCGTCTACGCCTATGGGTTCGCCGAGGACATCGATGCCAGCCACGCGCTGTATTCGAGCCTCGTCATGCAAATGGTGCGGGCGTCCAAGGAATACCTGGCCACCGGCGCGCACCGGCCGACGCCGACGATCACCGCGCGAATCAACTTCCAGCTGGCCTTCGGCGCGCGGGTAGGGCAGCGGTTGTCCGAGGCCCGCGAGGACGCGCGGCGGTCGGCGACCGAGGGTGCCGACGGTGTGCCGGGTACCGCGGTGGCGCTGCGCAACAAGGACCTGGAGCTGACCTCGTTCTATCGCAAAGCCTCCGCGGCGCGGGGGACCTGGCGGGCCAGCAGCGCGACGGCCGGGTACTCGTCGGAGGCCCGGAGGGCCGGGGACCGGGCCGGGCGCCGGGCGCGGCTCGGTCCGCCGCAGGAGCTGTCCGGGGCGCGGGCCCGCCTGGAGCGCTGATGCGTGATGCGCAACGGGCAAAGGTCTATGCCGCAGAGGAATTCGTGCGCACGCTGTTCGACCGCGCCGACGGCCGCGGTTCGCTGGATTTCTTCGGTACCGCGCTGACCCTGCCGCCGGAAGCGCGGTTCGGGTCGGTGGACGCGGTGCGGCGTTATGTCGAGGATGTCCTCGCGCTGCCCGCGGTGCGGCAGCGCTGGCCCGCGGCGGGCGCCTGTGCGGTGCGGTCACGGCGCGGAGTCACCGCGGCACATTACGAACCCGGCATGATCGCAGTGCCGGATGGCCAGAGCCGATGGGCGTTGCGCGAGCTGGTCGTCCTGCACGAGCTGGCACACCACCTGACCGACGATCTGGCCGACGACGGCGAGCCGCACGGTCCCGGGTTCGTCGGCACCATGACCGAATTGGCAGGGTGGGTGATGGGACCGGAAGCCCAGCACGTGTTGCGGGTGATCTACGCAAAGGAAGGGGTGTCCGGATGAGTGATTACGCCGCGATGGACGCACTGTACGACGAGTTGCTCGGCACCGAGGACGAGGCGCTGCGCGCCGCGCGGCTCTCGACGGGCCCGGCAGGCATGCCGGCCATCGAGGTCTCCGCGCAGCACGGCAAGCTGCTGTCGCTGTACGCCCGGCTCACCGGTGCCCGCCGCGCCCTGGAGATCGGCACCCTGGCCGGCTACTCCACCATCTGGCTGGCGCGCGGGGTGGGACCGCAGGGCAGCGTGGTCACCCTCGAATACGAGCCCCAGCACGCCGAGGTCGCCAGGCACAACCTCGAGCGCGCCGGCGTGGCCGACCGGGTCGAGGTCATCGTCGGCGCCGCACTCGACACCCTGCCGACCCTGCAGGGCCCGTTCGATCTGTTCTTCATCGATGCCGACAAGGAGAACAATCTCGCCTACCTCGAGGCGGCGATCGCCCTGTCCGAACCGGGAGCGCTGATCATCGTCGACAACATCGCTCGCGGTGGCCGGGTACTGGACCCCGACCCGCAGGACCGGCAGGCGATCGCGGTGCGCGAGACCATCGCGCTGATGGGCAGCCATCCGCGACTGGACGCCGCGGCCATCCAGACCGTCGGGGCCAAGGGCTGGGACGGGTTCGCCGTCGCGCTGGTCACCTGAGCCCCGGGTCGACCCACCGGCCGAATCTGCGCGATTCGGACAGCGCGCCGCTGGGTACCAGCACAGCCGTGTGGACGGCGAAGCGATCGGTCGATGCTCCCGTTGATGCGGTGTGGGAGCTGCTCACCGATCTGCAGGCATGGCCGCAGTGGGGTCCCACGGTCGCGCGCGCCGAACTCGACGGCACCGTCTTCCTGCTGGGTGCGACAGGACGGGTCTGCACACCGGTCGGCGTGCCGCTGCCGTTCGTCATCAGCGCATTCGATCCCGGCCACAGCTGGGGATGGGATGTCGCCGGCGTGCCGGCAACCCAGCACGGTGTCGAACCGCGACCCGGCGGCGGCTGCACGGTGTGGATGACGGCGCCGTGGTGGGCGCCGGCCTACCTGCCGGTGCTGGAGGTGGCGGTGCGCCGCATCGCCGCCATGTCGGCCGGAAAGTCGTTCGACACCTGACCCGATCCGCCGTGAGCGATGCCGCGAATGACAATTGACGTGGCCGACACGGTGGAAGGAGCCCTGGCATGGCGGTGGTCCTGGCGTACACGGCGCCTGCGCTGGGACACCTGTATCCGTTCTGCGCGCTGCTCACCGAACTCGCCGGTCGCGGCCACCGCATCCACGTGCGCACCCTCGCCGACGGCACCCGGTTGTGCCGCAGGCTCGGATTCGCCGTCGAACCCGTGGACCCGGTGATCGAGGCGGTCGAACACGACCACGACGAGGCCGACAGCTCGGTGCTGCGGGCCGCCACCGACACCGTGCGGGTGCTCACCCGGCGCGCCGCCATGGAAGTCGCCGATATCCGGCGTGCGGTCGAGACCGCGCGCCCCGATCTGGTCATCGTGGATTCCAACTCCTGGGGTGCGATCTCGTATCTGGAGACCCGGGATGTTCCGTGGGTGGTCCTGTCACCCTTCACCCCCTACCTGCGGGCACCCGGCCTGCCACCGTTCGGCGCGGGAGCCCGGCCGTGGCGGGGACCATGGGGCCGCATCCGCGATCACGGCATCGGCACGGTGACCCGCCGTGTCTTCGACAGGCCCTTCGCCGACGGACTCGCCCCGGTCCGCACCGACCTCGGACTGCCCGCCGTCCGTACCGCCGACGAGCTGCTCCGGCGCGCCCCGGTGGTCCTGGTGGCCACCGGCAAACCCTTCGAGTACCGGCACACCGACTGGGGGCCGAACGTGCACATGATCGGCCCCGCGGTGTTCGACCCGGTGGGTGATCAGGAGCCGGCCTGGCTCGCCGAGATCGACCGTCCCATCGTCCTGGTGACCACATCCTCGATTCCGCAGACCGACGCCCGGTTGGTGGGTGCGGCGATCGAGGCGCTCGAGGGGCTGGGCCTGCACCTGGTGGCGACCTCGCCGGCCGGACCCGTGACCATCCCGGGCAGGCCCGGTGTCACGCTGGCCGGTTTCGTCCCGCATTCGCTGCTGCTGGAGCACGCCGTCTGCGTGGTCACCCACGGTGGCATGGGTATCACCCAGAAAGCACTCAGCCGCGGGATACCGGTATGCGTGGTGCCGTTCGGGCGCGATCAGTTCGAGGTGGCCCGCCGTGTCGAGGTCGCCGGCTGCGGAACCCGGTTGCCCGCCCGTCGGCTGACCCCGGGCAGATTGCGCACCGCCATCCTCGACGCGATGTCGATGTCCGGCGGTGCGGCCGCCGTCGCCCGCGGTTTCGCCGACACGGGGGGAGTGCCCCATGGCGCGGACATCGTGGAGGCCCACCTGTACCACGGCGGCGCCGCAGCCGGGTGACTCCGGCCGGCCGTCAGGTGCAGACCGCGCCGACGGCCGCGGACTGAACCAGCTTGGTGTACTTGGCCAGCACGCCGGTGGTGTACCGCGGCGGCAACGGCTCGAAACCGTCTTTGCGGGAAGCCAATTCGGCCTCGTCGACCAACAGGTCGAGGGTGCCGTTGGCGACATCGAGGCGGATCCGGTCACCATCGTGCACGAACGCGATCGGGCCGCCGTCGACGGCTTCCGGTGCGATGTGCCCGACGCACAACCCGGTGGTGCCACCGGAGAACCGGCCGTCGGTCATCAACAGGACGTCCTTGCCGAGGCCCGCACCCTTGATCGCGCCGGTGATGGCCAGCATCTCGCGCATACCCGGTCCACCCTTGGGGCCCTCGTAGCGGATGACCACCACGTCGCCGTGGGTGATGGTGCCGTCTTCCAGGGCATCCAGTGCGGCCCGCTCGCGCTCGAAAACCCGTGCCGTTCCTTCGAATACATCGGAGTCGAAGCCGGCGGACTTGACGACCGCGCCCTCGGGGGCCAGCGAGCCGTGCAGGATGGTGATCCCACCGGTGGGATGAATCGGGTTGTTCATGGCGCGCAACACCTTGCCGTCGGGGTCCGGCGGCTCGATATGGGCCAGGTTCTCGGCCATCGTCTGACCGGTCACGGTCAGGCAATCACCGTGCAGCAGACCGGCATCCAGCAACGCCTTCATCACCACCGGCACGCCGCCGATCTCGTCGACATGTTTCATCACATGCCTGCCGAACGGCTTCACATCGGCCAGGTGGGGCACCCGGTTGCCGACCCGGGTGAAGTCCGCCAGCGTCAACTCGACCTCGGCCTCGCGGGCGATGGCCAGCAGGTGCAGCACCGCGTTGGTCGAACCGCCGAAGGCCATGACGACGGCGATGGCGTTTTCGAACGCCTCCTTGGTCAGGATGTCGCGGGCGGTGATACCGCGGCGCAGCAACTCGACGACGGCCTCGCCGGACCGCGCCGCGTACTCGTCACGGCGTGAGTCGATAGCCACCGGAGAGGCGCTGCCGGGCAAGGACAATCCCAGCGCCTCGGCCGCCGAGGCCATCGTGTTGGCGGTGTACATGCCACCGCAGGCGCCCTCGCCAGGGCAGATCGCGCGCTCGATGATGTCGACGTCCTCGCGGGACATCAGGCCACGGGCACAGGCACCGACCGCCTCGAAGGCATCGATGATGGTGACCTCTTTCTCGGTGCCGTCGGTCAGCTTCGCCGTTCCGGGCATGATCGAGCCGTTGTAGAGGAACACCGACGCCAGATCGAGACGGGCAGCCGCCATCAACATGCCGGGGATCGACTTGTCGCAACCAGCCAGCAGGACCGATCCGTCCAGGCGTTCGGCCTGCATGACGGTCTCGACACTGTCGGCGATCACCTCGCGCGACACCAGGCTGAAGTGCATGCCCTCATGGCCCATGGAGATGCCGTCGGAGACCGAGATGGTGCCGAACTCCAGCGGATAGCCACCCCCGGCGTGCACGCCGCCCTTGACCGCCTGCGCGAGCCGCTGCAACGACATGTTGCACGGGGTGATCTCGTTCCAGGACGAGGCGACGCCGATCTGCGGCTTCACCCAGTCGTCGTCACCCATGCCGACGGCGCGCAGCATTCCGCGGGCTGCGGTTTTTTCCAATCCGTCGGTGACGTCGCGGCTGCGGGGTTTGATATCGACCCCGGGACGGGCTTCTGGTGCTGAGGGCATGCAGGTAAGTATGCATTCGGCCGACAACCATCCCAAACCCCCGCTGATACCCCTGTGGGGTACCGGTAGCCTGGCTACATGAGACGGGTGCTGGTGCTGGTGGTGGCGATGCTTGCCGTCCTGGTTCCGGCCTGCGGCAGACAGGCGCCCGCACCGGAGTCGTCCAGCGGATCCACCGCCTCGGCCACATCGCCCGCCCCGGGCACTCCGGGGGTCAATGCCATCGATCGCGCCTTCGCTGATGCCCTGCTCGCCCAGCGGCCGCGTATCGACCAGATGATCGCGCTGGTGCGCACCAATTCCGACGACCCGCGCATGCAGGCGCTCGCCGATGTGCTCGCCGTCAGCGAGAAACAGCAGACCGACACCGTGAACGCATTGCTGGTGCAGTGGACCGACGGCCAGCAGGGCGGTCAGGGCCCGGTACCGCAGGGGCCCAACCTGTTCGACGAGGGCGCCATGCAACGGCTTGCGGCGCTGCGCGGTCCCGAGTTCGACAGGTTGTGGCTGCAGGCCATGCTCAACCACCACCAGGCCGTCCTGACCATGGCGGCCACCGAGATCCAGGAAGGTCAGGACGGCAACGCCAAGACGCTGGCGCAGGGCATCATCAGTACGCGCCAAGAGGAGGCCGGTCACATGCAGAAACTGTTGGGAGGCGGATAGTTGATGACCGATGCAGAACACGGCTATTCGCCGCAGAAAGAGAACTACGCCAAGCGGTTGCGCCGCATCGAGGGTCAGGTGCGGGGCATCGCCAAGATGATCGATGACGACAAGTACTGCATCGACATCCTCACCCAGATCAGTGCGGTCAACAGTGCGCTGCAGTCGGTCGCACTCGGGTTGCTCGACGAGCACCTCGGCCACTGCGTCACCCACGCGGTCGCCGCGGGCGGTGAGGAGGCCGAGGTCAAGCTGGCCGAGGCATCGGCGGCCATCGCCCGGTTGGTCCGCTCCTAACCGCGGTCAGGCCCGTTCGGCGTCCTCGATCGCGGACTCCAGGCGCGCGATCTTGCCGTCGAGTTCGCCCTCGTGGCCCGGTCGGATATCGGCCTTGAGCACCAGCGAGATCCGGGTACCGAACGGTGCCACCGCTTCGGTCGCACGTTTGACGACGTCGAAGACCTCGTCCCAGGAACCCTCGAGCTCGGTGAACATGCTGGAGGTCCGGTTGGGCAGACCCGACGCGCGCACCACCCGCACCGCGGCTGCCACGGCCTCGCTGACCGAGCCATCGGAGCGGCCGGTACCCGACGGGCTGATGCTGAAGGCGACGATCATCGCGCGTCCTCTCGGTTCGGGGCGACCACGGCATTACCGTGGCATTCCAGCATGACCGTGAAACCGTACGCGCAACTGACGGTGCTCGCGGCCGCCGCGTTCGTCTACGTCACCGCCGAGATCCTGCCCGTCGGGGCGCTGCCTGCCATCGCCGCCGACCTCGCCATCGCGCCGGCGACGGTGGGCACCCTGCTGGCCGGCTATGCGTTGATCGCCGCCGTCGCCACGATGCCGCTGGTGCGCTGGACGGCGGGCTGGCCCAGACGCCGGGTATTGTTGTTTACCCTGGTGTGTCTCACTGTCTCGCAAGCGCTTTCGGTGATAGCGCCGAATTTCGCGGTGCTGTCGGTGGCGCGGGTGCTGTGCGCGCTGACCCACGGTCTGATGTGGTCGGTGCTGGCCCCGATGGCCGTCCGGCTGGTTGCCCCCGGGCACGGTGGACGGGCGACCACGGCCGTGTACGCGGGCACGGC
Source organism: Mycolicibacterium neoaurum (assembly GCF_036946495.1). Lineage (NCBI taxonomy): Bacteria > Bacillati > Actinomycetota > Actinomycetes > Mycobacteriales > Mycobacteriaceae > Mycobacterium > Mycolicibacterium neoaurum. The sequence goes on from NZ_JAQIIX010000002.1 coordinate 1,959,056, forward strand.
GCTGGCCCTGGTGGCGGGCAACCCGTTGACGGCACTGACATCGCAGGCGTGGGGGTGGCGGACCGCGGCCGCTGTGGTCATGGTGGCGGCCGCAGCGGTAACAGTGGCCGCGCGACTGCTGTTACCGGTGCTGCCCGCCATCGCGGCGGGTCCGGCCGGTCGGGTGAGCCGCCGACGGTGGCACCGCAATCGCGCACTGGTCACCCTGTGCGGACTCACGCTGGTCGGTGTCAGCGCACACTTCGTGTCCTACACCTACATCGCCGTCGTCATCGGTGGGGTCACCGGCGCCGACACCGCGGCGGTCCTCGCCGGATTCGGGGTGGCCGGACTGGTCGCCATGACCGCGTTCGCCCGTCCACTGGACCGGTGGCCGCGGCCGGTCCTGATGACCGCACTGGCCGGCCTGGTCGCTGCCTTCTCGGGGTTGGCCGCCGTGGCCGGTGGCGACCCGCGGCCGGTCCTCGGCGTCGTCGGGATCCTGGCCTGGGGTGCCATGTCGACGGCCCTGCCGCCCATGTTGCAATCCGCGGCGATCAACAGCGCACCCGAGGACCCCGACGGGGCGTCCGGACTGTACGTGGCGATGTTCCAGGCCGGGATCGTCACGGGCGCGCTGGCCGGGGGCGCCCTGTTCGCCGTCGGCGGGCCGTTCGCCGTGCTCAGCGCGTCGGCATCGCTGACCGCGGTGGTATTGATCGCCGTTGCCGCGCTGCCGTGGTTGCTCGCCCCTGTAACGGCAGGACTCACACCGGCGATGAACATCCCAGGTCAGTGGTGCAGGTCGGACGGTGATGAGGGGTCCGTCCGGCCTCGCCAGGGTTAGCCGGTCGACGTGTTGTGCCAGACTGGTCTGCAGATATGCCAGTGGAGGTGACATATGTCGCAGCGGACGAGAAGGACACTCGCCAGCGCGATCTTGGCGGCCGCAACGGTCGTCGCAGCAGGTATCGGTAGCCCGTCGGCCCTTGCGGAGCCCGTTCCGCCCGCACCGGCACCCGCGCCGGCGCCGCCCGCATTCCCCAACCCGTTCGCGCCGCCGGCCCCGCCCGCGACGCCGACGGCAGCCGATCCGTTCGCCCCGGTCGGTGGGCCCGGCGCGCAGCCGTTGCCGATCCCGCCGGGCACTCCGCCCGGACAGAACCCGAATCCGTTCCGCGGTCTGCCGCCGTTCGTGCCGCCGTCGTTCAACCCCGTCAACGGGTCGATCGCGGGTGCGGCCAAGCCGATCTACATCAACTTCCAGCGGCCCATCGCCAACCGGCAGATGGCCCAGGACGCGGTGCACATCACCTCGAACCCGCCGGTGCCCGGCCAGTTCTACTGGGTCACCGATACGCAGCTGCGGTGGCGGCCGCAGGACTTCTGGCCGACCGGCACGGTGGTCAACATCGACGCCGCGGGCACCAAGTCCAGCTTCACCGTGCCCGAGCAGTTGGTGGCGACCGTCGACGATGCCACCAAGACGATGACGGTGGTGCGCAACGGCGAGGTGGAGAAGGAGTTCCCGGTCTCGCTAGGCAAGCCCGGCCACGACACCAAGAACGGCACGTACTACGTGCTGGAGAAGTTCGCCGACATCGTGATGGATTCCTCCACCTATGGTGTTCCGGTGGATTCCGCGGAGGGCTACAAGACCCACGTCAAGGATGCCGTGCGCATCGACAACAGCGGCATCTTCGTGCACGGCGCGCCGTGGTCGGTGGCCGACCAGGGCAATACGAATGTCAGCCACGGCTGCATCAACCTCGCCCCCGCCGACGCCAAGTGGTTTTACGACAACTTCGGCTCCGGTGACGCCGTCGTCATCAAGAACACCGACGGCGGTCTGTACAACCAGCCCGACGGGGCCTCGGACTGGCAGATGTTCTGACGATCCTGTTCACACAGAACGGCCCACTTTCCCAGGGAAAGTGGGCCGTTCTGCGTCAAGGGGTCGCGGTCACATCGGCCGGGTCTCAGTCGCTTCGTGCAGACGGCCGCGAAGCTGAATCCAGGTAGCTCTGCCGGCAAGATCCCCTACCTGACTGCAGTCCTCGCAGGGACCCAGCCTCCTTCGACTGAACCTGGTAGGTCGCCGAGCCGGCCCCCGCTACCAGATGCGGACGCGCCGTTCGGGTTCCAGGTACAGCTCGTCATCGGTGCCGACCTCGAACGCCTCGTAGAACGCGTCGATATTGCGGATGACGCCGTTGCAGCGGAACTCCGGTGGCGAATGCGGATCGGTGGCCAGGCGCCGAATGGCTTCGGCATCACGGGATTTGGTGCGCCACACCTGGGCCCAGCCGTACAGCACCCGCTGCACCCCGGTCAGGCCGTCGATCACCGGCGCTTCCTTGCCGTCGAGGGACAGCTCGTAGGCCAGCAGCGCGATCGACAACCCGCCGAGGTCACCGATGTTCTCCCCGACGGTGAAGGCACCGTTGACGTGGTGTGACGGGTCCAGCGCCCGCGGGGTGAACTGCTCGTACTGATCGATCAATGCCATTGTGCGCTTGCCGAATTCGGCACGGTCGGCATCGGTCCACCAGTCGACCAAGTTGCCGTCGCCGTCGTACTTGGCGCCCTGGTCGTCGAAACCGTGGCCGATCTCGTGACCGATCACCGCCCCGATACCGCCGTAGTTGGCGGCGTCGTCTGCCTCGGCGTCGAAGAACGGCGGCTGCAGGATCGCTGCGGGGAAGACGATCTCATTCATGCCGGGGTTGTAGTAGGCATTCACCGTCTGCGGGGTCATGAACCACTCGTCGCGGTCCACCGGCCCGCCGAGCTTGGCCAGGTCACGGTCGTATTCGCACGCGTAGCCGCGGCGGTAGTTGCCGTACAGGTCGCCGGCGTCGATCACCAGCGCCGAATAGTCCCGCCACTTCGCCGGATAACCGATCTTCGGGGTGAACTTGTCCAGCTTCTCCAGCGCCCGGGTGCGGGTCTCCGGTGTCATCCACGGCAGGCTGGTGATGCTGACCCGGTAGGCCTCACGCAGGTTGGCCACCAGCTCGTCCATCCGGGACTTGGCCTCCGGCGGGAAATGCCGGGCCACGTACAACTTGCCGACGGCATCGCCCAGCAGGCTCTCGACCAGACCGACACCGCGCTTCCAGCGATCCCGGATGGCCTCGGTCCCCGACAGTGTGCGCCCGTAGAACGCGAAGTTCTCGGCAACCAGGTCATCGGTGAGCAGCGAGGCGCGCGCGCTGATCACCCGCCAGCTCAGCCACTGCTTCCACAGCTGGAGGTCTTCGCTCGCCCACAGTGCGGCGAACGCCGTCAGGTAGTCGGGCTGGCGGACAACCACCTCCGCGGGATTCGCACCCAACGCGCCGACCCAGCGGGACCAGTCGAATCCCGGTGCTTCGGAGGTCAATTCGGTGAAGGTGCGCAGGTTGTAGGTCAGGTCGGCGTCACGCCGCTTGACGACGTCCCAATGCGCCGCGGCCAGTTTGGTCTCCAACTCCACGATGCGGCGCGCCGTCTCGGCATGGTCACCGTCTCCGTGAACGAGGGCGAGCATGCGGGCGATGTGCTCGGGGTAGGCGGCCAGGATGGCGGCATGGGCGGGGTCGCGGTAGTAGGACTCGTCGGGCAGTCCGAGCCCGGACTGGGAGATGTGCAGCAGATAGCGGGTGGAGTCCTTGGAATCGGTGTCCACGTACACCCCGGCGCCGCCGCCGACGCCGGTGCGCTGCAGGGCGCCGACGACCGCTGCCAGCGCGTCCCGGTCGGCCGCCGCGCTGATGGTGTCCAGCTCGGCGAGCAGCGGGGCCACGCCGATCCGCGCGACCGCGGCCTCATCCATGAAGGACGCGTAGAGATCGCCGATGCGCTGGGCATCGGGTCCGTCGGCCGCCGAAGCGGAGGTGATGATGTCGCGTACCTGTTCCTCGGCGCGGTCGGCCAGGGTGCGGAAGGCACCGTCGGTGGCCCGGTCGGCGGGGATTTCGTAATCGGTCAGCCAGCGTCCGTTGACGTGGCCGAACAGGTCGTCCTGGGGGCGCACATCGGCGTCGACGTATCGCAGATCGATGCCGGAGCGGAGTTCTGTAGACGTCACACTCTTATGGTGCCAGAGCTCACCGGTAGCCTCACGGCCATGCCCGATGAGCAAACCAGGGTGCTGTCCCGTTACGGCATCGCCGGCATCGTCTTCGGTGTGATCGCCCTGGCCGCCACGGCGCTCGGCGTCATGGTGTGGACCGGACACCGCGCCGACGTGGCCGAACGCACCCATCAGAGCGAGGTCTTACAGGCGGCGGTGGACTGGACCGCGCTGCTGATCAACATGAACTCCGAGAACGCCCCGCAGAATCTGCAGCAGCTGCGGGATGGCACCGTCGGCCAGCTCAACGTCGATTTCGACGCGACCATGACACCGTTCGCCGATCTGGTCGGCAAGCTCAAGTCGCAGACCGTCGGCCAGGTCGAGTCGGTCTCGATCGAGTCCATGCACCGGGTTCCGGAGGGTGCCCAGGACACCGATGCGCCCCCCGCCGAGCTCGCCACGGTGGCCTCGCGCACCGACACGGTGCTGGTGGTGGCCACTTCGGTCAGCCAGAACGCCGGCGCCCAGCCGACCACGGTGCGCTGGAACCTGCGCCTCGGTGTCTCCGATGTCGACGGTTCGCTGCTGATCTCGCGACTGGAGACCATCCGATGATCAACCGGTTACGAGTCGTGGGCGTCGACATCCTGGCGCCGGCGTTGGCGATCCTGGCGCTGGTGTTCATCGGCAGTGCGCTGGATTGGCCGCGTTGGTGGGTGGCGGTGTGCACGGCGTTGTGCCTGCTGATCCTGCAGGGCGTGGTGGTCAACGCGGTGTTGTTCCGCCGCGATGGTGTCACCGTGGGCACCGATGACGACGGGCCGCTGCTGCGGTTGGGGGTCGTGGCGACCGCCACCGTCCTCGCGGTCGCGGCAGTCTTCGTCGGCTATATCCGGTGGACCGTCCCCGACCGCGACCTCGGCCGTGACAGCGCCGAGGTCGTCGGTATCGCCAGCAGCGTCGCGGAGGCCTCGGCGACGTTCAGTCCGAGCAGTCCGAACACCGGCATCGACCGCGCGACCGCATTGATGTCGCCGGAGCGGGCCGAGAGCTATCGCAACGAATTCCAGGCCGTGGCAAAGGATTTGACCAGCCGCAATGTCTCCGGTCAGGCGCAGACGGTCTCGGCAGGGGTGGAGGCGATCGGTCCGGCGGCGGCCAGCGTCGCCGTCGTCATGCGCGGTACCCAGAACACCCCCGGTAAACCGGCCGATGTCGCGGTGCTGGCACTGCGGGTCACGCTCGCAAAGACCGATGGCACGTGGCTGGTGACCGATGTGACGCCGATCAACGCCCGCTGACGTCGGCCGGGTCTGCGGTCAGCGTTCGGCGGAGGCCTGGGCGCGCTGGGCGCGGATCCTGGCGAACCGGTCGGAGAGCCTGCGCATCCGGATCATCAGGGTCGCCGGGGGCGAACCCTTCTCCTCGAGCCACCCGGTGAGGTCCTCGCCGGGCACCCCGATCCGCGATGCGAATTCCGGGACGCCGAGCCCGGAACGTTCCAGGAGTTCGCGGATGTGCCGGGCCACCTCGGCGCGCTCGTTGGCCTCAAGATGCGCGCGGGCCTTGTCCAGCACCTCGGCCAGCGCCTTGGACACCCCGTACGGGTGCGCAGTGTCGAGCACCTCTTCGACCTGACGCGCGGTGCGGCCGAACGGATCCCGCTTGATGGCCGCGGCGATGCGCTGCCATACCGCCAGGTCGTCGTTGTCCAGCGCGGCGCGGATGGCCGAGGTCGGCCAGAATTCGACGGGCCGTCCGTCGGCCGCCGGGGACACGTCAGCGGGCTGCGCTGCCACCGTCACCTCGCCTCCTCCAGCTCTGTTCTGTCGAGCATCGCCACCGCCACCGAAAGGCATCGCTGCCGAACCTGGTCCCAATCGGTCTCGACCGGTGCGTCCGGGTCGTCCGACGGCCGTGGGTCGGCAAGCCTGCGGACGAGCTGGGTGGCGACCCAGTGCGCCCGAGGGCGCTGTCCACAGTAATACCGGTCCATGCCGGTGAGGACGCGGGCCGCGGTGTCGGTCTCCATCGAATCGACCAGCCGGGCGAACTCGGCATAGTCGCGGGTGGTGTTGCGACACATCAGCAGATAGCTCTTCATCCGCAGCGTCTCGGCGCCGGTCGGGATCAGCAACCGGTCGCCGGTGGGTAGTTGCACGGTGGTCGCCTCGATGGGGCTGCGGCGTTGGACGGGCAGCCGCTCGGAATCCGATGCGGTCTCCAGCGCGTCGAGCGCGACGTTGATCCTGCCGCGCCACATCGTCACCGGGTGCACGGGCCGGGTGACCGAACCGGTCGAGGTGATCGTGGGCAGCCGCCCGGACAGCCGGCGTTCCCCCGGGGCGGGGCCGCAGCCGGTGAAGGCCAGCGGATCGGCGACCACGACGGTCTGCGGGGCCAGCCGCTTGAGCTTGGCGGCGGACTTGACCACCATGCGCAGATCGGCGCCGGGAGCGGCAAGGGCCGTCTCGGGCACCAGCACCAGGTCGCTGATATCGACCTTGGGCAGCGGTTTCTCGAAATCCACCGACGGCAGGATGCGGTCGAGCCAGCGCGGCAGCCACCAGTTCCACTCGTCGAACATCGCCATCAACGCCGGCACCAGGACCAGCCGCACGATCGTGGCGTCGACCGCGATGGCCGTCGCGCACGCGACGCCGATCTGGGCCACCAGCGGCATCCCCGCGAAGGCGAACCCGATGAAGACCGCGATCATGATCAACGCCGCGCTGGTGATGGTGCGCGCACTGGTGGAGATGCCGTAGGCGACCGCGTCGCGGGTGTTGTTGGTGATCAGGAAGCGTTCCCGGATGCGGGTGAGCAGGAAGATCTCGTAGTCCATCGAGAGCCCGAACGTCATCGCCAACACCAACGGAGGCACCGTGCTGTCCAGCGATTCCAGCGGGGCGAACCCGAGGTCCTCCAACCAGCCCCACTGGAAGACGACCACCAGGCTGCCGTAGGCGGCCGCGACCGACAGCACGGTCATCAGCACGCCCTTGAGCGCGAGGAACACCGACCTGATCGCGATCAGCAGCATCACGAAGGCGATCACGGCGACGAAGACGAACACCCACGGCTGGGCCTTGGACACCTGGTCGTCGAAATCCTTGATCAGCGCGGTCGGCCCGCCGACGTCGATCTGCGCATTGCCGATGTCCAGTTTGGGTAGCTCGGTACGCATCCAGTCGACCGCGTCCCGGGCCCGAAAGTCCTCGGGGTCCACCGAGAGCACTGCCGAGAGCAACGCGCTGTCGTTGTCCTTGCCGAGCACCGGCGGTGTCACGGCCGCCACATCGGGTCCCTCGGCCATGGTGCGGCCCACGGTGGCCAGCGCCGCCTGCGCGGCGGGACCGTCGGCCTGTCCGTCGGGGAAGGTGACCATCACCCGGACCGGGCCCAGCGCGCCGGGACCGAGCGCCTCGGCGGCAGCGTTCACCCCACCGCGAATCTCGTGACTGGGGTCGAACTGGCGCAGCATGCTGTTGCCCAGGGTCATCCCGAACGCGGGGGCGGCCATCACCAGCAGCATCACCGCCGCGCACGACGCCGACACCCACGGCCGGCGCATCACCGCGCCGATCCAGCGCGTCCAGAATCGCGACTGGGTGGTGTCGGGGCGCCGGGACCAGTGCAGCAGCCTCGATCGTTTGGCCGCCGAGCGTCCGAATGTCGCCAGCACCGCAGGGATCAAGGTTGTCGAGGTCAACACCGCGACCGCCACCGCGAGGATGGCTCCGGTGGCCATCGATTGCAGGATCGGGGTGTTGATCAGATAGATGCCACTGACCGAGGCGATCACCGTCAGACCGGACAACACGACCGCCAGCCCCGAGGTCGCCATCGCGCCGTCGATGGCCTGGGCCGAATCGCGTCCCGCCCGCAGCTCCTCCCGATAGCGCATCAGGATGAACAGCGAGTAGTCCACCGCCACCGCGATGCCGAACATGGACACCGTCGAGGTGGCGAACACCGACATGGCCATCACATGGGACAGCAGGAACACCACGCCCATGGTGACCACCACGGTGCAGACGCCGAGCAGCAGCGGCATGGCGGCCGCGGCCAGCGACCCGAAGACCGCCAGCAGGATGATCAGGACGACCGGCGCGTTCCACTTCTCGGCCTGCGCGATGTCATGTTTGGTGGCCTGTTGCGCAGCGGCGCCGAGCGCGCCCTGGCCGATGACGTAGAGCCGGACCTTGCCGTTGTCGGACAGGCCTGCCTGCTCACCCTCGATACCGACCTTGTCGCGCAATTGGTTGGCGATATCGACCGCGCCGCTGTTGTTGAAGTCGACCTTCAACTGCACGACGTAGGGCCGGTCGGGTGCGGGCGGCGGTTGCTGCGGGTTGGGTGCCTCGGTGACCGAGGGCACCTCTCCGGCGATCCGCCGCAGCTGCGCGACGGCCTCGTTCATATCCTCGAAGGACGCGTCGGCGCGCGGCACCGCCACCAGCGCCAGCGGTGAGGCGCCCTGGTCGGGGAACTGTTCTTCGAGCTGGTGCTGAAGGTCCAGGGACTGCGAGCCGGCGACCTCGAACCCGCCGCCGGTGAGCCGGTCGGAGTGGTTGATGGCCAGGTATACGGAGGGCACGAGAAGCAGCACCCATACGACAAACACCGCCCAGCGATATCTGCGCAGGCTGCTGCTCAAGCGCATCATGAACTGCTGGATGGCGCCCCTGGCCTTTCTCCCCGGCTGCTGGTAAGCGTGAGCGTACCGCAGCTTGCTGTGGGACGAGGAGCGCCAGATACCGGTTGTGACCACCTCGCAACGTCGGCTCCTCGGCACCACCTGCGAGTTTGCTGTGCCGGTTGGCCCGGTGATCGGGCAGATGGCATGATGGCGGCTGGTCGTTCCGGGTCGGGGATACGTGCCGTGTCGAAAGTGGGAGTTCGCACCGCGCCAGCGGTGTCCCACCCGAAGGAGATCTCCCGATGAATCTGATTCCCAGCGGTTCCGCCGCATTGCGTCGCGGCCTGTGGGCGGCATTCGCTGGTTGCCTGGCCGCCGGTGGTGTGGCCGCGGTCATCTCGGCGCCGGGCGCCGGGGCCGAGACCGATCCGTGTGAGGCCAGCGAGATCGCCAAGACCATCGGTTCGGTGGCGACCTCGATGGGCAACTATCTCGACACCCACCCGGATACCAATCAGGCTTTGACCGCGATCGCCGCGCAACCCGCCGGACCGCAGTCCCTCGCCGCCGCCAAGGCCTACTTCGACGCCAAGCCGGGCGCTGCCAAGGACATCCAGCGCCTGCAAGCGCCCCTGGTGCGGTTGTCGACGCAGTGTCAGCTGCCGATCTCGCTGCCTCAGGTGCTCGGCCTGATGCAGGCCGTCCAGCAGCCGGCCACCGGCGCGCCCGCTGCCGGGTCGCCGACGGCCGGACTGCCGGCCGCCGGGGACGCAGTCAGTCCCGTCGCCCAGGGCACCGGGGCCCTGCCCGGCCCGGTCCTCCGCGCGATTCCGTAGCGCGCGCCATAATCCAGAGGTGCGCACCACGCTGGAACACTCCCCATCCGACAGCACCGGCCGCACGGTGTTGATGGTCGACGACGACCCGGATGTCCGGACCTCGGTCGCGCGCGGCCTGCGGCATTCCGGGTTCGACGTGCGGGTGGCCTCCAACGGTCGCGAGGCGCTGCGGCTGCTGGCCAGCGAGGCCCATGACGCGCTGGTGCTCGACGTGCAGATGCCCGAACTCGACGGCGTGGCGGTGGTGACGGCACTGCGGGCGCTGGGCAACGAGATCCCGATCTGTGTGCTCTCGGCCCGCGACACCGTCAACGACCGGATCGCCGGTCTGGAGGCCGGCGCCGACGACTACCTGACCAAGCCGTTCGATCTCGGTGAGCTGGTGGCCCGGTTGCATGCGCTGCTGCGCCGCGCCAGTCATGCCGAACGCGAATCCGATGTGATGATCGTGGGGCCGCTGACCATCGATACCGCCCGCCGACTGGTCTATGTCGACGGGGAACGGGCCGATCTGACCAAACGCGAATTCGACCTGCTCGCGGTGCTGGCCGAGAACGCGGGGGTGGTGCTGTCTCGGCAGCGGCTGCTCGAGTTGGTGTGGGGCTACGACTTCGACGTCGACACCAACGTCGCCGATGTGTTCATCTCTTACCTGCGGCGCAAGCTGGAGCGTGAGGATCGCCCCCGGGTCATCCACACGGTCCGCGGAATCGGTTACGTGCTGCGGGAGGAGGCGTAGTTCGTGGCTCGGTTGTCGCTTCGCACCCGGGTCGCCATCGCCTCCGCCGTCGCGGCGGCCGCCGTGGTCGCCGGTTTCACCGTGCTGACATCGGTCGTGCTGGCCAACAACGATGCCGCACAACTGGATCGACGCCTGGATTCGATCGTCGAGGCCAGCATGTTCCCCGAACAGCTCTCCGACCCCAGACGCGGAGTCCTGACCACCGGCCGGTCACGTTCCACCGGTCAGGTGGTCTTCCAGCGTGGGTTCCAGCTGCCGGCGTTGGCGCCGGGCACCGAGACCGTGGAGGTCAACGGGGTGGAGTACCGGGTGCGGACCATCCCGATGAACCAGCAGGGTGGTGGCATCCTGCTGTCGCTAGGTATCCGTGCTGACAGTATCCTGTTGAGCCCCACAAGGATTCCGGTGTACCTCGCGGTGGGCGTGCTCACCGTCCTGGTGGCCGGCGGGTTCGGCTGGCTGCTGGCCGGCCCCGCGGTGAGCCCGCTGCGGCGGCTGACCGAGCAAACGAAATCGCTCGGCAGCGGCGGGGTGCCGAATGTGAAGGGTGCCCGTGAGGCCGAGGAACTTTCCGACGCGATGGCGGGCATGCTGAGCAGGTTGGCCGCCGCGCAGCAGGCCACCACCCGATCACTGCAGGCCGCTCAGGATTTCGCGGCCAATGCCGCTCACGAACTGCGCACTCCGCTGACGGCCATGCGAGCGGATCTGGACACGCTGCGCATCCACGACCTGCCCGCCGAGGAGCGCGACGAGGTGGTTGCCGATCTGCTGCGCGCCCAGCGCCGGGTGGAGGCCACCATCACCGCGCTGGGGCAGTTGGCCTCGGGACAACTCGCCCAGGCCGAGGACCGCGAGCTGATCGACGTCACGGACATGCTGGACCGGGTGGTGCGGGAGAACGCGCGGGTGCATCCCACCGTGGACATCACAGTGGCCGGCGATGACCACTTCACGGTGTGGGGCTGGCCGGGTGGGTTGCGGTTGGCGGTCGACAATCTGGTGCGCAATGCCGCGACCAATGGTGGTGCCGGCCGGATCGTGCTGACCTGCAAGCGGTTACCCGACCGCGTGCAGATCGTGGTCGACGATGACGGCTGCGGCCTACCCGCCGAGGAACGCACGGTGGTGCTGGGCCGATTCGCCCGCGGCAGCACCGCCGCGCCCGGCGGTTCGGGGCTCGGGCTCGCGCTGGTCACCCAGCAGGCCGCACTGCACGGTGGGCGGCTCGAACTCGACGACAGCCCGCTGGGTGGCCTGCGCGCCACCCTGACCATCGCCGAACGCGCACCCGACCAGATCACCTAGCGAGCCTGACCATGAGTGGTGTCGACGGCCCCGGCGGCCCGGAAGTCACACGCTCCGCTCGCAGTGAAGGGTTCGGCGAGTTGCCGAAAGTAGCCTGTGGGATAGTGCGGTTTGGCCGCCATGCCGAGATCGTCTGTGGTGAATCGGCGTTGCGGATCAAAGGAATAGGTGCGGTAGAGGTGATCCCACAGCAAGGTGAACAAGCCGAAGTTGACGTCACCGACACCGGCCCACTTCAAGTGATGGAACCGGTGGCCCTCGTTGAGCGCCAGTATCGAGCGTAACGGCCCGACCCGGTAGTCGACGTTGGCGTGCTGGAGGAGCAACTGCACGGCGACGCACACCGCGAGCGCGGATGCCACCTGAACCGGTACGCCCATGACGATCAGCGGCAGGACGCCGCCCAGCATTTCGACGGCCTGATGCAACGGGTGCTTCATCAGACCGTTGAGACCGTAGAACCGACGGATGCTGTGATGAACGGCATGCAATCGCCACAACCAGCCGATCTTGTGGCTTGCCAGGTGAATCGTGGTGATACCGAAATCGGCCACCAATACTGCGATCAGCACCTGCACGACGAACGGCAGCGACCCGGGCCACCAGTGATGAAACGGTGTCACCGCAGCCAGCAGGGGAATGACCGCGACACTGGCCAGGATGAACGCTTCGTTGACGAACGCGTGGACGGTGTCGCGTCGCGCGTCATCGATTCCCTGGTTCCACTCTCGCCGATAGGGCACGATGCGCTCCGCGGCGAACGAGCAGCCGACCCCCACCACGATGAGGCCCACCAACCAGAACTCTGAAAAGCCGCGGCCTGCCAGGTGAACCGCGGCGCCGTTGACACCGAGAAGCATGAAGGGCACATAGCCGTATCGAATTACTGAAGTGAACATGCCGACCACGGTCGCGCACGCCATCTGCCCGACGCTTGTACAAACGTGCCGACTTTCACCTGCGGTCTGGTCGAATCAGCCCCACACCAGATGTCTGCTCGCAAGGCTGGGCGACAGGCCGAACATCTCATGGCAGACCCGGTTGGCGTGGGCGCTGTCGGTGAAGCCGGCGGTGTGCGCCGCATCGGTGAGCGACGCCCCCCGTTGCAGCGCTTCTACTGCCAGTCGCAACCTCCGCCACCGAACGTAGGCGGGAAACGACTGACCCACTTGCTCGTTGAACAACCGGCTCAGACGACTCGGGGACATACCGACGGCGTTGGCGACTTCCACCAGTGTGACGGGCTCGGGCAGCAGTTCGGCGATGCGGTCGACGGCGAGGCGCACGTAGGGGTGCCACGGACCAGGACCCGGATGATGATCCGCACCGCGGGCGCCGGCGATCGTTTCCAGGATCGACGCCGGATCACCCGCCGCGAGATCCATCGTCTTCACGAGTTCGTGCCCTGCCGTGACCCACCGCGTCACATCCGAACCACCGCTGACGAGTTCGGCGATCCCCGAACCCAGCGCGGACCCGGAGTCGAGGAAAACAAGTGCGCCTCGGACGTCTCGATGCGGGACGCGAATGGAGTGTTCACAGCTGGAGGGAATGATCGCCGCCTGCGTCATCGCGCAGCGACCATGGCCATCGGTCAGTTCGAAAGAGCCCGACCACGCACGCACGATCTGGGTCGCCACATGGTGGTGGCTGTCCGCATCAGACAACGCCCCGACGTAGCACAAGGCGCCATCCGCCACGGCGAGCGCGCCCGCCCACCGAGCGGACTCTGCACTGTCGGCTCCCACTCACCAAACATCTCACACCAAAGGCATGGGGCCATCGGTACAGCGCCCAGCTGTCGGTGCTCGCCCTCGGTCAGGCCGGCGGCTCCGCGGGCAGCACGTCGGTGCCGGACCCCTTGTTGGACGCCTTGGCGCGCTTCTCGGCCCGCACCGCCCGCTTGCCGCGCACATACCCGGTGGCCGACACCTCCGCCGACAGCAGTGCACTCTCACCCGCGACGAACGGGTGGAACCCGACACCGGCGCCACCGCGTCCCTTGACCGGGATATCGGCGACTTCGGTGACCTTCCAACCCTTTTCCGAGATCGACAGGATGGCCTCGCCGTTCTGGCAGGACAACGGCAACGCGGCGATCACCTCGTCTCGCGGCTCGCCGTCACCGCCGAGCTTCACTCCGGCCACGCCGTTGCCCGCCGCGCCTTGCGGGTTCACCGCGGCGGGATCGATGCGCAACACCTTTCCCCGCCGCGTCACCAGCGCCAGGTGGTAGCCCTCGCTGAGCACACCGGACCGCAGCAGACCGGTGATATCCGGTGCGACGGGGATATCGCGGATCTTGAACGGCAGACCGTTGCCATTGGTGAACTTCACCCGCCCGTCGGTCCACACCGCCCAGCCGAGCCCTGAGGTCAGCAGATCGCCGTGGCTGTCGGAGAACACGCCGCGGTCATCCAGGCGCCAGGCGGTATTGACCTTGCGCTCGCGGGGGCCGTCCTCATCGGAACCGGCGGTCACCGGCGTCGCCTCGGCGTCGAGTACGGTGCGACGGTCGAACTCCGGGCCCTTGAACAGCTTGGCGGTCTCGACCAGTTCCCTGTCGATCACCTTGCGGCGCGCATCGGGATTGGTGACCAGCTCGGTGAGCTCGGCGAACTCGGCGTCCAGCTTATCGGCCTCGGCCTGCAGTTCGATGACGTCGAGCTTGGTCAGCCGGCGAAGCTGCAGTGCCAGAACGTAATTGGCCTGCTCTTCGTCGATCTCGAAGCGCTTCTGTAGGCCCTGCCGCGCATCGTCGACGGTGTCGGAGTTGCGGATCACTGCGACGGCGGCGTCGATGTCCAGGTGGATCTTCATCAAGCCGGCCACCAGATGGCGGCGGGCGGTGACCTTCTCCAGCCGGTACTCACTGCGGTGCAGCACCACCGAATCGCGCAGGTGCAGGAACGCGCCGATCAGCTCGCGCACGTTCCACCAGCGCGGCACCCGGTCCTCGTCGAGGGCCACCAGGCTGGCGGCGAAGGTGGACTCCAGCGGGGTCAGGGCGAGCAGCTGATCGCGGATCTGTTCGGCGCTGTACCCGCGCTTGGCGGTGACGACGATGCGCAACCCGTTACGGCGGTCGGTGAGGTCCGACATATCGGCGACACCGGACATTTCCCCGGATTCCACCAGCGCCCGAATACGTTCCTGCACAGTGTTGCTGGCGACGCCGGGTGGCAGTTCGGTGATGACGCAGTTCTTGCCGTCGACGGTGACGGTGCCCCGCACGGTGAGTTGGCCGCGGCCGGTGGTGATGTACTCCCGCAGCCCCGCGGTGCCGACAACGGTTGCCCCACAACCCCAGTCCGGACCAGGGATCAGCTTCATCAGGGTGTCGTCGGTGGTGTTGGGCCTGGCGAGTAGGGCCCGGCAGGCGGCCATCACCTCGCGCGGGTTGTGCGCGGGAACCTTGGTGGCCCAACCCTCGGCGATACCCATCGCGCCGTTGCACAGCAGCACCGGCCACTGCGCGGGCAGCATGGTCGGCTCGACCCACTCGCCGTCGAATGTCGACACCATCGGTACCGCGTGATCGTCGAGTTCGGCCGTCAGCGCCGCCCCCGGCGCGGACAGCCGCATCTCGGTGTAGCGGTCGGCGGCGGGGATGTCGCCCTGGATGCGGGGGAAGGCGCCCTGCCCGTCGATGACCTTCACGCGCTGGAATTCGGCGGCCATCAGCGCGGCGGCACCGTACATCGATGCCCCGCCGTGCGGGTGCAGGTTGCCGGTCACCGCCGAGCAGATCTTCGAGGACTTCTGCGGCTTGTTCCCTGGCAGCAGGCGGGAATCGTGCATCTGATAGAGCAGGCGGCGTTGACCGGGCTTGAGCCCGTCGAACGCCGAGGGGATGGCGCGGTCGCTGACGCTGTAGAGCGCGAAGGTGAGCTGGTAGTGGTTCCAGTAATCATCGGCGCTCTGATCGAGCACCAGATCGGGATTCTGCTCTGGTACGTCCAGGGTGGCGGTCACGGTGATCTTCCTAGGTCAGGTCCAGAGCGGCGGTGTCGACGCGGGCGGCGACCTCGGCCATCCACGTGCGCCGGCCTTCCGGTGGTCCGCCGAACAAGATGTGATGCAACTTCTTGTCGGCATCGTCGGGATGAAGCCGAATGACGGTGCGCCGCTGCGGGTCCAGCACGGTGTTCCAGAAGTCGTCGGCATCCATCTCACCGAGACCCTTGTTGCGCTGCACCTCGACCTTGCGCTTGGACCTGGCCTTCAACTCGGCCACCGCGGCATCGCGTTCGGACTCGTCCTGGCAGTAGATCCGCTCGTTGCCGTCCTTGACGACGAACAGCGGAGGCAGCGTCACGTAGACCATCCCGGCCTCGACAAGCGGGCGGTAGAAGTCCAGGAACATCGAGATGAGGCTGGAGTTGATGTTGCCGCCGTCGGGGTCGGCGTCGGAGGCGAACAGGATGCGGTCGTACCGGCACAGCTCGGGATCGCAGTTGTCGCGCAGTCCGCAGCCCAGTATCCGTTCGATCGAGTCGAACTCGTCTTTGACCCGCGCCTTACTGATCGCAAATCCATAGACGTTGGGCGGCTTGCCTTTCAGCGGGAAGGCCGCCTGGAAGGTGGCATCGCGGGCCGCCTTGATGGTGCCCAACGCCGAGTCACCCTCGCACAGGAACAGTTCGGCTCCGGACCCGCGGCCGGTCTCCCGGCTGGGCAGCAGCTTGGGTGGCAGGGAGAGATTGGTGCCCAGCCCCTTGGCCTTCGATGCCGCGCGGGACCGGGCCTTGGCGCCCTCGGCGCTGCGCCGTGCCCGGGCCGACTCCAGCGCGAGCTTGGTCCACAGCGAGACGGCATCACCGTTGGCGGGGTTGGCCGCCCAGATGGTCACGCTGCGGGCCACATCGGGGGCCATCGCCACGTTGAGCGACCGCGAGGACACCGCCGTCTTGGCCTGGGAGTCCCATGCCACGTCGGGTGCGCGGGTGTCCACGGCCAGGGCGGTCACCGCGACGAAATCCTGTGGCTCCGGCCCGTCCTCGCCCTTGGCCAGGCCCAGATCGCGGATCCGCGATGCCCGGTCGGCCAACGCCTCGGACAGCCCCTTCATGGCGGCCGTCAGATGCGAGCCGCCACCGGGGGTGCGCACGGTGTTGCAGAACGCCGCGACGGTGGCGGGCTCGGCCGGGCCCGCGGTCAGCGACCACCGGAACGGTGTCGGTCCACGGCCGGTGGTGTATTCGCCGCGGCCCTCCACCACGGCCCGCACCGCAGGTGACGGGGTGCCCGCGGCGGTGCACATGAGGTCCAGCAGGGTGTCGCTGCCCCACGGGCCGTCGAACGGTTCGAGCAGTGCCGCCGGGATCTCCTCGCCGGGCCACCCCTCGTCGACCACGGCCAGGTGCACGCCGGGGGACATCCGCGCCGCGGCGTGGGCGCGTAGCAGCACCTCGCCGACATCGATGCTGGAGTCCGGGACGACGGCCTTGTCGAAAAGGATGCGCACCTCGGTGCCGTGCGCATCGGGTTTGCGGTTGCCGACACCGCGCAGCTTCTGGGTGTCGGCCCTGGTGAAGGGCGCGTCGGGGTCGAAATCTTTGCCCTCGAAGGTGCCGGGATAGCCAGCGCCGAAACTCTGCAGATAGGTCTTGCCGGCGCGGCGCACCGTCACATCGGTGCGGGCGGAGATGAACACCGCGGCCGCGGCGCCGATCCCGTTGAGCCCGGCACCGGTGCTGGTGGCGTCGGTGTGGGCGGAGAACTTGCCGCCGGCGCGGGCGGTGCCCAAGGTCTTGACGATGCCGTTCTTACCGGTCACCGGATCGGAGTCGACGGGAAGGCCGCGGCCGTCGTCGGCGACGGTGACCGAACCGTCTGCGTGCAGGGTGATGGTGACGGTCGATCCGCCGTGGCTGGGGTCGGCGACCTCTTCGATCGCATTGTCGACCAGTTCGCGCAGGGCGGTGTTGAGCACGTCGAGGCCCAGGTTGACCGCCGGCCGCAGACGGGTGTGCTGGACATCATCGAGTTCGGTGATGTCTGCGGCGTTGTAACTCACTGCTCGTTCTCTCCATCGGGGCCGGGGTGCCGGGGAAATCGTAGTCCGCCGATCCGACATCTCCGTGCATCCGAGCGGGGTGAACGCCGGCACCGGCCGGCAAAGGTCGTGCGTGGTCAGCCAGTGTGAGACCGCGCACAGCCGATCAGGCGCTCGCCGCGTCGGTGGCACAGTGACCCATGCCCGGTTTCCCCGCTGTGTGTGCGGGAACCCGATGAACATGGCAGCTATTCGATGGAGGCTCCGATGAGCACGCCGACCGCGTCGATTGCGCCCGTCCTGCTCTACGACGGTGTGTGCGGGGTCTGCAACAGCGCTGTGCGGACCATCCTGCGGTTCGATCGCCGCGGAACACTGCGGTTCGCCGCGCTGGACAGCGATTTCGCGCGCGACATCATCGTTCGGCACCCGCACCTGGCCGACCTGGACACCGTTGTCCTCGTGCGTGACCCGGGAACGGACCGGGAAGCGGTGAGCACCCAGTCATCGGCGCTGCTGCAGGTGGCCGAGTATCTCGGTGGCTTCTGGAAGCTGGCGCTGGCGGCGCGGGTCATCCCGCCCTCCGTCAGGGACCGGTTGTATGCCGCATTCGCCAAGGTCCGGTACCACGTGGGCGGACAGTACGACACCTGCCCCGTCCCGTCGCCCGAGGTGCGCAGTCGTTTCGTCGACGCCACCTACGGATGAACCGAGCGGGCCGCGAGTCGCTCGGCCCGCTTGCCGCCGCGCGGCCAGAAGTAACTGCCCGGCTTGCGCGCCTCCTTGGCCAGGAAGCTCAGCGTCCCGGCACACACCGACTCCTTGATGGTGGCGGCCAACCGTCCCCCGATGTGCAATCCGATCGCGGTGTCGTCGAAGCGGGACAGCTGGATGGTGCCCGCGTGCCTGCCCAGGCTGATGCACTGACCCACCGACGCCGGATTGAGCACACGGGGTTGTCTGCCCTCGATGCGCGCCAGCACCGTGTCGGCGGCCTGCGCAGCCAGCGGCATGGCGAGCTGGCAGCTCATCCGCAACGGCAGCGCCGACGGGGCGGCCGCATCCCCGGCGGCCACGATCGACGGATGGCTCACGCAGGTTAGTGTCTCGTCGGTCACCAGGCGACCCATCGCGTCGGTGGCCAAGCCACTGGCGGCGGCCAGGGTCGGGACGCCGAACCCGGCCGTCCACACCGTCACCTCGGCGGGTACCTCGCGGCCGTCGGCGAGCGTCACGTGATCGGCGGCGACGGCGGTGACCGTGGCGTTCTCCACGACGTCGACGCCGAGTTGGTGCAACCGCCCGGCCACCGAACGACGGCCACCCTTGGCCAGCGACGGTCCGAGCGCATCGGTGACGAGGGTGACCACGCGACCGTTCTCGGCGAATTCGGCGGCCGCCTCGATACCGGTGAGTCCACCGCCCACGACCACGATCGGTGCCGACGGCACCAGCGCAGCCATCCGGGTTGCCAGCCGGCGAGCAGCCTCCAATTCACCTAGTGGATAGGCGAATTCGGCTGCCCCTGGTACCGAGGCGGGCACCCCTGCGGTGCTGCCGACCGCGTAGATCAGCTGGTCGTAGGCCAGCGCCGATCCGGACGCCAGCACCACCTTGCGGGCATCGGCATCGATCCGTTCGGCGGAGTCCACGATCAGGCGAACCCGGGATGCCAACACCGTCGAGTAGTCCGCCACGGCATCGTCGTTGCCGGCGACCAGCTGGTGCAGTCGGATGCGTTCGACGAATTCGGGACGGGGATTGACCAGCGTCACCTCGACATCGGCCCGCTGGAGCACTCTGTTGGCGGCCAGCACACCGGCGTATCCGCCGCCGATGACAACGATCTGGGTGGTGGGCATCGCGCATCCCTTTCCTCGATGAGATACCTCGACAGTGACATCCGCAGCGGTGCACACGGACCACGGAAAACCCGTAGTCCGTGTTTCCCTTCGCCGGTTCGAGGGCACCTGAGGTCTCACCATGACCAGTCATCCAACATTTGGCGTCGAGGAGGAGTTCCTCCTGATAGATCCGCGCTCGGGGGCACCGCTGCCGGTCAACCGAGAGGTCGCCGAGCACGCCGAGCGCCGCGGTGTCGACCTACAACTCGAACTGACCAGCTGCCAGGTCGAGACCGCCACCGAGGTCTGTGACAGTCCCGCGCAGTTGTCGGCACAGTTGCGCAGGCTGAGACGGGTGGCTGCCGATGCGGCCGACGTCGCCGGGGCCCGGCTGCTGGCCGTGGGTTTGCCGCCGACACTGCCCGAACACTTCCCGGTCACCGATACGCCGCGATACCGGCAGATCGCCTCCCGGTTCGGGATGATCGCCCGGGAGCAGGGCATCAGCGGTTGCCATGTGCACGTGGCGGTTCCGGATCGTGACGCCGCGATCCGGGTGAGCAACAGGTTGCGTCCCTGGCTGCCGTTGCTGCTGGGCCTGACAGCCAATTCGGCCATCTATCGCAACGCCGACAGTGGGCATGCGAGTTGGCGTCACATCCTGTGGTCACGTTGGCCCAGCGCCGGACCGACCCCGTACTTCGCATCGGCCGATGACTACGACGGTGCGGTGCAGATGATGGTGGAATCGGGCGCGATGCTCGATGACGGGATGGTCTATTGGGATGTCAGGCCATCGGCGAATTTCCCCACCGTCGAGGTGCGGGTGGCCGACGTGCCGGCGACGGTCGCCGAGACGGTGTTGCTCGCCGCGTTGATCCGAGCCGCCGTGATGACCGCCCTCGACGAGAACGAACGCGGAAAACCTCTGGCGCAGTGGGACACTCACGCGCTGAACGCCGCGTACTGGCGGTCCGCGCACGACGGGCTGGCCGGCGAGGCGGTCGATCTCGCCGGACACGGGTGCGCCCCCGCGATCGACCTGCTCAGGTCGTTCGTCGATCACATCACGCCTGCCCTGCGCACCGTCGGCGACCACGGGTTCGTGGTCGAGGAGCTCGAACGCGTCTACCGCGACGGCAACGGTGCCATGCGCCAGCAGGCCGCGTGGCGCCGGCGCGGGCAGGTCGCCGATGTGCTCGATGAGGCGGCCGTGGCGACCGTCGAGGGTTGTTAGGTGCCGAACAGTCGTGCGGCCAGTGCGACCAGTGGCGCGTGCAGTGACCGGACGTCACCGGAGTCGCTGTCGGCCAATTCGTGGGTCGCCAGCGACGCGATCGCCGCGACGAGCGCCCGGCAGGCGAACCGACCCTGCTCGTCGTCGATCCCGAACACCTCCTGGACGCTGTCGACCGTCCGCTGCTGCAACTGCATCCGCGCGTGCAGGGCCTCCGGGCCTGCCGCGTAGACCTCGACGAGGTAGACGCGCGCCATGGCCGGGTCGCGGGCCAGGGTGTCCAGATAATTGGTCAGGACAGCGCTGAACACGTCCAGGGCGGTCGCTTTCTCCGGCAGCGTGCCTGCGGCGAGGCTGACCCGGTCGTGTATGCGCGCGTAGGCATCGAGGAAGCAGGCCTGCTTGCTGTCGTAGTGCTCGTAGAAGGTCTGTTTGGAGACCCGGGCCCGCTCGGAGATATCGGTGACGGTGGTGCCCGCAAAACCCTTGTCCTGCAACACCTCACCGAGTGCGGCGATCATCCGCCGGCGCTGGTCGGCGGCGACTTCCTCGCGCGTGAGGCGGTGCCGTCCCGGCGGCAACTTGGCAGCCACTGTGCATCCCCCCGCACTCCGCATGTCTCAATTGTGTACGTAATCGTTTATGATGCTACGTGCAGCAGTCGGCGTCGAGGGGTCGTCGACTCTGCCTCAACCGTTACCGACAGGTCGTGGTCCACCGATGGCGAACCGTGTCCGGCTCTGCCGCGTGATGGGCGCCGTCGGCATCGTGTCCGCCGTGGTGGGCGCCATTGTGGCAGTGCCCGCCTGTGCGCACCCCGATCACCCGCGGTCGGCCGACATGCCCTCCTCGGTCCCATCTGCCCCCGGTTCGCCTGCGCCCACCGTGCCACCTGCACCCGTCGTGCCCGCCGCCTTCGCCGCACTGGGCGGAGCGGTCGAGGAGGCGATCGCCGAGCACCGACTGCCGGGCGCGGTGGTTCAGGTGGGACACGGCGGTGCCGTGGTCTTCCGCAGCACCTTCGGCGTCCGCAAGCTGGCCGGCGAACCGGGACTGGACGGGGCACCGGGTCCTGCGGAGCCGATGACCATCGACACTCTTTTCGATCTGGCCTCCCTGACGAAGAGCCTGGCCACCGCGACGGCCGTGATGCAATTGCACGAGCGGGGCATGGTGGACCTCGACGAACCGGTGCAGACCTATCTCCCCGGGTTCAACCCGGCCGGTGATCCGCGTCGCGCGTTGGTCACCGTGCGGATGCTGCTCAACCACTCCTCGGGTATCGCGGGAGACCTGAGCCTGGATGGTCCCTGGGGGCTGGAGAAGCCGGACAAGGCCGAGGGCCTCCGCCGCGCTCAGGGCGCGTGGGTGGTGGGTGAACCGGGACTGGGCTTCCACTACTCGGATATCGGTTTCATCCTGCTCGGCGCGATCGTGGAGACGTTGACCGGTCGCGATATCGACGAACAGGCCGCTGCTGCGGTGTTCGCACCGCTGGGCATGGCCGATACCCGCTATCTGCCTCTTGCTAAAGCCTGTGGGCCGCGCGGTGTCAGAGGCGGTGCGGTGGTGCCGGAACCGGACGCTCCGCGGACCGTCCGGTGTGCGCCGGGGGCCTGGTCGACCGACCTGCTTGGGCGTATCGCACCGACCTCGCACGATGGGGACAGCCCGGGGCGCAATCCCGATTTCGGCCATCTGCTGCGCGGTACCGTCCACGACCCGACCGCTCGCCGGATGGGCGGTGCGACGGGCAGTGCAGGAGTTTTCACCACCGCGACCGATGTCGGCCGGTTCGCCCAAGCCCTGCTCGACCGGCTGGCCGGCCGTCCCAGTCCGTTCCCGCTGACACGGGCGTCGGCGGAACTCATGACGCGTGGCCAGGAGCTGCCCGACGGAAATGTGCGCGCCCTCGGCTGGGATGTCGACACCGCGCATTCTGCACCGCGCGGGTCGCTGCTGCCCGTCGGCGGTTTCGGCCACACCGGCTTCACGGGTACCTCACTGTGGATCGATCCCGCGTCGGACACCTACATCGTCGTTCTGGCCAACGCCATCCACCAGCCGGGCGGCCCACCCATCGGCTCGCTGGCCGGCCGGGTCGCCACCGAGGCGGCACGTGTCCTGCATCTCTATGGCTGAGGGCGGGAATCAAACCGACGGGGGGTGCTGTTGAAGCGGATATCGGAACAGCAGTCACAAGAAAGAGGCGAGACCGATGAAGAAGATCGGATTGGCGGGCATGATCGCCGGGGCATTCACCGCAGCAGTCGTCGGGCTGGCCGGTCCCGCACAGGCGCAAGCGCCCATCGACATGGTGCCGCAGACCGACGGGATCTACTACCCGGACAACAACGACTATTACCCGTGGTTCAACCAGTTGTACCCCACGGTGAAGGTGCCTCAGGTCGACACCTCCGTCCGGCACTGATACTTCAACACAGCACATACAGTGAGGGCGCCCGCATTGCGGGCGCCCTCACTGTATGTGGCGACCAGCGCCGAATCTGCCCGGCTACCAGAGAAATCAGAGCGATCGGGCAGCGCGGCGGAGAGGCCCGGTCTGCACAGAAGCGTGCTGTTCCGGCGGTTCAGAGTATTCCGATACCTCCGCTCCAGGGCCACATTCCGAACTGGGTCTCACCCAGCTCGCCCGGGGAACTGGTGAGCTGAGCGTCACCGGGGCTCTGGCATACCGTCGACGAGCCGGAGACTATGTTGCCGGCGTTGGTGCAGGATGGTGTCTCGGGCTCGTCTGCTGCAGCCAATGGTGCGGCCAAGACGGGTCCACAGATGCCGGTCGCGGTGAGCAGAGCGGCGATGGCCAAGCGGGCGTTCATATCTCGTAACCTTTCCTCGGTGCAGCGATCATAAGTAGCGATAGCGACCGCCGCGGCACCTAGTGAAATCAGCCAGCGTGTGCGAAGGAATCCTGCAGTCATCTGCCAGGTTTGAGATTGACCACCGTGGCCTACAGTAGCGCTGAGAAGTCGTCAATTGTGATAGGAGGCAACAATGTTGAATGCCACGCGCCGTCTTGTGATCGGAGCCTTGGGTGCTGCGGCCATTGCTGGTGTGGCGGCAGCCCCGCCGGCAATCGCCGAGCCTCCGCGGGCGCCCGACCACTGCACCGCGGCGGACCTCGCCGGCATAGCGGCCGGGGTGTCTGCTTCGACTTCGGCCTACCTGTTCACCCATCAACAGGCCAACGAGTTCTTCACCAGTCTGCATCCGTTGCCCGATAATCAGAAGCAGGCAAAGGTCGATGCCTTCTTCGCAGCGAACCCGCAGATGGCTGCTGAGCTCAAAGGGATACGTAAACCACTGCAGGAAGCCAAGATTCGATGCGGAGATACCAACGGCGACGGTGTCGTGGACATCCTCTAGCCGACGAACCGGCCAGGCTGACGTGCACTGTCGGAATGCGGCACGGCTTCAGCGCGGCTTCGGGTCCTCGACGGCTTCGGGTTCGGGGTCGAGATCTGGATCGACCGTCGCCGGAACGGGGCCACCGCCAACCTGATCGGCAAGCTCCAGTCCGGCGCCGGCGTAGACGTTGAAGGCGATCTCGACACCCTGTTCCTTGGCCCACGCCACCTCGTCGTCGTAGCGGGCCACCGCGGCGACGGTGCCGCTGAAACCCGATTCGCGCAGACAGTCCAGTGCGGTGACGTTGGCGCCATGCCGGGGCATCGCCAGGATGGCGATGCGGGCCGATTCGGAATGCCGTAGCCGGTGCCAGAAATCCAGATCGGTGGCATCACCCTCGACGACCCGCAGCCCGTCCTCGGCGAGCCGCTGGATGCGGCGTCCGTCGTAATCCACGCCGACGACCCGCAAACCGTAGTGATCGGTGAGGCGTTGATACGCCGCGAACCCGACGCGGCCCATACCGATCACGACGACCTCGGCGTCGCCGGCATCGACAGGCCGTTCCTCGGGCTGCAGTTTCTGTTCGTCCTGGGCGGGCAGCCGGGCGGCGATCTTCTCCACCATCAGGTGTCCGCGACCGTTCACCAAGGCCGAGACCACGAAGCTCAATGCCACCGCGATGGACATCTCGACCAGCCAGGCGGGCGCCAGCATGCCTGCCGAGACGCCGACCGAGACCACGATGAGGCCGAACTCGGAGTAGTTCATCAGGCTCAGCCCTGCCAGCAGCGAGGTGCGGTGCCGCAGCCGCATCAGTGACAGCAGGACGACGTACCACCCGGCCTTGAACGGCAGCAGCAGCACCATGAGCACCGCGACGCCGATGGTCGGGAGATCGGGCAGTCCGGTCAACCCGATCGACACGAAGAAGCCGACCAACAGAAGTTCCTTGATGTGGAACAGCGAACGGGCCAGCTCCGAGGATGCCGAATGCGATGCCAGCAGGACTCCGATGATCAACGCGCCGAGGTCACCCTTGAGGCCGACGGCCGAGAACAGCGCGTAACCGGGGACGAAAGCCATCACGATGCCGAACAGCGACTGCATCTCGCCGTGTCCGAGCCTGGTCCAGACCTTGCGCAGCACGCGGGTCAGGGGCCACAGACCGACCAGTGCCAGAGCCCATGGGCTGGGCAGGTGGCCACTGGTCGCGGTCAGGAACACCACCGCGACGATGTCCTGCATGACCAGGATTCCGATCGCGACGCGGCCGTACAGCGCGTGCGATTCGCCCCGCTCCTCCAGCACCTTCACCACGAAGACGGTGCTGGAGAAGGACAGCGCGAAGGCCAGCAGCGCAATGGTCTGCACACTCTGCCCGGTCAGCATGGACATCCCGGCGACCGCCGCCAGCCACAGTGCGGCACCGCCGAACACGACGCTGATGAGCATGTGCACCGATGTCGTCAGCCACACCTCGCGCCGGAGCAGGATCCGCACGTCGAGTTTGAGTCCGATGGCGAACAGCAGCAGGGTGACGCCCAGGTCAGCCAGGATTTCCAACTGCGGGATGTGCTCGACATCCAGGGCATTGATGACGAAGCCGGCTGCCAGGAATCCGACCAGTGGGGGGAGTCGGACCGCCATGGCGAGTCCGCCGAGCCCGAACGTCACGACGAGGTAGATGGCAACGGTCGTCATGGGCGGCTCGGGTCCTCCGGAAGGCTCGTCGGGTGTGGCGAGCCCTCAGTATCGCGGCAACGGCCGCAGATCTCTCACCGGTTACGGTGCCGAACCGAGGTGGGCGAACACCGTGGCGACGGATTCGGCCATGGTGCGCGCCTCACCCGCCGCCCACCGGCGCCATGCGAGATCGAGGCAGGCCAGGGCCGCGACGATGACCGGTCGGGCGGCCTCGGGCGTGTCGATGCGGGCGGCCAGCACCGGGGTGAGGGCGTCTTCGTAGGCGAAGCGGCGCTGAGCCATCCGGGTGCGCAGTGACACGATGGAGTTGATCATCCGCACCCGCGAGCGCTCCAGCTCAGAGTGCTCGTCGATGTGGGTCAATGCGTCGACGAAGGCGCGCTGCATCAACTGCCATGGCGTTTCGTCGGTCCGCGGTGGGAGATCCTGCAGGACCGCGACGTAGTCGATCGAGGACGCCTCGATGGCCGCGAGGACGGCATCCTCCTTGGACCCGAAATAGCGGAAGAACGTGGCCCGGGAGATGCCGACCTCACCGGCGGCCTCTTCGACCGTCACCGCATCGAACCCCCGCCGGGCGAACAACTCGCTCATCGCCTGCGCAATCTCGGTGCGCAGGGCTAGACGTGCGCGCTCCCGTACTCCGGCGGCCATGGGGCAAGACTAACGCAACTGATCCGGAATATCAGAAGAGAAACCGCAGCTTTAATTTGATACTCAGTCTCACGCGACGGTAGCGTGACTCGGGCCAGGCGAGGGAGGATGTTGATGACAGTCGATACCCGGGCAGCGGTGAGTACCCCGCCCGAGCCGCCGGCGGCCGATGTGTGCAGCGGTCGGGTTGTCGGGGCGCTGGCCTTCGCCGGGATGACGGCGGCCTTCACCCAGACCATCCTCATCCCGATCCAGGGTGAGCTCCCGCAGCTGCTCGACGCATCCAGCGGCCAGACCGCGTGGGTCATCACCATCACCCTGTTGGTCGCCGCCATCTGCACGCCGATCTCCGGGAAGCTCGGCGATATGTACGGCAAGCGCCGCATCGCGCTGAGCCTGCTCGGTGTCCTCATGCTCGGTTCCGTCGTCGCAGCGCTGTCCTCGACAGTGGTCCCGCTGATCGTCGGAAGGGGACTCCAGGGTGTCGGCATGGGAGTCATCCCGCTCGGTATCGCCATCCTGCGCGATACCCTCACCGCCGACCGGCTCGGCTCGGGCATCGCCCTGGTCAGCGCCACACTCGGTGTCGGCGGCGCGCTCGGGCTGCCGATCAGTGCTTTCGTCACCGAGCATTTCGACTGGCATGTGCTGTTCTGGCTCGCCGCCGGTCTGGGCGCGATCGCCTCCACCCTGATGTGGACCCTGGTGCCCGCGAGCGGAATTCGGGCAGGCGGCCGGGTCGACGGCGTCGGCATTCTCGGGTTGGCGATCGGGTTGTCCGGTGTGCTGCTGGCCATTTCGCAAGGAAACCAATGGGGATGGACATCTGCGCTGACCATGGGGTGCATGGTCGGCGGCCTGATCGTCCTGCTGATCTGGGGATGGCTGGAGCTGCGGGTCCGGGAACCGTTGGTGGATCTGCGGGTCAGTGCCCGCGCCCCGGTCCTGCTGACAAATCTGGCCTCGATCGCCATGGGCTTTGCCTTGTTCTCCTCTCAGATCGCCTTTCCCCAACTCCTCGAGCTGCCGGTCGAAGCGGGCGGATTGGGAATGCCGCTGCTGCAGGCGAGCCTGTACCTGATGCCGGCAGGTCTGGCGATGCTGGCGATGTCCCCTATCTCCGGTCGACTGATCGCG
Organism: Mycolicibacterium neoaurum; assembly: GCF_036946495.1. Classification (NCBI taxonomy): domain Bacteria; kingdom Bacillati; phylum Actinomycetota; class Actinomycetes; order Mycobacteriales; family Mycobacteriaceae; genus Mycobacterium; species Mycolicibacterium neoaurum. The sequence goes on from NZ_JAQIIX010000002.1 coordinate 1,986,572, forward strand.
CTGTGGGGACCCAAGCCGCTGCTGATCGCCGGTGCGGCGATCATGGGCTCCGGTTATGTGGTGGCGGTGCTCGCCGAACTGCATGCCGCGCACATCCTCGTCATCAACATCCTCATCGGCATAGGAATCGGCCTCGGTTATGCCGCGATGCCGACGCTGATCATGCGTGCGGTCCCGGCATCGGAAACCGGTGCGGCCAACGGGTTGAACACGTTGATGCGCTCGCTCGGAACGGCCACTGCCGCGGCGGTGATCGCCGCGGTGCTCACCCGCTCGGCGGTGGCGGTGCAGGGTGTGCCGGTTCCGAGCGCCGCGGGATTCCACGCGGCCTTCCTATTCGGCCTCGGTGCCGCAGTGCTGTGCACGGTGATCGCGGTGTTCATTCCGCGGTCCCGGCCGGTCACCGATGAATGAACCTTGTTGTACACAGCCCCGGTTCCTGCCGATTAGCTGTAGGCTTTCGTCCATCCGATGAAAGGACCCTTGTGATCACGTCACGTTTGACCGTCGTTGCACTGCTCGCCGGCGCAGGTGCTGTCGGCGCAATCATGGCCGCACCGCTGGCCGCAGCCGAGGAGAGCCCCAGCTGCTCGCAGGCAGGCAGCATCGTGTCCGGATCCAGCACCGTGTGCCAGACCCCTGGCAACGCTCAGATCACCAGCTCGCCGGGCCAGCTCGGCGAGACCCAGTGGGGCATGTGGCCCTGGGGCTACGGCGGCTATGGGGGCATCGGGATTCTCTGACCTCAGTTTTCGGCGAGCGCCGGCATCCGCGTCATGCGGGTGCCGGCGCTCGCCTTTTCGTTGGGTGGACCTCGACCGAAACGCCGAAACCCGAATGGCGCGTAGGGCGCTCATCCGGGTTTCGGCGTTCGGTGCCCCCGTCGGGCGGTGTGCTATGACGGGATCGGCTGCAGCTCAGAGAATATCGACGTCCCCGTCGCCGTCGACGTCGCCGCAACGAAGGCGGACGTCCTGCAACGGCTTGCGGATGTTCTTCAGCTCCGCGCCGATCTGCGGGTTGGCATTGAAGTAGTCGTTGACCTTCTGCTCGATCTGGTCGTGCGGCAGACCGTGCAGGCTGGTGAAGAATTCGTTCACCTGAGGACGGGTGAACAGATAGGCCGACGTCGCCGCCGACACACCGGATTGCACGCCCGCCAGGTCGGCCGCCGTGCAGTTCGGCGGCGGGACGGGCTCGGCGAATGCCGACGGGGCGGCACCGAGCAGGGCCGCGCCGGTGACCGCGCCGGCTCCTAAGATTCCGACTACCGCACGACGGGCATTGAGCAACATTGATCGGCTCCTTTATAGATCCGTGGTCGGGACGTGACGACGCGCCAGTGTGGTGCTGACCTTCACAGCTAATCAGATTTTCGGTGCAGTTTCTCGACTTGGGCTCACTCCGGTCACCTTCGTCGGGCTGGACGGCGACGAGGGACGGGTCGGTAGGAGCGCCTGCCAAGGCCGCGGTTTGCGACGAATTTGACGTATGTGACTATTTGCTGACAGACGGCTTCCTGTCGGATTGCTGAGAGTATGCTCCGCGACCGCGTAGCCAAATAGTTGCAGACGCAAATTTTGTTGGTCATAACGCTACTTCGGTATCGGAATCACCCTTACAGTCTGGGAGGCCGAACAACGCCTGGTACATCAAAGTTCGGCCGACGGCATCACGGGATCGCGGGCGCAGGGGAGCCGCGCGCGATCTCGACGGACACGGGGGCATGGAACAGAGTGTTGGAGAGAACTTCTATGTGCGCAGCCCCGGCCCGCCACCGCGTCACCCGAACCGACCAGTCGACCTGGCAGGCCAGCGGGCTCCTGGAGTCCGGTGATGTCTCAGGCCAGGCGCGCCACGCCCGCAAGTCGCCGTCTGCGTATGCACTGCACATCGGCCGCGTCGGCGCGCTCGCGGTGTCCCTCGGCGTCGGGTTCGCCATCGCCGGGGCCGCCCAGCCCGCGTATGCCGACACCGGTACCGAGTCGCCGTCGCGGTCCGACAGTGGCAATGACGCGTCCCCCAACGACTCGAAGAACTCCCCGACCGCGGGCTCGGCGTCCGCGTCCGGCCTCGATCGGGACCGCGAGACCGACTCCGCGCACACACCGACCGGCGGTGCATCCGCAGGACAGGACGGTGACAAGGACGACGACAAGGACGACGACAAGGACGGGGCCGGGTCCAGTGCCGACGACGACGCCGCGATCGATCCCGGCCGCGTCGATACCGAAATAGACGACACCGAGATCGATGACACCGACGAACCCGTAGCGGTCATCGTCGATCCCGCCGAACCGGTCAGCACCACCGACGCCGAGACCGATTCCGGTCGCAAGTCGCGGCCGCCGGTCGCATCTGTCGAACCGGCATCGGTGGTCACCACCCCCGCGGGGCAGATCACCACGGAAGCGGATGCCGAGGAGTCGATTCCCGAGACGGTTCCGGAGGGGTCCGGGCAGGCGCCGCCCGCGCAGGATCCGAGCGCGCAGGCCCCGGGCACCGAGGTGGCCCCGGCGCCGTCGGTGCGGGATTCCGCCGTGTCCGGTGGCACCGATACACCCAAGATGTACGCCGCCACCGCCACCGCCAACGAATCGGCGAACCCGCTGTCACCACTTGATGTGCTGGTGAACACGATGATGGCCTGGGTCGCGCGGCAGATCAGCCACACCTTCGTCAACCGGACGCCGGTGGCCGGGCCCATCGTCTACGAACAGAACGTCCTCGGCCAGGTCTACATCGACCTCAATGCCACCGACCCCAACGGTGACATCTTGACCTACGACATCATCCAACCCGAGAAGGGCTGGGTGTACCGCGATCTCATCAGCGGGAAGTTCGTCTACACCCCGTACGCGCTGGTGACCGGCCAACCGCTGGTCGACAGCTTCCAGATCGTCGTGCGCGACGATTCCGAGCACCTGCCCGGCGTGCTCGGCCAGATTCAGACCCTCGTCGAGCAGGTCACCCGATTCCTCGGAATCGCCGAGGCCGACAACCTGACGGTCACCGTGCCGGTCACCGTCGATCCGGTCTATCAGGCGCCGCCGTTGGTGACCCCGATCGTGGGCGGCGGCTACAAGCTGGGTGAAGAGCCCACCCATATCGTCTCCACGGTCGACATCGTCGACGGTGATTCGACCAGCCTCAAGCGGGTCGTCATCAAGATCGCCACCTTGGCGCAAACCGGTGACACACTCTCCTATACGGCCCCCACCGACAGCCCCATCCTCGGGACCTGGGATCCCGACACCTTGACCCTGACGCTGGAGGGCACGGGGACTCTCGCCGAATACGAGGCGGCGATCAAGGCGGTGAAGTTCTCGGCGACCGAGGGCGCGCTGCTGGTACGCGGAATCACGATCTCGGCAACCGATTCCGACGATATCCCCAATATCGCACCGGGTTTCGTCACCGTGGCGGTGTGGCCCGCGTCTGCCCTTCCGCCGCTGGTGACTCCGATTGCCGGTGGTGGTTTCACCATCGGTGGTAATCCGTCGAAGATCGTGTCGGCGGTGGATATCGTCGATGGTGATTCGGGCAAGTTGTCCAAGGTCGTGGTGAAGATCGCGACGTTGGGTCAAAGCGGTGATGTGTTGGGTTATGTTGCGCCGTCGGGTAATCCGGTGACTGCAACGTGGGATGCGAATGCGCGGACGTTGACGTTGGTGGGTGAGGGGACGCTGGCTCAGTATGAGGAGGCGCTCAAGGCGGTGACGTTCAGTGCCACCCAGGGTGCGGCGCTGGTGCGTGGTCTGACCATCTCGGCGACCGATTCCGACGGTGTCGAGAACATCGCGCCGGGCTTCGTGACTGTGAACGTCTCAGCCGCCCCGACCCTTCCGCCGCTGGTGACTCCGATTGCCGGTGGTGGTTTCACCATCGGTGGTAATCCGTCGAAGATTGTCTCGGCGGTGGATATCGTCGATGGTGATTCGGGCAAGTTGTCCAAGGTTGTGGTGAAGATCGCGACGTTGGGTCAAAGCGGTGATGTGTTGGGTTATGTTGCGCCGTCGGGTAATCCGGTGACTGCAACGTGGGATGCGAATGCGCGGACGTTGACGTTGGTGGGTGAGGGGACGCTGGCTCAGTATGAGGAGGCGCTCAAGGCGGTGACGTTCAGTGCCACCCAGGGTGCGGCGCTGGTGCGTGGTCTGACCATCTCGGCGACCGACGAGCACGGTATCGAGAACATCGCACCGGCATTCGTGACCGTGGGGGTGTCCTCACCGACGCGGTTGGTGCCGTTGGTCACCCCGATCGGCGGCCGCTCGTACACCATCGGCAACTCACCGGTGAATCCCATCGCGGCGGTCTCCATCGTTGACGCGGATTCCAGTCACTTGCAGAAAGTGACCGTGCGCGTCACGACGTTCGGCAAGGACGGGGACACCCTGACGTACGCGGGACTGCCGGACAACCCGGTGACCGCGAGCTACGACGCCGCGAGCAGGACGCTGACCCTCACGGGCATTGCGACCAAGCAGCAGTACGAAGATGCCCTCAAGGCGGTCACCTTCACCGCCACCCAGGGAGCGTGGACGACCCGCACGATCCTGATCGTCGCGACCGATACCGACGGGGTGAACAGCGCGGCAGGATCGTTGACCTTGTCGGTCTGGTAGCCAACGATGGGGTGGTGAACCCGGCGCTGATAACTCTCGAGCAGATCACCGCGGCGGCCGAGCTGTTGGCCCCGGTGATCCGGGAGACCCCGGTCATCGCATCGCGGGTGTTGTCCGACCGCACCGGCCAGCAGGTGTGGCTGAAATGCGAGAACCTGCAACGCACCGGCTCGTTCAAGCCGCGGGGCGCCTACAACCGCATCGCCAATCTCGATCACGAGCAACGCGCACGTGGCGTGGTGGCGGCCAGCGCGGGTAATCACGCCCAAGGGGTGGCCTGGGCGGCCACGGAGTTGGACATCGAGTCGACGGTCTTCATGCCCGAGAACGCCGCGCTCCCGAAGGTGGTCGCCACCAAGGCCTACGGCGGTCGGGTCCAACTGGTCGGGGCAACCCTGGCTGACGCCCTCGACGCGGCGGCCGAGTTCTCCGCCGAGACCGGGGCGGTGCTGATCCACCCTTTCGACCACCTCGACATCGTCGCGGGACAGGCCAGCGTCGGGTTGGAGATACTGCGCCAGATACCAGACGTGGCAACGATTCTGGTACCGACCGGCGGTGGTGGCTTGGTGGCGGGCATTGCCGCGGCGATGCACCATCTGGCGCCGGGGGTCCGTGTCATCGGCGTGCAGGCCTCCGGTGCGGCGGCCTGGCCGTTATCGCTGGGGCGCGGTGAACCGGTTCGGGTGCAGTCGATGTCGACGATGGCCGACGGGATCGCGGTTCCGCTACCGGGGCAGGTGCCGTTCACCCATGTGCGCGAGCTCGTCGACTCGGTGGTGACGGTGTCGGAAGAGGCGCTGTCGGAAGCACTGCTGCTGTGCCTCGAGCGCGCCAAACTGCTGGTCGAACCGGCCGGGGCCGCCGCGGTTGCCGCGCTGATGACCAGCACATCGCAGGTCCGCGGACCGGTGTGCGCCGTACTGTCCGGCGGCAACATCGATCCACTGGTCCTGACCCATGTGATGAACCACGGGCTGCGGTCCGCCGGCCGGTATCTGGTCGTCAAGGCCGTGATCCCCGACCGGCCGGGCGGGCTGAGCGGATTGCTCGGTGTCGTCAGCGCCAGTGGGGCCAGCGTGCTCGACGTCGTCCATCGCCGGACGGCTCCGACATTGGGACTCGACGAGGTGGAGGTGATGTTGACCGTGGAGACCCGGGGCAGCGCTCATCGTGAAGCCGTGCTGGCCGCACTCGCCGAGGCCGGTGTGCGGGCCGTCGTCGACGAGCCCTGAACTCAGCTGAACCGTACGTTGATCGTCGCCAGACCGAAGATCTTGCGGCCGCCGGACTTCGCTCCCACCAGCACCACGCCGCTGCGCGTCTCGGGGTCCAGCGATTTGATCTTTCCGGTGAACTCGATCTCGGTGCCGGTAGCGGGCACGATCGCCGGCTGGGAGAGCCGGACCGCATAACGGGTCGCCGCACCCGGGTCACCGGACCACGCCGAACCGAAGCTGTTGCCAAGGCCCATGGTGAGCATTCCGTGCGCCAGCACATCGTCCTGGCCGGCGAGTCTGGCGATGTTCTCGTCCCAGTGCAGGGGGTTGGCATCACCGGCCACGCCCGCGTAGTTGACCAGGTCCCCTCGCGACAGGCGCGCCTGCTGCGTCGGTAACGCGTCGCCGACACCCACCTCGGCGAATGACCGTGACGTAGGCGTCCGGGAACTGCCGTCGGCGATGGTCACCGCGCCCTCCGGCCGGACCGATTTCACATACGGTGCCCCGGAGTCCTCGGCGCCGAGCATGTTGATGCCGTGCATCATCACGCCCTGCACCGCGGGCCGGATGGCCGGGTCGACCTCCTCGGCGCCGATACCCATGACCGTGGTGTGCAGGGTGTGCACCACCTCGCCCGCGGCGTCGGTGAAGGTGTTGGTGACGGTGACGAGGTCACGGCCCGCGACGTGGCGCACCGAGGTCAGTTCGACATCGATGGTCAGTTCGTCACCCTCGACGATCGGGCGGTGCTGCTCGAAGACCTCCTCGGTCTGCAGATACATGTCGTAGCCGACCACGATCTGCTCGAACATGCGCTGATTGCAGGCCATGGCGGGAGCCGATGTGAAGGTCATCGGCGCGACCAGCCCGGGATAACCGAGTGCGCGCGCGGCATCGAGGTCCCAATGCGCGGGGTGCTTGTCCTGCACCGCGCGTGCGAACTCGCGGATCTTTTCCCGGCCCACCAGATAGGTACCGTCCATCTGGTAGTAGTGGCCGACCCGTTCCTGGAGTGCCGACGCTTCTGCTGCTGCGGTCATGTGGGGCTCACATCTTCTATCTGCAAATTTGCCGAAGTTGACTCCAGCACCCTAACGCGGAATGACTGGGGCGCCGGAATGCGGGGATCGACGAAGCGAGTTCACCGGCCCGGGGGGCCTACCGATCACAACTTCGGGCCGGCGACGTCCTTGCTGAAGAACACCCGGTCGAATCCGTCCTCGGTGCCGCGACCGACCTCGGTGTAGCCCAGACGCGGGTAGAGACTCAGGTTCTCGGTCATGGCTGCGTTGGTGTAGAGCCGCACCTGCGGCAGACCGCGGCGACGCGCCTGTTGTTCGGCGTGGTCGAGCAGTAGACGACCGAATCCGCGCCCGTGCCGGCGTGGATCGACGGCGACGTTGTCGACCAGCAGATGATCGACCGCGGGGATCGAGACCAGCACGCCTGAGACGACGTCGTTGTCGACCAGGACGTGGGTATGCGGCAGCAGCGCGTGGTAGTCGGCGGTCATCGGTGCGGGAGCTCGGCCGATGCGCGCGATATAGGGACGGTAGGCGAGCGCGACGATCTCTTCGACGGCGGCGATATCGTCTGTCGTCGCCGCGCGGATCGAACTGCTCATGCTGAGGCAATCTAATGGTGGCAATCCGGCCGTGGCAGCGCCGAGGAGACGATCTCTAGGCTGGGGCCGTGCTCTTCATCTTCGGCTTCGGCACCAAACAGAAGCTGCTCGGCGAGGCCGGCGTCCGGACCTGCCCACGCTGTCACAACACCACGGCATGGTCGCTGGTACGTCGGTACCGGCAGTTCACCCTGTTCTTCGTCCCGATCGCGCGCTGGGGGCGCACGCAGTTCGAGACGTGCGATATCTGCGGTGCGAGTGTGCCCGCATGACCGCCACGTTGGTGGTCAAGGACGTGGCCGGCGGATACGCGCACCGGACGTTGTTCGAGAACGTGAACGTGACTGTGAGCCCAGGCGATGTGCTCGGTGTCGTCGGGGCCAACGGTGCGGGCAAGAGCACCCTGATGCGGATACTCGCCGGAGATCTGGCACCCCTGGAGGGCACCGTCAGCCGCGCACCCGCCGACGCGTTTGTCGGCTGGTTACCGCAGGAGCACGAACGCATCGCCGGGGAGAGCGTCGCGGCCTATATCGCGCGGCGGACCGGATGCACGGCCGCAACCGCCGCCATGGAGGCTGCGGCGGAGAGACTTTCGGAGTCCGATGTCGCCGCGGATGCCTACGGCACGGCGCTCGACCACTGGCTGGCCACCGGCGCGGCCGATCTGGAGGAACGCCTACCGGTGGTCTTGGCCGATCTGGCACTGGACGTCGAGCCGGACGCCACGCTCATGACCGCTCTCTCGGGTGGCCAGGCCGCCCGAGTCGGGCTGGCGGCACTCATGCTGTCCCGGTTCGACATCGTCTTGCTCGACGAGCCCACCAACGATCTCGACCTCGACGGTTTGGACCGCCTCGAACAGTTCGTGCGGGATCTGCGTGGCGGGGTCGTGCTGGTAAGCCACGATCGGGAGTTCCTGACGCGCACGGTGACCCGCGTGTTGGAGCTCGATATCGCGCAGAACCGGACCACGGTCTACGGCGGTGGCTACCAGAGCTATCTCGAAGAGCGTGCGGTCGCGCGCAGGCATCGCCGCGAAGAGTACGAGGAATTCGCCGATCGAAAAGCCGATCTGGTGGCGCGGGCGCGGACTCAGCGGGAGTGGTCGAGCCAGGGTGTGCGTAACGCGATGCGCAAAGCTCCGGACAATGACAAGAATCGCCGCCGGGCGCAGACGGAATCCAGTGAGAAGCAGGCGCAGAAGGTCCGACAGATGGAGAGCCGGATCGCCCGTCTGGAAGAGGTCGAGGAGCCGCGCAAGGAGTGGTCGCTGCAGTTCAGCATCGGTGCCGCACCGCGTTCCAGCTCGGTGGTCGCGACGCTGGACGATGTCGCTGTGCGGCAGGGTGACTTCCTGTTCGGTCCGGTATCGCTACAGGTCAGCGCGGGCGATCGGATCGGCATCACCGGCCCCAACGGCGCGGGAAAGTCGACACTTTTACGATTGCTGCTCGGTCGCCGAGCACCCGACAGCGGAAGGGTGAGTATGGGTGCCAGTGTGGCGATCGGCGAGATCGACCAGGCCCGAACCGAATTCAGCGGTCCCGGACGCTTGGTTGACCGTTTCGAGGAGCACGTACCGGACTGGCCCACCGCCGATGTGCGCACGCTGTTGGCCAAGTTCGGCCTGCGGGCCGACCATGTCGAGCGCGAGGTGGATGACCTCTCCCCTGGGGAGCGGACGCGCGCCGGGATGGCGTTGCTCCAGGCACGCGGCACCAATGTGCTGGTGCTCGACGAACCGACGAACCATCTCGACCTGCCCGCCATCGAGCAGCTGGAGCACGCGCTGGATGGATATGACGGGACGTTGCTGCTGGTCACTCACGACAGGCGCATGTTGCAGAATGTGCGCCTCGATCGGCGTTGGACGGTCCGCGACGGTCAGGTCAGCGAGTCGACGCCGTGACAGCCGACCGCTGCCGTCCGGATCGGATCAGCCCCCGCTGAGCTGCCTCAGCACGGACCCGCCGCTGTGCTCGGCGATCCAGTCGTGGATGGCCGAGACCGCGGGCTTGGCCACCCAGTTGGTGTCGTAGATTCCCCACGGTGTCTCGTTCGGACGGTCCGACAGCGAATAGATGAACATCGGCCCGACACCGGGTAGTTGGGACCAGGTATCGGCGAAATCGATGATCCAGGCTGCCTGTGTCGCCGGGTCCACCGCAGAGGTCGGCACACCGTATTCAGTGGTCCAGATCAGCTTGTCGGTGTCACCGGCTTGGTCCATCAACTGCCGCATCGAAAGATACTGCCGGTACGGGGTATTCGCGTACGGCATCCCGTCGGAGAAGCTACTGGAGAAGTTGTACGGGTGGAAGGACAATGCGTCGAAGTAGCCGCGTGCGCCATGGGCGTACATCTGGGTCAGGTAATCGACCGGATTGATGGTCCAAGTCCCGAAGCTGAGCCCCGCGCCGAGGACACCGCCGATGATCAGTGCGCCGGGCTCGACGGTCTTGATCGCGGAATAGGCCGCTTTGAGCAGAGTCGTGTAACCGGCGGCATCGGGTTCCGGCGACCAACCGATGTTCGCGTTGGGCTCGTTCCAGATCTCGTAGGCGGCGATGCGGGGCCGGGCGCTGCCCGCACCGTAACGCATCGCCACCTGCGTCATGAAGGCCGCGTAATCGGCGGGGTCACGCGGGGCGGCATTCGGCAGCCAGAATCCGTTGTCAGCGGCCCAGATCGGGGTACTCGTCACCGCGCCGACCACCGCGATTCCCTTGTCGGCCGCGGCGTCGAGTATTCGGTCGGATATCGTCCAGTTGTAGGTACCCCGAGCCGGCTCCATGGCGCGCCATGGCAGGAAGATCCGAATCTGGGTGACTCCCATGACGTCGAAAGCCTCTATTGCGGTGGCCAATTCGTCCGGTGACATGAAGTAGAGATTCGACTCCGCGATGCCGAGCGCGCGTGCCGAGGCGTCGATCCGCGACGGCGTCGCGGCGTGTGAGATGGGTACCTGCACCGCAGTTGCGCACAGCACGGCCGCGATCAGTGCGATGATTTGTGCGCAGCGTGCGACGCGGTGGAACGATGGAGACAGCATGACGGCCTCTCTGGCAGTCCGGAGCGGAACAAGCTGTGACGGCGATCAATGTAAGCGGCGCAACAGCATTCCTGCAGTGCGGGTTTTGGGTCCGATGTTCGGCCATGGGTCGCCGCTTCGGTCTGTGGCCGGCAGTGCCCAGCAAAAGCGAAGGTGGTCACTCCGGTGGACGACTGTCGATCGGAGATGGCGTGGTTGGCCGCGGAAGTGCGGCCCGTCCCAGCTAGTTTCAAACGCAACTAACTCAGCGGGGGCAGAATTGTCCGATATGTCAAAATGTGCCCGCGGGTTCAGGGGTAAACTCATGCACGGTTCCCGGTGTGCCCGAAACGCGCCTCGAATGGGCGAATTACGTTGTCGATATTGCAGATAACGTCATGTAACCGAGACCGCGCTGTTGGTGTACCGAGACCGTTCGCCGCCCTGAGTCACCCGGCGGTGCGGTCGAGACGGTACCGCTAGCGGGTAGTGAGGACTACCGGTGGCCGTCGTCGGCCATTGGCGTCAGCAGTGCAGACACCGAACCTGCTGCGCGACACGATTGCAGGCATCACCAGCTTCGACTGCCGAGGAGCCCGCGATGGATGCCGATCTTGCCGACACTTTCGATCACGATGTGCGCGACCACCTGGATGTGTTGCACCGCGGCGCACTCCGGTTGGCGCGCAATCGTGCCGATGCCGAGGAGCTGTTGCAGGAGACGCTGCTCAAGGCGTTCGCCGGATTCGAGGCATTCGAACCCGGCACGAATCTGCGGGCTTGGTTGTTTCGGATCATGACGAACACCCATATCGGCAATTACCGCAAGAGCGTGCGGCGCCCGGAGTTTCTCTGCGATGACGTTTCCACGGTGGGGGCGGCGCGCCGGGTGAGGTCTGCAGAGGCCGTGAGATCTGCAGAGGCGGAGGTGCTGGCGTTCGTGCCCGACGACTCGGTGGCGTCGGCGCTGGCCGGGTTGCCCGAGCAGTTCCGCGAGGTGCTCTGCTACGCGGCCATTGACGGCTACTCCTGTCGTGAGATCGCCGAGATGATGCACACGCCCATGGGAACGGTGCTCTCCCGATTGCACCGAGGCCGCACCCTGCTGCGCGCGGCATTGGCCGCGCCGACAGCGGTGGCCGCCTGAGTCCGTCCGCGGTACTTGTCAGTGGTCGAATGTATGTTCGTATCATGACGGCGGCGGCGGAGGTGATGGCAGCGATGGCGGGTCTGCGGGCCGCCCTCGATGCGTTCGCCGATCGCGACCTCGGTGCGTTGTCAGGTGATGAGTTGGTCACGCTGATCGACGAGTACGAGACGCTGACCTGCCGACTACCTGCCCAAGGGCATCGGCTGCTGAACCAACTGCAGCAGGAGACGAGCGCAAGGGAGATGGGCGCCAAATCCTGGAACGCCGTGCTGCGGATCCGGTGGCGTCTGTCGTCCGCCGAAGCGGGCCGGCGTCTGCACGAGGCCGCGGTGTTGGGGCCCCGCCGCGCGTTGACCGGTGAGCCCCTGCCCCCGCTCCTTCCCGTGGTGGCGGCTGCGCAGGCCGGCGGATTGATCACCGCCGAGCATGTCAGGGTGCTGCGCGACGCCATGGCCGACCTGCCCGGGTTCGTCGGTCTCGCCGAACGACAGACGTTCGAAGCCGACTTGGTGGAATTGGCGGTCGGGGTAGGTCCGAAGGAACTCAAGGACGCCGCCGCCCTGAAACTGTTCCTACTCGATCAGGACGGGCCCCTTCCCGATGACGCCGAACGCCAACGCAGCCGAGGTGTCGCAATCGGGGCGCAACGTCGCGACGGCATGGCCGTGATCACCGGATCACTGACCCCGGAAGCGGCCGCGGTGTGGGAACCGCTGCTGGCGCGCTTCGCCGCGCCGGGCATGTGTAACCCCGACGATGAACAGCCGTGCACCAGCGGTACGCCCACTCAGGCTCAGATCGACAATGATCACCGCACCGTCGCCCAACGCACCCATGACGCGATGATCGCGGTCGGACGGATCGCGTTGATGACGGATCTGGGCCAACTCAACGGACTACCCGTGTCGGTCATCATCCGCACCACGTTGCAGGACTTGGAATCCCGCGCCGGGGTCGGTGTATCCGGCGGTGGCACGACACTCCCGATCCGCGACGTCATTCGCATGGGCGGGCACGCGAACCACTACCTGGCGATCTTCGATGGGGCCACCGGTGCCGCGTTGAACTATTTCCGAGCCCGGCGCACCGCCAGTCCGGCCCAGCGGATCATGCTGATCGCTCGCGACGGCGGCTGCACCAAACCGTGCTGCACGGCCGGGGCGTACCGCTGCCAGGTCCACCATGGAGACCGTGATTTCGCCGAGGGTGGTTATACGAACGTCGACGATCTGACCCTGGCATGCGGGTGTGACAACCGCATGGTGCGCCCGGGTGGCTACACCACCATGTTCAACGGTCGCAACGAATGCGAATGGCATCCCCCGGTGGCGTTGGATCACGGACAATCTCGCATCAACTACTTCCATCGACCCGAACTGCTCATCCGGGGTGCGCAATCCGCACGGTGCAGCTCACCCGACAGAAGGATTGACGACATCCGAGTCGGTGACTTCCTCACTGATGACACGGGGCAGTTCGGCAGCGTCGAGCGCGACGACCTGGCCTTCATCGATGCCTACCCGGACGATGACGAGCTGTCCGATGAGCAGGTCCTCGTCCAGTTCCGCAGAATCACCGAAGATGCCGACTTCTGGAGCTGGGCCGCCACCGACCACGAGCGCGGCAGCACCGGGCTCCGCGGCCCGTGACCACGCGAGCGGCGGCGTCGTGCTGAAACCTGTGGTGCTGCTGTGATTACCGGCAAATTGACGCCGATGTGTTGCTGACCGGCGCGGTACGGCCCGGGACTGCCACGTGATGTCGCCCCAAGTCGCCTGCTGGGAGTTTGCCATGGCGTGAAATGACCCGTGACCAGGGCGTGAGCGATTGGCCTTCGACACCGAGCCGCACTAACTTTTGTGGTTGTGATGTCCTCTGCTGCTGGCACCGCCGCGCGGTGGCTTGCCCCCTTTCTCGCCCTCGCCGCGATAGCCGCCATCGTCGGTGTCGGCCTCCCCGTCGTCTCCACGCCCCAGGTGCGGTTGGCCGGCGAGGCCAACCCGCTTGCCGGTAGGCCCTTCTATGTCGACCCCATCTCCAAGGCGATGCGGGCCGCACAGGCGTCACCGGGCAACCCGCAGCTCGACTATGTGGCCAACACCCCGCAGGCCTACTGGCTGGACCAGGCCTTCCCCGCATCGACAGTGTCGGGAACGGTCAGCAAGCTCGTGGGTGCCGCACAGGGCGCCGGGGCCACACCGGTGCTCGCGATCTACGCGCTGCCGCACCGTGACTGCTACAGCTTCGCCGCCGGTGGGTTCGGCTCCGGCGACGGATACCGCCAGTGGATCGACGCCATTTCCGCGGGGCTCGGCGGCGCCCCGGCCGCCATCATCGTGGAGCCGGATGCGCTCGCGATGGCGGACTGCCTGTCCGGCGATCAACGCCAGGAGCGTTTCGACCTCATCCGGTACGCGGTGGACACCCTGACCCGGGATCCCGCGGCCGCGGTCTACATCGATGCCGGACACTCCCGGTGGGTCGACGCGGGCGAGATGGCCAACCGGCTCAACCAGGTCGGCATCGAGCGTGCGCGTGGGTTCAGCCTGAACACCACGAACTACTTCACCACCGAGGAACAGATCGGCTACGGCGAGGCCATCTCGGGGATGACCAACGGCGCCCACTACGTCATCGACACCTCCCGCAACGGGAACGGTCCGGCGCCGGACAGCCCGCTGAGTTGGTGCAACCCGCCCGGGCGCGCGCTGGGTGTGCCGCCGACGACCGCCACCGCCAACCCGAAGATCGACGCCTACCTGTGGGTCAAACGGGTCGGGGAATCCGACGGTTCGTGTGACCGCGGTGAGCCCAGCGCCGGGACCTTCGTGAACCAGTACGCCATCGACCTGGCCCGCAACGCCGGAAAGTAGCCGCGTCTCGCCCTATAGTCGGCGAGGTGGAGACGGCCGATCGCCGGGCGGTGTGCTCGGCGCATGTGGACGAGGACTTCCTGCGCGCCCACATCCGCTCCGGCGTCTCCGAAACCCACTGCAGCTACTGCGACGGAACCGGTGAAGAGCCGTTCGCCGTCACCTGGCCGGTCTTCGTGGAGGCGCTGCTGGTCGGCGTCGGGGTGTACTACCAGCCCCACACCGTGCCGGGTGATGCCGTCGCGGCGCGTGAGGTCGCCGTCGAAATCTCTACCGCAGCAGGTATTTCGCACCCGCGCCTCGTCGACGACCTGGTCGAAGTGCTGGATGTGACCCCCGGCTGGATGCACCGGGAGCACCGCAGCGGGAGGGGAATCGAGCAGCTGATCTACAGCTGGGATGCGTTCAAACACATCGTGAAACACGAGATGAGGTACTTCTTCGCCACCCGCTCGACCGGCGATTCCGACGAGATGACCGCGGGCCAGGTGCTCGAAGCGGTCTCCGATCTCGGGGAACATCACCCGTCGGTCTGGCCGGTACCCTGCCCCGCACCGCTGTTCCGGGCGCGGATGGCGATATCGCACGACGAGGCCGCCTCTTGGCACCACGCCGCCGATCTCGGCCCGCCCCCGCCGGAACGGGCGGCCGCCAATCGGATGAGTCCGGCGGGCATCAGCATCTTCTACGGGGCGACCGATCGTGCCACCGCCATCGCCGAGGCCGGTGCGCACGCCGCCTTTCGGTACGTGACCACCGCCGAGTTCACACCGACTCGGCAACTGCGGCTCATCGACCTCACGAATCTGCCTGCGGTGCCCAGTATTTTCGACATCTCCGCCCGTCAAGAGTTCTATGTGCTGCGCTTCCTGCGGATGTTCATCCACGACATCACGCTGCCGGTGGAACTCGACGGCCGCGAACACATCGACTACGTACCCACACAGGTCTTCACCGAGTATTTCCGCTTCGCTTTCCCCGACCAGGTGGACGGCCTGATGTTTCCCAGCGCACAGGGGCCGGGTAACAACGTCGCCATCTTCGTCGGGCCGGACCGCTGCGCCGACGTCGATGCCGAAACCGAACACACCCGGCTCCGGATGGATCCCGCCACCCTCCAGGTGAGCCGCGTCGTGACGGTCGCCCGCTAACCCATTGCGTACCGGCCGATCGTGTCGGGGTGGATGACCAGGCGCAACAGCTCGATCGACTGCATCGCCGCCAGTTCCTGGGCTCGGACCGGATCCTGGAGATCCCAGTAGCGGGCCGCCAGTCTCGCCGCCAGCTCGGCCGCACCATCGGGGTGGATGTCCACGCTGCCTGCCAACGACACCCAGTGTTCCCGCTCGCCGACCGGTGCGGTGACCACGAGCGAGGCGCGGGCGTCCCGCCGCAATCGGCGGACCTTGACCGAGCGGGCATCGGTGAACAGCTGGATCATGCCGTCATCGGTGTACTCATACCAGACCGGTCGTGGCTGCGCGGGGTCGGGACCGCCTGCGACAGTGAGGAATCCGTAGAGCGGTCGGCGCAGCAGGACGATGTCTTCTCGGGTCAGGGTGCTCATCGGTCCCACGCCCCCGCCGCGGCCGCACGCGTCACGTACTCGGTGAAACCGCGTGGTTCGCGTCCGAGCACTGCGGCCACCCCATCGGTGGTGTCGGCGATCCCGCCATCGGCCATCAGGGTGAACATGGCCGCCACATGCTCGGCGGTCTGTTCGTCGGTGCCGGACTCCACGAGCCTCGCGACGTACTCGTCGGTGGTCACCTGCTTGTACGCGATCGGCAGACCTGTTGCCCGCGAGATCAATTCGGTGGCTGCGGCGAAGGTCATCGGCTCCGGTCCGCTCAACTCGTAGACCTTGCCGGCATGGCCGGGTTCGGTCAGCACGCGCGCCGCGATGTCGGCGACGTCCTCGACGTCGATGAACGGTTCGGGTACGTCACCGGCAGGTAGCAGCAATTCGCCCGCCCGGAGTGGTGCCAGGAACAGGTCCTCGTCGAAATTCTGCGCGAAATTGTTGGGCCGCAGGATGGTCCATTCCAGCGAGGAACTTCGCGCGGCGGCCTCGGCGGACCGCATATCCAGTCCGAAGGCGGACTCGCCCCACAGGTCGGCGCCGCGACCGGACAGCACCGTCACCCGGTGCACCCCGGCCGCCTCAGCGCGGGTGAGGAAGTCGGCCGCCGGTCCGGGCCATGGCGGCGCGACGAGATAGATCGCACCCACGTCGGCCAACGCGTCGTCCCAGGTGTCGGGTGCCGACCAGTCGAAACGTGTGCCGCTGGATCGCGAGGCGGCCCGAACCGGCACACCCAGCAGTCGTAACCGCGGCAGGAGACGGCGCCCGGTCTTGCCGGTGGCGCCGAGTACGAGGATCGTGTCGTTGCTCATGGCAGATAGTCAACCGCGCAGGTGTGGACGATTCCATGGGTGAAAGGCCGGATTTCATGTCCAAACCTCTATGCCGCCTATGATGGTGGCATGGACGCCTTCGGAGACCTGTTTCGCGGGGTGCGCGCCAACGGCTCACTCTTCGGCGGGTCCACCTTGCAACCACCGTGGAATCTGCACTTCGTCGACGGTGCGCCGCTGACCCTGTGCACGGTGCTGACCGGGGGCGGCTGGATCATCACCGCCAGTGGGGCGACCGAACCCCTGCGAGCCGGCGATACCGTGATCGTCCGCGGCCCGCAGACCTTCACCTTCGTCGATGATCTCGACAGCACCGCCGAACTCATCGAATGTGGCACCGAATGCGCCGTGCCCGAATGTGGTGGCACCCGTTATCGATTGGGCTGGAGTGATTTCGTCGACCGCGGCGTGGACGCCACCACCGCGATCGTCGGCGCATACCCGGTGCGCGGCGAGATCAGCCGACGCCTTCTCGACGAGCTGCCCGACGTCTTGCGGGTACCGGGCGGGGGTGAGGGCGACGCAGTGCTCGAGCACTTGGCCGCCGAGGTCGCCATCGATGCCCCCGGCCAGCAGGTGGTGCTGGATCGGCTGTTGGACTGGATGCTGGTGTGCACCCTCCGGACGTGGTTCGACCGTCCCGGCGGGCAGCCGCCGGCGTGGTGGGCGGCCCAGCGTGACCCAGTGGTCGGCGATGCGTTGCGGCTCATCCACGACGATCCGGCGGCACCGTGGACGGTGGCTGCCCTGGCCGAACGTTGCGGCGTGGCCCGTTCGACGCTGGCCAAGCGATTCGCCGACCTCGTCGGTGAACCACCGTCGAGCTACCTCACGACATGGCGGATGACCCTGGCCGCCGACCTGTTGATCGAGAACGGGGCCACCGTGGCGGAGATTGCGCGCACGGTCGGTTACTCCGATCCGTTCGGATTCAGTTCCGCGTTCAAGAGGGTCCGGGGTGTCAGCCCCACCGAGTTCCGCCGGGCGTTGGTGCACCAACCGGCGTGAGCAGGGTCTCGCGCGGTATCGGTAACGCCGGCCCGTGCCGGCGCCGATAGAACCCATGTGATCCTCCGACTTGGGGCGGCCGCACTGATGGCCGCGACGGCGCTGGCCGCAGCGCCCACCGCCAATGCCGAGCCGGCCTGCGCCGATGTGCACTGGATCGGCGCCGCCGGTTCCGGTCAACGCGACGGCGCGCAGCTGGTGGCCAACGCCGGTATGGGTGACGTGGTGTACGCCTCCTACCAGCAACTCAGCAATGCGCTGGCGGCCGGCGGCCGCACCATGACCGCCGAAGCGGTGCAGTACCCGGCCGCGCCCGTACCGCTCGCCGGTGGGCTCGGTGGCTGGATGAACTTCATGGACAGTGTCGAAGACGGCACCGACGCGACCGCAGACCAACTCGAGGCCTATACGGCACGATGCCCGCAGTCGAAGGTGGTGCTGGCCGGTTACTCCCAGGGCGCCATGGTGGTCCACCGCAATCTGCATGACCTCGCCGACAATCCGCAGGTTGTCGCGGCGCTGCTGGTCGCCGACGGTGACAGGTTGCCCGCCGACACCACCATCAACCTCGGCTCGGCGGCCGCGGCGCCAGGCCCCGGCAAGGGCGTCGCGCAGGAGCATTCCTTCCTGGCCTCCACCGACACCTCGCCCCTTGACCCGCGGATGGGCGCCCGCACGGTGAGCGTGTGCGATGTGGGCGACCCGGTATGTGACTACAACCCCGACCTCGAGGAGATCCCCGCCTCGTCGATCGCCATCCACACCGCCTACGAACCGGCGACCAGCGGACCGCACGCCTGGGGGCTGCCGCTGTATCAGCTGGTGATGAACTCTGTGAGCGCCTCCGCACCGTCGCTGTAGTTAGGGATCGCTGCGCGGAGGGAAACCCGTCGGCGACCTCCGAAACGAAAAGGACGACATGTGGGCACCGTGAAGGGCGGCTCTCGGCTGGGTGCCCGGTTCGGGCCCTACGAGCTGCAATCCGTGCTCGGCGTGGGCGGCATGGGCGAGGTGTATCGCGCCTACGACACCGCCCGCGACCGGATGGTGGCGATCAAGCTGTTGCGCGCCGAGCTGGCGACCGATCCCAGTTTTCGGGATCGGTTCCGCCGGGAATCCCGGTTGGCCGCGCGGTTGCACGCGCCGCACATCATCCCCGTGCACGACTTCGGCGAGATCGACGGTGTGCTGTACATCGACATGCGTCTGGTGGAGGGGCCCAGCCTCAAGGACGTCTTGCGGGGCCAGGGTGCGCTCGCGCCGCACCGTGCCGCGTCGATCATCGCGCAGGTGGCCACGGCGCTGGACGCCGCACATGCCGCAGGCCTGGTGCACCGTGACGTCAAACCCGAGAACATCCTGTTGACCACCGAGGATTTCGCGTACCTCGTCGACTTCGGCATCGCGCACGGCGGGGGAGAACCGTCGGTGACCTCGACAGGGCTTGTCGTCGGTTCCAGCGCCTACCTGGCACCCGAGCGTTTCAGCGGTGACCGCGGTGCGCCGGCGGCCGATGTCTACTCGCTCGCATGTGTGCTCTACGAGAGCCTGACGGGTCTGGAACCGTACGCCGCCGACGATGTCCGGCAGATGTGGGCGGCACACATGTTCTCCGCACCGCCGCGGCCGAGCATCATGCGCCGTGGGGTCAGCCGGGCCTTCGATGACGTGATCGCCCGCGGAATGGCCAAGGACCCGAACCGGCGGTATTCGACAGCGGGCGAATTGGCCCGAGCGGCCGTGCAGGCCGTCGACGACCCCCGGCCGGTGCCCGCGTCGGCCGGCCCGCCGGCGGTGCCCAACCTCGCCGGCCCGCCGGCGGGAACTCAGCAATACTCCGCGGTGTACCCGACACCGCATCCCTCAGTGGTGACACCGCTGCCGCCGCGCGCCCGGCCCCGCATATCCACACGGTGGATGGTGGCGCTGGCAACCATCGGATTGTTCGCCATCGCAGCGGCTTTGGCATCGGCACTGGTACTCGGCGGGGGCGACACGCCGTCATCGAGATCGCCACTGGCCGCTCCGGCACAGTCACCGGAACCTTCGGAGCCGTCGCGGGCAGGCCCGTCGACAGCCGCCGTCGACGGGGTATCCGGAACGGATTCCCAAGGATTCGTCGGGCATTCGGCCCGCTGCGACAGCTCCAGCTCGCCGGTCGCGCTGATCCGGACCGCTCAGTCGCTGGCGATCATCTGCCAGACCACATCCGGCGACTTCTATTACCGCGGTGAGCGATTGCGGGACGGCGCCAACCTCGAAATACGAAATGCGCAGCGGTCCGGCCCCGGATTCATCGCCGTCAATCCCGCCGATGGCGCCAGCTACGCGGTCATGCCCGACCTGCTGACCATCTCCAGCAACGGTCGGGTGGACTCCTCGGAACGCGCGCTGGAGTACGGTGCGGCGCAATGATTCACCGGTAGCCGGTCACGCCCACGTGCGCCCGGGGTTAGGGTCTGTGCGTGAAGAGGATGGGTGCTTTCCCCGCCGCCGTTGGCACGGTTGCGGTCATGGCGATGCTGACCGGATGCGCGTCTTCGCAGGCGCCGGCACCGGGCGGTCCGGCGGTGGCGACGCCGCAGACCTCGCTGCCCCCGATCATCAGTGCGGCGCAGCTGGACGCAGGTAGGTATCCGACAGTGCCGCGTCCGGCGCTGGGCCGGGCCGGTGACCCGAAGACGGGGGCGGTGGTCGATGCCCAGCGGCTGGCCGACCATGTCGTCGGCCCGTGGGAGGCCAACCGCGAGCTGATCTCTCCATACCTGAGCACCTTCTACCTGCTGGACACTCCCACCCAACTGTCCCAGTTCTCACCCGACAGTGTGGCGCAGCGGGCGCAGGGCCACGGTTTCGTCAACGGTTTCGCCTCCGCACGTGAGGCTCCCGACAAAGCCATCATGATCAACGCGGTCATGCGATTCCCGGACCCGGCCGCCGCACAGGCAGCCGCCGCCGACATGAACAGCGCGACCGCCGAGCAGTCGGTGCGCGGTGCCACGCCGGTCCCGGCGGCCGTTCCCGGCCATCCCGAGACCCTGGCATTCACCTACCCGTTCACCCCGACCGGATCGGATCGGCCGTGGGCGGTCATCCGATCCTTCACCGCGCACGGTCCCTTCGTGTTCATGCAACTCACGCAGTCCGCCGATGGGCTGGACGCGGCGGTGTCGATGGTGCAGAAGGTGGTCGAACTGCAGGGACCGCGGGTCGACAAGTTCGCTCCCGCCGCCCCCGATGCGCTCGCCGACGTCGAGCTGGACCCCACCGGTCTGCTTGCCAAAACGCTTCCGGTGGAGTCCAATCCGAGTTCTACGAAGAATGCCGTGTACGACGAACGCGGCGCCATGCACTTCCAGACCAACCCGCTGGAATCGAAAACCCTGTTCTCCGACACCGGCGTCACCACGGTCGCGATGGCCGCGGCGAGTGTGTATCAGGCCCGCAATCCAGGGTCGGCGTTGATGATCGTCAATGCGTTCAGCAAGGAGATCCTGAACCAGGGCGCGGCCGTCGATCCGGTGCCGCAGCTGCCGGAGAGTCACTGCGCCACCCGCGGGAAGTCGTTCTACTGTGTCGCGCTGGCCGGTGAGTACGCGGTCGAGGTGAACGGGGACGCGCTGCCCGATGTGCACCAGCGCACGGCCGCCCAGTACATCCTGCTGACGGCTGGTTGAGCGACCACAGCCAGGACTACGGGCTTTCCGTGATTCTGGTGCCCGCCTCCCGGTGCGAATCTCTTCTCAGCTGTCCATGCCACTGAGGAGGCACCGATCATGACCACCGAGAACATCACCGTCATAGGCGCCACCGGCCAGATCGGCGCACCGCTGGTCGAGATGCTGACCGCTGCTGGGCACCGGGTGCGGCCCGCGTCCCGGCGATCCGGGGTCGACGCCGCCCTCGGCACAGGTCTGGTGGAGGCGCTATCGGAGGCGGACGTCGTGATCGACGTGCTGAACTCGCCGACCATGGACGATGATGCCGCGCTGGCGTTCTTCACCGCCGCCGCTGCGAACATCAGCGGTGCCGCGAAGAAAGCCGGTGTGGGCCATTACGTCCTACTGTCGATCGTCGGTGTCGACGGCCTGCGCGGCGGCGGTTATCTGAGCGGAAAAGTCGTACAGGAGAACACCATCGCGCAATCGGGCGTGCCCTACACCATCGTGCGGGCCACCCAGTTCCACGAGTTCACCGAGATGATCGCCGGCTCGCTCATCGCCGATGGTGTGGTCCGCGCACCGGATGCGCTGATCCAGCCGATCGCCGCGGCCGAGGTGAGTGCCGTTCTGGCGCGGGTGGCCGGCGAGGCTCCGATCGACGGCGTGCACAATCTGGGCGGACCCGACATCTTCTCCTTCGCCGAACTCGCCGCGCTGGTCCTTCCGGGTGCCGACCAGTTGCGCATCGTCACCGACCCGGAGGCCACCTACTTCGGCACCCCGGTGACCCCGACGAGCCTGGTGACCGGTCCCGGCGCTGAGCTGGCAACGACCCGGCTGGTTGATTGGCTCGGTGCCCGATGAGCACCCTCACCGATGTCGTCAACCACCGTCGATCCACCCGGATGTTCCTGCGCGACAAGCCCGTTCCAATGGATCTGCTGACAGAATCGCTGGCGTTGGCCATGCGGGCACCGTCCAATTCCAACGTGCAACCGTGGCGGCTCTATC
This sequence comes from Mycolicibacterium neoaurum, assembly GCF_036946495.1. Classification (NCBI taxonomy): domain Bacteria; kingdom Bacillati; phylum Actinomycetota; class Actinomycetes; order Mycobacteriales; family Mycobacteriaceae; genus Mycobacterium; species Mycolicibacterium neoaurum. The sequence continues at coordinate 2,009,203 of NZ_JAQIIX010000002.1, forward strand.
TGGCCACTGGGTCCCGCCGGGAGGCTCTCGGCGCCGCACTGTCGGCCGAGGCACGGACGAACCCGCCGGCGAACCTCGGTTTACCCGACTCGTTCGCCGCGCTCCGACGCGAACTGGGAGCGCTGGTCTACGGCTCGATGGGGGTGGCGCGAGACAATGCCGAAGCCCGCTGGAGCGCACAGCTGCGCAATTTCGACTTCTTCGCCGCACCGGTGGCGGGCATGGTGTGTATGCACCGCGATCTGGGGCTGCCCGATGCGCTCGGTGTCGGCATGTTCGTCCAGACCCTGCTGCTGGCCCTGACCGACCGCGGCATCGACAGTTGCGTGCAGGTATCCACCGCGTTGTACCCCGACCTCGTCAGGCAACAGCTCGGTATCCCGGAAGAACTGACAATCCTGTGCGGGCTGAGCATCGGCTATGCGGACCCCGCCTTCCCTGCCAACAACCTGACCATCCCGCGAAACGAGCTCGCCGACAATATCGTGATGCGGGGCGACTGACACGGTGCACGAGCCGTCTCAGAAATGCGACCTGAGCTCACGACGCGAGCGGATGTTCAACTTGGCGAAGACCTTTCGCAGGTGATACTCCACCGTGTGTGCGCTGATGAACAGCTCACCGGCAATCTCCTGATTCGTCAGTCCGCGACCCGCCAACTGCGCGATCTGCTGTTCCTGGGAGGTGAGGGCGTCACCGGCTGCGGTCGGTTGTTTGCGGGTCTTGGTGCCGGCGGCCTGGAGCTCCCGCCGGGCGCGTTCGGCGAACCCGGTCGCGCCGATGCGGTGCAGTGACTCGTGGGCCAGGCGTAGATGTTCGCGCGCCTGTTTGGCGGAACGATTACGCCGCAACCATTCTCCGTACAACAGGTGTGTCCTCGCCAGCTGCGCCGCCTGCCGGGTTCTGCCGAACTGGTCGAGAGCCTCCACATAGAACTCCTCGGCGGCCGGTCCGTCGGCAAGCAGTGCCCGCGACCGAGCAAGTGACCCCAACGCCCGTGGGGTCGAGGCGGCCAGTGTGCGGGCCTGCAGCTGCTGCATCGGCTCGGCCGCCCGCTCGGGCTGATCGCAGCGGACCGCCGCCTCGATGAGCTCGAGCAACATCTCGTTGTAGAAACCCAGGTCCTCATAGGCGAATGCGAGCAACCCCGCCTCCAGAGCCTCCTGATAACGGCCCCTGCCGTTGTTCAACACGGCAGCGCCGTAATGGGCCAATCCGGTGATGCGACCCTCGCCGCGGGCGGTGCTGTCCTTCAGTGCGGCAGCGATCAGCCGAGACGCCTCGGCATCATCACCGGACCATGCCGCGAGAACGAGGCGGTGATACCGCGGTGGCGTGTATCCGGTTGCGACCGAGATCTCGTGAGCCTTGATGACCAGCTCCCTGGCGGAACCCAGTTCCCCGGCCTCCATCTCGGAACCGGCGCGGGCCAGCAGAGATGCGGGCAACAGGGTGAGTGCGCCGCGCTCGGTCGCGAGCTGGATGGCATATGCGGAGATATCGCGCCAACCCTCGTCGTCCCACGCCTCATGGATCAGGGATTCGTGCACGGCCGGGAATCCGAGCCAGAACCAGTCGTTGCCCACGCCGGCGACCTCGTCGCGGCCGGCCGCCTTCAACGCCTCCAACGCCGTCTGCACGGCCGGCATCGCGGCCTCGGCGCCCGATGCGAGCCGGTCGGCCAGCGCCTTGGCGACCTGATCGAGCGGGCGACCGCCCTCGGCGGCGGCGAGAGCAGTGCGGGCGGCCGCACCGATCTCGGCGGCCTTGGTACCGCCGTGGCGGCCGACATACATCGCCGCCGTCATCGCCTCCAGATAGGCCGCGCCCGCCATCGCCGGATGGAGCACCTGCAATTGCTCTGCGACCGTACGGAACTGGTCGACCGCGGACAGCAACGCCTGGGCGTCACCGTTCGTCCTCGCCGACACGAACGTCAAGCGGGTCCGTAATTGCGCCCACTGTGCCTGCTGCAGGTCCGACAACGGGCACAACTGCGCCGTCGCCAGCAATTGCCGGGCAGACTCGAACGATGCCACCTCGCGATGGGCTTCGGCGGCAGCCAGTGCACGGGCGCCGCGCGTCGCCGGATCGGGTGTCAGCTCGACGGCTCTGGTGAGAAAGGCCGCCGCGGCGGCCGTTCCACCGCGCTGACGGGCACGCCGCGCCGAGGCCTCCAGTTCGTCGGCCACCCCGGCATCGACACCGTCGGCCGCCAGCGCGCGGTGCCAGGCGCGGCGGTCGGGGTCGGCGGTCGGGTCGGTGGCGGCGGCCAACGCGCGATGAGCGGCCCGTCGTTCGTCGGTGGTGGCCGAGCGATAGGCGACACTGCGTGCCAACGGGTGCTGGAACTGCACCCGGGTGTCGACGGTGATCAGGCCGGCATCCCGCGCGGCCGTCTCGGCCGAGGCGGGCACCTGCTGCACCTCCATCGCGCGACGCAGCAGCGACGGATCCCCGACGGGTTCGGAGGCGGCCAGCAGCACCACCCGTCGGGCATCCGCAGGCAGGGACCGCAGCGTCGACAGATAGCGATCCTCGATCTCGGCGACCACCGGGCGCCGGTCGGGACGCTGGAAACCGCCCGCCAGGTCGACGGCATTGAGTCCCTGTGAAATGGCTTGCAAGGCAAGTGGGTTGCCGCGTGCCTCGGCGACGATTCGGTCGCGTACCGCCGGGTCCAGGCGGCCGGGGAACACCGACTCCAACAGCTCGCGCGCGCTTTCGTCAGTCAGACCCGGCACGGCCATCGCGGGCAACCCGGCGATACCGTCGATGGGCGTGCGCAGCGCGAGGACAAGGCCGACCCGGACGTCGGGCAGTCGGCGCGCCACGAAGAACAGCGTCTGCGCCGACACGGTGTCCAGCCACTGCAGATCATCGACGATCAGCAGTACCGGACGTCGCGCCGCGGCATCGACGAGCAGGCCGATCACGGCGAGGCCGACCAGGAAGCGGTCAGGGGCGGGTGCGGTGTCGCTGAGCCCGAAAGCGCTCTCCAGTGCCGCGCGCTGTGGGGCGGGCAGTGCGGCGCGCAGGTCCAGGATCGGCGCGCACACCTGGTGCAGACCCGCGAACGGCAGTTCCATCTCCGACTCGATACCGGTGGCTTCGAGGATGTGGAAGTCGGCGGCGGACGCGCGCAAATGACCCAGCAGGGTGGTCTTTCCGACGCCGGCCTGTCCGAGCAGCACACGCACCTCGCTGCCGCCGTCGCGGACGGTGCGCACGAGTGCGTCGAGCACCTGGCATTCGGCATTCCTGCCGATCAACGCGGACATCGCAGCCGATCTTTGCACGGTCGCCCCCGGGGGCTCGATGCGACGCGAGGTCGGCGGTGACCCGATCAGATGCCGTGCCGGGCCGCGTACTCGCAGACTTTCAGGACCCGCCGGACCGGTGCGCTGGTCAACAGCGTCAGTACCACGTCGGCCAGGATGCAGCGGTATTCCAGTGTCTTCAACATCGAGTAGCCCGCGCAGCCGAAGAAGTCGATATCGGTGAGGTCCAGCACCATCCGTTGGCACAGCACGACCTTGCTCAGCGCGTAGTCGAGTAGGACGTCGGTGTTGGTCGCGTCGAGTTCTCCGGTCACCGTCACCACGGCCAGATCGAAATCCTGCCAGTGCGTGGTCATCTGGAGAGCACGCCGGGAGATGCCGACGGGCACCGGAGTACCGCTGGGAAGTGTGTCTGTCATGACGCCCTCACTGGAAGCGGGGTATCGCTGAGGCGACCTGTGCGGCTGCTGCTCAACCGGCCTCCAGGCTACCGGGACGCCGGATCCATAATGCGACGATCATCGGCCGCATGGCGAAGTGTGCGGCGCGCCTCACCGCCGCAGTGTCTCGTGCGGACTCTCGCCGTAGGTGCGCCGATACAGCACGGCGAATCGACCCGTATGGGCGAAACCCCACCGGGCCGCCGTCGCCGCGACCGTGGTCACCGACCGGTCGCCGGCGATGAGTTCCTTACGCGCCTGGGCCAGCCGGATGGTGCGCAGGTGGGCCGTCGGCGTGGTGTTGAGGTGCCGCCGGAACAGGTACTGGACGGTGCGCGGCGACAGGTACAACGCCGCCGCGATGTCTCGGACGCTGATATCGCGTGCGGCGTTGTCCTGGATGAAGTTGACCGCCTGGCGCAGGAGCGCAGGCTGGTCGGCGCCGGTATCGGCATCCGGGGACCCCGTCGGCAGGTCGTTGGGGAAGGTGCTCAGCAACGCACTGGCCAGCATCCGGCCCGCCGAGCGCAGCACGATCGGGTCGTCGGTGGTGTTGTCGGAGGTCAGCAGGCTGTCCAGGAAGCGTTCGGTGGCCTGCAGCGCATGCGTGGTGTGGGCCTCATCGGGTGTCAGCGCGGTGAAGCGCGGTACCGACGGGGACTCGGTGTCTATCGCCGCGACCTCGGCGAGCAGGGCCTTGGACACCACCACCGAACGCAGCTGGGCGTCGGAGAGGGTCACGCGCACGGGGCCGAGACCACTCGATGCCAGAATCCACGTCCCGGGATCCGCGACCGTGGCGAAGCCGCCGTGCTGTACCTCGACCCGGCCGGCCAGCACGTGCAGCGCGACGACCGCCGGGACATGCTCGGCGCGCAGCTGCACCACTCCGGCGTGTCGGATCTCCTCGATTGCGAAGGCGTCGACATCAACCCTGGAGTGTGTGCACGAGCACGGACCGTGATCGGCGCCATCGATGCGGGTGATGCCGAATCTGGTCGAATAGCACTGGTCCAGATACTTCTGGATCAGTTCGGGATCGCTGGAATTGATGCCTGCTCGCTCGGGCAAGGCGGCAACAATGGGATCGGACGTCATCTGGGCTCCACAAAAATGGCTCCGGATGGGCGTCGTACCTGAACCCACGGTCTATGCGGTCAGTTTACCCACGTGAGGAAATTCAAACGGGTCGGTCCTCCCCAGTCCGGGAATCGATGACCTGCTCCGCCAGGTCCACCAGAGGCGTATTGCTCTCCTGGGACAGCCTGCGCAGCAGCCCGAATGCCCCGGAGGCGTCCACCCCGAAGCGCTCCATCAGGATGCCTTTGGCTTGCCCGATCAAATCACGGGAGGCCAGCGCGCTGCGGAACTGCTCATCGCGCACCAGCAGATTCCAGGCCACCGCGGTATGGGTGGCAAGGATCAGCCCCAGCTCGACGGCGTCGTCGTCGAAGGCATCGGTGCGTTCGCCGTAGAAGTTCAGGGCGCCCATCGCCTCGCGGTTCCGAAACAGCTGGAAAGCCAGCGAGGACCGGATGCTGGTGTTCTGCCGCGTCTCCTGGCAGAACAGCGGCCAGCGCTGTTCGGTCTCGATATCGCGGATCCGCATCGTGTGCTGTTCCCACGCTGCCTCCAGGCAGGGACCCTGTCTGGTGCGCCGCTGGATGTCATCGATCTTGTCGGCCACCGAATCGGTCGCGGCCACCGACTTGACCTCACCCTCGCGGGTCGCGATGGTGATGCTCGCCGACACGGCGCCCGGCAGCGCCGCTGCCGCATTGACGGTCAGCTCCCGCAGCGCGGTCTCGGTGTCGTTGGGTTGCGTGCGCTCCAGATCGCGAAGCAACTCCGCGAAGCGGAGGGCGACCGCATCACGTTCGGCATTGCGCATGAGCCACAAAATAGCGCGGTTCCCGCCGATCGGCCCATGGGTATCCCAAACACCGCGCCGCACGGCGCTCGGTGTGGTGTCAGTGCGCGACGGGAGTTCGCGGCGTTGCGTGCGCGGTCTTGGCCGAGCGCGCCGCGTTGCGGGCGGCGAGCACCCGGCGCCGCTGGCGCTCGTCGCGGTTCATGCGGCGGCAGAGCGCGCGCAGCTTGCCCGCGGACAGCTGCCGGTGGCGGTCCACCAGTTGGTCGAGCTGCTCCCAACTCAGGCCGTCCAGGTCACCGTCGGCGTCATGGCTGGCGATCACCACAGCGCCGCGCAACAGGGGAACGTTGCCGGCGCCCAGCGAGGTGGTTGCCATCAGAAGTTCGGTGGCGGTGCGGTTGACGCGGCGTTGGCAACCACCGGCGGTGGGGCTGAACCAGAAGTCGAACTGATGGTCTGCGCTGGTCAGCGCCTGAAGTCCCTGGGCGTTGACGAGTTCGGTGATATCGGCGGTGGTGTAGGCGCGTGTCTCATAAATGGCGCCGTTGGCGCTGAGGAAGAGGACTGTGTTCATGGTGATGATCCATTCGGCTCTTTCGTAGTTACCGGTGTGACGCTTTGCTGCGCCTGTTACCAAAGTTACCCGTGTGACAAACGGGCCAAACCTTGATAACAATCCGGTTGCCGAAAAATTCCGTAGCCGAACGGCCGTCAGGGCAGGGGGCCGGCGAGGGTCGCGGGCCGACACAACGCCGCCACCGTCAGGGTGAGCGCGGCTGCGACCGCGAAGGCCGCCTGCACGTTGACCGCATCCGCCGTGCCGCCCAGTACCGCGGCCGCGATCGGACGTGACCCGAGGAAGCCGACCATCCACAGCGCCATGATCCGGCCGCGCAGATCCTGTGGCGCGCGCTCCTGCACCACCGTGGTCAAGCCGGTCAAAGCCCAGCCGAAGCCCAGACCGGCGAGCGCGAAGCCGCCCATCGCGACGGCCGGTACCAGGCTGGCGGCCAGTACCGCACACCCCAGTCCCAGCCCGGTCAGACCGAGGAACGACACTCGCGCGGACGGGAGCCTGCCGCCGACGGCAGCGAGTGCCCCCATACCCACCGCTGCACCGACTCCGAAGATGGCCGAGAGCATTCCGACGAGCTGGGTGCCGCCGCCCAGCGCATCGGCCAGCGCGGGTGCCAGCGTGATCGACGGATCGGCAGCGACCCCGACGGTCGTGACGGCCAGCAGGGCCATCAGCAGCGGGCGGTCGCGCCAGACATGCCGCAGCGCGGCCCGTACGCGACGGTCGGCGTCGGCGGCCCGTGCCGGCGGTGCGGGCAACCGCACCGCGATGATGAACAACGCGAAGACCAGGTGCAGACCGGCGCTCACCGCGAATCCGGTGGCTGCACCGAAATGGGCCGCCAGGTACGCGCCGGCCGCCGGCCCGGCAATGCGACCGATGGTCATCGGAATGCTGTTCAGCGCCATCGCCGTCGACAGCTCGCCCGGCCGGATGAGGTCGGGCACGATCGACTGCATCGCAGGCCCACCCACCACGAAACCGACGCCCACGATGAGCGAACCGAGCAGGACCGCCACCGCGGCGGGCGTTCCCTGCTGATCTGGTTCCAGGAACATCCAGCCGGCGATCGAACCCGATCCGGCCATGCACAGCACCCGGCCGAGCAGGATCTGCCTGCCGGGATTACCGGAATCGGCCCAGCGGCCGCTGACCGGGCTGAGCAGCAGCTGCGGCCCGAACTGGAAAACCCCGACCAGACCCACCATCAGAGCCGATTCGGTGGCCTCATACACCACGACGGCCGCGATGATGCTGTGCGTCCAGACCGCGACGATGGAGAACATCCGGCCCCAGAACAGGGTGCCGAACACCGGGTCCAGCAGCAGCCGGACCGGCCCGCGCGGACGCGCCTGCGCAGTGGGGTCGATGAGCTGTGGCACCAACCATGTTTAGCAAACATAGCTAAATACACACAGTCGGTGCGACGGCCCGGCATCGCTTGGCGATCGCCCAACATGGGTACTCGTGGCCGGTCACGCAATCTCCGGAAGGATCTATGACCGCTTCGCATCTGCAGCCCACCGACGGGGCGATCAGTGATGCCAGAGATGTTGCCGCTGCGGTGGCAGCCGAATTCTCCACCAAGGTCGTCGGGCAACATCAGCTACGCGAATCCCTGCTGCTCGCCTTGCTCGCCGGTGGCCACCTGTTGGTCGAAAGCGTCCCCGGCCTGGCAAAGACAACCGCGGCCCGAGTGATAGCGGAATCCATCGACGGCAGCTTTTGCCGCATCCAGTGCACCCCCGATCTGCTGCCCAGCGATATCATCGGCACCCAGATCTACGAGGCTGCCAGCAACTCCTTCACCACCCGTCTCGGACCGGTACACGCCAATATCGTTCTGCTCGACGAGATCAACCGTTCCAGCGCCAAGACCCAGAGCGCCATGTTGGAGGCCATGCAGGAACGCCAGACCACCATTGCCGGCGTGGAGTATCCGATCCCGGCACCGTTCGTGGTGATCGCGACCCAGAACCCGGTCGACCAGGAGGGCACCTATCCGCTGTCGGAGGCGCAAACAGACCGGTTCATGCTCAAGGAACTGGTGCAGTACCCCTCCGTCGCGGACGAGGTCGAAATCATCGAGCGGATGGATGCCGGACTCTACGACCGCGACCACCCCGCCCGTGCCGTGGTCACCGTCGACGACATCCGGCGCGCCCAGACCGCCGTGCGCGCCGTGCACATGGATCGTGCCCTCGTCGAATACGCGGGCCGGGTGGTCGGGGTGACCCGCGACCCGGACGGCCACCTCCCCGCGAGCGTGGCGCGGCTGATCGAATACGGCGCCAGCCCGCGCGCCACCATCGCATTCTGCCGTACCGCAAGGGCTTTGGCAGTCCTGCGCGGACGCAATCACGTGCTTCCCGATGACATCGCACGGTTGGCGCACCGCGTTCTGCGGCATCGGATGGTGCTCGGGTTCGAGGCCGCCAGCGCCAGGGTCACCCCCGATGCCGTGGTGGACGCGGTGTTGCGAGCCGTCCCGGTCCCCTGAGGCGGCAATGGGTAAACACCTCGATGCGGCCAAGGCGTTAATCGGCAGGGACGCGGCGGGCATGCTCACCGGCGGTCGGTACGCCCTGGTGCACACCAGGAGCATGGAATTCGACGAGCTGCGGCCCTACGTGCCCGGCGATGACGTCCGCGATATCGACTGGAAGGCCACCGCCCGTTCGGGGCACCCGCTGGTCAAACAGTTCGTCACCGAGAAACACCACAAGATCTTGGTCGTCGCCGACGCCGGCCGCAACGCCTGCGCCGCCACACCGACCGGCGAGCCGAAATCCCAGGTGACGTCCCACATCATCGGCGCGATCGGGTTGATCACCTTGCCGCGTTCGGACGAGATCGGGCTGGTCACCGGCGACCGCCGCGGCTGCGTCGACATCCGGTTGCGGCGCGGCGAAACTCATATCGAACGCATGCTGCACCGCTATAACCAGCATGTCGGCGCAGAACCGGATGTCAGCGATATCGTGGTTCAGCTGCAATGGGTGGCCCGACATCAGCGACATCCGCTGCTGGTCATCGTCGTCGCCGACGAGCCCGAGATCAGCGACCGGTTACGGGACGTGCTGCAGTCACTCGGTGCACGCCACGATGTGCTGTGGGCCATGGTCGGCGACCGGCCCGCGGTCGATCCCGCCGATCCGGGCACCGGGTACGACGTCGCCGACGGTCGTCGGGTGTTGGGCGCCGACGTCCTCGGCGACCGCGTTGTGCGTGCCTATCAGCGGTCCGAAGAGCAACGCCGACATGATCTTTCGGAGTTCATGACCGAACTTCGGGTGCCGCATGCGCGGATCGCGTCGAGCGCGGGCATCGCTGGGGCGCTCGCGGCGATGACGGGGGTCTACGCCCGTGCCGGATGACCTGTTGAGTACCTGATGGATGCGCCGCCCGTACCGAGAGGATGGCTGTGGGGTGTGGGGATGATCATCGCGGCGGTCGTCGGCTGGTACCTGGGCGTGCTGTGGTGGACCGCACCGGGGCGAGCAGAACCGGCCGTGGTGGGCGCGGCGCGAGCGGCGATCATCCGGCGTCGGGCGCTGCGATCCATCGCCGATATCAGGATGCGTTACCGGGCAGCCGATCTCAGCGCACCTGCCGCCGCATCGCAGCTCAGCGGACACCTGCGCCGCTTCTTGCGGGAGACCACCGGACAGCGCGCGGAATATCTGCAGCTCCCCGAGATCGCCGGGGGTGCCCTGGCCCCCGCAGCGCCCGTCCTCACCGCCCTCGATGACATCCAGTTCAACCGGACCACGATCGCCGATCTGGAGGTGGCCGCCGATGCCGCCGAACGGCTGGTGCGCCAATGGATCTGACATGGCCGGCCGTCATCGTCTTCGCGTGCATCGGACTGGCCGGATGCATCATTGCCGCCCTGCTCTGGCCGTCCAGGACGCCCGAGCGTCCGCCGCGTGCGCTGGCCAACACCCGGCGGCTGACCGCCCTGCCGGAGTACGTGCGGGCCGCCCGACTGCAGGCCATCTCGGTCGCGCTGAGCATCCTCTTGCTGGTGGCGGCCTTCGCCGCAGCGGCGCTGGCCGCCGCGCGACCGAACGGATTGCCCGCACCGCAGCGCCAGGTTGCGGCAGACCAGCCCGAGGACATCATGGTGTGCGTCGGTGACGCACGCGACGATGCGGCGGTCCAGGCGACCATGCGATATTTCGCCGAGGCGGTGCGTGGATTCGGCAGCGAACGCATCGGTTTGACGTCGGCCAACCGGCGGGTCATCCCGCTGACCCGCGACTATCAGTACGCCGCAGCACGGTTCGCCGATCCGGCGGCGCTGACCTCCAGTGTGTCCTACGTCGACTATGTCCCGACGGTCTCGGACATCCTGGCGCTCTGCTTGACCGGGTTCCCGAACTTCGAATCCGAGGCACCACAACGCCGATCGCTGATCTATGTCGGCCCCGCGGTGCTACCGGACGATCCCGCACCGGCACTGTTCAGTGATACCGCCGTGCGCGCGCTGGCTCGCGATGGTGCCGTCCAGGTCAATGCCATCAGCACGGGTGCGGGACTGCCCGCCGCGCTGGCCGAGGCCACCGGCGGACGCGCGTACCCCGCCACGGCCGATGTGGTAACCCGGCTCGCAGAGATCCGCCGCAATCCACCACCACCCGTACTCGATGCCGACGGTGCAGCGGCGTACGCGTCCGAGACCCCCGATCCGGCTGTGCTTGCGGCGCTTGTCGCGATAGCCGCCGCGCTGGTGATACCGGTGGTGATCCGGCGATGACGTTGCAACCCGCGCTGCCGATATGGCTTCTCATCGCCGCAGCGGTGCTGGTGATCGCCGTGAGCGTGCTGGGCCTGCGGGCAAAAAGCCGGGCACCGGTCGCGGCGGCACTGCTGTTGTTGTGCGCACTGCTGCGGCCGGTTATCGGGGGGTCCGCGCAGGGGGTCACCAGTGTTGCCGGTGACCGCGACCCGAACATCTTCTTGGTCGTCGATCGCTCACCCGATATGGCTGGAACGTCGGTCATCCAGGCGCGCAACGATATCGAGGCACTGATCGACCGCTATCCCGACGCGCGCTTCGCGGTCATCGGCTTCGCGGCCCGCCCATCGCTGGACTGGCCGCTGTCCGCCGATGCGTGGAGCCTGCGCCCGATCGTCGCCGGCATCGGCGTCGATGACACTGCAAGCGCCGACACCGCCAATGCCGGCGCCGCGGCGACGGTCCTGCGCTACCAACTCATCGCGGCGACCCAACAGTTCCCCAGGGCCCGCAACCTGGTGTTCTATCTCGGTGCCGGTACGCCCGGATCCGATTTTCCGCCAAGGGAATTCGCGTTGCCCGAGAACTCCGTGGACGGTGGTGCCGTACTGGCTTATGGGACCGCAGGCGAAACGACCCTGCGGACCGTCGCCGATCAGCTCGGGGTGCCCTACCTGCCACGCGAACCCGGCAGTTCCGTCGCCGATCAGCTGGATGCCGACGATGTCACGGCGAGTGCTCCCGCGGCGACCAGACAGACGGTGTCGGGGTTCGAGCTGTACTGGGTGCTCAGCGGTACCGCAGCGATGCTGCTGCTCGGTGCGCTCTACCACGTGCTCCGGGAGCTGCGCCGTACCAGGCTGGACCGGGTGGAGGTGGGTCGGTGACCACCCTGCGCAGGCGAGCGTTGCTCTTCTCCGCCCCGGTAATGCTGATCCTGCTGCTCATCGCCTGTCGACTGGCGTGGACAGGGCTGGCCGAAGATGCTGCGGCGAAGACGTTTTCCGACGGTATCGCCGCGGCGCGCGATGACCGGCTCGTCGAGGCCGAGGAGGACTTCGTATCGGTGCTGGATCGCGTCGACGACGGTAGATCCTGTGCGTTACGCGTCGATCTGGTGCTGGTGCGCGAGACCCTTGGCGACCGCGCGGTGGCGGACGTCGAGGCCGATGACGCGCGCGACCACTATCGGAGCGCCCGCGAGGTCATCGAGCAGGCGCCGCGGGCCTGCTTTGCCGACAACACCGACGCCGATCCCGAGCGTCGGGAGATTCGGGCGCAGTCGGCGGCACGGCTGGATGCCAAGATCGCTGCGCTGTCGCAACCGCTACCACCCGCTCCGCCGCCCCCTCCTGCCGGTGCGCCGCCGCCACCGGCAGCGACAACCCCAGGCAGCGCGTCGACCCCTGATGTCCAGGAACGCCGACTGAATCCCGACATGGGCGATCCGCTGGACCGTCTCGGGGACATCCTGCGCGATGCTGCTCGGTGAATGACGCCCGGCGACAGATACCGTCGACTGATGGATACGGTAGCGGTGATCACCGGCGGGGCCGGCGGGATGGGCGTGGCCACGGCAAAGATCATCGGACAGAACAAGCACGTGGTGCTGGCCGATGTGCGCGCCGATCGACTCGATGATGCGACCGCGGCACTGGCGGAGCTGGACATTTCAGTGACCGCTCTCCACTGTGATGTCACCGATCGAGAGGCCGTCGGCGCGCTGTATTCCGCCGCGACCGCGTTGGGTCCGGTGACGGCCGTCGTACACACCGCTGGAGTGAGTCCTGCGATGGGCGACGCCGAATACATCATGCGCACCAACGTGTTCGGCACGGTATACGTCAACGAGGCGTTCTACGCTGTCGCCGGATCGGGAGGCGCCATAGTGAACGTGGCGTCGATGGCCGCGCACATCCTGCCCGAGTCCCTCATCCCCGTCGATCGTTTCCCCGAGGCGGATCAGGATGAGCGCGGTTTCCTGGCCGCCGTGTTGCCCGCCTGCGCGGTGGCCGGGGACGAGAAACGTTCCGCCATCGCCTACGGCATCAGCAAGAACTTCGTGAAGTGGTACAGCAGTGCCCACGCCGAGCGATTCAACGGCCGTGGACTGCGCATCGTGTCCGTGTCCCCCGGAGCAGTTGACACCGAGATGGGCAGGCTGGAGGCTGCCCGTGGTGCCGCTGCCGTGGTCGCCGATGCCGCGGTGCCTCGGTGGGGGACGGCGGAGGAGATGGCCGAGCTGTTGGCCTTCTGCGTCAGTGACCGCGCGGGCTATCTCACCGGAACCGACATCCTCAACGACGGCGGGGTCGTCGCCTCGATGCGGGAGCGAGCCCGGGCGCACGACGGCTGAACAGGTGTAAAGCGCTCGCCGCCAGGGTAATAGGACGCATGCGGTTGCGGCGGAGTGTTCTCGACGGCCCCGGTATCACCCGGTTGCGCAAGGGGAAGGGCTTCACCTATCGGGGTCCCGACGGTGAACCGCTGACGTCCGCCGACCACCTGGCTCGCATCAGGGATTTGGTCATTCCGCCGGCCTGGCGCAAGGTCTGGATCAGCCCGCACGACAACGGTCACATCCAGGCGGTGGGCACCGATGCCGCCGGTCGCAGGCAGTACCTGTACCACCAGGCATGGCAGGAGGAGCGCGCCGAGGAGAAGTTCGACAGGGTGTTGGAGATGTCGACCGCGTTGCCCGCATGGCGGGAGCGCATCGCCGCAGACCTCACCGGGCGCGGGCTGTCCCGCGATCGGGTATTGGCCCTGGCGTTGCATCTACTCGACCTCGGGTACTTCCGCGCCGGCGGCGAGCAGTACGCCGAGGAGCATGAATCCTATGGTTTGGCGACCCTGCAATGTGAGCACGTGACTCTGCGGAAAGGCGCGGTGGCCTTCGACTTCCCGGCCAAGAGCGGTGTGCGGCGGATATGGGAGATCGACGATCCAGAGGTGCTGCGCGCCGTGCGCGCGTTGTTGCGCAGGGACGGCCGCACCGAGCGGTTGCTGGCCTGCCGCAGCGGTGCGGACTGGGTCGACATTCACGCATCGGATCTGAACACGCGGTTCAAGGAGCTTGTCGGCGATGAGTACAGCGTGAAAGATCTGCGCACCTGGCACGGCACGGTTCTGGCGGCCGCGGCTTTCGCCGAGGCCGATCCGGGCGAGACGGAACGCAAGCGCAAGCGTGCGGTGTCGGGGGTGATGAAACAAGTGTCCGAGGAGCTGGGTAACACTCCGGCGGTGGCGCGGAGCTCGTATGTCGACCCGCGGGTGGTCGCCGGTTACGAGCAGGGCGCCACGATCGCGGCAGCCGCCAAACGCGCCGCGCGAGAAAAGGACCGGGCGGCCGCGGTGGCCATCCTGGAGAAGGCGACCCGCAGCCTGGTACGCAAGGTCGCCAAGGGTTGACGGTCCCGTTTCACCCGGCATGGGGCCGGGAACCCCACCTCATGCCGAATTCATCGATCAAGAACGAAAAGATGTACGAAGACCTGCGCGAGCAGGGCAACTCGAAGGAGAAGGCGGCGCGCATCTCCAATGCGGTCGCTGCGCGGGGCAAGTCCGCGGTGGCACGCAAAGGGGGCAAGTCCGGATCCTACGAGGACTGGAACGTCGTCGATCTGAAGAAGCGCGCCAAGGAACTCGGGATGACCGGTTACTCAAAACTGACCAAGGACAAGCTCGTCGACAAGCTGCGCAATCACTGACCGGTCAGCCCGAGGCGGTCGGCCAGGACGAGGAAGGCGGCCGCGAAATCGTTGTGCGCCGTCGCGTCACGCAGCTCCGTCCAGCACACCTGCTCGCGCACCGCACGAACCGCGGGGAGCAATGCCGCGAAATCGCAATGATGTTCGTTCAGGGCCCGCAGCTTCTGGGTGAGCACGACGGTGACCGGCAGGACGGGCATCCGGATCGCCAGCACGTCCCTCGGTTCGGCACGGTCGAGCAGCTTGGCGGTCACGGGTTCGCCGTTGACGCGGTGCAGCACGTCCACCAGGGCGCCGTCCATGTGCGCCTTGAACAACCAATCCTCGGGCGGACGTTCGATATCGAAACCCGCGTTGTCGAGGGTCAGCGTCGCGGCCTCGGCATCCGGTTCGGCGACCACGAAGTCGACATCGTGCACCGGTTCCGGCCCTCCTGCCGCCCACAGCGCAAAGCTTCCCGCCAATGCGAAATCGGGTCCCTGCTCCTTGAGCGCCGACCCGGCGGCACGCATGGCCGCGCGCAGCCCGTCATGTGTGGACATGCGATGCTGGGTACCCATTGAGCATGCGGATCGCCACCTTCAACATTCTGCACGGGCGCACCGTCGGAGACGGCGTGCACCCGGAGCGCCTGGCTGAGTGCATCAAACGCCTCGACCCGGACATCCTCGCGCTACAGGAGGTCGACCGCGAACAACTCCGATCCGGCCGGGCCGATCTCACCGCGGTGGCAGCGGAGGCGATGGGTGCGGTGGCGCACCAATTCGTCGCCGCCATCGCAGGCACTCCGGGTGCGACGTGGATGGCGGCCGACGGCGCCGAACAGCCGGGGACCGCGGCGTACGGCATCGCCTTGCTGTCCCGATACCCGGCCATCAGCTGGCAGGTGGTCAGAATGCCCCGCATCCCGGTGCGATTCCCGCTGTACCTCCCGGATCCGAGGAAGGTCGTGGTGGTGAAGGAGGAACCCCGCGCTGCCGTGATCGCGGCGCTGGATACGCCGCTGGGACCGATATCGGTTGCCAACACCCATCTCTCCTTCGTCCCGGGGTGGAATCGTCGGCAGCTGCGCCGCTTGGTACGTGATCTGCGGGGTCTGCCCGGACCGCGAATCCTGACCGGCGATCTCAATCTGGCTCCCGACGCGGTGGCCAGCTGCACCGGTTTCCGGTCGTTGGCAAGTGCCGCGACGTTTCCCGCGGACGCCCCGACCAAGCAACTCGACCACATCCTTACCGACGATGCCGGACTACGCGCGCACTATGCCGACGCCCCGGCGGTCGAGCTGTCCGATCACCGTCCGCTGGTCGTCGATATCGACCTCGGTTAGTCGCCCTCGCTGCGCGCCTCGGCGCCGGTCTGCCCCGCGTCGAAATCGTCATCGGAGAAGGTACGCCCCACATATGAGCCGCCGTCGTCGCCGTCGGCGCGCGAGCCTGCCACCTTCGGGTCATCATCGACGTCGGACTCGCTGTGCTCGGACTCGCGTTTTTCGGGATCTGGGCCTGTCATCATTGTCGGATACCCCTTGTGGCGAAGGTCAATCGGCATCTGCCGACCAGGGTTGACGAGACCAAAAACGGGAAACTAAGGCGGTATGGCTACTTATCGAGTCCTCAACCCGCACGGTGACGTCGTCGATACCAAAGACATCGAGAGCGCGCAGGATGCGCACGCCTGGTTCGTCGATTCCAAGGCAGACAACTCCGAACTCGGCTGGCGCATGGAGGTCAAATCCGATGACGGATGGGCCTTTTTCGACGATAGTGAGGGCTCACCGGACTGACCACGCCGGACTGACACGGACCAGCAACGGCGTTTGCGCCCCCCGTCATCGGGTATCGCGGCCCGATGACATCGCTATGGCTGGACGGCCGCAATGAGGCCGTCGATCCGAACTCTCTTCTGGAAGACGACACGTTCGACGTCGCGGTGGTCGGCGCCGGTATCACCGGCCTGGCCACCGCGTTGTTGTTGGCGCGGGCCGGTAAGAAGGTCGTGGTGCTCGAAGCCCGCCATGTCGGGGCCGCCACGACCGGCAACACCACCGGCAAGGTCAGCCTCCTGCAGGGCACCAAGCTGTCCAGGATCAGGTCGCAACACGACGAACAGGTGCTTCGCGACTATGTCGAGGGCAACACCGAGGGACGCGACTGGCTACTGCACTACATGGACGCTCACGGTCTCAGCGTGCAGCGCGAGGACGCCTACACCTACGCGCAATTCGAAGGCGGAATCGACTCGGCCCGAGCTGAACTCGCCGCCTGCCAAGCCGCCGGGCTACCGGCGGAATGGGTCGACCACGCCGATGTACCCTTCCCGTTCGCCGGTGGGGTGCGGTTGCCGGAGCAGGCCCAGATTGATCCCATACCGCTGCTGGACAGCTTCGTCGTCGAGCTGCAGCGGCATGGTGGCAGGCTGGTCCAGGGTGCGCGGGTGGGGTCGGTGTCGGTGGGAAGCCCGGTCCGGCTGCGCATCGACCGAGACGGTGAATCCTCGACGGTGACCGCTGGGCACTGCATTCTGGCGACCGGCGTCCCGATTCTGGATCGGGGCGGCTTCTTCGCCAAGGTCAGTCCACACAGATCCTATTGTGTCGCTTTCGATGTGCCCGGTGACATCACCCGTTCCATGTTCCTGTCCACCGACTCTCCGTCCCGATCGGTGCGCTACGCCCCGACCCCCACCGGGGATCTGCTCATCGTCGGCGGCGGCAGCCATACCGTCGGCAGGGTCCGCGACGCGGCCGGTGGTGTGAGCGAGCTGGTGCACTGGGCCAAACAACACTTCCCGGGCGCCGTGCAAACGCACTACTGGTCTGCGCAGGACTATTCACCGATCGACGAATTGCCCTATGCGGGGCCCATTCTTCCCGGCAGCCGGCATATCTGGGTCGCCACCGGATTCGACAAATGGGGTATGACGAACGGTATCGCCGCGGCGCTTGCTCTGTCCGGCCAGATCCTCGGTGGGCATATGCCGTGGACCAGCGCATTCGCCGCGTGGAGCCCGCATGAGCTGACCGGACTGTCGACCGCGCTGAAGCACAATCTCTCGGTGGGCTATCACCTGGCCAAGGGGTGGGTCGAACCCGCTACCCGGCATGCCGAGCCAGACGAGGGGCAAGGCGTGGTGACCGGACCGCCGTGGCGTCTGCACGCCGACAGCGTCCTCGACGGGGTCCGGCGGACGGTCTCGCCGGTGTGCCCGCACCTCGGCGGCATCGTGTCCTGGAACGACGCCGACTGCGCATGGGAATGCCCCCTGCACGGATCCCGGTTCGCTCCAGACGGAACCCTGCTCGAAGGACCGGCCACCCGCGGCCTGACAGCTCACGAGAACCCCTGAGAACCGCTCCGTTTCGGACGTTGGCTCCCGGGTATCGCCTGTTGCATGAAAGCTGTCACCTGGCAAGGAAAACGCGATGTTCGGGTCGAGCAGGTACCCGACCCCAAGATCGAACAGCCGACCGATGCGATTATCGAGGTCACCTCCACCAATATCTGCGGCTCCGATCTGCACCTCTACGAGGTGTTGGGTGCCTTCATGAATCCGGGTGACATCCTCGGCCACGAACCGATGGGAATCGTTCGGGAGGTCGGTGCCGATGTCACCAACCTCGAGGTCGGTGACCGGGTGGTGGTGCCGTTCCAGATCTCGTGCGGCTCCTGCTACATGTGCGATCTCGACCTCTACACACAGTGTGAGACAACCCAGGTACGCGAACACGGTATGGGGGCGGCACTTTTCGGATATTCAGAGCTTTACGGCCAGGTGCCGGGGGGCCAGGCCGAACTGCTCAGAGTGCCGCAGGCACAGTTCACCCACATCAAGGTGCCCGAGGGCCCGCCGGACTCGCGGTTCGTGTACCTGTCCGATGTCCTGCCGACCGCCTGGCAGGCGGTAACGTATGCCGGAATTCCCGAGGGTGGTTCGGTAACCGTGCTCGGGTTGGGGCCCATCGGCGATATGGCCGCCCGCATCGCCGCCCACCTGGGATATGACGTCATCGCAGTCGATCGGGTACCCGAACGTCTCGCGCGGGCTCAACAGCGTGGGCTGCGCACTCTCGACCTCGACCAGAACCCGGATCTGGGTGAAGCCATCCGGGAGCTGACCGGTGGTCGCGGGTACCGACTCGGTGATCGACGCCGTCGGTATGGAAGCGCACGGCTCGCCGATAGCCAAAGTGGCACAACAGGTCAGCGGGTTGCTGCCGGATGCCCTGGCCAAGCCACTGCTGGAGAAGGCGGGTGTCGATCGGCTGGACGCGCTCTACTCCGCGATAGACATCGTCCGCCGCGGTGGAACGATATCGCTGATCGGTGTGTACGGCGGTATGGCGGACCCGCTCCCGATGCTGACGTTGTTCGACAAGCAGGTCCAGCTTCGCATGGGCCAGGCCAATGTCAAGAAGTGGGTGGACGACATCATGCCGCTTCTCGGCGACGACGACCCGCTCGGCGTCGACACCTTTGCCACCCACGTGCTGCCGCTCGATCAGGCGCCGCACGCCTATGACATTTTCCAGCGCAAAGCCGATGGCGCGGTGAAGGTGATACTCACGCCCTGAGCAGTGACAACGCATCGACCCGGCGCACTCGGCGCCGGGTCGATTTGTGTACGCCGGTGCCGATGTGGGTACCGTACGGCTGTCCGGGGGATCGATGACCACTGCGAAATCGAAGGACGACAACTTGGTACGTGATCTGAGACACACCAACCGTATTCGGTCAGAACGAACGGTGCGCCGCAGAACACTGCTCAAGGCTCCGTTACTCGCGGCACCTGCGGTTGCGGCCCTGTCGGCGACGCCCACCGCCTCGGCAGCAGTGCCGGGCCGCTGGTCCAACGATCGTGCGCACCGCTGGTTTCGCGCACAGGGCTGGTTGGTCGGCGCAAACTACATCACCTCGAATGCCATCAACCAGCTGGAGATGTTTCAGGCCGAGACATTCGATGCGGCACGTATCGACAACGAGCTGCGGATGGCCCGCTCGATCGGATTGAACACGGTGCGGGTCTTCCTGCACGATCAGCTGTGGACGCGGGATCGGGTCGGATTCCACCGCCGCCTCGGCCAGTTCGTCGATATCGCGGCCAAGCACGGTATCCGGCCGCTGTTGGTCCTTTTCGATTCGTGTTGGGATCCGTTGCCGCGCAGTGGGCCGCAACGCGCACCCCGGCGCGGGGTGCACAACTCCGGTTGGGTGCAGAGCCCCGGCGCCGAACGCCTCGATGACCGGCGCTACCGCCAGGTGCTCCAGGAGTATGTCGTTCGGGTGATCGGTCAGTTCCGCAACGACGAACGGGTCCTGGGCTGGGATCTGTGGAACGAGCCGGACAATCCCGCCGCGGTCTATGCCAAGACCGAACGCAAGGACAAGCCCGAACTGGTGGCCGATCTGCTGCCGCAGGTGTTCCGGTGGGCGCGCACGGTGGATCCGGTTCAACCGCTGACCACCGGTGTCTGGGAAGGCGAATGGCGCGACGCCGCGCGCCGTAGCGAGATGGCGTCCATACAGTTGGATCTCGCCGATGTGCTGAGTTTCCACAGCTACGACAACCCCGCCGGATTCGAGCGCCGCATCGAGGAACTCCAGCCGTGGGGCAGGCCGATGATGTGTACCGAATACCTGGCGCGCACCGAGGGCAGCACCATCGAGGGAGTGCTTCCGGTGGCGAAGCGGCGGCACGTCGGCGCGTACACCTGGGGCCTCGTGGCGGGTAAGACGCAGACCTACCTGCCGTGGGACTCCTGGGACAAGCCCTATCTCGACCCGCCCCGGGAGTGGTTCCACGATCTGATCTTCGACGACGGTCGGCCATACCGGCCGCGGGAGGTCGACACGCTGCGCAGCCTCACCGGATCGCCGTGAACTCCGGTGCAGACAACTAGTCCGCGCCCACGCTGATCAGGCGGACCACCGCTGCCCCCTCCTCGTCGGAGGCGGCCAGGTCGATCTCGGCGACCATCGCCCAATCATGTTCGCGCGCCGGGTCATCCAGTATCTGGCGCACCTCCCATCGGCCAGGTTGGCGGTCGATGATGACCATGGCCGGTCCACGCGCATCCGGGCCGATGCCCACATCGTCGTGCTCGTCGAAATAATCCGCACCGGCGTCCGCCCAGCGCTCGACGTTCCAACCGGAACCGGCGTCGAGTTCGCCGAGTTCGGCCCAGCGTCGCCGCGCGAACAGCTCCACACGCCGGAAGAGGGCATTGCGCACCATGGCGGTGAAGGCGCGATCGTTGCCGGTCAGCGGACGCGGGCGGGCCGGTACCGCCACCGGGATGTCATGGGGAAGATCGGGGCTTGTCAGCTGCTCCCACTCGTCGAGCAGGCTTGAATCGACCTGGCGGACAAGCTCACCGAGCCACTCGACGATATCGTTGACCTCTTCGGTGCGCGCCGCCGTCGGTACGCCGGAGCGCAGCGCCTTGAACGCATCCGACAGGTAGCGCAACACCGCTCCCTCGGATCTTGTCAGGCCGTACTGGCTGACGTATTCCCGGAACGTCATGGCCTTTTCCCACATCTCGCGGACCACGGACTTCGGCGACAGCGCGCCGTCGGCGGCCCATGGATTGGTCTGCAGGTACACCGCGAACGTGTGCTCCAACAATTCGGCCAGCGGCTTCGGATAGCTGATATCGTCGAGCAATTCGATGCGCTCGTCGTACTCGATGCCCTCGGCCTTCATGGCCGCGACCGCCTCGCCCCTGGCCTTCTTCAGCTGTGCGGCCAGGATCTGGCGGGGATCCTCCAGTGTCGCCTCGATCACCGAAACCACATCCAGGGCATAGGTTTCGGCGCTGGCGTCCAGTACGTCGACCGCCGCGAGTGCGAAGGTGGACAGCGGCTGGTTCAACGCGAAGTCGGCCGGGAGATCCACGGTCAACCGGTAGCGCCGCCCGTCGGGCTCCGGGGTGTCGAGGCGCTGCACGATCCCGGCCTGTAGCAGGGAACGGGCGATGCCCAGCGTCTCGCGGATCAGTTTGAGCTGCCGCTTACGCGGTTCGTGATTGTCGGTGAGCAACCGGCGCATCGCGGTGAACGGATCCCCGGGCCTGTCGACGATATCGAGCACCATGGCCGTCGAGACCCGCATGCTGCTGGTGAGCGCTTCGGGAGTGGCCTCGACGAGTCGGGTCATGGTCTTCTCGCTCCACGGCACCATCCCCTCGGGAACCTTGCGACGTACCAGCTTTCGTCGCTTCTTGGGATCGTCGGCTACCTTGGCGAACTGTTTGAGGTTCTCCACCTCGTGCTCGGGCGCCTGCACCACGACGTTGCCGATCGTGTCGAATCCGGCACGCCCTGCACGCCCGGCGATCTGATGGAACTCGCGGGCGTTGAGCAACCGGGTGCGGGTGCCGTCGTATTTCGACAGCGCCGAGAACACCACCGTGCGGATGGGCACGTTGATCCCCACCCCCAGGGTGTCGGTACCGCAGATGACCTTCAACAAGCCCGCCTGGGCGAGTTGTTCGACCAGGCGGCGGTATTTCGGCAGCATGCCCGCGTGATGGACGCCGATACCGTGGCGCACCAGCCGAGACAGTGTCGACCCGAATGACGTGGAGAACCGGAACGCGCCGATGTGTTCGGCGATGGCGGCCTTTTCCTGTTTGCTGGATACGTTGACGCTCATCAGGGCCTGGGCCCGTTCCAGCGCCGAGGCCTGGGTGAAGTGCACCACGTAGATCGGTGACTGCCGGGTGTCCAGCAATTCGCCGATCGTCTCGTGCATCGGCGTGGTGGCGTAGGAGTAGAACAACGGCACCGGACGCTCGGCGCCGGTGACCAGCGCGGTGGGTCGACCGGTGCGGCGGGTGAGGTCCTCGCGCAGGGATGTGACATCACCGAGAGTGGCGGACATCAGCAGGAACTGTGCCCTCGGCAACTCCAGCAGCGGAACCTGCCAGGCCCAGCCGCGGTCGGGATCACCGTAGAAATGGAACTCGTCCATCACCACCAGACCGATATCGGCATCGCTGCCTTCCCGCAGCGCGACATTGGCCAAGATCTCCGCGGTGCAGGCGATGATCGGGGCATCGGCGTTGACCGCCGCGTCCCCGGTCAGCATGCCGACATTGTCCGCCCCGAACACATCGCACAGGGCGAAGAATTTCTCACTGACCAGGGCCTTGATCGGGGCGGTGTAGAAGCTGACCCGGTCGCCGGCCAACGCGGCGTAGATGGCGCCGGTGGCGACCAGTGACTTACCCGATCCGGTCGGCGTCGCCAACACCACGTTGCTCCCGGAGACCAGCTCGATCAGCGCCTCCTCCTGCGCGGGATAGAGCTCGGTGCCGTTGCCCGCGGCCCACTCGCCGAACGCGATGAACAGCGCATCGGGGTCGGCATCCGGGTCGGGTGAAAGTGGAGCGGCAGTCATATCGACCACCAGCCTGCCCGACGCGGCCGCGACGTCGGTGCCGGGGACCCGGTCAGCTGGGCAGACGCATCGTCGGGTTGTCCCCGGGCCAGGCCACCGTGCTGTCGGCGATCAACAACAGCTCATCGCCCGCGACGAACACATCGTCGGGTTGCGGCACCAGCACGGTGCCTGCCCGCACCAGCGTGACGAGCGCGGTGTTCACCGGGAGGTCCAACTGGTCGACCCGACATCCGACCAACGGATCGAGCTGGGGCAGTGTGATTTTCGTCAGCGCCGCGCGGCCTTCGCGCAGGCCCATCAGGCGAACGAGGTGTCCCACGTCGATGGCGCCCTCGACGGCGGCGACGAGGGCGCCGGGTGTCGATACCGCGACATCGACACCCCATGCGGGACCGAACAGCCACTGATTATCGACATCGTTGATCCTGGCCACCACCCGTGGCACGCCGAACTCCGTCTTGGTCAGCAATCCGATGACGAGGTTGGCCTTGTCGTCACCGGTCGCGGCGATGACCACATCGCAGGTGTGGACTCCGGCCTCCTCCAGCGTGGACAGCTCACAGGAGTCCCCGAGCAACCAGTCCGCGGCAGGCACCGAATCCGGTTCGAATCGGCGTCGCTCCCGCTCGATCAACAACACCTTGTGCCCGTATCCGGCGAGCTCGCCCGCCACGGATCGACCGACGTTGCCGGCACCGGCCACCCCGATCCGCATCTTGCGTGCTGCCACCCCGCTAGTTTGACTTATCGCAGTAAGGGGGCGGGGGTGAAATGACGCTGCACGAGCTGTACCTGGCGCTGCTGATCGGTGGTCTGGTGCTGCTGGCGAGCATCGTCGGCACCCGGGTGGCCACCCGTGTCGGCTTCCCGGCCCTGCTGTTTTTCCTGCTGGTGGGCGTGGTGCTCGGCGAGGACGGGCTCGGCCTGGAGTTCGACAGCGTCGAGGCCGCGCGCAACATCTGCACCGCGGCCCTGGCGGTGATCCTCGTCGAGGGCGGGTTGACCACCCGATTCGCCGATATCCGAAAGGTGTTGGCACCCGCCGCCGCGCTCGCCACGGTCGGGGTCGTCGTCAGCACGGCGCTCACGGCGGCCGGAGCCCATTTCCTGCTCGGCTTCGATTGGCAGCTGGCACTGCTGCTCGGGGCGATCGTGTCCTCCACCGATGCGGCCGCAGTGTTCTCGGTACTGCGCGTCCTACCGCTGCCCCGCAGGTTGGCCGGCCTTTTGGAGGCCGAGTCTGGATTCAACGATGCCCCCGCGGTGATCCTGGTGCTGATGTTCAGCGTCGTGCCGTTCGTCTTCGAACCGGGCGGGACACTGTGGGAGATCGTCTTCGAACTCGTCGCAGGCGCGGCGATCGGGCTCGCCACCGGCTTCGTCGGCGCAGTGACATTGCGCCGCATGGCGTTGCCGGCGTCCGGGTTGTACCCGATCGCCACCTTCGGATTGGGCGTGGTCGCCTTCGCCGCCGCAGGTAGCGTGCATGCCAGCGGTTTCCTGGCCGCTTACCTGGCTGCGGTCGTGCTCGCCAATTCCGGCCTCCCGCACCGGTCGACGACGAGGTCCTTCGCCGAGGGTCTCGGTTGGTTGGCTCAGATCGGGTTGTTCGTACTGCTGGGTCTGCTGGTCGATCCCAGCGAGTTGGGCCGGGATCTGCTACCGGCCATCGTGACCGGCCTGATCTTGTTGTTGGTGGCCCGACCGGTCTCGGTGGCCGCCTCACTGGTGGGCTTCGGCATCCCGCTGCGCGAGCAGCTCTTCCTGTCCTGGGCGGGGTTGCGCGGCGCGGTGCCGATCGTGCTGGCGACCTTCCCGATCGTCGCGGGAGTCTCCGGCAGCTCGCGATTGCTCAACATCGTGTTCGTTCTGGTGGTGATCTTCACCCTGATCCAGGCGCCCAGCCTGCACCTGGTCGCCCGGCTGCTGGGGCTCACCGATTCCGGCGCCACCCGCGAGATCCAGGTCGAGGCCGCCCCCCTGGACGTTCTCGACGCGGAGCTGCTGACGATGACCGTGCAGTCACCGTCGCGTCTGCACAATGTCAGCATCCTGGAGCTACGGTTGCCCGATCCGGCCGTGATCACCCTGATCATCAGGGACGGCAACACCTTTGTCCCACTTCCGGACACCCGCATCGCCGCGGGCGACGAACTGCTCATCGTCACCACCGCGAAGGTGCGCGCGGCCGCCGAGGCGCGGCTGCGCGCCGTTTCCCGCCGGGGCAAGCTGGCCCACTGGTTCGACGAATACGGCGAGCAGTAGCCGATCTGCGGACCCGATGCCGTCTGTAGGCGTCAATTACGCTCGCCGACGGCGCGTCGGGTGGCCCAAGTGTGCCTGTGCATGGTCAGCTGGAGTCGATGTCCGCCACGCCCGTTCTTCACCTGTCCGCCGCCGCAGCGGTGGCCGGTGCCGCGCTGCTGGTGTTCTCCGGTTCGGCCGGCGCCGCTCCCGAATCCGACGACCAGGGTTACCTCGGTTCGTTCGCGCGCTGCGCTTCCCCTGACACCGCGGTGATCTTCGGCGCCACCGAGACCTCTCGGGTGGCCATCTGTGCCGATCCCGATGGTGGCTTCGACTACCGCGGAGTCCGGGTGCGTGACGGTGCGCGACTGGTGCTCTCGGCCACCCGGTCCGGTACCGGGTACGTGGCCTTCAACGAGGGACAGTCCTACACCGTGACACCGGAGTCGCTGGTGTTCAGCATCGGCGACGATGTCATCCGGGAAGAGCCGCTGATCGATGTGCACGAGCCCGGTACCTCGGGAAGCTCGTCGTCGGAATCCACATCGACGTCCACATCCACGTCGTCGACACCGACGTCCTCCACAGCAACGTCCTCCACAGCAACATCGTCGGCCCCCACCACGACGGCGACCACCCGGCCTACGACGACGGTCACGGTGACGACGCCGCTGCCGCCACCGGGACCCGCGGAGGTCGGCGGGCAGCTAGGTGAGATTTTCAGCGGGTCGTGACGACTGCATCATCCGCTGTGCACAGTCCAGCAGGATCCGGTGCAGGTCCGCATCGGCGATGTCCTGTAGGCGCGGTTCGGCGGTGCTGCCGAAGATGCCCGACGTGATCATCCCGATGGTCACCCGAGTTTCGGCGTCGTGGGTGGTACCGATCAGCAACTCGCGCAGACTCTCGGTGATCTCCTCGAACTCACGGTGGGACTGCACCAGCGTCAACACGGCCGGGTCGCCGTAGAACATCGATCCGATGCGGCGGTGCCGGACGGCGAGTTCGACGAACCCGCTGATCGCGGCATCGCGCCGGGATTCCGCCGAGGGAATCGACTCGGCGATGCGGACCAGGCGCTCCATATCGTCGAACACCGGGCGCACCACCGCCAGCACGATGTCGTCCTTGGTCTGGAACTGGTAGTAGATCGCGGCTTTCCGGACGCCGAGGTGATCGGCGATCATCTGTAGCGAGGTGCCGTTGACGCCCCGCTCGGCGAAGAGGTGCAGCGCGGCCTCGATGACCCGCTCGCGCGCGAACCCGCGCTGCGATACCGGCTTGGCCACTGGGCACCTCCTCCTTTCCCCGGACACTCTGGCATGTCGCTTCCAGCGTTGCGGCAGATGAGTAGCGCTCGTCACATTTTCTAGCCGTGCGACTTGTAGAAGCTTAGCCGCATGGCTAACCTGACCGCAGTCGGACAAGGCTACTCTGACCGGCGTCCGGGCGTGGGCCCCACGCGGTATGAAAGGTCACAGAGCGAATGGCATCTCAGCAGTGAACGTGCTGAAGAAGATCTGGATCCCGCTGGTGATCCTCGCGGTGGTGTTCGTCAGTACGTTCACGGTGATGCGCGTGCGGACGTTCTTCGGCACCGGGCCGGGATATGTGTCCACCGAGAACAGTGCCGCCGACGACTCCGAGCCGTTCGACCCCAAGGTCGTCAAGTACGAGGTCTGGGGTGAGCCCGGCGCCACGGCCAACGTCAACTACATGGACCTGGACGCCAAGCCGGTACGCGCGGACAACGTCACCCTGCCCTGGGAGATCACGTTGAGTACCACTGCCCCGTCGGTGTTCCCGACGATCTCGGGTCAAGGTGACGGCAGCACGCTGTCCTGCCGGATCACCGTCGACGACGAGGTGAAGGACGAACGCACGGTCAACGGCGTCGGCGCGCACACCTACTGCCTGGTGAAGTCGGCATGACCATGACCGACGGCGGTGGCGAACCCCGTACCGACGCCATCCCGGTCGCCACGCGCCACCGCGGCGACGGCATCGCCCGCTCGATCCGCACGCTGGCTGTGCCGATCATCATCATCTGGGCGGTGCTGATCGGGCTGCTGAACGTGGCCGTCCCACAGCTCGAAGAAGTCGGCCAGATGCGGTCGGTGTCGATGAGCCCGTCCAATGCGCCGTCGGTGATCGCCGTGAAACGGGTTGGCACCGTCTTCGACGAGTTCACCTCGGACAGTTCGATCATGATCGTGCTGGAGGCAGATCGTCAGCTCGACGAGGCCGACCGCGACTTCTACAAGGAGATGATCGGCAAGCTCGAGGCCGATCCCGAGCACGTCCAGCATGTCCAGGATTTCTGGGGCGACCCGCTGACCGCCGCCGGCGCGCAGAGCAGCGACGGCAAAGCCACCTACGTGCAGGTCTACACCGCGGGCAACCAGGGTGAGGCGCTGGCCAACGAGTCCATCGAGAAGGTCCAGGACATCGTCTACGGTATGCAGCCGCCGCCCGGGCTGAAGGTCTTCGTCACCGGCCCCGCGGCGTTGGCCGCCGACCAGCAGATCGCGGCCGACCGCAGTCTGAAGATGATCGAGGGCCTGACGTTCCTGGTCATCATCGTGATGCTGCTGCTGATCTATCGTTCGTTCGTCACGACGATCATCACCCTCGTGATGGTGGTGATGTGTCTGCTCGCCGCGCGCGGGGTCGTGGCCTTCCTGGGCTACCACGAGATCATCGGCCTGTCGGTCTTCGCCACGGGCCTGCTGGTGACCTTGGCGATCGCCGCATCCACGGACTATGCGATCTTTCTGCTCGGCCGTTATCAGGAGGCCCGCGCCGAGGGCGAGGACCGGGAAGCGGCCTACTACACGATGTTCCACGGCACGGCCCATGTCGTCATGGGGTCGGGTCTGACCATCGCGGGTGCGACGTTCTGCCTGCACTTCACGAACATGCCGTACTTCATCACCCTGGGGATCCCGCTGGCGATCGGCATGATCGTCGTGGTGCTGGCCGCGCTGACCCTGGGGCCGGCGATCGTCAGCATCGCCTCGCGGTTCGGCAAGACCCTGGAGCCCAAGCGCGCCATGCGTACCCGCGGGTGGCGCAAGATCGGTGCCGCCATCGTGCGCTGGCCCGGACCGATCCTGGTGAGCGCCATCGCCATCACGATGGTCGGTCTGCTGACGCTGCCCGGCTATCAGACCAACTACAACGACCGCAACTACCTGCCTACGGATCTGCCCGCCCAAGAGGGTTACGCGGCCGCCGAGCGGCACTTCTCGCAGGCGCGGATGAATCCGGAACTGCTGCTTGTCGAAAGCGATCACGATCTGCGGAACTCGGCGGACTTCCTGGTGATCGACAAGATCGCCAAGGCCATCTTCCGTACCGAGGGTGTCGGCCGGGTACAGGCCATCACCCGGCCGCAGGGCACGCCGATCGAGCACACCTCGATCCCGTTCCAGATCAGCATGCAGGGTACGACTCAGAAAATGAACGAGAAGTACCAGCAGGACATGATGGCCAACATGCTCAAGCAGGCCGATGACATGCAGACGACCATCACGAGCATGGAGAAGATGAACTCCATCACCGTGCAGATGGCGCAGACCACGGCCTCGATGGTGGCCAAGATGAAGACCATGTCGCTCGACATCGCCGAATTGCGGGACAATATCGCCAATTTCGACGATTTTTTCCGGCCCATGCGCAATTACTTCTATTGGGAACCGCACTGCTTCAACATCCCGGGCTGCTGGGCGATCCGGTCGATCTTCGACACCCTCGACGGTATCGACGTCATGACCGACAACTTCGAAGAGATCATCCCGGACATGGAGCGTCTCAACGAGCTGATGCCCCAGATGGTCGTCCTCATGCCGCAGATGATCGCGACCATGAAGAACATGCAGCGCTACATGCTGACCATGTACCAGACCCAAAAGGGCATCCAGGACCAGATGTCGGCGATGCAGGACAACTCGTCGGCGATGGGTGAGGCCTTCGACGCGGCCCAGAACGACGACTCGTTCTATCTCCCGCCGGAGACCTTCGAGAACGAAGACTTCAAACGCGGGATGAAGAACTTCCTGTCCCCGGACGGGCATGCGGTGCGCTTCATCATCAGCCACGACGGTGATCCGTTGAGTCCGGCCGGGATCGCCCGAATCGACGCGATCAAGAACGCCGCCAAGGAGGCGATCAAGGGCACCCCGCTGGAGGGCTCCAAGATCTACCTTGGCGGCACCGCCGCCACGTACAAGGACATGCAGGACGGCGCGAACTGGGATCTCATCATCGCCGGGATCGCCTCGATCGCCCTGATCTTCATCATCATGTTGCTCATCACGCGCAGTGTGGTGGCGGCCGCGGTGATCGTCGGCACCGTCGTGATCTCGCTCGGTTCGGCATTCGGGATCTCGGTGCTGATCTGGCAGCACATCATCGGTATCCCGCTGCACTGGATGGTTCTGCCGATGGCGGTGATCATCCTGCTCGCGGTGGGTGCCGACTACAACCTGTTGCTGGTGGCCCGGCTCAAGGAGGAAATCCACGCCGGCCTGAACACCGGGATCATCCGCGCCATGGGCGGGAGCGGCTCGGTGGTGACGGCCGCCGGTCTGGTGTTCGCCTTCACGATGATCTCGATGGCGGTGAGCGAACTGACGGTGATGGGACAGGTCGGTACTACGATCGGACTGGGTCTGCTGTTCGACACCCTGGTGATCCGGGCCTTCATGACACCATCGATCGCTGCACTGATGGGCAAGTGGTTCTGGTGGCCCCAGCAGGTCCGCCGACGGCCACTGCCGTCCCCGTGGCCCACGCCGCCGACAGAACCGGTGCCGGCCGGCGCACCGGAGAAGTAAGGAGTCCGTGATGGCGACGACGAGATTCACAGCGGTGGTGGCCGCGGCACTGGCGGCCGGGTCCCTGGTGTTGGCCGCGCCCGCGCAGGCCGACCCGGACAGCGACTTCGCCAAGGAACTGCACACTTACGGCATCTACGGGCAGAAGGACTTCAACGCCTGGATCGGCAAGATCGCCTGCAAACGCCTCGATCGCGGTGTCGATGCCACTGCCCAGGACTCGGCGAAGTTCGTCTCCGACCAACTGGCCCGTGGTACCAGCACGCAGCAGACCTACCAGTTCCTCGGCGCCGCGATGAATTACTACTGCCCCGACAAGCGCGTCCTGCTCACCCAGTAAGGGAACACCGATGATGAAGAAGCTGACACTGGCCGCGCTGGCCGCCGCGGCGGCACTGACACTGGCACCGGTCGCCTCCGCCGACGCCACCGACGAGTACCCGATTCCCAGCAAGATCCTCAAGACCCCGTGCACCGCCGAGCAGATCCTGGCAGCGACCCGTGATACCAACCCGGTCTACTACGAGCGCTACATGATCGACTACAACAACAAGTCACCAGAGGTGCACCGCGCCGTCCAGGACCGCATCCACTGGTTCTTCGCCATGGATTACGCGGGTCGCCGCCAGTATTCGGAAGACACGGCCACCAACGCCTTCTACGAGCAGCTGGCCTGGAACTGGCCGAACTGGGCCAAGATCTTCTTCAACAACAAGGGCGTCGTCGCGGCGTCGACCGCGGTGTGCCAGAACTACCCGCCCGACGACATGTCGGTCTGGGTCTGGTAACCCGCCCCTTCTCCCTTGCGCCCGGGTGTGAAACCTCGTCGGCCCGACCGCCGAATCGCCGCAGCGGAATCACGCTCGACATCGTCACGATAGATTGGCGGCCGTGCAGAAGCAGCCGGCCGCCCTCATCCTGACCATCGTGGGGGCGTTGCTGTGTGCGGCCGCCGTGGGCGGGTTCGTGTTCTACCGCTTCTATCTGTTGCGGCCCTATTTGTTTCACCCACTGGCATTTGCGGCCGCGGGTGGTCTGGCGCTCGCCGTGGCCTGTGTGCTGGGACTGCGCAGACCGGCGGTGCGCTGGGGCGGGGCGCTGTTGTGCGTGCTCGGCGCCGGGGTGGTCGCCTTCGCCGGCTGGTTCGCCACGGCGTTGCAGTCCGATCTGACGGTGGATTCCCGACAGGCCGCCCCCACCGGTGCGATGGAACTCATCGTCCTGCGTGGCAGCGCCGTCATGGCGCCGGACCCGGTGTGGGAGCTACGGGTGCGCACCGAGGCCGGCCTGTTCTCACGCGAGTACGACCTCGGTTGCGTCAACGCGGATATGGTGTCGCTCAACGGAATCGGGTGGGCCGGGCCGGGTGTCATCCGCGCGGTGCTGTCCGACGGGATCATCGACATCGCCGTCGACGGTGCGGGCCGGCCGAACCGCACCGTCGACGCCGGCTGTTAGTCCCGCTCGCGAGCAGTCGCGTATACCCCTGAAAACACTGCCATTTGGGGGTATACGCGCTCCCCCGCAAGCGGGAG
The DNA here is from genome assembly GCF_036946495.1 of Mycolicibacterium neoaurum. NCBI lineage: Bacteria > Bacillati > Actinomycetota > Actinomycetes > Mycobacteriales > Mycobacteriaceae > Mycobacterium > Mycolicibacterium neoaurum. The sequence goes on from NZ_JAQIIX010000002.1 coordinate 2,040,851, forward strand.
GTACCCCCAGCTCGCCGAGGGTCAGGACAGATGGTGTACCTCCTGCAACCCGTACACCGGGGTCGGCAAACCCTCGTAACGGGCCTTGAGCTGCAGTGCCAGATACAGCGAATAGTGCCGCGACTGATGCAGATTGCCGCCGTGGAACCAGAGGTTGGGCTGCTGGGTCGGCTTCCACATGTTGCGCTGCTCGCCCTCCCACGGGCCCGGGTCCTTGGTGGTGTCACTGCCCAGGCCCCACACCTTGCCCACCTTGTCGGCGACGTCCTGGCCGATCAGGTCGGCCGCCCAGCCGTTCATCGAGCCGTACCCGGTGGCGTAGACCACGACGTCGGCCGGTAGTTCGGTGCCATCGGCCAGGATCACCGAGTCCGCGGTCAGCCGTTCGACGTCACCGTGCGCGAGCTTGATCTTGCCGTCGGCGACCAGATCGCAGGCACCGACATCGATGTAGTACCCCGACCCACGCCGTAGGTACTTCATGAAGAGCCCGGAACCGTCGTCGCCCCAGTCCAATTCGAAGCCAGCGGCTTCCAGGCGGTCGTAGAACTCCTTATCGCGCTCACGCATCTGGTCATACAGCGGGATCTGGAACTGGTGCATGATCCGATACGGCAGGGAGGCGAACGTCAGGTCCGCCTTCTCGGTGGTCATCCCGTCGGCCAGCGCCTGCTCGGAATACAGTGCGCCCAAGCCGATCTCCATCAGTGAGTCCGACTTCACGATATGGGTGGAGGACCGCTGCACCATGGTGACGTCGACACCGTTCTCGTACAGCGCCTTGCAGATATCGTGTGCGGAGTTGTTGGAACCGATCACCACAGCCTTCTTGCCGACATAGGCATCGGGACCGGGATGCGCCGAGGAATGGTGCTGATCGCCGCGGAACTCGTCCTGGCCGGGGAACGCAGGCACATTCGGCTTACCGGACATACCGGTGGCCAGCACCAGCTGGGTGGGGTGCAGTGTCAGCCGCTCTCCGTCGCGGTCGACCTCGACCGTCCAGCGTTGTTCGGCCTCGTCGAACGCAGCCGACAGGCAGGTCGTCTTCGACCAGTACGGCACCTCCATGACCTTGGTGTAGAACTCCAGCCAGTCACCGATCTTGTCCTTCGGTGCGAACACCGGCCAGTTCTGCGGGAACGGCAAGTAGGGAAGATGGTCGTACCAGACCGGATCGTGCAGGCACAGCGACTTGTAGCGCTTGCGCCACTGGTCACCCGGCCGCTCGTGCTTGTCGACGACGATCGCAGGAACCCCCAGTTGACGTAGCCGAGCGCCGAGCGCGATGCCGCCCTGGCCACCGCCGATCACCAGCGTGTAGGGCTGGACGGTGCGGCCCAGCTCGGCGTCCTCGGCGGCCTTGCGCTCGGCCCAGGACCGCGGATCGGGATCGCTGCCGTGCACCGCGCCCATGACGCGGCGCGTTCCCTTGGGTTCCTCGTGTCCCTTGAGTTCCTGCAGCGCAGTCAGCAGCGTCCAGGCGCGGTCGGTGCCCTCCTCCTCACGCAACCGCAGATGGCCGATGCCCCGGCCGGCGCCGGTCTCGAACTCGATGAATGCGGTGACCACGCCGTCATCCTCGGTGGGCTCTTCGCGCGTACGCCACCCGGCGGGATCGGTATCGTCGAGGCGCTCGGTCAGCATCGCGGCGATGCTCTCGCGGCCCTCCAGCGTCTTGAGGTTCCAGGTGAAGGACACCAGGTCGCGCCAGAAGCTGTCGACGGCGAACAAGCCCGCGGCGCGGTCGATATCGCGGGTGGCCAGTGCGGTCTCGAAATCGGCGAGCCAGGCGTCCACTCGGTCCTGCGGTGACCGGACGGGGGCGGGCGCATCAATCATTTGAGTCATGTGGGCCAGCTCACACGGGCCGCCTTCGTTGGCGCAAGGGCTGCAACCCCCTGCAACCCTTTCGGCTGTGCGCCAGCTCACATAGGAATGTGAGCATGAAAGCAGCTGTGTACTACGGACCGAACAAAGTGGACGTCACCGACGTCCCCGAACCCGATCCCGGAGCGGGAATGGTGAAGGTGCAGGTCGGCTACAACGGCATCTGCGGCACCGACCTGCACGAGTATTACGCGGGCCCGATCTTCGTGCCGACCGAGCCGCACCCGTTGACCGGTGCGCAACTGCCCATCGTGATGGGACACGAGTTCTCCGGGACCATCACCGCACTCGGTGAAGGGGTCACCGGATGGGCCGAGGGCGACCGGGTTGCGATCGAACCGATCTACCGCTGCGGGCGGTGCGGACCGTGCCGGGCCGGCACGTACAACATCTGCGCCCAGATCGGATTTCACGGTCTGATGTCCGACGGCGGGATGGCCGAGTACACGGTGGTGCCGACGGACATGCTGCACAAGCTGCCCGACAATGTCTCGCTCGAACTCGGCGCACTGGTCGAACCGATGTCGGTGGCCTATCACGCCGCCACCCTCGGAGATCCAGACCCCGACCGCACCGCCATGGTGTTCGGAGCCGGGCCGATCGGGATCGGCCTCTGGTTCGCGCTGCGCGGCAAGGGGATCGAGGATGTGTTCGTCGTCGAACCCTCGGCGACCCGCCGCTCGGCCATCGAGGCGCTCGGTGCCCGCACGCTGGACCCGACGGTACTGGACGTGCCGGGCTTCATCGCCGATCGCACCGACGGGCATGGCGCGGGCGCGGTATACGACGCCGCCGGTGTCGCACCGGCGGTCGAGACCGCCCTGGCATGCGTCGGCGCGCGCAAGGCGATGGTGAGCGTCGCGATCTACGAGAAGCCGTTGACCACCCCATTGCTGAACCTGGTGATGAACGAGTCCCGAATCCAGGGCTCATTGTGTTACACCGCAGCCGATTTCCAGGCCGTCATCGGTCTGATGGCCGAGGGTGCGTACGACACCACCGGCTGGGTCACCGCCATCGGCATCGACGATGTCATCGACGAGGGCTTCGAGGCCCTGCATGCCGGAACCAAGATGAAAGTACTGGTGCAACCATGACGAGGACAGATATGACACGCACGATTCCCGCCCCGCTGCTGGGCAAGGTGGCGCTGGTGACCGGTGCAGGTCGCGGCATCGGCCGCGGTATCGCCCACGAGCTGGCCGGCCAGGGCGCCGATATCGCACTGGTCGATGTGAGCGCCGACGCGTTGGCCCAGGTTGCCGATGAGATCGTCGAACTCGGTTCCAAGGTGACCACTTTCGTCGCCGACGTGTCCGATCGTGACGCGGTGTTCGCCGCCGTCGAGCATGCCGCCGAGGCCCTCGGTGGATTCGACATCATGGTCAACAACGCCGGTATCGCGCTGGTCGGGTCGATCGCCGAGGTGACTCCGGAGCAGCTCTCGCGGTTGTGGGCCATCAACGTCGACGGTGTGCTGTGGGGCATCCAGGCTGCCGTGGCCAAGTTCATCGCGCTTGGTAACAAAGAGCGCGGCAAGATCAGCCGAATCATCAACGCCTCGTCGATCGCCGGGCACGAGGGTTTCGCGATGCTCGGCCCCTACAGTGCGACGAAGTTCGCGGTGCGGGCGCTCACCCAGGCTGCGGCCAAGGAGCACGCGGCCGACGGCATCACCGTCAACGCGTATTGCCCGGGGGTGGTCGGCACCGACATGTGGGTCGAGATCGACAAGCGGTTCGCCGAACTGACCGGCGCGAAGGAGGGGGAGACCTTCGAGAAGTTCTCGGCGACCATCGCCCTCGGGCGGCCGGAAACCCCGGAGGACGTCGCCGGATTCGTCGCCTACCTGGCCGGACCCGGCGCGGACTACATGACCGGGCAGGCCGGGCTGATCGATGGAGGCATGGTCTACCGGTGACCCGCGCGTGACAGCCCGTGTGACGGGGAGCACAATCGAACGGGTGGCAGGCGCCTCGAACCCCGAGCCCGCGGTCGCCGTCGGTGACGACCCGCGTCGCTACGCCATGCTGCTCTCCGAGGTCTACGACGCCACCATGGCAGGCGGGCGATCGCCCGCCAAACCGCGGCCGGTGATCGCCGAATCCTGGAACCGATTGCTGGACAGCGGTATCGACCCCGAGCGTCACGATCCACCGGATATCGACCGTAGCGGACTGGATCTGCTGCGGCAGTCCTCGGGGCTGCTGACGGTGCTGGAAGACATCACCCGCGGGCTGGAATCGGTGATCGCCGACGGCAGTAACATCCTGGTCGTCGCCGATGCACGCGGCCGGGTCCTGTGGCGGTCCGGGACACCGCGAGTGCTCGGCAACGCCGACCGGTTGGGCTTCGTGGAGGGTGCCGACTGGGGCGAGTCGGCGGTCGGCACCAATGCCATCGGCACCGCCCTGGTGTCACGGCGCGCGGTACAGATCTTCTCAGCCGAGCATTTCCTGCGCAGTCATCACGCGTGGACCTGCGCGGGTGCGCCGATCCGGGACCCGCGCACCGGGCATGTGATCGGTGCGGTCGACGTGTCCGGCCCGGCGTCCACGGTGCACCCCACCACGATCGCGCTGGTGGACCTGGTGGCGCGGCTGGCCGAATCGCAACTGCGGGAGGCGCACGCCAGGACGCTGGACCGGCTGCGGGCGGTGGCGGCCCCGATGTTGGCCCGGCTGGGCGAGCCTGCGTTGGCCGTCGATCCGGAAGGGTGGGTGGCCGCGGTCGACTCGATGCCCCCGCACAACCGGATCATGTTGCCGCAGAAAGCAGGACCGGGCAGGACATGGATACCGGCGTTGGGGGCGTGTGAGTTGGAGCCGCTTTCGGGCGGATGGTTGGTGCGGCCCGTCCCGGACGAAACCTGTGACGAGGCGGCCACCGCTGAGCTGACGCTGGACCTGCGCCAGCAGCCGGTGCTGGAACTGTCCGGGCCGTCCGGGTCGTGGCGGCAGGACATCTCGCCCCGGCATGCGGAGATCCTGCTGGTGCTGGCCACACATCGGGCCGGGCGGTCCGCTCCGGAGCTGGCGGCTGACCTCTACGGTGACCGGAGCCGAGTGGTGACTGTCAGGGCCGAGATGTCGCGTCTGCGAAAGCAACTGGTCGGCATCATCGAGGCGCAGCCTTACCGGTTCGGTGCCGGGATCGAAGTCCGCGTGCATCGCCCGGCGGATCCCGCGACGTTGTTGCCGTCCTCGAGCGCCCCGGCGGTGCGGCAAGCCAGGGGTCAGTCCGCGACGTAGGACGTCATCGACAGCGACCCGTAGCTGTACCCGTCCACCAGCACCGAGGCCGGCCGAGCGCCCGCGATACCGGCGAAGTACAGCATCGGGATGAAGTGATCGGGCGTCGGGACCGCGATCGGATAGTCGGGATGGTCACGTAGCCGCAGTACCTCGGCCGGATCGGTGGTGAGTATCTCCCGCGCCGCGGTATCGAACCGGGCTGCCCAGTCGAATCCGGTGTCGGCGAAGCCGGAGTCCATCAGGCGCAGATTGTGCACGATGTTGCCGCTGCCGAGCACCAGGACCCCCGCATCGCGCAAGGGGGCCAGCCGTGCACCGAGATTGAGGTGGTACTCCAGCGGTTGTTCGGCATTGATGGACAGCTGGACCACGGGGATGTCCGCCTCGGGGAAGGCGTGCACCAGGACCGACCAGGCACCGTGATCGATACCCCAGCTGTCCTCGTCGGCGCCCACCCAGGTGGGCTGGACGATCTCGGCGATCTCATCGACCAGCCCGGGTAAACCCGGTGCGGGATAACGGATATCGAAGAGTTCACGGGGGAACCCGTAGAAGTCGTGGATGGTGCGGGGCCAGGACATCGCGGTGACGGCCGTGGCGTTGATGTACCAGTGCGCGCTGATGACCAGGATGGCCCGCGGCCGGGGAGATGACCGGCCGAACGCCCGCCATGCGGCGGTGTACGGGTTGTCATCGACGGCGTTCATCGGGCTGCCGTGCCCGATGAACGCGGCGGGCATGGCGTTCATGAGTCGACGCTACCGCCGGACTGCCGGGCCCGCCCTGACTGTGTGACCGAGGTCTCGGAGGTAGGCCTTGCGGTACGCACGTACCAAGTTAGGGTCACCTTACCTACGATTGGAAGTGAGGTCCCGATGCGGAAGATCCGTGTGGCGGTCATCGGAGCCGGCCCGGCAGGCATCTACGCCTCCGACATTCTGACCAGCGAGTACCCAGATGCTCGGGTCGATCTGTTCGATCGGCTGCCCGCGCCGTACGGACTGGTCCGCTACGGCGTGGCTCCCGACCACCCGCGCATCAAGGAGATCATCAAGGCGCTGCGCCGCGTGCTCTCTCGTGACGAGATCCGGTTCATCGGCAACGTGCACTACGGCACCGACCTCTCGCTGGCGGACCTGCGCAGTCACTACGACGCGGTCATCTTCTCCACCGGCGCCCGCCACGACCGACCGCTGGACATCCCCGGTATCGACCTGCCGGGCAGCCATGGCGCGGCGGACTTCGTCTCCTGGTACGACGGGCATCCGGACGTGCCGCGGGACTGGCCGCTGCAGGCCCGCGAGGTCGCGGTCCTCGGCGCGGGCAATGTGGCCCTCGATATCGCCAGGTTGCTGGCCAAACCTGCCGACGAACAGCTCGGCACGGAGATCCCCGGCAACGTCTACGCCGGGCTCGCGCTCAACCAAGCCACCGATGTCCACGTCTTTGCCCGGCGCGGCCCGGCCCAGATCAAGTTCTCGCCCATGGAATTTCGTGAACTCTCGCACTCGCCGAGCGTCGACGTCATCGTGCACCCCGAGGGCTTCGAGATCGACGAGGCGAGCCAGAAGGCCATCAACTCGAGTAAGTCGACCAAGCTCGTCGTCGACACCATGATGAAGTACATGGACCGGGAACCGACCGGCGCTCCGCACCGCATCCACATCCATCTGTGCCAGTCTCCCGTCGCGGTACTGGGCACCGAGCGGGTCGAGGGACTGCGCACCGAACGCACCGAACTCATCGGTGACGGCACTGTCCGTGGCACCGGCGAATTCACCGATTGGCCCGTGCAGGCCGTCTACCGTGCGGTGGGTTACCTGTCCTCGCACCTGGCCGATCTGCCGTTCGATCATCACGCAGGGGTGATTCCCAACGATGCAGGCCGAGTTCTCGACGCCGACTGGATGGTGGTCGCCGCCACCTATGTCACCGGATGGATCAAGCGCGGACCGATCGGACTCATCGGGCACACGAAATCGGATGCGGCCGAGACTGTTTCCAGCTTGCTTGCCGACCTTCCCGCCATCCCGCCGCCCGCCGTCACCGACCCCGAGGCCATTCTCGAGGTCTTGGCTGGCAGGGGTGTGGATTACACCACCTGGGCCGAATGGGAACGCCTCGACGCCCACGAGATCGCCCTGGGCGCCGAGCAGGGCCGCGAACGCGTCAAGGTCGTGTCGCGCGAGGACATGATCGCGGCGGGGCGCGGCTGACCTCGCGCCGTAGCCTCAGCCGCCGAGGTAGGCGTCCGCCCAGGCACCGATGATCCGGCCGGCACGCTTGGCCTGGCCGGGGCCGGTCAACAGGTGCTCGGAGCCCTCAAGGGAGACGAAGCTGCGCGGATGGCGGGCGGTCTGGAAGATATCGCTGGCGTTTTGGATGCCGACGGTGTTGTCGGTCGGGGAGTGCAGGATCAACAGCGGCAGCTTCAGGTCGCGGATCTTGTCGCGTAGATCGGCGCGCCGGACGTCCTCGACGAAGGCCCGCTTGAGGGTCAGGGTCTTGCCGCCGACCATCCACTGCCCGCTGCCCTCGGCGAACACCTGCTCCAGGCAGGCGTCGTACTGATGCTCGACATGGGTGGGATCGAACGGTGCGCCGACGGTCACCACGGCGCGCACTCCGGGGCAGTCCCGGGCCGCGGCGATGGCGGCGGCCCCACCCCAGGAGTGGCCCACCAGCAGGTCGGCAGGGGTGCCCCGGTCGGCCATGAAACGACAGGCCTCGATCAAATCGTGCACCTTGACGGTGAACGAGCCGTCGCCCCAGTCGCCCCGCGAACCGCCCAGCCCGAGAGCGTCGAACCGCAACATGCCGATGCCGTCGGCGGCCAGTTGTTTGCAGATCCGAGCCGCCGCCGGGGAGTCCTTACCGAGGGTGAACCCGTGCGAGAACACCCCCCAACCGCGCACCGGCCCCTCGGGCAGGTCGATGATCCCGGCCAGCTCCGGACCCGTCGCGCTGGGGAAGATGCAGCGTTGCGCCATGGGTGGAGGTGTATCACGTCGGCACCGCGCCGTTTAGGGTGGCGGTCGTGCCGCTTCACACCATCGCACTCGAACTCGTCCCACCGAACGTGGAACGGGGTGCGCAGTACGCCGTCGACGAGGCGGCCAAGGTGCGGGCGCTCTCGGCCGAGTCGGGTGTGTCCATCGGACACATCATGATTCCCGGCATGATCGACGAGGACGACGACCGTCCCGTCGAGATGAAACCCAAGATGGACGTGCTCGAGTACTGGTCGCTGATCCGGCCCGAACTGCCCGAGGCGCGTGGACTGTGTACCCAGGTGACGTCCTTCCTCGACGAGAGCGCGCTGCGCGGCCGGCTCACCGAGCTGAACGCGGCGAACTTCGACGGCATCGCGTTCGTCGGTGTGCCGCGCACCCTCAAAGACGGTGAGGGTGGTGGCGTCGCCCCCACCGATGCGCTGTCCACCTTCGCTTCGTTGGTACCCAATCGCGGTGTGATCCTCATCCCGACCCGCGATGGTGAGCAAGGTCGGTTCACGTTCAAGCTGGACCAGGGCGCGACCTACGGCATGACCCAGCTGCTGTACTCCGATGCCATCGTGGGCTTCCTCACCGAGTTCGCCGCGACCACCGATCATCGCCCCGAGATCCTGCTGTCCTTTGGTTTCGTGCCGCAGCTGGAGTCCAAGGTCGGCCTGATCAACTGGCTGATCCAGGACCCCGGTAACGCCGCCGTGGCCGCCGAGCAGGAGTTCGTGACCCGGATCGCCGGGCTGGATCCGGCCGAGAAACGCCGTGAGATGCTCGATCTGTACAAGCGGGTCATCGACGGTGTCGGTGCGCTCGGCTTCCCGCTCAGCGTGCACTTCGAGGCGGCCTACGGTCCGTCGCGGCCGGCCTTCGAGACCTTCGCTGCGATGCTCGACTACTGGTCGCCGGCGAGTTCCAGCTCGAACGCCGGATAGTCGTCGAGCATCCGCCGCAGCGCCGCCTCGAACTGCCACATCGAGGACAGGTCGTGGTTCAACCGGCAGTCCACCGCGGCGGGCGATCCCGGCGGCGGGTCATCGTGCACCCGGTCGGCGACGGTGTCGAACAGACTGTGTGGGACCGCCAGGTAATGCCAGGGGTCGTGGTGCGGAGCGGTCAGCGTCGCCGCGACCAGCAGCCCGTGGCCGGTCGCGATGACGTGGGCGGCGGCGACGCGCACCGGACGGTGCGTCTCGGACACTGCCCATTCGGCAGCAGCTGCCCGGCTCTGCAGGACGTGTAACCGGACATCGTCGGTCAGCAGGGCGGGGAACTCGGAGCGGGTGATCAGCGGGTAGTCCTCGCCGAGACAATCGCTCAGCAGGGCGGTGAAGTAATCGGCCATGTCGGCCTCCCGGTCTCTCGTACTTCCGTGGTCGCCGACCTCGAGCGTGCACCCGGACGACGGCGATGGTCAACCGCCTATCCTTGGGTAAATGTCCGTCCGTGAGCTCTACGCCCGTCTGGACGGTCTGACCTACCGCGACGCCTCCCGGTTGGGGCGTCGGCTCAAGGGCCTGCGCGGCGACCCACCGGAGTCGCTGCTCGAACAGTTCGCCGCGGCCGAGGCCCTGGTGGCGACCCGGGCGTCCGCGGTACCGCAGATCAACTACCCGGATCTGCCCGTCTCGGACAGCCGCGAGGAGCTGGCGAAGGCGATCAGCGAGAACCAGGTGGTGGTGGTGGCCGGGGCCACCGGGTCGGGCAAGACGACCCAGCTGCCCAAGATCTGTCTGGAGCTCGGCCGCGGGATCCGCGGCACCATCGGGCACACTCAGCCCCGTCGGCTGGCCGCGCGTACGGTCGCACAACGCATCGCCGACGAACTGGGCACCCCGCTCGGGTCCACGGTGGGTTACACGGTGCGGTTCACCGATCAGGCCAGTGACTCCACGCTGATCAAGTTGATGACCGACGGAATCCTGCTCGCCGAGATCCAGCGGGACCGCCGGCTGTTGCGCTACGACACGCTGATCCTCGACGAGGCCCACGAGCGCAGCCTCAACATCGACTTCCTGCTCGGCTATCTGCGCGAGCTGCTGCCGCGCCGCCCGGATCTGAAGGTCATCGTCACGTCGGCCACCATCGCGCCGGGACGGTTCGCGGAACACTTCGCGATCGACGGGGTGGCGGCCCCCATCGTCGAGGTGTCGGGGCGGACCTACCCGGTGGAGATCCGGTACCGGCCGCTGGAGGTGCCGATCGGCCGCGACGAGGACGCAGACGACTCGGCCGATCCCGACGATCCCGATCACGAGATCGTGCGCACCGAGATGCGCGACGTCGGTGAGGCCATCGTCGATGCGGTCCGCGAGTTGGAGTCCGAACCCCCCGGCGACGTGCTGGTGTTCCTGTCCGGGGAACGCGAGATCCGTGACACCTTCGACTCACTCAAGGACCTGCCGAATACCGAGGTGTTGCCGCTGTATGCCCGGCTGCCTACCGCCGAACAGCAGAAGGTGTTCACCCCCAGCCGTTCTGGCCGACGAATCGTGCTGGCCACCAACGTTGCCGAGACCTCGCTGACGGTGCCCGGGATCCGGTATGTGGTCGACCCGGGAACGGCCCGCATCTCGCGCTACAGCCGGCGCACCAAGGTGCAGCGCCTGCCCATCGAACCGATATCGCAGGCCTCGGCGGATCAGCGGGCGGGCCGGTCGGGCCGCACCGCGCCAGGCGTGTGCATCCGGCTGTATTCGGAGGCCGATTACGCAGCACGGCCCCGCTACACCGATCCGGAGATCCTGCGCACCAATCTGGCCGCGGTGATCCTGCAGATGTCGGCACTCAAACTCGGTGATGTGCAGGACTTTCCGTTCCTGGACCCGCCGGACGCACGCAGCGTCCGTGACGGCGTGCAGCTGTTGCAGGAACTCGGTGCCTTCGACACCTCGGGCGCACTCACCGAAACAGGGCGGCGGCTGGCGAGGTTGCCACTGGACCCGCGCATCGGCCGGATGATCCTTGCCGCGCACGACGAGAACTGCGTGCGCGAGGTGTTGGTGATCGCCGCCGCGCTGTCCATCCCGGACCCGCGTGAGCGCCCGGCGGACCGGGAAGAGGCGGCGCGGCAGAAGCACGCCCGCTTCGCCGACGAACACTCGGATTTCGTGTCCTATCTGAACCTGTGGCGGTATCTGCGGGAGCAGCGCAAGGAGCGGTCCGGCAGCGCATTCCGCCGGATGTGTCGCGAGGAGTTCCTGCACTACCTACGGATCAGGGAATGGCAGGATCTGGCCGGACAGCTGCGCAGCATCGCCGGCGATCTGGGCATCCGGGAGGTATCCGAGGATGCCGACCCGACTCGTATCCATGCCGCATTGACCGCCGGGTTGTTGTCCCACATCGGATTACGCGAAGGTGATGGTCGCGACTACCAGGGGGCCCGAAACACCAAGTTCGTGCTGGCGCCGGGTTCGGTACTGACCCGCAAGCCCCCGCGCTGGATCGTCGTCGCCGATCTGGTCGAGACCAGCAGGCTCTTCGGTCGGACGGCGGCCCGTATCGACCCCGACTCGATCGAACGGGTCGCCGGGCACCTGGTGGCGCGCACCTACAGCGAACCGCACTGGGACGCCCGCCGTGGCGCGGTGATGGCCTTCGAACGCGTCACCCTGTACGGATTGCCGCTGGTACCGCGCCGGTCCGTCGGATACGGCCGGATCGACCCGGAAGTCTCACGGGAACTGTTCATCCGCCATGCCCTCGTCGAAGGTGACTGGCAGACCCGGCATCACTTCTTCCGGGACAACGCCCGACTACGCGCCGAACTCGAGGAGGTCGAGGAACGGGCGCGGCGCCGCGATCTGCTGATCGGCGATGACGAACTGTTCGCCCTCTACGACGCCCGGATACCGCCGGAGGCGGTCTCGGCCAGGCACTTCGACGCCTGGTGGAAGAAGCAGCGGCACAAGACACCGGATCTGCTGACCTTCACCCGAGACGAATTGCTGCGCACCGAGCAGTCCGACGAGCATCCCGACACGTGGCGTACCGAGGATCTGGCCCTTCCGCTGACCTATCGCTTCGAGCCGGGCGCCGCGGACGACGGTGTGACGGTGCACATCCCGGTGGAAGTGCTGACCCGCATCGGTGGTGACGGGTTCGCCTGGCAGGTGCCCGCATTGCGCGAGGAGCTGGTGACCGCGCTGATCAAGTCGCTGCCCAAGGATCTGCGCCGCAACTTCGTTCCGGCGCCGGACACCGCCAGGGCGATCCTGGACGATATGCACCCCGAGAACGGGTCGCTGTTGACCGAGATCGCCAGGGAACTGCGCAGGCGTACTGGCGTCGTGGTGCCGGCGGAGGCCTTCGACGTGGCCAAAGTGCCCGCCCACCTGCGGGTCACCTTCGCCGTGGAGGCCGCCGACGGTGCCGAGGTGGCGCGCGGCAAAGACCTTGCCGCGCTACAGGATCGGTTGGCCGCACCGGTTCAGCGGGCGGTCGCCCGCGCGGTCGCGGGCTCGTGGGAGCGCAGTGGCCTCACCGGTTGGCCTGCCGATCTCGACGAGCTGCCGCGCAGTGTGGAGCAGGCCAGCGGCGGGCACACCGTGCGTGGGTTCCCGGCCTTCGTCGACTCGGGAACCGCCGTGGATGTGAAGGTCTTTGCGTTGGCGGCCGAGCAGGCCGCCGTGATGCGTCCAGGTCTGCGCCGGCTGGTGCGGCTGTCTGTGCCCTCGCCGGTCAAGCCCGTCGAGCGTGGACTGGACATGCGCGCCCGATTGACGCTGAATACCAGCCCCGACGGGCCGCTGGCCGCGTTGCTCGACGATTGCGCCGATGCCGCGGTGGACGTATTCGCCCGCGAATTGGTATGGACAAGAAGAGATTTCGAGGCGCTGACGGCGCGGGTCGGGAAGTCGCTGGCCACCACGACGATGGATGTCGCGCGACGGGTCGAGAAGGTGCTGGCCGCCGCGCACGAGGCGCAGGTGTCCATCCCCGACAAGCCCGTGCAAGCCCAGGTCGATGCGGTCACCGATGTCCGCGCACAGTTGGATCGTCTGCTGCCCAAGGGTTTCGTGACGCTGACCGGTGTGACCAAGTTGGCTGACCTCACCCGTTACCTGCTGGCCATCGGCCGGCGGATGGAACGGCTGCCGCATGCTCTGGTGGCAGACCGGGATCGGATGGACCGGGTGCACGCCGTCGAGGATGCCTACGATGACTTGCTGTGCAGCCTGTCCCCGTCCCGTGCTGCCGGCCAGGATGTCATCGATATCGGTTGGCAGATCGAGGAATTGCGGGTGAGCCTGTGGGCTCAACAGCTGGGGACGCCGCGGCCGGTCAGCGAACAGCGGATCTACAAGGCCATCGGGGCGATCCGGTAGCGGTGACTACCGCGTAGCGCGTCGGGTTGTTCTATTGCCGCACCTGGTGCTATTTGCATTTATGCGAATTCTTGCACCGAATAGTTAAATAGAATAAACGGATATTGCTATCAAAACGTGTTGAATATGTGCACGGAATTTCAAATGCAGAGGGTTATCTTTTCTTCGTTCCGCCACGGCGTTGCTTTCCGGCCACGCCGTAACCCTCACCTCATGGGAGAAAGTAATGCGATCGAATACGTCCACGATGCTTCGCGTCGGCGCGGTGACTCCGATGGCGCTCGCTGCGGCCATGTGTTTCGCCGGAGTCGCGAACGCGGCCACCAGCGTCAACTGGAGTTGCCAGGGCACCGTCCTCGGTGTTTCCCAGACCTCCAGCATGAACACCTCGGTCGACGGTACCGCGCCGGCTTCGGTTACTGCGGGCTCTCCCGTGACCATCATCCTCACTCCGGGCTCGTCGAGCGTTCCGTCGTCGGCCTCCGGTTTCACGGTGACGAACATCAGCAATCTGAAGATGATCATCCCGGTCCCGGCCAACTCGACATTCGTCTCCACCAGCACATCTGGCGGAACTGTGTCCGGCTCGGCGGCGTTGGTGGGCTCTGATGTGGTGCTCACCGTTCCCGGACCGATCAGCGGTGGCAGCAGCTTCACGCCACCCGCGGTGACCATCAACCTCACGGCCAATGCGCCCGGAACGATCACCAGCAAGTACGCCGGCACGAGCTACTCCAGTCCCGGCATGACCATGACCACCCGGGTGTCACCCGGTATCAACGTTGCGACGTCGTGCTATCCGAATCCGTCGCCGACGCTCACCACCACCAACGTCACCTGAGCGTATCGCCGCGCTCGCGCATGACATGAAAAATGTCCGATAGCCCTCGGTGGGGCGAATCCCACCGAGGGTTATCGGCATTCCGCCATTCGCATCTCATCACTATTTCCCGACCTCGATTCCCGATCGATTGATCCGGTGTTCCGGGTGCCGGCCGGGTCAGTCGATAATGCGTCGGCGTCGACCCGCAGGCGCCGGTTCGATGCGAGAATTCCTGGCCCCGGTATACAAACGAATGTGGGCCCCGCTCACCAGAGCGGGGCCCACGAGTCGTGACGGCGCGGTGGTTATGCCGCGGCGCCGGAAGGCTCGCTTGCAGATGTGCTACCGCCGGCATCGGAGGTGCTGCCGCCGGCGCCCGAAGTGGCGTTCTCCGAGCGGTTTTCGCGGCTGCTCGGCTGACCGGAGTCGGCGGACTCCGGCGTCTTGCTGCTGCGGGCGTTTCGGGTGCCGAGGTCGCCATCAGTGCTCTCAGTCGACGGAGACCGTAGATCCTGGTATCCGGATTCGCGCTCGGACTCGGCCTCGGTGTCGGTGGGCTCTGCCGAGAGGGACTCGGTCAGGTCGGGCACGGTCAGGTCGGGTGCGGTGATCTCCGGCTCGGTCAGGTCGGGTTCGGTGACCTCCGGTTCTGCTGCCAGCTGCTCGGTGGGAGTGGCGCCGTCGATTGCAGGTTGCTCGGCGCCGGGTTCGACGGCGGCGGAGCCTTGGGCACTTTCGGCGCCCTCCGCGCCCTCGGTGCGCAGGACCACCGTGGTCACGCTCGACTCGTCCGCAGGCAATGCCGAGGGGCCTTGATCTGCGACCCTTGCCGCCAGCGGCGTGGCCATCGCCGTCGCCGGCGGTACCGCACCGAGCGCCTCGGCGATCGAGTTCATGGCTCTGAGGGCCATGTCGATCAACCCGTCGGGGCTCAGTAACCCCGCATTGAAGCCGAAGCCATTGAAGAAGGCGCCGACCATCGCGCCCGGCACACCGAATGCGTCGTTGATCGCACCCAGCCAGTCGCCGGTTTGTACGGCGTTCAAGACGGATTGGAACTGGACCGCGGTGGCCTCGACGATGGCCGGCGGGATGGCGAGAGCGCCGAAGACCAGCCCAAGAGCGCCCTGTACCCCGGCCTCGACGGCATTCGCGAAATTCTGCGCCATCGTGGAGGGAATTTCCATCAGATTGATCAGCGGGAAGGCGCTGAAGAGCAGGTATCCCGACACCGCTCCGTAGAGCGCGGGCAGACCATTGGTGATGTCACCGGCCAGGATCTGATCCCAGGCGTTCTTGAGGTTCATCGGAAGGCCGTTGGGATTGTCGAAGCGCAGGTTGTCGATCAATGCGGTCACGGTCGATTGCAGCGCGGTGAAGGTCTGCTCGCCATAGCCGATTCCGTTCACGATCAGTTGGCGCAGGATGGGTGCGGGATTGGCCAGGTAGGCCTCGGCGAGCGCACCGCCGTTGGCGATCGCGGTGTTGATGATCTGCAACCATTGTTCGATCGGGTTGGTCGTCGCGCTGAGCGTCACCGCCGCTGTCGACACCGAACGCGCCAGTGGCTCCGCGATATCGGGCATCGGCTGAATGACCGGGGCGAACGCTATCGCGCCGGCACCAGCCACCGCAATGCCGATTTTCAAACGTGGTTGTACGGTCGCGCTCATGCATTCTCCTGGTAATTGTCGGGCTAGTTAGCTGGAAGTTACCTGAGAAACTCAGCGACCAGTAGGGAATGGACATATCCCTAATGCTAACTGCAATGAGCAAAATGAATCTGAAGGAAAACGCCAGTTGATAACCGGTATAATAGCTCAGTGGCAAATTCTTTACGTGTGTCAGTTACTTACCGAAAAACAACTAAATCTGCTTAATTAAGCACAGCAAGTATTTGCACTAAATTCCGCCCCGCGGTTTGCATTTTGGTCGCCCAGAATGGGACGCCGTGCGGTGCTCGATCATGGCCACCCCGAGGGTGCCGCGCACGGGGGAGGGGACGCCGCGGGTCGTGCGTCAGCTCGGTGGTGTCCGTGCGGACGTGTCAGTGTGGGTAGGATTCCAACTCGCGCAGATGTTCCAGATGCTCTTGCTGGAGTGCGATGGTGCGATTGAGGAACTCGACGACAAAGGCGATCTCCGGCGCGTCGTAATCGCTGGCCAGCAGCTTTCCGCCACGGTCGAGTAGCGGGTGGAGGAGTTCGGAGATCCGGCGCGCTGCCAGGTCGGTGGCCAGCACGATGACCCGCCGCCGATCGGTGGGATGCAGCGACCGGCTGACGTAACCCATCTTCTCCAGGCGGTTGAGCACGATCGTGGTGCCCGCCGCGGTGAGGCCGAGCCTGTCGGCCAGTATTCCCGGGGTCATGGACTTCTCGCCGGCCAAGATGATGAGTTCGAGGGCCCGTCGATCCGTCTGGTTCACCCCGAGCACCCGAACCAGTTCGCGTGCCAAGTCGTCGATGGTCCCGAGGAGCGATTCCATGGTCGTCCTCAGGTCCGCGGAGATCCGCGTCAGTTCCGTTGCCATCGGACGAAAAGACCTCCCCCGGTGTGGTCTTGGCTCCATTCTTACGGACGTCGATCGCACGCTGGACATCCCGTGGACCGAGCCCTTGTTTTCGATCGTGACGGATTGTGACTATACCGATGTACCGGTGCCTCGAGGGGCGAATATCGGCGCTTTGCTTCCGCTTTGCTCCAGCCATCGTCGATATATCCTTGCCAACAACGTATCTCGATGCCATCAGATGGGATCAGCTGGCGTTCAGCTCGATTGACGCACGTTGCTGCTCACACACGTCGGCAAGCCCGACGGTTGTGTCGTGGTGCGGAACGCCTGGTCCGCACCGATTACCTAACCGCGGAATATAACGAAGAGCAGAAAACTAATTGGAGAAAGGCTTTGAATCGACTTCGAGCGCGCCAATGCCGCGGGCGTTCTAGGTGATGACATGCTCGATCCGGCCGATGCCGTCGAGAGTGAGCGTCAGCGTGTCGCCGGGACGCAACCAGTGGCCGGTCTCCATGCCGGAGCCACCGGTCAGGGTCCCGGTGGCGAACAGTTCGCCGGCATGCAGCTGTTCCGAGCGCGACGCGTGGGCCAGGACTTCGCCGATCCCGTGCGCCATGCCTGCGCTTCGGACGATGCTGACGGTTGCACCGTTGACGGCGACCGATCCGGTGAGCGCGTCGATGCGTGGCAGTACCTCATCGGCGGTGACGGCGGTATCCGACATCGAGCTCAGGAAATGCTTGGACTTCTGGGGGCCGAATCCGCTGTCCATCTCGGCGCGCTGGACATCGCGCGCGCTGAAGTCGTTGACGACGACAAAGGCACCGATCGCCCGTTCGGCTTCGGCGGGCGTGGCGTCGAGCAACGGGGCTGACAAGACGAACCCGAGCTCCAATTCGAAGTCGAGCGCGTCGGAGTAACTCGGTGTTCCGACCGGCGTGCCGGTCGGAACAAAGGTCTGGGCATTGCCCATGTAATAGATCGGCTGGCGATAGAACAGCGGCTTGGGCCGAAGCTGTGGAGCGGGGCGGCCGGTGACCTTCTCGTATGTCGCCGCGGCCCGGTGTAGACCGGGATGGAAACGGCGGATCAGACCTCGGGCGGCATCGATGTTGTGCTGTTCGTACAGCATGAAGTCGCGGAAGGACAGCGGCTGGAACGGCAGCAGATGTGGGCTGTTCCGAAGGTGCCGGTCAGCCTGCTCGGCTTCCCAATCGGCGTCGAACACCCGCCCGCCCAGTGCGGCGCTGCTCGACGCCGGCCGCCAGTCACCCTCGGAGGAAAGGAATTCGATCTGAAGGCCGGACGGGGTGCGGGTGCGACGCAGTTTCACCTCCGCGATCCTACAAAAAACGCCACCCGGCCCCGGACCGACGATTTGTCGCGAACTCTCCGCGGTTTATCACGACAACACGCGGCGCAGGCAGCCAAGATGGCGCTATGAGGCGTGTGGTGGTCGCCGGTCTGGGCGACGCGGGCGTGCTGACCGCGATCAAGCTGGCGAAGCATTTCGACGTCGTCGGCGTCTCGTCGAAGCCCGGTGTGGTCAGTGGCCAGGAGCTGGGGATCCGCCTGGCCCGTCCAGAGGAGTGGGCTCGGCACTATTGGATCGATTTCCACCGATACCGAGCGCTCGACCCGGTACGCACGGTGCACGGCACCCTCACAGGGGTTGACCTGGGCGCACGCACCGTGTCCGTCGATACCGGTGCGGCGACCATCATCGAGCCCTATGACGCGCTGGTCATCGCTACCGGCGTGCGCAACGGCTTCTGGCGGCAGCCGCGACGGCAGTCCAACGATCAGATCGATGCCGAGCTGCGCACCGCCCATGCGCGGTTCGCCGCGGCGTCGACCATCGCGGTACTCGGCGGGGGTGCGGCCGCGGTCAGCGCGGCGGCCAACCTGGCCGCAGCACTCCCCAGGGCACGCGTCGCGCTCTACTTTCCCGGCGACCGCGCGCTGCCCCAGCATCACGAGCGGGTGTGGCGCCGGGTACAGCGCCGACTGCTCGACACGGGCGTCGCGCTGCATCCCCATCATCGCGCTGTGGTGCCAGAGGGTTTCCAGTGCGACGAGATCACCAGCGGGGCTGTCCGATTCAGTACCGGCCAGCCGGAGGTGCATGCCGATGCCGTGCTGTGGGCGATCGGTCGGGTGCGGCCGAACACCGGATGGCTACCCGCCGAAGTGCTCGACGAGGCCGGTTTCGTTGAGGTCACCGATCAGCTCCAGGTCCCCGGGCACCCGGAGATCTTCGCCATCGGTGATGTCGCGGCCAGCGATCCGCTGCGGTCCTCGGCGCGCAACCGTGCCGACGGGCTGGTCGCCCACAATGTCCGGGTCCAGCTCGACCGGCGCGGTACCCCGCGCCGGTTCCGGCCGGCGACGCGACGGTGGGGCTCGGTGCTCGGCGCGCAACCCGACGGCCTTGAGGTTTTCACCCCGACCGGGCGCGCGTTCCGATTCCCGGCCTGGTCGATCGAGCGCGTGCTTCAGCCGTGGATCGTCAAGCGGGGCATCTACGGCGGCGTCCGCGACCGGTGAGCGGCTGGGGCCGGATCCTGGACCTAGGCGATAGCCTGATCGCGTGCACCGCCTGCTGCTCCGGAGTGTGCCACTGGTGTTGACGCCGGTGCTGCTGGCGGTGAGCACATTTCCCGGGCAGTTCCGTGTCTCGTTGCCCTTCTGGCTACTGGCCTGCACATCGGCGGTGGTGTTTGTCTGCGGTGAGCGCTGGCCGTTGCCGGTGTCGCTGATCCTGTCGGTACTCGCGGTACCCATGTTCGCCGATCAAGCCTGGGGCTTGTCTGGACTGGTCCCCTATCTCGGTGCGATCGCCCTGGCCGACCTGACCGCCCGGGTGGACAACAACCGGGTCGTGGCGCTGGCAGGTGCGGCCTGGCTGGCCGCGCTGCTGCTCGGTGTGGAGCTCGATGACCACGCCCAGCGCTGGGGTGCGGCCGATCTGACCACGGTGGCAGCGGCTTTGGGGCTTCCCCTGCTGCTGGGCCTGTATCTGCGCAGCCAACGTCAGATGCGGGCGACCGCCCAATCGCAGGTCCGTGCCCAGGAGCGCACCGCGATGGCCCGCGAACTGCATGACCTCGTCGCGCATCACATGGCATCGATCGTTGTGCGCACCGGAGCCGCTGAACACGTGATCGATGGTGCCGACCCGCGGGTCGTCGAGGTACTCGGCGACGTGCACCGGACGGCCGCGGACGCGCTGGCCGATATCCGCAGATGGCAGAGCGCGCTGCGCGACCCAGACCTGCACGAGGTTGCCATGGTGGAACCCGAAGCACTGTGGAGTGAGATCGACGCCGCAATAGAACGCTCCCGCGCCGCGGGTTTCGCGGTGACCGCCGATATCGACCGGGACGGCACAGGTCTGGATGCGATGGCCAGGCTCACGGTGCTACGAGTGATCCAAGAATCGCTGACCAATGTGATGAAACATGCCGAACCCGTCGGCCCGGTGACGCTGAGTGTGACACGACGCGATGGTGGCATCGACATCCGAGTGGACAACCTCGGTGGTGACGAATCGGCGGGTGGGCTGGGGATTGTCGGGATGTCGGAGCGGCTGGCACTCATGGGCGGTGATTTCCGCGCCGGTCGCGGTGAGCGGGGATGGGAGGTGCGGGCATGGTTACCCGTGTCGTGATCGCCGACGACCAGCGCCTGGTACGAGCGGGTCTGCGGATGCTCTGCGATTCGACCGAGGACATCGAGGTGGTCGCGGAAGCCTCCGATGGGGCGCAGGCCGTCCGTGCCACCGCTGAACTGATGCCGGACGTCGTGCTGATGGATCTCCGCATGCCAGGGGTGGACGGGATCACCGCAACCGAGCAGATCCGCTCGGCACGGGCCGATTCGAAGATCCTGGTGTTGACGACGTTTGATGATGACGAGCACCTTTACCCGGCGCTGGCCGCCGGCGCGTCGGGGTTTCTGGTCAAGGACACCGACCCGAGTGAACTGCTCACCGCGGTGCGACGGGTGGCCGCCGGGGAACTGGTGTTGTCGGCGCATGTGCTGCAACGCTTGGTAGTTCGGGCCGTCGATGCGCGGGGCGCCGCGGTGGTGGAACCGGTCGCGCTGACCGAGCGGGAGGAGGATGTGCTGCCGCTGGTGATCGAGGGTTTGTCCAATCAGGAGATCGCGGCACGCCTGCATCTGGGGGTGACGACGGTCAAGACCCATGTCGCGAACCTGATGACCAAGCTGGGCGCCCAGAATCGGGTACAGCTCGCGGTGTACGGGTATCAGCGCATGGAGTGACCCGGCATCGGGGTCGCCGGCGGACCCGCCGGCTGCTGCCCGGGGCCGAGGACGAGGAATTGTCCCATCATCCCCTGGTCCTCGTGCCAGGCGAGATGGCAGTGGTACATGTACGGCCATGTGGGATCGGTGTAGTCGGTGAAACGGATGGCGATCCGTATCCGTTGTCCCGGTGCGACGTACACGGTGTCCTTGAAACCGGCCAGGTGTGCCGGTGGCGCGGAACCGTCGATGTCGATGATCCGGAACTGGGTGTCGTGGACGTGGAAGTTGTGCGGCCAGTTGTCGACGTTGCGCACGGTCCAGATCTCGTCGGTATCCACCATCGCGTGAAAATCGATGCGGTTCATGTCCATTCGATTGCGGTTGATCATGAACCATTGCAGGTCGAACTGCCGCCGCATCGTCGCCGCGTCATCGGGCAGCGCCGGTAACGCGGCCAACGTCGCGGGTATTACCGGACTGCGACCGAGCGTGTCGTCGGCATGGATCGCCAGGACGGTGAAAGCATCGTCCACGCCGAAGCGGGCCGCTTCGTCAGCGGCCAGTCCGGCCCGGTTCTCGATGGGGAACGACTGCAGCGCAACGGATTCACCGGTCCGGAATCCGACGACGATCTCGGCGCGTTCCCCTGGGGAGAGCTGGACGCGGGAGGCCTCCACGGGAGCCGCCAACAGTCCACCGTCACCGGCGATGATTTGGAACCGGCGATCATCGCCGAACCCGAAATTGTACAGCCGGCCGCCCGACCCGTTGAGCAGACGCAACCGCACATGTTGCGTGGTCACCGAAAGGTGGGCGCCGGTAATGCCGTTGGTCAGGATCGTGTCACCGAGAAGTCCGATATCGGTGGTGTCGGACTCGTCCAGCGCTCCCGCACCGGTGAACCTGCGGTCCTGGACGATCAGCGGGATATCGTCGATACCGTAGTCCCGCGGCAGTCCGTCGACGGCGTCGTCATCGATCAGGAACAGCCCGGCCAGTCCTCGGTAGATGTGTTTCTCGGTCGCACCGTGCGGGTGCGGGTGATACCAGAGCGTCGCCGCGGGTTGTTTTATCTCCCAACGGGGTTCCCAAGAGCCACCGGCAGGTACGGTCTGATGCGGCCCGCCGTCACACTGCGCGGGAACGTGCATGCCGTGCCAATGCACGGTGGTCGGCTCGGCCAACTCGTTCTGCACGCGTACCGCGACCCGTTCCCCACGGCGCGCGCGCAGCGTCGGGCCGAGGATGGACCCGTTGAATCCCCAGGTCGCCGTCCGCACGCCCGGCTGTATCTCGGTGTGCCCGGACATCGCCCGCAACACGAAGATGCGGGTCCCGTCGACGACGGTGGACTCAGCCGGCGGCGGTATCGGTAGCGGACGCGTCGACCGCTCGGCGGCGGTGGTGCGCGAGCACCCCATGCTCAGGACGAGCGGGGCCGCGGCGAGACCGAACAGCAATTGTCGGCGGGTTGGTGAGAGCACCCCCTGAGTCTTCGGAATCCGGCATCGGCTGTACTCAGTCGTCCGGTCCGAAGATCCGGTCCGCCAGCACCTTGTGTCGGTCGTGAATGTCTGCTAAAACCCGGTCGCGACCCTGGGCGGCTTCGGCTCGGCGGTGTCGAGCACCAGCTCGGCGACGCGGTGGCGATGCCCCTCCGCACTTCCCAGCAGGGCGGCATCGGTGGTCGCCCGCTTGAGATAGAGGTGTGCCTGGTGCTCCCAGGTGAAACCGATGCCGCCATGGACCTGAATGGTGTCCGCGGCGATACGACTGAAGGCCGCCGAGGCGACGGCCTGGGCGATGCTGGCCGCCAACGCCGGGTCATCGGAGCCGTCCCCGATGGCCCATGCCGCGTGATAGGCGGTCGAGCGGGCATGCTCCAGGTCGACCATGCCCTCGGCCAACCGGTGCTTGACCGCCTGAAACGAGCCGATGGGCCTACCGAACTGCAACCGCGACGTCGCGTAGGCCACCGACAGGTCGAGCAGATGCTCCGCGGCACCGACCTGCTCGACGGCCAGCAGCGCCGATCCGACCTGCAGGGCGTGGGTGATCACCCGGTCGGCCTCCTCGGGCCCGGCCAGCAGCCGAGCCGGGGTGTCCTGCAATGCGATATCGGCCTGTGGCCGGGTCAGATCGAGGGTGACCAACGTCGTACGTGACACACCATCGCCGGTGGCGTCCACGGCGTACAACGACACCCCGTCAGCGCCCCGTGCCGCGACGAGCAACTCGTCGGCGTCGTCACCGTCCACGACGCGGGCGACGGTGCCGGTGAGGCGGTCGGTCCCCGAGACGGTGACGGCGGCCGGGTCGAAGGCGCCCGCCCGGTCGGGCACCGCGAACGCAGCGGTGCGGGCCCCCTCGATCAAGGCGCCCAGCAGCTCGTCACGCGCGGCCCCTGCCCGTGCCGCCACCAGCGCCGGGATCGACAGGTAGACCGTCCCGAACAGTGGTCCGGTGGCCAATGCCGCACCCAATTCCTCGACCGCGATGGCCTGGTCGACCAGCGTGCCGCCGAATCCGCCGTCGGATTCAGGCACCGTGAGGCCGAGCACGCCGAGCTCGGCGCCGAGCCGCCGCCAGACCGCCCTGTCGAACCGCGGCTCGCGTTCCATCTGTGCCCGGGCACTGGCCTCACCGAAGTTGTCAGCGGCGAACTTCCTTACCGCGGAACGCAACTGAGCCTGCTCATCGGAGAACACGAACTCAGCCTTGCCACGGGGCTGATCCGTAAACTCCTCAGCCGTGTTGTCGGGCTGATCCGTGAACTCCTCAGCCGTGTTGTCGGGCTGATCCGTGAACTCCTCAGCCGTGTTGTCGGGCTGATCCGTGAACTCCTCAGCCACGCGGAATCTCCTTCCACGGCATGCCCGCATCAGCGCGCAGATCCCCTGGCAATCCCAGGATTCGTTCGGCCAGGATGTTGCGCATCACTTCCGATGTCCCGCCTTCGATGGTGTTGGCCTTACTACGCAGGAAACGCTGCTGGACCGGACCCCGCCAGTCACCGTCGTCATCGCGTTCGAGCGCGTAGCTGTGATACAGGATGCCCTCGGCGCCAAGCAGATCCATGCACCACACATAGATGTGCTGATTGAGTTCGGCGCCGACGAGCTTGCCGATCGACCCCTCCGGGCCGGGTCCGCCGACGCTCGCGGTCGCTCGCGAGCGCTGTGCCGTGAGTCGCTGCGCCTCCGAGCGCAACCACAATTGCGTCAACCGGTCGCGCAGCACCGGGGTGTGCAGGTCTGGGCGCGCCGCCCACAGCCCGACAGCCTCGGAGATGGTGCCCGCACCGCGCCGTGATCCGCTACCGCCCAGGGCGCTGCGCTCGTTCATCAGTGTCGTCATCGCGACACCCCAACCGTTGCCGACCGCCCCGAGTCGATGCGCATCCGGGATGCGGGCGTCGGTGATGTAAACCTCGTTGAACTCCGCCTGCCCGGTGAGTTGACGCAGCGGTCGGGTCTCCACACCGGGGGCGTGCATGTCCAGGACGAAATAGGTGAGCCCCTTGTGTTTGGCGACCCCGGGATCGGTGCGAGCCAACAAGAGACCCCAGCGCGCGCGGTGGGCCAGGCTGGTCCACACCTTCTGGCCGTTGATCACCCACTCGTCACCGTCGGGCACCGCCGAGGTGGCCAGGCCGGCCAGATCGGAGCCGGCGCCGGGCTCGGAGAACAGCTGGCACCAGATGTCCTCGGTGCTGGCCAGCGGCCGCAACCAGAACCGCTTGAGCTCATCGGATTGCGCGTGTTCCCGCACGGTCGGTGCGGCCATCCCGTAGCCCATCGGATTCAGCCCCAGGGGCATCGGCCCGCCGGCACCCTGCAGGATGGCGTCGGCGACAGCCTGCAGTCCTCGAGACACCCCCATGCCGCCCAGGCCCTCCGGGAAATGCACCCATGCCAGACCGGCGTCGTAACAGGCGGCCAGGAACCGCGGGACGGGCACCACCTTGGGGTCGTGCTCTTCGACGACTCGCCTGGCACGTTCGGCGACCCGTTCGGCATCTGCTGTCGCGCTCATGAGCCCACCCTAGGCAAGAGTGATCGACGTCACGTATGCGGGTCGACCAACCGGTGGGGGAGGATGGCCCTCATGCATGTGACCGCGCACGCCACCGTCGACACCGAGATCCAGAAGGTATGGGACACCCTGACCGACCACTTGGGCATGGCCGGCTGGGGACCCGGAATCAGCGTCACCCTGGGCCGCCCGGGCGCCCCCGAGCCCAACGGACTCGGGGCCGTGCGCCGGATCAGCACACCCGGGCCGGGACCGGACATCGTCGAAGAGGTCACCACCTTCGAGGCACCCCATGTCTTCGGTTACAAGGCGCTGTCGGGCACGCCGTTCCCCGGCTACACCGGCGAGGTGCGGCTGAGCCCGTCCGGGACCGGGACGCGGATCGACTACACGATCGGCTCGACCGCCTCGTTCCCGCTCGTCAAGGCGCCGCTGGCGGCCATCGCGCAGGTGCTTCTGCGCCTCCTGGTGCGCGCCGCGTCGCGGGCCTGACGGCGATACTGCTACCTGTTCTGCGGACCGTTCACGCCGTAATCGAAGACCCGGGTGGCTTCTCCGACCGCCACGGTGGCCGCGGTCATGTCCAGCGGCTGCAGGGCCACCTCGATGAACACCAGGCGATCGGTGTCCGCCGCCGCGGCGAGTGCGTCCTGTAGTTCGGAACGCGTGGTGCAGACCGCGGTCAACAGCCGGTCGTCATCGATGCCGAATGCCCGCGGCACGTCGGGGTAGGCCCAGTTGGCGACGTCGTTGTAGGCCGCGGTGGCCCCCAGGATCGAGCGCTCGATGGTGTACCCGCGATTGTTGAGCAGGAATATCACCGGCGCGAACCCGTGCCGGATCACCGAGGACAGCTCCTGGGCCGTCACCTGGAACGAGCCGTCGCCGGTGCACAGCACATGCCGTCGGTCCGGTTGGGCGACCAGGGAACCGAACAGGGCGGGAAGCGCATATCCGATCGAGCCCCAGCTCGATTGGTTGATATAGCTGACCCCTTCGGGCAGCGACATCCCGACGGTGTTCTGGGCCGAGGTGCCGGTTTCGGCGACCAGCACATCGCCGGGGCGCAGGAACCGTGCCAGCTGCCCGAAGAAGAACTCTTCGGTGAGTTCGCCACCGTGGGTCTCGGCTGCCTGCGGCCGCGGCGCTTCCTGCCACCACCGGGGCCCGGCGGCAGGATCGACCGAATCGAGAACCGCTTCGATGGTCGTGCCGTAATACACGGCGCTGTCCGATATCTGGGTGTATGTGGGCTCCAGCCGCACGACCGACCTGCCCGCGAAGTCCAGTGTGAAACACGCGGTGGTGACATCGGAAGTGGTGAAGCCGCAGGTGATCACCAGATCACTGTCGTCGAAGATGGCCTGACCCGCGGCGCCGGGCAGCATGCCCTGGTACTGCTCGGCCGTCGGATCGGCGTAGTGCACGGTGGGCAAAGTGCAGAAGTACGGAATGTCCCGCTGGGCGCAAAAACGCGCGATCGCGGGCAGGGCGCCCCAGCGCACGGCGGACGCATCGAACACCAGGACCGGCCGCTGCGCCCGGGACAACATCTCGGAAAGCTGCTCGGCCGCCGCCAGAACTTCCCGGTGCGCCGGTTCGGCGTCGCTGACGGTCAATGCTCCGTCGGGAGTGGGGATGTCGACGTGGGTCAGATCCGAGGGCAGTTCGAGGCGGACCGGCCGACGCGCCCGGAACGCCGTCCGGAGCGCATGGTCGATGACATCGACAGCGTTATCGGTCGAGATCGTCGCCGAGTACTCGGTGAACTCGGCGAACGCGCGATGGACGTTGCGATAACCGCCGTCGAGCAGGCTGTGGTGCAACGACTTACGATCATGCACCGCGTGCGCGGGCGGTGCGCCGGAGATGTGGATGAGCGGTATGTGTTCGCAGTACGCGCCGGCCACCCCGTTGAGCGCGCTGAGACAGCCCACGCCGTAGGTGGTGATCAGCACGCCCGGCTTACCCGAGCGTGCGTAACCGTCGGCCGCATAGGCGGCATTGAGTTCATTGCAGTTGCCCATCCAGCGCATCGTCGGATGCGCCTCCAACTGCTCCAGGAACGACATGTTGTAGTCACCCGGCACACCGAAGGCGTGTGTGGTGCCGACCTCGGCCAGCCGGCGAAGCAGGAACTCTCCGATCTTCATACGACACTCCTTGCGATGCTGCGGCCCGCGGCGCGGCCGGTGAACAGGCAGCCGCCGACGAATGTGCCCTCCAGGGAACGATGGCCGTGAATACCGCCTCCACCGAACCCGGAAACCTCGCCCGCGGCGTAGAGGCCTTCCAGAACGGTCCCGGTCTCGGTCAGCACGCGGCCCTGAAGATCGGTTTGCACCCCGCCCAACGTCTTTCGCGTGGTGATGTGCAGCTTGACCGCGATCAAGGGGCCGGCCTGCGGATCCAGGATGCGCCCCGGCCTGGCGACGCGGAAACGGTCGGGCCAGTAGCGGCGGGCGTTGTAAATGGCTGCGAACTGGGGGTCTTTGCTGTAGCGGTTACCCACCTGGGAGTCGCGGGCGGTGACTTCCCGTTCTAGGGCAGCAGGGTCGACGGCCATCCGGGCGGCCAGCTCTCCGATCGTGGTCGCCTGCACGAAATCCGTTCCACGATCGAGGAACTCCTTGGCGAAACCGCCCAATCGAGGACGCAGCAGACCGCGTATGGCTGCCAGTGGGTGCTTTCCGGTGATGGCCGGATTGAGCTCCTGGCCGGACATCGCGAACTCCTTGGCGAAGATCTCAGCGTTCATCACCAGCCATGAGTGGGTGTGCCCGGAGGCCATCATGTATCGGACGGCCCCCACGGTGTCGAAGTTCGGGTACAGCGGGGGAGGTAGTCGGATGCCCGCACCGTCGAGCCACAGCGCCGACGGGCCTGCGGTGACATGGATTCCGTGATTGGGCCAGATCGGATCGATGTTGGTGACGCCATCGGGATAGAACCAGAGCCGGTTCTCGTTGGCGATCTTCGCCCCCGCCCGTTTGGCGACGGCGATCATGGATCCGTCGACGTAGGCGGGATTCCCGCAGAGCATATCGTCGGGGTAGGTGCCGAAGCTCTCGGTGAACAGCTGGCGCACCAGCGTCGGGCTGCCACCGACACCGCCGGTCGCCAACAGCACAGCGCTTGCGGTGGCGCTGAATTCGCCCACCGCGGTCTCGCTCGAACGCGTGCCACGCCGATGTGCGGACGATTCGAGCACTGTTCCGTGGACACCGGTGATGCGGCCGCCGGTGGCGTCCAGACCGGTCACGCGGTGGCGGAACAACCGGGTCACCAGACCGCGCGCCTGGGCGTCGAGCACCCGGCGGGCGAAGACATCGACCAGCCCCGGGCCGGTACCCCAGGTGATGTGGAAGCGCGGCACGCTGTTTCCGGACCCGAGTGCGCCGTGCCCGCCCCGTTCCGGCCAGCCCGGAAGCGGGAATGCGCGCCAGCCCAGTCCGCGCAGCCAGCGCCTCTTCTCGCCTGCGGCGAAATCGACATAGTGCTCGGCCCACTGCCGTGGCCAATGATCATCGTCGCCGTCCGAGAACTGCGCCGAACCCAGCCAGTCCTGCCACGCGAGATCGCGCGAATCCCGGATACCGCACAATCGTTGTTCGGGGGTGTCGACCATGAACAGGCCCCCGAACGACCAGTAGGCCTGACCGCCGAAGTCGATGGGCCCTTCTTGGTCCAGCAGCAGGACGCGTCTGCCCGCCTCGACGAGTTCGTGGGTGGCGACCAGACCTGCCAAACCGTGGCCGACCACGATCACATCGGCGGACGGCGGCGTCATGGGATGCGGGTCTCCGGTCTGTTGTCTGTTCCCGGGACAGTACCGACCGCGATGCCCCGGTGCGGGTGGAATGCGACGCTCGGCTGCCTCGCGTGCCCCGCCGTTGGCGCCGGCTCGGGTGTCCGCACCGACATAGGCGCGGGTTCAAGAGTGTGTCCGCCGACATTGTCGGCCGGGCCACGTCACCCGCATCGTGTTCTCGTGACGACCATCACAGGAACTCGACTCGCCAGAATTGCCGTCGCCCTTGCCTCGGCGCTGACCATCGTGGCTGCCACGGCGTGCTCTGCCGGCCTCGGTGGTCCAGCCTCGTCCCGCTCGGCCCAGGACGGTGTCATCCGGTTCACCTTCGCCCCCGACCCGATCTGGGACTACATGCACGACATCGGGGTCATCGACGAATGGGAACGTGACACCGGCTATTCCATCGAGACCAGCGCCACCTGGGACGAATTCGGGCTGTTCGCCGGAGGACACGCCGACATCATCTCCTCGGCCTCCTTCGAAGTTCCGGCCCTGGAGGAACAGACCCAGCGCGAGACCGTCATCATCGGCCGCTACAACGCCGAACGCAGCCGCATCCTGGTCCGTGCCGACGACCCAGCCCGGTCGCTGGAGGATCTGCGGGGTCGACGGATCGGCGTCTTCACCACCGTGTCGGGCACGTTGGTATGGAGTGCGCTCGTCCAACGGATGCACGGTATGAACCTTGTCGATGCGGGTGAGCGCCCCAGCGATGTCGATGTCGTGGTCGCCGATATCCAGAACCTGTCGAATCTTTTGGCGCGCGGTGAGATCGACGCCTGCATCTGCTACCCCGACCTGT
Source organism: Mycolicibacterium neoaurum (assembly GCF_036946495.1). Taxonomy (NCBI): domain Bacteria; kingdom Bacillati; phylum Actinomycetota; class Actinomycetes; order Mycobacteriales; family Mycobacteriaceae; genus Mycobacterium; species Mycolicibacterium neoaurum. Next base: position 2,070,594 of record NZ_JAQIIX010000002.1, read on the forward strand.
CGGCGCGGGAACTTCGTGACGGGTCGGTACGGGCACTCTACGACGGCAAGTCCTCGGCCGACCTCTTCGCAGAACTGCAGGCACCCGGCCACGACGGTCCGATGGGCAACGTCTTCGTCGCCCGCAGCGACTGGGTGGACGGGCACCCCGGCGAGGTGGCGGCATTCCTGGACCTCTGGGATCGCGGACTCGCCGAATGGCAGGCGCATCGCGACGACATGATCGAGCTGTACCCGCAGCATTTCGCCGTCTCCTCACCCGAGGACATCGAGTTCATGAAGGCCTATGTGGCCCAGCATGACTGGGTGGTCGACGACGTCCGCTTCGATCAGCAGTGGGCCGATGACGAGAGCTCGATCTTCGATCTGATGCGCACCACCGGGGTCATCGGTGACGACATCGCCGACCCGCAATTCCACGCAACCCAAGGAGCCCAGCAGTGACCCAGACCGTCACCGAGCCGATGCGGCCCGCCGTCCGGCGTCCCGTACGCGTGCCGCCCCAGCACCGGCGTTGGCTGGTCTCCGGCCTCGCGCTGCTGTGCGCGCTCGGTGTGTGGGCGCTTACCGCGGTGGTCGTCAATGATCCGATCCTGCCCAACCCCGCCGATGTGGCCGACCGGGTGATCGACATCATCTCCTCCGGCGCGGCCCTGACCAACTTCGCCGCCAGCATCGCCAAGATCGCCGCGGGTTTCGCGATCGCAATGGTGGCCGGCCTGGTGATCGGATTCGTCATGGGCCGTTCGGAATTCATGACCTCGTACTTCTCGCTGCCACTGTTCGTGCTGGGCAATATGCCGGGCCTGACCTACGCGGTGTTCGGTCTACTCATCTTCGGTGTGGGCGCCGGCGGCCCGGTGGTGGTGTCCGCGCTGGTCGCCACGCCGTTCATCGCGATCAACGTCGCCGAGGGCGTGCGGTCAGTGGACGGCAAGCTGCTCGCCATGTGCGGGGCGTTCGACCGTAGCCGCACCGATATCCTGCGCCACCTCTACCTGCCGGCACTGACGACCTTCGTCTTCGCCGGTGTCCGGTACGGATTCGCCATGGCCTGGAAGGTCGAGGCGCTCACCGAGGTGTTCGGCGCCAGCAACGGCGTCGGCTTCATGATCCGCAAGGCCTACCAGGAGTTCCAGGTCGACGACATGCTCGCCTGGACCGCGCTGTTCATCGTCACCATGGTGCTCGTCGAGCGCGGCCTGGCCCACCTGGAAACCCGGTTCTTCGCATGGCGCAAGGAGATCGCATGACCACCATGACCGTCCGGCAGTTGCGTTCCCAGACCAGCACGGCCGCAGCGGTACTCGCCGCCATCGCCACCATCATCGGTGCCTGGCAGCTGGCCGTGGTGTTCGGCAACCGGGTGCCGTCGGTGGCCGACAGCATCGGTCGGCTCCGGTCCGAGGCCGCCATCGGCGAACTGTGGACCAATCTCGCCATCAGCATGAACCGCTTCCTGCTCGGACTGGTCGCGGCACTGATCGTGGGAGCCGTGATCGGGGTGCTGATGGGCCTGTCCCGAGTTCTCGATCTGGCCTTCTCCGATCTCAATGCCGCGGCCCTGGCGATACCGGCGGTGATCTGGGCGCTGCTGACCACCATGTGGTTCGGCTTCGGCTGGTTGACCCCGGTGGTGACGGTCTTCCTGTCCGGACTGCCGTTCGTGATCGTCAACATCGCCAAGGCCACCCGGGCGGTACCGGTCGACCTGGTTCTCATGGCGCGGGCATTCGGGGTGTCCCGCACCCGGGCGCTGCGCGAGATCGTGGCCCCCGCTGTCGCCGGATCCACCGTGGCCGCAATCAGATTCGCCATCATGAGCGCCTGGAACGGCCTGCTTCTCGCCGAGTGGTTCGGCGCCACCTCGGGCGTCGGCTGGCGATCTCGCTACTGGTATGACGCCAACCAGCTGGACGGCTTCCTGGCCTGGGTGCTGGTCTTCATCCTGTTGCTCGTCATCGCCGATCTGTTGGTCCTCGGACCCATCGAGCGTTACGCCACCCGCTGGCGCACCGCCTGACCACCCGCCCATTCACAGCAAGGAAACATCATGGCCTCCATCGAAATCCAGAATCTGGTCAAGGAGTACACCGACCGGCGTGGCGACGTCACCCGCGTCATCGACGGTGTGGACCTGACCATCTCCGGTGAGACATTCGTATCGGTTGTCGGACCATCCGGAAGCGGGAAGACCACGCTGCTCAACATCGTCTCGGGGATCGAGACGCTCACCTCGGGCAGCGTGCGGTTGCGCTCGGGCGCCGAGGAGGCCCGCGTCGGCTACGTGTTCCAGGACCCGCGACTGCTACCGTGGCGTACCGTTATGGCCAACCTCGGCTTCGTCCAACACGAACGCGACGGGTGGCAGCAGCGTGCCGAGCACTATCTGGATCTGGTCGGACTCGGCCACTGCGGCAACAGGTTTCCCGCGCAGCTGTCCGGTGGTCAGCAACAGCGGATCGGGATCGCCCGAGCATTCGCCGTGGAACCCGATGTGCTGCTGATGGACGAACCGTTCAGCCACCTCGATGCGATGACCTCGCGGACGCTGCGCGAGCACCTGGAACGGATCTGGCTGGAATCCCGACGCACGGTCATGTTCGTGACCCATGACGTCACCGAGGCCGTGCAGCTTTCCGATCGGATCGTGGTGCTGGCGCCGGGCGGACGCATCCACGAGGTCATCGATGTCGATCTGCCCCGACCCCGCAGAGCATCCGACCCGGCGGTCGCCGTGCTGCAGGCCGAGGTGCTTGCCCGCTTCGAGTTGCTCGAAGCAATGGCACCGGCCTGAGCAGGCGCGTGGGCGAACTCAGTGAGTCAGTGCTCGGGTCACGCCCGCCGCCACGACCTTCTTAGCCACCGGGTGCTTCTGCCGGCGTGACGCGCCGCGCTTGCGGCGGACCACCAGCAGGGCAACGACGGCCAGGCCGGCGACGACCGCGATCGCGACACGGGAATCGGCCTTGTCGGCGACGACCTGCTTCACCTCGCCGGTCTTCTCGGCGACGGCCTGCCTGGCATCCTGAGCCTTCTCGGTCACCGCCTCCTTGGCGTCTTCGGCCTTCTCGGTGACGGCCTGCGCAGCGTCCTCGGCCTTGTCCGCGACCGCGTCCAGGCCCTGCTTGACCTGCGCGGTCGCCTTGTCCGCGGCGCCTTCGGCCTTCAGGTCGTCACTCCCGGCCAGATCGCCGGCGGCTTCCTTGGCGCGGCCCGCGATCTCTTCTGCCTTGTTGCTGATATCTGCCATGATGGCGTCCTTTCTCGCTTCGTTGCTGACTGTTGGTCGTCACGAAGCGGCGAAAGCGCATGCGTTGTGGGCGGTGAGGATGCTCACAGCCCGGACAGGTTTAGCGGATCCTCGGGATCTCGGCGTTGATCCGGTGCAGTAGCGCCGGATAGCGTTTGGCTTCCGGGTGGCCACTGGGCTTGCCGCTGCTGATCACCGCCACCGACAGCGCGCGCTGCGGGTCGGCCCACACCGCGATATCGGTCAGCCCGGTGTGCCCGAAGGCAGCACCGGCATCTTTGCCGAACGGTCCGAATCGCTTGGAGCCCAGCATGTAGCCGGTGCCCCAGCGCATCGGTTGCAACCCCGTCGCGAGATCCGGGCGCAACCGCCGGGCTTCCGCCGTGGCTTGGCGCAAGGTGTCTTCGGACAGGACGCGGTGCCCGTCGAGTTCTCCACCTCGGACCAGGATCTCGGCGAATCGGGACAACTCGAATGCGTTGGAGACGGTGTTCGAGGACGGGATGACACCGGTGAGGAATTCGGGGGTGTTGGAGAACGGGATGATCTGCTGTGGGGTACCTCCGACAGCCGTCTTGAATGCCTTGGCAATCGGCGCGGGCAACGGTTTACCCGTCACATGACTCGGCGCTACCAGCGGAACGTCCTGGGGCGCAACACCATAATTCGTCCAGCGGAAACCGAGCGGCTCGAGGATCTCGTCGGCGAGGATATCGCGGATGCTGCGTCCGGTGGCCGCCGAGATGATCTCACGCATCAGCGGACCCCAGGTCACTCCATGGTAGATGTGGACCAGACCGGGCCGGTACACCGGCTTCATCCGGCCGAGCATCTCGCGCGCGTACTCGCTGTCGTCCATCCGCTTCAGATCGGGACGCGGCCCGGTGGCGAACGGGATGCCGGCGCTGTGGGTCAGCGCATGCCGAATGGTGGTGCGGTCCTTGCCATGACTGGTGTAGTCGGGCAGGTAGTCACACACGCGATCCTCGAGGGAGAAGGCACCGCGTTCGACCAGCATGTGGGTGACGGTGGTGGTGATCGCCTTGGCGGCGGAGTACACGCAATAGGGCGTATCGGTGCGGACCGGGATGCGCTCGGCATCGACGGGATCGTGCGGGCCGTTACCCCAGGCATGTCCGATGGCGCGGTTGAGGATGACCTTGGAGTTGCGGCGCAGGCAGACCTGGATGGCCGGGTGCATGCCCGCCCGATACCAGTGCGTCGCAGCATCCCAGATGCGTTCCACCGCAGCCGAATCGACCTCGTCGGTGTCCTCGGGGCCCCGGTCGGTGATCGCGTCGAGGTCGTCGGGTACCCGGATCCGGCCCTCGTGAACGCTCACGGGGCGTCCTTGCGCAGTACCGCGGACAGGTGGTGCTGCAGTGGTTGGCCGACGGCGGCCATCTGGACGGTGTAGCTCAGCTCCTCACCGCGCAGTGTGAAGGTGCGCGCCATGGCGCTGACATCCTTGGCCGACGACGACCGTCCGATGGTGGAGGTCATCGTCATGGTCAGCGCACCGTCGTCGCCGATCTGCAACGGACCCTCCATCACCTCCACGATGCCGGTGGGGTGCGCCAACACCCATTCCACCCGGCCGGGCTCCGGTATCCGGATGTAACCGGTCTCGGCGTGCAGCGGTCGTCCGTCGGCGCGCGACCGCGTGTGCTGGTTATAGGACAGGAACGGTTTCCCGACGTGACCGAAGGTGATCGACTCCTGGTACTCGAACGACGGAATGGTGGGGTACTCGCCCGCGCCGGGGCCGGCCCAGATGCCCAGCAGAGGCTCCAGGACGGTCATCGCGGGATGCAGGTCGACCATGTTCGTCACCCTACGTCGTGATCTACTTGCGCCGATATGAGCCAGCATGATCAGCCCCTCGTCGCGCCCATCGAGCGCCCGCACCCGGCCCGCTCCGACAAGGCCCGCTACCCGGTGACCGGTGTGGCCATCGCCCGCTACGGTGATGTCGACGCCAATGGACACGTGAACAACCTTGCTTTGGAGTCACTGCACGAGACCGCCCGCGCGGAGTTCAACCAGCAGATTTTCCCCGACATCTACCGGCCGGTATCGCGCAGCGTCCGTCTCGTGTCGGCCAGCAACGTCGTGCACTTCCTCAACGAGGTGCACTGGCCGGCCACGATCGAGACCGGGCTGGGTATCGGAAAGCTCGGCCGCACGTCCTATGTGGCGTCCACCGCCCTGTTCATCGGCCAGACCTGCGTCAGCCTGTGCGACACCGTGCTGGTGATGCTCGATGACGACGGGCCCACCCCGATCCCCGACGAGGTGCGCGCGCAGCTCGGCAAGTATCTGTTGGGCTGAGACACCGATGGCCGTGGACCCTTTCGGGTCCACGGCCATGCGCGTGTCCGAGATGCTTACAGCGCGGCGTCGGCCTCGCTGAGGGCGGCATCCAGGATGGCCAGGCCCTCGCGGACCTCGTCATCGGTGATGTTGCAGGCCGGAACGGCGTGGATGCGGTTGAAGTTCGCGAACGGCAGCAGTCCGCCGGACTTGCACGCCGCGATGACCGCGTTCATGGCCGGGCTCGATCCGCCGTAGGGCGCCAACGGTTCCCGCGTCTGCTGATCGGCCACCAGCTCGACGGCCCAGAACACACCGAGGCCGCGCACCTCACCGACACAGCGGTGTTTGGCCGCCAGGTCGCGCAGGCCGGGACCGAGCACATCGGCGCCGATGCGCTTGGCGTTGGCCACCATTGCCTCGTCCTCCATCGTGTTGATGGTCGCGACCGCGGCCGCGCACGCCAGCGGATGGCCGGAGTAGGTCAGCCCACCGGGGTAGGCGCGGTCGGCGAATGTCGCGGCGATCTTCTCGCTGATCGCGACGCCGCCCAGCGGGACGTACCCGGAGGTGACACCCTTGGCGAAGGTGATCAGATCCGGTGTCACGTCGAAGTTCTGGATGGCGAACCACTCGCCGGTACGGCCGAATCCGGCCATCACCTCGTCGGCGATCATGACGATGCCGTACTTGTCACAGATCTCCCGCACGCCGGCCATGTACCCGGGCGGCGGCACCATGATGCCCGCGGTGCCGGGCACCGACTCGAGGATGATCGCGGCGAACGACGTCGCACCCTCGTGCTGGATGAGCCGCTCCAGGTACTCCAGAGCGCGCTCGGATTCCTGCTGCTCGTTCTCGGCGTGGAACGACGAGCGGTACAGGAACGGTCCGTTGAAATGCACGACGCCGGCGCTGGCGTAATCGTTGGGGTAACGACGCGGGTCACCGGTCAGGTTGATGGCCGTGTCGGTGCCGCCGTGGTACGAACGGTAGCGCGACAGCACCTTGTACCGGCCGGTGTGCAGCCGGGCCATCCGCACGGCGTGCTCGACGGCGTCGGCCCCGCCGTTGGTGAAGAAGATCTTGTTGAGATCGCCGGGCGTGCGCTCGGCGATCAGGCGGGCGGCCTCCGAGCGTGCATCGTTGGCGTGCTGCGGGGCGATGGTGCACAGCTTGGCCGCCTGCGCCTGGATGGCCTCGACGACCTTCGGATGCTGATGCCCGATATTGGTGAACACCAGCTGACCCGAGAAGTCGAGCAGCTTGTTGCCCTCGCCGTCCCAGACATAGGAACCCTCGGACGCGACGATCGTCATCGGCTTGATCTGTGCCTGCGCGGACCAGGAGTGGAACACGTGGGCGCGGTCGAGTTCGTAGGTGCGGGCGGCTTCGGCGCGGGCCTCGTCGACGGTCAGACCGTTCGGCAGCGTCGCGATGTCAGGGGTGGTCGTCATAGGTCCATCTTTCACTCAGTGCGGCGGCGGTGGGTAATGGATTCCCGGGCGAGCGTGCGTGGACGTGAGAGCACGGCGTTTCAGGGTGTGGACACGCACGCTCGCCGGGGTGGGGGTCAGGCGTTCTCGGGGAAGCCGAGGTTGATGCCGCCATGGGAGGGGTCCAGCCAGCGGCTGGTGATGGCCTTGGCGCGGGTGAAGAAGTTCACCCCTTCGGTGCCGTGGGCGTGGCTGTCGCCGAACAGCGAGGCTTTCCAGCCGCCGAAGCTGTAGTAGGCCATGGGGACGGGGATGGGGACGTTGATGCCGACCATGCCGACCTCGACCTCGTTCTGGAAGCGCCGGGCGGCGCCGCCGTCGTTGGTGAAGATGGCGGTGCCGTTGCCGTAGGGGTTGGCGTTGATCAGCTCCAGGGCCTGGTCGTAGCTGTCCACCCGCAGTACCGACAGGACGGGGCCGAAGATCTCGTCGGTGTAGACGCTCATGTCGGGGGTGACGTTGTCCAGCAGGGTGGGGCCCAACCAGAAACCATCGGCACCACCGTCGGCGTGGACATTGCGGCCGTCGACGACGACCTTGGCGCCGTCGTTCTCGCCGGCGTCGATATAGGAGGCCACCTTGTCGCGGTGGGCCTTGGTGACCAGGGGGCCCATATCGGAGTCCTTGGTGCCGTCACCGATCTTCAGGCCGGTGGTGCGTTCGGCGATCTTGGCGACCAGGTCGTCGGCGATCGGGCCGACGGCCACGGCGGCCGAGATGGCCATGCAGCGTTCCCCTGCGGAGCCGAAACCGGCGTTGACCATGGCGTCGGCGGCCAGGTCCAGGTCGGCGTCGGGGAGGATGACCGCGTGGTTCTTGGCCCCGCCGAGGGCCTGGACGCGCTTGCCCGCGGCGGTACCGGTGGCGTAGACGTACTGCGCGATCGGGGTGGACCCGACGAACGAGACGGACTTGATCTTGGGGTTGGTCAGCAGTTCGTCGACGGCGGTCTTGTCGCCTTGGAGGACGTTGAACACACCGTCGGGCAGCCCGGCCTCGGCCCACAGTTGGGCCAGCCACAGGGAGGCCGACGGGTCTTTCTCCGACGGTTTGAGCACGACGGTGTTGCCGGTGGCAATGGCGATGGGGAAGAACCACATCGGGACCATGGCGGGGAAGTTGAACGGCGAGATGATCGCGACCGGGCCGAGGGGCTGGCGGATGGAGTAGACGTCGACCTTGGTGGAGGCGTTTTCGGTGAACCCACCCTTGAGCAGATGCGGTATGCCGCAGGCGAATTCGACGACCTCCAGACCGCGGGAAACCTCGCCGAGGGCGTCGGAGACGACCTTGCCGTGCTCACTGGTGATGATCTCGGCCAGTTCACCCTTGCGGGCGTTGAGCAGTTCGCGGAAATTGAACAGCACCTGGGTGCGCTTGGCCAGCGAGGTGTCGCGCCAGGCCGGGAACGCCGCGGCGGCGGCGTCGATGACCGTGCGGGAGTCTTCGACCGAGGCCAGGGCGACCTGACCGGTCACCGCACCCGAGGCCGGGTTCGTCACGGGCGCGGTCTGCCCCGAGGTGCCTTCGAAGAAGGTGCCGTTGAGCCAGTGCTGAATGGTGGCCTGCATCGCGATGCGCTCACTTTCTGTGGGTGGTCACTCCAGTGTGGAACTCCGGGCGCACCATGACCCCGACAAAATGTCTCCGATTTCCCCCAACTAGTTACAGTGTGTAAATGGACCTGACGGTCTCGGATGTCATCGGCCTGTCGGCGCTGCAGCGTGGTGAGCCCGAGGTACTGAGTGCGCGCCGCTTCGACGAGCCGATCCGGTGGGTCCACGTCAGCGATATCGCCGATCTGTCCGCCCTGGTGCAGGGCGGTGAGCTGGTGCTCACCACTGGCGCCGCACTGCGCGCCGATCCGCGGCGCTATCTGCAGGGCATGGCCGCCGCCGGCGTGCTGGGGGTCGTCGTCGAACTCGGTACCGCCGTGTTGCCCCTCGACGCCGGGCGCTACGCCGAGGAGTTCGATCTGGCATTGGTCGCCCTGCATCGCGAGGTGCGCTTCGTCGAGATCACCGAGGCGGTGCACCGGATGATCGTCACCGACCAATTCGATCGGGTCGACTTCGACAGACGCGTGCACGAGACGTTCACCGACCTCAGCATGAAGCGCGCATCCGTCGAGGGCATCGTCGACGCCGCGGCAGGCATACTCGACGAACCCGTCGTCCTGGAAGATCTGGCGCACCGGGTGCTCGCGGTCGCCGGCGTCCCCGGCGGCGGGCCTACCGCCGCGTTGTTGCGGGACTGGGAACGGCGATCGCGCCGCACCGCAGAGACCGAGCACTGGACCACCACCGCGGTCGGCCCGCGCACCCAGGAGTGGGGACGTCTGATCGTGCCGCGCCGCTCCGTCGACGCGTCGCGAACCCAGATGGTGCTGGAGCGCGCCGGCGTCGCTCTGGCGCTGCACCGGATGATCGAACGGGACCGCTCCGGGCTCACCCACCAAGCCCAGACCGGATTGATCGACGATGTGTTGCGCAGTCGAATCACCGACGAGTCCGAGGTCGCCGCCCGCGCGCACGCACTGGGCCTGCGATCCTCGGCCAGGTACGTGCCCGCCGCGGTACGCATCGACCGACCCGCACCGACCACCGATCCGGTTGTGGGACAACGCCACAACATCTCGCTGCTGGACACGGTCATGCACGCGGTGAACGCCTCCGGCCACACCGGACTGTTCTCCGTACGGCGTGCCGGTGAGATCTGGATGGTGTTGTCGCTGAGCGTCACCCAACCCGCCGAGAGTGCGCTGAGTGCGTTGGGTGCCGAGTTGCGTCGTGAGATCCGCCGCGTCGAGGGCGTGCCGGACAGCGCACTGGCAGTGGGAGATTCGGTCAATCGGGTGATCGATGCGGTGTACGGGATGGGGGAGGCCGCTCACATCGCCGAGGTGGCACTGGCCATGAACGAGGCGCGTCGCCCGTATTACCGCGCCGCCGATGTCCGATTGCGCGGACTGATCGCGTTACTGCGCAGCGATCACCGCGTGCAGGCCTTCGCCGAGAGTGAGCTCAAAGCTCTGCTGGCCGGCGATCAGGCCACCATCGCCGTGCTCGGCGAGTATCTGAGGTTGGCAGGCAATAAGGCAGCGGTGGCCGCGCGACTGCACATCAGCAGGCCCGCGCTGTACAAGAAGCTCGCCGCGATCGAGACTGCCCTCGGCGTCGACCTCGACGACGGTGAATCCCGCACCTCACTGCACGTCGCGATGATGGTGCTCGATGCTCAGCGCCTGGGCCGCCCCGTCGAGATCAGCACCGAACCGACCCACGCCGAGATCGTCGATCCCTACACCTGACGACGGCCAACCGATGACGGCGTGCGGACGGGCGACATACTGTGGCCCAGAATGTCGAGAACCGCCCCAGCAGAGGAGCACAGCCGTGTCGGATGACGATCTCGCGGACTTCGACCGCACCGAGTTCACCCACGACGGCAAGACCCGTACGGTGTTCCGCAAAGGCAGCGGCCCCGCGGTCATCGTGATCGCCGAGATGCCCGGGATCACCCCCAAGGTCGCGGCGTTCGCGCGGCAGGTCGCCGAGCTGGGCTGCACCGCCGTACTGCCCCACCTGTTCGGTGTGCCGGGCAGGGACCCCAACGCGGGCAAGCTGGCCGGGTTAAAGGCGCTGGCCACCTCGATGGTGCCGGCCTGCATCAGCAAGGAGTTCACCACCTGGGCCACCGGCCGCACGTCACCGGTTGTCGGCTGGTTGCGCGCGCTGGCCCGTGCCGAGCACACCCGCTGCGGCGGTCCGGGGGTCGGCGCGGTGGGCATGTGCTTCACCGGTGGTTACGCCCTGGCGATGGCCACCGACGAGATCCTGCTCGCACCGGTGCTGTCCCAGCCGTCGATGCCCATAGCGCTGACCGCCGCGCAGAAGAACTCCATCGACATCTCGCCCGCCGACCTGGAGATCGTCAAGGGTCGATGCGCCCGGGGTCTGAAGGTGCTGGGCCTGCGCTTCGACTCCGACACGATGGTGCCCGCCCAACGATTCGATTTCCTGCGTGAACAACTCGGCGACGGATTCATCGCGGTGGAACTCAGTGGCTCGGACGCCAATCCCGACGCGATGATGTCGGCCCATTCGGTGCTCACCGAGCACCTGATCGACAAGCCGGGTACCCCGACACGGGCCGCGCTGGACCAGGTGCTCGAGCTGTTCCGCAGCAGACTGCTGGCCGGCTGAGCCGGGCCAACCGTCAGGCCGAGCGCTCGATCTCCGGGCGATCGTCGGGATCATCGCCGTCGGTGCTGGCCAACGCGGGGGACAACAGCAGCCGGAATTGGTTCCCGCCGGACTTGCGCGCCTCGTACATCGCCCCGGTACCGATGGTCAGCAACTCGTCGAGCACGTCATGAGAGGCCTGGTCGGTCAGCGGCTTGAGTGGCGTGCTGACAACGCCGAGGCTGGCGGTCAACTGATACGGCGCCGACTTGATGGTGCCCAGGATCCGCTCGGCCAGCGGGGTCGGGTCTGGGGTGGTGAACACATCGGCGACCAGATACTCCGCATCACTCTGGTGACCGATCACCGCATCACCACGTACCGTCTCGCGCAATCGTTGTCCGATGGCGACCCGGGCACGGTTACCACCCGCCTTGCCGGACATGGCGGTCAGCAGCGAAAAGCTGTCCAGATTCACCACGATCAGGATCAGGTACCGATCGTCGTGGCGACTGCGCGATCCGATCAGTGTCGCGACGCTGTCGTAAAAAGCCTCGCGATTGAGCAGACCGGTCAGCGGTTCGATCTCACCGTGCGGTTTCTCCGATCCGATCAGCCGAAGCACCAATTCGCATGCGAAGACCATGAATGCATTGATCAGCGCCACGAACAAGACGCTGGCCACTGCGAGACCGTAGTCGATCGACACCAGCCGCCAGGCCAACACGATCAGGGTCGCCAACTGGACCACCCAGATCCCGATGAGCCATCTCAGCGAATGGAAGATGACGGCGTAGCCGGTGGTCACGGTGAACGCCACCGAGCCGAGCAGGCCGAGCACCGGATCGGGATCGGAGACACACGTTGCGGCGATCAGTACGGTCCCGGCGACCAAGCACACCTGGGACTGCCACCTGGCCGGCCAGTCCGAGCGCGACCACATGAGCACCATCGCGGTGCACACCACCAACAGCACAATCGCCAGGGCGAACCGGAAAGAATGTTGCAGGCCGGAACTCAACGCCGTCACCAGCACCGAGATGACACCCAGCGAGCCGATGAGCGCGGCGACGACCCGTGAGGTCGCCACCTGAAGATCCCTGGCGGCCAGATATGCGGTCAGCCAGTCATAATGATCGCGCTGGTCACGCCCGTGAAGCATAGCGAACGGTACCAAAATTCAGCGCGGCTAACCTGAGGTCTATGGCCTTCTCATGGAACCCTGCTCGGCTCGGCGATATGACCGGACAGACGGTGATGGTGACCGGAGCCACCAACGGTGTCGGGCTGGCGACAGCGGCGGCTCTGGCCGGCGCCGGCGTACATGTGGTGATGGCGGTGCGCAACACCGAACTCGGCGCTCGACGCGCCGAGGAGATCGGGGGCCGCACCACGGTGGTCCGACTCGATCTCGCCGACCTGTCGTCGGTGCGGGGCTTTCCGGCCCGCCTCGACGAGGCAGGTATCGACAGCCTCGACATCCTGATCAACAACGCGGGCGCGCTGTTCCAACACCGCACCGACACCGCGGACGGATTCGAGGCGACCATCGCCACCAACCTGTTGGGCCCGTTCGCGCTGACCAACCTTCTCCTCGACCGCGTGCGATCGCAGATCATCAACGTCGGTTCCCAGGCACACGAGTCGGCGACCCTGCGGCTGTCGGACATGCACCTGCGCACCAACAAGTGGACCGTGATGGGCGCCTACGCGGCGTCCAAACTCGCTGTCATGCTGTGGGGCCTCGAGCTCGATCGCCGGCTGCGCGAAGGCGGATCGCCGATCACCAGCCAGCTCACCCACCCGGGCTGGGTCGACTCCAATCTGCCTGCGCTGTCGGACACCCCGGTGATGAAGCTCGTGGCCCGCGGGGTGAAGCTGGTGGCCGGCCCATTGGCCAACGATGCCGCGGCCGGGGCGGCGACCACGCTGTACTGCATCACCGAACCGATCCCGCCGGGCAGCTATGTCGGCGTGGACGGCCGATTTGGTCTCAAGGGTGTGCCGGTGCTCATCGGCCGATCCGTCCAGGCCTGTGACTACGCCGCCGCGGCGCGACTGGTGCAGTTCGCAGAACAGGAGACGGGTACCACCCTCGCCATCCGTTAGTGCGCCGATAACGGCGCCGTCACCTGCCGATGCCACAGTGGTGGCCGTGACGGCCGAAACGGTGCCCGGCGGTCGGGTCGAACGTTTCCACCGGTTCTGTGCCGGAGTCGTCGCGCGGCTGCCGTGGGGCCTGAGTTCGGTTGTCGCGCCGACCTTTCTGGGCTTCGCGTTGATCGCCGGATTCACCTTCAGCATCGACATGGCCCTGCTCACCCTGCTCTACAGCGGCATGGATGCGCCGCTACCGGTGGCGTTGACGATCGGCTATGTCTGTGCGTTCGCGCTGGCCTACATTCTCAACCGCACGCTGAACTTCCGGTCCCACGCCACCGTCGGTCCACAGCTGGCGGTGTATGTCGCGGTGGTCGCGATCAACTACCTGTTGTTCATCGTCGCGCTGCCGACCTCGTTGGTCGCCGCGGGACTTCAGTATCACCTGGCCCGATTGGCGGCGGGCTGCTGCGAGGCGGCGTTCATGTACAGCGCGATGCGATGGGTGGTGTTTCGCCGCTGAGATGGCGGTCCCGGGCGCAGAATGAGCGCCATGACCCTGGGGCGTAGGCAGATGTTGGTCGGGAGCACGATGGCGGTCGGTGCGCTGGGCGCGGCTGCCGCGTGTGGATCCGGGGACACTCCCTCGGCCGCCCCGCAAGCGCCCAGCGAGTCGGCCGAGAACACCGAATTGGCCAAGACCGCCGACGTACCGGTCGGATCGGCACTCGTCGTCGACGACGTCGTGCTGACCCAGGCGCAACCCGGTCAGATCCGGGGTTTCTCGACGGTATGCCCGCATGCCGGATGCGCGGTGTCCAAGGTGACCGGAGCGGAGTTGATCTGCCCTTGTCACGGAAGCAGTTTCGGTCTCGACGGTGCGGTGATCACGGGTCCGGCGCGCGGACCGCTCACCCCGGTCGATGTCGTGGTGCGGGGCGATTCGGTCGTCAGGGGGTGAAACGTCGTTACGATCAGCGCCTGTGACAGACGATGCGGGCGACCGGGGAGGCGCCGAGGCGCCGGTTCCCTGGTACGAGGAATCCTGGGCGGTCGTCAGCGCCGGGGTGGCCGGCGTGCTGGCCATCGGCGTGCTGATCTATGCGGTGCTGAACACCGCGGAGAGCTCGGTCGAGCCCACCGGCGGGCCCCAGGTGTACCCGGACACCAGCATGTCGCGCACCACTTCGCCGACGACATCGCGGACGACGAGCTCCCGGACCACCACAACCACCACGACCACCACCACCGAGACGACCACGACCGAGACGACAACCACAGCGACGACCACGACGACCGACAACACCACCGACACGACCACGGAGGAGAACCCGTTCTTCGTCGACCCCTTCCAGACGACGACGGCAACCTCCACCACGTCCACCGGCGAGGGCTGACCGCGAGGGGTTCGATTCGCTCAGGACGGGAACGTCTGACAGAATCGGCCCCGAGGGGAGTACTCCTGCGCTGCGGTGTCGTCATCACGTCGTCCACATTTGGACGACCGGTGCCGCGGGCCCGCGTCGTGTTGCGCAGGCGGAAGAGACCTCGGCCGTTTTGTCGACGACCGGAGGCTCCGTATCTATGAACGTGTCCACCCTCGAGTGGGGCATCACCCTCGCCGTCACCCTTGGCATCCTGCTGGTGGATGTGCTGGTGCTCGGCAGGCGGCCCCACGAACCCTCCACCAAGGAAACCTCGATCGCGCTGACGTTCTACGTCTGCCTTGCGATCGCCTTCGGAATCTGGACCTGGACGTTCCACGGCAGCCAGTACGGTGTCGAGTTCTTCGCCGGATGGCTCACCGAGTACAGCCTGTCGGTGGACAACCTGTTCATCTTCTTGATCATCATGGCCAGCTTCAAGGTGCCGCGGATCTACCAACAACAGGCGTTGCTGGTCGGCATCATCCTGGCGCTGATCTTCCGCGGCATCTTCATCGCCCTCGGCGCCGTCGCCATCGAACAGTTCTCGTGGGTGTTCTACATCTTCGGCGCCTTCCTCATCTACACCGCCATCAAGCTGGCCAAGGACACCGATCACGACGACGATGGTGAGAACGGTGTGGTGCGGTTCGCGCGCAACTACCTGAACACCACCGACAAATGGCACGGGCTCAAGCTCACCGTCAAGGAGAACTCCAAGCGCGTCATCACCCCGATGTTCCTGGTGATCATCGCGCTGGGCACCACCGACCTGCTGTTCGCCCTGGATTCGATCCCGGCCATCTACGGCCTTACCCAGGAGCCCTACCTGGTCTTCACCGCCAACGTGTTCGCGCTCATGGGTCTGCGCCAGCTGTACTTCCTGCTCGGCGATCTGCTCAAGCGGCTGGTCTACCTGTCCCAGGGGCTGTCGTTCATCCTCGGCTTCATCGGCGTGAAGCTGGTGCTGCATGCCCTGCATGAGAACGAGCTGCCGTTCATCAACGGCGGCGAGCCCGTGCACGTGCCTACCATCCCGACGCTGGCCAGCCTCGGCGTCATCATCGTCACGCTCGTCATCACCACCGTCGCCAGCCTCTACAAGACCAGGGTCGTCGACAAGAAGAACGACGAGCCCTCGGAGCAGAAAACGGATTAAGCAGTTCGGACGACCCGCGATCCGCCGCTCAGCAAACTTTCTCGGAGTAGCATCCGGCGAAATGGTTGTTCCGAGCGAGCGGAGCCGGGTTGTCCAGAACACGTGTCGTGGGCCTCGCTTCGGCGTTGACCCTTGCGGTCGGACTGTCGCCGGCGGCCCCGGTGCTGGCGGCCAGCACCTACTACCTTGAGGGCACCCGGATCGGTAACACCACCGGGCACCAGTCACCGCAGGATTTCGTCACCGATATGCGCTCCGGCGCAGGACTGGGCCCGCCGGGTGATTTTCGGCAGGTGGACTACCCCGCGGCCATCGGTCCGTTCTCCTCCGGTGGCCTGCAGGACCCAACCTGGAACACCTCGGTCGGCCGCGGATTGGCCAACCTCGGCGAGCAGCCCGTCGCCGGTGACACGGTCTTCGGCTACTCGCAGGGTGCCGTGGTCGCCTCTGCCTACAAGGGCGGCCATCTGGCCAACGGCGTCAACTACGTCCTCGTCGAGAATCCAGGCCGGCCCAACGGCGGGATCATGGCCCGGTTCGGCGGTTTGTACGTGCCGCTGCTGGACATCACCTTCAGCGGTCCGACGCCGGTGGTGCGAGACCCGCTGCCGGGAGCCGGATCCACTGTCGACATCGCCCGCCAGTACGACGGGTGGGCGGACTTCCCGACCTATCCGCTGAACCTGCTGGCCACCGCCAACGCGATCCTCGGCATCATCTATCTGCACGGCGGAACCCAGGATCTCGATGCGACCGCGCTGTCGAGCATCGACACCGGTGACCCGCGCTACTACCAGCAGCACGGTGACACCACCTACTACTTGATCCCGACCGAACGCCTGCCGCTGCTGATGCCTCTTCGCGGCCTACTGCCGGACGTGCTGCTCGACGCGGTCGAGCGGCCGCTACGGGCACTGGTCGAACTCGGCTACGACCGGTCCGACTACAGCAAACCGACCGGAGCCCAGCTGCTTCCGCCACTCGGCGCGATCTTCGGGCCACAGGGTTCTGCGCAGCCGGCGCCGGTAACGCCCGAGCCCGAACCCGAGCCGGTGGCCGATGCCACCGCCGTGAATTCGCCGGCCCCGATCATCGAGCAGACCGGTCGGCTGCGTGCCGGGTTCGGTGCGCGGGTGAACACGACCGCCCGCGATACCGAATCGCTCGATGACACCGACCTGGCGGACCCGACAGGCCCCGATCCTCACGACACGGATCACGCGGGGGATCGCGGTATCGAGGTGCGCACGCCGGAAGAACCCGAACACACCGATGCCACGCCGGGTCCGGTCGTGCTCGAGGCGCCGGGCGGGGACTCATCGAGCGGGCCATCGGGTGCGGACACGGCACCGGAGCCGTCGACCGAAGAGCACTAGCAGCGGCCCCGGCGCCGGCGGTCGCCACCACCTAGGGTGGTGGCGTGACGATGAGGCCGCGCCGGTGATCGACCAGCTGCTCGTCGTCGTGTTCGCGTTGTGCGCAGCCATTTTCGCCGCCATCGGCATCGTGGTACGTCAGCGTGCCACCCTCGACGTACCCGAGGAACACGGTGTCAGCACCGTCATGTTCGCGACCCTGTTGCGGCGTCCGCTCTGGTGGGCCGGGACGGCGGCGGCCGTGGCGGGCTTTGTCTTCCAGGCGTTGGCGCTGGACAACGGATCGCTCATCGTCGTCCAACCCCTGCTGGTGTCGGCGCTGTTGTTCGCGCTCCCCCTCAGCGCGCGGTTGGCGCACCGGCGGGTGACGCGCGGCGCCTGGATGTGGGCGCTGCTGCTCACTGCATCACTGGCGGTGTTCGTGCCGTTGGCACATCCACGGGTCAACGAACAGGTGGCTCCGGCACCGACGGTTGCCGCCGTCATCGCCGCCTGCTCGGTGCTGGTGATCGGGTGCGTGCTGTTCGCGGTGCGCCATGCCGGATGGAAGCGTGCCGTGCCACTGGCGGTCGCGGTCGGTGTGATGTTCGGTCTGGTCGCCGTGTTGACCAAAATCCTGATGTTCATGCTGGACCGCGGAAGTGCCGCTGCGGTGTTGGCGACGCCGGTGCCCTATGCCCTTGTCGCGCTGGGAGTGTTCGCCACGCTGCTGCAGCAGTCGGCATTCCACGCCGGATCGTTGCAGACGTCGGTGCCGACCATGGTCGTGGTCGAACCGATCGCCGCGGTGCTGTTCGGCGTGTTCCTCCTCGGCGAGACACTCAACGCGAATTGCTGGGAGACGGTGGTGCTGACCGTCGCCGTCCTGGCCATGACCGCGGCCACCATCGCGCTGGGTCGTGACGAGGGCGCCTACGAGGAGCGGTTGGAAGCCCAGTCACACCGATCCTGATAGCGTCCAGCGTTTTGTCAGGAAACCCGCAGGTTGAGACGGTGGGGCATATCTTTAGTTTTGCTAACGTTGTACGCGGTGGTCGGTGAGGACGACGAGGTCCCCGGCCGTTGCCATACGTCGTGAGTAGATCCGAGGAAGTGTGATGTTCGCCGAAAATCTTGATGACCAGCAGCGCCTGGCCGACCTCTACGCCACCGATCCCGAGTTCGCCGCCACGGCACCCGACCCCGCCATCGCCGACGCCGTCGCCGCACCCGGGATGCGCCTGCCCGAGATCGTCCGCACCGTCCTGACCGGATACGCAGACCGGCCCGCGCTCGGCAGCCGTGCCGTCCAACTGGTCACCGACGATGCCACCGGCCGCACCCGTACCGAGCTGCTGGGCCACTTCGAGACCATCACCTACGGCCAGCTGTGGGACCGGGTTCGTGCCGTCGCCAACGCGTGGTCCGATACCGTGCGCCCGGGTGACCGGGTTGCCATCCTCGGTTTCGGCAGCGTCGACTTCACGGTCATCGACATCGCCCTGACCCAGCTCGGGGCGGTCTCGGTCCCGCTGCAGACCAGTGCGACCGCCGCCGCTTTGGCTCCGATCGTCGCCGAGACCGAACCGGCGCTGATCGCCTCCGATGTGAACCACCTCGACGACGCCGTGACGCTGGCGCTCGAGTCCGGTGTCCAGGCCGTGGTGGTCTTCGACCAGAACCCCGCCGTCGACGACGATCGCGAGGCCATCGCCGCCGCCAAGACCCGGCTCGACGGCCAGACCCTGGCGACCCTCGACGAGGTGATCGCCGCTGGGGCCGAGCGTGCCGACGTCGCGATTCCGCCGCAAGAGGGTGATCCGCTGGCACTGTTGATCTACACCTCCGGTAGCACCGGCGCACCCAAGGGCGCCATGTACCCCGAGAGCAAGGTCGCCGATATCTGGCGTCCGGCCGACAATTCGCACTGGGATGCCCGCCAGGGTCACGTTCCGGCGATCGTGTTGAGCTTCATGCCGATGAGCCACGTCATGGGACGCGGCATCCTGTACGCATCGCTGGCCAGCGGCGGCGTGGTCAACTTCGCCGCTCGTGCCGATCTGTCCACCCTCCTGGAAGATCTGGCCCTGACCCGGCCGACGCAGCTCAACTTCGTCCCCCGGGTGTGGGACATGCTGTTCCAGGACTTTCAGAGCCGCGCCGCCCACGGCGGCTCCGAGGCCGGCATCCTCGACGATATGCGGACCAATCTGCTGGGTGGCCGTTACGTCAGCGCGCTGACCGGATCGGCGCCGATCTCCCCCGAACTCAAGGCGTGGGTCGAGCGGCTGCTGGATCTGCACCTGGTCGAGGGCTACGGCTCGACCGAGGCAGGGGCGGTCTTCGTCGACGGTCAGATCAGCCGGCCGCCGGTGCTGGAGTACAAGCTGATCGATGTTCCCGAACTGGGCTATTACTCGACCGATGTGCCGCATCCGCGCGGCGAGCTGCTGATCCGTTCCGAGCAGCTGTTCCCCGGCTACTACAAGCGGCCAGAGGTCACGGCGTCGGTGTTCGACGAGGACGGTTTCTACCGGACCGGTGACATCGTCGCCGAGCTCGGTCCCGATCAGGTCGCCTACATCGACCGACGCAACAATGTGCTCAAGCTGTCGCAGGGCGAGTTCGTCACCGTCTCCAAGTTGGAAGCGGTGTTCAACACCGCGCCGTTGGTGCACCAGATCTACATCTACGGCAACAGTGCCCGCCCTTACCTGCTGGCCGTGGTCGTGCCCACCGACCCCAACGCCACCAAGGGCGAGATCGCGGATTCGCTGAAAACGGCGGCCCGCAAGGCCGATCTGCAGAGCTACGAGCTCCCGCGCGACTTCCTGGTCGAGACCACCCCGTTCAGTACCGAGAACGGGCTGCTGACCGGCATCAAGAAGCTGGCATGGCCGAAGCTGAAGGAGCGTTACGGCGCCGAGCTGGAGCAGCTCTACACCGATCTGGCCGATGGTCAGGCGGGTGAACTGCAGGCGCTGCGGGCCGCCGGTGCGGACGCGCCGGTGCTGGAGACCGTGGGCCGTGCCGCTGCGGCACTGCTCGGTGCCGCCAGCTCCGATATCGCACCCGACGTGCATTTCACCGATCTCGGTGGTGACTCGTTGTCGGCGTTGACATTCGGCAACCTGCTCGCCGATATCTTCGATGTCGAGGTGCCGGTCAGTGTGATCGTGGGTCCGACAGCGGATCTGGCCTCGATCGCCGCGCATATCGAGACGCAGCGGTCCGGTACGGGCCTGCGGCCGAGCTTCGCGTCCGTGCACGGCAAGGATGCCACGGTCGCCCGCGCCGCCGACCTGACACTCGACAAGTTCATCGATGCCGAGACACTGGCAGCCGCGGGTGATCTCGGTGCACCGGCGACCAATGTGCGCACCGTCCTGCTGACCGGCGCCACCGGATTCCTCGGCCGCTACCTGGCCCTGGAATGGCTGGAGCGGATGGACCTGGTCGACGGCAAGGTGATCGCCCTGGTGCGGGCCCGCTCCGATGCCGAGGCACGCGCCCGACTGGATGCCACATTCGACACCGGCGACCCGAAACTTGTTGCGCACTATCGGGAACTGGCAGACAAGCACCTGGAGGTGCTCGCCGGCGACAAGGGTGAGCACGATCTCGGGTTGGACCGGCAGACCTGGCAGCGGCTGGCCGACACGGTCGACCTGATCGTGGACCCGGCGGCCCTGGTGAACCACGTGCTGCCCTACAGCGAACTGTTCGGGCCCAATGCCCTTGGCACCGCTGAGCTGATCCGCGTCGCGTTGACCAGCCGGATCAAACCGTTCGTCTACGTCTCGACCATCGGTGTCGGGGCCGGCATCGAGCCGGGACGGTTCGTCGAAGACGCCGACATCCGCGAGATCAGCGCCACCCGGGTGCTCGACGACAGCTATGCCAACGGATACGGGGCCAGCAAGTGGGCGGGCGAGGTGCTGCTCCGCGAGGCGCACGAGCAGTTCGGGCTCCCGGTCTCGGTGTTCCGCTGCGACATGATCCTTGCCGACACCAGCTACGCCGGTCAGCTCAACCTGCCGGACATGTTCACCAGGATGATGCTCAGCCTGGTGGCCACCGGCATCGCCCCGAAGTCGTTCAATCAGCTTGACGCCCAGGGTAATCGGCAGCGCAGTCACTATGACGGCCTGCCGGTCGAGTTCATCGCAGAAGCCATCTCGACCCTTGGCGCCGGTGTCACCGACGGGTTCGAGACCTACCACGTGATGAACCCGCACGATGACGGCCTCGGCCTCGACGAGTTCGTCGACTGGCTCATCGAGGCGGGACACCCGATCCGTCACATCGACGACTACCAGGCGTGGTTCGAGCAGTTCGGTGCCACCTTGCGGACGTTGCCGGACCGGCAACGGCAGGCCTCACTGCTGCCGCTTCTGCACAACTACACCACCCCGGGCCTGCCGGTGAACGGTGCCATGGCACCCACCGATGTGTTCCGCACCGCGGTGCAGGAGGCGAAAATCGGTCCGGACAAGGATATTCCGCATGTCAGCAAGGACGTGATCGTCAAGTACATCACCGACCTGCAGCTGCTCGGCCTGCTGTAATCAGGCCTGCCAGGCGGCCCAGTGGTGGACTTTGATCGCCACCACTGGGCCGTCGAGTGCGGTGCGCTCGTACTGGGTGTACTTCGCGCGGAGCAGCCCGTATCCGATGGCCATCTGTTCGCCGTCGTGATGCACGGTGGCCGTGCCGTCGGCGCGCACCCACCACAGCTGCGACCAGTCGTCGTCGTAATGATCGACCAGCAGGCTCACTCGCGGGTTCACCTCGATATTGGCCAATCTGCGCAGACGCTGCGTCGACTTCCGCTTGGCGTCGACCGCCGTGTACACCGTGTCGCCGTCGACGGCGAACACCACCGGAACCAGATGCGGGACCCCATGATCGTCGGCGGTGGACAGGGCGGCGACGGGTGCAGCCGAGAACAGTTCGGCAGGTTCAGCCATTCTTCGATGGTAGAACCCGGTAGCGTCGGACCTCGTTCACCGAGATGTCAGCTCACCGACACCAACTGGTCGTCTGCCCATCGGAAGGTTCGCGCATGAGGATTTCGATGTTCGGTCCCACTGCTGTGGCTGTGCTCCTGGCCGCCGGGTTGGTCGCCTGCGCACCACCGGAGAAGGACCAGGCCACCGACGGCGGTGGAAGCGATGCCCGCACCGCCACCTCGGCAGCCGATTTCGGCGGTATGGACGGTCTGGTCGAGGCGGCCAAGGCCGAGGGCGAACTCAACGTCATCGCCCTGCCCGACGACTGGGCCAACTACGGTCAGATCATCAAGACCTTCGGTGACAAGTACGGCATCAAGGTGAATTCGGCCCAACCCGGCGCCAGCAGCCAGGAGGAGATCAACGCCGCCGAACAGCAGAAGGGCCGCAGCACCGCACCGGATGTCTTCGATCTCGGGCAGTCGGTGGCCTTGGCCAACACCGACAAGTTCGCGCCGTACAAGGTCGAGCACTTCGCCGAGATCTCGGACTCCTTCAAGCATCCGGACGGTCTGTGGGTCAACGACTACGGCGGCTACATGTCCATCGGCTACGACTCCACCAAGGTACCCACCATCGTCGGTGTCGACGATCTGCTCAAGCCCGAGTTCGCCGGCAAGGTGGCTCTCAACGGTGACCCGACCCAGGCCGGGGCCGCATTCTCCGGTGTGATGATGGTCGCCGTGTCACAGGGCGGATCACCCGATGACATCGCCCCCGGTGTGGAGTTCTTCCGGAAACTCAACGAGGCGGGCAACTTCCTACCCGTCGACCCCACCCCGGCCACGATCGCCTCCGGGCAGACACCGGTGGTGCTGGATTGGGACTACCTCAATGTCGCACAGTCCAAGAAGGTTCCGGGCTGGAAGGTCGTCATCCCGCCCAACGCGGCCGTGGCGGGCTACTACTTCCAGGCCATCAACAAAGATGCGCCGCATCCCGCGGCGGCACGGTTGTGGCAGGAGTTCCTGTACAGCGACGAGGGGCAGAACCTGTACCTCGCCGGTGGAGCACGGCCGGTTCGCGCGGACTGGATGGTCACCCACGGCACCATCGACCGCGAAACCTATGGCACCCTCCCGCCGGTCGACGGTGCGGCCACCTTCGTCAGCGTCGAGCAGAACGAGGCGGCGACGAAGTATCTGGAAGCCAACTGGGCCAAGGCCATCGGCTGAGAAGTGCGGTATCTCCGCCAGGCCCTGCCGCTGCTGCCGTTCCTGGCAGTGGTCACGGTCTTCCTGCTCATCCCGACCGTGACGGTCATCGTCAACGCCTTCGTCGTGGACGGCAGGTTCTCCTTGGAACTGGTCGGCGCACTGTTCGGTCAGGCACCGTTGACCGCGCTGGTGCGCAGCCTGGTGCTCTCGGGTGTGAGCGCACTGATCGGTGCGTTCGGCGGGGCGGTGCTGGCCTGGCTGATCCTGAGCAGTCCGCCGCGCTCGTTGATCCGGCGCGCCGTCCTGGCGCTGAGCAGCGTGCTGGCCCAGTTCGGAGGCGTGGCACTGGCTTTCGCATTCCTGGCCACGGTCGGCATCAACGGCGTGCTCACCCTGTGGTTACAGCACCTGCTGAGTGTGAACATCGCGCCGGGGGCTTGGTTGTACAGCCTGCCGGGCTTGATCCTGGTCTACACCTACTTCCAGATCCCGCTGATGGTCATCGTGTTCCTGCCCGCCCTGGAGGGACTCCGTGCGCAGTGGCGTGAGGCCGCGGTGAGCCTGGGGGCGAGCACCTGGCAGTACTGGCGCGAGGTGGCGTTGCCGCTGTTGACGCCGGCCTTCCTGGGCTCGACGCTGCTGTTGTTCGCCAACGCCTTCGCCGCGTATGCGACCGCGGCGGCGTTGGTCAGTCAGGGCAGTCCGATTGTGCCGCTGTTGATCCGGGTGGCGTTGACCAGTGAGGTGGTGCTCGGGCAGGCCGGGCTGGCCTACGCGCTCGCGTTGGAGATGGTCGTGGTGGTCGCCGTCGTGA
Organism: Mycolicibacterium neoaurum; assembly: GCF_036946495.1. NCBI lineage: Bacteria > Bacillati > Actinomycetota > Actinomycetes > Mycobacteriales > Mycobacteriaceae > Mycobacterium > Mycolicibacterium neoaurum. The sequence continues at coordinate 2,094,860 of NZ_JAQIIX010000002.1, forward strand.
TGATCGCCTACAACCTGTTGGTGCGCAGGACCGCCCGGTGGTTGCGATGACCCGACTCGTGCGCGTCGTGCTGTGGTTGGGCTTTGGTGCCTTCTTTCTGTTCCCGCTCTATGCGATGGCCGATTTCGCGACCCGTGACCCGTTCGGTGGCGGCCGCACCATGGCGGCGTGGGCGAATCTGGTTACCGACGAGGCCCTGTTGACCGCGATCGTCACCTCGCTGTTGCTCGCGGTGCTGACCGTGACGGCCATGCTGGCACTGCTGGTCCCCACCATGGTCTGGGTTCGGCTGCGCGCACCGTGGGCGAATCGGTTGGTGGAGTTCCTGTGCCTGCTGCCGTTGACGATTCCCGCGCTGGTGGTGGTCGTCGGTCTGCGCAATGTGTACCTGTGGGTGACCTACCTGCTCGGTGAGTCGGCGCTGACGCTGACCTTCGTCTACATCGTGCTGGTGCTGCCGTTCGCCTACCGGGCGCTGGATTCGGCGCTGTCGGCGATCGACCTGCCGACGTTGTCGGAGGCGGCCCGGTCGTTGGGGGCCGGCTGGACGTCGACGATCGTGCGGGTCATCGTGCCCAATATCGGCACCGGCATCCTGTCGGCGGCCTTCATCTCGATCGCCGTGGTGCTCGGCGAGTACACCGTGGCCTCACTATCCGGATTCCAGACGCTGCCGGTGCAGATCGTGGAACTCGGCCGAAGTGACGGCCCGACATCGGTGGCGGCATCGCTGGCCACGTTGATCTTCGGCTTCGGACTGCTGTTGGGGCTGTCGCTGCTGACCGGACGGAAGAGGCGGCGCGGACGCTCATGAGTGTGGCTGTTGAATTGCAGGAACTCACACGCACTTTCGGGTCGGTCCGCGCCCTGGACGGGCTGAATCTGCGGATCGAACCGGGGGAGCTGGTGGCCCTGCTCGGGCCGTCGGGGTGTGGCAAAACCACCGCGATGCGCATCCTGGCCGGCCTCGAGGAGGCGACGTCGGGAAAGGTGCTCATCGACGGCCGCGATATCAGCAGGGTCCCGGCGAACAAGCGCGATATGGGGATGGTTTTCCAGGCCTACAGCCTGTTCCCGCATCTGACGGTGCTCGACAACGTCGCCTTCGGTCTGAAGATGCGCGGGGTGGGCGCCGTCGAACGACGTTCGCGGGCGGCCGAAATGCTGGAGCTGGTCGGGCTGTCAGCCCAGTCGGGACGCTATGCCGACGAGCTGTCCGGCGGTCAGCAGCAACGGGTGGCGCTGGCCCGTGCGCTGGCGGTGCGTCCGCGGGTGCTGCTGCTCGATGAGCCGCTCTCGGCGCTGGACGCCAAGGTGCGCACGCAGCTGCGTGATGAGATTCGCCGGGTGCAGCTGGAGGTGGGGACGACGACGCTGTTCGTCACCCACGATCAGGAGGAGGCGCTCGCCGTCGCCGACCGGGTCGGCGTGATGAACGCAGGTCGCCTGGAGCAACTCGCCGCCCCGGCCGAGCTGTACGCCCACCCGGCGACCCCGTTCGTCGCGGATTTCGTCGGGCTCAGCAACAAGGTGGCCGCCACGGTGTCCGGTGGCACGGCCGGCTTGCTCGGCGTGAAGGTCCCCGCGCTGCCCGGATCGGTGGACGGAACGGGTGTGGCGATGGTGCGCCCTGAGTCGGTGACCGTGCAGGCCGATCCGGCGGGTGAGGCGACGGTGGTCGCGGTGGCGTTCCTCGGCGCGATATCGCGGGTCAGCGTGACATTGGCAGACGGTGCGGCGCTCTATGCCCAGATGAACAGTTCGGCGGCACGGGCTTTCGCGCCGGGCGATCGGGTCACCGTGGGGCTTGAGCCGGGCGGCGTGCTCGTCATCGAAGGGTAGGGGCCTAAGGGTAGGCCGCGGGTCAGACGGCCTTGACCGGGTCGATACCCAGATCCCGGTAGGTGACCAGCGCCGCGAAGGGCACCCCGAGACCGCCGAACAGGTCAGCCGCGACATCACCGCGATCGACCATCGGGATCACCCCGGTGACCATCACCCCGACCTCCAACACGCGGTCATAGGCCTTCTTGGTCGATCCGCCGGTGCTGATCACATCGTCGACCAGCAGAACCCGGTCACCTGGGGAGAGGCGGGTGCCCTCGATCCACTGCTCGCGGCCGCGTTGTTTCTGTTCCTTGCGGACCGAGAACCAGGCCGCTCCGGTGACCATCGCGATGCCGTGGGCCAGCGGATCGGCACCCATCGTCAGTCCGCCGACCGCGTCGAACTCGATACCGTGCGCGGCTGCCAGGTCGGCGACGGCACGGCTGACGGTGGTGAGCCGCTCACCGTTGTCGATGGCGTGCTTGCCGTCGATGTAGTCGTGGCTCAGCTGGCCGCTCACCAGCTTGAACGGCTCCTCGCGCCGCTCGTGGGCTCGGGTGCGAATGAGATCGAAGGCGGCCTGCCAGCTGTCCGGACGTTGCATACGGCGATCGTATTGCACCGCGCCGGTGCGGTGGGAGAACGGCTCAGGCCCGCTGAGCCCGGCGCGTCAATTCCACTGCGGCCGCACGCAACTCGCCGATGGCATCGATGGGCTTGAGGTAACCGGCCCTGGTGTAGGCGATGCCGCGGGGTGTGTCCACCCGCAAGTCGAGGCCGTATCGGTCGGCCCCGGTGCAGGTCGCGGCGGTGGCATCGGGATATCCGCCGAGGGCACGGGCCATGGCCGTCAGCGCATCGGCGTGGTCGGCGTTGAGGTGGGCGATGGCGCCCGCGGCGTGCGGCGCGACGGGGTCGGGTGCGGCGGCGGTGTAATCCGCCCCGGTGGTGGAATCCATCCGGCCGTAACCACCGACCCAGCGCACGCGCTGCACATCGAGCACCCACAACGTGAAATCGCTGTAGTCGATGTAGTACTTGGCGGCGGGTACCGCGTCGAGGTGGGCCTGCCGGGCGGCGTCCAGCGCGGCGCCGGTGGGCCGGGTGACCACACCGGCCAGCGTGATGCGACCCGATGCCAGCGGATCGTCCGGGGCCTCCGGCGCCACGATGGCAATACTCGCCCGCTGGTCACCGGCGAGGTTGCGGCCGTGTTCGGCGAGGTTGGACACGCACAGCACCGGTGCGCCCTCGTGCAGACCGTAGGTGACGAAGGATGCCCACGGATCACCTTCGGCGGTCAGGGTGGCCAGTGTTGCGGTGTTGGTGGACGCCGCGATGGTGCGCGCCTCCTCCGCAGCCGACGGACGGGTGGCGTCGCTCACCGGGGCCGTCGGTGGCGGGATCGACGGGGCATCCCCCGGATCGCCATGGTCGCGCAGATCAGCCATAGCGGCACCATACCGAAAGGCCGGCCGGGTGTACGTGGACGCACAGTCGGGTACGAGGGTGGAAGGGGACGGCATCCGGGCCGCCCCGCGACTACGTTGGAGAAGCGATGACCAACCCGTTCGCCCAGTGGCTACCCCGACAACGGTGGTACGGCGGGCGCGGCCGCGATCTGACCGATGTCCGCCCGACGGCGGTGCCACTCGGCGAGGACCTGGACCTGGTCCTACTCGAGGTCGACTACGCCGACGGCTCTGTCGACCGATATCAGGTGGTCGTCCGCTGGGACAGCGGTGCCGAGCACACCGTGATCGGCACCGATGCCGGCCGCACCGGGTATGACGCCCTCACCGATCCCGAAGTGGCCGGCCGACTGCTGGGTCTCATCGAGGAATCCGCCTCGATCGGCCCAATCACTTTCCTGGCCGAGCCCGACGCTCAGTGGGGTCCGGTGACACCGGTGCGCAGCATGGGTGCCGAACAGTCGAACACCAGCATCGTGTTCGGCGACCACGCCATCATGAAGGCATTCCGCAGGCTGACCCCCGGCGTCAACCCCGATATCGAGCTGACCCGGGCACTGTCAGGCAATCCGCATATCACCCCACTGCTCGGATCCTATGAAATCGCTTGGGATGGCGAACAATACACATTGGGTATGGTGAGTGCCTTCGCCAAGGGATCATCGGACGGGTGGTCGGTGGCCGAGCGGCGTACCGAGGATTTGCGTTCGGCCGAGGCTGATTTCGGGCACGAGTCACATCTGCTCGGCGAGGCGGTGGCCTCGGTGCACCTGTCCCTGGCCGAGACCCTCGGCAGCCGGATGACGGCGTTCCCCGCGCAGGCGCTGATCGAGCGGGCCCGGTCGGTGGCGGCGTCGGTGCCGCAGGTTGCCGCACGCCTTGCGCAGATCGAGCAGTGCTATCGACAGGTCGCCGACGAGCCGACCCCGGAACAGCGCGTCCATGGCGACTTGCACCTGGGCCAGGTGTTGCACACCCCCACCGGGTGGCTGATCATCGACTTCGAGGGTGAACCCGGCCAGCCGCTGGCCGAGCGCCGTCGCCCGGACTCCCCGCTGCGCGATGTCGCGGGCATGTTGCGCTCCTACGATTACGTTGCCTCGCAACGGTTGCTGACGGTACAGGACGCCGACCTGGAGGCGGCCGCCCGCGAGTGGGTGCAAGCGAACCGCAAGGCTTTCTGCGACGGCTACGCCTCCGTCGGCGGACTCAATCCGTGGGATTCGGCCGGTGTACTGCTGGCCTACGAGCTGGACAAGGCCGTCTATGAAGTGGGCTACGAGTCGCGTTATCGCCCGACCTGGCTGCCGATCCCGCTGGGTGCACTGGACCGGTTGCTGGGCAACTAACGCACCAGCCGGCGCAGCAGCGCCGATGCGGTGACCACTCCGAGCGCCGCCGACCCGACCAGCACCGCGATGTCCAACGCCGCATTGGTGGGCGTTCCGATCAGCAGGCCGCGCAGTGCATTCACTTCATAACTCAGGGGATTGACCGCCGACAGCCAACGTAGCCACTGGGGCATGACCTCCACCGGGTACAGCGCATTGGAGGCGAAGAACAGCGGCATGGTGATGGCCTGGCCGATGCCCATCAGCCGGTCCCGGTTGCGCACCAGCCCGGCCAGCGACATCGACAGGCAGGCGAAGAACGCCGAGCCGAGCATCACGACCGCCATCGCGCCGAGGATGCGCAACGGGTTCACCGTCATGTGCACGCCGATGACATACGCCAGCGCCACGACACCGATGACCTGCACCACCGAACGCACCCCGGCGGCGAACGCCTTCCCGGTGATCAGGGCCGACGGTGGCGCCGGAGTGACCATCAGTTTGGCCAGGATGCCCGCATCGCGGTCCCAGATGATCTGGATGCCATAGAAGATCGAGATGAACAGTGCCGACTGCGCGATGATCCCCGGTGCCAGGAACGCCAGATACGGCACGTCGCCGGTGTCGATCACGCCGAGCCGATTGAAGGTCTGCCCGAAGATGATCAGCCACAGGGCGGGCTGCACCATCCGGGTGAACAGCTCGGTGCGGTCGTGCCGCAGCTTCTGCACCTCGACGAGGGCGAATGCGCCCATCCGCGAGCCGATTCCGGGTATCCGGCGCCAGCCGCGCGGGGCACGGATCAGGGGGACGGGGATATCAACCGACACGGCGTGCCGTCCTTCGGGCGGCACGGACCTCACGCAGGCCGGCCGGAGCCGCGTTGTCGAGGTCCGAGCCGGCATAGTGGCGGAACACGTCCTCAAGGGTGGCATCCTTGCCGACTGTCGACTTCAGCTCGGACGGGGTGCCTTCGGCCTGCAGCCGGCCGTGATGCATCAGGATCACTCGGTCGCACAGGGCGTCCGCCTCGCCCATGTAGTGCGTCGTCAGTAGGACCGCCATCCCGAAGTCCTGCTGCATACGCTCGACCTGGTCCCAGACACTGTCGCGGGCAATGGGATCCAGGCCCACGGTCGGTTCGTCTAGGAGCAGTAGTGAGGGGCGGTTCACCAGTGCCTGCGCGAGCTCGAGGCGACGCACCATGCCGCCGGAGAAGCTGCCCGCGGGTTTGTCGGCGACCTCGGTCAGTCCCATGGCGTCGATCGCCTCGGCCACCCGGGTGGCGCGGTCCCGGCGCCCGATATCGTAGAGGCGGGCGAACAGTTCGACGTTCTGCCGACCCGTCAACGCCGCTTCGATGGAAAGTTGTTGTGGTACATAGCCGATGTTGTATCGGATATCCATGGTGTCGCGGCGGGCGTCCAGACCGAAGATATGGACCTGCCCCTGCTGGATCGGGGTGAGGGTGGTCAGGACGCGGATCGCGGTGGTCTTGCCGGCCCCGTTGGGCCCGAGCAGGCCGACCGTCTCGCCCGGGCGGACCAGCAGGTCGAGCCCGTCCACCGCGGTGAACTTGCCGTAGCGATGGGTGAGTCCGCGACAGTCGATGGCCGCAGCGGTCACGGGTTGTCCTCCTGCAGAATCCGGGTGAGCTCGGTGAGGACGTCCAGTCCGGCGGTGAGCGCGGCGATCTGGTCGTCGTCGAGTCGGTCCAGCGCACCAGCCAGTGCGGTGCGCCTGGCCTCGCGGGACCGATCGGCGATCTGCTGTGCGGCGGGAGCGAGCCGCAACCGGCCCACCCGGCGGTCGCTGCTGTCCACCGAACGGATCAGCAGGTCTTCGGCGGCGAGGCGGGAGACCAACGTGGAGGCGGTGTTGGGGGCCAGGCAGAGCTCGGCGGCCGCATCGCGCACCGACACCCCGGGGCGGCGGCCGACGAGTCGCAGAAGCTCGGTCTGTGACTGGGTCAGACCGTCGTGGTCGAATCCGCCTGCTGTGCCTTTTGTGGATCGGCGCAGCTGGCGACGGAATCGTCCGACCACGCCGAACAGTTCGCCGGCCAGATCGGTGCGGGTACGCATGGCCCACACATTACCTCTGTTACAGATCTATCTGCAGACGTGACGATGGGCGGGTGAGCGCTCAGCGCGCGAACAGGACGGGTCTGCCGGCCCTACTCCGTGACCTCGACGCCGCGCGCCCGTAGCAGGGTCACCGCCTCGGCGGTGGTGTCCGCGGCGACCCCCGCGCACAGCGGTAGCAGCACCCGCGTGCGCAACCCGGCTGCAGCGGCATCCAGCGCGGTCGCGCGCACGCAGTAGTCGGTGGCGATACCCACCACGTCCACGGCGTCCACACCTCGGCGGGCCAGCCAATCGGTCAGCGAGGTGCCATCGGCATCGGTGCCCTCGAAACCGCTGTAGGCGGCCGAGAACTCACCCTTGGTGAACACCGCCTCGACCGCGGCGGGATCGAGATTCTCGTGGAAGTCGACCCCGGGGGTGCCGACCACGCAGTGCCTCGGCCAGGACACCCGATAGTCCGGGGTGTCGGAGAAATGCTCACCGGGGTCGATGTGAAAGTCCATGGTCGCGACCACGTGATCGTAGTCGTGTCCGGTGAGCAGGCCGGTGATCGCGCCGGCGACCGCGGCACCACCTTCGACGGCCAACGAACCGCCCTCACAGAAATCCTTCTGCACATCCACCACGATCAGCGCCCGCATGCAGACAACCGTATCGCTCAGCCACCGAAGAGCAGATAGAGCCCGAGGAATGTGTAGCCCACCATGACCAGCATCATCGCCAGCTGCCCGGTCATCTGATGCCCCTTGGGCAGCACCCGCAGCGCACGGTCGTGGGCGGCCACCACGCCCGCCACGTGTCCGAGCAGCACGAAGCCCACCTTGAGCGATGCGAGCAGCGACGGATGCATGGACAGCAGGTAGTAGACCTGCGCGTCCTGCATTCCGAGCAACGCGTGCACCGTCTGTTGACCCTTTTCGATCAGGTAGGTCAGGTAGTGGGCGAACACGTATCCGATGACGATCGGTATCAGCGAGTGCGCCATCAAGCCGGGCAGTTGCCTGCGGCGCGCGTTATCCACCCCACCGGTGGCCGCGGCCGCCAAGCTGAACGTCACGCCGACGGTGACGACGAAGACTGCCAGCCCGGCCGTCTTGATGGCACTGGCTCCCCACTGTCCGTCGGCGTGGGCATCGACGAAACTGCGCCATCCGGGGATGGCCGAGAAGCTGTCGAAAGCGGTGGAGCCCAACAGAACTGCCAGCACGGCGACGATACCCGGGCGGACCGGCAGTGACAGCAGACGGTCGAACGGGTTGCCGATGGCGATGCGGCCGTCCGGATTACGTCGCCACGGTGCGCACCGCGAGGCGACCATGCTGTACACCTCGAACGGGTCCGCCCGCGCGCACCAGCGCGGACCGCACACGAGTGCGCCGACGATGGTGATCCCGAAGTACACCAACAGCCAGATCTTGACCGCCGCAAGCGATCCAGGATCGGGGCTGGCCAACTCCAGCCAGACGAAGGCGAACAACCCCGCCGCTGCCGGCCAGTAACCCAGGCGGGCCGGATAGCTGATGCGGTCGCCACGCACCCGCAGCAGCCGGGCGATGGTGCGCACTGGTGACAGCACCCGCCACAGCGGTCCGAACAGCGCCGACACCGCCACCAACCCGACCCACAGCAGCACGTAGAACACCCCGGGCAGGGCATTGCGGGAATCCTGCGGGCCCGTCACGGCCGCCACGGTGACCCAGACCGTGAACGCGATACCGGCACCGGCCAGCACCCAGCGCGTGATGGCCGAGTCCACCATGCGGGTCACCGCGTCGGGCAGCGGACGTCCGGGTGCGTCGGCATCGAATCGCGGTGTGCGCCAGGCGAGAGCGACCAGGGCAAAGGTGAAGGTGAGCGTCCAGGCGGCGCCGATCAGCGCGTAGGTGAACGGGATGGGCAGATCGGTCGAGCCGCCGAGCCCGTGCGCCAGTACGGTCACTGCACCGCGATGGTGGCGACGACGCGATGCGCCTCGTGCAGCTCCACGTCGACCTTGCCGGGCACCTCGACGGTGAACTGGAACGTCTGCGCCGGACCGGGTTTCACCTCGAAGGAGTGTTCGGGGGTGGCATGGACATGCAGTTCGTCAGGTGTGTCGCTGGTGACCCTGATCAGGATCGGCTCACCGACACGTGCCTGCAGCTGCTCATTGGTCGGGGTGACCTGGCCGCCGGCGATGGTGACCTCGAGCGTGACCTGCTCCGGTGCCGCCTGCTGGTCGGTCAGGGTCGGGACCCCGGATGGGGCGGGCTGGGCCGTTTCCTCGGGACGGTCGGGTGGCTGGCTGCTGCACCCCACAGATACCAGTGCCGCGGTGGCCAACACGATCAATGACCGCAAACTACGTCCTCTCCTCGTCGGTGTGCACGGTGTCATTGTCGTCGTCGTTGTCGCTGTCGTCGGGGGTGCGTCGGTCCCGGATCGCCACATAGGCGACGACACCGGCGACCACCACCGCGGGCGCGAAGGCCGGCAGCGCCAGCAGCAGCGAATGGTCGGCCAGGTAGGTCATCGAGGTGTTCAGTGTTGCGGCACCGGATGTTTGGGCGTCGACTCGGTGTCCACCCTCATCTCCCGGTCGTTGATCCGACCCGCACCCCAGCTCAACGCCGCGATGAGGATGAGCGAGCACAGCAGGACCACCAGGGAGGCCGCGGTGAACAACCAGCTCGGCACCTCGAGATTGCGCTCACGCTGCAGGATCTCGATCTCCTGGACGAACGGTCGATTGATCGACTGCTCGGCAGGCAGTTCGGTGGCACCGATTCCCGGATCGGCGGGCAAGAAGACCGGCACGGCGGCCATGGTGCGCCCGTCCTGGACGCGGACCAACGTCTTCCAGGTACCCCACACCGGGATCGGTCGGGTGGTGCGGTAGTGCCCTGGTCCGAGCCGTTCCAGATGGTCGACCACCAGTCCGCGCTCGTTGTCCAGTCCGCCCTGCCACGACAGCATCGACACCCATTCGGGGTCCTCGCTGATCAGGTCGGCGGGGGTGACGCGGATATCGGCGCTCACCATCCGCTGCCCAGCGGGGCTGGGCAGTTCGGTCAGGGTGATCTGTGCGCTGGCGTTCTGCGGCACCGAGATGTTCAACCCGTTGCCAACGGCGGCACCGATGGTCAGCACCGTCACGAGGATGATGCCGATGCTCAGCGCGCGTTTGGGCAGTGGCCGCCCGGTCAGCACGATCCCCAGCAGTGCGCCGCACATGCCCATCAGGATGGCGACAGGCGCGGCGGTGAGCAGGGTCTCGGCCCACATCGAGGTCGGCCATGGGTACATGAAGACGGTGTCGATCCAGAAGGACTCCAGCCACAATCCGACCGTCCCGATGGCGGCACCGGCCACCGCGCCGAACACGATGGGCCGCTTGATCAATGGGGTGAGTGCCAACAGCTCGACCACCAGAGCCGGGCCGAGGTAGAGCGCGAACCAGCTGTAGGGCGCACCGAGCACCGGGCCGACGGCCACCGCGACGATGCCGCGGATCAGCAATGCGAACAGCACGGCCGCGATCGCCGCGCCGCGACCCATGGTGATGCGTGCGGCGATCAATGCCAGCGCGGCCGCCGCGGCGACCAGCATGGGGTGCAGCACCAGCCGGAACTGCTCGATGCCGAAGTCGTATTCGACGGGGAAGACCGACATGCCGATGACCAGTCCACCGAAGGCGAAGTACCGCAGGATCGTTGGTAGCGAGCTGTCGTCGGTCGCGGTTCCCGATGCCAGCCGGCCCTCGTGTTCGAGCAGTAGCACCGCGACCAGGGACAGGCCGGCCCCGCCGATCAGCATCAGGTGCGTCGGCCCCCAGAGCGTGACGTCCTGGCCGAAGATGCGGTGCCAGACATCATCTAGCGGGAACCCGATGAGCGCGTACAGGCCGCAGGCGGCCATCAGGATGCCGCCCACCGGCGCGTACCAGGTCCTGGTGATCTTGATGGCCGCGGGCCCGGGCTTCTCGTGGGGCAGGATGATCGCCATCGAGCCGGCGATGAAGAGCAGGAACAGTCCGACCAGGATGAAATAGTGCGCCGGATTGGCCAGCGGGCCGGAGTCGCGGCCCTTGCCGATATGCAGGCTGACATCCCAGATGAAGCCGAACATGGCGCAGATGATCGTCGAGGTGAACAGCAGTGTCGGCAGAGCCACCCAGGCGGGCCGGTTCATCTTGGCGCCGACCTTGTCCCCGAGGTTGCCCAGCCAGGTGATCCGGCGGGTGCGGTGCAGGATGCCGATCCACAGCAGCCCCGCGGTGATGATGGCGGTCGCGATCGAGATACCGATGATCTGGTCCAGCGCGGCGCCACCGCCCTCGGTGGCCTCCACTGCCAAGACTGACAACGTGCCTGCCATCTGCACCCCCGATTGAGTCGCCGTCGACGTTCTTACCGGCCGGTAATGTTGCCAGAATCGGTTATCCGAAACCAGGGGTACCACGTCACGATTAGCCTCGGTGTCGATGAAGCTCGCCGGTTATCGCCTTCGGCAACGCGACGGGATCAGCTGCGGTCCCACCGTCGCGGTCGTGGCCGCCGCGTTGCTGGACGACGGTTACCGGGCGCGGCTGCGGGCGGGTCCCGGCTGGTTCGGCACCGAGCAGGACATGGTGCATCGACAGGTGAACCGGGTCTGGCCGCGGCGGCTGGGGATGACACCGCCGGGTCTGGCCGCCGCCATCGCCGACCGCTGCGGGGTGCGTTGTCGCTGGCGGATCGCGCGCGGATTGCTGCCGGGGCGGGTGGACGGGATGGCTGATGTGCTGGCCACCGTGCGCGCCGGCGGCCCGGTGCCCATGCTGATCGGGCATCTCATCCCGCGGCACTGGGTCCTGATCGTGGCGCTGGCCGGAGAACGGTTGCGCTGCTTCGATCCGGCGTCCGGTGAACTGAGGGAGGTCACCGTCTCGGATGTCCGGCAAGCGCAGCTGCAGGGCCTCGGATTCGGCAGACCGTTCGCTTTCGTGCTACCGATCCGACCCGTACCGCGTTGCGCCCCCTAGCGCGTCGAACTATAGTCTGGACACATGTCCAGCATGCCTGCGCTGCAGTTCAGCGGATTGAGCTGACGTGCGTATTGCTCTTCTCTCCTACCGCAGCAAGACCCATTGCGGTGGTCAGGGCGTCTACGTCAGGTACCTGTCCCAGGGTCTCGCCGAACTCGGCCACCAGGTCGAGGTGTTCTCCGGCCAGCCCTATCCGGAGGGCCTCGATCAGCGCGTCCGGCTCACCAAGGTGCCCAGCCTGGACCTCTACCGCGAGCCCGACCCGTTCCGGGTTCCGCACCCGCGCGAGATCCGCGACCACATCGACCTGCTCGAACTGCTGACCATGTGGACGGCCGGGTTCCCCGAGCCCAAGACGTTCTGCATGCGGGTCAAACGGATCATGGCCGAGCGCGGCGACGAGTTCGACGTCGTGCACGACAACCAGAGTCTGGGATCGGCGCTGCTGGGCATCGCGGGCATGGGTCTGCCCGTCGTGGCCACGGTGCATCATCCGATCACCAGGGACCGGGTCCTCGAGGTGGCAGCCGCCCCATGGTGGCGTAAGCCGCTGGTGCGGCGGTGGTACGCCTTTGCCGAGACACAGAAGAAGGTCGCGCGCGCCATCCCCGAACTGCTGACGGTCTCCTCGACGTCGGCGGCCGATATCGCCGAGGATTTCGGGGTGAGCGCCGATCAGCTACACGTGGTGCCGCTCGGGGTGGACACCGAGCTGTTCAAGCCGGCCGAGTCCCGGGAGCCCGGCCGCATCATCGCGATCGCCAGCGCCGACGTGCCGCTCAAGGGCGTCGGGAATCTGCTGCATGCGGTGGCTCGGTTGCGCGCCCATCACAACCTCGATGTGCAGCTGGTGTCCAAGCTCGAGCCCAACGGTCCGACCGAGAAGCTCATCGCCGAACTGGGCATCTCCGATATCGTGCACATCTCCAGCGGATTGTCCGACGAGGATCTTGCTGGTTTGTTGGCTTCGGCCGAGATCGCCTGTATCCCTTCGTTGTACGAAGGTTTCTCGCTACCGGCGGTCGAGGCGATGGCCAGCGGTACCCCGATCGTCGCCAGCCGGGCTGGCGCGCTGCCCGAGGTACTGGGCGCCGAGGGGGAGTGTGCACGGTTGGTCCCGCCCGCCGATGTCGACCAATTGACCACCGTGCTCGGTGAACTGCTCGATTCACCCGCCGAGCGACACCGCCTCGGTGCCGCAGGCCGTCGCCGCGCTGTCGAGGTATTCAGTTGGGAATCCGTTGCGGCACAGACCGTCGCGGTCTACCAGCGAGCCGCCGAGAGAATTCAGAAAGGACGCACTGCGTGCTGACCGTCGACTTCGACAGATTAGGTATCGGCCCGGGGACATCGGTCATCGATGTCGGTTGCGGGGCCGGACGGCATTCCTTCGAGGCCTACCGGCGGGGCGCGGACGTCATCGCCTTCGACCAGAGCGTCGAGGATCTCAACGATGTCGACGCGATCCTGACCGCGATGAGGGAGCAGGGTGAGGCTCCGTCCTCGGCACGCGCCGAGGCCGTCAAGGGCGATGCCCTCGACCTGCCCTACGCCGACGGAACCTTCGACTGTGTGATCGCCTCGGAGATCCTGGAGCATGTCCCCGCCGATGACGCCGCCATCGCCGAGCTGGTCCGAGTCCTCAAACCCGGTGGTGCGCTGGCGGTGACGGTGCCGCGCTGGCTGCCGGAAAAGGTCTGCTGGATGCTGTCGGATGAGTACCACGCCAACGAGGGCGGCCATATCCGCATCTACAAGGCCGACGAGCTGCGCGACAAGATCACCGGCCGCGGAATGCACTTCACCCACAGTGAGCACGCGCATTCGCTGCACTCGCCGTTCTGGTGGCTCAAATGCGCTGTCGGCGTGGACAAACCGGATCACCCGGTGGTCACCGCCTACCACAAGCTGCTGGTCTGGGACATGATGAGCAGGCCGTGGGTCACCAAGCAGGCCGAGGCCGCGTTGAATCCGCTGATCGGCAAGAGTGTCGCCCTCTACTTCCGCAAGCCCGCGGTCTGAGATGACCGCCCACGAGATCCCCGGTGTCGCGGGTGTTCTGACACCCGAGCAGTGCCTTCAAACCGCGGTCTCCATCGCCGACACCCAAGAGTCATCGGGTGCCATTCCGTGGTCCGTGGGCGGACACACCGATCCGTGGGATCACGTCGAGAATGCCATGGCGCTGACGGTGGCCGGACTGCTGGAGCCGGCACGGGCGGCCTTCGAGTGGTGCCGGACGGCCCAGCGACCGGACGGGTCCTGGCCGATCCAGCTGCGCAATGGTGTCATCGAGGATGCCAACACCGACAGTAACTTCTGCGCATATATCGCGACCGGGGTGTGGCATCACCTGTTGATCACCGGAGACCGCCGCTTCGCCGAACTCATGTGGCCGACGGTATCCGGGGCGATCGATCTGGTGCTGTCGATGCAGCTTCCCGGCGGCGAGATCGGTTGGGCCAAAAGCGATGCCGGTCTGATCGAAGAGGCGCTGCTGACCGGATGCGCCAGCATCTACCACAGTATCCGGTGTGCACTGGCGCTGGCCAACTATCTGGACGACCCGCAACCGGAGTGGGAGGTGGCACTCGGCCAGCTCGGCCATGCCATCGCCGAGCACCCGGAGTCGTTCAACGCCAAGGACTCCCACGCAATGGAGTGGTACTACCCGGTACTAGGCGGTGCCCTGCGCGGGCATGTCGCGCGGGCCCGTATCGAGGCGCGCTGGGATGATTTCGTGGTCGATGGCCTCGGTATCCGCTGCGTGGACCATCGGCCGTGGGTCACCGGCGCCGAAACCTGTGAACTGGTAATGGCGTTGGATGCCATCGGTGATCGCACGAGGGCTCACGAGCAGTTCGCCGCGATGCAGCACCTGCGCGAAGGTGACGGTTCGTATTGGACCGGACTGGTGTTCGCCGACGGGAAGCGCTGGCCCGAGGAACGCACCACCTGGACCGGTGCCGCGATGATCCTGGCCGCCGACGCGTTGTCGAGCACGACCCCGGCCGCCGGTATTTTCCGGACCGACCTACCGCGCGGGCTGGAGAGCGAATTCGACTGTGCCTGCGCCGCATCCGGTCCGGCGAATCGTTAGCGCCGTTCCAGCAGGCGCAGCGAGCCGGTGGCCGATACCTCGGTGAAATCGCCGGAATCGATGGCGCGCCGGTAGATGTGGTACGGCGCCTGCCCGCCGTCGTTCGGGTCGGGGAACACGTCGTGGATCACCAGGGCACCGCCGGGCGTCACCCACTTGGCCCATCCGTCGTAGTCCCGCTGGGCGGCCTCCTCGGTATGTCCCCCGTCGATGAACACGAATTGCACCTGCGTCGCCCAGACCTTGGCTACCACAGGCGATTTCCCGACGATGGCCACCACATGCTCGTCGAGACCCGCGAGATCGAGGGTGTGCCGTGCGGTGGGCAGGGTGTCGAACCGGCCGGTGACCGGGTCGACCAGGCTGGTGTCGTGGTATTCCCAGCCGGGTTGGTGTTCCTCGGAACCGTGGTGGTGGTCGACGGTGTAGATGATGCCGCCGGTCTGCTTGGCGGCCGCCCCGAGTAGCACGGTGGACTTGCCGCAGTACGTGCCGATCTCGACGCCGACGCCGCCGGCCAGGTAGCGCACGGCCGCGTCGTAGAGCGCACGTCCCTCGTCGGCGGGCAGGAAGCCGGTGACCTGCTCGGCGAACGCAAAGAGCCGGGCGGTTTCGGATGGCAGGTCGGCCTGTGCGGTGCTCATGGCAGACAACCTACCGTTGCTGGTGAGCCGGGGTTGCAGTAGTGTCTGGACACGTGTCCGATGCGACTCTGGAGTCGACGCGCCGTCGGTTGAGTGCCAAGCAGGCCGATACCGTCGATCGTCTCGGCAAGGCGGCGTTGGAGCTGCTGGCGAGCGACGGATTCGCGGCGTTGACGGTGCGCCGGGTGGCCGCGCAGGCCGGGGTCGGTGCCGCGACCGCCTACACCTACTTCTCGTCGAAGGAACACCTTGTCGCTGAGGTGTTCTGGCGGCGACTCGCAGAATCGCCGCTGGCCGCCCACGAGTCCGAGGACCCGGCTACCCGGGTGCTGGAGGTGCTCGAGCATATTTCGGCGCTGGTGGCCGGTGAGCCCGAGTTCGCCGGCGCGGTGACCAATGCGCTACTCGGAAAGGACCCCGATGTCGATGCGCTGCGGGGGCGTATCGGCGCCGATATCCGAGGCCGCCTCGTGGCGGCGCTGGGTGCTGCGGTCGATGCCGATGTCATCGAGGCGCTCGAATTGCTCTACACCGGAACGCTGGTGTGGGCGGGCATGGGTTACGAGGACTATCCGGAGATCTCGCTGCGGCTGCTGAAATCTGCGCGGCTGATCCTGCGTTGATCCGTACCCAGGATCGCGGCGGACGCCGTGATGGCCGGGGCCAGAATGCGCTGTACCGGTGCGCCGTCCTCGACGGTCAGGGCGGTGAGCTCGCGTAGTCCGCCGAGCAGGATCACCGCGAGTTCGCGACTCACCGGTGCGATGTCCGCGCGCTGGAAGCCCGGACTGCTGGTCAGCTGGACGAGCATCTCGGTCAGTCCGCTCATCGCGGAACGCTGCACGGTGCGCACCGTGGCGCCGAGGGCGGGCAGTTCCCGTATCCAACTCAGCATGATCGCGGGCCCTGCGTCGATATGGGCGACGTAGGCCTCGGCGGCCTGCTCGATCTGGTCCTGCCAAGGTGCCTGCGGGTCGACGGCGGCGCGGATCTCGGCGATCAGTGCTTCATGGTCGGCCCGCAGCAGCTCGATGAAGCACTGTTCCTTATCGGTGAACTCGGCGTAGAAGGTGCGCTTGGAGGTGCGGGCATGGCGCACGATGTCGGCGACCGTGGTGGTGCGATAGCCGCGTTCGGCGATCGAGGCGGCCAGCCCGTCGAGCAGGCGGACCCGGAACGACGTCTCGTCGCTCATGAAACCTCCTCCTCAATCGACTCTTGCCCCGCGCGGTACCGGGGAGTACCGTAGCTCACATCCCGTGGTACACCGCAGTACCACCAACCGGTCTGGAGTGTGTGGTCATGAGCGAAGCGACCGTCGAACGTATCGATACCCCCGCCATCAAACTGCCTCCCGGCCCGACCTTCAACCGAGCGGTGCTCGGTATCGGCTTCGCGTTGTTCCGCCGTCCGGTGGTCGCGCGCCTGGCCGGTCGGTACGGGCCGGCCTTCAGCATGCAGTTGCCGGTCTTCGGCCCGACGGTGATCGTCACCGACTCGCAGCTGGCCAAGCAGTTGTTCACGGCGAGCCCGGAGGATGTCGGCAACATCCAGCCCAATCTGTCGCGCATCCTCGGTCCTGGTTCGGTCTTCGCGCTCGACCGTGCCGAGCACCGTCGTCGGCGCAAGCTGCTCACCCCACCGTTCCACGGCAAGAGCATCAAGAACTACGAACGCATCTTCGAGGAAGAGACGCTGCGCGAGTCGGCGAATTGGCCGATCGGGCAGGAGTTTCCGATTCTCGAACCGATGATGCGGATCACCCTCAACGCGATCCTGCGCGCGGTGTTCGGTGCCGACGGCGCCCACCTCGACGAGCTGCGCCGGATCATCCCGCCGTGGGTGACGCTGGGCTCGCGGTGCGCGACCCTGCCCACCCCGAAGCGGGACTACGGCCGCTGGCATCCCTGGGGCCGGTTGGCCGAGTATCGCCGCCGCTACGACGAGGTGGTCGGCAGACTCATCGACGATGTGGCGGCGGACCCCCGCCTGGACGAGCGCGATGACGTGCTGGCCCTGTTGCTGCGTAGCAGCTACGAGGACGGGACAGCGATGTCGCGCCAAGACATCGCCGACGAATTGCTGACCCTGCTGGCGGCCGGCCACGAGACGACGGCCTCGACCATGGGCTGGGTTTTCGAGCGGATCAGCAGGCATCCCGATGTGTTGGCGCGGCTGGTCGAGGAGGCACAGGGCGACAGTAACGAGTACCGCCAGGCCGTCATCCTGGAGACCCAGCGGGTGCGCACCGTCATCGACTTCTCGGGACGACACGTCTATTCGCCGACATTCGAACTCGGCGAATGGGTCATCCCGCGCGGACATTCGATCGTGGTGAGCCTGTCGCAGCTGCACGAGCGTGAGTTCGACAATGCCGACCGGTTCGACCCGCAGCGGTTCATCGGGAACCGTCCGCCGCTGGCCTGGGTCCCCTACGGCGGCGGCACCCGGCGATGCGTCGGCGCCGTGTTCGCCAACGTGGAGATGGACGTCGTCCTGCGGACGGTGTTGCGGCACTTCACCCTTGCCACCACCACCGCGCCGGGGGAGAAGGTGCACTCCCGCGGAGTGGCCTTCACCCCCAAGCGCGGTGGGCGCGTGGTGCTACACGCCAGGTGAATCAGACTTCCGCGCGCTTGGGCAGCTTCCAGCCCGGGCGGGGGAAGTGGCAGGTGTATCCGGTCGGGTAGCGCACCAGATAGTCCTGATGCTCGGGCTCGGCCTCCCAGAAGGGAGCCTCCGGCACCACCTCGGTGACGACCTTTCCGGGCCACAGGCCGGAGGCGTCGACATCGGCGATGGTGTCCAGCGCGATCGACTTCTGCTCGTCGTCGACATAGAAGATCGCCGACCGGTAGCTGGTGCCGACATCGTTGCCCTGACGGTTCTTCGTCGAGGGGTCGTGGATCTGGAAGAAGAACTCCAGCAGTGCCCGGTAGTCGGTCTCGGCGGGGTCGTAGATGATCTCGATCGCCTCGGCATGGCCCGGGTGATTGCGGTAGGTGGCGTGCTCGTTCTCGCCGCCGGTGTAGCCCACCCGCGTCGACACGACCCCCGGCTGCTTACGAATCAGATCCTGCATGCCCCAGAAGCAGCCGCCGGCCAGAATGGCCTTCTGGAAGTCGCTCATGCGCTATCACTCCTTTGCTTCGGTTCACCCTCCATTGTGCTCCGCCGTTACGGTGGAACCCATGCGTAGAGCTGTAACAACAGCGCTCGTCGGTGTAATCCATGCGGGCTGCCTGCTCACGGCGGGTTTTCCGGTCGCCTCGGCCAGTCCTGCGGATGCTCCGCCGGAGGTTCCTGCCGACCCGCACCGAGTGGTGTTCGCCGACAATCCGCAGATTCTGAACCCGCATGCCGCGGTGGTGCAGTCGTGGAGCCGCAGCGATGACGGATTGCTTCTGAACTTCGTCTCCGGTGCCCAAGACTGCTTCGGCGTCCACGTCCTGGTCGACGAGACCCCGGAGACCGTCACCGTCGATCTCAACGGCGGTATGCCGCCCTCGTCGATCGGCCGGATGTGCATCGCGCAGGCCGTGCCCGGCAGTGTCGAGGTCCGCCTCGACGAACCGCTGGGTGACCGGGTGGTGTTGGCCGTTGCCAGAAATCTCGACAAACCCGGCTAGAACGTGTTCTAGTTTGTGGTGTGACGCCATTC
Organism: Mycolicibacterium neoaurum; assembly: GCF_036946495.1. Lineage (NCBI taxonomy): Bacteria > Bacillati > Actinomycetota > Actinomycetes > Mycobacteriales > Mycobacteriaceae > Mycobacterium > Mycolicibacterium neoaurum. The sequence continues at coordinate 2,113,987 of NZ_JAQIIX010000002.1, forward strand.
ACCCGTGACGAATTGGCCGAGGCTTACACCGCGTTTGAGAAAACCGTGGCTCGGGCTGCGACCACCAGGGACTGGGATCCGTGGGTGGACCAGTACACGCCCGATGTCGAGTATGTGGAGCATGCCGCAGGCACGATGCGTGGCCGGGAGCAGGTGCGGCCGTGGATCTGGAAGACGATGGAGACCTTCCCGGGTAACCACATGACCGCGTTCCCGTCGCTATGGTCGGTGATCGACGAGGCCACCGCGCGCGTCATCTGCGAACTCGACAACCCCATGCGCGATCCCGGGGACGGCACCATCATCAGCGCCACCAATATCTCGATCCTCACCTACGCCGGCGATGGTCAGTGGCGCAGGCAGGAGGACATCTACAACCCGCTCCGGTTCGTCTCCGCGGCCATGAAGTGGTGCAAGAAGGCGCAGGAACTCGGAACCCTCGACGACGAGGCCGCCGCATGGATGAAGGGTATGGCGCGATGACGGAGACGTCCCCGGTTCTGGTGATCGGTGCGAATGGATATCTCGGTTCGCATCTGACCCGCCAGCTGGTTGCCGACGGTCATGACGTGCGGGTGATGGTGCGCGAGGGCGCCAACACCATCGGTATCGACGACCTGGATGTGCAACGGTTCGTCGGGGACATCTGGGACAACGACGTGTTGCGAGCCGCGATGACCGGAGCGCAGACCGTGTACTACTGCGTGGTAGACACCCGGGGCTGGTTGCGCGACCCGTCGCCGCTGTTCCGCACCAACGTCGAGGGCACACGCAACGTGCTGAACATCGCTGTCGAGCCCGAGATTGCCTACGGTTTGCAGAAGTTCGTGTTCACCAGCAGCTATGCCACCGTCGGGCGGCGTCGCGGCCGGGTCGCGACCGAGAACGACGTCATCGGTCGTCGAGGGCTGACGCCGTATGTGCAGTCGCGGGTGCAGGCCGAGAATCTGGTGCTGTCGTATGCCCGCGACCGGGGGTTGCCCGCGGTGGCGATGTGCGTGTCGACTACCTACGGCGGCAAGGATTGGGGTCGCACCCCGCATGGTGCGATCATCGCGGGGGCGGCCTTCGGGAAGCTCCCTTTCGTGATGAGCGGTATCGAGTTGGAGGCCGTCGGCGTCAACGATGCTGCGCGGGCGTTGATCCTGGCCGCCGAGAAGGGGCGGGTGGGTGAGCGGTATCTGATCTCGGAGAAGATGATCAGTAATGCCGAGGTCGCCCGGATCGCGGCCACGGCGGCCGGAGTCGCACCGCCCGCGCGGTCGATCCCGTTGCCGTTGACCTACGTGCTGGCCGCGCTGGGCACCGTGAAGGGGCGGTTGCGTAAGTCCGATGAGAAGCTCTCACTGGCCTCGTTGCGGTTGATGCGTGCCGAGGCGCCGGTCGATTGCACCAAGGCCCGCAGCGAACTCGGTTGGGAGCCAACACCGGTGGAGGACTCCATTGCCGAGTCGGCACGGTTCTGGGTGGCGTTGCGCAATTCGCGCAAGCGAACCTAGCCGGCGCCCGCTGGCCCTTCAGAAGGGTGGTGGGTGGGTGTCGATGTGTGCGCGGTTGTGGGCGCGTTCGTGGGCTATTCGGTAGGCCCGGTTTTGGGTGCGGGTGCGGGATCGCTTGGGGGCGCTCGTTCTCGGTGTGGGTTCGGTGGTGGCATGTCGATGGTGCCGAGTTCGGCGGTGGCCACGGTGAACTGTGGAAAGAACAGCCCACCCTGGGGTTTGGTGGTGTACACCCGGCCGTTGGGGGCGGTGAGGGTCAGGGTGCCATCGGGGTGTTGGGTGTCGTTCCAGCCGCCGGGTCCGCAGGGGAATGTCTTGATCAGGTGGTGGATTCGGCAGTACAGCTTGGTGTTCGACGGGTGGGTGGGCCCGTAGGGCCAGGGTGTGGTGTGGTCGATATCGCAGCGTGCCACCGCCATGGTGCAGCCGGGCCAGCGGCAGGTCAGGTCGCGGCAGTCGACGAAATCGGCCAGCTTGTGCGACGGGTGATAGCCGGGTTCGGTACCCAGATCGGCGGCCTCGGGTACGGGTCGGATCTTGGCCGCGGGGAGCAGGTCGGCGAGCTGGTCGATGGTGATCGGCCCGTACCCGGGGATCAACGCTGGACGCGGCCTCTTTGGGCGTGAGGCGGGTTTGTCGGCCGGGCTGCGACGTTCGGTTGTCCTGCTATGCTCCTCGGGGGCCGTCGTGCGGGTTGGCCCCTGCGCGACGTTCATCCTGTGCGGCGGCCACTGTGTCGGTCTCCGCGAGCACGTGGATGACGAACTGACCGGTCGGGACCTCGTTACCGGCGGCCGGGCAGTCCTCCCGCCCGCACACACACGCGATGCTGGTCGCCCGTAACGCCAGCGCGTCGATGGCGTCGGCGCGGCGCTGGGCGTGGGTGCGCGGATCGTGCGGGCACACGGTGCGGGCCAGTGCGTCCACGCTCTGGTCGAAGACCGCGCCTTTGGCGGCGTCGATTACACCGTGGATTTCGACCATCCCGTCCCCGATCGGGGTGAGACTGAGGTGGCGGCGGCGCCGGGTTTCCCGGGCGCGGCGCACCGCGTCGGGGTCGATCTCGATGATCATCCAGTCGATCAGTTCGGCGACCCGTTCATCGGAGAGGGCGTTCCACGACGGTGCGGCCTCGGCGAGTTGGGTGTCGAGGACGGTGGTGATGTCGGGGTCGGTGAGCAGTGCGCACCGGTGCAGGATGACCCGCAGTATCCGCAGGTCCACCTCACCGCCGGCGAACACCTCGGCCAATGCCGGGAGCCGGGTGAGCAGGTCGCGGCCCTGGGTGATCAACGTGCAGGCCCGGCCGCGGCTGATCCCGAGTTCCGCGCCGAGTTCTGCGGCCACCAGATCCCAGTCATCGACGATCATGTCCTCGCACCGGTGGCCCAACTCGGCCATCCGCGCCAATGCGAACCGGCCGGCCGCCAAAATCTTGGCCACTGCCGCGGTGCGTTCGGCGTGCAGCTGATCGCGCGCGGCATCGAGGTGAACCCCCACGCCCGACCGTTCGCTCATACGTTCGATCATGCCACCGGGGTCCGACGGTTCGTGCGAGCGCTCGGGCGGTGCGGGGGTCACCGGCTTGCCGCGTCAGCCTTCGGTCGGTCCTCGGATGCCCAGGACGGGCTGACGCGGACCGCCGAGATTGAAATCGGGGCACCACGGTGAGTGACCGTCGTCGTCACGCCAGGCGACCTGCATGCCGCGAACGGGTCCGCCGTGGTAGGCCACCGCCCATCCCATGTGCACATCGGGTGCGCTGACTTCGACGAATTCGGCCACCGAACCGTCCCCGAAAGACATGGTGTCGCCGGGTACCGGCTCGACCTCGTGCACCATGTAATGCGCCGTCGCGTTCAACAGGCACATGGAACGTTCCGGCGGAAGGCCGGTGATGAGCAGTTCCGGCAGCCCCGCATCGGCCAAACCGATGGTGTACGCGAACGGCGGATCGGTTTCGACGTATTGCACGGCCCAGCCGTTCTTTCGCGCCAGGCGGCGCAGGACTTCCAGATAGTCGGCCCGGGTAGCTCCGGGATGATCGCATTGCCAGCACATGATGTGCCCCTTCCGTGAGTGCTTGGGCCTCACCATCCGCCGGACCACCGACAACGCGGCTGGCAGAATCGTCAGGTGCCCACGATCAACGGTCAGGTATCGCACTGGTTCGACACGCTTCCGACGCCACGGCCCGGGCTGCCGGGTGATCGCGATGCCGATGTCTGCATCGTCGGTGCCGGATACACCGGATTGTGGGCTGCCTACTACCTCAAAAAGGCGGACCCGTCCCTGCGGGTCACGGTGCTCGAGGCGAGATTCGCCGGCTACGGCGCGTCCGGGCGGAACGGCGGTTGGTTGTCCGGCCTGGTTCCGGGGGACCGGAACAGGATGGCGAAAAGCCATGGCCGAGAAAAGGTCCTGGCATGGCAACAGGCGCTGAACGATGCGGTCGACGAGGTGATCGCCGTCGCGGCCGCCGAGGGCATCGAGGCCGGTGCGATCAAGGGTGGGAATCTGGAAATCGCCCGCAACCCCGCTCAGGCCGCCCGGCTGTCCGCCGCGGCCGCCGAGGAGCGCAAGTGGCTCAACGACGTGACCGTGCTGACCAAAGCGGAAGCGGCGCAACGGATCGACTTCGACGGCATGCTGTCGGCCTATCACAGCCCGCACTGTGCGCGTATCCAACCTGCTGCGCTGGTGCGGGGTCTGGCGGACACCGTCGAACGCCTCGGTGTCGCACTCTACGAGCGGTCACCGGTCCACGAGATCGCCCAGGGTCGCGCCGTGACCGTGAGCGGAACCGTGCGGGCGCCCATCGTGCTGCGCGCCACCGAAGGATTCACCTCGGCGCTGCCGGGCCTGCACCGGCGCTGGCTACCCATGAACAGCTCGATGATTGCCACCGAGCCCATACCCGCCGAGCTGTGGGATGAGATCGGTTGGGAAGAAAGGGAACTCGTCGGCGATACCGCGCATGGCTTCTTCTACGCCCAGCGCACCGTCGACGACCGGATCGCCATCGGCGGCCGCAGTGTGCCCTACCGGTTCGGTTCGCGCACCGACAATGACGGCCGGGTGCCGGCGCGCACCATCCGATCGCTGACCGAGGTGCTGCACTCACTGCTGCCTCAGGTGCGGCAGGTTCCCATCGCGCATGGGTGGTGTGGGGTGCTGGCGGTACCGCGGGACTGGGAGGCCGGGGTGGCGCTGGATCGCGCGAGCGGTCTCGGCTGGGCGGGCGGATATGTCGGGCACGGGGTGACCGCCACCAACCTGGCCGGGCGAACGTTGGCCGACCTGGTCCTGGGACACCGCACCGATCGCACCCGGTTGCCGTGGGTCGGCCACCAATCTCGCAACTGGGAACCCGAACCACTGCGTTGGCTCGGGGTCCGGGGTCTCTATACCGCGTACAAGCTGGCCGACCGGCACGAAGCGCGCAGCGGATCGGCGGCAACGTCGCCGATCGCGCGGGTGGCCGATTTGATCACCCGCAAACCCTAGGCTTCCGCGCGCTCCTTGAGGCGCTGCAAGGTCAGCCGGATGTGTTCGGCGTTGGCGTTGTCGCGGTCACTCACGCCGGTTACCAGACCGGCGACCTTCTTGAACCACCCGGCGCGTCGATCCCACACCGATTCGGTGACCGTGCATCCGCCCTCGGCGGCGACGATGTCGTAGCGCCAGTGCGCGATCGGCAGCATCGCCGACTTCACGTCGAAGGCGAAGGCGCTACCGGGATCGGCCGCGGTGACGGTGCAGGTGGTGCTCCAGGATTTCGCACCGTTGCTGTTCTGCCCCTTGAACACCGCGCCGGGTGTGGCCGCGGTCCCCTTCGTCCACGACATGGTGTGCACTTCCTCGGCCAGCGACGCCATCGTCGGCAAGTCGGTGATCAGCGAGTAGACCGCGGCCGGCTCGGCGGCGATGGTGACGGACGCTTGAACCGGTGCACTCATGCAGCGATCGTAACGACCGACCGGTGACGGGAATCACGTGCGTGGTTGCGATGTTGAAGGTGCCATGACAGTGCGGCAACCGATGCAGCCGAGCTCCGAGCACCCGATCACCATCACGCCGACCGGACGGCGCGTCACCGTCAGCGTGGGCGATACCGTGGTCGCCCGGACCGAGGACGCGCTGACCCTGCAGGAGGCGAGCTATCCGCCGGTCCAATACATCCCCCTGGCCGACGTCGATCCCGCCGTGCTCTCCGCCAGCGAGACCACCACCTACTGCCCCTACAAGGGCGACGCGAACTACTACAACGTCGGCGAGGTGCCCGACGTCATCTGGACCTATCAGCAGCCTTACCCTGCGGTCGCCGACATCGCCGGCCGGGTCGCCTTCTACCCGGACAAGGCGCGGATAGAACTGGCCTAGATTAGGTGGCGTGCCGTCCGCCACGCTGAGGTTCGACGGGCCCGTCAGTCCCGGTCTGACGCTGGCCCCATTGCGGCGCGGCGGTTCAGACCCGTGCTTCCAGATCGTCGGCACCGACACCTGGCGGACGTCGCTGATGCGCACCGGGCCGGTCACCGCCCGCATCGCCAAGACCGCCGTCGACACCGTGGAATGCGAGGCGTGGGGAGACGGGGCGGCTGAGTTCATCGACGGTCTGCCCGCCTTGCTGGGCGTCGAGGACGACAATGCCGGGTTCTCACCTGCCGACCCCACGCTCGCCGCGGCGCATCGGCGGGTGCCACACCTGCGGCTGGGCCGCACCGGCCGCGTGCTGGAGGCCCTGATCCCGGCGATCATCGAACAGCGGGTGTACGGCAAGGACGCGTTCCGGGCGTGGCGCATCCTGACCACGAAGTTCGGCCAGCCCGCCCCGGGGCCCGCGCCGGCCGGTATGCGGGTCCCGCCGAGCGCGGAGGTGTGGCGGCGCATTCCGTCCTGGGAGTTCCATCTGGCCAACGTGGACCCAGGGCGAGCCAGGACCGTGGTCGGCTGTGCACAGCGTGGTGAGGCCTTGGAGCGATTGAGCGCCGCGCAGGCGGTGCGCGGGCTGAGATCGCTGCCAGGCGTGGGGATATGGACCGCGGCCGAAACCGTGCAGCGCGCATTCGGTGATGCGGACGAGATCTCGGTCGGCGATTATCACCTCGCGACGACGGTCGGAATGAGCCTGCTCGGGGTCCCGATCGACGATGCGGCGATGGTGGAGTTGCTGGAGCCTTTGCGGCCGCATCGTCAGCGCGCGGTGCGGCTGCTCTATGCCAGCGGGCTCGCCATCAATCCGCGCCGGGCACCGAGGCAAGCCATTCCTAACCTGCGCGCGCTCTGATCGAACGGTGATTACCGGGCGGCACGGTTGGGTAAACGACCGTCAGGCACGTCGATGCCGAAGACACCATGACGTCACGCGAAGGAGCGACCATGACCTCGTTCACCATCCCCGGGCTGTCCGACAAGCAGGGCAGCGAGGTGGCCGAACTGCTGCAGAAGCAACTCAGCCGCTACAACGACCTGCACCTGACCCTCAAGCATGTGCACTGGAATGTGGTCGGGCCGAACTTCATCGGTGTGCACGAGATGATCGACCCGCAGGTCGACCTCGTTCGCGGGTACGCCGATGAAGTGGCCGAACGTATTGCGGCACTGGGCGCGTCGCCGCTCGGAACGCCTGGTGCGATCATCAACGACCGCAGCTGGGACGACTATTCGGTGAACCGCGACAAGGTGCAGGCCCATCTGGCGGCCCTCGACCTGGTCTATACCGGGATCATCGAGGACACTCGCAAGAACATCGAACGCCTCGATGACATCGACCTCGTCTCCCAGGACATGCTCATCGGCCACGCCGGCGAGCTGGAGAAGTTCCAGTGGTTCGTCCGCGCGCACCTGGAGAGTGCCGGTGGCACTCTTGTGCACGAAGGGAAGTCGACCGAAAAGGGTGCGGCTGACCAAGCCCGCTGACCGCTTTCAGCGGGCGTCGAGCTGGTCGTCGCGCACCGGGCGATCGGCGAGTTCCTCTGCGACACCGAACAACAGCGGATAGGCGACCCCGGCTATTGCCGCTCCCAACAGCGGGGCAAGCCAGAACAACCAGAGTTGGCTCGGCGCTCCATCGGCGTTGAACAGCGCGACGCCGGTGGAGCGCGCAGGGTTCACCGAAGTGTTCGAGATCGGGATCGATATCAGGTGGATCAGGGTGAGCGTCAAACCGATTGCCAGCCCGGCAAATCCCTTCGGCGCGCGGTCATCGGTGGAGCCGAGGATGACTAACAGGAAGATGAAGGTCAGCACTACTTCGGCGATGAGCACGGACCACAGGGAGTATCCACCGGGTGAGTGCACACCGTAGCCGTTCGCGGCCATGTTGCCGGTGGCGCTCCATTCCGGTAGGCCGCTGGCGATCGCGTAGATGACTGCGCCGCCGGCGAATCCGCCGATCACTTGGACCACCCAGTAGGGTAACACTGCGGTCCACTCCACACGTTTGGCCAATGCCGCACCCAGCGTCACCGCGGGATTGAAATGCCCGCCGGAGATGGTGCCGAAGGCGTACACCCCGGTGAGCACCGTGAGCCCGAAGGCCAATGCGACGCCGAGGAAGCCGATTCCCAGTGACACGCCGTCGTCGGCGAGGAACTTGGCGGCGAATACGGCGCTGCCGCAGCCGCCGAGGACGAGCCAGAAGGTTCCGATGAACTCGGCTGCGAGTCGATGTGTCATCGTGGGTTTGGACATGGCGGTTGTGGACATGGTGCCGCTCCTAGGTCGGGCAACAGCTGATTCGCCGAGAGTCCCACCGCGGGCGCGCTGATCGGATCGGTTGAGATCCGATCGCTTCGCAATGGAGACGCGGCGCCGCCGAATCTCCACCGTCGCGTGATCTAGTCCCGGTAGGCCGTCAGGCGAGCGGTCAGCGCCAACCGGCCGTCGGCGTCGAAACCCTGGGCCTCGGCCACTCCACTGCTGCGCCCGGCGTGCAGCGCGGTCCCGCGGTAATGAGCCTGACCGCCGCCGATCAGGCGGCGCAGATAGTTGATCCGCAGCGACGCGGTGTGCAGTGGTCGCTGTGCAGGGTCGGTGTTCAGTGCAGCGGCGGACACCAATTCCAGGCCGGCGGCCACGATTCCGCCGTGCACGGCGCCGAGGTGATTGTTGATCGCCGGGTGCGCGTGCTGCCGAAGCACGCGTGCGCCGCCCGACTCAGCTCCGGCCTCGGCCACCTCGACGGCCAGCAGATCGCCGAGTTCGGTCGGCAGAATCGTGTCCGGTCCCGGCTCGGGAGCGGGCAGATCCGCATTGCCCGAAGCGGCTTCGATGTAGAAGGACCGTATCGTGGCGTGCCCGATCGGCCGGCCGTCGTGCGTGAGGTCGCATACCGACAGTGAGGTTCCGGCGGGGACGCCGAGCGTCCGACTGGTTGCCATGATCGGTGCGGCGTGATCGGCAGCCAGCGTGTGCTGTGCGCCCGGGCAGAACTCGATTGTCAGCTCGCTGGTTACCGTCCAATGGTCGTCAGGCCGGCGAGCATGGTTGGGGTAGCCGGCAATGTGATCGACCAGAACTCCCACGGCTGCCAGGCTCGGTGCCCCGGTGAACGGATTGCGCCAGGCCTCGACCGGCAGGGCGGCCGAATAGGTGGTCGGTCCCTGCTCGACATCGCATATGCCGAAGCGACCGACCGGAGTGTTCAGTGGGTATGACATCACCGATCAGCTTCACCCGGTCCGACGAGGGTCATACCACCTGGGGGTATGCGCGGCTCGGCCGTCGGGCATTTCTAAGAATCTGGCTAGTCTTTGAGCAAATTAATGCATCATCAAAACCACAGTTCAGGATAATATATGCCCACTGTAGCAAACATTTAAGCAGAGGGTGTATAGCAGGGCCGCGGGGGACGGTCCGTGCGCGGCAGCCCGTTGCATGACGAAAAGTGCTGGCGCACAGGATGATTGAGTGATCCGGAGGTTGGCTGCGCCGGTCCGAATGAAAAGGGGGCAAATAGTCTAGTTAGGTCTGGCTAAGTTGGCATGCCTTGCGGTCTTTGTCATATCGTTTTGGCAACTTGTGGCGAGTGGGTAAACGCCGTCGTTCAGTGCTGCACGAAGGCGCCGCGAACGCCAGGCCACTGGTAGCTGCCGACAGTGGACGCCGATTCACGCAGGCATGAGAGTAAGGGTCAGGTGGATTACCGATGGGAAATGTGCCCAGCGGCCTCTACAACCCCGCATACGAGCACGACTCATGCGGCGTGGCCATGGTGGCCGATATGCACGGTCGCCGCAGCCGCGACATCGTCGACAAGGCGATCACCGCGCTGCTGAACCTCGAGCACCGCGGTGCCGCCGGGGCCGAGCCCAACACCGGTGACGGTGCGGGCATCCTGATCCAGGTTCCCGACGAGTTCCTGCGCGCGGTGATCAAAGAGCAGGGCCTGGGCTTCGAGCTTCCCGCCGAGGGCAGCTACGCCACCGGTATCGCTTTCCTCCCACAGTCCGCCCGCGACGCCAACCTTGCCTGCGAGGCCGTGCAGAAGATCGTCGAGGCCGAGGGGCTGCAGCTGCTCGGCTGGCGCGACGTCCCGCACGACGATTCCTCCTTGGGTGCGCTCGCCCGCGACGCCATGCCGACGCTGCGACAGGTCTTCATCGCCGGTGCCTCCGGCATGGATCTGGAGCGTCGGGCCTACGTGATCCGCAAGCGCGCCGAGCACGAGCTGGGTACCAAGGGCCCCGGTCAGGACGGCCCCGGGCGCGAAACCGTCTACTTCCCAAGCCTTTCCGGACAGACATTCGTCTACAAGGGCATGCTGACCACTCCGCAGCTGCGGGCCTTCTACCTGGACCTGCAGGACGAGCGGTTGACCAGCGCGCTGGGCATCGTGCACTCACGGTTCTCCACCAACACGTTCCCGTCGTGGCCGCTGGCGCACCCGTTCCGCCGCGTCGCCCACAACGGTGAGATCAACACCGTCACCGGCAACGAGAACTGGATGAAGGCCCGTGAGGCGCTGATCCACACGGACGTCTTCGGGTACCACAACGACCTGAACAAGATCTTCCCGGTCTGCACCCCCGGCGCATCGGACACCGCTCGTTTCGACGAGGTGCTCGAGCTGCTGCACCTGGGCGGTCGCAGCATCGCGCACGCGGTGCTGATGATGATCCCGGAGGCCTGGGAGCGCAATACGGAGATGGACCCGGCGCTGCGGGCGTTCTACCAGTACCACGGGTCACTGATGGAGCCGTGGGATGGACCGGCGTCGGTGTGCTTCACCGATGGCACCGTCATCGGCGCCGTGCTCGACCGCAACGGCCTGCGCCCATCGCGCATCTGGGTGACCCAGGACGGTTTGGTCGTGATGGCCTCCGAGGCCGGTGTGCTGGACCTCGACCCGTCCACCGTCGTGCAGAAGATCCGGTTGCAGCCGGGCCGCATGTTCCTGGTCGACACGGCGCAGGGCCGCATCGTCTCCGACGAGGAGATCAAGTCGCAGCTTGCGGCCGAGCATCCCTATCAGGAATGGCTGGACGCCGGTCTCTTCCATGTCGACGATCTGCCCCCCGGCAAGTACGTCAAGATGCCGCACCACCGCGTCGTGCTGCGTCAGCAGGCCTTCGGTTACACCTACGAGGAGCTGAACTTGCTGGTCGCGCCGATGGCGCGCACCGGTGCCGAGGCGTTGGGCTCGATGGGCACCGACACCCCGATCGCCGTGTTGTCGCAGCGACCGAGGATGCTCTACGACTACTTCCAGCAGCTGTTCGCCCAGGTGACCAATCCGCCGCTGGACGCTATCCGTGAAGAGGTCGTCACCAGCCTGCAGGGCACCGTCGGCCCCGAGGGCGACCTTCTCAACCCGGACGAGAACTCCTGCCGCCAGATCGTGCTGCCTCAGCCGATCCTGCGTAACGCCGATCTGTCCAAGCTCGTCGATGTCGATCCCGACCACGAGATCAACGGCCACAAGCACGGCATGCGCGCCGCGGTGGTGAGCTGTCTGTACCCCGTCGCCGACGGCGGGGCCGGTCTGCGCCGCGCGTTGGAGGACGTCCGCACCAAGGTCAGCCAGGCCATCCGCAACGGCGCCCGCATCATCGTGCTGTCCGACCGCGAATCCACTGAGTGGCTGGCTCCGATCCCTTCATTGCTCTCGGTCGCCGCCGTGCACCACCATCTGGTCCGCGAGCGCACCCGCACCCAGGTCGGGCTGGTCGTCGAGTCCGGTGACGCCCGCGAGGTGCACCACATGGCGATGCTGTGTGGATTCGGCGCCGCCGCCATCAACCCCTACATGGCCTTCGAGTCGATCGACGACATGATCGACCGCGGTGTCATCACCGGTCTGTCCAGCGACGCAGCCAAGGCCAATTACGTCAAGGCCGCCGGCAAGGGCGTGCTGAAGGTGATGTCGAAGATGGGCATCTCCACACTGGCCTCCTACACCGGCGCCCAGCTGTTCCAGGCCATCGGCATCAACCAGCGGGTGCTCGACGAGTACTTCTCCGGGTTGCACTGTCCCACCGGCGGTATCGACCTCGACGATATCGCCGCCGATGTCGCAGCCCGCCACGAGCTGGCGTACCTGGATCGGCCCGACGAGTGGGCGCACCGCGAGCTCGAGGTCGGCGGTGAGTACCAGTGGCGTCGCGAGGGTGAATACCACCTGTTCAACCCCGACACCGTGTTCAAGCTGCAGCACTCGACCCGCACCGGGCAGTACGAGGTGTTCAAGGAGTACACCAAGCTGGTCGACGACCAGAGTGAGCGGATGGCCTCCTTGCGCGGCCTGCTGAAGTTCAAAGAAGGTGTGCGCGAACCAGTTCCGCTCGACGAGGTGGAGCCGGCCAGCGAAATCGTCAAGCGGTTCTCGACCGGTGCCATGAGCTACGGCTCGATCTCGGCCGAGGCGCACGAGACCTTGGCGATCGCCATGAACCGCCTCGGCGGGCGCTCGAACTCCGGTGAGGGCGGCGAGAGCGTCGACCGCTTCGAACCCGACGAGAACGGGGATTGGCGGCGTAGTGCCATCAAGCAGGTTGCCTCCGGCCGCTTCGGCGTGACGAGCCACTACCTGACCAATTGCACCGATATCCAGATCAAGATGGCCCAGGGCGCCAAGCCCGGTGAGGGCGGCCAACTTCCGGGCCACAAGGTGTACCCGTGGGTCGCGGAGGTGCGGCACTCCACGCCCGGTGTCGGTCTGATCTCCCCGCCGCCGCACCATGACATCTACTCGATCGAAGATCTGGCGCAGCTGATCCACGATCTGAAGAACGCCAATCCGTCGGCGCGTATCCACGTGAAGCTGGTCAGTGAGAACGGTGTCGGCACCGTCGCCGCGGGCGTCTCCAAGGCGCATGCCGACGTGGTGCTCATCTCCGGGCACGATGGCGGTACCGGTGCCACCCCGCTGACCTCGCAGAAGCATGCCGGCGCTCCCTGGGAGCTCGGGCTTGCCGAGACTCAGCAGACCCTGCTGCTCAACGGCCTTCGTGATCGCATCGTCGTCCAGGTCGACGGCCAGCTCAAGACCGGCCGCGATGTGGTGATCGCCGCGTTGCTCGGCGGCGAGGAGTTCGGCTTCGCCACCGCGCCGCTGGTGGTGTCGGGTTGCATCATGATGCGGGTGTGCCATCTGGACACCTGCCCGGTGGGCGTCGCGACCCAGAATCCGCTGCTGCGTCAGCGTTTCAACGGCAAGCCCGAGTTCGTGGAGAACTTTTTCATGTTCATCGCCGAAGAAGTTCGAGAGCTGATGGCGCAGTTGGGATTCCGCACGATCAACGAGATGGTCGGTCAGGTGGGTGCGCTGGACACCACACGGGCCGCCGCGCACTGGAAGGCGCACAAGCTGGATCTCGCGCCGGTGTTGCACGAGCCCGAGTCCGCGTTCATGAACCAGGACCTGTACTGCAGCTCGCGTCAGGATCATGGGCTGGACAAGGCCCTGGATCAGCAGCTGATCACCCAGTGCCGCGAGGCGCTGGATGACGGAACGCCGGTGCGTTTCACCACCAAGATCGCCAACGTCAACCGGACCGTTGGCACTATGCTGGGCCACGAAGTCACCAAAGCCTATGGCGGCGAAGGGCTTCCCGACGGCACCATCGACATCACCTTCGAAGGTTCGGCGGGTAACAGCTTCGGGGCGTTCGTGCCGCGCGGTATCACGCTGCGGGTGCACGGCGACGCCAACGACTATGTCGGCAAGGGACTTTCCGGTGGTCGGATCGTGGTGCGCCCGCCCGGCAACGCGCCTAGCGATTATGTGGCCGAAGACAACATCATCGCCGGCAACGTGATCCTGTTCGGTGCGACGACCGGGCAGGCGTATCTGCGCGGTCAGGTCGGTGAGCGGTTCGCGGTGCGCAACTCGGGTGCCCACGCCGTCGTCGAGGGCGTCGGCGATCACGGTTGCGAGTACATGACCGGTGGCAAGGTCGTCATCCTCGGCCGCACCGGTCGCAACTTCGCGGCGGGCATGTCCGGCGGCGTCGCATATGTCTACGACCCGGACGGGCGACTGCCCGGCAATGTGAACGGCGAGATGGTCGATCTGGACGACCTGAGCGCCGAGGACCTCGAGGTGTTGCAGGAGATGATCGTGGCGCATGTCGATACGACGGATTCGGCGGTGGGCCGCCGGATCCTGGCCGACTGGGATGGTGCGGCCAAGCAATTCGTCAAGGTGATGCCCCGTGATTACAAGCGGGTGCTGACAGCCATCGAGGAGGCCGAGAACTCCGGCCAGGACGTGGGCGAGGCGATCATGGCGGCGGCCCGTGGCTGATCCGAGCGGTTTCCTCAAGCACACCGTCCGTCAGACGCCGGCGCGGCGGCCGGTCGACCTGCGCCTGAAGGACTGGAAAGAGGTCTACGAGGAGTTCGACCACGAGACCCTGCAGGTGCAGGCGTCGCGGTGCATGGACTGCGGTATTCCGTTCTGTCACAACGGTTGTCCCCTGGGTAACTTGATTCCCGAGTGGAACGATCTGGTGTACCGGGACCGCTGGCGCGACGGTATCGAGCGGCTGCACGCCACCAACAACTTCCCGGAATTCACCGGCCGGCTGTGTCCCGCGCCGTGCGAGGCGTCCTGTGTGCTGGGAATCAACCAGGATCCGGTGACCATCAAGCAGGTCGAGGTCGAGCTGATCGACAACGCCTTCGACGAGGGTTGGGTCACTCCCATGGTCCCGACCGTCCGGACGATGAAGAAGGTCGCTGTCGTCGGCTCCGGCCCGGCCGGGCTGGCCGCCGCGCAGCAGTTGACCCGGGCCGGTCACAGCGTCACGGTGTTCGAACGTGCTGACCGGATCGGCGGGTTGCTGCGCTACGGGATTCCCGAGTTCAAGATGGAGAAGCGCCATATCGACCGCCGGCTGGAGCAGATGGCGGCCGAAGGGACGCAGTTCCGCACGGGCGTGAACGTCGGCGTGGACATCACCGTCGAGCAGTTGGACGAGGAGTACGACGCCGTCGTGCTCGCCGGCGGTGCCACCGCCTGGCGCGACCTGCCGATCCCCGGTCGCGAACTCGACGGCATCCACCAGGCGATGGAGTACCTGCCGTGGGCCAACCGCCTGCAGCAGGGTGATGACGTGGCCGGAGCGGACGGCGAACCGCCGATCACCGCCAAGGGCAAGAAGGTCGTCATCATCGGCGGCGGCGACACCGGTGCCGACTGCCTGGGCACCGCGCACCGCCAGGGTGCGGCGAGCGTCCACCAGTTCGAGATCATGCCGCGCCCGCCGGAGACGCGGGCCGAGTCGACCCCGTGGCCGACCTACCCGCTGATGTATCGGGTGGCTTCGGCGCACGAGGAGGGCGGCGAGCGCGTCTTCTCGGTCAATACCGAAGAGTTCGTCGGAACCGACGGCCGGGTGAACTCGCTGAAGGTGCACGAGGTGCAGATGAAGGCCGGGAAGTTCGAGAAGGTCGAGGGTTCGGACTTCGAACTCGAGGCCGATATCGTCTTCCTGGCGATGGGCTTCGTGGGCCCCGAGCGCGAGGGCCTGCTCACCGACCTCGGAGTCGAGCTGACCGATCGCGGCAACGTCGCCCGCGACAAGGACTTCCAGACCAATGTTCCCGGCGTCTTCGTGGCCGGTGACATGGGTCGTGGGCAGTCCCTCATCGTGTGGGCGATCGCCGAGGGCCGCGCCGCCGCGGCCGGTGTCGACCGTTACCTGATGGGTGAGTCGGCGCTGCCGCGACCGATTGCGCCGACGGCGGCGCCACAGCGATAAGAGTCGGTCTGGAGGCCATGCCGTCGGAGCGGTAGCTACTACCGTCAGATCACATCAGCAACATCAGTCACACAGGAAACATCCGATTTTTAATCGGCGTGCCGGTTGGTGTTAGCCGCGTCACAGGTGTCTAATGGCTGCACAGGGGTCGTCGGAGTAAAGTGACCCCACGGTGCAGCTATTCGCCGACCGTAGGAGTTCCTACCGTGTACATGACGCCCAATTCACGGTCACGGGTGAGTCGAATCGCCTGGTCATGGCTACGTCACCCACGCCGCAGCCGGGATTTCCCAGCTAAGCACGAGCGGCTCATCACGTCGGCTGAGTTACTTCGATACGGCTGCTGATCCGGCCCGCCGGCGAGCGGCGGACCGGATCGAGCAGGGTTTGCCGAATCGTAATAATTTCGTGACCGTCATATTTAGGAACGGGTCAGCAGTCCCGAATCCCTGATGGTCTCGGCGAGCGGTTCCAAGACCGCGGGGTCGTACGGCGGCGGCAAGTAGATGATCGCAAGGTCCAGGCCCTCGGCGCCCAACGCGATGGCGTCTTCGACGACTCTGCGATAGTTGCGATCCTCGCCGAGCCGGATATGGGCCGAGAGCGTGATCTCTTTGGGATCGCGACCGAGATCGGCGCAATGCGCAGCCAGCACGTCGCGCTTGCGGGCGAACTCCTCCGGGGTGCCGCCCACGAAGTTCCAGTGGTCGGCGTACTTCGCGGTGATCCTCAGCGTGCGCTTCTCACCGCTGCCGCCGATACAGAACGGGGGATGCGGCTGCTGCGGGCCCTTCGGCTCGTTTCGGGCGTCCTTCAGTTGGTAGAACTTGCCGTCGAACGTGGTGGATTCCTGGCTCAGCAGCCCCTTGAGGACCTCGCACGCCTCCTCGAAGCGGTCGAAACGCTCCTTGATGGTGCCGAGCTCGATGCCGTAGGCGCCGGACTCCTCCTCGTTCCAGCCGGCGCCGATCCCGAGTTCCAGGCGGCCACCGGAGATGATGTCCAGCGCCGAGGCCATATTGGCCAGCACGGCGGGGTGTCGGTAATGGATGCCGGTGACCAGCACCCCCACCCGCAGCCGCTCGGTGGCCTGGGCGAGCGCAGTCAGCGTCGTCCAGCCCTCCATGCACGGACCGCTCGAATCGGAGAAGATCGGGTAGAAGTGGTCGAAGGTCCACCCCGACTGTAAGACGTCGATGTCGTCGGCGGTCTTCCAGATGGCCAGCATGTCCGACCAGGTGGTGTTCTGCGGTGAGGTTTTGAAGGCAAAGTCCACACTTGGTGAACTCGTCACGTCGCCGAGAAATTCCGTCCTGCGTCACTGTCCTGGCGGGACGAGTGAGCTGAGTTCCGTCCCATCAGCGGAAAGCTGAATCAGGTTGGAGCCGACACGCCACACCCGCGGAACGAACCGAGGTGTGCGTGTTCCAGTCCTTGAGCAACAGGCTCGCGATCGTTTCTGCTTACTATCGATCTCGTGTACTGGGGGGTGATGTTAGACCGTGTTGCGGCCGTCCTCGGGCCGTTGGCAGGCTATCTGGCCGGACTGTCGATCGGTGCGTTCGTGGTCGGAGTGTGCATGGTTCCTGGCGCATTGGAGGACACCGGGCCGGTGCGCGACACCGGTAAGGGCATCAAATTGCTGGCAGCGGCTATCGGTATCGGTGATGCGCCCATGATTACTCATGTGCTGACGTGGATGGGCATTGTCGGCGTACCGCTGGCCATCTGGTCGAGGGTCCGTTTTGACAGAAGCAGCGGCGACTTCGCAGAGTAGTTCGGCGCCGACAAACAAATTAGCCGCGTCCGTCCAATGCGTAAAGCTCGGTACCGTCGGCTGATAAGGCAACCAGGACACCGTCGATCTGCCATAGGCGCGCAAGTGAGTCGACGGCTGAAGGAAGCGACCATACCGGCTCGCATGTGGTCAAGTTCCAGGCCTTGGCGAGGTAGCCGGCCTTTGGATTGGTGACTGCAAGAACGGCTATGTCTCCGTGTGTTCCCAACAAGCGGCGTCCCATATCGAAATCGCAAGTGGGACCTGGGCTTTCTCGGCCGGACTTCAGATCGAATCGTCGCCAGGACGGGAATTGCGACTGATCAGATTCGTTGACGAATAAGTTCGCACCGACTCTTCGGGATCCGTGCGGCGGAGGCTCGTTTATCTGTAGCAGTCGTTCACCCTGTTCGGTCAACACGGACCATTGATCGCCGTCGTTGCCAATAATCAGGAGGTCCCCAGCGATGGACAAGATCTTTCCCGATACCGGGTCGGCACTCGTCCGCCGACCCGTGCTGTCGAAGAGGTACGTCTCGGCCGCACTTTGGCCGGTGGCAATCTCGGCCGCGAGTCCGTCGCTCAACATCACAACGCTCTCGACCCGCGCGCCGTCGGGGATGTCGAGGTGCAGGGGGCTGCCGTCTGCGAGATTGAAGACAGTCATGGACTCAATGCTCGGGTTGGCGTTGGACTGCGCCGCGAGGTCGTAGTTCGTTGTCCCGGACAAGGACCC
Source organism: Mycolicibacterium neoaurum (assembly GCF_036946495.1). NCBI lineage: Bacteria > Bacillati > Actinomycetota > Actinomycetes > Mycobacteriales > Mycobacteriaceae > Mycobacterium > Mycolicibacterium neoaurum. The sequence goes on from NZ_JAQIIX010000002.1 coordinate 2,132,209, forward strand.
ATTGCCAGGCACGAACCAAGTCGTTTGAGCTTGTGGTCCGACTCCGAAGACACCCTGATCTGGTGTGCTCGCAACGAGGTAACTTCCAGCCTGAGTTGCGGTCAGTTCCCCTGGGGCGAGCCGCACTTCGGACGGACCGTTGTAGGTCAGCTGACCGTTGCCAGCATCAATGATGTAAGCAGTGGCCTTGGTGTAGTCGTCGTACAGGCAGACGATCGCTTCGTGTCCATTGAGAAAGCACCGTGGGGGCCGAGCGCTGGAGCCGAGGTCGACCGGCGCGAAGAGTGGCGATCCGTTGCGAACCTCAATGCCGACGAACCACCATCGGAGGTCGGGTTCGCTGCCGCTGCGCGCCAGCAGATACATGTGACTGCCAGTCGATCCGATGACGCCGGCCGGATCGAACTCGCCGTTTCCGACTGCGACTCTGCTGGTCTCACCGGCAGAGGGTGCCGGTAGTCCGATTTGCATCATCGAGAGTGACCATCCTGGAACGGGAGGAGAGGTCATCGTGGCGACTAGTTCGGGTTGTGGTGACGGTTGCCAACTCGCGCGATTGTGGGAGAGTTGCCCTGACCTTTGCCACCATATGGTCGCAGCGATGCCTACGCCGATCAGAGCCACCGATAATGCAACTGCAACATAGAGTTTGGTCCGACGTGAGGATCGTTGACCGTTGCGTCCTGACGGTGGTTCTACCTCAGTCATCCTGATCCAGATACCTGTCGGCGAACACTCGTGCCTTCGTTGCGAGCACAGCCTCAGGAGTCGGGAGTCGCAAGCTGTGCTCGAGAAATGACTGTGTGGCTACACGATCAGAACCCATAGATGTCATGTGCGCACTGACCAAGAGGTGCTGGCCAGCCAGGGCTTGCTGACTTGCCAGCGACGCGATGAAGAGAATTTCGTCGCTCAACTCGGCCTCTGTCATTGACTCAACCTGTGGCGATAGATCGATGCGGTAGATCTGACCGCCGATGAGTGCGGTCGCGCTGACTGAGTCGGCTGGATTCGCGACCGTGAAGAGCAGTGCGTCAACTTGGGTGTCAGCTGGCTCGTCGGTGGCGTCGTCGGACCAGGATCTGACACCGGGAGAGTCTGGTTCGGCACAATGATCTGTGGCAAATACGTCGAGGTCGGCGAAGCTGAACTCATGAAGTGTTCCGCCGTCGTTTTCGTCAGGATCCTCGTCGTTCCATGGGTCGGTGTCCCTGGTATTCATCAGAATTGGCAGCTACCGAGGTCGCCAGCCTTGGCAGCGTCGGTTGAATCATAGTTGGAAGCTGCGTCTCGTAGTCTTGACGACAAGTCGTTCGAAACTTTCACCAGCTGCAACCCCGCGTCGTGGCGCGCAGTGTCGGCCAGGCCCATGACCATATTCATGGGTGCGCAGATTATTCCGTGCGTGGACCAAAGCCGGTCGGCCAGACCCAGGGCTGACCGGTTCGCGCCGGTGAACAGATCTACCGCGGCGTCTTGAGCTTTTGCGAGAGTCCGAACATGATCGGTGAGAACTGTGAGGTTCTTCTCGTGGTCTGTCGTCATTCGCTGATCCGATCCTGGTTGCCGGGGGAGTGACGGCTCACATCTGTGCCGTGGGCTACCGGTGCCCGCTGGGAAGCAATGGTGCCCTGAGCGGCCCCCTGCATCGCGGGAGCACCTGCCGGTGCTGCAGTGCTCGGGGTTGGAGCCGCCGGACGCGGCGGTGGGCCCGGCGAGGTGGTTGTAGACAGGGACGGCCCCGTGGCCATCGGCACGGCGGGGGGTCCGTACTGGGGTGGGATTATCGGTTGCGGAGGAGTGTATGGAGTGCCGGGATCCATTCTGGTCGGCGGTATTTCGGAGTTGCCGCCAGGTATCGGGGTCGACGGGCTGGGGGCAGGAAGCTCGTCCGGCACGGGAAACGGATCGTCGCAATGCGCGTTCGCTCCCGCGGTGTCGCCCTTTGCCGCGGAGTAGTGCTCAAGTTGGCCGCGTAGGCGCAGCGCATTCTCGAAGACGTTCTTGGTCAGAATCTCCATTGTGACGCCAGCTGTGGCCAATGCTGCAGTCGCCGTAGCGAGGTCACCGACAGCTTTTGCGGCCGCACCACCGGGTACGAAGTTCATCCATGCCGTCGCCAGCCCGTAGTCATAAAGGAACTGCGAGGTGTCCGAGAGCGTCTGGCGGGTGCGGGCGACCTGCCCGGCCTGTGTGTCGATTATCGCCGCAATGGCCGAATCGGCGACTTGAACGCCAGAGGTGAGCCGGCGATGCGATGCGTTTGTCGCCTTGTAGACGCCTGAAGCGGTGCCGTCCCAGCGATCCTCCTTCGGAGCCGCATCGATCAAGGTCTCCACCGCCTGCTCGAGACGCGTAGATGATTCCCTAAGCGGAGTGCCGTCCTGAGGAGTTCCCGAACCGGTCGTTGCCTGCATGGCCTCGATGCCGAGTTGGGCCGCCGCGAGGATCTTGGAATCGGACATTTTGCCGAGAACACTGTCCGCGTATCTGGCAGGTATCTGGCCGACACTGCCGCCCAAGCCCTCGAGTCCAGTGAGAACGTCGCCGATGTCTCCCATGACCTTGCGACCGTTAGTTGCAATCCCATGAGCATCAAAAGTGGCTATGTCACCGACGAGCCCTGTCACGTCTTGGACGCCGCTGCGGACGCCGTTCGCAATGGTGAACAGGTCTTCAAAGCCTTCCCACCGGCCCATGTGCCCCCCTTAAACGCCTCGATTGACATTACCGCCAGTCGTCAGTGGCGCAGTGCATCAAATTTGCGTCCGGGAGCACACTGGAGGCATGGATCCCGTTCAGGCTCTTCGCCGGATTGCCTACTACAAGGATCGCGCCCGCGAGGATTCTCGGCGTGTGATGGCCTACCGCAAGGCCGCCGACGTGGTGGAGGCCATGACGCCCGAGCAGCGCGAGAAGGCGGGCAAGACGAACAGCTGGCAGACGCTGCCGGGCATCGGACCCAAGACCGCGACGGTGATCGCGCAGGCGTGGGCCGGCCGCGAGCCCGAGACGCTGGTGGCGCTGCGCGAGTCGGCCGCCGACCTGGGCGGCGGCGAGATACGTGCAGCACTCAAAGGAGATCTGCACCTGCACTCGAACTGGTCGGACGGCTCAGCACCGATCCCCGAGATGATGGCCGCCGCCAAAGAGCTCGGCCACGAATACTGCGCGTTGACCGACCACTCCCCGCGGCTGACGGTCGCCAATGGACTGTCTGCAGACAGATTGCGCCGACAGCTCGATGTCATCGACGAACTCCGCGAACAATTTCGGCCGATGCGCATTCTCACCGGGATCGAGGTGGACATCCTGGATGACGGCAAGCTGGATCAGGAACCCGAGCTACTCGAGCGCCTGGACATCGTCGTCGCCAGCGTGCACTCCAAGCTCAAGATGGACGCACCCTCGATGACTCGCCGAATGGTGCGCGCGGTCAGCGGAGGGCAGGCAAACATCCTGGGCCATTGCACCGGTCGGCTGGTGGAGGGCGGCCGAGGCACGCGCCCCGAATCACAATTCGACGCCGAAGCAGTGTTCACCGCGTGCCGAGACAATGGTGTTGCGGTGGAGATCAATTCGCGACCCGAACGCCGCGATCCGCCCACTCGATTGCTTGATCTGGCACTGGAGATCGGGTGCGATTTCTCCATCGACACCGATGCCCACGCCCCAGGCCAGCTCGACTTCCTCGGCTACGGCGCGCAGCGGGCACTCGACGCCGCGGTCCCGCTGGACCGCATCGTCAACAGCTGGTCGGCCGAGCGGTTGCTGGAGTGGGCAGACCAGAAACGCTAGCTCGCGGACGTGAACGGATTGTGTTCGGCGATCAGCTTTTCCATCCGCGCCTCATCGATGCGGGCATGCACGCTGGCTGATTCCTGCTGATCGCGGATCACCTTGGCCAGCGTGAAGGCGCTGGTGACGAGAAACAGCACCGACATTCCCAGGAACATGCGCTGCCAGAAGTCCAGGGGCAGGAACGTGATACCGGCCAGCACGCCGAGGAAACTCACTCCGAAGGCGATGTGCGCCTGCAGGGCGAAAGCCGCGGTGACCTTTGCCGTGTCGCTGAATGCGTTCATGGCGCCACACTGCCGCAGAGTGGCTGTGCGGCGAATCGGTGAAACTACTCAATCCGGCAGCATCGGCATCTCCAGACCTGGGTCGCGGCCCAACAGCACCCCGCGGGTGACCGAGGTGTTGCCGAAGCGCTTGCGCACCTCGTCCACGGCGGTGTCCAGCGCACCCTGATCAACCGGCGCGCCGAAGGGCAGCTCCAACTGCGCGGCACCATCGCGATCGATATTGGACACCGCAAAACCGACCAGCGTCAGTCCGCGTTCGGCGATCAAAGGAGCGGCGGAAGCCACCAGTTCTCGCGCCGCGGCGAGCACCGCATCGGTGGCCGCGGTCGCCTGCGGCATGGTGTGTGAACGGGTCACCCGGCCGAAATCGGCGAACCGCAAGCGCAGTACAACCGTGCGCCCGGTGCGTCCCGATGCCCGCATCCGCCGGGTGATTCGGTCCACGAGATTGATGACGACGGCATCGATCTCGGCCGCGGACATACCGCTGCCCGACCGTCCCAATGCCCGTTGTGCCCCCACCGAGCGTCGCCGTAGCCCGGGGGTGACTCGTCGGCGGTCGATGTTGTGCGCCAAGGCGAATAGTTGCCTGCCCATCGCTGGGCCGACCATGGCACCCAAGGACGCTTCGCTGTGTTCGGCGACATCGGCGACGGAGTGGATACCGTGCGCGTGCAACTTGTCGGCGGTCTTGGCGCCGACACCCCAGAGCCGGCGAACCGGCAGCGGATGCAGGAATGCCAGTTCGCCGTCCAGCGGGACGAGGAGCAGCCCGTCGGGCTTGGCCTCTTGGCTGGCGACCTTGGCCAGGAATTTCGTGCGGGCGATCCCGACGGTGATGGGGAGCCCGACATCCACACGCACTCGCTCCCGCAATTGCGCGGCTATCTGTACCGGCGTGCCGGACACCCGCCCGAGGCCGCCCACGTCGAGGAAGGCTTCGTCGACCGATACCGGTTCAACGAGCGGCGTGGTGTCGTGGAAGACCTGGAAGACGTCCCGGCTGGCCGCGGAGTACGCCCGCATCCGCGGCGGGACGACGATGGCCTGCGGGCAGAGACGTCTGGCCTGATGGCCGCTCATCGCGGTGCGTACGCCGTAGGCCTTGGCCTCGTAACTCGCCGCAAGCACCACGCCGCCGCCGACGATGACCGGCTTGCCGCGCAGGCTCGGATCATCGCGCTGCTCGACGGAGGCATAGAACGAGTCGAGATCAGCGTGCAGAACGGTCGCTCCGGACACGAACATATGTTCGCATCCGGCACCGACAAGATCAGGGCGTGGTGCCGTAAATGCTGGTCAGCCAGATGTGAGTGAGGGTGTCCACGACACGGTCGTGTTCGACCGACGGTCGGTCCTCGGCGAGCGCTGCCATCATCATCTTCTCGTTCATCAAGTTCAACGATGTCGCCAGATCGAGGGCGGGCAACGTGTGCGGGGCCGCACCGCGCTGCCGTTCTGCGTTGATCAACGCAGCGGTCAATCCGATCCACTTCTGCATCAGGCCGGCCCACACGGCCCGGAATTCGGGAACGGTGTTGACGGCCTCCACTCCGGCGCGCGCGGTGGCCGGGTGCGACCCGAAGGAGCTGAAGAAGATCTCGATACCGCGCCGGATCGCTTCGTGTGGCTCGGCGGGCATGGTGTCCATGGCGTTGTCGAAACCGGTGTCGGCGCGTTTGATCAGCGGATCCATCAGCGACAGCAATACCGCCTCCTTGGAGGCGAAGTAGAAGTAGAAGGTCGGGCGCGAGATGCCTGCGCCCTTGGCCAGGTCGTCGACCGAGATATCGGCGAAGGGCCGTTGCTCGATGAGCCGGGATGCGGTGTCAAGGATCGCCTGCTGCCGTTCGTCCCCGGAGGGCCGCGCGGCACGACGTCCGCGACTCGGGCTGGCGGTGGTCACAGCCCAACCTTAACACCGTGTCGACTTTCTCGACACACCGTTGACTGACTCAACACCATGTTGATACCGTCGGTCCCATGAACGAACACTTCGACGTCGTGATCGTCGGTGCCGGCATCTCGGGCATCAGCACCGCCTGGCATCTGCAGGACCGCTGTCCGTCCAAGAGCTACGTCATCCTGGAGCGCCGGGAGAACATCGGCGGTACCTGGGATCTGTTCAAGTACCCCGGTATCCGCTCCGACTCCGACATGTTCACCCTCGGATTCCGGTTCAAGCCGTGGACCTCGTCCCGGTCGATCGCCGATGGCGCGTCGATCTGGAACTACATCAACGAGGCCGCCGTCGAGAACGGCATCGACAAGCACATCCGCACCGGCCAGAGGGTCACGGCGGCGGACTGGTCCGACGCCGACAACCGGTGGACCGTGACCGTCGAGGCGGACGGTCAGGAGAAGCAGATCACCGCTTCGTTCCTCTCGGTCTGCAGTGGCTACTACAACTACGACGAGGGCTACTCGCCGACCTTCGCCGGCGCCGAGGACTTTACGGGCAAGATCATCCACCCGCAGCACTGGCCGGAGGATCTTGACTACGCGGGCAAGAAGATCGTTGTGATCGGGTCCGGAGCGACCGCGGTGACCCTCATTCCGTCGCTGGTCGACGGGGGAGCCGGTCATGTCACCATGCTGCAGCGCTCGCCTACCTACATCGGGGCCCTGCCGCTGGAGGATCCGGTGGCGGCGCAGGCCAACAAGTATCTGCCGAAGAACATGGCGCACTTCGTGAATCGCTGGAAGGCGATCGGCTACGCCACCGGCCAGTACCAGATCGCTCGGCGGTTCCCGTCGGTGTTCAAGCGCGCGCTGCGCCAGATGGCCACCCGTCGACTGCCCAAGGATTTCGACTACGACAAGCACTTCAGCCCGCGCTACAACCCTTGGGACGAGCGAGTGTGTCTGGCCCCCAACGGTGATCTGTTCAAGACCATCCGCTCCGGTAAGGCCGACGTCGTCACCGACACCATCGAGCGCTTCGACGAGACCGGAATCCAGCTGACCTCCTGGCAGCATCTGGACGCCGATATCATCATCACCGCAACCGGTTTGAACATGCAGCTATTCGGCGGCGCCAAGCCCTTGCGCAACGGCGAGCCGATCGACCTGACCAAGTCGATGACCTACAAGGGTCTGATGCTCTCGGGTGTGCCCAACATGGCGATCACCTTCGGTTACACCAATGCCTCGTGGACACTGAAGGCGGATCTGGTGTCCGAGTTCATCTGCCGGGTACTGAACTACATGGACGACAACGGATTCGACCGTGTCGAGCCCCAGCATCCCGGATCTGCGGTCAAGGAAGAGCCCTTCATGGACTTCACCCCGGGCTACTTCCGCCGGGCCATGGACTCGCTGCCCAAGTCGGGTTCGGAGGCGCCGTGGCGGCTCAAGCAGAATTACTTCATCGACCTGCGCACCATCCGGTACGGCAAGGTCGACGAGGAATCGCTGCTGTTCACCAAGCACCGCGCGGCCGTCTCGGCCTGACCCGTCAAGAGACGCAAAACTGCCGAAAAGCAACAGGAAACGGCAGTTTTGCGTCTCTTGGCGTGAAGGGGTTGCGGCAACGGGGCCTATGCGTCGCCTCCGGCAACGGGGCTTACGCGTCGCCTCCGGCGACGACCACAATCCCGTCCTCGTCGCTATAGGCGATCTCGCCGGGAACGAACGTCACACCACCGAAGCTGACTTCGATATCGCGTTCTCCGGCACCGGTTTTCGTTCCCTTGCGCGGATTGGTGCCCAACGCCTTGATGCCCACGTCGATGGTGCGCAGCGTCGCTGCGTCCCGCACCGCACCGTGCACGATCACTCCGGCCCAGCCGTTCTCGGCCGCGAGCCCGGCGATGATATCGCCGACCAGCGCGGTGTGCAGCGAACCGTTACCGTCGACGACCAGGACCCCGCCGTCGCCAGGGGTCGACAGGATCGACTTCAACAGCGCGTTGTCCTGGAAGCACCGCACGGTGGTGATCGGACCGGCGAACGCGGCGCGTGCACCGTAATTGCGCATCTGAAGATCACAGCTGCGGACGTCGGGGTAGATCTCGTCGACCAGATCGGCCGTGGCGCGGGGCTGGACAGTCATTCCATGATGCTAGCGATGACGATGTCGTGCACGAACTGCGCCAGCCCCGGTTCCACATCGTCGTAGTACGCGGTGAATCGGGAATCGGCGAGATACATCTCGACCAGGTTCCGGTGCATCTGCCCGCCGCAGTCATAGAAGCGTTCGATCGAGGCACGGTGCCGGGCGGCCAACGCGTCGGCCTCCGTTGATCCCGCGGTGACACCGGACCGCTTGGCCGCGGCCAGATCCGCCAGTAGGGCGTCACCCTCGGCCTTGATGTCGATCCAGTCCTGCTTGCTCAGCTGGGCGACGCGTCGCCGGGACTGCTTCCACTCATCGGTATCACCCCAGCGCTGCTCGGCCTCGACGGCGTAATCAGTGCCGAAAGCGGTGGTACCGAAAATCTCGACCTGTTCCTGGGCGGTCAACCGGATGCCTGAGCGGTGCGCGTCCATGAGTTCCTCCACTGCCTTGATGGTGCGCTGCAGACCCTCGGCACGCTCCAGTAACAGCGCGTGCTGGCGGTGCAGCAGAGACAGCTCGTCGGCCTCGGGGTCGTCGAGCAGGACACGGATCTCGTCGAGCGGCAGCCCGGCCTCGCGGTACACGAGCACCAGGTGCAACCGCTCCACGTCGGCATCGGTGTAACCGCGGTATCCAGCCGCGGTCCGCACACTGGGCACCACCAGGCCGATGTGGTCGTAATGGTGCAGTGCGCGTACCGAGACGCCGGTGAGCGCGGCGACGCTGCCGACGGTCCGTTCGTCCATGACCTCGACTATGAGGCCTCACGCCACGTCAGGGTCAAGAGCGGATCAGGAAGGGTTGTCTCCGCGGCGGGACAGGATGACAACGATGACGGCGAGCAATCCGACGGCGACGGCCACGGCCAGCGGCAACCGGGATTGATCGGGTCCGACTGCAGGTGCGACCACAGGGCCGGGCGAGGCGGCCGCAATGGTCGACTTGGCCTGGGCGGCAACTTCTTTGGCAGCTTCCTTGGCGATCGCCGTCGGAGCTGCGGGCGCTTCGGACTCTGGGTCGGGCGTGACCGGCGGTGTCTTCTTGGCCGGCGGGGCCTTCTTCACGGGCGCGGCTTTCGTCGCCGGGGCCGCCTTTTTCGCAGGCACGGCCTTTTTGGCGGGGGCCTTCTTGGCGGGCGCAGCTTTCTTGGCCGGCGCGGCCTTCTTCGCGGGAGCCTTCTTCACCGGCTCGGCCTTTTCGGCCGGCGCCGACTCGGCGGGCCCGTCCGCGGGCAGACCCGATTCAGCCGGGTCCTTCTGCTCGGGAAGGTCCTGCTCGTCGGCCATGTCTGTTACTCCTCTGCAGGAAGTTGTCGGAATTCCCATCATGCCAGTTCGCGGATTCGGCTAACCCGTGACCGCCAGCGCGGCGGCCAATGTCAGCGCCACCGCCATGAGCGCCAGCTCGATGCCCGAGCGCCGACTGGAGACCTCGGCGCTCACCCGGTGCCCGCGCGCCGACGGCACCCATGAGCGCCGGTTCTGCCAGGCCAGCACCATCAACGCGGCTGTGACCGCCACCTTGGCCAGTAGCAGTCGCCCGTACCCCGTCATCACCAATGCCGATGGCGAATCCAGTGGAATCGCCACCGCCGCACTCGCGATGCCTCCCGCGATCAGGACCAGCACACACCACAGCGACAACATGGAGAACCGCGGCAACAGGCGCGCCCACTGTCCGCGATGGCGAATGGTCAGCAGCATCGCAGCCAGCAACCCACACCACACGGCCGCCGCCAGCACGTGCAGGGTCACGGCCACGCCGCCGAGCGGGCTTTCGGAGAGGTGACCGGACAGCGTGCGTGCGGCAAGGCCCACCGCGGCAACGCCGGTGATCGTCGCCGATGCCGCGGCACCGCGCGCCGCGATCGCCGCGGCACCGACGGCGATGGCACACAGCACCGTGATCAGGTCGGCGCGCCCGGCCACGGTCGCCGTCGCATACTGCACCGTCGTGCCGACCGCGAGATCGCCGATGCCCACCGCGGCAGTGGCAGCGGCCGCGGTGACCAACCGCACGAGTTCGGCGGCCAGCCACAACCACGCGGCCATGCCCAGCGCGGGCGATCTGCGCGTCGCCAGCTCGGGCCGGTAACGCGCCGTGTCCAGATACGGCAGTACGGCCAAGCCCAGCACCACCACCGCCGAACCATCGGCCAACATGCGAGTCGACGCGATCGTCAAGGACAACTGGGGACGCGCCAGCGCCCAGGCCAGCACCAGACCCGCGGTCGCTACCAGGACGCCCAGCCCGGCGCGCCGCAAATCGCTCACGGACGTCGGCGTCGGCTCCACCACACCCCGGCGCCGACGAGCACCACCGCGCCGGCGACGAAGGGCCACACAGGCAGGCCGCGCTCGCCCGCCGGCTCGGCGGGGGCAGGCGGGTCTACGGGCGGTCCGGGAGTCGCGGTGCGAGCGACGGTGAGCTCGAACGACCAGGATCCGCTGATGACATGCCCGTCGGCCGACGTCACCCGGTAATTGGCGGTGTAGGTGCCTGCCGGCCCGAGCGGTCGCAGGTCGACCTCGGCCACCGGCCCGACAATGCGAGGATCCCCGGTCGACCACAGGTTGCCGTCCGGACCGACGACCGTCATAGCCGCGAACGCACTCTGCAGATCCTCGCTGAACGTCGCACGGACCGTGCTCGGAGCCTCCGCAAGCTGCGCATCGGCCGGCGGATCGGACGACACCAGCGCGGCGTGCGCCGACGCGACACCCGCGCCGCTGGAACCGAGGACCGCGAGCAGCGCCGCGACCACGGCGGCAAGAAGTCGGATCACGGCAGACCGAGCCGGGCCAGGATATCGGCGTCGATACCGTCGAGCTGGTCACCGATGGCCGCATGCGCCGAACGGCGGCGCGCCGACGGCATGTTCTCCGCGGCGGTCACGGCCGCCGCGAGATCGGTGAGGCGATCGTTGATCGCGGAGACGAATGCGCGGGTCTCGGCATCCTTGGGGTTCTTCTCGGCGACTCGGCGTACGGCCTGTTCGGCACCGGTGATGCGCGCCGACAGTGCGGCCCCGTGGCCGGAGAACTGGCCCACCTGACTCAGCGGGACACCCAGCTGATCCGCACGCCGTTGATCGAGCAGACCGCGCACCGCGATCGCGCCCCGATACGCCAGGGGCACCAGCACCGGAGCCAGCAGGCGCGACACTGTCAGCGCACGGCGGATCTTGGCCGGTGAGAGCAGCTTGCCCTCACGAACCGCCTTGAGTTGGGTTTCAGCCACCTTCAGGGCGGCCCGGTCGCTGTCATGTTGGGCCTTGAGCTGCGCCTTGACCGCACGGGTCGCGGCCTTGCGGTCGGCCTTGATGCGCCGGGCGTCATTTTTGGCCGCCAGCTTGGCCTCGAGCTTGGCTTTCGCCTTGATCGCCTTGGCTTCGGCACGCCGTGTCGCCCGGCTCTTGCGTCGCTTGAACAGGGCCATCGGCGGCGCCTCCCGGTCATAATCGTCGATGTGTCATGCGGTCGGCACAGCACATGCCTACGTCGCGGCCAACCCTATCGCTCTTACCATGCCTCGCATTTCGCTGCCCCGGGGACCTGGCCGGGGGGCTGCGTCAGCAAACACGTCTGGCGCGATGTGCGAGAATTGCCGGAAGGGCTGCCGATCTGCCTACCGAGGTGCAAGGGATGGTGACGACGTGGATTCGGAGCCACGCCAGCAAATTCGGCGATACCGAGGACTCGGCGGGCCGCCCGGGTGGCTCGCGAGTTGAGCGTTTCTCTCCCGTTCAGCGAACGTCAGCGCCATAGTGGAATGGTCGGAAAGGAGCCCCCATGCCTGCGAGCCGTCGCGTGACCCGTGCGGTGAGTTCTGTTCTCGATCTGGCCCCGCGCCGGGGTGAGGTCACACTGCCACGGCTGGTCGAGGCGGTCGCCGAGGACCAGGGCCGCCCGATCCAGATCAAGATGGCCGATCTCCCTGCCGGAGTGTGCGGTCAATGGCGTCAGTACGCCGACCATGACGTGTTCCTGATCCAGAAGGGGTTGCCGGCCTGGGACCGGACGCTGGCCCACGAACTGGGACACCTCGTCCTCGGGCATGCCGGTACGCCGGTCGTCGAGGCCGCCCTGGAGGTCACCGAGCTCGCAGGTTCGGATCTCATCGGCTACATGCTGAATCAGCGCACCGGCTGCATGGGACCGGCGGGCGAGGAGGCCGAGCAGGAGGCCGAGGATTTCGCCGCGTTGCTGATCTACCGGCTGGGCCGATTGCCCTCGGATCGATCATCGATCGTGCAGGTGCGGCTCGGGGAGGCGTTTGGTTGACGGTCTGGGTGATCGCCGGTCTGCTCGGATTGGCCACCGGCCTACGAATCGGCTGGGCGTTGGTGAACAAGCAATCCCTGGTGAGTACCGCGATGATCCTCGCGCTGGGGAGTCTGGGCATCGTCGCAGCCCTCAACTGGCAGCCGCTGACCCTGCTCATCGACACCGCGCTGCGCTGGCCGAATGTGTCGGTGGCGCTGAGTCAGGTGGCTTTGATCGCGTGTGCGGCGGGCAGCTGCGTGATGATCACCACCGTGGCCTCCGATCGCACGCCGGCCACGATCCGCCGGATCGCCATCGGGCAATACGCCTTCGCCGCCGGGATCGCCGTGGTGACCTTGGTCGGGTTCTTCCGCAGGGGGAAGGAAGCCGAGATGGCCCCCGAGGAGTACCTGCGCCACCACCTCGCCCCGGGCGGTTCGTCGGCCTGGCTGTTACCGATGCTCTACGTCCTGCTGGCGTTGACGCTGGTCGCCTGGGCGGGGGTTCGCCACTCCAATCGCACCCGACGCGGGCGGGCGCTGTTCGTCTTCAGCATGGGCATGGTGCTCATCGTGCTGGCGAGCGCCTTCTTCCTGCTTCGCGCCCTCGGGACCACCGATGCGCTCGGCGTCGGAGCGGCCGCCACGCTGCTGGGCTGCGCGATGGCCGTCGTCGGCGGCGGTGCGCTGCTACCCAGCGTCGAGGACTGGTTCGGTGCGCGCCGTGAGATGCGGGTGATCGCGCCGCTGCTGGCCGAACTCAACGAACGTCACCCCGACGTCGGGATCGGCGTGCGACCACGCGGACCCTTGTTGTTCAGGGTGGCCGAGCAGATGTCGCTCATCTCGGATTCGCTCTACCTGGAGGCGATCGCTGCCGAGAGTGAGCATCGACGGACCACCTCCGGGGGTGGCAAGTCCGATACCGAGCAGACGCTCAATATTGCCGATATCGCCGACCTGGACTCGCCGCCGGTACCGGCCGAGGAACAGGCTCGCGGCATCGCCAGGTGGATCTACGACGGCCGCGATGGCGTCACCGCCGAGACGCACGCCTCGTTCCCCGGCGTGAACTGGCTGCGGCAGCCCACGACATTCTCCGACCGGGAATGGATCCTGGCGATCGCCGAGCAGTATCGAGAGCTGGTCGAACACCGCTGAACGCACGAACGGTGCCGCGCGCTCATGCGCTCGGCACCGTTCGGGTGGTGATCCGTGGAGGGATTCAGCCGTCGAGGTTCTCCCGGCGACGCAGCTCGTCGACCTTCTGCGCGAGATCCTGCTGCGACTCCGGCGAGAGGCCGACGGTGCGTGCGGCGATGCGGCGCACGCCCTCGTCGCGCATGTTGGCCAGCCAGGTCAGCTCCTTGTCGAGCTTCTCGTAGTACTCGTCGTCGGTGAAGTAGGCGGGCTTGATGCGGAAGAAGTTGGCCAGGGCGGTCATCGTGGTGGCCGACGGGTTGGTCCGGTTGCCCGAACGCAGCTGGGAGAGGTACGGAGCGGACATCGTGACGCCCTCGGCCTTCAGCGCGCCGATCACCTCGGCAGACGTATGAGGTCCCCGGCCCGGAGGGTAAACCGTATCGAACAGGCGGTTCAATCGGGCGGCGAACGTCTTGCTCATCTAACTTTCCTCCACATGGCGTACGAGCGAAGTGCACGTGCTTCGTATTTGCTGATCATCGTAGCGAGAGTTAACGCCACAACCAAGTGCAAACCACTGAAAAGTAACACTACCCCCAGTTTGGGCGTCGAGCGAGGGCATGTAGTGCACGTCAACGCTCTGATCATCGAGCGGTCGTCAAAGCTGGCGAAGAAAATAATGACGCGGGCGTTGTTTTGCCGGGAACAACTGATCTTGACATGTTGTCACACTGACCCCAGAGCTGATCGCCTGTGCTCACGCGTCACACAGCAAAGTTGATTAAGCACTTTGCTATGGCGGCGGGCGAAGTCCAGGACAGGTAAACACCCGCCACCTGGAGAGGTGCAACAGAATTGCTGGCCGCAGGGGGGCCGTTCCGGCCGATTTGCGGCCGAACCGTTATCGACGCGGGCGGCTCACGCCGCGAGCAGCATCGCCATGATGGCGGTGTCCGGATGACTGATCGGATCGACGCCCACCCTGCTGACCATCGAGGTGATGGTGCCATCGGATTCCGCTTCCACCCACGCCGCGCGGTGTTCGAGGCCGAGATGTGGAAGCCCGGGCAGCAGGACGCACCCGGAGGCCGCTCCGGCACACTCGGGCAGCGACGGCGTCGTCTCCGAAGGCGGATGCAGCATCAACAGTGCGGGCGGTTGGTGATCGGCGAAGAACCCGGGCGGTAGTGCCGATTCCCCAACTACCGGCCCCTCGGCGAGGACGAGCCCCACCGTGCCGGGCTCGGGCTGGTCGGGAAGTTCCTCTCGGACACCGAAGATCGTCGTGGTCGACAACAAGCCGGGCAGTGACGCCACCCGAACGGCGACGATGAGCAGTTGGGCCCACTCCTTCGTGGAATCCGGCCACCGGCCCGACACCACGAAGCCTTTGAGTGTGCCCCGCGAATGGAATGGGGCAATTTCGATCGCCTTACCGGCACCGGTGTCCATCTGGCCTCCCGACAGTCGCTCGCTGCTGCTCCGACACAGCTGTGGGTCGCTGTGACTCAGGATGCTGCAGTGGCGGGTTAGCACGCAAGAGGAACGGAGTGCCAGCCAGACGCAGGAAGCCCCGCGTGCGTTGGCACGCGGGGCTTCCGACGAACGCGGGGTTTACCCGAAGATGAGGCCGCCGGTCTTTGTGGTGGCGCGTGCGTAGCGGTCTTGGACGTCGGCCCAGTTGACGACGTTCCAGAAGGCCTTGACGTAGTCGGCCTTGACGTTCTTGTACTGCAGGTAGAAGGCGTGCTCCCACATGTCGACCTGCAGCAGCGGGATGATGCCCAGCGGGACGTTGGCCTGCTGGTCGTAGAGCTGGAAGGTCAGCAGGCGCTGTCCGAGGCTGTCATAGCCCAGGACGGCCCAGCCGGAGCCCTGCAGGCCGTTGGCCGCGGCGGTGAACTGGGCGCGGAACTTGTCGAAGCTGCCGAACTGGTCGTCGATGGCGGCGGCCAGTTCGCCTTCGGGCTTGTCGCCGCCGTTGGGGGAGAGGTTCTTCCACCAGATGCTGTGGTTGACGTGACCGCCGAGGTGGAAGGCGAGGTTCTTCTCGTTGAGGAAGATCGCGGACTGGTCGTCGTTGGCGCGAGCTTCTTCGAGCTTGGCCACGGCGTCGTTGACACCCTTGACGTAGGTGGCGTGGTGCTTGCTGTGGTGCAGTTCGTTGATCTGGCCGGAGATGTGGGGTTCCAGGGCGCCGTAGTCGTAATCGAGGTCGGGCAGGGTGTATTCAGCCACTGGGTTCCTTCCTAGTCATGGGGATCGCGTGGAGTTCGGCGTCGGATAACTCGACAACAAGCTCGAGCTCAACCTTGCTCCATCCCTGCGCGCACCGCAAGGAGCGGGTCTTTCCCACGCCCGGAGGGCGGATCAGAACAAGACGATGGCGGCGAGCACGCCGATCAGGACCAGCGCGATCACGGCCGCTCGGATGAGCGCCACGACCTGGTTGTTCGTGTAGTGATGCGACGACTGCCAGTCCGACGGCGGCACCGCCGATCCTGGTCCAAGCGGATGTGCCGCCATCAGACGCTCCTGACCTGCACGATCAAGCTGTCCCCCCAGTGAGATCTGTCACACGGACTCTTGTGACGCCGATCATAGACCGTCTTTGCCGCGCAGAAAAATCGAGTCCGCAGTTCGCTCGGGCGCACCCCGGGATTTCAGAATCAGGCCGATCGGAACGTGGTCGATTAATGCCATCTCCGAAAGTTAGGCGATCAATATTTTTGCTCAGCGGATGCGCCGCTTGTTGATCGGCGAGTGCCATCGAGCGGGGTTTATCCACAGGCTCTGGGCGGATTCACAGCTGAGGCCGGGCTCTCACGGCGGAATCGGACCCCAGCCTGTGGATGAATCTGTGGAAACTGTGGATAGCAAGGACATTGCTGCCGGGGAATCGATGCGCAGTCGCTCGCCCCGTGCCAGCATGGTCGGCATGTCTGACGGAGATGTGCAGCAGATCGAGGTCGGCCAACTGCCGGCGGAGTTCGGGGCGGACACTGTGTTGCTCGATGTGCGCGAGGATGACGAATGGCAGAGCGGGCATATCGCCGGCGCGCAGCACATCCCGATGGGCGACGTGCCCACGCGGATCGACGAGATCGACCGCGACGCCACCCTCTACGTCATCTGCCACGCGGGCGGGCGCTCGCAGCGAGTGGCCCAATATCTGGCCCGCAACGGGTTCGACCCGATCAATGTCGCCGGTGGCATGTTGTCCTGGGTACAGGCGGGCCGCCCGGTCAACTCGGGGTCGTAGGCTGGTCGCGTGATCCAGGTCTGTGCCCAGTGCGGTACGCGATGGAATGTGCGCGACCGCCAGCGGACGTGGTGTCCGCGCTGTCGCGGCACACTCATGGCGCCCGGATCGGTACCTGCCACTCCGGCGCAGCCGCCACGGCCCTCCGGCCCGGGGAAACTGCCGTCCGGCTACCGCTGGATTGCGGTGCGGCCAGGTGCACCCCCACCACAGCGTCGGCGCCCTCGACCCCTCGGGCCGACTCCGCGGTACGGCACCATCCCGCGGTGGGGTCTCTACGACCGGTTCGATTCTGATGCGGGTGCTTCCGACGCGAACGAAGCTGGTCGTCGCGGCCCGACTCAGAGTGCGGTGCGGCGGGTTGTTGTGACCACGCTGATCTTGCTGGCTGCGGCCGCTGTGCTGCACATGCTGCGATATGCGTTGATGCTCTATAACCGGGGTGCTCTGCTCAACCCGTTCGTCGCGGGCTTCGCCACGTGGGTGCCCGTGGCGGCGAGCGCATTCGCCTTTTTCGGGGTGCTGGCCAGCGCGCTGATCTTGACCAATTGGCTGATCGCGCGGCGGGCAGCGGCTTTCTCCCACCAGGGGGCCGAGGATCCCCGTAGTCCGGGCCGGTTGTGGGTCGGTTGTATGGTTCCGCCGATCAACCTGGTGATGGCTCCGGTGTATGTCGTCGAGCTCGCCCGGCTGGAACGTCGGCGCGGTCTGCGGATCGTCAGTTGGTGGATAACGTGGTTCGTCAGCTACGTCGTATCCATCGCCTCGATCGTCACCACGATCCTCACGGTCTTCTATACCGACGCCCAGCGCATCGCCGACAACACGGTCATCACGACGATCGCCTACCTGGTGGCGCTGGCTACCTTGCTGCTGGTGTGGCAGGTGTATCAGGGCTTCGAGCGCACGCCGGTGGATCGCCCCGCGCATCGCTGGGTCATGGTCGCGGCGGAGCCGCCGAAGTCTTCCGAGACCACCGGGCCTTCGGCCGAATCGGTCCCTGCGGTTGAGGCCGAAGACCGAAACCCGGCAGCATAGCGATATGACCGCGGGTGAGGCAGCCGAAGGCGCGCAGACCGGCCACCCGTTCGTCGTCGCTCATCGCGGTGCGTCTGCGGAGCGTCCCGAGCACACCGTGGCGGCCTACGAGCTGGCGCTGCAGCAGGGCGCCGACGGTGTCGAATGCGATGTACGGCTCACCCGCGACGGGCATCTGGTATGCGTGCATGACCGCCGGGTGGATCGCACCTCCGACGGAACCGGCCTGGTGTCGGAAATGACGCTCGCCCAACTGCGGGAGTTGGATTTCGGTTCCTGGCACACCGGCAACGGCGCTGGTAACGGCGGCGGAGACACCGGTCTGCTGACCTTGGACACGCTGCTGACGCTCGTGCTGGACAGCAAGCGACCGGTGAAGATCTTCGTCGAGACCAAACACCCGGTGCGTTATGGGGCCCTCGTGGAGAGCAAGGTGCTGGCGTTGCTGCATCGGTACGGCATCGCCGCGCCACCTTCGGCAGACCTGGCGCGGGCGGTCGTGATGTCGTTCTCGGCGGCCGCGGTATGGCGGATTCGTCGCGCGGCCCCGATGCTACCGACGGTGTTGCTCGGCGAGACCTCGCGGTTCCTGGGCGGCAGCGCGGCCACCACGGTCGGGGCAACGGCTGTGGGACCGTCCATTGCGACCTTGCGGGAGCATCCCGAACTGGTGGACCGCGCCGCGGCGCAGGGCCGCGCGCTGTACTGCTGGACCGTCGATCATTACGAGGATGTCCGGTACTGCCGGGATTTGGAGGTGGCGTGGGTGGCCACCAACCATCCCGGCCGTACCAAGGACTGGTTGGAGAACGGACTCACCGGCGCCGGCCGGGACTGACCCGCCGGCGGCCGGCAGCGTCAGAGATTGCCGCCGGCGGCCTTCGGCGCGGTCGGGTCGGCAGCAGCGGTGCTCAGCTCGCGGGCCACGAAATCCTCCAGATGGAACAGGTTCGCGCCGGCTCGTTCGGCGATCCGCACGAGGGTGGTCATGGTGGCGACCTCTTCCACCTGTTCCTTGAGGAACCACTGCATGAACTGCTCGCCCAGATAGTCGCCCTCTTCGCGAGCAACGCTGGCCAGCCGGGACACCTGCTCGGTCACGGTCCGCTCTTGCTCCAAGGCCAGGCGCAGGGCCTGGGCCGGGGTTTCGAAGCTGTTGAGGACGGTGTCCACCCCTGGGATCTCGACGTCGACATCGCGGTCGAGCAGGTACTGCACCAGCATCATGGCGTGATTGCGTTCTTCGACGGCTTGTCCGTAGAAGTGCGCGGCGAGCCTCGGCAGGTCGGATCCGTCGAAGTACACGGCGATGGCGACGTACTGCTGCGACGCTGTGAATTCACTGCGGATTTGCTCACGCAGGAGGCTGTTGAACTTGGTCTCGAGTGTGGTTGCGTCGGTCATGATCACCAAGATAGACCAGGTCAGAGGGCGTGTCATCCAAGGTGAACCTTATTCAGGTTAGCCAGCCCTAAGCCATGTGACGCCGATTACATGCTGGAGAAAAAGTTTGCTGGAACCATCATGGGTGGTCGGTGTCGAGCACATCCGCCGGCACTGCGGTGTCGTTGGCCAGCGCCGTGAAAAGCCGTTCGGCCGCCGCACTGTCCCAGACGACGATCGACCCCACATCGCTGGTCGTGTACTCCGCTATCGGCACCGTCGTCGTGGTCGGGTCGTCCTGCAACGCCCAGCCGAGCCGCGCCAGATCCCAGATGTGGCCGCCCTTGTCGACGCTGACGGCGTCGGCAGCCGCGTCGACCATCGGATACCAACGCAACGGGTTGAGCAGCACAGACGGGCTCGTCGCTCGCTTCAGAAGGGCGGACATGAAGGCACGCTGGTTGATCATCCGATCCAGATCGGCACGCGGAGTCGCCCGCGACCGGACGTAACCCAGCGCATTGCGGCCGTCGAGTTCCTGGCACCCCGCGGGCAGGTCGATGCCGGCGAGCGGATCGCTGATCGGTTCGGCCGGACACATCGTCACCCCGCCGACGGCGTCCACCAGTTGGGCGAACCCACCGAAGCCGACCTCGGCGTAATGGTCGAGCCTGATGCCGGTGGCCTGCTCGACGGTCTGCACCAGCAACGGTGCGCCGCCCAGCGCATAGGCGGCATTGAGCTTGTCCTGGCCGTACCCAGGGATGGAGACATAGGAATCCCTCGGCAAGGAGACCAATGTCGGTGAGGCTCCGCCGAACAGTCCGCCGATGTGCAGTAGCAGCACGGTGTCGGTGCGCCCATTGCCGACGTCGCCGCCGGTGGCCAGGTTGTTCTGTTCATCGATTGACAAACCCTGCCTGCTGTCGGATCCGACCAGCAGCCAGGTGGTGCCCCGCCCGGCAGGCGGGCGGCCAGGGTAGTCGGGTAGCGCGTCGATGCGCTGCAGTGCAGAGTCCAGCCAGAGGGCGCCGCCGACCGCGGAGCTGACCAGCACGATCACGATGGCGGCCAGGACCGCGCCCCACCGGCGGGCTCGACGTGGGCGACGGGCTTTCGGGACGAGCGGTGGCGGGGCAGGTGGTCGTGTTGCGGATGGTCGCGGGGCGGGCTGCCTGCGCACCGGTGGAGGTGGCACGGGGCGCTTCGGTGGCGGTGCCGCGCGTGGGGTCGGCGGCGGTGCCGCGCGTGGGGTCGGCGGCGGTGCCGCGCGTGGGGTCGGCGGCGGCATCCGGGGTGGCGTCGCCGGGTTCGGCGGCCACGAGGGCGGCGGTCGGTGCCCCGAACGGCGGCGGATCTCCGGTGCGGGTTCGCGCGGCGACCGGTCGGAGTTCACCCTGCGAATGTAGCGCTCACCGCTGCGATCTCAGCCCAACCAATCCAGCTCGTCGGAGGCCAACGAGTAACCGACGAAGGCCACCGCGTCGATGAGTCCGTGCGCGACGATCAACGGCCACAGCCGCCCGGTTCGCAGCCAGACATAGCCGAACACCAGGCCCATGACGATATTGCCCAGTCCTGCGCTGTACCCCTGGTACAGGTGGTAGGTGCCGCGCAGCAGCGCCGAGATGGCCAGTGCGACGGCGGGTGTGATGCGCAGCTGCCGCAGGCGGGTGATCAGGAATGCCACCACGACGATCTCCTCGGCCCAGCCGTTGGCGAACGCGATGGCCAGCAGCAGCGGGATCCGCCACCAGGTGTCGTTGATCTCGGCGGGTTCGACTGCGGCACTGAGACCCAGTAGCCGGGCGCCGATGTACAGGGCTAGGCCGGGCAGCCCGATCAGCACGGCCAGGCCGAGCCCACCGGTCAGGTCCGGGTGTATCCGAAACTTGCCGAGCCCGATCGAGGCGGGCTCGGATCCGCTGCGCCACAACAGGTACAGGGCCAGAGCGCCCCATGCGACCAGCTGTGCGAACGAGGCGATGTTGAGTCCGAGGTCGATCAGGTCGAACGGTGACCGGCGTTCGTTGAGGGTGACAGTCTGACCGCTCAATCCCAGCAGCGCCGCCTCGATCAGGCGTAGGGACGCGATGTAGGCGCTCAACCCGAAGGTGACCGCCAGCACGACGCCGATCTCGAGGCGGATGGTGCGTGGTGGCAGATGTTCACTCGGCAGGGACGGACCGGTCACCGCGCCAGGCTAGACGGATCAGATGCGGCGTGCGCGCAGCCCGTTGAGGAATGGGCAGCCCATCAGCACCCGGATGGCTTGGCTCAGCCCACTCACGTCATCGACGGGTTTGGCGAATGGCAGGCGCACGTCGTGGTCGCCGGAGGCATCCTCGACGCGCAGCTGCACCCCGTAACGGTCCAGGCCGAGTGGCCGGACCCGGCCGCTGCGCAGCGTGTGCGGTAACCGGTCTGCCAGCCGGTCGACGACGTCGCGGTGTGCCGACTCGAGGTGGCGAAGCCAGCATGATTCGAGCCCGCAGAACGGGTCGGGATCGGCGGCCAGCAGCGCGCCGAGGCCGACGGACTCCGCACCTGTCGAATCGGCCACCACGACCGATTCGATCTCCAGCCGCGCCAGTGCGTAGGGGGTCTCGTCGCCATGACCGCCGGTGCCGGTGTTGACCTGCAGCAGAGCGGGATTGGGGTTCTCGGTGGCGATCACGTCCAGCATCGGTGCGACCTCACCGTCGGGCACCAGGAACATCCGCCCACGAATCCACACCAGCGCACGCACCGGTTCACGCAGCGGCAGGGGCGCGTAATCGGTCATCTCTAGGACGGCCTGGATGCCGGCCGATCCGGCCGAGATGGCCATGCCGGTGATCAGCCCGTTGGCGGGAACCGTGATGGCGAACGACCCGTCGGCGAGCAGGTGGTGCACGGGGGTGGCGATGGGCTCGATGGAGGTGGGCCCGCTGAATCCCTCCACAGCCAGCATTGCCCCGCCGGCCCGTGCGCACGCGCTGCGGATCCGTTCGGCCGTGGTCGGCGCCGTCATCGTCATCTGCCACCTTCCTTAGTGAGGTAAGCCTTACTTAACTACAATTCGCCGGGACTGCGCAAGGTTTTGCTCTCGGCGTAGTGGCCGGCCACTCTCGGCCCGATAGTGTTGGGGCGTGCCACGCATCGCCTACCTCGGGCCGGAGGGGACATTCACCGAGGCGGCCTTGCTCGCGCTGGCCGATTCCGGCGCCGTACCCGGCGATGTCGAGCCGTTGCCCCAGGACAGCCCCGCCGCCGCGTTGCAGGCGGTCCGCGATGGTGTCGCCGACTTCGCCTGTGTGCCGATCGAGAACTCGATCGAGGGTTCGGTGTTGCCGACGCTGGACGGGCTGGCCGCCGGGTCGCCGTTGCAGATCTTCGCCGAACACACGCTCGACGTCGCGTTCAGCATCGTCACCCGGCCCGGCACGACCGTCGAGCAGATCCAGGCCGTTGCCGCCTTTCCGGTGGCGGCGGCCCAGGTGCGCGGTTGGTTGTCCAATGCCTTGCCCGACGCCCACGTCGTGCCAGCCAACTCCAACGCCGCAGCGGCCCGGGATGTTGCCGAAGGTCAGGCCGACGCGGGTGTCAGCACGGCGTTGGCCGCCCGCCGGTACGGGTTGGTCGAACTTGCTGCGGGCGTGGTCGACGAGCCCAATGCCCGGACCCGTTTCGTCCTCGTCGGGCCGGCAGGCCCGCCGCCGGCACGCACCGGCGCAGACCGGACCTCGGTGGTGTTGCGGTTGGACAACGTCCCTGGCGCACTCGTCGCGGCGATGACCGAGCTCTCGGTTCGCGACATAGACTTGACCCGCATCGAATCACGGCCCACCCGAACGGAATTGGGTACCTACAAGTTCTTCTTGGACTGGGTCGGCCACCTCGAGGACGAGGCCGTGGGCGATGCCCTCATGGCATTGCATCGGCGCTGCGCCGAGGTGCGGTTCCTGGGATCATGGCCCACCGGCGCGGCGGTCGGCGCATTGCCTCCGCAGGCGGACGAAGCGGGCCGTTGGTTGGCACAACTTCGGACGGGAGGATCGGTATGACCGGGCGCCTGGTGCTGGTGCGGCACGGCCAGTCCCACGGAAACGTCGAGCGCCGACTGGACACCCGCCCGCCCGGGGCCGCGTTGACCGAACTCGGCCATCAGCAGGCGCGCACATTCGGCCAGAGCTGGTCACACCCGGTGGGAATGGTGGCGCACTCGGTGGCGACCAGGGCACGCGAGACCGCGGCCGGCATCGCCGCCGGACTCGTACTGCCCACGCATCAGCTCGACGGCATCCACGAGGTGCAGGTCGGCGACCTGGAGAACCGCAACGATGATGCCGCGATCGACGCCTTCGAGGCCGTCTACCGGCGCTGGCATGGCGGGGACCTCGATGTTCCGGTGCCGGGGGGAGAGACCGGACAACAGGTGCTGGACCGGATGGTGCCGGTGCTCACCGAGCTGCGGCTGCGCCACCTCGACGACCGGCGCTGGACCCGCGACATCGTGGTGGTCAGCCATGGCGCCGCGATCCGACTGGTGGCGGCGACTCTGGCCGGGGTCGATCCCACCTTCGCGTTAGAGAATCACCTGAGCAACACCGAATGCGTGGTGCTCAGCCCCATCACCGACGGCCGCTGGAGTTGCGTGCAGTGGGGTGCGGCGACGCCGCCGTTCACCGCGGCGGCACAGCCGGACAATCAGACAGCCGAGGCCGACGCGGGCCCGATGGGCTGAGCTGCCCGGTCCTCGACACATTCGCAACCGACGGCGAAACAGTCGATGGTGAACGTGTGCGCCACTTCCGGGCTGCGGCAATCCGGTTCCGTGCATTCCGGGCGGAGGCCGATGTGCACGATCACGGTGCCGTGGCAATGCTCATGTTCTGCTTCGCAGTCACGACAGATCCCGCTCATCTGACCAGTCTCCCACCACCCACCGACAGTGGGCGGTTCCCACGCTAGCCCCAGCCCAATTCGTGCAGTCGCTCGTCGTCGATCCCGAAGTGGTGAGCCAATTCGTGGACCACCGTGATGGCCACCTCCTCGACCACCTCGTCCTCAGAGGCGCACATCTCCAACAGCGCATCGCGATAGATCGTGATGGCATCGGGCAGGGCGCCGGCATAGGTCGAGTCGCGTTCGGTCAGTGCGATGCCCTCGTAGAGGCCGAGCAGATCGGGTTCCTCGGGGTGGCGCCCTTCGACCAGGAAAACGACATTGTTGGCCGCCCTTGCCAGATCGGCGGGGATCAGGTCGAGCGCATCGGAGACGAGTTCCTCGAAGCGCCGAGCGCTCATCGTTACCGGCACGCGGTCAGGGAACCGGTGGTCCGGGCGGCGGGCCGACTGCGGGAGCCGGCACGACGGGCGGAGGTACGGCACCGTCGACCGGCGCGCCGGGTGGTGGCGGCGCCGGTGCGGGCACCGGGGGACCGTTGAGGAAGGTGTTCCCACCCGCGGGTGTCTCCGTCGCCGGAGGCTGGGTGGCCTCCTGGGTCTGCTGCCCGGGTAGGTGCTCGTTGGACTGCGTCTGGTCCGTGCTCGACCCACTGCCCGACCCACTGCTCGATCCACTGGAGCTGCTGCCGCTGTCACTCTGGTCGTAGGTGATCTGTGACGAGGTATCC
This sequence comes from Mycolicibacterium neoaurum, assembly GCF_036946495.1. Lineage (NCBI taxonomy): Bacteria > Bacillati > Actinomycetota > Actinomycetes > Mycobacteriales > Mycobacteriaceae > Mycobacterium > Mycolicibacterium neoaurum. The sequence goes on from NZ_JAQIIX010000002.1 coordinate 2,157,064, forward strand.
ACCGGTGGCATCGGGATGGCCGGGATGCTCAGCCGCTCGTCGGGGATGTCCGGCGGCGGGACCGGGGGCCTGCCGTTGATCATCAGGGGGCCCTTGGCGCTGTTGAGCAATGTCGACCAGCCGCCGTTGCCCAGCGTCGCGCCGATGCTGCAGGACACCTGCCTGCTGCCCGCCGACCAACTCGGTAACGCGATGGTGCTGTAGACCAGCGTCAGTGTGGTCGTGCGCAGTTCCAGGGGTGCCAGGTATGCCTCGGTGACCCGCGCGCAGTTGTCCTTCACGAAGGTGTCCTGATCGGCCTCGGCAGGCAGGCCCTGCGGGAAGTTGTCGGCCAGGTTCACCGATCCGGTGACCTCGAGGGAGTGCGGACCCGCGCAGTCGACCGGGATATCGGTGGGCTGGTTGGTCGCCGGATCGATGCCGAGGCAGGTGCCTGCGGGCCACACCTTGGATTGATCGATATCGGCGACCTTGCCCTGGAACGCCTGTTGCTGGTTGTTCGCACCGGGCAGCTGCAGGCCGCACAGCATGCGTCGCTCACCGGCCTGGCGCCAGGCCTTCTCGCCGGACCACAGCAGGCTGACGGTGAACCGTCCGTTCGGGTCGAAGCGATCACCGAGATAACGCTGCACCGCGCTCTGGCATTGCTCCTGGCTGATCTGCTGGATGCGGGCCGGCGACGGGGGTGCGGCGTCCGGCCCGTACTCGGTGCCCGGGAAGGTGCGCATGTCGACCGACTCCGCTACCTCGAAGCGATGCTCGGTGGTGCAGTCGACGATCTGGGCGGCATCGGGGGTGCGCTCGGGCCAGTTCAGGCAGTCGCCACCCTTGGCTTTCTCGAACGTGCTGTTACTGCGTAGGCCCAGAGCGCCGGTGCCGGTGTTCAGCCCCGCCAGCCAGCCACCGGCGGCGGTGTCGGGAAGAACCGTGATGACGCCGGCGATCATCAGCCCGCCGAGTGCGGTGAGCAGTAGCGCCCGGCGCGTCGGACTCAGCGGGTTGCTCAGCGACAGCGCGCGACGCCACCGGGAATCCGGTTTCGACGAGGGGTGGGCCTCGGTCGGAAACGGTTCCGCGGCGGCGGGTTCGTCCTCGGGTGGGTGCGACATCGCCTCCCATTGTGACAGGCGTGTCACGATGTGTGACAAGTGATGCAGTTGTAATGTTATGTGGTTGTGGCCCGCGCTTTCTGGCCTCGTATGGCGCAAGTAGGGTTACCGCCGTGATCGACCTCAAGCTGCTCCGTGACGACCCCGAGCGGGTCCGTGCCTCACAGCGTGCGCGCGGTGAGGACCCGGGCCTGGTGGACGCGCTGCTGGCCGCGGATGTCGCCCGGCGTGCGGCGGTCTCCACCGCCGACACCCTGCGCGCCGATCAGAAGGTGGCCAGCAAGTCGGTCGGCAAGGCCTCTCCGGAGGAACGGCCCGCGCTGCTGGCCCGCGCCAAGGAGCTGGCCGACGAGGTCAAAGCAGCCGAGGCCGCCCAGGCCGAAGCGGAGGCGGCGTTCACCGCGGCGCACATGGCGGTGTCGAACATCATCGTCGACGGTGTGCCCGCCGGGGGCGAGGACGATTTCGTTGTCCTCGACACCGTGGGTACGCCGGTCGAGATCGACAACCCTCGCGATCACCTCGAGCTGGGTGAGGCGCTCGGGCTGATCGACATGGAACGCGGTGCCAAGGTCTCGGGCTCGCGGTTCTACTTCCTGACCGGCCGGGGCGCCCTCCTGCAGCTGGGTCTGCTGCAGTTGGCTGTTCGGTTGGCCACCGAGAACGGTTTCACCCTGATGATCCCGCCGGTGCTGGTGCGCCCGGAGGTCATGGCCGGCACCGGGTTCCTGGGCTCACACGCCGACGAGATCTACCACCTCGACGACGATGACCTCTACCTCGTCGGCACCTCGGAGGTGCCGTTGGCCGGGTATCACAGCGACGAGATCCTGGACCTCGCCGACGGGCCCAAGCGCTACGCCGGTTGGTCGTCGTGCTTCCGCCGGGAAGCCGGTAGTTATGGCAAGGACACCCGGGGCATCATCCGGGTGCACCAGTTCGACAAGGTCGAGGCGTTCGTCTACTGCCGCCCAGAGGACGCCGAAGCCGAGCATCAGCGGCTGTTGGGCTGGCAGCGCGAGATGCTGGCGGCCATCGAGGTGCCCTACCGTGTGATCGACGTTGCCGCCGGCGACCTCGGTTCGTCTGCGGCGCGCAAATACGACTGTGAGGCATGGGTTCCCACCCAGAGCACCTACCGCGAGCTGACCTCGACGTCGAACTGTTCGACCTTCCAGGCCCGCCGGTTGTCGACCCGCTACCGCGACGAGAACGGCAAACCGCAGACGGCGGCGACCCTGAACGGCACACTGGCGACCACGCGCTGGTTGGTGGCGATCCTGGAGAACCATCAGCAGGCCGATGGCAGCGTCCGGGTCCCCGCGGCGCTGGTGCCCTACGTAGGTGCGGAGGTACTGACACCGTGATCGACATCGATATCGAGGAGCTGCGCACGTGGTTCGGCTTCGGGGTGGCAGGCAACTTCGCCGGGCATCTCGAACAGGCGGGCGAGGCAGTCGATTTTGCGAATGTGCAGAGTCACGGTGGGGCGCCCAAGGGCATCTTCCCGTGGTACGCGCCGGGTGTCGACGGTTTCCTCGGCGAGTTCCCCCTCTCACACGATTCCATCGCGCTGCCGGCCAGCGACGAACCGCTGAACCTGCAGATCGAGCCGGAGGTGGGCCTGGCCTGCCGGGTGCACTGGAACGGTGACACCGTCGCCAGGCTGGAACCCTTCGCGCTCGGTGCCTTCAACGATTGCTCGATCCGTCGTCCGGGTGCCCGCAAGATCAGCGACAAGAAGAACTGGGGTCCGGCGTCCAAGGGCGTGGCGCGCCGGTTCTACGACATCAGTGACCTCACCCCCGACGGGCCGACGGCGACTCTGCGGTTGGTGTGTTTCCTGCGCGGCACCGACGGTCAGGAGCGGGAGTACGGCGTAGACAGCCCGTTGCTGGGCTACTCCTACTACGGTGAGGTCCTGCTGGACTGGATCACCGAGCGGCTGGCCAACCAGAAAGGTTCCGAGGACACTCCGCTGGAGGATGTCGGCGCGCTCATGGTGGCCTCCGGGCATCCCGAGAATGTGTTGATCGGTATCGGGGCCACCAAGTACACCGCCCTTGGCGAATCGACGTACCTGACCGCTGGCGACCAGGCCGTGGTGCGCGTCTACGACACCGCCTCCGACGCCGTATCCGAACTGCGCCAGACGGTTTCGGGCTAGACAGCGGTGGTCACCCAGCCGGCTGCGCCCAAAGTGGTCGAGCTGTGGCGTTTTCCGGTCAAGTCGATGGGCGGCTGCCGAGTCGATCGGGTGGCCGTCGACGCGCGCGGCGTGCACGGTGACCGGTTATGGGCCGTCCGCGATGTGGACAAGGGTGTGACGGCCTCGGCGCGGCGCATCCCGGCGCTGTTGGGTTGCACCGCACGGTATCTCGCCGAACCTGACGAGCACGCCGGCCCGGGTCGCGTCCCTGCGGTGGTTATCACCTTTCCCGACGGTCGCGAGCTGACAAGCGATGACCCGGGTATCGATGCGGCGCTCTCGGAGTTGGTGGGCCGGGATGTTCGGTTGACCGCCCTTCCCCCGGTCGGGGACACCAGCGCGCACCGGATGAAGGTGTCCGATTCGCTGGACAACTATCGCCCCGAACAGGTGCGCAGGGATTTCGGACTCGCCGACGGTGAACCGTTGCCGGACACCTCGGTGTTCCCGGCCAAGGACATCATCACCCTGGCCCGGTACTCCACGCCGCCGGGAACCTTCGTCGACCTCGCACCGCTGCATCTGATGAGCACGGCCAGCCTGCGGTACCTCACCGGCACCATGCTCGACGTGCGCCGGTTCCGGCCGAACGTATTGATCGACATCGCCGACGACAATCGAGAGTTTCCCGAATCTGATTGGTTGGCAGCCGAATTGGGTATCGGATCGGCGCGGCTTCGGGTGAGCATACCGACGATCCGATGTGTCGTGCCGACCCGGCCCCAGCCCGGTATCGAGCTCGACAAGAGCATCACCCGGGCGCTGGCCGAACGCACCGACCGATTCCTCGGGGTGTACATCGACGTGCTGACCCCCGGTGTGCTGACTGTCGGCGACGAGGTGCACGTGCGACCCGCCGATCCGCCCACCGCGCTGCGGCGGGCGGCCACGAGCGTCACCCGGTCGGCGACCCGCGCTGCGCAGTGGTTGCTGGAGCAGGCGGTGATGCGGGCGCGCTAGCCGCCGAGCAGTTCGTCGAGGACGCTGACGAACTCGCTGGGGCGCAACGGCGTGAACGCTGGCGCGGGTTGGGTGCCCGGTACATCCAGGACCACCAACGTGGACTTGATGGGGCGCCAGATGTCCAGCGGCATCCACCGGCGCGGATCTGTGCTTCCCCAGATCCGGAAGCGCTCGGTGATCAGGCCGAGGGATTCGGCGCGGTAGGAGCGCACGGCCCGCAGCGGGATCACCTTCGCGGTCCCCGACGGAAAGTGGTAGCGCCGCAAGGTGATCGCCAGGCGATCCAGCAGCACCATGCCGTCGTCATAGACCGGTGATACCGGCTGCGGCGCACTCATAATCGCGAGGTTCGCAGCTGATGGCCCTTGGCGGTCAGGCAGCGGCCGCTTTCCAGGTTCCACTGCCAGCCGTGCAGATTGCAGGTCAGCGTGTTGCCCTCGACCACCCCGAACTTGGACAGATCGGCTTTCAGGTGCGGGCAGCGCCGCTGGATCTCCCAGCCCGCCAGGGTCGTCGAGGCGCTGTCATCGTGTGCCTCGGCGAACCAACCGTCGGCGTAGGCGATGCGCTCATCGGTGAGGCATTTGAAGAATGTGTACAGATATTCGTTGTATCCGCCGACCCGCCAGGCCCGGAACCGGGTGGACAGGAAGATGGTGTTCACCCAGTCCGGTTCGTTGTCGCGGACCACGGTGCGCACCAGTTCCGGTGCGATCGCGAACCCGTAGCGGAACTTCTCGTCGGGAATCGGTTCGCGCACAGCGCGCTTGGGGAAATCGAGCACCACGGTCTCGGGCCCGAGCTTCAATTCCACCGGATAGCCGATCCCGTCGCAGATCTGATCGGAAGCCAGCATGATCGGCTCGAACAGCGCGCGCAACGGTTCCAGCAGGGGTTCGCCATCGGCCGGCGCCCAGGATGCCTTCTCGGCCGCGAGAACGGGAGCCTGACGCCGGGCATAGGCCTCGATGTAGTCGGCCTTGCCGGTGGTGAACACCGACTCCGGATCGTCGATCGGATGCGTCAACGAATTCAGTTCCGAGCCGGTGAAATCGGCTGTCGAACCGGGAACCATCAGCAGGCCGCCGTTGTGACCGTGGCTCGTCAGCTGGTCCAGGAAGACCATCTGGTCGGGGAAGATGTTGGCGGGGTCACCGTGGTCATCGTTGAGATCGCGCAGTTCCGCATCCAGGAAGCACGGCGGTCCGGCCGAAGGGACCACCCAGCTGGCTCCCACCTGTGCGATGTACTGGCGGCAACGATCCATCTGCCGCTGTCGTTTCTGGACGCCGAAGGCCTCCTTGGCGCGCGCGGGCATGTCGTAGACCATCGGGTACCAGATGGCTCCGGAGTACTGCAGCATATGCACGTCGATATGACCGAATTCGGACACCAGGACATCCAGGTCGATGGGCCGGGCGTCGTTCATGTTGAACGCGGTCGTGGTGCCGTCGGAGACCACCAGCCCGGAGTCGCCGATCGGGCCGTCGGCGGGTGCCCGCAGCGCAATGATCATCACGTCGAGGTCACCCTTGGGGCCGCTGATGCGGTGCTTGACCGAGTCGGTGGTCTCGAAGAAAGTATGAAAGCCCAGCGCTTCCAGCTCGCGGCGCAGATCCGGTACCGGGTAGTCGGGGAGCAACACGGTGGCGTCCTTGTTGACGTGCGTGCGCAGCAGGGCCGGGTCGAAGTGGTCCTTGTGCAGGTGGCTGACATAGAGATAGTCGCAGTCGCCGAGGGCGTCCCAGTCCAGGCCGGAGTTGTCCGGGAAGGGGAACCACGAGGCGAAGTAGGCGGGGTTGACCCAGGGGTCGCACAGGATGCTGCCTGCCTCCGTCTCGATCCGGAAACCGGCGTGTCCGATGCTTGTGACCTGCACGTATAGCCCCTTCGGTGGTCTGTTGCCCGATGTCGAGTTTACCGCCAGCGCGGATGCTCTTCCGCGTCGGCGCACAGCGAGTGGCTACGCTTACTCCCGTGGAGCCGGTATACGGAACTGTCATTCAAGCCGCCCGCCTGGTGTGGCGGTTGCAGGGCTTGAAGTTCACTGTCACCGGGGTGGAGAACCTGCCGGTCACCGGTGGTGCGGTGATCGCGGTCAACCACACCAGCTACTTCGATTTCACCTTCGCCGGTTTGCCCGCCTACAAACAGGGGCGCGGCCGGAAGGTTCGTTTCATGGCCAAGAAAGAGGTCTTCGATCACAAGATCGGCGGACCCATCATGCGCAAGCTGCGCCATATCGAAGTAGACAGGGGCAGCGGGGCCGACTCCTTCACGGCGGCCTGTGCGGCGCTGCGGGCCGGCGAGCTGGTGGGTGTGTACCCGGAGGCCACCATCAGCCGCAGCTTCGAGATCAAGGCGCTGAAGTCCGGTGCGGCCCGGATGGCCATCGACGCCGATGTGCCGATCATCCCGCACATCGTCTGGGGAGCCCAGCGCATCTGGACCAAGGGGCATCCCAAGAACATGCGCAGACCCAAGGTGCCGATCTCGGTCGCGGTGGGGGAGCCGATCTATCCGACGTTGCCGCCGACCGAGCTCACGGCGTTGTTGCGCCACCGCATGCAACATCTGCTCGAGCAGGTTCAGGACGACTACGGTCCGCATCCTGCCGGCGAGTTCTGGGTGCCGCATCGACTGGGCGGCGGCGCCCCGACCTTGGCCGAGGCCGACCGGATGGACATGGAGGAGGCGGCCGAGAAGGCCGCGCGGCGCGCGGCGCAGCAGCCCGGTGAGGCGCCGGGATAGACGCATCCATGGAACCGGTCTTTCGAAGTCTGGAGATCGCCGGCCGAACCGCGGTACGTGTCACCGGAACCCGGATCACCTTCCTCGGACTTGAACACATCCCCTCGGCCGGCGGTGCCGTGGTGTCCATCAACCACACCAGCTATGTCGATTTCCTGCCGGCGGCGTTGGCCGCGACGGCGCGGAACCGCCGGATACGCTTCATGATCAAGGCGGAGATGAAAGAGGTGCGCTTCGTCAACTTCCTCATCACCCACGCCGGGACCATTCCGGTCGATCGGATGGCCGGCGGCGAGTCCTATCCATCGGCCGTGCAACGGTTACGCGAGGGCGAGTTGGTGGGGGTGTACCCAGAGGCGACCATCAGCAGGAGCTTCGAACTCAAGGAATTCAAGACCGGCGCGGCCCGGATGGCGTGGGAGGCGCAGGTGCCCATCATCCCACTGATCGTCTGGGGCGCGCATCGAATCTGGACCAAGGGGCATCCGAAAGCCTTGGGCCGCAACAATATTCCCATAACGGTGCAGGCCGGCCCGGCGTTGGCGGCCGGGCCGGATACCGAAAAGACGATGACCGATCTGAGGACGACGATGACGACCATGCTGCACCGAATCCAACAGGACTACCCGCATCCGGCCGGTGCGCACTGGGTGCCTCGGCGGCTCGGCGGTGCCGCGCCGACCCTCGCCGAGGCAAGCACACTGGATGCGGTGGAGCGGACTCAGCGCCGGTCGCGGTGCCGGTGATGCTGCCCGCCCTGATCGCCACCGATGTCGACGGCACGCTGCTCGACCAGCACGAACGAGTGACCCCCCGAACCGCCGCCGCGGTTCGGGCGGCGGTGGATGCCGGTGTGCAGTTCGTGCTGGCCACAGGCCGACCGCCGCGCTGGATCCCACCGGTCGTCGAGCAACTCGGTTTCGCGCCGATGGCGGTGTGCGCCAACGGTGCGGTGATCTACGACCCGGCCACCGATCGCATCGTGTCGGCGCGCACGCTGTCGGTGGAGGCGTTGGCGCGGCTGGCAGATATCGCGGCAAGGGTGATCCCCGGTGCCGGTCTGGCCGTCGAGCGGGTGGGTCGCAGCGCTCACGATGCGGCAACCCCGCAGTTCGTCAGCTCACCCGGTTACGAGCACGCCTGGTTGAACCCGGACAACACCGAGGTATCGCTGGAGGATCTGCTCAGCGCGCCCGCGGTCAAGCTGCTGATCCGCAAGGCCGGTGCGCAGTCCGGGGACATGGCCGAGGCGTTGGCACCACATATCGGCAGCGAGGGCGATCTGACGTACTCGACGAACAACGGCCTCATCGAGGTGCTTCCGAGCGGTCTGAGCAAGGCCACCGGGGTCGCCGAGGTGGCCGGCCCGCTGGGGATCACAGCGGGCGACATCATCACCTTCGGGGATATGCCCAACGACATCCCGATGTTGCAATGGGCCGGCCTCGGGGTGGCGATGGGTAACGCTCATCCGGAGGCCAAGGCGGCAGCAGACGAGGTCACCACCCCCAACACCGAGGACGGATTGGCCCGCGTCCTGGAACGCTGGTGGTTATAACTTCCCGGCGCTGATCGGGGTGAATCGCTCCAGCTGGACCGGCGAATGCTCGGCAGCCGGAACCTCGTGGGCCACACCGTCGATGACCCTGGTGACGGTGCCGTGCTCGCGGTCGAAGTTCAGCGTCCCGTGTTGGAAGTTCTGTTTGATCCACAGCGGTTCCTCGATCTCACCGCTGGTCGGCAAGCCCAGCGCGCCGCGCTCGAATCCCAGTGTGCCCCAAGCGTCGTAGATGGCTCCGGTGACCGGTTGGGCGCCCGATTCGGGCGACCAGTACATGGCCCCGTGGTCGAAGGTGGCGTAACGGGCGGTTCCGAAGCCCGAGGATTCCGGTGAGGTCGGCATGCCCAGTGGCCCCTTCTCGCTGCCCTCGGACTGCCACTTTGCGAAGATGGCGCCACCGCGGAGGGAGTCGACCAGATCCTGTTGTCCCGGTGGGGCATTGAAGCGCGCCGCGATATCCCGCAGCAAACCCATCTGGGCGTAGGCGGCGGCGCCGGGACATTCGGTGTTGCCTACGTCTCGGTGGGTGAAGATGGTGGGCAGGGTCGGGGTCGCCCCGCGTGGGAACAGGGTGAAGCTGCCGCCCGCAGAGGTCAGCGCGACGGTGCCACGCGGGTCCACCCGATCCAGGCCCAGACGCCAGCCGAGCAACCGCCCGGTGGTGCGCAGCTGGATCGGCGTCGGCGGTTCGGCGTTGAAGTCGCCGATCATCGCAACACCCCAGGTGTCGGTGTTGAATCCGCCGGTGTGCGCGCCCTGCACCGCGCGGTCCATCCCGCCGGCGCGCCCCTCGAAGACCTGCCCGTACCTGTCGACCAGCGCGTTGTAGGCCATATCGCACCAGCCGAGCGTGCGGGCGTGGTACTCGTAGATCGACCGCACGATCGCGGCGGAATCCTCCGGTGTGTAGTCATTGCTGCCCGCGGTGTGGTGCACCACCCCGGCGCGGATACCGCGATCGTAGATGGGTGCGCCGCAACGCAGCGACTCGTCGGCACCCCACTGCGCCCGAGAAATGATCTGCGGCGCCTGGCCCGGCACGGTGACCGCCGCGGGCGGGGGGATCTGGATATCTACCGGCGCCTCGGGCGGGCTGATGAGGACCGCGTTGACGTTCTGCGGCAGCGGATGAGCGACATTGGCCGGGATGTAGCCCAGGTCCGCGCTCGGTTTCGGCTCCGGCGCGGGGGTGTGGGTCACCGCGATCTGGACCGCATTGGTACGGCCGACGAACACCGGTTCGGTGCCATGGGTGGCCTGGGCTTCGGGGCCGATACCGTCGAGGGCCTCGGCGGTGTACCAGGGGCCCCAGCTCCCGTCGGCGCGTTGCGCCCGGACTCGTGCGCTGGTGCCTTCGAGGTCCTCGGCGGTCAATGCCACCAGCGAAAACGGGGTGTCCTGCCGGATCTCGCGGATCGTCTCGCCGGTACCCAGATCGCGGAGTGGTTGCTGGGTGATGGCTGTCGCCGAGTTATGGGCGGACGTATCGTCACCGGGCAGGCCGCTGATGGCCCACGGCAGGATCGCGACCGTGCCGAGCACTGCGGACAGCAGTAGCGACGGTGTTGGACGGCGACGCGGCACAAGCAGATGTTACGTATGTGCTTGGTGTTACCAGTGTTGCGACACGCCTGCACATAACGGCACCGCAGAGCCGATGCTGGCTTCTGCGGTGCCGTCAGGTGACGGGCTCTGCGGGCGGTTACGCTCCGGCGGCCGAGGCTGCGGCGGCGGCCGCACCCGTGGCGGCCTCTGCCGCGCCGAGTGCGGGTGCTGCGGCGGCCGGGGCGGCTGCCGCGGCGGGAGCCGCAGCCGGGGCCGCACTCTTGACAGCCGACATGATCGCGGGCATCACCATGCCTTTGAGCAGGTCGATCGCCTGCCCGGCGCCGAGCTGTTCGGCGGCGCTGTTGATGGTGCCCAGCAGTCCGCCGCTACCGGGCGCGGCCATCGGTGCCGCCAGTGACGGCTCGGCCCCGAGGATCGGGTAGGTACCCGCCATCGGATCCAGGCCGATCGGCGCGGCGATCGGGATCTCACCCGGCAGGCCCACGCCGCCGAGACCCGGGTCGGTCAGGCCCACCGGGCTGGTCAGACCGGGAGCGGTCAACGAGGTCGGTGACAGGGCGCCCGGTGACAGCGATGGTCCGGCAGCGCCGACCGGCGGAATGCTCAGGCCGGGTGTGCTGAGCTCCGGCGTCGTCAACCCGGGCGTCGTGAGCCCCGGCGTCGTCAACCCTGGCGTGGTGAGCTCAGGAGTGGTCAGGCCCGGCGTGGTCAGCCCGGGGGTCGTCAACCCTGGCGTGGTGAGCTCGGGGGTGGTCAGACCGGGCGTGGTGAGTCCCGGCGAGGTGAGCCCCGGTGAGGTCAGACCGGGCGAGGTGAGCCCCGGGGACGTCAGACCGGGCGAGGTCAGCGTCGGGCTCGCCGCCGATGCGCCGGACAGCAGACCGGTCGGGAGCGGGGGCATGTTGACGCCGAACTGCGAGAGTCCCTGCGACAGTGCCGAGAACAGCTCCATCGGAAGGTCGGTGATCATCGCGGCGTGCACGAACTCGCGATGCTGCGGTTCCTTCGCCTCGGACATCTCGGATACGGCGGCAATGGCAACTGGACTTGCGACGGCCAGGGCGGCGACTGCGCTCATGGCTGTCGAGAGCTTGCGTCGACGTCGGTTCGGCACGGAAGTCTCCTCAATACATGGACTACGTGTGTTTTTCGGGTGCTGCTCGGGTGACACGGTTGGCGTTGCGACGGTTCTCGTGCCCCGGTAACCGCCGAGCTGCCAACGCGTTTGATGGTACTGCTGTGACTAGTGGGTCTAGAGTGACGATGCGGAATCGTGAGCGAATCGCGACCTGCTGTTCGACCGGGCACGTCACACGTTTCGGGTCGGCGGGCACCGGTCGGATACCCTTGCTGCCGATGACCGATCAATCTCCTGGCCTGGCCTCCGACCGCTTTGACCTCATCATCGTGGGATCCGGATTCTTCGGCCTGACGATCGCCGAGCGCGCGGCCACTCAGCTCGGCAAGCGCGTGCTCGTCGTCGAGCGACGTTCCCATATAGGAGGTAACGCGTACTCGGAGGCGGACCCCGCCACCGGTATCGAGATCCACCGCTACGGCGCGCACCTCTTCCACACGTCCAACAAGCGGGTGTGGGACTACGTACGCAACTTCACCGACTTCACGGGCTATCAGCACCGGGTGTTCGCGCTGCACGCGGGCCAGGCCTATCAGTTTCCGATGGGCCTCGGTCTGGTGTCGCAGTTCTTCGGGCGTTACTTCAGCCCCGACGAGGCCCGCGCGCTGATCAAAGAGCAGGCCGCCGAGATCGATACCGCCGATGCGCAGAACCTGGAAGAGAAGGCCATCTCGCTGATCGGCCGCCCGCTCTACGAGGCCTTCGTCAAGCACTACACGGCCAAGCAGTGGCAGACCGACCCCGCCGAGCTGCCCGCCGCCATCATCAACCGCCTCCCGGTGCGCTACAACTTCGACAACCGGTACTTCAACGACACCTATGAGGGTCTGCCGGTCGACGGTTACACCGCCTGGCTGCAGAACATGGCGGCCGATGAGCGTATCGAGGTGCGCCTGGACACCGACTGGTTCGACGTGCGCGAGCAGCTCAGAGCGCAGAGCCCGGACGCCCCGGTGGTCTACACCGGACCGCTGGACCGCTACTTCGACTACGTGGACGGCCGTCTCGGCTGGCGCACGCTGGATTTCGAGACCGAGGTGCTCGACTGCGGCGACTTCCAGGGCACACCCGTCATGAACTACAACGACGCCGACGTGCCGTTCACCCGCATCCACGAGTTCCGGCACTTCCATCCCGAGCGGGATTACCCGACCGACAAGACGGTGATCATGCGGGAGTTCTCCCGGTTCGCCGAGCACGATGACGAGCCCTACTACCCGATCAACACCGACGCCGACCGGCGTCTGCTGGCCGGTTACCGGGAGCGCGCCAAGGCCGAGACAGCGTCCGCCAATGTGCTCTTCGGCGGACGGCTGGGGACCTATCAGTACCTCGACATGCACATGGCGATCGCCAGCGCCCTCAACATGTACGACAACATTCTGGCACCGCACCTGCGCGATGGTGCTGCGCTGAACGCCAACGACGAAGGCAGCAACCCAACATGAGCGACATCCCATCCGGAGCACTGGACTCGACCGAGTCGCGGGCGGTGAGCCTGCTGTCGCGGATCATCCTGCCGCGACCCGGCGAGCCCCTCGACGTCCGCAAGCTCTATATCGAGGAATCCGAGACCAACGCCCGGCGTGCGCACGCGCCGACCCGCACCACACTGGAGATCGGCGCCGAGTCGGAGGTGTCGTTTGCCACCTATTTCAACGCTTTCCCGGCCAGCTACTGGCGGCGTTGGTCGATTCTGGAGTCGGTGGTGCTTCGCGTCGAACTGACCGGCACCGCCCGCATCGACGTCTACCGGTCCAAGTCCACCGGCGCCCGGATCACCGTCGGCGGAACCGAGGCCTCCAGCGTCGGTGACACCCCCGCGATCGTCGAGTTCGAGGTCGAACTCGCCCCGTTCGAGGACGGCGGGTGGATCTGGTTCGACATCACCACCGACACCGCCGTCACGGTGCACAGCGGCGGCTGGTACGCCCCGATGCAGGCACCCGGCCGCGCCGATGTGGCGATCGGTATCCCGACCTTCAACCGGCCGGCCGACTGTGTCAGCGCGCTGGCCGCGCTGACATCGGATCCGTTGGTCGACAAGGTGATCAGTAAGGTCATCGTGTCCGATCAGGGCAACAACAAGGCCAAGGACCACCCGGGTTTCGAGGCGGCCGCGGCCGCCCTCGGGGACCGCTTGATGATTCGCTACCAACCCAACCTCGGTGGGTCCGGGGGCTACAGCCGGGTCATGTACGAGGCTCTGCACAACACCGACTGCGAGCAGATCCTGTTCATGGACGACGATATCCGCGTCGAACCGGATTCGATCTTGCGTGCGCTGGCATTCAACCGGTTCGCCAAAGTGCCGACCCTGGTCGGTGGCCAGATGCTCAACCTGCAGGAGCCCAGCCATCTGCACGTCATGGGTGAGATGGTCGACTCCGAGAATTTCATGTGGACCGGTGCGATCAACACCGAGTACGACCACAACTTCGCCAAGTACCCGCTGAACTCCGAGGAGCACGAGCGCAGCCGGATGCTGCACCGCCGCATCGACGTCGACTACAACGGTTGGTGGATGTGCATGATCCCGCGCCAGGTGGCCAAGGAACTGGGCCAGCCGCTGCCGCTGTTCATCAAGTGGGACGACTCGGAGTACGGACTGCGCGCGGGCGAACACGGCTACCCGACGGTCACGCTGCCGGGCGCGGCCATCTGGCACATGGCCTGGAGCGACAAGGATGATGCCATCGACTGGCAGGCCTACTTCCACCTGCGCAACCGGCTGGTGGTCGCGGCCCTGCACTGGGACGGCAAGATCGGCGGGCTGATCAGGAGCCACTTCAAGGCGACCATGAAACACCTTCTGTGCCTCGAATATTCGACTGTCGCCATCCAGAACAAGGCAATGGACGACTTCTTGGCCGGGCCCGATCACATCTTCTCGATCCTGGAGTCCGCGCTGCCCGATGTCCGCGCCATGCGAAAGCAGTTCCCCGACGCCGTGGTGTTGCCCAGCGCCACCGCGCTGCCTGCCCCGTCGGACAAGAAGTGGCGCAAGAAGGTCGCCATTCCGACCAACCCGCTGTCCATCGCGTCCCGGTTGACACGCGGTGTGGCCCATCAGCTCTCGCCGCACGACCCGGCACACCACGTGCGGCCACAGATCAACGTCGCCACCCAGGACGCGCGGTGGTTCTCGCTGTGCACGGTCGACGGGGTCACCGTGACCACCGCCGACGGCCGCGGGGTGGTATACCGGCAACGCGACCGGGAAAAGATGTTCGGGCTGCTGCGCGAGTCGCTCAAACGACAACTGCTGCTGGCCCGTAAGTTCGACAAGATGCGCAAGGTGTACCGCGCCGCGCAGCCCGAGCTCACCAGCCCTCGCCGCTGGGAGGCCGTCCTGAACCAGTCGGCGCTGGAGCGGGCCTGACGTGGCTGCGGATCTGGCGCCGGAAGAGGCGGCACTCGTCGCGGTTCAGTCCGCGTTGGCCGGTCGGCCCGGGGTACTGACGACCGCGCGAACCCTTTCGCACTTCGGTGAGCACAGCGCGGGCTGGGTCGGGGTCTCCCTGCTGGGCGCGATGCTGCAGCCGCGGCGCCGTCGCGCCTGGCTCACCGCGGGAATCGGTGCCTTCGCCGCGCACGCGGCTGCAGTGGTGATCAAGCGGGTGGTCAAGCGCAAACGCCCGCATCATCCGGCGATCGCGGTCAATGTCGGCACCCCGAGCAAGCTGAGCTTCCCCTCGGCACACGCCACGTCGACCACTGCCGCGGCCATCCTGCTGGGGCGCGTCACCGGGCTCCCGCTGCCCTGGCTGCTGATTCCGCCGATGGCGCTGTCGCGTCTGGTCCTCGGCGTGCACTACCCGACCGACGTGTTGACCGGTGTTGTGGTCGGCACGGCGGTCGCCAGAACCGTGGACGCCGTCGCGGACCGCACGGCGGGCCGAAAGGATTCAGGACTGTGAGCGAAGAACCGCACCCGACTCACGCGCCGCCGAAGAACCTGGCGACGGGAATCGTCAAGGCGCTGCGGCCGCGTCAGTGGGTGAAGAACGTCCTGGTGTTCGCCGCCCCGGTGGCCGCGCTCGGTGACGATCGCTTCGTCGTCGACGATTACCGCGCGGTCCTGGTCAAGGTGCTGGTGGCCTTCGTGGTGTTCAGTCTGGCCGCCTCGTCGGTGTACCTGGTCAACGACGCACGCGATGTGGAGGCCGACCGGGCCCATCCCACCAAGCGGTTCCGGCCGATTGCCGCCGGCGTGGTTCCCGAATCCCTGGCCTACGCCTTGGCTGTCGTACTCGGGGTGGCCGCCCTGGTCATCTCCTGGCTGGTCTCACCCAACCTGGCCGTGGTGATCGGCGTCTACATCGTCATCCAGCTTGCCTACTGTTTCGGCCTCAAACACCAGCCGGTCATCGATATCTGCATCGTGTCCTCCGGCTTCCTCATCCGCGCCATCGCAGGCGGTGTCGCCGCGGGAATCCAACTCTCCCAATGGTTCCTACTCGTCATGGCCTTCGGTTCGCTGTTCATGGCGGCCGGAAAGCGTTACGCGGAGCTGCAACTGGCCGAGCGCACCGGGGCCAAGATCCGCAAGTCGCTGGAGAGCTACACCAGCGGCTACCTGCGCTTCGTGTGGACGCTGGCCGCCACCGCGGTGGTGCTCTGCTACGCGCTGTTCGCCTTCGAGCGCGACGGCGGTTCGGCATCGTGGTGGGCCATCTCGATCATCCCGTTCACCATCGCGATCCTGCGCTATGCGGTCGACATCGACGGCGGGCACGCCGGCGAGCCCGAGGAGATCGCCCTGGGAGACCGGGTGCTGCAGGTGCTCGCCCTGGCCTTGATCGGTACCGTCGGTGCGGCTGCCTACTTCAGTTGATCGGCTCGCCGAGGCGACCGCCGCACGTCTGAGCAACAGGCCGGTCGTGCGCTACACCGTCCCCGTTCGGGTCAGCCTCTGGCTGTCGGTGCTGGTGGTCGCCGTGCTCTTCTTCTGGGGTGCCTGGCAGCGCCGCTGGATGGCCGATGACGGTCTGATCGTGCTGCGCACGGTGCGCAATCTGTTGGCGGGCAACGGGCCGGTCTTCAATGTCGGTGAGCGTGTCGAATCGAACACCTCCACTTTGTGGACCTACCTGATCACCGCGACGAGTTGGGTCGCGGGTCCGGTGCGATTGGAGTACGTCGCACTGGCGCTCGCGCTGGGACTGAGTGTGGCCGGTGTGGTGCTGGTGATGCTGGGTACCGCCCGGTTGTACGCACCGCTGCTCGCCGGTCGCCGAGCGGTGCTGCTGCCCGCCGGCGTGCTCGTCTACATCGCGGTCCCACCGGCACGGGATTTCGCGTCATCGGGCCTGGAAAACGGTCTGGTGCTGGCCTATATCGGCCTGTTGTGGTGGCTGCTGGTGCGCTGGTCGCAGGCTCGCGCTCACACCGGAGCCGGCCTGACCGCGGCGCTGGCCTTCGTCGCGGGGCTGAGCGTGCTGGTCCGCCCGGAACTGGCGCTGGTCGGCGGTGTCGCGTTGGTGATGATGGTGCTGGCTGCCCCCGGCCGCGGTCGACGGCTGCTGATCATCGGGGCGGGCGGCGCGCTACCGGTGGCCTACCAGATCTTCCGGATGGGCTACTACGGACTGTTGGTACCCCAGACCGCGGTTGCCAAGGACGCCTCCGGCGCCAAGTGGAGCCAGGGCCTGCTCTACCTCGGCAACTTCAACGCGCCCTACCTGCTGTGGATCCCACTGGTGCTGCTGGTCGCGCTCGCGGTGGTCCTGGTTCTGCTGGTCCGTGACCGGGCACCGCAACAGCCGACCGAACCGACCGGATCCCGGCTGGCGAGGATTGTCCAGAATCCCACCGCCGCGGTGGTTTTCGTGGTCGTCAGCGGCGTCGTCCAGGCGGTCTACTGGGTGCGCCAAGGCGGCGACTTCATGCACGGCCGCGTCCTGCTGACCGCGCTGTTCCTGATACTGACACCGGTGGCGGTGGTTCCGATCACGGTGCCGGAGCGCGCCGGGGCTGCGCGGCGCACGGTGTATCTGCTCACCGGTTCAGCAAGCCTGCTGTGGGTCGGGGTCGCGGGATGGGCACTGTGGGCGGCGAATTCGCCGGGCATGGGTGCCGATGCCACCCGCGTCACCTACTCCGGGATCGTCGATGAGCGCCGGTTCTACGCGCAGGCCACCGGACACGCTCACCCGCTGACCGCAGCGGATTACCTGGATTACCCCCGGATGCGCGCAGTGCTCGTGGCGCTGCGCAACACCCCCGACGGCGCACTGCTGCTGCCCTCGGGCAATTACGATGTCTGGGACGTCGTCCCGGCCATTCCGCCACCACCTGACAAGCCACGTCCGCCGGGCCAAACCGGGCCGCATACAGTCTTTTTCACCAATATGGGCATGCTCGGGATGAATGTCGGTCTCGACGTGCGGGTGATCGATCAGATCGGCCTGACCAATCCGTTGGCCGCCCACACCGAGCGCTTGGAGGATGCCCGGATCGGGCACGACAAGAACCTCTTCCCGGACTGGGCGGTGGCCGAGGGGCCCTTCCTCAAACAGCGCCCCTACATACCGCAGTACCTCGACGAGGATTGGATCGCTCAGGCGGAGGTCGCCCTGAGGTGTCCCGATACCGAGGCGATCCTGACTTCCGTGCGCGGACCGATGGGGCCGCGTCGGTTCCTGTCCAACTTCTTCCACGCAATGGAGTTCGGCAGCTATCGCATCGACCGCGTCCCGCTCTACGAGCTGTACCGCTGCAAGCTGGATGCACCTCCACCGAAGACGCCGATCTACACCGGATTGCCCGCCACCGGACCGTGACCCAGCTAACAAGGGTTTTGCAGCTGCGGTAACGCCGCGGTTATGTTGGGCCGATACATGAGCGTGGCCCGTAATGCCCGCAACGCGCCACCACCTGGTGACTCGGTGGGTGGCGTCACCGCTGAGATGGACGGATAGACACAGCATGCGTAGGACCCTGACTCTGCTATCGCGTGCGCTGGCCGCGATGGTCGCGCTCGCCACCGTTGCCGCGGTGCCCGCACCGACGGCCGCGGCCTTTTCCAGGGAAGGGTTGCCGGTCGAGTACCTCGACGTGTTCTCCACCGCCATGAACCGCAACATCCGGGTCCAGTTCCAGCCCGGCGGGCCGAATGCGGTCTACCTCCTCGACGGGTTGCGCGCCCAGGACGACTACAACGGCTGGGATATCAACACCCCTGCCTTCGAGTGGTTCCACGATTCGGGCCTGTCGGTGGTGATGCCGGTGGGTGGACAGTCCAGCTTCTACAGTGACTGGTACTCGCCGTCGTCGTTCAACAGCCAGCAGTACACCTATAAGTGGGAGACGTTCCTCACCAGCGAGCTTCCGCAGTGGTTGGCGGCCGAGAAGCAGATCTCACCCGCGGGCAACGGGGTGGTCGGATTGTCGATGTCCGGCGGCGCGGCGTTGATCCTCGCCGCCTATCATCCGAACCAATTCCGTTATGCGGCATCGCTGTCGGGATTCCTCAACCCGTCGACCGCCTTCATGAAGCAGGCAATTCGCGTCGCGATGCTCGATGCCGGTGGCTACAACGTCGACAACATGTGGGGGCCGCCGTGGGATCCGGCATGGAAGCGCAACGACCCGGTCGAGCAGGTCGGCAAGTTGGTCGCCGCTGGCACTCGGCTGTGGATTTACTGTGCGCCAGGGGGTTCCACTCCGCTGGATGTCAACGGTGACCCGGCCCAACAGTTCAACGCCGACAGCCTGGAGGGTCTGGCAATCGGCAGCAACAAGAAGTTCCAGGAGCGCTACACCGCCGCTGGCGGGACGAATGCAACCTTCGAATTCCCTGCGGCAGGGAATCATTCGTGGGCGTACTGGGGTGCCCAGTTACAAGCGCTCAAGCCGGATCTGATCGCCACCCTCGTTCGCTGAGCGGGACATCCCAGCCAATTGTGGTTGACTACACGGGCCTTCGAGTCCGGGCCACAACAGACGGGATCCCAATACATATGACTTTCGCCGAGTGGATGCGCGGTGTCACCCGCAGAGTGACCATCGCGGCCGCCGCGGCCGCGGTGCTACCGGGTCTGGTGAGCGTCATCGGTGACCCGGCGACTGCGTCCGCCTTCTCCCGACCGGGCCTGGCGGTGGAGTATCTGGACGTGCCATCGGCCGGGATGGGTCGTGATATCCGCATCCAGTTCCAGAGCGGCGGCGAGAATGCGCCTGCGGTCTACCTTCTCGACGGTCTGCGCGCCCAGGATGACTTCAACGGTTGGGATATCAACACCGCGGCGTTCGAGTGGTACGACCATTCCGGTCTCTCGGTGGTCATGCCCGTCGGCGGCCAGTCGAGCTTCTACTCCGACTGGTACAAGCCGGCCAAGGGCAAGAACGGCACCTACACCTACAAGTGGGAGACGTTCCTCACCCAGGAGCTGCCCGCCTGGTTGCAGTCCAACAAGGCCGTCAAACCCACAGGCAGTGCGGTGGTCGGGTTGTCGATGGCCGGCTCTGCGGCCTTGACGCTGGCCATCTATCACCCCCAGCAGTTCCCGTATGCCGCATCCCTGTCGGGCTTCCTGAACCTGTCCGAGGGTTGGTGGCCGATGTTGGTGGGACTGTCCATGGGTGATGCCGGCGGATTCAAGGCCGAGGACATGTGGGGCCCGTCCGGCGATCCGGCGTGGAAGCGCAACGACCCCTACGTCAACATCGACAAGCTGATCGCCAACAACACCCGCATCTGGATCTTCTGCGGAAACGGCAAACCGTCGGACCTCGACGCCGGTGCCAGCGCGGGCAACCTGTTCAACGCGAAGTTCCTCGAGGGCTTCACGCTGCGGACCAACAAGACGTTCCGCGACACCTACCTGGCCAACGGTGGCAGCAACGGCGTGTTCAACTTCCCGGAGAACGGCACGCACAGCTGGGGTTACTGGGGCGCGCAGTTGCAGGCCATGAAGCCCGATATCCAGCGGGTGCTGGGGGCCGTGCCCGCCGCGGGGTAGGTCCCGTCTGCGGGTCGTAACGGGTCGTTGCGCCGACCGCCGCAGTGGTGATGTGATTCACTACAACGCGGCGGCGGGCAAACACACGATCGAAGACGAGGTGGGACATGAGGCTGCAGGCTCTTGCGTATGCGGTGCTGATGGCGCTGGGCCTGTGGACGGTGTCGGCGACGACCGAACAGGCCGCGCGTGCCGACGGAGTCGAATACCTGATGGTGCCGTCGGCGGCCATGGGCCGCGCCATTCCTGTCGCGTTTCAGGGCGGCGGGCCGCATGCGGTCTTCCTGCTCGACGCCTTCAACGCCGCACCCGACGTCAGCAATTGGGTGACCGCGGGCAATGCGATGAACACCCTGGCGGGCAAGGGCATTTCGGTGGCCGCTCCGGCCGGTGGCGCCTGGAGCCTCTACACCAACTGGGAGCAGGACGGTTCCAAGCAGTGGGAGACCTTCCTGGCCACCGAACTGCCGGACTGGCTGGCCGCCAACAAGGGTCTGGCGCCCAGCGGACACGGTGTCGTCGGCGCCTCGCAAGGCGGTACCGGTGCGATGATGCTGGCCGCCTTCCACCCGGACCGGTTCCGCTATGCGGGCTCGCTCTCGGGTTTCCTGACCCCGTCGCGCACCTTCGAGAACGGCGCGATCACCGCGGGGATGGCGCAGTACGGCGGAGTCGACACCCAGCGGATGTGGGGCCCGGTGCAGTTCGGCCGGTGGAAGTGGCATGACCCGGACGTGCACTCTCAGCTGTTGGTGGACAACAACACCCGACTGTGGGTCTTCAGCCCGCAGACCACGACCTGCAGCGACCCGGTCGCGATGATCAACGATTGCGCGCAGGCCCAAGGCAGCAACCGCACCTTCTACTCCCACTACCGCGCCATCGGTGGACGCAACGGGCATTTCGACTTCCCGGTCGACGGCCAGCACGACTGGGGTAGCTGGGCCGGACAGCTCGCCGCCCTGTCCGGTGACCTGGCAGCGGCCATCCGCTGACGGTTTGATCACGTTCCATGGCACCGGCAGAACAGCCGGTACCGTGGAATGGTGCAGCGCAACGGACGGATCGGTGTGGGTCTGGCAAAGTGGCCGACCCCGCAGCTGACGCCCCTGCTGCTGGCCATGACGGCGGTCGCGGTCGGGGCCCTGTCGTGCGGTTGCACCGCGGGGGACACCACGTTGGCCTCGGTCGGGATGCCCGCCGAGGAGTCCTCGATGGCTCGCGTCGACGGGATGATGGGTGCCACCCGCTCCGGCGGACCCAGCGAGCACCTGACGGTGACACCGCGCCAGCGGTCCTATCTGGATGCCCTGGTCGACTCCGGGGTGCACCCCTCCGATGACCTGATGGCGCTGAGCATCGGCGCCTATGTCTGCCAGGCGCGGGCTGCCAAACAGACCGAACAGGCGGTGTGGGATTTCGTGCTGCCGCTGGTGCGCAACGATCTTCGCGATGCCCATTCCAGCTCGATGGCGCCGGAGGTCGATGACGTCGACGCTGCGACCGCTGATTACATTCGCATCGCAACCGAACGGCTCTGCTGACGCAGCGCACGGACCTCTGGAGTTGATGACGCATGGCCGACAACAGCCGACGCAAACGGCACCGCATCCTGGCCCTGGCTGCCGCTGCTGCGGTCGCCGTCCTGGTGGCGGTGCTGGTCGCCGGTGTCGTGGTGTGGCTGCGGCAGCCGGATACCCCGCCGCTGGCCACTCCCGGGCAACCGACCGACGTGCCGACCGCGGTGCCGCCGACCGGTAAGCCGCGACCGGAGTTCCAGGATGCGAGCTGCCCGGATGTCCAGCTGGTCTCGATACCGGGTACCTGGGAATCCTCCCGTCAGCTCGACCCGCTCAATCCGGTGCAATTCCCGATCGCGCTGCTGCTCAATGTCACCAACCCGCTGCGCGCGGAGTTCGGCACCGACCGCGTCGAGATCTACACGGTCCCCTACACCGCCCAGTTCCACAATCCGTTCTCGGCGGACGGCCAGATGTCCTACAACGACAGCCGCGCCGAGGGTAAGGATGCTGCGGTGCGGGCGATCACCGATATGAACAATCGCTGCCCGCTGACCAGCTACGTGCTGGTCGGCTTCTCCCAGGGCGCGGTGATCGCCGGCGATATCGCCAGCGATATCGGCAACGGTCGCGGGCCCGTCGATCAAGATCTGGTGCTCGGGGTGACCCTCATCGCGGACGGCCGGCGTCAGGAGGGGGTTGGGCAGAACCTGCAGCCCAATGCCCCGGGCCAGGGAGCCGAGATCACGCTGCACGAGGTGCCGATGCTCGCGGCGATGGGTCTGGCGATGACCGGACCGCGCGACGGCGGATTCGGGGAACTGGACAACCGGACCTATCAGATCTGCGCCAACGGTGACCTGATCTGTGCGGCACCCGAGTCGGCATTCTCGATCGCCAACCTGCCCGCCACGATCAACGCTCTGCTGGGCAGCACGGCAGGCCCGGTGCACGCGCTGTACAACACCCCGCAGTTCTGGCAAATGGACGGTAGGACGTCTACCCAGTGGACGCTCGGCTGGGCACGCGATCTGCTGCAGAACGCGCCGGAGCCCAAGCACGGTTGAGCCCCGGTTGAGCCGAGGTGCGGGTCGGGCGATATCCCGGTCGCTTCGCTCGCCTCGAAGCCGACTCGCCGGTAACCAGATTTGGCCTGCACGAATCGAACAATTAACATTAAGAGAAAACTAAGAGTGGCGTGTCGCCGAGTGCAGGCTTCGGCGCCGACCGCCGGTACGATTCCCCAGGTTCGGGGGCGACCATGAGAAGTGTGCGTGACAGGAGTATTCGATGCCGTTCCATAACCCGTTCATCAAGAACGGTCAGATCATCTTTCCTGACAACGCCAGCATCGTCTCCCACGTCGAGCGGTGGGCCAAGGTCCGCGGTGACAAACTCGCCTATCGCTTCCTGGACTTCTCGACCGAGCGCGACGGCGAGGTCCGCGAACTGACCTGGGCTCAGTTCAGTGCGCGCAACCGTGCGGTCGCCGCCCGTCTGCAGCAGGTCACCGCCGAAGGTGACCGCGTCGCCATCCTCAGCCCCCAGAACCTGAACTATCTGGTCGCCATGTACGGCGCCATCTACGCCGGCCGTATCGCGGTGCCGCTGTTCGATCCGTCCGAGCCCGGCCACGTCGGCCGCCTGCACGCCGTGCTGGACGACTGCAAACCCTCGGCGATCCTCACCACCACCGATGCCGCCGAGGGCGTGCGCAAGTTCTTCCGTAGCCGCCCGGCCAACCAGCGCCCCAGGGTGATCGCCGTCGATGCCGTGCCCGAAGAGGTCGCCGCCACCTGGGAGCCCGTCGAGGTCACCAAGGACACCGTGGCGTACCTGCAGTACACCTCGGGCTCCACCCGCATCCCCACCGGCGTGCAGATCACCCACCTCAATCTGGCCACCAATATCGTCCAGGTCATCGAGGCGCTGGAGGGTGAGGAAGGTGACCGCGGCCTGTCCTGGTTGCCGTTCTTCCACGACATGGGTCTGATCACCGCGCTGCTGGCCCCGATGATCGGCCACAACTTCACCTTCATGACCCCGGCGGCATTCGTGCGCAGGCCCGGCCGTTGGATCCGCGAGATGGCACGCAAGCCCGAGGACACCGGCGGCGTGATCTCGGTGGCCCCGAACTTCGCCTTCGACCACGCGGCGGCGCGCGGACTGCCCAAGGACGGTGAGCCGCCGTTGGACCTGTCCAACGTCAAGGCCGTGCTCAACGGCAGCGAACCGATCTCCGCGGCCACCGTGCGCCGGTTCAACGAGGCGTTCGGTCCCTACGGCTTCCCGGCCAAGGCCATCAAACCGTCCTACGGACTGGCCGAGGCGACTCTCTTCGTCTCCACCACGCCGTCCCAGGAAGAGCCCAAGATCATCAATGTGGACCGGGACGCTCTGAACACCGGCTCCATCGTCGAGGTCGACGCCGACTCGCCCAAGGCCGTCGCGCAGGCGTCGGCAGGCAAGGTGGGCATCTCCCAGTGGGCGGTGATCGTGGACGCCGAGTCGGCCACCGAGCTTCCCGACGGTCAGATCGGCGAGATCTGGATCAGTGGTCCGAACATGGGCACCGGGTACTGGGGTAAGCCCGAGGCCACGGTCGAGACGTTCCAGAACACACTGAAATCACGCACCACGCCCTCGCATGCCGAGGGCGCGGCGGATGACGCCACCTGGGTACGTACCGGCGATTACGGTGCCTTCTATGACGGTGATCTCTACATCACCGGACGCGTCAAGGATCTGGTCATCATCGACGGCCGCAACCACTACCCCCAGGATCTGGAGTACTCCGCACAGGAGGCCTCCAAGGCGGTCCGCACCGGGTTCGCCGCGGCATTCTCGGTGCCGGCCAATCAGTTGCCCGCCGAGGTCTTCGACGACACGCACGCCGGTCTGAAGTTCGACCCGGAGGACACCTCCGAGCAGCTGGTCATCGTCGCCGAGCGGGCCGCAGGTTCGCACAAGATGGAGCTCGGTCCGGTCATCGACGATATCCGCGCAGCCATCGCGGTGCGCCACGGCGTCACCGTGCGTGACGTTCTGCTGACCCCGGCCGGTGCCATCCCGCGTACCTCCAGCGGCAAGATCGGCAGGCGCGCCTGCCGGGCCGGTTACCTGGACGGCAGCCTGCGCAGCGGCAAGATCGCCAACGATTTCCCCGACGAGACGGACTGAGGCACATTCAGTTCCTCACCGCGCCACCCAGGCCGCACGGCGGCGAAAGTGAACAGTGAAAATGACTGAAGCGCAAGATAATTCGCAACCCGCCGGCGACCTGCCCGCGGTGTCAGGGTCGGCCTCGGATGCCGTCGCCCCCGCTCGCGGTGACATGACGGTCGCCGAGATGCGGGAATGGCTGCGCAACTGGGTGGCCAACGCCACCGGGCAGCCGGCCGACTCCATCAACGAATCGGCGCCGGTGGTCGAACTCGGGCTGTCCTCCCGTGACGCGGTCGCGATGGCCAGCGATATCGAGGATCTGACCGGTGTCACGTTGACCGCCACCGTGGTGTTCCGCAATCCGACCATCGAGGCGTTGGCCACCGTCATCATCGAGGGCGAGCCCGAGCCGGTGGTCGACAGCGACGAGGACTGGACCCGCGAACCCGGGGTCGAGGACATCGCAATCGTCGGTTTGGCCACCCGATTCCCGGGTGAGATGAACAGCGCCGAGCAGATGTGGGCGGCACTGCTTGAGGGTCGCGACGCCAGCTCGGATCTGCCCGAGGGTCGCTGGTCGGAGTTCCTCGGCGAGCCCCGCATCGCCGAGCGGGTGGCCAAGGCACACACCCGTGGCGGCTACCTCTCCGATATCAAGGGTTTCGACTCCGAGTTCTTCGCGCTGTCGAAGATGGAGGCCGACAACATCGATCCGCAGCAGCGGATGGCCCTGGAGCTCACCTGGGAGGCGCTCGAGCACGCGCGCATCCCGGCGTCGAGCCTGCGCGGCGGTGATGTCGGCGTCTACGTGGGCAGCTCGAACAACGACTACATGTTCCTCGCCGTGGCCGACCCGACCACCGCGCACCCGTATGCCATCACCGGCACCACCAGCTCGATCATCGCCAACCGGGTGTCCTACTTCTACGACTTCCGCGGTCCGTCGGAATCCATCGACACCGCATGTTCGTCCTCGCTGGTCGCCGCGCACCAGGGAGTGCGCGCGCTGCGCTCCGGTGAAATCGACGTCGCGATCGTCGGCGGCGTGAACGCCATGGTGACCCCGCTGGTCACCATCGGGTTCGACGAGGTCGGCGGCGTGTTGGCGCCGGACGGCCGGTGCAAGTCGTTCTCGTCGGACGCCAACGGCTACGCCCGTTCCGAGGGCGGCGGCATGCTGGTGCTCAAGCGCGTCTCCGATGCGCGTCGCGACGGTGACGAGATCATCGCCGTCATCGCGGGCAGCGCGGTCAACCACGACGGCCGCTCCAACGGCATGCTGGCGCCCAACCCGGATGCCCAGGAAGCGGTGCTGCGTAAGGCGTACAAGGACGCCGGGATCAACCCGCGCGATGTCGACTACATCGAGGCGCACGGCACCGGCACCATCCTGGGTGACCCCATCGAGGCCGATGCGCTCGGCCGGGTCGTGGGTCGTGGCCGTGCCGACGACAAGCCCGCGCTGCTCGGTGCGGTGAAATCCAATGTGGGCCATCTGGAATCGGCGGCCGGTGCGGCCAGCCTCGCCAAGATGGCACTCGCGCTGCAGCATGACAAGCTGCCGCCGTCGATCAACTACGCGGGTCCCAACCCGTACATCGATTTCGACAAGGAACATCTCAAGGTCAACGACACCGTCTCGGACTGGCCCCGCTACAGCGGGCAGGCCATCGCCGGGGTGTCCGGTTTCGGCTTCGGTGGCGCCAATGCGCACCTGGTGTTGCGTGAGGTGCTGGCCTCCGACCTGGTCGAGCCCGAGCCGGAAAACCCTGTCGCCGAGGACAAAACGTCCGAAACGCCCGACGAGGCCGACGAGCTGAATCTCAGCGGCCGGCGGATGGATGAGTACGGCGAGTTCGTCGAGGACGAGCCCGAGTACCCAGGCTACGACGATGACAACTACGAACTGCCCGGCCTCACCGAGGAAGCCCAGCGGCTCATCGACGAGGGTCGCGCCGCGCTTGCCGCCGCCGAGCCCGCCAGACCTGTTGTGCCGCTGTTCGTCTCGGGCTTCCTGACCTCACGTAAGCGCAGCACCGCCGCAGAACTCGCCGATTGGATCGACAGCGAGGCCGGACGCGCCTCCTCGCTCGAATCGATCGGTCGTTCGCTGTCGCGGCGTAACCACGGCCGCTCCCGGGCCGTCGTGCTGGCCCACGACCACGACGAGGCCGTCAAGGGCCTGCGGGCGCTCGCCGATGGCAAGCAGAGCCCGCTGGTCCTGGCCGCCGATGGGCCGGTCACCAACGGCCCGGTGTGGGTGTTCGCCGGATTCGGCGCCCAGCACCGCAAGATGGGCAAGGACCTCTACCTGCGCGATGAGGTGTTCGCCGAGTGGATCAACAAGGTCGACGCCCTCATCCAGGACGAGCGTGGCTATTCGATCGTCGAGCTCATCCTCGATGACGCGATCGACTACACCGCAGAGACCTGCGAGTACCCGATCGAGGTCGTCCAGACGGTGATCTTCGCGCTGCAGATCGGGCTCGGTGAGCTGCTGCGCCACCACGGCGCCACACCCGGTGCGGTGGTCGGGCAGTCGCTGGGCGAGGCGGCCGCGGCCTACTTCTCCGGTGGTCTGTCGCTGGCCGACGCCACCCGGACCATCTGTTCGCGCGCTCACCTGATGGGTGAGGGTGAGGCGATGCTGTTCGGTGAGTACATCCGGCTGATGGCTCTGGTCGAATATTCCGCCGACGAGATCAAGACCGTGTTCTCCGATTTCCCCGGCCTGGAGGTGTGCGTGTACGCCGCACCGACCCAGACGGTGATCGGTGGTCCGCCCGAGCAGATCGACGCGATCATCGAGCGCGCGGAATCCGAGGGCAAGTTCGCCCGCAAGCTGCAGACCAAGGGTGCCAGCCACACCCAGCAGATGGACCCGCTGCTCGGTGAGCTCTCGGCCGAGATCCAGGGTATCGAGGCCCGGCCGCTGCAGACCGGCTACTTCTCGACCGTGCATGAGGGCCAGTTCGTCCGGGCCGGAGCCGAACCCATCCACGATGTCGAGTACTGGAAGAAGGGGCTGCGGCACAGCGTCTACTTCACCCACGGCATCCGCAACGCCGTCGACAACGGGTACACCACTTTTCTGGAGCTCGCGCCGAATCCGGTGGCGCTGATGCAGGTTGGGCTGACCACGGCCAGCGCCGGGCTTCATGATGCGCAATTGATCGCGACGCTGGCGCGCAAGCAGGACGAGGTCGATTCGATGACCACGGCGTTGGCGCACCTGTACGTGTACGGCCACGATATGGACCCGCGGTCGTTGTTCCCGCGTCGCAATCGCGGTCTGGCCGGTGCGCTGGACTTCGCCGATATCCCGCTGACCCGGTTCAAGCGCAAGGAGCACTGGCTCGACGCCCGCTTCACCGGGGACAGCTCGGTCGTCGCACCGGGTACCCATGTGGCCACTCCGGACGGCAGGCACGTGTGGGAATACGCACCCAACGGCTCACCCGATCTGGCCGGCCTGGTGAAAGCGGCTGCGGCACAGGTTCTTCCCGATGCACTGCTGACCGCCGCCGAGCAGCGTGCGGTGCCCGCGGACAACGCCCGGCTGGTGACGACGTTGACCCGCCATCCCGGTGGTGCATCGGTGCAGGTGCACGCCCGTATCGACGAATCCTTCACCCTCGTCTACGACGCCATCGTCAGCCGCGCGGGTCAGCAGACCGCGCTGCCGACGGCCGTCGGGGTGGGCACGGTCGCCGAGATCGCCGCCGCCGCACCGGTATCGGTCGAGGAGCCCGAGGATGACAGCCCGGCTTTCGAGGCCGACAATCTCACCGCCGGAGCCAATCTGGGTTCGGATTTCGCGAAGTGGAACCCCGAATCCGGGGAGACGGTCGGGCAGCGGTTGGGCACCATCGTCGGCAGCGCCATGGGTTACGAGCCGGAGGATCTGCCCTGGGAGGTGCCGCTGATCGAGCTGGGCCTGGATTCGTTGATGGCGGTGCGTATCAAGAACCGGGTCGAATACGACTTCGACATGCCGCCCATCCAATTGACCGCGGTGCGGGACGCGAACCTCTACGCGGTGGAGAAGCTGATCCAGTACGCGATCGAGCACCGCGACGAGGTCAGTGCGCTGGCCGAGGCTCAGAAGGGGCAGTCCGCCGAGGAGATCGCGGCCGCGCAGGCCGAGCTCATGGGCGGTGCAACCACGGTTGCCGAGCTTGAAGCCAAACTGGCCGAGGCGGGTCATCCGCTCGCGGACAAGGCCGACGAGACCACCGAGTCCTTGGCCGAGGTCGGTATCGAAATCCCGCCGCCGACCTCGGATGTCGCCGGCGTCCCGGCTCAGACCTCTGATGTCGCCGGCGTCCCGGCTCCGCCGACCGATCCGAGTGGGCCCAAGAAGGCGACCGCCGCCGCGGCCGCGGCGAAGGTGCTCACCCAGGAGGCCGTCACCGAGGCGCTCGGCGCCGACGTGCCCCCACGTGATGCCGCCGAGCGCGTCACCTTCGCGACGTGGGCCATCGTCACCGGCAAGTCCCCCGGCGGCATCTTCAACGAGCTGCCCGCAGTCGACGAGGAGACCGCGGCCAAGATGTCGGCCCGGCTGACCGAGCGGGCCGAGGGCCCGATCAGTGTCGAGCAGGTGCGGTCGGCCAAGACCATCGAGGAATTGGCCACCCACGTCCGCGACCAGCTCGAGGACGGACTCGTCGACGGTTTCGTCCGGACCCTGCGCCCGCCGACCGGTGGCTCGAAGGCTGTGCCGCTCTTCGTGTTCCACCCCGCCGGTGGATCGACGGTGGTCTACGAGCCGTTGATCAAGCGGCTACCCGCCGATATCCCGGTCTATGGCATCGAGCGTGTCGAGGGTTCCATCGAGGAGCGGGCCGCCGAGTACGTGCCCAAACTCCTTGAGCTGCACGACGGTCCGTTCGTGCTGGCCGGGTGGTCTCTCGGCGGCGCGCTGGCCTATGCCTGCGCGATCGGTCTCAAGCGGGCCGGTGCCGATGTGCGATTCGTCGGCCTGATCGATTGTGTGCGCCCCGGTGTACCGATCGATCAGTCCAAGGAGGGGATGCGGGCCCGCTGGGATCGTTACGCCCGCTTCGCCGAGCGCACCTTCAACGTCGAGATTCCCGAGATTCCCTACGAGGAACTGGAAAAGCTCGACGACGAGGGTCAGGTCAAATACGTGCTCGACATCGTCGCCGAGAGCGGGGTGCAGATCCCCGGTGGCATCATCGAACACCAGCGCACGTCCTACCTGGACAACCGCGCACTCGACACCATCGAGCTGCAGCCCTACGACGGGCACGTCACGCTCTACATGGCCGACCGGTATCACGATGACGCCATCGTCTTCGAGCCGGCTTATGCCACCCGTCAGCCCGACGGTGGCTGGGGTGAGGCCGTTTCCGATCTGGAGGTCGTGCAGATCGGCGGCGAGCACATCCAGGCCATCGACGAGCCGATCATCGCCAAGGTCGGCGCTCATCTGAGCGAGGCCATCAACCGCATCGAAGCGAGCCAGAAGGGGAACCAGTGACGGAAACTCCCGTACAGCCGAAGACCGCCACCACTGCGGAGAAGCTGGCCGAGCTGCGCGAAAAGCTGGAGCTGGCCAAGGATCCCGGTGACGAGAAGGCCAAGGCTCGGCGCGACAAGAAGGGCATCCCGAGTGCCCGCGCGCGCATCCATGCGCTGCTGGATCCGGGTAGCTTCCTGGAGATCGGTGCGCTGGCCCGCACACCTGGCGACCCGAATGCCTTCTATGGTGATGGTGTGGTGACCGGTCACGGCACCATCGACGGCCGGCCGGTCGGTGTGTTCAGCCACGACCAGACGGTGTTCCAAGGCTCGGTCGGTGAGATGTTCGGCCGCAAGGTGGCCAAGCTCATGGAGTGGGTGGCCATGGTCGGCTGCCCGATCATCGGTATCAACGACTCGGCGGGTGCCCGCATCCAGGACACCGCCACATCGTTGGCCTGGTACGCCGAACTGGGCCGTCGCCACGAAATGCTGCGCGGCCTGGTGCCCGAGATCTCGCTGATCTTCGGCAAGTGCGCCGGCGGTGCGGTGTACTCGCCGATCCAAACCGATCTCGTTGTGGCCGTGCGTGATCAGGGCTACATGTTCATCACCGGTCCCGACGTCATCAAGGATGTCACGGGTGAGGACGTCACCTTCGACGAGCTTGGCGGCGCCGATGTGCAGGCCCGGCGTGGCAACATCCACAAGGTGGTCGAGTCCGAAGCCGCGGCCTACCAATACGTTCGGGATTACCTGAGCTTCCTGCCCGCCAACCACTTCGACGACGCGCCGATCGTCAACCCGGGCCTGGAGCCCGAGATCACCGCGCACGACCTCGAACTCGACACCATCGTTCCGGACTCGGACAACATGGGTTACGACATGCACGAGATCCTGCTGCGGATCTTCGACGACGGTGACGTCTTCGAGATCTCGGATCAGCGCAGTCCGTCGATGATCACCGCGTTCGCGCGGGTCGACGGTCGCCCGGTCGGCGTGATCGCCAACCAGCCGATGCACATGTCCGGTGCGGTCGGCAACGAGGCATCCGACAAGGCTGCCGGCTTCATCCGATTCTGCGACTCGTTCAACCTGCCGCTGGTGTTCGTCGTCGACACCCCGGGTGCCATGCCCGGTGTGGCCGAGGAGGAGGGCGGCATCATCAAGCGCGGTGGCCGCTTCTTCAACGCTATCGTCGAGGCCGACGTGCCCAAGGTGACCATCATCGTGCGCAAGGCCTACGGCGGCGGCTACGCCGTCATGGGTTCCAAGCAGCTCTCGGCGGATCTCAACTTCGCCTGGCCGACCGCGCGCATCGCCGTGATCGGCGCCGAGGGTGCGGCCCAGCTGTTGGTGAAGCGGTTCCCGGATCCGACCGCGCCCGAGGTGCAGAAGATCCGCGCCGACTTCATCGAGGGCTACAACCTGAACCTGGCAACCCCGTGGATCGCGGCCGAACGCGGCTATATCGACGGTGTCATCGAACCGCACGAGACGCGGCTGTTGATCCGAAAGTCGCTGCGGCTGCTGCGCGACAAGCAGCCGGTGAAGAAGGTGCTTCGCAAGCACGGTCTGACCCCGCTGTAATCGCCGGCGTGCGCGATGAGTTTTCGGGCCTGCGGTGGTCGTATCTGGCATGACACGGATCACCGCAGGCCTGTTCATCTCGCTCGACGGCGTGGTGGAGGCGCCCGACCAATGGCATTTCCCGTACTTCAACGATGAGATGGGCGCGGCCGTCGATGCCCAGTTGGGCTCGGCGGAGACCATCCTGCTCGGCCGCGCCACCTATGACAGCTTCGTCGGCGCCTGGCCACAGCGGGAAGCCGACGGTGGTGAGGACGCCGAGTTCGCCAAGAAGCTCGGTGACACCCGCAAGATCGTGGTATCGCGCAGGCAGTTGAGTTTCGGGCCCGGGGCGAGCGAAGCGACGGGGGATAAGCCCGACGCGAACTATGACTGGCGCAATTCCGAACAGCTGCAGGGTGATCTGCTCACCGGCGTGCGGGCGCTCAAGGCGCAGCCGGGCGGTGACATCGCCATCGCCGGATCGGTGTCCGTGGTGCGCGAACTGCTGGCCGCGGGCCTGCTCGACGAATTACACCTGCTGGTACATCCCGTCGTGGTGGGCACCGGCGCACGGCTGTTCCGCGACGGGGACGCGCTGCCGCTGAAACTGCTGAGCTCGAGCGCCTTCCGGACCGGCGTGGTGCACAGCGTCTACACCAAGGACGAGGCCGCGCCGAGTGGGTCCTACGAGGACGCCAAACAACACCTCTAGCAGGCACTACGATGCAACGATGTCCGATGCCGTGCATCCGGCGGTCACCGTCGCACTCGGGGCTGTCGCCGTGGCGTGCGACGGAGTGGCCGTGGCGTACAGCGCCGCCGAACGGCTGCCTGTCGTCGGGGGCTGGTTGCACCGCAGCCGTGTCGAATTGACCGCACGGGGCGAACGGGTGGTGGCCGCCGGCATCGAGACGATTCTGGACCAGATCGACCTCAACGCGGTGGCCCGCGACCGGCTGGACCTGGTCGGCCTTGCCGACGAGGTGGTCGACGGTATCGATCTGCCCGCGATCATTCGCACGTCCACGGACTCGGTCACCGCCGAGGTGATGACCGATGTGCGCAGTCAGGGCGAGCGTGCCGACGATGCGGTCGCCGGGTTCGTCGACCGGTTGCTCGGACGGGACGTCCGATGACATCCAGACGCTCGCTCGGCAAGCCTCGCTCGGTGCCGGATGGTTCGCTCGGCAAGCCTCGCTCGGTGCCGGATGGTTCGCTCGGCAAGCCTCGCTCGGTGCCGGATGGTTCGCTCGGCAAGCCTCGCTCGGTGCCGGATGGTTCGCTCGGCAAGCCTCGCTCGGTGCCGGATGGTTCGCTCGGCAAGCCTCGCTCGGCGGGCATCGTGAGCCGCGGGGCCGCCGCGGTCCTGGACATCGCCGTCGTCGCCATGACGCTGGGCGCGCTGTACGTGGGCCTCGTCCTGGTCCGCCTGATGTTCAATCCCACCTCATTCAGCCTGCCCACGGTCAACGCGGTGTTCTCCACCGCGGTCATGTTCACCGTCGCGGTGCTCTATCTGACCGGCTGCTGGACAGTGTCGGGCTGTACGGCAGGGGCGGCGTTCATGGGCCTGCGGGTGACCGGACGCCATGGTGATCGATTGGCCCCGGTGGTCGCGGCCGTCCGCGCCGTCGCGTGTGTGCTCTTTCCCGTCGGCTTGTTGTGGGTGGTCGTCGACAGGCGTCGCCGATCGCTGCAGGACGTCGTCCTGGGCAGCCGGGTGGTCTATCTCAGACGCTAGATCGGTTCGATGTCCAACCAGTCGTCCACCGTGAAGGCGTCACCACATGCCACCAGCGTGGCCCCGCCGTGGCCGGGGTAGTGCGCCGGGATCACGGTGGCGCGGCGGCGGGCCGCCTCGGTGAACACCCGTGTGCGGGTCGCTGCGGCCTGTGCGGCATTGCAATCGAATGCGCAGGCATCACCGGGGCGGGGAATCTGGATGGCGCAATGGGTCAGGTCGCCGACGAAAACCGTTGGCGCGCCGGCATCCAGCCACAGCACAGACGAGCCGGGTGTATGCCCGGCGGCCGGCCGCAACCACACCGATTCGCTCAGCTGATAGTCACCGTCGAACAATTCGACCTGCCCGGCCTCATAGACCGGCGCGACGCTGTCGTCGAAAACGATGCGGGCCGCGTCATCGCATCCGGCACCGTCCGGACCGAAGTGCCGAAAGTCCGCCTCCGGCATCAGGTATCGCGCATTGGGGAAGGTAGGAGCCCAGCCGGAACCGTCGGCGCGGGTGTTCCATCCGACGTGATCACTGTGCAGATGGGTGTTCACCACTACGTCCACGCTCTCGGGTGACACACCGGCCGATGCGAGCGCGGCCAGGAAACCGGTGTCCAGCCCGTCGAGTACCGGGATCGCCGGGCGCCGTTTACCGTTGCCCACCCCGGTGTCGATCAGGATGCGCAAACCATCCACATCGAGCACCCAGGTCTGGATCGCGACCCGCCAGGTGCGGGCCGCCAGATCGACGAAGGTCGGCGCGAGCAGGTCGGCGTGCTCGGCCCATGCGTGTTCCGGTGTGCCACCGAACATAGTGAAGCCCGGCGCGAACGACGTCTCCACCACCCGGCGCAGAACGGCGTTGCCCAGGCGCGTGCTCACGGCCCGATCCGGATTTCACCCGGGGAGTACAGACCCGAGTGCGTGCTGGTGCCCAGTTCGATCGCGGCGGGCTGCGCATCGACGATCGTGTCGAAGCGGCGCAGAGAACCCCAGTCCTGCCCCCAGTCATGGGACAGGTAGGTCGACATCACCGATGCCCGCAGCAGCAGGTCGGTGATTCCCAGCAGGCCGCCGTTGATGCCGTCCTGCCAGGTGTCGGTGCTCTGCAACTTGGCGTAGTAGTCCGGAGAGATACGGAACTTCGGCACCTCGGTCACACCGTTGGCGTGCAACATCGGTCGTTGACACGGGAACGCCATGCCCACTGCCCAGTCCATCAGGACCGGCTCGGTGGACCCGACGTACTCCTGCACCGAGCGCACCTCCGGCACACGCGGCGGTGTCACTGCGATCCAGTCGCCCTGGCCGAGCGACAGGTCCTCCGCGATGACCCGCACGGCAACGGCATCGGCGGGGATCTGGGCCCGCGGGTAGCGCAGGTTGCGCCACGACGGGGTCGGCCCGATGTCGTAGGGGGCGACCCGGCCTGCGGGCACGGGAGCACCATCGGGACCGGCGGTCGCATATTCCAGCTCCACGGTCTGCCCGGTGGTCAATCCCTTCGCCACACTCGTGCCGGTGATGGTGCCCGCGGCGGTGACGACGACGAGCGGATGCGCGTCGTCGGCGGCCGGCAGTTCATACCAGGCCGAGGCGAGCCGGCTTTCCTGTTGTGCGCCGGTGGAGTACGTGCCTGCCACCGGCACCCGCGCGGGGTCGAGCCCATAGGGCAGCGGCACCCGCGAGCCGTTGATTCCAGGGCGCGACAACCGCACCGGACGGTTCCAGTCGTAGTCGGTGCCCGGCTGAGGATTGTTCAACCGGATGGCCTCGGCGATGATGCGATCGGGCACGCCGTCGGGACTGAACCCAGATGGATCGGTGCCGCCCAGCGGGCCGAGCGGCCCGTAGTCGCCGGGCAGCGCGCGCAGGAAGCCGTCATTGGAATTCGGTTCGACGAGGACGTCGTCGGCCATTCCGCAGCCGCCGGCGAACGCCCGGATATTGGCCCAGCCGTTGGAATAGGTGGGGTACTGCCGGACGACACCGATGGCCATCGACGCGATGAACACCACGACCATGAAGCCGGCGGCCAACGGAACCGGTGCGGCCGTGAGCCGGTCGACCAGCCTGGATTCGGTCTTGCCGGACACATGCAACCAGAAGGCCCACAGTGCCGCGACGCCGAACAGCGCGAAGAACATCGTGCTGACGGTGACCCCACCGATCGCGGGTACCGAGTTGTTGAACGGCACACCGAAGTTGGAGACGTACCACCACCCGTTCACCGACGCGAAACACAGTGCCAGCACGAAGAAGACCAGGGCCAGGAAGGCCATCCGGTTACGTGCCGAGCGCAGGATCGCGGGCGAGACCATCACGGTGGCCAGCGCCGCCATCGCTCCGCCGACCGCGGCGAACAGACCGAAGTGGTGGATCCACTTGGTGGGGGTGAACATCAGGAAGAAGATCGTCGCGAAGATGATGCCCATCAGGCGCCAGGCCGGGCCCCGTGCGATGCCCGCGATCCGCTTGCGCCGCAACATCATGAACAGCGAGGGGAACAGGCACAGCGCGGTGAACAGGAAGGCGAACCGCCGTGAGATGGCGCCGTCGACGGTCGGCAACACCAGGTAGTAGTAGCGCAGGTTCTCGGTGTACCACTCCTGGCTGGGGCCGATGGCCGTGCGGATCCGGGTGGCCTCCAGCACCGTGGCGAGCGTCTGGTCGGCGAAGACCACCGCCAGGATCACGGTGCCCGCGGCCAGCAGCGGTGCCAGCAGCGGCCACAGGCCGACGGTGTGCCGCCTGCGCATGATGATGCGCAGGATGGGGCGGCCGCCGGCGACCAGTGCGGCCACCGCGATGAGCCCGGTGGGCTGGATGCCGAGGGTGAATGCGGCGGAGAAGATTGCCAGCGCGGCCGGGGTGAGTCGGCCGGAGGTGACGGCGCGTTCGATGAGGACGTAGGTGATCAGGGCACCGGTAGCGATTTGGCCTTCCGGGCGTAGTCCGTTGTTGAACGGCATCCACGCGCCGATCAGCACCAGGCCCGCCGCCCACAGCGCGGGCCTGCTGGCGATCACGGCGGGGCCCAGGCGCGGCAACACTTCCCGCGACAGCAGCACCCAGCAGACCAGCGAGCAGATCAGATCGGGCAGTCGCATCCAGATGCCTGCGGTGCTGACCTGGGACATCAATGCCAGGACGTTGTAGTACCAGCCGAACGGATCCTCGGGTACGCCGAACCACCGGAAGTAGTTCGCCATGTACCCGGAATGCTCGGCGGTACGCGCCATCTGCATCTGGTAACCGTCATCGGAGGAGTTGGTGCCGATGATGTACCAGAGCGCGAATACGCCGACGACGAACACGTCGACCGCGGTGAACGTCCGCCAACGCGTCGGGATGAGACGGCGCATCCGCCGACCGTCCATCCGATCCAGCCGCCACAGTGCAAGCAGCGCAATGAAAGTGGACAGGATCGCCAACACGATGGCCGCGAGCTTTGTCGGGGTCGGATGCGTGGTGAAGCGGGTGTCGATATCGGCCGTCAGCGACAACCCTTGCGGGGCAGCGCCGGTGAGATCGGTGAAAACGCCCACGATGGCCGGTCGCAGATTGGGGTCCGGGTAGCCGGTGCGCTGCGGTGAGCCGTCATCCTTGGTCAGTCCGACGAAGTCGGCGTACGTGCCATCGTGGTTGGAGACGATCTCGATGCTTGAGCAACCGCCGATCCGGTCGCGTTCGACGCTGGCGACCACGACGTTGCGGACGATGACGTCGACGCGGTCCTCACTGGCGGTCACCAGCATCGCGTTCAGCGCCGCATCCCGTCCCTTGGCGGGTGCGGTACCCATGATCAACCCACCGTCGGCGGGCATGCGCTGGATCACCGAACAGGGCACCGTCGCGGTCAGGCTCACCGGTGCCTGCGAGATCAGTGGTGCGGTGACATTGTCGAGTTGGTTGTTCTGCGGCCAGTTCAACGTCGCGGTGGTCTGGGTGACCGGCAACAGCGGAACCGCCACCGCCATCACGAAACCCAGCAGACCCGCGATGACGGCAACCCACCGGGCGATCTGGACGTCGCGCGCCATACCGGACTGGGTGTTCTGTTCCGTCACCGGCGCACTCACGGCAGGGTTCGATTCGCCGTTCACGGCAGTGCCCTGATCGGTCCGCCGCGGCTCCAGCCGTACACGTTCTGTGTCCCTTCTTCGATGGCTGCCTCGGGCGCCCGGTCGGCGGGCACCACGCGCACGTAGCGTTCCAGCGATCCCCAATCGCGGTACCAGTCGTCACGCAGGTAGGTCGGGATCGTCGAGGTGCGCAACAGCGCCTGGATGAACAGGAACGGTCCGCCGTCCT
The DNA here is from genome assembly GCF_036946495.1 of Mycolicibacterium neoaurum. Classification (NCBI taxonomy): domain Bacteria; kingdom Bacillati; phylum Actinomycetota; class Actinomycetes; order Mycobacteriales; family Mycobacteriaceae; genus Mycobacterium; species Mycolicibacterium neoaurum. Next base: position 2,195,122 of record NZ_JAQIIX010000002.1, read on the forward strand.
CGGCGGACTGCCACTGGTTCGACGACACCACCATCTGCTTGAAGTTCGGCAGGATCCGGTACTCCGGAAGTTCGGCAACGCCGAGCTTTTCGGTGAACGGACGCTGGCACGGGAAGTTCGACGCGGTGGCGATGTCCATCAGCACCGGGGTCTGGTTCCCCAGATACTCCTGTGCGGTCTGCAATACCGGAACCCGTGGTGGTGTGAAGGCGAACCACTGGTCTTCCGACAGGTTCGGGTCATCGGCGACGATGCGGGCGACGTTGGCTTCCGGAGGTGCCGTCGTCAACGGGAAACGCAGGTTGCGCCAGGCCTTCTGCTGGAAGATGTCGATCGGCTGGACCTCGTTGAGCGCCTCGTAGGACCCGTCCGGGCGGTGGACACCCCACTGCAGTTTCAGCGACTGCCCGTATTTGAAGGACCCGTCTTCCTCGTAGTACCAGATCGCACCTGCGGCGGCGACGCTCACCAGAGGACGGTCCGGTGTGCGCGGCGGCAACTGGTACCACGACGACGTCGCCTTGGCGGCCACGGTGTTCTCGTCGTAACTGCCCATCACCGGGGTGCGCGCCGGATCGAGTCCGAAGGGCAGGAACACCCGGGATCCGTTGACGCCTTCCGGCCCATATCCACCGCCGGTGCCGGCGGCGTAGCCGACACCGATGTTGGGTTTGTCGACCGGGCCGTCCGAGTTCACGGTGCCCGGATTCGCGGCCACGGGTTCGGCGGGCTCCAGTGTGTCGCTGACACCGTTGGGGGTGAAGCCGACTGGGCTCTCCCCGCCGAGCGGCCCGTAGCGTCCGTAACGCTGGCCCGGGACCGGTTCCAGCAGACCGGCATTGGTGTCGGCCTCGACGAGGACGTTGTCGGCCATCGCGCAACTGGTGCCCGACAGACCGGATCGCAGCGCCGACAGATTGGCCAGTCCCGTTGTGTATACGGGATAGCGGCCCGCGGTGGCTTTCACCATCGAGCCGAGTTCCAGCACCACCATGATCACGGCGACCACCAGCAGCGGTGTCGATGCCAATGCCCGGTTACGGCCGGTATCGGCCACCTCGGTATGCCCGGCGTAGTCGATGCGGAAGTGCAGCCAGGCAGTGAGCAGTCCGCCCACGATCGCCAGCACGAGGAAGATCGTCGTGACCGGGAAGCCGAGGATCACCGGTTGCTTGTCGAACCAGGGCACGCCGTAGTTTCCGGTGTAGAACCAGCCGTTGATACCCGAGGTGGCCCAGGCGAGGACGAACAGCAGGGCCGTCACGTACAGCGCGAGATTGCGTCTGCTGTGCAGACCGACCCGCGCCAGCGCAAACGCCGTCACCGCGCCCAGCGCACCTGCCAGCCCGGCGAACGCTCCGAACTGCACGGCCCACTTGGTCGGCGTGAAGGTCAACAGCAGCAATCCGATACCGGTGCTGCCGATCAGTCGCCACACCGGACCGTTCATCGCACCGGGGACAGTGCCACGGCGCAGCAGCACCATAAGCAGCCCGAACAGGCACAGCAGCAGGATCAGGACGGCGAAGCGGCGGGTCATCGAACCGTCGACACTGTCTTCCACGGTGAGGAAGTAGTAGCGCAGGAACTCCTGATACCAGGGGATCGTCGGCCCCACGGTGTACTTGATGCGCGCCGACTCGGCGACGGTGGCCAGCGTCTGGTCACGGAACACCACCACGAACAACATCGCGGCGGCGGCGCCCAGCGGGGCGAGCTGGGCCAGCAGCCCCTGGGCCGGCCTGCGGGCGGCGATCATCCGGGTGACGGCGCGCGCGCCGACGAGCAGCGGGGCGAGCGCGATCAGTCCCTGCGGTGCCAGCGTCACGCTGAACACGGCGATCACGATGGCGAGTGCGGTGGGCCACAGGATCCTTCGCGCCACCGAGATCTCGACGAGCATCCAGACCAGAAGCACGCCGAACGCGATCAACGGTTCGGGTCGCAGACCGTTGTTGAAGGGCAGCCAGGCGGCCAGGAAGACTGCGCCGCCGGTCCACAGTGCGATCCGGTTGTGGGCCAGCCGGGCACCGAGGCGGGGCAGCACGAAATGGCTGAGGATCATCCAGGTGCCGATGGCGGCCAGGGTGGCGGGCAGCCGCATCCAGACTCCGGCGGTGCTGATGGAGGCCAGATGTGCCAGCACGCTCTGGTACCAGTCGAACGGGGCCTCGGATGCGCCGAAGTAGCGGTAGTAATTGGTGACGTAACCGGCGTCGGACGATACCCGGGCGATCGTCAGGTTGTAGCCGTCGTCGGATGACTGCGGGCCGACGATATGCCAGAGCAACAACGAGCTCAGCACGCCGGCATCGGCCAGCCACGTCGCCCAGCCGGTGCGACGGCGGTCCCAACCCCGTAGGCGGCGCCCTGTGGTGCGATCCAACAGCGCCAGCGCGATGACCGAGGCCAGCACCGCCGCGGTGCCCAGCACCATCACGGCCAGTTTCAGCGCCGTCGGACTGGTGATGAAGCGGGTGTCGATGTCGACCCGCGCGCGCACGCCGGCGTCGAGACCGACCGGCAGCTCCGTGAACAGACCGGCCACCTGGGGGCGTTTGTCCACGTCGAGGGTGCCGCGCGCGCCGGGGATGCCGACGAAATCGGCGCCGACGGCGTTCACATCGGCCCAGATGTGCAGTTCGCCGCAGGTCCCGGAATCGACGGCGTCACGCGGGGCCACCGCGGCCACGGTGTCCCGGAAGGCGACGTAGACGACGTCGGCGTTCGCGTTGACGAACAGGCCGTTGCGTCCGGCGTCGATACCGCCCGGCGGGATCGTGGAGAACACCAGTCCGCCGTCGGCGGGCAGCGTGGCGATGGCCTGGCACGGGATGGTCACGTCCAGTTCGCGCGGTGCTCCCGATACCAGCGGGGCGGTGACATCGCTGATGAAGCCGTCGGCGCCGGCTGTTTGCGGCCATTGGATCGTCGCCGTGCTCTGCCGAACCGGCAACAAGGGCGCAAGAGCGCAGAGCACCATGCCGACGAGGCCCGCGATGATGGCTACGAGGCGGATGGTCCTAGTGGGCACGAGGTTCAACAGTAAGCGACGAGCCTTGGTGTGCCGTCCCGTGACCCGCGCGGGAAATCAATCTGGGCGGACGGCGACCAGGCTGGCGTCGCCGCCGTAGTGGGCGAGAACCCGCGGATCCATCACCCGGCGCCACAGCGGCGGGCACCAGGCCAGCACCAGCATGCTGCCGTAACCGGTCGGCAGTTGCGGGGCGATGTCCGACGGCTGCAGGGTCTGGTATGGCTTCTGCGGGTTGGCGTGGTGGTCGGAGTGGCGCTGCAGGTGGTACAGGAACACGTTGGCCATCAGGGTGTTGCTGTTCCAGCTGTGTCGCTGCCCGACCCGCTCGTAGCGTCCGCTTCCGACCCGCTGGCGGCGCAACCCGTAATGCTCCAGATAGTTGACGGTCTCCAACAGGCAGATGCCGATGACGGCCTGTCCCAGCAAATACGGCGTGATCACGGCGCCGAACCAGACGATCAGGACGGCGAACGACACCGCGGTCAGCAACCAGGCGTTGAGGATGTCGTTGGCCGGTGACCACTTCGACTTGCCTGCCTTCGCCAACCGTGCGGTCTCCAGTTGCCAGGCAGAACGCAGCCCGCCCAGCACGGACCTGGGGATGAACCGGTAGATGCTCTCGCCGAATCGCGCGCTGGCCGGGTCGTCCGGAGTGGCGACTCGCACGTGATGGCCGCGATTGTGCTCGACGAAGAAGTGCCCGTAGCCGGTCTGGGCCAGGGCGATCTTGCTGAGCCTGCGCTCCAGCGTGTCGCGGCGGTGGCCCAGTTCGTGGGCCGCGTTGATCGCGATTCCGCCGACGATGCCCACGGTGAACATCAGGCCCAGCTTGTCCGGCAACGTCATGGTGACCCAACCGCCGCCGGCCCAGAGCCAGCAGGCAAAGATCAGCGACAGGTATTGACCTGGCAGATAGAGATAGTTCGCCCACCGGTAGAACGGGTCGGTTTCGAGGTGCGCGAGTGCGTTGCCAGTGAGGTAACCGTCGTCAGTGCCAATTAGCTGGTCAACGATGGGGATCACGATGAAGGCCATCATCGGACCCACCCACCAGAAGATCGCGGAACCGGTCAGCTGGACCAGCACCCAGGCCAGCCCCACCAGGCCGGGGACGACGGCGCCGAGCAGCCACAAATACCTTTTCGCATCGCGCCACCTGCGCGTTGTGCGGGTCTGCGGGTCGAGCACTTCGTATCCTTGCAAGCTGGACAGTGAGCGAGTTTCCTGAACCATTTAACCTGGTTCTCAGAGCAGTGCAAACACGGGACGATAACGAAGGGGGATTTTGCTGTGAGGGTGGACCGGTTTTGCTGACAAGACGGCGGTTCCTGGGTGTCGCGCTCGGTGCGGCGGCCGGTGCCGGCGCCGTGGTGGCGTGCCAGCGGACCGAGTCCGGCGAGCGACCGGCCGATCGCGCGTTTCACCAGGCCATCGTGGTCGGCAGCGGGTACGGCGGGGGCGTCAGCGCGTTGCGTTTGGGGGAGGCCGGCGTCGAAACGCTGATCCTGGAGCGCGGTCGGCTCTGGGATACCCCGGACGAGGACGGTAAGCGGTTCAGCAAAATGTTGCCTGCCGACACCCGGGCGGGTTGGTTCCGCGATGTGCCACCGAGCCTGGTGCCCTCATTCGGCGGCATATCGGTCAACGCGGTCGCTGCCCAGAATCCTGGTTCGCAGCCGGTCCAGGCGGGCATCTGCGACAAGATCACCTACGGCGCCCACGAGGTCTTCCGCGGGATAGCGGTCGGTGGTGGCTCGATGGTGAACGCCGCGATCGCCGCGATACCCACGCCGGATCAGGTGCGGGCGGCCTTCCCCGACATCGACCCCAACGAGTTCCTCGGCACATATGTCGAGCGGGCCAAGACCACGCTGAAGATCAGCTATCGCGATATGGGCTGGTTCGAGCAGACCCCCTACTTCCAATATGCGCGGGTGGGGCGCAGTTATGCCGAGGCGGCAGGCTACGGAGTGGACTACAACGGAAGCGCCTACTCGTTCGATTACATGGTCTCCGAGGCCGCCGGCCAGGCGCCGAAGTCGGCACTGGACTGGGAATGCCAGTACGGCAACAACTACGGACGCTTCGGCAGTGTGGATCAGACCTACATCGCCGCGGCGCTGGCCACGGGCAAGGTCACGTTGCGTCCGCTGACCGAGGTGACCGGCATCCGACGTGAGCCCTCAGGTGAGTACGTGGTGTCCACCCGTGAGATAGATCGGTGGGGCAAGGAGCTGTCACGAAGCGAGATCGGTTGCAAGCAGCTGTATCTGGCGGCAGGTGTGGTCGGTACGGCCGAGCTGCTGCTGCGTGCACGCGAGAACGGCGATCTTGCCGACCTGTCCGATGAGGTCGGCGAGGGATACGGCAACAACGGGGACATCATGGTGGCCCACAACACCGCGGAGCAGGATCCGGTGGGCACGCTGCAGTCGCTGTTGGGCATGATCAACCTGGACGGTCGCGACGATCCGGACAATCCGGTGTACGCCAGCATGTTCTCGCTACCGTTGCCGCTGGAGACCCATGCGCTGGGCTACTACGCAATGGTGCGCACCGGTGACCGGGCGGTGATCAGCTATGACCGCGCATCCGATGCCATCTCCATCGATTGGCCGCAGAGCAACACCGACCGTTTGATCGAGCGGGCCAAGCTTGTCTTCGACAAGGTGATCCAGGCCAACGGGGTGGACTACCGAGACGATCTGTTCGAGGGGAAAGCCTTCGCACCCAACACCGTTCACCCCTTGGGTGGGTGTGTGAGAGGCGTGGCCACCGATGCGTTCGGGCGGGTCAACGGATACGAGAATCTCTACGTCAACGATGCGTCGCTCGTACCGGGATATATCGGCTGCAACCCGTACATGTCGATCACCGCGCTCGCCGAACGCAATATCGAGGCGATCCTGCAGGGCCGTAAGTAGGCACTGATGCTGGGCCAGGTCTACCTGGACTCAGTCGCGACGGTTCTTCCGTCGCCCCTGCTGAAGCCAGGTACGTCCCGGTGCCCGAATTCATACCTGTCGTCAGCCGCAAGGGGCGACTGCGCCGAGTGGCTGAAATCTGGTAGATGAAGGCTGATCGACCGGCTAGCTCGGCCGTAGCGGCGCCGGACTCCACAGCCCACTGCGGGTCGCGGTGCCGAGTTCCAGCTCTGCGGGTTTCGCGTTCGGGTAGAACTGCCGCAACTGCTGCAGCGAACCCCAGTCGCGGAACCAGTCGTCGCGCAGATATGTCGGTACCGGCACCGCGCGCAGCAAGAGTTCGGTGATCCCGAGCGGACCGCCGCCGAGGTAGTCCATCACCGGCGAATTCGCCTCTGCCCCGAAGCGATCCGGCAGGATGCGCCACTTGGGCACCTCGGTCACGCCGTTGTTGTGGAAGAACGGCCGCTGGCACGGGAAGGCCAAGCCCACAAGCCAATCCAGCATCACCGGATCGTCTGACCCGACGACGTCCTGCAGGGTGCGCAGTTCGGGGATCCGCGGCGGAGTGACGGCGATCCAGTGTTGGGGTGCCAGGTCGTCATCGGAGGCCACCAGCCGCACCTGGGTGGCCTCACCGGGAATGGCCGACATCGGAGCGCGCAGGTTGCGCCAGGCCGGCACCGCGCCCACATCGGCGAAACCGATTGTGCCACCGGGTTTGTCGGCAGAAGCTTGCTCGTCGGTGGCCCACTGCACCAACACTTCGCCGGCATCGAACCGGCCGGCGGCGGCCACGACCAGCAGCGGACCGCGTTCATCGCGCGGTGGCAGTCGGTACCAGGCCGACCGCAGTTTGGCCGGCTGCTGGGGTCCGGATCGCCAGCTGCCCAGCACTGGAGTGCGGGCCGGATCGAGGTTGTAGGGCAGTCGCGCCTGCGAACCGTTCACTCCGGCTGCGGCGGTGGTGCCGCCCTCGGTGCCCGGCTCGCTACCGGTCTCGTCGCTGGCCTCGGAGTCGGCGAAATTGCTGTCGCCGGGCTGGTTCATCACCGGATCGGCCTCGATATCGTCCGGAATCCCGTTGGGGCGGAAGCCGTCGGCGGTCACCGCCCCCAACGCGTCACCGACCGGAACGTCCACCGGTGCGAGCATCCCGACGTTGGGATCCTGCTCGACCATGACGTCGGTGGCCAGGCCGCAGGACTTGCCCGTCAGCGCCTCGAGGTTGGATCGCCCGACAGTCCACGCCGGGTACTGGGTCACCACGGCCATCGTCAGGGAGACCACCTGGAACAGCACCACGGCCCAGGCGATCACAGCCAGCGGGGCACCGGTGAAGCGGGTCCACGGCCGCTCAGGAGCTGGGCGTCCGGAGAAGTGCAGGTAGGCGGCGACCAACAGGGCGAGTGCCGAGAAGCCGAGCAGGATGGTGGTGAAGCCGAACCCGAAGGCCGGGAAGTCGTTCGACCACGGCACACCGAAGTTCGAGACGTACCACCACCCGTTGACGGTGGCGAAGGACAGCGCCGTCACGAACAGGATCATCGCGGTGACGACGGTGCGGTTGCGCTTGGACTTCATCGCCGCGGCGGCGATGGCCACCGCGGCCAGCGCGCCGATGGAGCCCGCCAGGCCGGCCAGCACCCCGAAGTGGTGCGTCCACTTGGTAGGGGTGAACATCAGCGACAGGAAGGAGATGACGGTGATGCCGATCATCCGCTGTGCGGGGCCGATCGCGGTCCCGGGGATTCGGCCCTTGCGCAACGTCATCGCGATCGACAACGCGAGGGCCAGCAGCATGGCCAGTACCGCGAAGCGGCGCGCCACCGATCCGTCGGGGCTGGTGGTGAACAACCGCGAGTACCGGATGTGCTCGTCGAACCAGGCCAGGCTCGGGCCGATGGTGGACTTGAACGAACTGGCCTGCATCTCGCCGACCAGGGTCTGGTCGCGGAAGATCAGGAACAGGGTGACGGTGCCCGCGGCCGCAACGGGAGCCAGCAGTGCCCAGTAGCCGAAGCGCGAAACATGTGCGGCCACAATCGTCTTCAGCGGCCCGATGGCGACCAGGACAGCGCCGACCGCGGCGATACCCGTCGGGCCGGAGAACAGCGTCAGCGCCCCGATGATCAGGGCCACCGCCACCGGGAGCAGCCGACTGGTGGCGACGCCACGCTCGACCGAACACCAGGTCAGCAGGATGCCCAGCGCGATGATCGGCTCGGGGCGCAGACCGTTGTTCAGCGGCAGCCAGAACGCCAGGAACATCGCCGCCGCGGTCCAGGCCGCGGGCCTGCTGTGTTTGACCGCGACACCGAGCCGGGGGATCACCTCGCGGCTGATGATCCACCAGCACGCGAGCCCCATCAGCAGGGTGGGTAGCCGCAACCAGATGCTGGCGGTGGAGACGTGCGCCCACAGCGCCAACAGGTCGTAGTACCAACCGAATGGCGCTTCCGGGGTGCCGAACCAGCGGTAATAGTTGGCCATGTAACCGGCATGCTCGGAAACCCGTGCCATGGTCAGGATGTAGCCGTCGTCCGCGGTGTTGGATCCGACGAAATGCCACCACACCATCAGCGTGGCGACCAGGGCGTCGAGCTTGGTGACCGACCACCAGCGTTGCGGCAGGAACCGACGGTGCCGCATACCGTCGGCGATGTCGAGACGATGCAGTGCGATCAGCGAGGCAATCGTCAGCAGCAGTCCCAGCACCATCACCAGGGTCTTGATCAGCGTCGGTGAGCTGCTGTAGCGGGTGTCGATGGTGGCCGAGAACTCCAGCCCGGGCGGGGCGGGGCCGGAAAGGTCGGTGAAGACGCCGACGATCTGCGGGCGGAAGTCGTAGCCACCGCGTTCACCGCGGCGGGGTTCGCCGGGGTCGGGATCATCCGAATCCTGGGTCAGCCCGACGAACTCGCCGGTGACCTTGTCGGCGTGTGCGGTGAACTTGAGTTCCCGGCAGTTCGGGCTGAGCACATCGATCAACGGCGCGCTGACCACCGGGGTGTTGCGCACGATGACCAGCAGCTCGTTGTTGACCCGCTCGATCAGCAGGCCGCGGTCGACTGCCTTGGGTGCCTGCTTGGGCACCGTGGAGAGCAGCACGTTGCGCTGACCGGTGAGATCCGCCGCCGCGCTGCAGGGGATGGTGATGTTCAGGTCCGTGGCGACGTAGCCGATCAGGGGAGCGTCGACGCTGTCCAGAGTGTTGTTCTGCGGCCAGTTGAGGGTGGCGGTGGTCTGGGTGACCGGCAGGAACGGGGTCGCGATCGCCAGGATGGTGCCCAGCAGTCCGGCGACGATGGCGACCAGACGGGCGGTGCGGTGGTTGGTCGCCGTGTCGTTCACGGAGCTAGATGGTAGTTGTGCGGCCATCAACCGTTGGCCTGTGGTTTACGGATGGCCAGCACGAACGGTCCCTCGGTCGAGACGTCCCAGCGCTCGTCGTCGAAGATCGCCGGGTCCAGCGACACCTGGTAGCGCCGGACATTGGGTTGGTTGGGGTACACATCGGCTGCCAGTCGGAGCGTGTAGCTGTCCGGGCCGCCGCGGCGCATCAGGAATACCGTCGGTGCAGGCCAGGGCAGCCGGTCCAGCGCAGTGGCGAACTGGTCCGCAGTGGTCAGCAGCGCCCAGCTCTCGATGGCGGCCGAGCGGGCCTCGAACTGCGCCAACGGGTTCGCGTAATGCGATGTGAGGCCCTGAAATCCGTAGTAGGGGTAGAAGGACAGGAAGCTGTAGTCGGCCGTCAGCACGACGGTCTCGTTCGGTGGACGACCGGTGACTTCCCGGATGCGCTCATCGAGCGCCCGGTAGTACTGCTCGGCCCCCGGCGGCCGGCGGTCGGCGCGCTGCCCGTAACCGTCGGTGTCGGTATAGGCGACGTTGATATCGGTGCGCAGGACGTCGGGGATGTCCTGGCTGAAGGTCAGCCCACCGATCAGGCCGATGGTGGCCGCGACGGCGACGACGTGCCGGCCCGGGTGCTGATAGCGGGCGACGGCGGCCTGCGTCAGCCAGATGAACCCGAACGTGCCGGCGGCGGCCAACAGCACCGACAGCGTGGGCTGCAGGCGGAACGACAGCAGGGTGGTGCCCAACAGCGTGTAGAGCATCGACAGCAGCGACCAGGCGTAGACGGCCAGTACCCCGACGGCCAGCGGGCCCGCCGTCGACGATCTGCGGGCGTGCACCACCAGCCAGACGGTGCCCAGCATGCACAGCGCACCCAGGAGGGTGAAGTCCAGCATCGGGAAGGTCAGCTCGGCACCGTCCATCGGCAGGTAGTGCCTGGCGGTTCCGGTATCGGCAGGTGCTCCGCGCAAGGCGGCCAGCAGGTATGGGGCCCAGGTCAACAACGCCAGAGCGCCGGCGATGACGGCGATGACGAGCAACCGCAACAGCGGCATGATGGAGCGCCGGGCAGCCGCGAGCACCAGCGCCATGAGAGTGATGGTGAAGGCGGCATACGCCAGCAACAGTGTGTAGAACAGTGCTGCCACACCGAGGAACAGCCCGGCAGCCACGATGGCTGCCCGGTTTACGCCCTTGAGGCCCGACCAGGCCAGCACGAAAACCGGTGGCAGCAGGACGGTGATGACGGCGGCGTAGGGCTCGGCGGAGGTGTAGGCCAGGGTGACGGCGGCGGTCGCGGTGGTCACGGCCAGCGCTGTCTCGAAGCGCACCATCGCCGTCCACAGCACCAAGGCGACCGCGATCGCGGCGGTGATCGAGATGATGGCCCAGGGCTTGAACATCTCCCAGGCCGGCATGCCGGTCAGATCCGCCATCCGACCGCCGAGCCAGAACCAGCCGGCCGGGTAGTAGGGCGGCAGGCCTATGTAGGTCATATCGTGCAGGGCGGGGCTGTCGGCCAGCCGGGTCAGGTACTCCGTGCGGAACTGCTGATCGACCGAGATGCCGAACAGGTAGAGCCGGGTGGCGCCCAGCGGCATGGCCAGCGTCACCACCGAGAAGGCCGAAAGAAACACCACCGACGCGATGCGCGCCAGCAGTCGGCGTCCGCGTCGCCACAACACACCCGCGGCGAAAACTCCTGCCAGGAAGAAGAATTGACCGACAGTGGTGAGCGCATGCAGCTGGTTGGAGGAGTTGTAGGCGGGCCACTCGACACGGGCGATCGCCAGCAGTGCGATGACGGCCAGCGCCGTCGCGGTGGCGGCCGCGGCCAGCATCTGGCCGGCCGTCCTGGCCGCCAGGGTCATCAGAGCGGGAGCTTGCGGAAGACCGGCCGCGGGATGTGCCGAATCACCGACATCAGGTACTTCACCGGCCCGGGTGCCCAGACGAGTTCCTTGCCCTTGGCGGCTGAGGCGACGGCCAGTTCGGCGACGTCCTCCTTGTCGACGGTGAAGGGGGCCTCCTTGGCGCCGGTGGCTTTCCAGTGCTCCAGGGTGGTGGTGGTGCGGACCTGGCCGGGACGGATCACCAGGACGTGCACACCGAACTCGCGCAGGGCCTCGCCCAGGCCGAGGTAGAAGCCGTCCAGGCCGGCCTTGGTCGAGCCGTAGACGAAGTTGGAGCGGCGCACCCGTTCCCCGGCCACCGAGGACATCGCGATGATCTGGCCGAAGCCCTGCGCGCGCATCTTTTCGCCGATCAGCACGCCGACCGATACCGCGGCGGTGTAGTTGATCTGCGCGGTCAGCACCGCCTTGGCCTGGTTCTGCCACAGTTCTTCGGCATCGCCGAGGATGCCGAAGGCGACGATCGCCACGTCGACGTCACCATCGGCCCAGGCTGCCTCGATCACCGCGGGGTGGGTGGCGGTGTCCAGCGCGTCGAAGTCCAGGTACTGCACCGACTTCGCGCCGGCGGCTTCCAACTGCGCGATGGCCGCTGCCTTGCGCGGCGAGTTGGGTAGATCGGCCAGGATCACCCTTGCCTTCGCGTCGCGCAGATAGCGCTCGACGATCGCCAAGCCGATCTCGGAGGTACCGCCCAGCAGCAGGATCGTCTGCGGGTTTCCGGTCGCGTCAATCATGGAGGGGTAAGGCCTTTCTGGAGCGGCTCGCGGTCAGAGGAGTTCGAGACGGCGAGCCATGTCGGAGGCAAACACGCCGTGTGGGTCCGCCTTGCGGCGGGTGGCGATCCATTCGTCGATGCGCGGGTACATCTTGTGGAACTTCTCGGCGCTGACCCGGGAATCTTTTGCGGTGTACACCCGGCCGCCGAATTCCATTGCGCGGTCGTCGAGTTCGTTCAGGAACTCGTTGACTCCGGCTTTGATGGGGAAGTCCATCGCGACGTTCCAACCGGCCATCGGGAAGCTCAGCGGTGCCCGATTGCCGGGGCCGAAGAGTTTGAAAACGTTCAACGCGGAGTACTGCCCGCTGGTCTGGATCCAGCGGATGATGGCCTTGAACTCGTCCAGCGCATCGGGCGGCACCAGGAACTGATGCTGCGCGAAACCCTTTGGGCCATAAGCATTGTTCCACCCGCTGACGAGATCGAGCATGTGGTAGAACTGCGACAGGTTCATGATCTTGCCGGAGTACGTGCCGCCGAGGCGGTAGTACACCTCACCGATCGCGGTGAACGACAGCTTGTTCATCGCACTCACCGGGAAGATGTCGGGCACCTTCAGCAGTTGCGGGGCATCGAACTTCAGCGGGTTCTTCGCCAGCTTGGGCGGAAGCTGATCCAGTTTGGCCAGGCTGCCGCGGCTGACGGCGGCACGGCCGAGCTTCGGCGGGGGGCTGATCAGGTCGAACCAGGCGCTGGAGTAGGTGTAGTTGTCCTCGCTGCCGTCGGTGTGCACCGCGATCGTCTCGTCGAGGTCGCGGGTGGCGACGCCGTCGGCGATGAAATACGCGGTCTCGGTGCGGGTCATGGCGATCCGGGCCCGGATCACGATGCCGGTCAGCCCGTTTCCGCCGATGGTTGCCCAGAAGAGTTCGCTCGTGTCGCCGTCCGGGGTGAGCGTGCGCACCTCACCGTCGGCCATCAGCAGATCCAACGACCGCACATGGTTGCCGAAGCTGCCCGCGCTGTGATGGTTCTTGCCGTGGATGTCGGAGCCGATGGCGCCGCCTACGGTGACCTGTCGGGTGCCCGGCAACACCGGGACCCACAGACCGAACGGAAGCGCGGCCTTCATCAGCTGGTCCAGGCTGACGCCGCCGTCGACGTCGGCGATCGCGGTCTCACTCGATATGGAGTGGATGCGGTTCAGCGGGGTCATGTCGACGACGATGCCGCCGCCGTTGCAGGCGTGATCGCCGTAGGAACGGCCGAGGCCGCGGGCGACGATGCCGCGCGTATACGGCGATGATGCGGTGCCCGGGTGGCCTGCGGCGTCCGCCACGCGCTTGACGGTGGCGGCGATGACCTCGACGTCGGGGGTCGAGAGCACGTGAGCCACGCTCGGCGCGGTGCGGCCGAAGCCGGTCAGAGCGCGCGGAACGAGGTGGGGTTCGGTAGTCATGTCAGTGGCAGACGATACCGGTCGGGCTGCCGGGGCAGGTTCAACGCAGCCGGAATATCACCGTGCGCTGCACGACGAAGTTGATCACCGTGGCCGTGCCCTGGGCGATGACGAATGCCACCGGCACCTGCCACGGTCGGCCCTCGAACTGCAGGTAGAACAGGTAGTTGATGCCGACCTGGACGGCGTAGGTGAGCGCGTAGAGCACCATCACCGCGACGAATCGGGCCCGGCTGGGTTCGGCCCGGAAGGTCCACCTGCGGTTGATCAGGTAGGCCGTCGTCGTACCGGCGATGAAGCTGAGTGTCTTGGCCACGTTGACGTGCAGCCCGAGTTGCAGCATCAGCACGTAGAGACCGAAGTCGACGATCGCCGACAGACCTCCGGTGATGACGAACCGGGTCGCCTGGACGCGCAGGCTCAGGGGCTCGTTTTCCGGGGTCGCGGTCACGCGGGCAGCTTACGGGCAACAATGGGGAGGTGACCGATCTGCTCCTGCAGTGGCAGGCCCTGCTCGGGCGCCACACGACCGCACCGGAGATCGGCGCGGCCGGTGCCGCGCTGTTGAACCGCTGGTCGGAGCCGCACCGGCGCTATCACGATCGGGGTCATCTGGAGGGCGTGCTGCTCGCCGCCGACGAGCTGGCCGAATACGCCGATGACCCGGACGCCGTGAGACTGGCGGCCTGGTTCCACGATGCGGTGTACGCCGGCGCGCCCGATGACGAGGAGAACAGTGCGCTGTTGGCCGAGTCAGAGCTTGCCGCGCTCGGTGTCGACGCAGCGTTGGTGGCCGAGGTGGCCCGCCTGGTGCGGATGACCGCCGAGCACAATCCAGCGGAGACCGACCGCAATGGTCAGGTGCTATCCGATGCCGATCTGGCCGTGCTCGCACTGGAGCCGCAGGAATACCGCAACAACACCGCCAAGGTGCGGGCCGAATACGGCCATGTGTCCGATGCGGACTTCCGGGCGGGCCGAGCCAGGATCATCAGGACGTTGCTCGCCGAACCCTCGCTGTATCGCACGCCCGACGGCCGTCGCCTGTGGGAGGCCGCGGCGCGGCGCAATCTGGAATCGGAGTTGGCCGCCCTCACCGGGTGAGCCCGGTGAGCACCCGGCACAACGCATCGACCGCTGCAGGAAAGGCATGTTCGGCCGGAGTGCCGAAGCTCACGACGACGCCATCTGTTTCGGGCACGTCGGGGCCCGTGTCGGGATGGCGCAGGACATGCAGGCCTGACAGTCCGATTCCCGCCTCGCCGGCTCGGCGCATGACCTCGGCTTCGGTGCCCGGCGGCAGCGCGAGTTGCAGGTGCAGGCCCGCTGACAGGCCGCGGATGCCGATTCCGAGGGGTTGCAGTGCGGTGGCCAGGTGATCGCGCCGTCTCCGGTAGATCATCCGCATCCGGCGGATGTGCTTGTCGTAGGCGCCGGAGCTGATGAAGTCGGCCATCGTGAGTTGGGATAGTGCGTTGACGTAGAACTGCTGACCACCCATCGCGGCGATGACGGGCTCGACCAGATCGGCTGGCAGCACCATCCAGCCCATTCGTAATACCGGGGACAGGCTCTTGCTGGCCGAGCCGAGATAGACCACCCGGTCGGGATCCAGACCCTGCACCGAGCCGACGGGCTGGCGGTCGTAGCGGAACTCGCCGTCGTAGTCGTCCTCCCACACATAGCCACCGGTGCGGTGCGCCCAGTCCAGGACGTCGGTGCGTCTGCCGGGATGCAGCGGTACCCCGTGCGGGAAGTGGTGGGCCGGGGTCAGCAGCACCGCGGTCGCCACCGTCGTGTCCAGTTCGCTGATCACCGCGCCGTCGTCGTCGACCTTGATCGGGACGCTGTGGGCACCGTTGGCGGCGATGGCGTCGCGGAACAGGAACAGACCGTAGGCCTCCACGGCGATCGGGCCGCCCAACGCGCGGGTGAGGATCTCGACGCCGTGCCGGGTCCCGGCGCAGATGACGATCTGGTCCGGTGTGGTACGTACGCCGCGGACCCTGCCCAGGTATTCGGTGAGGGCCTCGCGCAGTTCGATGCGCCCGCTCGCATCGCCCATCCGCAGCGCCTCGGTGGGCGCATTGGTCAGCGCGCGGCGGGTGGAGGTGAGCCATGCGTTGCGCGGAAACTGCGAGACATCACCGGAACCCGGCATCAGGTTGTGGGTCGGTATGCCTGGGGTGCCGCGCGGGCGGGCCTGCGCGGCGGTGGTGGCTGTATTGACCACCCAGGTGCCGGCACCCTGTCTGGAGGCCAGCCAGCCTGCTGCGACCAGATCGGAGTAGGCCTCGCCCACCGTGTTTCGGGCCACTCCGAGGTCGTTGGCCAAGGTGCGCGAGGGCGGGAGCATGGTGCCGGGGAGCAGTCGACCGGATCGGATGGCGTCCCGCAGGGCGTGCACCAGAGCTTCCCGGGTGCCGCGGGCGCGTGGGGTGACGGCAGCACGCAGATCTAGGTGTAGATCCCGCCCACCCGAATTGGCCCATGAATTCACCGTCGGATTGAACCATGCGTGTGGGCTTTTAGGGTCGTAGCGTCGTGGGCATGACACAGACACTGAACAATCGCCACGCAATCGATCGCCTCAACATCTACAAGGTCTCACCGGAGATCTACGACGCCATGATGAAGTTATCCACCGCCTCGGCCAAGGACATCGACCCGGTGATCGCTGAGCTGGTCAAAATCCGCGCCTCGCAGATCAACCACTGTGCGTTCTGCCTCGACATGCATGTCGCGGACGCGCGCAAACAGGGGGAGACCGAGCAGCGGTTGGCGCTGGTCGCGGCCTGGGAGGAGGCCGGTGATCTGTTCACCGATCGGGAGCGCGCGGCGTTGGAGCTGACCGAAGCCATCACGTCCCTGCACGACGGGCATGTGCCGGATGCGGTGTACGCCAACGCTGCCGAGGTGTTCACCGAAAAGGAACTCGCTCAGGTGATTGCGATGGCTGTCACCATCAATGCCTGGAATCGTTTCAACGTTGCGACGCGGATGCCCGCCCCGCGTCGCTGAATCGCACCGCCAGGCCGCCGCTCCGCTGGCCCTTCAGAAGGGTGGTGGGTGGGCGTCGATGTGGGCGCGGTTGTGTCCGCGTTCGTGGGCTATTCGGTAGGCCCGGTTCTGGGCGCGGGTGCGGGATCGTGTGGGGGCGGCCCGTTCTCGGCCCGGCGTCGGCGGTGGGATATCGATGGTGCCGAGGTCGGCGGTGGCCACGGTGAACTGCGGGAGGAACAGTGCGCCCTCGGGTTTGGTGGTGTAGACCCGCCCGTTGGGGGCGGTGAGGGTGATGGTGCCATCGGGGTGCTGGGTGTCGTTCCAGCCGCCGGGCCCGCAGTGGAATGTCTTGATCAGGTGGTGGATTCGGCAGTACAGCTTGGTGTTCGACGGATGCGTCGGACCATAGGGCCAGGGTGTGGTGTGGTCGATATCGCAGTGCCCCACCGCCATGGTGCATCCGGGCCAGCGGCACGTCAGGTCGCGGCAGCCGACGAAATCAGCCAGCCCGCGCGACGGGTGATAGCCGGGTTCGATACCCAGGGCGGTGGCGTCGGGGACGGGTCGGATCCGGGCCGCAGGTAGTAGGTCGGCCAGTTGCTCGACGGTGATCGGCCCGTACCCGGGGATCAACGCGCGAGCTGGTGTCTTCGCCGGTGCAACCGAATCCTCGGACGCGCCGCGACGTTCGGCCATCCTGATCTGCTTCTCGGTGGCCGTGGTGCCGGCTGCCGCTGCGACGCGTTCGGCTCCTGCGGCGGCCACCGTGTCACGCTCGGCGAGCACGTGAACAATGAACTGGCCGCTCGGCACCTCGTTGCCTGCTGCCGGGCAGTCTTGGCGTCCGCACAGACACGCGATACTGGTGGCCCGCAGCGCCAGGGCGTCGAGGGCGTCGGCGCGGCGTTGGGCGTGGGTGCGTGGATCGTGCGGGCACACGGTGCGCGCCAACGCCTGCACACTCTGGTCGAAGATCGCCCCTTTGGCGGCGTCGACGAGTCCGTGGATTTCGACCATCCCGTCCCCGACCGGTTCGACATTGAGGTGACGGCGCCGCCGGGTTTCCCGGGCCCGACGCACCGCCACGGGGTCGATCTCGATGATCATCCAGTCGATCAGTTCGGCGATCCGTTCATCCGACAGTGGGTTCCACGAGGGTGCGGCCGCGGCGAGCTGGGTGTCGATGACGGCCGTGATGTCGGGGTCGGTGATCAACGCGCACCGGTGCAGGATGACCCGCAGTACCCGCAGGTCCACCCCGCCCCCGGCGAAGACCTGGGCGAAGACCGGGAGCCGGGTGAGCAGGTCACGGCCCTGGGTGATCAGCGTGCAGGCCCGGCCTCGGCTGATCCCCAACTCCGCGCCGAGCTCGGCGGCGACCAGTTCCCAGTCATCGACGATCAGATCGTCGAACCCGTGCCCCAACTCGGCCATCCGGGCCAGTGCGAACCGGCCCGCCGCGAGCACCTTCGCCGCCACCGCGGTGCGTTCGGCGAGCAGCTGACCGCGCGCGGCATCGAGGTGGTCAGCGACCACCATCCCCGGTCCTTCGAACTGGTGTTCGATCACCTCTCCGAGGTTACTCCGCACCTCTGACACGTCGGTCCGCCAAAAGCGACGCCTACGCCAACCCGTCCAGGAACTCCTGCACCGCCGCGGCCATCAATTCTGGCGCGGTCGTCATGGCGAAATGCGAATGCTCGGCCCACACCACGCGATGCGCGGCAGGTAGGGCCGCGGCCAACGCCTCCATCCCTTCGGGCAGCGGAGCCCAGCTCTGACCGCCCTGCATCAGCAGCACCGGAACGTCGATCGCCGCCCAGCGATCGACGCGTGAGTCGTCACCGGCCATCGCCTCCAAATCGGCGAGCGCGCTCATCGCCGCGACGGGATCATCCGGAATGGTCGACCCGTCGGCCAGTACGTCGGTGGGGATCTGGGCGGCCTCACGCAGGAACAGTTCCAGGGCATCGGCGTAGCGCACCGTGGTGAAAAGCCTTTGATAGCTGTCGATCACCGGCCCGAGATGCGGACCCGTCAGCAGCACCGGCGGCTCGAACAATGCCAGCGAGGTGATGCGGCTGCTGTCGGCCAGTGCCGCATGCAACGCCACCGTCGCCCCATAGGACGCTCCGACGACGTGAGCCCGGCCGACGGACTCGAGTACCGCCTGCAGATCTCCGGCCTCGGCGTCGAAACTGTTCGGAGCCGGGCCCACCCCGCTGGGTGGATGGTTGCGCCGGGCGTAGCGGATCGTTTGATAGCCGCTCAGGCGGTCGGCGATATCGGCCCACGAATCCAGATCGCCGTTGGATCCGTGGACGAAGACGACCGGCGGCCCCGACCCCGTCACCTCGGTGACGAGTTCGGTGCCATCCGGTCCTGCCAGTGTGGTGCTCACAGGCACCGATTGTTCAGGAAACGGCGTCGCGAATCGACCGGCGGGCCACCGCGAAGCGGGCCTCGACGGCTTCGCGGACCGACACCGCGGTGGCGTTGAATTCGCTCCACTCCCGGTCGATCACGTCACGCACGTCACCGCGCCTGCCGACGGTGACGGCCACCTCGAACACACCGTCCACTGCCGAGGACACAAGCTCGCCCTGCCCGCGTACCGCCGCTGCGGCCACCTCCGCGGCGCCGGTGATCACGGCGTTCGGCAGCGGTGCCTGCTGATTGACATACGCGCCGACCGCGGTGCGAATCCGACTGCCCGCCATCAGGACCGCATCTTGGACGGCCTCGTTGGTCTCACCGAGTGCGGCGGGCAGCGTGGCGCCGCTACGGATCGCCGCGATCACCTTCGCGGGCGACTCGACCACCGCGACGGCGGCGTCGGTGGTTGCCTCGATCAGCTGGTTGCTCAGATCCTGGCCCGCGTCGAGCTGCCGCTCGAGGACGTCGCCGGCGTGGCGACGGGTGTCGGATTCGACCACCGGCACGATCTCGGCGTCGATGAAGGCGTCTGTGGCGGATTCGGTGTTCTCGGGGGTGACGGTGTCGGTCATGGGAGGCCATTCAACGCCGCAGAGCCGACAGCGCGGTGGCGTCGGGATGGCCGCCGGATGACGCGGACGGATCGGTCAGCCGAATCGGCTACACCCAGTACGGCACACGCGCGCGGTACTGGCGCATTGCGAACGCCGCACAGAGCCAACCGACCGCCGTACACACCAGCACGACGATCCAATGCCGCAGCTCCTGATCGGCGCCGAGCAGCGGTGCGCGGACGATGTCGACATAGTGCAGCAACGGATTGAACTCGATGATCTTCGCCCAGCCGCCGGCACCCTGCCTGCGCAGCGTCTCGTCGTTCCAGATGATGGGGGTCATGTAGAACAGCAGCTGCGCGAGGCTGAAGAGCAACGGGCTGATATCGCGATACCGGGTGGCCAGGATGCCGAAAACGATTGCCACCCAGACGCAGTTCAGCACAATCAGGAACAGCGCGGGAATGAACGTCAGGTCGGTCCACTTCCACGGTTGCGGGAAGATGATCGCGATGATCACGAAGATGATGATGTTGTGCGCGAACAACAGCACCTGGCGCCACACCAACCGGTAGACGTGCACACTCAGTGGCGTCGGAAGCTGTTTGATCAGACCCTCGTTGGCGACGAACACGTCGGCACCCTCGATGATCGCCGCATTGATCAGGTTCCAGATGATCAGGCCGAGAGTCACATACGGCAGGTGCTCGGACAGTTCGAGATTGAACAGCTTGGAGTACAGGCCGCCGAGGGCCAGCGCCATGGTCCCGGTGGCGATGGTGATCCAGAACGGGCCGAGCACCGAACGCCGATAGCGCTGCTTGATGTCCTGCCACCCGAGATGCAGCCACAGTTCGCGCTTGCCGAACCCGCCCCGCAGATCACCCCAGGCGCGCGCCATCGTCTTGGACTGGGCCGCCGCGTCGACGATCGTCATGCGCCCCGCCTCTCCGCCTCAGCCTGATATCTCGAAAACTTTTCGTGCCTGCCCAATTTGCGCAAACGCAGCCACTCCCGCAGACCCGCCGGGTCGCGTCGGGTCACCAGGAAGAACCACCCGAAACGCACCCATTCCTGGAGTATCAGTCTGCGTAATCCGCGCTGCGCCTGCAGATAACCGCGGTTGCGGTAGGTGAAGTATCGCTTCACGGCATCGTCGGGATACTGCGTGTGCATGCGACCGCCCAGGATCGGCTTGAATTCGTCGGCGCCGTCCGGATGCAGATACGACGCGTCCAAACAGGTGCCGAACGGCAGACCGGACAACACCAGTCGGCGGTGCACATCGGTCTCGTCGCCGCGGATGAACAGTCGAAGATCGGGGACCCCGACCGATTCCAGTGTGGTCGCGGCGAACAGCGCTCCGTTGAACAGCGAAGCGATGCCCGGCAGCAGGTCGTCCGATGCGTCGACCTTCAGCTCCGAGACATGCCTGCGCCATGCCACGCCCCGGCGCAGCGGGAAGGCCAGCCGAGAAGGATCTGCGAGATCGCAGACCATCGGCGATACCGCGGCCAGCGCGTGCTTCTCGGCACAGCCGAGCAACGTCGCCAGGACGGAGTCGTCGGCGGGCCGGCCGTCATCATCGGCCAGCCAGACCCAGTCCGCGCCGAGTGCCAACGCATGCAACATGCCGAGCGCGAAACCACCCGCGCCGCCCAGGTTTCGGCGGGAGCCGAGATATGTCGTCGGTATCGGTTGGGCGGCCACCAGCTCGGCGACCGCCTGATCGTTGTCGTTGTCGACGACGATCAGATGGTCGGGCCTGCGGCGCTGGCCGGATACCGCGGCCAGCGACACGGTGAGAGCCTCGACACGGCGGTGGGTGACGATGACCGCGACAACACGCTGCTGGGTCGCGGCGTCAGCCATGTCGTTCGTTCTCATCGAGCACCTCACGCACGTGCCGGGCCGCATCGGGGCCCTCGTAGGCGCCGACGACCTCCTCGATACCGCCGGTCATCCGGATGGTGCCGTGATCGACCCACATCGCCGTCTTGCACAGCTGGGCGAGGAACTCGTTGGAGTGGCTGGCGAACACCAGGATTCCGGACCGCGCGACCAGGCTCTGCAGCCGGGTGCGGGCCTTCTTCATGAACTCCGCGTCGACCGCGCCGATCCCCTCGTCGAGCAGCAGGATCTCCGGGTCGATGCTGGTGACCACGCCCATCGCCAGCCGCACCCGCATACCGGTGGAGTAGGTGCGCAGCGGCATGGACAGGTAGTCGCCGAGCTCGGTGAAGTCGGCGATCTCGTCGACCTTGGCCAGCATCTGCTTGCGGGTCTGGCCGAGGAACAGGCCGCGGATGATGATGTTCTCGAATCCGGAGATCTCGGGATCCATGCCGACGCCGAGATCGAACACCGGGGCCACCCGGCCGCGCACCGTCGCCGATCCGCGGGTGGGTTCGTAGATGCCCGACAGCAACCGCAACAGCGTCGACTTCCCGGCACCGTTGTGCCCGACGAGGCCGACGCGGTCACCCATCTGCAGGGACATGGTGATATCGCGCAGCGCCTCGATGACCACGACATTGGCGTCATTGCGGCCGATGGTGCCGCCGGCCTTGCCGAGGAAGGCCTTCTTCAAGGACCGCGATTTGGCATCGAAGATCGGGAACTCCACCCACGCGTTCTGGGTGGAGATGTAAGGACTGTCGGTCACGGGCGGCTACAGGTACTGCCCGGTGCCCGGGTGGGTCGGCCCGCGCTGGCCCTGGGGCGCCATTCCCGGCGGCAGCTGACGCATCTGCTCCAGCTGCGCGCGGGCGGCCATCTGCTGGGCGAACAGCGCGGTCTGGATCCCGTGGAAAAGGCCTTCCAGCCAGCCGACCAGCTGGGCCTGGGCGATGCGCAGCTCGGCATCGGAGGGCACCGAGTCGTCACTGAAAGGCAGCGTCAGGCGCTCGAGTTCTTCGCGCAACTCCGGCGCCAAGCCCTCCTCGAGCTCGCGGATGC
Organism: Mycolicibacterium neoaurum; assembly: GCF_036946495.1. Taxonomy (NCBI): domain Bacteria; kingdom Bacillati; phylum Actinomycetota; class Actinomycetes; order Mycobacteriales; family Mycobacteriaceae; genus Mycobacterium; species Mycolicibacterium neoaurum. The sequence goes on from NZ_JAQIIX010000002.1 coordinate 2,217,487, forward strand.
TGCTGCTGTGGATCTGTGCCAGCTTGCTGCGGCTGGCCTCGTCCAGCGGAGCCGCCCGCACCTCTTCGAGTAGCTGCTTGATCATGGTGCCGATGCGCATGACCTTGGCCGGTTGCTCGATCAGGTCGGTCAAAGCCTTGTCCTCGTCCGCGCCCGACGGGGCATCGTCGCCGGTGAGGATCTCGACGTTGTCGTCATCGCCGGAGTGGATCGTCATGGTGTCCGACACTAGTCCTTTCCGGTCCCGGTGAATCTGCCCGGCCGTACCGATGTTGCTCCCGCGCATACCAGCAACAACGGCGGTGATTGGGGCCACGGGCCGTGCACGGCCTGCATTAGTATGGCTGCCGAAGTGATCCGGGCCGGGTCCCTGCAGCGCGGCAGGCCCCGTAACCCGATGCGTGTCCGTCTGTGCGATTCACGGACGTTCTAAGGTGGCTGACATGGTGTATGACGTTGCCCGGGTGCGGGGGTTGCACCCGTCGTTGGGCGACGGCTGGGTACATCTGGACGCCCAGAACGGGATGCTGCTACCGGATTCGGTGGCCACCACCGTGTCGACGGCTTTCAGAGGCTCCAAGCCCATCGCCAGCGGTCCGCACCCGTCGGCGCGTCGCAGCGCGACGGTCCTGGCCGCCGCCCGGCAGGCCATCGCCGATTTCGTCGGTGCCGATCCGGACGGTGTGGTGCTCGGTGCTGACCGGGCCGTCCTGCTGACAACCCTGGCCGATGCCGCATCGGTGAAGGTGGGGCTGGGCTACGAGATCGTGCTTTCCCGGCTGGACGACGAGGCCAACATCGCGCCGTGGCTGCGTGCGGCCAACCGGTACGGCGCCAAGGTCAAATGGGCCGAGGTCGACATCGAAACCGGTGAGCTGCCCACCTATCAGTGGGAGAGCCTGATCACCGCGCCGACCAAACTGGTCGCGCTCACCTCGGCATCGGCGACGCTGGGAACCGTCACCGATCTGACTCCGGTCACCAAGCTCGTCCACGAGAACAGTGGACTCGTCATCGTCGACCATTCGGCGGCCGCGCCCTACCGGCTCATCGATATCGACGACATCGATGCCGATGTGGTGGCGCTCAATGCCGTCGCCTGGGGTGGCCCGCCGATCGGTGCGCTGGTCTTCCGCGACCCGGCCGTCATCGACCAGTTCAGCTCCGTATCGCTGGATCCGGATGCCACCGGGCCCGCCCGGTTGGAGACCGGAACTCATCAGTTCGGGCTGCTCGGCGGTGTGGTCGCCAGCATCGAGTACCTGGCGAATCTGGACGAGGGTGCCACCGGCTCGCGCCGGGAACGCCTGGCGGTCTCGCTGGAATCATCGGCCGCCTACCTGGACCGCTTGTTCGGCTACCTGTTGTCCTCGCTGCGGTCTCTGCCGCTGGTAATGGTGCTCGGCAATCCGGTCGAGCGGATCCCGGTGCTCAGCCTGGCCGTCGACGGGGTGCCCGCCGAGCGAGTGATGCAGCGGCTGGCCGATAACGGCGTGCTGGTGAGCAGGAGCAAGCACTCGCGGGTTCTGGAGGCGTTCGGCGTCAACGACATCGGCGGTGCGATCAGTGTCGGTCTGTCGCACTACACGACCGCCGCCGAGGTCGACCAGTTGGTTCGGGTGCTCGCCTCGCTCGGCTAACTGTTGTCGGACACCTTCAGCAACACCTTTCCGGCGACATCGCCGGAGGACAGCAATGCATGCGCCTTGGCGGCGTCCTGGACGGGTAGCTCCGCACCGATCAGTGGGCGGACCCGTCCCGCGGCGATCATCGGCCAGACGTTCTCGGTGACCTGCGCGACGATCGCGCCCTTTCCCTCCGGGCCATCCACGGGACGGGAACGCAGCGCAGTGGCCAGAACACCGGCGCGCTTGCCGAGCAACTTGGCGATGTTCAGTTCGGCCTTGATGCCGCCCTGCATCCCGATGATGACCAGCCGTCCACCGGGCGCCAGCGCGTCGATGTTCCGGTCCAGGTACTTGGCGCCCATGATGTCGAAGATGACGTCTGCGCCACCCGCCGCGGACACCCGCTCGACGAAGTCCTCGTCGCGGTAGTTGATCGCGATTTCGGCGCCCAGTTCGGTGCACAGTGCCAACTTCTCGGCCGAGCCGGCCGTCACGGCCACCCGCGCGCCGAGTTCCCGTGCGACCTGGATGGCGTGGGTGCCGATGCCACTGCCTCCGCCGTGCATCAGCAGCAGTGCACCCGGGTTCAGGTGTGCGGTCATCATCAGGTTGGACCACACCGTGCAGGCGACCTCGGGCAGGGCGGCTGCCTCGTGCAAACCGATACCGTCGGGCACCGGCAGCAATTGTGCGGCGGGCACCGCTACGTACTCGGCATATCCGCCACCCGCCAGCAAAGCGCATACCGGCTGACCGATGGTCCACCCGCGTACCGCGTCGCCGAGTTCGGTGATCGTGCCGGAGACTTCCAGGCCGAGGATGTCGCTGGCACCCGGTGGTGGCGGGTAGTTGCCCGCGGCTTGCAGCAGGTCGGCCCTGTTGACTCCGGCCGCGGCCACGCGGATCACCACTTCACCCGCTTGAGCTGCGACATCAGGAACTTCTTGCCATGTCATACGTTCGGGTGAAACAACTGAAACAGCCTTCATTGACGCTAGGCTACGCTGCCGCGCGAACGTAGGATCGGGCGATGGAAGCGTTGATGGGGGGGCGTACGGCAAGCTCGATGCCGGGCCTGGATATCGCCGAGCAGAAATCGTGGCAAAACTTTCTGGACTCGGCACTGCGGCTGTACGCAACATTGAACCGGTCGTTGGCCGACAGTCATGGACTGACGCTCAATGACGTGCGATTGCTCGACATTCTGGACAGTTCCGACAGTGGTTCGGCGCGGATGGGGGATCTCGCCGAGGGACTGATGTCACTGCCCAGTCGGGTCACCAGGCAGATTCACCGGTTGGAGAAGCTGAACCTGGTCAATCGGGTCGCCAGCCAGGATGACCGGCGCGGCGTGCTGGCGACCATCACCGACGAGGGCCGTGCCCTGCTGGCGGACGCCATGCAGACCTACGGCTCAGAGGTGCGCAGCCACTATCTGAACCGGTTGTCGCGCTCGCAGATCACCGCAATGGGCGAGAACTGCCGGCGGATCAGCGCCGGTCTACAGGCCGATGGGCGGGCCGCGAAACTCGGACGGGTGTAGACCGCTTAGGCTGTCGGACGGTGGCGTGGCAGAGCGGCCTAATGCACTCGCCTTGAAAGCGAGAGACGGCTAACACCGTCCGGGGGTTCAAATCCCTCCGCCACCGCCACAGGATCGATGGTCGAACCCGGCGGACGCTGGGGTTTGCGTGCTTCACAAAACTAGTTGGCCGTGCTTTCTGTCTGCGTTGTGCGTGGCTGGGCCCTCCAATGCCCAACTTCGGAACGGGTGTCTCGGGTTTCTAGATTGCCGGCTTTGGCGCTGACTGCCTCTGCGACTTTGATCGCCCGGGCCGATGGACATGCGTGAGTGGATCCGCTGCTCGTCCGCGCTGAGACGCTGCCTCGCTCAGCCGCAGCATTTACGGCATGACCGCACGCCCGAAGACGCCCAGTTGTCCTGGGACGCATCACCGACCGCTGTCGGTATCAAAGGAAGCGGCGCTAGCCAGGTGTAGCGAAGCTATCGGCTATCGGTGGATACATCCAATCCAGCCGCGGAAGGCAAATTATGTGGGCGATGGGCATGGCGGTTTGGCGCCAAAATTCCGGGCAGAAATTGAAGCTGCTACGGCGCGAAGGTGCGGTTTGCGCGAGCGCACTGAACGTTTGCTTGATTGCGGAGTCAACTATCAGCTACGTGCATAAATGCTATTTCGCGTAGATTGCCACCGCTGCGGCGAATGTAGGAGTACGTTCGCGAACCTGGGAATGATCCTGCCTAAGGGGGCGGCTATGGGGATCTTTCGTTGGGTGTGCGTCGACTCGGCTGTTGCTGTGTGCGTGTGGGGCGCTGCGTGGATAGCGCCGGCTCATGCCGAGCCGGTTGCCGATTGCGCTAGTTACCCGATCACAGGATTCTGTGCACCCGGTGGTCCAGACGCTCCGCCGGGGGCGGATGCGGGGTACGTTCCCGGCCAAGTGCCGCCGGATCCCAATGCGTCAGGGAACGCAATTCCCGATCTGCAGCCCGGAGGAGATGTCAGTGGTGGCGGGCCTGCTGCAGACGCGATCGGTGCGTATCTCCCTAGCTTCAACGATCCATCCATCGCAGAAGGCGACGGTTCGCACGTGCTCGGGTGGGTTGGATGTGGACTGGGTGTTTTCAATCCTTCTGTAAGGCAGATGTTTTCGGTACTCAATGCCCTCAACAAATGTGGTCAACGGGCGGGTATCTACGCCACCCGTGGATACTGGCGCGTCGGGGCGCTATGGGCTGGGGGAATCGTCATGATCTCCCAGAGAGCGCTACAGAGCCCCCTTCAGTACTTGCCAGAATGCATCGGACTTGGCGGTGACGTCGCTGGCGGCGGCCCCGGCGGTGGTCTGGTTTGCACCGATCGGTACGCCATCACGACGCCGAGTGACACGTACTACGTGGCGATAACCGGATTGCCAGGTGAGGTATGTGGCGCCATCGCCAGCGCACATGCGGCGTATCCACACTCGCCGTGGTGACTCACCAGCTGTCAGTCCAATCCAATCGATCATCGACCGAATGTAGGGGTGAGAGCTATGAGCATCTCCGTCCTTCCTGAAATAGCTGTGACGACCTATCGCTATCTGCGGGGTGGGTTGGTTGTCGCGGTCGCGGCACTGGCAGCAGGGGTATTAACCGACCGAGCCGGCGGAAACTGCTTCGAAGCGTCCATCAGCGCGTACTACTTCACCTCCGCCCACAGTGTTTTGGGACTGCCCCGGGTTCAGTTGACTCGCGGGGTGTGAACTTCAGGCCGCGGTTGCGACCGGTGTGTGGAGCAGTTCGAACTCTATCGGGGTGAGCCTGCCGAGGGCGCGTTGTCGCCGGCGTCGGTGGTAAGTCCGTTCGATCCAGGTCACGATTGCCAGGCGTAGTTCGGCTCGGGTGGCCCAGCGTCGCCGGTCAAGTACGTTGCGTTGCAGCAAGGCGAAGAACGACTCCATAGCGGCGTTGTCCCCGCAGGCACCGACGCGTCCCATTGATCCATGTAAACCGTTGTGCGACAGCGCGTGGACGAATTTTCTGGATCGAAATTGACTGCCTCTGTCAGTGTGAACGATGGTCGCGACAGGTGAGCGCAGAGCCACGGCGTGATCGAGGGCGGCCACGGCCAACGAAGACTTCATCCGTGAGTCGATCGAGTAGCCCACGATGCGGTTGGAGTAGACGTCTTTGATGGCGCACAGGTAGAGCTTGCCCTCGTCGGTGCGGTGTTCGGTGATGTCGGCCAGCCAGACCTGGTCGGCAGCGTGGGCGCTGAACCGACGTTGCACGAGGTCGTCATGCACCGGCGGTCCGGATCGACGGTTCAGCCCTCGCTTCTTGGCGAAGATCGACCAGATCCGCTCCTGGGAACACAGCCGGGCGACACGGTTCTCGCCGGCGATGATTCCGCGCCCGGGTAGCTCATCAGCGATGAACCGGTAGCCGAAAGCTGGATCGTCGGCGTGGATGTCGCGGGCCGCGTTGATCAGATGTGCGTCGTCCCAATCCCGCTGCGAGACCGGTGCTTTGCGCCATTTGTAGAACGCCTGGGTCGAGAATCCCAGGACCCGGCAGGTCACCGTGACGGGCACGCCGTCCGCGGCAAGGTCGAGGACCAGCGGGTACATCATTTTGGGTTGGCGTCCCGCGACAGATATCCGACTGCGCGGCGCATCACCTCGGCCTCTTGCTCGAGGAGTTTGATGCGCTTGTGCGCCTCGCGCAGTTGCGCAGCCATGTCCTCAGCATTGGCCGGTGAGGCGGGCTGGCTGCGGCCGTCCTCCCGGTCGGCGATTTTGAGCCAGCGGTGCAGGCAGGCCTCCGAGATGCCGAAGTCCTTGGCGATCTGGCGCAACGGCGCCTCGCCCTTGCGGGCCACGGCGATGACGTCGGCTCTGAACTCGGCAGGAAACGGTGTCGGCACGAGATTGATCCTTCCAGCAAGGACGAATCCTCACAGGTCAGGAGTCAACCAAACTGGGGTCAGTCCCTTTCGTGGCCGTGCTGTGCGCGGCGGGTGTGCTGATGATCGTGTACACCGGCGCCAGTCACACCGAAGATGTGCTTCTCAGCCTTGCCGGCGTGCTGGCGATCGTCGTCGCGATGGTTCCGACAGCACGCCCGGTGATCATCTGTGGCGGAGGGGAATTACCCCCAGGCTATGAGATCTCGAAGTCGGTATCCACCAACATCTGGGCAGTCACGATTGCACTCGTGCTCTCATGTCTTGCGCTGTGGTGCCGCCCCAGCCGCAACGATACTGCTCGCCAACATAAGAACAGCGTGCTCGGAACGTTCGCGACGTTGCTCGCATGGGTGCTGATTATCGGCGGATTCATCGTCTTCCTTGCGGACCAACCCCGATTCGATAAGTACGCGCATGGGGTTTCGGCCGTCATCATGTTCCTGGCAATATGCGCAACGGTTGGCCTCACCGCTCGGATTACTCTGGAGCAGAACGAAAGCGAGTGTCCGAACAAGCGCCGGTACTTTGCCTGCTATGTGACTCTTTCTGTGCTCATGGTAGTGACCATTGCCGGCGTTGTGGCCGTCCACCTGCTGCTCGACGGCTGGAATCATTGGGTCATTGTTCTCGAAACACTTTTGCTCCTTCAGTTTACGGCCTACTGGATCGTGCAGACGGTCGAACTATGGAGAGTTCAGAGTCGCGTCGAGCTGCTGACCGGTCAGGCTAGGGAGGCTATCGCGACCGAAAGGGCGGCATCCGGTTTGAAGGGGCTTCTCGATGACACCAAGCAAGTCTTGGCTGCCCCTCGGCCGGAGCGGCTCTTGCGCGCCATGTGACCCAAGTGCCGCCCCAACGAGACTCCGCGAAAAGAAGAAAGCCTCAGCACGCAACGACTATTGGAGGAACGATGACCGACCAAGATGCGGATGAAGCCGTTGACCATGTTGACCCAGCCGAGATTGCTGAGACGGAGACGTCTGGTGAGTGGGGCGAACTCGTCATCGACGTGGATGACGCTCCGACCGCAAGTGTAGTTGCCGCCGGATCTATCAGGACCGACGCTGTTCGCTTCGAACGCGTGAGCTGCGCAGGCGGCGTCACCGTCAAGTTTACGGTTCCTATCCTGGCCTTCGGATGGCGTTCGCGGCTGCGCAGTTACAACGCGCAGGGCGGGTTCATCGGACAATCACAGATCGTGGAGCTCAACGGCTCCTATCCGTCTGGCACGGCGATCGTCGTTGCGTATCGCGGCCCGTTCATCCGCGGCACCAAAGAGATCCGCGCATACGTTTGGTACGGAAATCCTGCCCAGGGTGACGGAACGATGTATTGGAACCTCAAACGGATCAACTGCTAGCGCCGCGAACACGCCGAAAAAACTCCAGCTACACGTCCGCAGTGTGCAGTCCGAGGCCTTCGACGACGATCCGACCAACAACCGCCCGTTGTGTTCATTCCGGCGTGCCTCTGCCGGCAGCAAGTTAGACAGGTGGTATGGGTGCAATGAGTATCCAGATGTGCCACACATCCAACGAGTAGACCGCGGCGGCAAAGGGCGCGAAACTTCGTAGGAGACGGTGTTGGTCGGTCAGGAGCAATGGCAGAGAGTTACGATCTCGGAGCCGTTGGTATCTACGTCGCCGGTGGTGTGGAGTTTGGTCGCCATACCCGTCTTTCAGATGGGTCGCGGATTCAGATCACTCAGGCTATGAGGTCGGCGGCGTCGGTGATCCCATGGGGCGACCGTAATTGAGTTCGACCTGAGGGCGTAGCTCCAGGTCTTGGGCTTGTTTCTGCGCTTGGGAAATCCATTTCTGGGTCACCATGGGCAGGTAGTAGGTGGCTGGTGAGCCCAGGACGTACTTGACGTTTCGATCGACGTACACCTGATTGTTCGGGTCGTTGAGCCCGATCATGCTGTAGTCCAGGTGTACAGCTTTGAGCTCTCCCTTTCCGCCGACGGAGTTGGCCGCGTTCCGGTTCTTGTCAGCCGGGGAGCCGTTGACGAGCGGATTGGGGCAGTCTGACCAGTAGTCGTATTGGCGGGAGATGACGGTCACGTTGTAGCGGGTGTCGTCGGGAAAGCCCGGGCCGGTGAAGCCGCCGGGGGCGTCATAGCTGTGGTAGATGAATTTGCATACCTTCTTGTCGGGCTCGGTGGGAGTGGGCGCGGGGACACGCGTGCATCCGTTGAATCTGTGCTCTGGGTCGCCGGTGAGGATGAATTGCACTGTGGCGGGATCGATATCGCTGGTCGGGCCGTAGCGGCGAAGCCAATCGTCTTGGACCTGTGCTCCCTCGCTGTGGCCCAGGACGATCTTGGGGCCTGCGGTCGAGTGCAGCAGCTCGTCGAGAAGGTCCGCACCCTTGTGAACGTTGGCAGCCGCGGGAAAGTTGTTGTACGGCACTTTGACTGTGGTGTTGGGCGCGGCGAAGAGTTCGCCCCGCAACCAGTTGCTCGGCAGCGGGAAGAACGCCGGCGCCAACGTGAGAACCGTGGCTCCAGCAGGTTCGGCGTGCGCCGGTATGGGCGATACCAGCCCCATGCCGAACGCCACGGACATCGCAATCGAGGCCATATGGCGTAGACGTTTCGTAACCCCCATTTGACGCTCCCTCCCCGGGAATGAAGCGAGATTCGCGAGAAATGAGGGCCAGTTGACCCTTCAGCTGCGGCTTGCAGATGTCGAATCCCGATATCCGAGGATCTACCCAGAGGGTTACCGTCACATCACCGTTCGCGCGATCGATGTCGACGTGAGACCGGATCGATGCCACATCGTCCCCTCGGTCGGACACCACTTCGAACGGCAGGATTGCGTGAGTTGGTCGAAACCGATTCGACTGCTGTTACTTTCGAAAGTTCTGACTAGCGGCTGAGAATTTCATACGCCGCCGCAACGAGTTCGGCGTTACCCGGTGCCGTCGACCCGTCGGGTAGCAGCACGGTGTCCTCCAGCCCGATGCGGGTTTGCAATCCCTGCGCGCCCGCGTGCGCGAGCAGCGGCCAGCAGCTGTCGTCGAGGCCGTGCAGCAGCACCGGCGCGGGCGACCCGGCACGACTTACGCGCGCCAACACATCGTCGGCGATCTCGATATCGCCGTCGGGCCCCAGCTCGACCATGACCCGTAGGCAGCGGGCAGCCACGGGAGAATTCGCCCAGGACTCCGCTGCTGCGGCGTGGAAGATGCCGGCCTCCACCCCGATACCCCGGTTCAGCAGTAACAGCGCCAGTTCTTCGGCGCCGGGTTCATCCCAGTTGACCGAGGCGAAATCGGGCAACACCGTCCACGCCTCCACAGTGCGCAACCGCCGATGCGGATCGGGCAGCGCCCAGAACCCGGTCGTCACGCCCAGCGGCAGGCCCGGTGCCGCCTGGCGCACGGCACTCACAGCGGCGGCGACAATCGCCGGTTCCAGCGAATCCACGCCGTCGGCAGTCTTGGGATGAAGGTGCACAGCCATGGCACCGGCACTTTGCGCGGCGACCGCGGCGGCGGCCAGCTGCTTCGGCGATACCGGGAGCCCGGCGTGCTCGTCGGGGGTGCGGGCGCCGTTGATGCAGGCTTTGATGTAGGGCGCTTTGATGCCGGGCTTTGTGGCCATACGCCATTCTGACGGTGCGTCCAAGAGGCGCTTTGTCTCGGGTGAGGTGCGTCTCCTGTGTGCCGGACCATATTGACGCGGGCGCAGCACGCATGTCATGGTCTTCGGGGAATGATCTTGATGTGTGCTCGGCAATGCCTGATTCGCCGAGATGATCATCAGATGACCAGTTCAGTGACTTTTCGGGAGCCTTGACGATGCAGTCAGCTATAGCCAGCGGATTGCTGTGGTTGATGGCGGCAACCTTGCTGATCGGAGCTGTCGGTGCCGTGATCGGCGCCGCGCCTCGGCGGACCCGTTCCCGGACTCCGCGCTCCTGCCCGTGTACCCGAGGCGACTGCTCCTCATGCCCGGCGCGATGGTCGCTGTGACACCGGGTAGCGGCACGCTCGCCCAAGACTGAATTCTCGCAGCCCTCTCCTGGCTAGGCTGACGCGCATGTGCACCCGAGTGATATGGCCGGACGCCGGCGGAGCCGTCCTGGTGGGACGGAACATGGACTTCCACAAGGACCTGATGACCAACCTGTGGAAGCAGCCGCGCGGTGTCACCCGCGACGACGGCGTCACCGGCGCGCTCACCTGGACCTCGAAGTACGGCAGCGTCATCGCCACGGCCTTCGACATCATTTCCGTCGACGGCCTAAACGAGGCCGGTCTGGCCGGTCACGTGCTGTGGCTGGCCGAATCCAACTACGGACAACCCGATTCCGGGCGCACCCAGCTCAGCCAGGCGATCTGGTTGCAGTACTTCCTGGACAACTTCGCCACGGTCGCCGACGCGGTCGACTGGATCGCCGAGACGGACGTGCAGGTCGTCCAGATGGATGACCCCACCGGCGGCAAACCGCCGGCCATCCATCTCGCCCTCGACGACGCCACCGGCGACTCTGCGATCATCGAGTACATCGACGGCAAGGCGCAGGTCTACCACGACCGGGCCTATCGGGTTATGACGAATTCGCCCACCTTCGACCAGCAACTCGAACTGGTCAAGACATTCACCGGACTGGGCGGCACCGAGCCGCTGCCCGGCTCGACAGAGGCCGCCGCCCGCTTCGCCAGGGCCAGCTACTACGCGAGCCGGCTTCCGCAACCCGCCGGTCAGGTCGATGCGATTGCGGCCATGCTGTCGGTGATCCGAAATGCCGCCCAACCCTTCCGGGTCCCGGATCCGGGCAAACCCGATGCGTCGCAGACGATCTGGCAGGTGGTGCTGGACCTGACCAGGAAGCGCTACGTCTACGAATCGACCACTCGGCCCAATATCGTCTGGGTCGATCTGGCCGATCTGGACTTCAGTGCGGGCAGCCCGCAGCTCAAACTCGACCTCATCGGTGAGCTCGCGGTGCAGGGCGGCATCGCGGGCAACGTCTCGCATCGGTTCGAGGACAAGGGCCCGATGACGTTCCTGTCCATGCAGCTGCTGGATCAGCTGAAGGGTTCCGCTACTCCCCGGTGAACGTAGGGGCGCGCTTACCGAACATCGCGGCGACCGCCTCGCCGAGGTCCTTCGAAGGCAGGAATGCCGAATTCCATGCCGCCACATAGCGAAGGCTCTCCGAGACTCGTGCGATGCGCTGCTGGTCCAGGACGTCCTTGACGCCGTGCACGGTCAGCGGTGGGTTGGCGGCGATCTCGGCGGCGGTGGCGTGCGCTGCGGCCAATGACGCCTCGGCGTCGGCGTGCACATCGTTGACCAGACCGATCTTCTCGGCGCGCGCGGCGTCGATGTCCTTGCCGGTCAACGCGAGTTCGCGCAGATGGCCGTCGGACAGGATCAGCGGAAGGCGGGCCAACGAGCCCACGTCGGCGACGATCGCCAACTTGACCTCACGGACCGAGAACTTGGCATCGGCACTGGCGTAACGGATGTCGACCGCGCTGATCAGATCGACCCCGCCGCCGATGCACCAGCCGTGCACCGAGGCGATGGTGGGGGTGCGGCAGTCGGCGACGGCACTGATGGCCTGCTGCATCGTGAGGATCGTCTTGTGGAAGTCGGCCCGGGCCTTGGCGCCGGCGTCCAGACCGGGCAGGGTGGCCCCCATCGCCGCCAGGTCCAGTCCGTAGCTGAAGTTCTTGCCGGACCCGGTGAGCACGATGGCCCGGACTCCGGCGTCGGCGTCCAGGGTGGCGAACACCTCGGGCATCTCGGCCCAGAAGGCGGGCCCCATCGCGTTGCCCTTGCCGGGGCCGATCAGTGTCACGCGGGCGACGTGATCGGCGATGTCCACGGTCACGGATTCGTAAGCCATGGGTGCAGGCTAACCCCGTCTGCGGATGCCTAGGGGACGGGCCCACCCAGCAGCACCTCGCGCACGGTGCTACCGGTCAGGAACTGGCACACCGCGTCGGCCAGCGACGTGGCGATCTCGATGTTGTCCGGTCCCAGGATGGACTGCTCGCCCTTGAGGATCGCGTTGACGACCGCCTTCTGAGTGGCCTCGTCGAGCTGGTTGTAGTCCGCGCACGTCATCGTCAGCGCATCGGGTGGTGGCGGGACATCCGGAACGTTCGAGCCCCGGGTGGGGAATCCCGGGATGGTGATATCGGGCAAGCCGGGAATCTCCGGTAGACCGGGGATGACCGGGGGACGGGCGCTGGTCGTGGTGGTCAGCGGCGGACCGGGCTCGGTGGTCATCGCAACGGTGCCCTCGGTGGTGCGTCCGCAGCCGGTCAGCAGCCCCAGTGCCATCAGCGCGCTGCCCGCCACCATCGTCGCCCGCGTGGCCATCCCCATCATGACCGCTCACCCCGGATCCACTCCTGCGCGAAGGCGAGGAATGCGTCGTTCTCGTGCGGAGCGGCGACCGTCACCCGAACGCCATCCTGCCCGTAGGGCCGGACCAGGAGCCGGTTGTCGGCGGCGGCATTGGTGAAAGCGTCGGTGCGCCCCGGGATCACCAACCAGACGAAGTTGGCCTGCGAGGGTGGCAACTCGTATCCCATCTCCCGCAGCGTCGCACTCACCCGTGCCCGTTCGGCGACCACCGCGTCGGTGCGGGCCAGCAGCTCGTCGGCGGCGTCCAACGAGGCGATGGCCGCGGCCTGGGAGATGGTGGTCGCGGTGAACGGCACGTACACCTTGCCCAGTGCGGTCACGATGTCCGGGTCGGCGACGGCATAGCCGATGCGCAGACCCGCCAGCCCATAGGCCTTCGAGAAGGTGCGCAGCACAACGACATTCGGGTAACGCCGGACCAGGCCGAGGCTATCGGGCAGTAGGCCGTCGCGGATGTACTCGACGTAGGCCTCGTCGATGACCACCAGGATGTCCGAGCGGACGGCGGCCACGAAGGCCTCCAGCGCGGCGGGGTCGACGACGGTCGAGGTCGGGTTGTTCGGATTGCAGACGAAGATCAGCCGGGTGCGATCGGTGACGGCGGCGAGCATGGCGTCCAGATCGTGGGTGTGGTCCTTCAGCGGCACCGGCACCGGCGTGGCACCCGCGGTGCGGATTTGCAGCGGGTAGATCTCGAAGCTGCGCCACCCGAAGATCACCTCGTCGCCGACGGTCGAGGTGATCTGGACGAGCTGCTGACACAGGCTCACCGACCCGGCACCCACCGAGATGTTCTCCGGGGCGAACTCGACATGCTTGGCCAACCGTTCGCGCAGATCGAGGTAACCGTTGTCGGGGTAGCGGTTGATGCCGGCGGCTGCGGCGCTGATCGCATCCAGCACGCCGGGCAGCGGACCGTCGACGGTTTCGTTGCTGGCGATCTTGATGGCGCCGGGCACCGTGCGACCGGGGGTGTAGGCGGGAAGGTCGGCCAACTCGGGTCGCAGACGGGCGGTCACCCAGCCATTCTAGGGGTGCGCGTACTCGCGCTTTGCCTTCCGCCGTGCAGCCTGTGTAATCTGTGCGCTCGGCGGTTCCGGGGGTCCGGTACCCTCAGATCGTTCAGGAGGCGTGCCAGAGCGGCCGAATGGGACTCACTGCTAATGAGTTGTCCCCCTTACCGGGGACCGGAGGTTCAAATCCTCTCGCCTCCGCCGAGTTTGACCAGCAGTACCGAATTGAATAGCACGACCAGGCGCCCGTAGCTCAACGGATAGAGCATCTGACTACGGATCAGAAGGTTAGGGGTTCGAATCCCTTCGGGCGCACTCAGGCAGTATGCAGTCATGAGTTCTCCGCATCTGGAACGCTGGATCGAGTTCATGACCGATCACGACCCGGCGGTCCTCGACGACCAGCTTGCCGACGACGCCGTCTTCTACTCCCCGGCGGTGTTCACCCCGCAAGAGGGCAAGGCCTTGACGGCCAAGTATCTGAACGCCGCGGCCGAGCTCTTCGGAGATGCCGACTTCCGCTATGTCGAACAGTGGGAGAGCGACCGTTCGGCCATCCTCGCGTTCCAGGCCACCGTCGATGGTGTGACGGTCGACGGTGTCGACATGATCCACTGGAACGACGAGGGCAAGATCGCGTCCTTCAAGGTGATGATCCGGCCGTTGAAGGGTCTGCAGGCCGTCATACCGCGGATGGCGGCGCTTCTTGGGCAGGCCCGGTGATACCGCGTTCGGGCATGGGCAACTCCTCGGCGTAGACCGCCTCGCCGAAGTATGAGCCCTGGGCTACCGCGCAACCGTACCCGCGCAGCAGCTCGGCGGTGTCGGGGTCGGCGACGCCCTCGGCGACGCTGGTGATGCCGAGTGTGTGGGCCAGCGCGATGATCGAGTGCACGATCGCCGCCGCCCTGGTGTTCTCCAGCATCGGCGCGACGAAATGCCGGTCCAGTTTGAGCTCGTCGACCGGGAGGTCGCGCAGATAGCTCATCGTCGCGTAGCCGCTCCCGAAATCGTCGATGGACACCCGGAATCCCGCGGCCCGGAGCTGTTCGATGACGCGGCGCGCCTGGCGCACATTGGCCAGCAGGTAATGCTCGGTGATCTCTATCGTCATCGACGTCGGGGTCAGCCCATGCCGCGCCAGCACCGTGCCGATGCGTTCGGGCAACGTGGCGTCGTCGAACGACGGCGCGAACAGGTTGACCGATACCGGGATCTCGCGGCCGCCGAGCCGATGCCAGGCCGCGGCGTCGCGGGCAGCCTGCTCCACCACCAGGTCGGTCATCGCTCCCATCAATCCGCTGCGACGTATCAGCGGTAGGAACTGATTCGGGGTCAGCACCCCGAGTTCGGGGTGCGGCCACCGCACCAGAGCCTCGACGCCGATCATCTCGCCCGTGGCCAGCGAAATCTGGGGCTGATAGGCCAGTCGGAGCGCCCCGTTGTCGACGACGCGGCGCAACTGTCCGAGCAGTTTGATCTCGGGCACCACGGCCGTGGGCGCGGTGTCCTCGTCCCAGACCGAGCGGGTGCCGGCGACTTCCATGTCCGCGGTGTACACCTGCACACCGCCCACACCGGACCTCTTGGCCACGTACATCGCGATATCGGCCTGTCGCAGGAGCTCTTCGGTGCCGGTCGGCACATCGCTGACCTCACCCACCCAGGCCAGACCGATACTGGGTCGGATGTACACCTCGTGACCACCGAGATCGAAGACCTCGTCGAAGGCGTGGGCCACCGCCGCGGCGATCTCCTCGGCGGATTGCGGACCACCCTCGATGATGACCGCGAACTCGTCACCACCCAGGCGTGCCACGGTATGACCGGAAGGCAAACAGGCGACCAGTCGTCCCGCGATGTCACGTAGCAGCTCGTCCCCGCAGTGGTGTCCCAGGTTGTCGTTGACGAGTTTGAAATCGTCGAGGTCCAGCGAGAGCACCGCCGTCGGCCGGCCGCCGCGGCGTTGGCGGGCGATGGCCTCCTCGAGCCTGGCGGTGAACAGCAGTCGGTTGGCCAGTCCGGTCAGCGGATCCTGGAACGCGTGGGCGGCCACCTCGTCGAGCAGGCGACGGTTTTCGACAAGCACGGTCAGCTGCCGAATCAGGGCGGAGATCACCAGGATCGTCGAACCGAGCAGCACCGGCCGGATGTTCGCGTCGGGCCACAGGTGCACCACCGCCGCGATGACCGCAAAGGGCATGGGCGCGTAGGGCAGCCAGATGATGGTCATCGGCGACGGACGTGGGTCGTCGTGATGGGGTGTCCTGATGTCCTGGGACGACATGTAGGCCCCCGCCGAGACCATCAGCAATCCGGTCACCTTGCTGATGATCGGGAAGACGCTGACGGCGTCGGCATAGTCGTGCATCTGGACGTACACCTCGGCGACCTCACCGAGGGCGATGGCGGCCAGCCCCGTGGTGAACAGACCGAGTACCTGACGCCGCCCAGGCCGGACCACCGTCAGCACCAACATCGACAACGTCACCATGGTGAGCGCCGAGATCGGGTAGACGGCGGTCAGCACGGCGTCCACGGCGCTGCGCTCGCCGACGGTGAAGAGACGATCGAGCACCGCCACCCACACCACGACGAACAACGCCGATGCGATCACCAGGCCGTCCATCAATTGACGAAACAACGACAGCGGATCCAGGGTGGTGCGCAGCAGCCACACCACCACGACGGCCAGCGGTAGTGCGAGATATCCGAGATCAGCCACCGACGGGAACGGCGGCACCTGGTGTAGGAACACGCCGTAGTAGGCATCGACGGTACTTCCGAGGACCCAACCGAGGAACCCGACGGTGAGTGCAGCCCACGCCACTCGGATGCTCCCGCGGCCAGAAATTGCGGCAGCAACCGTGCACGCGCACGTCGCTGCGCAGAACGCAACGAACCCGAGCGACCCGACGGTTGCCGTTACCTGCGGTCCGCCCCAACCGAGAATCAACCAGCAAACGAACAGCAGGTAAACCGCCACACCTGTGGCGTAACCGAAGTTCGTTCTGGAAGCGGGCATTACATGCAGTTTAGAGCGAATTTTGGCTGTTGAGACGGCGTTTCGAGGCAGTCCCTCCAGCAACTCGCTTCACGGGAGTTGCGCTACCCTCGTACCGGTGCGGCTGCTGCTGATCTCCGACACCCATCTGCCCTCCCGGGCGCGCGATATGCCGGCCGAGGTGTGGGCCGCGGTGGACGACGCCGATGTCGTGTTCCATGCCGGCGATTGGATGGAAGTCGACCTGTTGGACCGGTTGTCCGAGCGGTCGCGGCGGTTGGTCGCGTGCTGGGGCAACAATGACGGCGACGAGTTGCGGGCGCGGCTGCCCGAACGTGCCAACGTCGTCCTGGACGGACTGCGCTTCACCGTGACGCACGAGACCGGAGCGGCGGCCGGGCGGGACAATCGCATGGCGCGCACCTATCCCGATACCGACGTCCTGGTGTTCGGGCACAGCCACATCCCGTGGGACTCGACCGTCGACAAGCCCGGCGGCGGGGCACTTCGACTGCTCAACCCAGGCTCACCGACCGACCGCCGTCGGCAGCCGCATTGCACCTATATGACGGCCGAACTGTCCGACGGTGAGCTGGGCGCGGTGGCACTGCACAAACTGGTCCGTTAGCGCTCGCGCGGCGCGCCCGCGTGGCAGTCTCACGCATATGAACGCCAAGCCACCCAGCGATGTGATCGCCGCTGCCAACCGTGCGCACCGGGACACCCTGCCTTTCGAGGACAGTCGCGATTTCGTGGACGCCGACCGTGGCTTCATCGGGGCGCTGGAGCCCGGTGTGGTCACGGGAGCCGGCGGGAAGGTCGTGTGGGACAACGACAGTTACGGGTTCCTGGCGGCCGACGCGCCGGACAGCGTGCACCCCAGTCTGTGGCGGCAGTCGCAGCTCTGCATCAAACAGGGACTCTACGAAGTGGTCGAGGGCATCTATCAGGTGCGCGGCCTCGATCTGTCCAACATCAGTTTCATCGAAGGCGACACCGGAGTGATCGTCATCGATCCGCTGGTGTCCACCGAGACCGCGGCGGCCGCGCTGGGCCTCTACCGGGCGCACCGCGGCGAGCGCGTCGTCACCGCGGTCATCTACACCCACAGCCACGTCGACCATTTCGGCGGCGTACTCGGGGTGACCAACCAGGCCGATGTCGACGCCGGGCGCGTGCAGGTGCTGGCGCCCGAGGGGTTCGTCGAACACGCCGTGCAGGAAAACGTCTACGCGGGCACGGCGATGACGCGCCGGGCGGCCTATATGTACGGTGCGGTGCTGGCGCGTGGGCCGCAAGGGCAGGTGGGGTGTGGACTCGGCCAGGCACCGTCGCTGGGCGAGGTAGCCATGATCGTCCCCACCATCGATGTGCGCAGCACCGGTGAGACCCACACCGTCGACGGTGTGCAGATCGAGTTCCAGATGGCCCCGGGTACCGAGGCCCCTGCCGAGATGCACTTCTATTTCCCGCAATTCCGTGCGTTGTGCATGGCCGAGAACGCCACCCACAACCTGCACAACCTGCTCACCCTGCGCGGTGCCCTGGTACGCGATCCGCACGGCTGGGCCGGGTACCTGACCGAAGCCATCGACTCGTTCGCAGACCGAACCGACGTCGTCTTCGCCTCCCACCACTGGCCCACCTGGGGGCGCGAGAACATCGTCGAATACCTCTCGCTGCAACGGGATCTGTACGCCTATCTGCACGACCAGACGTTGCGACAGCTGAACCAGGGATTCACCGGTATCGAGATCGCCGAGACGTTCCGGATGCCGCCTGCGTTGGAGAAGGCCTGGCACACCCACGGGTACTACGGTTCGGTCAGCCACAACGTCAAGGCGGTCTACCAGCGCTACATGGGCTGGTTCGACGGCAACCCCGCCCGGCTCTGGCAGCACCCGCCCGAGGCGGCCGGCCCGCGCTATGTCGAGGCGATGGGCGGGCTGGACCGGGTGGTCGAGATCGCCCGCGCCGCCTTCGATTCAGGTGATTACCGTTGGGCGGCAACCCTGTTGGATCATGCCATCTTCACCGACCAACATCACTCGGCGGCGCGCGAGCTGTATGCCGACACCCTCGAGCAGCTGGCCTATGGAGCCGAGAACGCGGTGTGGCGGAACTTCTTCCTCTCCGGGGCAACCGAGCTGCGGGATGGCAACTTCGGTACCCCGACCACGACGACGGCGCCCACCATGATCGCCCAACTGAGCCCCGAGCAGATCTTCGACACCCTGGCCATCAGCGTCGACGGACCGCGGGCCTGGGATCTGGACCTGACCCTGGACGTGACGTTCGTCGACCTGGGTGCCGATTACCGGCTGACACTGCGCAACGGCGTGCTGGTGCACCGCCGCGTCGCCGCCGATCCGGCGACGGCGACGGCCACCGTCACCTTCGCGACCAAGGGCAGGCTATTGGCCTTCGCCGCCGGCGACCGCGACTCGCCGGGGGTGGAGTTCACCGGCGACGCCGGGGCGCTGGGCACCCTGCTCGGGGTGCTCGACCGGCCCGACCCGAACTTCGACATCATCACGCCATAGTCGCGCGGGCGACGGTCGGTCAGATCGTCGGCCGTCGCCCGCCATATGGTGTCGTGGTGCAATTGCTTCTGGTCCGGCACGCGCTGCCGTTACGCAGCGAGCCCGGTGCGGGTTCCGATCCCGATCTGTCCGCTGACGGTATCGCCCAGGCGGCGCGACTGCCCGCGGCGCTCACCCGTTTCGCGATCACCCGGCTGGTCAGTAGCCCCCAGCGGCGTGCGCAGCAGACCGCGCAGCCGGTGGCTGACGCGCTGGGGCTGTCTGTCGACATCGACGAGCGACTCGCCGAGTACGACTACGGGTTGTCGCACTACACGCCGATCGAACAGGCCTCCAAGGAGGATCTGCAGCGGTTGATCAACGGCCAGCTCCCCGGCGACGTCGATCCCGAGGCATTCCAGGCCAGGATCTGGGCGGGCATCGAGGACATCATCGCCGGCTCGGGCCATGACGACACGGTTGCCCTCTTCAGCCACGGTGGCGTCATCAACGCGGTGGTGCACCGGGTCATGAAGACCGAGCGGTTGTTGTCGGTCCAGGTGGACTATGCCGGTGTCACCCGGGTGCTGTCCTCGCGCAGCGGCCGACTGTCGGTGGCGGCGATCAACAGCACCGAACACGTATGGGATCTGCTGCCGCGAAATGCGCAGTGGTAAACATTTCGCGTGACCAATCTTGACGGCCTGGACCTCGACGCCCTCGATCGCCATCTTCGTGCCGAGGGCATCGCCCGCGCCGGTGAGCTGCGCGCCGAACTGCTTTCCGGCGGACGTTCGAATCTGACCTTCCGGGTCTGGGATGACGAGTCCGCCTGGGTGCTGCGCCGTCCGCCGCTGCACGGTCTGACCCCGTCCGCCCATGACATGGCCCGTGAGTACAAGGTGGTCGCCGCACTGGCCGGGACCGCCGTGCCGGTGGCCCGGGCGGTCACTATGCGCAATGACGACTCGGTGCTGGGCGCCCCGTTCCAGATGGTCGAAAATGTCGACGGCAATGTGGTCCGCAGCGCGGCGGAACTGGAGGCGCTGCAGCAGGCCGGCGGGGCCGGAGTGATCGACGGATGTGTGACGTCGTTGATCACGGCGCTGGCCGACCTGCATGCCGTCGACCCCGAGGCCGTCGGGCTCGGAGACTTCGGCCGCGCCGAGGGCTACCTGGAACGGCAGGTGCGCCGCTGGGGCTCGCAATGGGAGCATGTGCGACTCGCCGACGACACCCGTGACGGTGATGTCACCCGATTGCATTCGGCTCTGGCGGAACGCATTCCGGCCAGTCCGCGGGCGTCCATCGTGCACGGGGACTACCGCATCGACAACACCATCCTGGACGCCTCGGACCCCACCGTGGTGCGGGCGGTGCTCGACTGGGAGCTGTCCACACTCGGCGATCCGCTCTCGGACGCGGCCCTGATGTGTGTGTACCGCAACCCCAGTTTCGACGATGTCCTCGGCATGCGCGCGGCATGGACGTCGCCGCTGCTGCCGTCGGCCGACGAACTCGCGCAGCGTTATGCGGTGGCCAGCGGTCAGGAATTGCAGAACTGGGATTTCTACATGGCCCTGGCCTACTTCAAGATCGCCATCATCGCCGCGGGCATCGATTTCCGTGCAAGGGAGAGCGGTGACACCAACGGCGGCGTCGGTGCCGCGGTGGCCCCGCTGCTCGCCGAGGGGCTGAAACTGATCTAGAGCCGACCTAGGTCACGCGCCGGGCGGCTTTGAGGTTCTTGCGCGCGGCGATACGCAGCTGGACGATGCGCGCCGCGCCCACCAGGACCGCGAGCAACCCGCCGCCGACCGCGGCGAGCAGCAGTGCCACCCCCAGCGGCAGCGTCCAGTTCCAGCCGAGGAAGTGGAAGGTGCCCTGATCGGTGTTCTGGGCGATGAAGATCAGCAGCACGATCAGCACCAGGAAACCGATGATCAGGGAGGTCCACAGGGCCGCCGCCCTGGTGAATTTGACGTTGTCCTCGGGTGGGGGGACCGGCTCCGACGTGCCGATGGGTGGGTTCGGCTGCTCTGCGTCGTACGGCAGCGCGTTCGGGTCGGTCGTCATGGTCTTATCTTGCCCCCTACGCGGCGTTGGCAAACCACCTCACGGTGAATCAAAGCGCGGCATGTCGTGGCGACGCCGGTTAATGTCGAAGGAATTGCCAGGCGTCACACAGCCACCTGAGGGGACGGTATGCGCTGCAGGAAACGGTTCACTGTCTTCATAGCAGCGTTGCTCACCCTGGTGAGTGCGGGCTGCGGGAGTTCCAATCCGCTCGGCGGTGGGGAGATATCGGGGGATCTGAAGACCATCGCGGTCGGCTCGGCCGATTTCACCGAGTCGAAGATCATCGCCGAGATCTACGCACAGGCGCTGGAGGCCAACGGCTTCAACATCAGTCGGCAGTTCGGCATCGGCAGCCGGGAGACCTACATCCCGGCGGTGCAGGATCATTCGATCGATCTGATCCCGGAGTACACCGGCAATCTGTTGCAGTACTTCGACAAGGAGGCGACCGCCACCACCTCCGATGAGGTGCTGCTGGGATTGCTGCGCGCCCTTCCGGGTGATCTGGCGATCCTGTATCCCTCACCGGCCGAGGACAAGGACACCCTGGCGGTGTCCGAGAACATCGCCAGGGAATGGAATCTGAAGACCATCGCCGATCTCGCGGCCCGCTCGCCCGAGGTGAAAGTCGGTGGGCCGTCGGAGTTTCAGACCCGCCAGACCGGTCTGGTGGGATTGCAGCAGAAGTACGGACTCGAGATCGCCCCCGCCAACTTCATCGCGATCAGTGACGGCGGCGGACCGGCCACGGTACAAGCGCTGACGAACGGTACGGTCACCGCGGCCAATATCTTCAGCACCTCCCCGGCGATCGAGAAGAACAATCTCGTGGTGCTCGAAGATCCGGAGAACGTCTTCCTGGCCGCCAATGTGGTGCCGCTGGTGGCCTCGCAGAAGATGTCGAACGAGCTCAAGACGGTCCTCGATGCCGTCAGCGCCAAGCTCAGCACCGAGGCCCTGATCGAGTTGAACGGATCGGTGGAGGGGAATTCGGGTGTCGACCCCGACGAGGCCGCGCAGAAGTGGATCGCCGGCAACGGATTCGACCAGCCCCTGCCGGGGAAGTGAGTGAGCCGATGATCACCTTCACCTCGGTCACCAAGACCTACGCCGATGGCACCGTCGCGGTCGATGATCTGACCCTCGACATTCCCGAGGGCACGCTCGCCGCGTTCGTCGGACCCTCCGGGTGTGGCAAGACCACCTCCATGCGGATGATCAACCGGATGATCGATCCCACCTCCGGCACGCTGACGGTCAGCGGGGAAGACGTCACCAAGGTCGATCCGGTGAAGTTGCGACTGGGCATCGGCTACGTCATCCAGAGCGCCGGGCTGATGCCGCATCAGCGGGTGGTCGACAACGTCGCGACTGTCCCGGTGCTCAAGGGCCAGTCGCGACGTGAGGCGCGCAAGGCCGCGCTCGGCGTGCTGGAACGTGTCGGCCTGGATCCCAAGCTGGCGCAACGCTATCCGGCGCAGCTCTCCGGCGGCCAGCAGCAGCGTGTCGGGGTGGCTCGCGCACTGGCCGCAGACCCGCCCATCCTGCTGATGGATGAACCGTTCAGTGCGGTGGACCCGGTCGTACGTGAGGAACTGCAGACCGAGATCCTACGGCTGCAGAGTGAACTGCGCAAGACCATCGTCTTCGTCACCCACGATATCGATGAGGCGCTCAAGCTCGGGGACAAGGTCGCGGTGTTCGGCCGCGGCGGTGTCCTGCAGCAATTCGATCCGCCACAGCGCCTGTTGTCCAATCCGGCAAACGATTTCGTCGCCGGATTCGTCGGCGCCGACCGCGGCTACCGCGGTCTACAGTTCCTGCGCCACAGTGGCCTGCCACTGCACGATATCCAGCACGTCGGTGAACCCGGTATCGACGCACTCGATCTCGCACCGGGGCAATGGGCGCTGGTCACCAAACCCGGTGGTGAGCCCTACGGCTGGATCAACGCCGAGGGCGTGGCCCTGCACCGCGGCGGAAGTTCGCTCTACGACAGCACCATCGCCGGTGGCTCGCTGTTCCGGCCCGACGGCACGCTGCGGCTGGCGTTGGACGCGGCGCTGTCCTCACCGGCGGGTCTCGGTGTCGCCGTGGACGAGAACGACCAGGTGCTCGGCGGAATCCGCGCCGAGGATGTGCTGGCCGCCATCGACGATGAGCGCAAGCGGCGGACCGGGTAGATGCAGTATCTGCTCACCCACCTCGACAACGCGTGGACGCTGACGCTGATCCATCTGCGGCTGTCCCTGGTGCCGATCGTGCTCGGATTGCTGATCGCGGTGCCCATCGGTGCGCTGGTGCAGCGCACCACCGTGCTGCGCCGGGTCAGCACGGTCACCGCCAGCATCATCTTCACCATCCCCTCGCTGGCGCTGTTCGTCGTGCTGCCGCTGATCATCCCGACCCGCATCCTCGACGAGGCCAACGTCATCGTGGCGCTGACGCTCTACACGACCGCGCTGCTGGTCCGTGCGGTGCCGGAGGCGTTGGATGCCGTCCCGCCCGCGGTGCGTGACGCGGCCACCGCCGTCGGTTACCGACCCTTCACCCGGGTGGTGAAAGTCGAACTCCCGTTGTCCATCCCGATCCTCGTCGCCAGCCTGCGGGTGGTCGCGGTGACCAACATCTCGATGGTGTCGGTGGGTTCGGTGATCGGCATCGGCGGGCTGGGCACGTGGTTCACCGAGGGGTACCAGGCCAACAAGAGCGGCCAGATCATCGCGGGCATCATCGCGATCTTCGTCCTGGCGGTGGTGGTCGACACCCTGATCCTGTTGGCGGGCAAGGCGATCACCCCGTGGACCCGAGCGAAGGCCGGTGCAGTATGAATTTCCTGCACGAGGCGCTGGCGTTCATCTTCACAGCGCAGAACTGGACGGGGCCTGCCGGTCTCGGGATCAGGATCGTCGAGCACCTGCAGTACACCGGTATCGCGGTGGTGTTCTCGGCCTTGATCGCGGTGCCCATCGGCCTGATCATCGGACATACCGGACGCGGCACCTTCCTGGTGGTCACCGGAGTCAACGCGTTGCGCGCCCTGCCAACGCTCGGTGTATTGCTGCTCGGGGTGCTGTTGTGGGGGCTAGGGCTCATCCCGCCGACGGTCGCGCTGATGCTGTTGGGCATCCCGCCGCTGCTGGCGGGCACGTACTCGGGGATCGCGGCCGTCGAACCGTCGGTGGTCGACGCCGCCCGGGCGATGGGGATGACCGAACGCCAGGTGCTGTTCCGGGTCGAGGTGCCCAACGCGCTGCCGCTCATCGTCGGCGGTCTGCGCACCGCGACGCTGCAGATCGTGGCGACCGCCACGGTGGCCGCCTACGCCAGCCTTGGTGGCCTCGGCCGGTACCTGATCGACGGGATCAAGGTACGAGAGTTCTACCTCGCCCTGGTGGGTGCGTTGATGGTCACCTTGCTGGCCCTGGTGCTCGATGCGCTGCTGGCCGCCGCGGTGTGGCTGTCCCAACCCGGCGCCGACCGGTTCGCCAAGTCCACCGAGCTGCCCCAGCCACTGCTCGACGACGAGGTGGCGTTGGAATCCTCCAACGTGGCTACGGAGCCCCGGGGCCGTCGCATACGGTATGAGGGTGACTGAACCAGCCGAAGCCTGGCCCGCGATCCTGACCTGGAGAGCACACGATGTGCCGAGGATGGAGTCGGTACGGATACAGCTTTCCGGTAATCGGATCAAGGCGTATGGCCGCATCGTGTCGGCCGCCACCTCGACCGATCCTGCCTTCAGCGCCTCCTATGACCTGGTCACCGACGAAGTGGGCGCCACCAAGAGGCTGTCACTGACGATGACGCTGGCCGAGCGCGAACGCCAGCTTTCCATCGCCCGCGACGAGGAGGGCATGTGGCTGGTCCGCGATCACCAGAACCAGACCAGTCGCGCCGCCTTCGACGGAGCGCTCGATGTGGACGTGGTGTTCAGCCCGTTCTTCAACGCGCTGCCGATCCGACGCAACGAACTGCACAAGGGCGGCCCCGAGTCGCTGACCCTGCCGGTGGTCTATGTGCGGCTGCCGGAGCTCAGCGTGGAGCTGGAGAACATCACCTACACCCGTGAGACTGATGGCTTCGGACTGAAATCGCCGGTCGCCGAAACCACCGTCACCGTCGACCAGGACGGGTTCATCCTCGACTACCCAGGACTGGCAGCGCGGATCTGATCACTCCGCCGGCCCGCCCGGCGGCGGCCAGTTCGTCCCGCCACTGCGGGGCACCGATGGTGACATGCAAGATGTCGGGTCTGCGGAAGCTGTCGTAGCGAACCCGGGCGGCGTGTCCGGACTCGACCAGCGCGGCCACCGAGGTGTGCGTGCGCAGGTGGTCGCGCGCGTCGGTGAGCATTTCGATGGCCCGATCCAGGCCGGTGGCCAGGTGGTCGGCGTTGGCCTCGCACATGGCGCGCACCAGATCGGGTGCGGTCGCCGCGACCCGCGTGCCGTCCCGGAACGACCCGGCGGCCAGCGCGAAGGCCAGCGGGACGTCGGCCGCGGTCACGGCCAGCGTCTCGGCCAGCAGATGCGGCAGATGCGAGATGGCGGCCGCGGCGGCGTCATGCTCGTCGGACCGCGCAGGCACCACGACGGCACCGCACTCCAGGGCCAGCCGCATGACCTGAGCGAAGACGGTCGGGTCGACGTTATCGTCGACGCTGATCACCCACGGGGCGTCGACGAACAGGCCCGCGTCACCGGCAGACCAGCCCGAGTGCGCGGTGCCGGTCATCGGGTGCCCACCCACAAAACGGGATCGCAGACCGGCCTTCTCCACCGCGGCCAGCACTGCGCCCTTGACGCTGATCACATCGGTCAGCGCGCAGCCCGGTGCGACGGTGCGGATGTGGTCGAGCATGCCGGCCAGTGCCGGCATCGGCACGGCAAGCACGATCAGCGCATCGGTGTTTGCGGCACGCTCAAGGGCGTCGTCGAGGTTGGTGGTGGCATCGAATCCGTCGGCTCGCGCGGCACCCACCCCGTCGATCGACCGGTTGTACCCGAACACGGTGCGACCGGCCGCAGTGGCGGCCCGCACCACCGAGCCGCCGATCAGTCCAAGGCCCAGCACGCATACCGGTGTGTCGGTCACCGCTCTAGGTTGGCACATGGTTGATGGGGACTGGCTGTGACCGCTGGTCAAGCACTTGGTGGACGACTAGCGTAAGCGGCCATGGGAGCACAACGGGCCACCGCACAACAGGCAGCCGAACTGCCGGGCGGGTTCGGCGTCGCGGTCGTCCGGGAGGACGGCAAGTGGCGGTGTACGGCCCTGCGCAGGACGGCGTTGAACAGCTTGACCGCGGCCGAGACCGAGCTCCGTGAGCTGCGCAGTGCCGGTGCGGTGTTCGGTCTGCTCGACGTCGACGAGGAGTTCCTGATCATTCTTCGGCCCGCCCCGGCGGGCACGCGCTTGTTGCTCTCCGACGCCACCGCTGCGCTGGATTACGACATCGCCGCCGAGGTCCTCGACACCCTCGATGCCGATATCGACGACGAGGACCTGGAGGACACGGACCCATTCGAGGAGGGCGATCTCGGGCTGCTGGCCGATATCGGCCTGCCCGAAGGTGTACTCGGGGTGATCATCGCCGACGAGGAATCCGAGATCGAAGAGCAGATCACGGCGATCGCCGAGCGGATGGGCTTCGCCGTGGAACTGTCGGCGGTGCTGGACAAACTCGGTCGGTGAGCTCCGACAGCGAGCTGATCCGGCAAGCGCTGGAGGCGGCCCGGCTGGCCGGGCCCGACGATATCCCGATCGGGGCAGTGGTGTTCGGTCCCGACGGGTCGGAGCTGGCCCGTGCGGCCAATGCGCGCGAGGTCCTCGGCGACCCCACCGCACACGCGGAGATCCTGGCTATGCGGGCGGCGACGCAAGTGTTGGGCGACGGCTGGCGGCTGACCGACTGCATCCTGGCCGTCACCGTCGAGCCGTGCACGATGTGCGCGGGTGCGCTGGTGATGGCGCGGGTCGGCCGGCTGGTGTTCGGGGCGTGGGAGCCCAAGACCGGCGCCGTGGGGTCGCTGTGGGATGTGGTGCGCGACCGGCGGCTGACGCACCGTCCGCAGGTGCGCGGCGGGGTGCTGGAACGCGAATGTGCGGCGCCGCTGGAGGAGTTCTTCGCGCGGCATCGTTGAGGTCGTGCTCTTCGAGCTCGCGCCGAGACGACGGTTTATCACGTGATCGGGTCCGTTTTTCGCCAAAACCCGTCGTCTCGGCACGCGATTAGGGCTCACGGCGACTGCCCGGTAAGCTTCCCGCCGGTGGCGTGTCCGAGCGGCCTAAGGAGCACGCCTCGAAAGCGTGTGACGGGTAACCCCCGTCCGAGGGTTCAAATCCCTCCGCCACCGCCATAGCCCCGATCCTGCTGACGCAGGTGAGGGGCTGTTTCATGCTCAGGCCGCGAAGTCGGCCCGGATCCGTTCCAGCGTGCGACGGCATTTGTTGCTCATGATGGGATTGCTGTCCACGTAGTACCAGACCGCGCCCATGGCCTGTTGGAACGCCCAACCGCGACCACGTTGCCATTCGTCGTCATCGCAGCCCAGGTACGCCCGCATCAGCTCGCGACGGCGGTCGTCGAGCAGGTGCCAGGCGCTCACCAGGTCCAGTGCGGGATCGGCCGCTGCGAACCCGCCTACGTCGAGCACGCCGGCGAGACGACCGTCGACGGTCAGCACGTTGGGCGGGATCAAGTCCCCATGGGTCATCACATCCGGGGAGTCGCCGCGAGGCAGCACGCGTATCTCTTCCCAGATCGCCTGCAAGGTCGACACATCGAGCAAGCCTTCACTATTGGTCAGGCACAGCTGCATCCATTCGTCATGGGATCCCAGCTCGCCACCGCGTCCATTTCCGGCATAGGTGCGTCCGCGGGTGTTAATGGCGCGGACCGCGAGGATGAACTCGGCCAGATCGGCGGCGAAGACATCGGAACGAGAGCAGCTGTCCGCGGTCGCGGGGTCACCGGGCAACCAGGTGAACACCGACCATGGCAGGGGATAGCCCGCGCCGGGTTCGCCGATCGCCAGCGGAGCCGGCGTGGCCACGGGCGTACGGCCGCTCAGCTCCCGTGCCGCTTCGGCTTCGTGCTCAAGGTCGTGCCGCACCGCCTCGACATCACCATCGGGCTCCAACGGAAACCGGGTGACGACGTGGTCTCCGATCCGGAAGATGGCGTTGACGGTTCCCGCCCCGGAAACCGGCTCGACGGGCAGACCCGCCCACTACGGGAACTGCTCGGCGATCAGTCTGCCGACCGTGAGCGGCGAGACCGTCAGTTGGCCGGGGTGCACGTTCAGACGGCGACGGTGACGGTGGTGGGTACCGATCGCCCGAGCACCACTCCGTACGCAGTGCCATCGGGCGTGCTGATCGGCAGGGTCGACCCGGGCACCAGATCGTCACCGTTATCGGTGTCGCCGTCGAACCAATCGTTGAACCACTCGGCGCTGAGCTGCCAGACCGCAGGCGGGTTCTGCGGCTGAGGGAAGCCGGCCAGCACCGAAGCGAGGAACTGCACGATCGGGTTGCCGCCGCGCATCGAGTCCATGTGGACCCCGCCCGCCAGTACGACACCGTTGAACCGCCCGGGCCGTGCCTCGTTCAGCGATTCGTTGATATTGCTGATGAAGTTGAAGAGATTGGGCGGAGCGCCGATCTCGCGGACCGGGATGTAGCGTCCGGTGGCGTCCTCGTAGGCCTGCAACTTGGCCAATGCGTCCGGCATGACCGAGCCGGTGGGCACGCCGTCCAGGGTGATCACCCCGACGAGATCATCGGCGGCGCCCTTGTCCACGAGATATCCCGCGACGGCGCCGACCAGCTGACCGCCGGCGGAATGCCCGGCCAGGCCGAACTTCTGGGGCAGCACTCCCACGTAACCGGCGTCGCGGGCACTGTCGTTGAGGGCGGTTCGTTCCCCGACGAACAGCTCGGCGATGTTGTTCCACATGCCCGCGCCGTTGAGCCAGGCGTCGTCGTCTGCGAAGAAGTTCGACGACAGCGTGGGCGTGACGACGATGCTGTTGGTGCGGACCGCCAACTCGGCGGCGGTGTAGCTGTACATCGGTGCCAGCGCGAAGAAACCGTGCTGTAGCAGGATCAACCGGTCCGGCTGCTGCGCGCCCTCGGGCACGTCGGGGAAGTACCAGTTCGCCTGCACCCGTTGGCCATTGGCAAGCAGGATGGTGGATGTGCGCACCGTGACCGGGCTGTTGACCGGAACCGCGGGTGGGCCGGTCAGCAGTGCCTCGAGCGCCTGGATGGTGTTGAACACCAACGACCCGACGCCCTTGATGAGATTTTCGGTCAGGCCCTGCAGCCACCGCAGCAGGTTAGGTGACGAGGGGGCGAAGGCGCGTTCGGCGGGCGGCTGCTCGACCACGACCGCCATGGACACGGCCGGGGCTTCGGTCACCTGTGCCGTCGCGCCGTCGCGGTTGGGGCTGCGATCGGGTGTCGCGGCGGCCTCGGTCACCAACGGAGCCGAAGGTTCGGTCTTCGTGGTGGTGCCGGTCTCGTTCTCGGCGGACGTGCTGTGCTCGGCGTCCACGACGACGGGGGTGCTGATGCTCGGTATCACCGCGGCGGGTCGTGTCTTTTTCCCGAGCACGATTTCTGTCTCGGCGGCGTCGTTCGGGGGTGTCTTCTCGTGGTCCTCGAGGGTGGCCTCATGCTCGGCCTCGGCCTCGAGTTCGGGCTTCAGTTCCGGTTCGGTCTCATGCTTGGACCCACCCGGTGTCGTGCTGTCGGCCTTGTCGTCGGTCTCGGTCTTGTCGGTCGACGTCGACTCGGCGCGAGATTCCGGCGTCGTGTCGGTCTTTGTGCGCGGCGTACTGTCGTTGGCCGGACTCGATGCCGACCCGGGGCCCGCCCCGCCGGACGTATCGTCGGCGACTGCGGCACCGGCACCGGCGAGCACCGCGGCCGACACCCCCGCCGACAACAGGCCGGCACTCACCCACGCCGAAAGCCGCTCCATGAAGACCCCTGACCCTGTGCTCACCGAACCGTCTCGAATATTGACACTGGCGACAGCGTAACCGAGCAGTTTCGAGCAACGGCCATACTCGAAGATCGACGAAGGGAATCACCCCATGAGGGCTGTCAGTTGTAAGGCCGGCGAACTGTCGGTGATCGAGATGCCGGCACCACGACCCGCCGCCGGTCAGTTGCTGCTCGACGTGCGTCGTTGCGGAATCTGCGGGTCCGACATCCACGCGAAGGATCACGCCGATGAACTGACCGAGGTCATGGCCGCCGTCGGATATCCGGATTTCATGAACAGTTCCACGCCGGTCGTACTCGGCCACGAATTCTGCGGCACGGTCGTGGAAAAGGGTCGCGGAGTTGCCAAGGAATTCAAGTCCGGCACCACCGTGGTGTCCTTCCCACTGGTGCGCGCGGCGGGCGGTGTGCACCTGACCGGACTCTCACCACTGGCCCCCGGCGGTTACGCAGAACAGGTGCTCGCCGAGGCATCGATGACGTTCGTGGTGCCCAACGGTTTGGATGTCGACACCGCGGCCCTCACCGAGCCGATGGCTGTCGCGCTGCATGCCGTACGACGCAGCGACATCAGCCGCCGAGACACTGCCGTCGTCATCGGCTGCGGCCCGGTCGGCCTGGCCGTGATCTGTCACCTGAAGGCCAAGGGGGTAGGCACGATCATCGCCAGTGACTTCTCCCCGGGCCGCCGTGCCTTGGCCGCCAAATGCGGGGCCCACGTGGTGGTGGACCCGGCCGTCGAGTCGCCCTATGAACGTTTCGACCGGCAGAAGGGCGTGATCACCGCGGCGCCGCAGTTGTACGAACTGGGTGTCGGGTCGATGGAGAAGCTGCGCAAGGTGCCGGGCTGGTCACATCTCTACCGGCTCGCGGAGTCGTTCGGCGCGGCCGGGCCGAAGCGTCCTGTGGTGTTCGAGTGCGTTGGTGTGCCGGGAATGATCGACGGTGTGCTGGCGGCCGCGCCGGTGCAGTCCCGGGTGGTCGTCGTCGGTGTGTGCATGGGCGAGGACCGTTTTCGTCCGACGTTGGCCATCGGCAAAGAGATCGACGTGCGCTTCGTGTTCGGCTACACACCGCTGGAATTTCACGACACCCTCAACCTGTTGGCGGAGGGCAAGGTCGATGCGTCGGCGCTGGTGACCGGGACCGTCGGTCTCGACGGAGTCGAGGCGGCCTTCAACGCGCTGGGTGATCCGGAATCGCACGCCAAGATTCTCATCGACCCCACCAGTTCGGCAGTCGAACCCGGTTAGTCGGATCGTCGAAATCTGTTCACTCCCGGTTTTTTCGGGTGGAACCGGTGTGTCGTCACAGGTGTGTCACAGTGGCCCCATCATGCGTCAAACCAAGCGAAAACGTCTCCGGCTCAGCGATCCGCTGTCGTTGTCGTTCGAGATGCACCGAAGGGTGTTGCTGGCCAGGCTGAATCGCCGGCACCGTCGTCAGGCCGCCTCGGCCCCGGCGTCGCGTTCGTCCTGATCGGCGTCAGATTCGTTGTCGACGAGGTCATCCTGGTCGTCGGACTCGGCGTCGGACGGCGGCGTACTGACAGTGATCCGGTCGACGATATCGGCCGGATCATCGGTGTCGTTCTCGGCGCCGTCGCGATCGGTGTCGTCCAGCAGCGAGGTGCGCCTACCGTTTTCGGTCGGAGTCCCGAGTTCATCGACATCGGCATCGATACTGCGTACCTCGGGCGATTCCGGCCCGGAATCCGCGGGCAGCGGGGACGGTGTTACCTCGGTCCGGCTCGCGGCCGGCGGCCTGCTGCCGGTCAGATTCTCCAGCCCCTCGTGCAGTGCAGCCGGGATCGCCCGCAGCGCCTCGACGATCTTCGGCATCGGAGTGATGAGGGAAAAGGGTTGGTGCACATCTGGATTGAGATTAAGTCGATCCGTGTAGGCCATGTCGACGATAACCCTCAGCAGCGGTTCGACCGCACCGATGAGCCGTTCGGCGAGCGGCGACTGCCCGAGGAAACGCGCGAGGTCGCGAAGGGGTCCGAACAGCGGTAGGTGTTCGTTGGGAACCAGAATGTAGCGATCCACCACACCGCCCGGCTTGGTGACCTCCTTGGTGATCACCCCCGGTGAATCCAGGTCGATCGGGTCATAGAACGGATCGGGATGGGCGTATCCCGCGGCCAGCAGGGTGTTCAGCAGCGCGAGCGGGTTGAAATAGGCGGGGAAGTCGGCGTAGGTGTCGTACTCCATGGTCACGTAGGTCGTGCCGTACGCGGAGGGGGCCGCGACGCCCATCGCCGGGATCACGCCGGGGATCCCGAGGAAGGGAAATCGGGCCAGGATGCCGCCGTTGGGGATGAAGGGGGCCGCGATCTCCAGGAAGCTGAGGTCATCGGGGGACGGTGCGGTCGCGGCCACGTTGAGATCGCGCTTGATCTGCTCGGTGAGCAGCGTGCCCTCCGAGTATCCGGCGATGATCACCGGACCCGTCGTCGCGGCCAGATGTTCCAGCAGGACCGGCATGCCCACCCGCACGCTGTCGATCATGTTCAACGATGCCGGGTAATGGCAGGGGACATAGGCGTGGTCAGGCGGACCGATCTTTCCACGCAACTTATCCGGGATGCGTACACCGGCAGGATCGTCGCGGCCACCGATGCCGATGACCGTGGCACTCGGTGCGACTGCATATCGCACCGATACGATCGCGGTCATCATGCCGTTGAGCAGCCACGACGAGAGCATTACTACCGTGAGCAACGCCAGCGGCGTGCGAAAAGATCTCCCCATGCATCCCCCGACGCATCATCCATAAAGCGATGTGCGGGGGACGTTACTCCCAGAGGGCTCGTGTATACGGAATTATGCCGAACTTCTTTAAGCGCGATTAGAGTCAGCGGTTATGAAGGCGATTCTGGCGACCGCTGCGGCGGCAGCGATGGGTCTCGGCGTTCTGTCGGCGGCGCCGGCCTCGGCGGACACAGTGGCCTATCTGGTCAACGTGCATGTCCGGCCGGGCTACAACTTTCCCAATGCCGAGGCCGCCATCGGCTACGGCAACACCATCTGCGACAGGGTCGCCGCCAAGATGCCGTATGCCGAACTGGTCAACCAGCTCAAGGCCGATTTCCACACCACCGACTACTACCAGGCCGGGTACCTGATCAACCAGGCCGTCAACGAACTGTGCCCGGCGCAGATCTGGCAGCTGCGCCAATCCGCCGCGGGCTACACCGGGCAATAAAAAGAACGGTGGCGCCCCATTTCGGGACGCCACCGTCGTCTGTGCCGGTTCCGCTCAGGGGCAGGTGACCGTGATCTCGAACGGCTTGCTGACCGGGTTCATGGGGTTGGCCATGTCGATTCCGGTGGCGGTGCCGCTGATGGTGTAGGTCTTGTCGGCCCTGGTGGCCGTGGCCTCACCGCCCGCGCCCTGCGTGAACCCGAGGGTGACGCCGTTGACGTTGCCCAGCCCGACGGAGCTGACGCTGGACCCGTCCTCGCTGACGACCGCGGCGATACCGGTGAGGCCCTCCCCGATGGCGATGTTCACATTGCCGCCGCTGGTTGCGCAGACCACCGAACCCTGCACGGCCTGGTCTTGACCGTCGATGGTGACCTTGGTGGCACCGGATTCCGCGGCTGCCGACGATTCCGGCGGGGCGGTGGTGGCCGCCGCCGAGGTGCTTACCGCCGCACTCGTCTCCGAGGCGGTCGACTCAGATGATGACTTGTTGTCCGAGGAACAACCGGACAGACCGGCGATGACGAGCGCTGCGCCCCCGACGGCCACTACGAACCCACGCTTCACCACGAATCTCCTTGAGGTTGTGCGATCGATCAAGATCGCCCGATGATCCACGTGCAGTATGAGACGCGAAACGGCCGATGAAACCCGATTGGGCGAAAATCTCCGCAGTTCTGGCCCGCTCAGCACGCGACGCGGAGCGTGAACTTTCCGTCCGTGGTGAAGCTGGCCGCGTCGGTGCGGAAGCCGGTCGCGGTACCGATGATGACGAAGGTCGGGCCGATCATGCTGACCTCCGCGTCCGGTTCGCCGAGCCCGGCGTTGTAGTTGCCGGTGAATCCGGCAAGGTTGCGGATGGCCACCGACTGGGCGGACAGCTCGTCACCGCCGGAGACCAATGCGCTCACCCCGGAGTCAGGGTCCCCGGTCTGGATATCCGTCGAGAACCCCTGCGATGCGCACCGCACCTGATGCGTGGTGCCCCCGTCGCGTCCGTCGATCGTGATGTGAGCGGTGCCCGCCGGTAGCCCGCCTTCGGGTATCGGGGCGGCCGGGCTCTCGGAGGAGCAGGAGGCGCAGGCGGCGGCCACCGCAGACGCCACGGCCAGGACGAGCCAGGGTTTCCTCATGGGAGTGAATCTAGCGGCGGCGCGGGACCGGACACAGCCGCTTGATTGAATGTCCGGATGTTCTTCGAAGTGCAGGCCGAGCTGCCCGGGCGTCCCGGACGCGTCGGCACCATCCACACGCCGCACGGCGATATCCAGACCCCGGCCTTCATCGCGGTGGGCACCCAGGCGACCGTCAAGGCGGTCTTGCCCGAAACGATGAAAGAGATTGGCGCTCAGGCGGTTCTGGCCAATGCCTACCACCTCTACCTGCAACCGGGCCCGGATGTGGTCGACGAGGCAGGCGGGTTGGGGGCGTTCATGAACTGGCCCGGACCGACGTTCACCGACAGCGGCGGGTTCCAGGTGCTGTCGCTAGGTGTGGGGTTCAAGAAGGTGTTGTCGATGGACGCCACCAGGGTGCAGGCCGACGACATCATCGCCGAGGGCAAGGAGCGGCTGGCGCACGTCGACGAGGACGGAGTGACATTTCGCTCCCATCTCGACGGGTCGACGCACCGCTTCACCCCGGAGGTCTCCATCGGTATCCAGCATCAGCTCGGTGCCGACATCATCTTCGCTTTCGACGAGTTGACCACCCTGGTCAACACCCGCAGCTATCAGGAGCAGTCGGTGCGGCGCACCCACCGATGGGCCGAGCGCTGTCTTGCCGAGCACCATCGACTCACCGAGGTGCGTCACGACAAGCCCTACCAGGCGCTATTCGGGGTGGTGCAAGGCGCACAGTACGAGGATCTGCGACGCCAGGCCACTCGCGATCTGGTCCGCATCGGTGAGGGCTCAGGTCCCGCGGAGGGGTTGAGCTTCGACGGATACGGCATCGGCGGGGCGCTGGAGAAGCAGAATCTGGCCACCATCGTCGAGTGGGTGACCAGCGAGCTGCCCGCGGACAAGCCGAGGCACCTGTTGGGCATCAGCGAGCCCGACGATCTGTTCGCGGCGGTGGCCGCCGGCGCGGATACCTTCGACTGCGTATCGCCGTCGCGGGTGGCGCGCAATGCCGCGGTCTACTCGGTGCACGGGCGCTACAACATCACCGGAGCCCGGTACAAACGCGACTTCGCCCCGATCGACGCCGAATGTGACTGCTATACCTGCGCGCATTACACCCGTGCGTACATCCACCACCTGTTCAAGGCGAAGGAGATGCTGGCGTCGACGTTGTGCACCATCCACAACGAGCGGTTCACCATCCGCCTGGTCGACCGGATCCGCGCGGCGATCCTGGCCGGGGAGTTCGACGAGCTGCGTGCCGAGGTGTTGGGCCGCTATTACGGTTCGCGCTGAGGAACACCTGGCTGCGCTTTCCGTCGCCACTTGCCGCCGAAGCGATCAAATCGGTGTAAAACTACCCGAGAAATTCACCATTTCGTCGGTGTGGCCGCCGTAGGGTAGGCCAATGCGAATTCTCCTGGTGGGTGCCGGTGGTGTCGGTTCGGCGTTCTGTGCCATCGCTGCGCGGCGGGACTTCTTCGAGCAGATCGTGGTCGCCGACTATGACCTGGCTCGCGCGGAGCAGGCCGCGGAGACGGTAGGTGACCCGAGGTTCAGCGCGGCGCGGGTCGACGCCACCTCGGCCGATGCGGTCGCCGACCTGGTCCGCGCACACGCCGTCACCCATGTGATGAACGCCGTCGACCCGCGGTTCGTCATGCCGATCTTCAACGGTGCGCACGCCGGTGGGGCGGACTACCTGGACATGGCCATGAGCCTGTCGGTGCGCCATCCCGATAAGCCCTACGAGCTGACCGGCGTCAAGCTGGGCGACGAGCAGTTCGCTGTCGAGCAGCAGTGGCGCGATGCCGGCAGGCTGGCGCTCGTCGGAATCGGTGTCGAGCCGGGCCTTTCGGATGTGTTCGCCCGCTACGCCGCCGACCACTTGTTCTCCGATATCGAAGAACTGGGTACCCGCGACGGATCCAACCTGACCGTCGACGGCTATGACTTCGCGCCGTCGTTCTCGATCTGGACCACCATCGAGGAATGCCTGAACCCGCCGGTCATCTGGGAGGCTGACAAGGGCTGGTACGTCACCGAACCGTTCAGCGAGCCCGAGGTTTTCGACTTCCCCGACGGTATCGGACCCGTGGAATGCGTCAACGTCGAGCACGAGGAGGTGCTGCTGATGCCACGTTGGGTGGACTGCAAGCGCGCCACCTTCAAATACGGCCTCGGTGAAGAATTCATCGACGTCCTCAAGACTTTGCACAAACTCGGTCTGGACCGCACCGAGAAGGTGCGCGTCGGTTCGAAGAACGGCCCCGTCGAAGTGTCTCCGCGCGATGTCGTCGCCGCCTGCCTGCCCAACCCCGCCGATCTGGGGCCCAAGATGAAGGGCAAGACCTGCGCCGGGTTGTGGGTCACGGGTACGGGCAAAGACGGAAAGCCACGGTCGACGTACCTGTACCACGTCGTCGACAACGAGTGGTCGATGGCCGAGTATGGGCATCAATGTGTGGTGTGGCAGACGGCCGTCAACCCCGTCGTCGCACTCGAGCTGCTGGCCAACGGCGTCTGGAGCGGGACCGGGGTACTCGGTCCCGAGGCATTCGACTCCGTGCCGTTCCTGGAGCTGCTGACCGCCTACGGCTCCCCCTGGGGCCAGAAGGAGCTGTAACCCCCCCGTTTTCCGGCTAGCGTGAGTGTCTGCACCCCAACACGCCGGCCTGACAGATGAGTTCGCGCACGTTTGCCGGGAAGGGAACGTAGCGTCGAGGCATGCCAGAAGAGCTCACCGCCGAGCAGGCCGCCGCGCGGTTGAAGTCCGCCGACACCCTCGGGATCCCACTGGGGCCCGGCCAACCGCCGACCTTCCTGCAGGCGTTGGGTGAGCGCACGGACTGGACCGACCTCCGGGTGTACGGCGCACTGCTCGCGGTGATCACCGAACTGTTCTCCCGGGACGGGGTGTACTACCTGTCCGGGTTCTTCGGTCCGCTGGAGCGTGCGCTGCGTGACAGCGGGGCGGCGGTGGAGTTTGCCCCGGCCGACTTCCGGCGGTTCGGCCCGCTCCTGCAACGGCAATCACCGCGCGTGATGACGACCGTCTGCGCGCCGCCGGACTCCGACGGCTGGTGCTCGCTGTCATTGCACGCCGGTGGCACCGTGGACGAATTGCGCCGCGCCGGATCCGATCCCGACCGGCTATTGATCGTCGAGGCCTCATCGAAGTTCCCGCGGACCTACGGTCACGGTGACATCCGGCACGCGCTGCACGTCGACGAGATCGACATCCTGATCGCCACGGACGCTGAACCGCTTGCCCTACCCGGCGGCGACGCCGAACCCACCGACGTGGACCGGGCGATCGCCGAGCACGCCGTCGCCTATATGCCGAGTGGGGTGACTCTGCAGACCGGTATCGGCAGCATTCCCAACCAGATCGCGACCCTGCTCGCCGAGGGTGACGGCGACGGGTACGGCCTGCACAGCGAGATGTTCACCGACGGCTGCATGAAACTGCACCGGGCCGGCAAGATCGCCAACACCCGTAAGGGACAGTACGACGGGGTGAGCGTGACGACGTTCGCCTTCGGGTCGCCAGATCTCTACGCCTGGCTCGACGACAACCGCGATGTGGCATTCCTGCCGGTCGAGATCGTGAACTCACCGGAGGTGATCGCCGATAACAACCGGATGGTCACGATCAACGGTGCGCTGGCCATCGACATCCAGGGCCAGGTGGTCGCCGACACCATCAACGGCAGCCAGTTCAGCGGGATCGGCGGCGCCGAGGACTTCGTCGCCGGTGCCGGGCTGGAACTTTCGGACCGCTCACTGATCTGCCTGCCCGCCACATACTCCAAGGACGGTCGGCTGCAGTCGCGGATCGTGCCGTGGTTCGGAGCGGGTGCGGTGATCACGACGCCCCGCCACCACGTGGATGTCATCGTCACCGAGTACGGCACCGCCGAGTTGGAGGGCCTGACGGTGCGGGAGCGCGGTGAGGCGCTGGCCGCGATCGCGCACCCGGACTTCCGGGAGGATCTGCTCCGAGCCGCCGAACGCGCATCGGGCGGACGCTCTCCGGTGATCAGGTTCGTCTGAGTCCGTTGCCGAGCACTCTCACCGATGACGTGGGCTAGAGCGGATTGAGGATCCGGTTGAGGAACTGGCGGGTGCGCTCTTCCTTGGGGTCGCCGATCACCGCTGCAGGTGGACCCTGCTCCAGAATGATGCCCTGGTCGGTGAACAGCACCTGATCGGAAACCTGTTTGGCGAACTGGATTTCGTGGGTCACGATCACCAGCGTCCAACCGTGGTCGGCCAGGTCCTTGATCACCGACAGCACCTCGCCGACCAATTCGGGGTCCAGTGCCGAGGTGGGCTCGTCGAACAGGACGACCTTCGGTTTGAGCGCCAGCGCGCGGGCAATCCCGACGCGCTGCTGCTGGCCACCGGAGAGCTGGAACGGATACTGGTCGGCCTTGGCCGCCAGCCCGACCTGCTCCAAAAGGGTGACGGCCTCGGCAACGACCTCCTCCTTCGGCCGTCTCTGCACGATCACCGGTCCCTCGATCACGTTCTGCAGAACCGTCTTGTGGGGGAACAGATTATGGCTCTGGAAGACGAAGCCGCTGCGTGATTGGAAGCGCCGCACCTCGGGTTTGGGTGTGGGCGTCGAGAAGTCGATCTCGACGTCGTCGACGCGGATCACCCCGGCGTCGGCCCGGTCCAGGGCATTCAGCGTCCGCAACAGTGTGGTCTTGCCCGAGCCGGAGGGTCCGATGATCGCCGTCGCGGTACCCGTGGCCACCTTGAAGGACACCCCACGCAGAACCTTGTTGTCGCCGAACGCTTTCTCGACGCCGGTCGCCTCGATTGTGTACTCGACGCCTCCGGCGTCGGTTGTATTCTCGGTCATCGCGCCACATGCCTTTCCAATCGATGTTCCAGCCGGGCCTGGCCGAAGGACAGCACCAGGCAGATCACCCAGTAGTAGATGGCCGCGGTGCCGTAGAGCGCGAAGAACTCGAACGTCGGGGCCGCCACGATCTGGGCTTGCCGCAACAGTTCTGTCACAAGGATCGTCGAGGCCAGCGAGGTGTCCTTCACCAGCGATATCAAGGTGTTCGACAGCGGCGGTACCGCCACACGGGCGGCTTGGGGCAGGATGATCCGCCGCAGCGCACCCGTGTAGTTGTAGCCGATGGTTTCGGCCGCCTCCCACTGTCCCTTCGGCACACTCAGGATCGCCGAACGGATGATCTCGGCCGCGTAGCCGCCGACATTGAGGCTGAAGGCGATCACCGCCGCCGGGAACGGGTCGATCTTCACCCCGAATTCGGGCAGTGCGTAGAAGACTATGAACAGCTGCACCAGCAGGGGGGTGCCGCGGATGATCGAGATGTACAGCCGGGCGATGTTGCTCAGCACCATATTCGACGACAACCGGGCCAGTGCCACGCCCAGCGCGATCACCAGGCCGATCGCGAAGCTGATGATGGTCAGCGGGATCGTCATCGTCAGCGCGGCCTTGGCCAGCGGCCACAGGTTGTCAAGGATCAGCTCCCATGCCGAACGCACCTGGGGCTCAGGTTGATCGGTGACCTGTGGCGCTTCCTGTGCTTTACCGGTCGCGTCGGCTTTCAGGTACTTCTGGGAGATCTCGGTGAGCGTGCCGTCGGCGCGGAGCTCGTCGAGTGCCCCGTTGAGCTCGGGCAGCAGTCCACTGTTCTTGCGGGCGGCGAAGCCCTGGTCGCTGGTTTCGCCGGTCTGGGCGGCGATCTTCACCGAGGTATCACCGGTTTCGGCGAGGTAGGCGTAGACGGCCACGCTGTCGTTGACCGTGGCATCCACCCGGCCCTGGTTGAGCAGCGTGATGGCCTGTGCAAAACCCTCAACCGCCTGCACATCGGCGCCGGCATCGCGGGCAACCTGTGCCCAGTTGCTGGTGATCGACTGAGCCGTACTCTTTCCCCGCAGGTCGGCCAGCGAGTTGATCGATTCGTCGTCTGCCCTGGTGACGATCACCCCCTCGCCGACCGTATACGGTTGGGAGAGATCATATTTGGCCTGGCGCTCGGGATTGATGGTCACCTGATTGGCCACCACGTCGAACCGATTGGCTTCCAACGCGGCGAAGATCGAATCCCACGGTGTCTCGACAAACTCGACCGGCACACCCAGTTTGTCGCCGACGGCTCGGGCGACATCCACGTCGTAGCCGGTCAGTTGATTGGTCGCAGGGTCGTGATAGCTGAAGGGGGCGTAGGTTCCTTCGGTGCCGACGCGCAGCACGCCGGCGTCCCGGATGGGGGTCGAGGCCGGTGATCCCGTGGCATCGGCCTTGAGATATCGCTGGGAGATCTCGGTGAGAGTGCCGTCGGCGCGCAGCTCGCCGAGGGCGCGATCCAATTCGGGCAGGTAGCCGCTGTTCTTGCGGGCCGCGAATCCTTGCTCGCTTTTCTCGCCGACGGTGCCGGCGATCTTGACGCTTTTGTCGCCGGTCTCGGCCAGGTAGGCGTAGACGGCGATGCTGTCGTTGATCACGACGTCCACACGACCCTGGTTGAGCAGGGTGATGGCCTGGGTGAAGCCTTCGACGGCCTCGACGTTTGCGCCGGCATCGCGGGCCGCTTGCGACCAGTTACTTGTCGCGTTCTCGGCGGCTGTCTTGCCGCGCACATCGGCAAGGGTCGTGATGGTGTTGTCGTCTGCCCTGGTGACAATCACACCCTCGCCGACGGTATAGGGCTGGGAAAGGTCGTATTTGGCTTGTCGTTCGGGATTGATGGTGACCTGGTTGGCGACGATGTCGAAGCGGTTGGCTTCCAGCGCGGCGAAGATGGAGTCCCACGGTGTCTCGACGAATTCGACCTTCACTCCCAGCTTTTGGCCGACGGCCTTGGCGACGTCGACGTCGTACCCGACGAGCTCACCGGTCTTGGGATCGTGGTAGCTGAACGGTGAGTACACCCCCTCGGTGCCGACACGCAGCACGCCGGCCGCCTGGATGGGGTTCTCGCCTGCATCACGCGAGGAGCCGCAGCCGGCGACACCGGCGATGACGAGTGCGCCGAGAATGAGGGCGAGCAGGACCCGCCGTAGGTTTCCGAACACGGCCGGACGGTAGCAACGCTCTCCCGTCGGGTACAGGGTTTCGCTCACATCGGGCGGTATACCCACGGTGCGCGGGGTAACCCCGCGGGATCGAACTCGGTGAGCATCTCGGGGAGGGTACGGCCGAGGTACCCCAGCGAATCGGCGATGAGGGCCAGCGCACGCTCGACGCCGATCTCGGCGAGGGTCACGGCACCGTCCCGCTTGGCGAGCCGTTTACCCTCGGCGTTGAGCACCAGCGGAACGTGGGCGTAGGTCAGCGATTGGTAGCCGAGCAGTTTGGCCAGATACGCCTGCCGAGGTGCCGAGGACAGCAGATCATCCCCACGTACCACCTGATCGATGCCGCCGGCGGCATCGTCGACGACGACCGCGAGGTTGTAGGCAGTCACGCCATCGCCGCGGCGCAACACGAAATCATCCACCACACCGGTGAACTCGCCGTGCAACAGGTCGGTGACGGTGAACGGGGCGTTGTCGCTGCGCAGTCGCAGCGCCGGCGGACGGGCGTGATCTGGCGGACCCAGACGATCGCGGCAAGTTCCGGGGTAGGCACCCTCGGGTGCGTGCGGCGCGCGGGGCGCGGCCAGGATGTCTTTTCTACTGCAATAGCATTCGTAGACCAGTCCGCGGCGGCGCAGGTCGTCGATCACGGCGTCGTAGCGGTCGGCGTGCGCGCTCTGGAATTCGATCGGTTGATCGGCGGTGACACCGATGGCGGCCAGGTCGGCGAGCTGGCGGGTGGCCACCTCGGTGAATGTCCGATCATCGAGGTCTTCGACCCGTATCAGAAACGTTCGACCGGTGCTGCGGGCGAACAGCCATGCGAGCACCGCAGTGCGCAGGTTGCCGATGTGCAGGTCAGCCGACGGGCTCGGCGCGAACCGGCCCGCGCCGGGTGGGCGGGTCACGCCAGCAATGTAACGCCTGCCCGCGCCTGTTCCACACACGCCGCCCATCGTCGGCCCGGCACCTGTACCGCCGAGGCGGCAGCGAAGGCGCTCGAGATCACCAGATCGGGCTGCACGTGGGCGAGCAATCGCAGGCTGTCCCGCAGCGTATTCGCGTCGCTGAACCCGGGGAAGTATCCGGCTGCCCACGCACCGTCGGCCCCTAGGAAGATGGTGTCTCCGGTGAACAGGTAGCTCTGCCCGTTGGCGCCGGGTACCAGGTAACAGGTGCTGCCCGGGGTGTGCCCGGGGGTCGGGATCACCTCGATCCCGTTCTCGTCGACGTGGCGGTCGGTCAGTGCGATGTCGATGGTCGTGTGCTTGCCGATATCGGCGCGTTCGACGGCCGGGGCGTGCAGGACAGCGCCGAAGCGAGATTTGATCAGGGCCAGTTGCGGGCCTGCCTCGTCCCGGTGAGACAGGTATTGGTGCGCAATGCCGCCGAGCACGGTCATCTCGTCGAAATCGGCGTCGGTCGCGGTGCTGTAGAACAGCACGTTGCCGGTCGTCGCTCCGGTCCACAGATAGGCGTGCGTGGTCAATCCGGGGAATGGGTTGTCGACACGGGTTTCCCAAAGGTCGCTGCGGATCTGGCGCATGATGGATCCTCCTGGTGATTCGTCGTGATGCTCACACCAGCCTGCAATCTGAACTATGGTTGAGGTCAACCCGTCATCTGTTGCCGCGCATGGCCAGCAACTGAGATACCGTCACGAAGCGGTAGCCGGAGCTGCTCAGTTGTTCGATGATCCGCGGTAGCGCCGCCCTGGATTCTGATCGGCTGTCGACCAAGACGTGGAGCAGGACGATGGACCCCGGCCGCACCGATCGGACGGTGTGTTCGACGATAGCGTCCCTGTCCGGGTTGCCCGCGGAGTCGGGAGCGACGTCCCACATCACCGTCACCCGGTCTCGGGCGGCCAGGTAACGGGGCAGCGTCCAGAGCTTCTTGCCGTAGGGTGGCCGAAAGGTCAACGGACCGCCGTACCCTGCGTGCCTGACCGCTTCGTCGGTGCGTTCGATCTCGTCGGATACCGTGTTCTCGGATACG
Organism: Mycolicibacterium neoaurum; assembly: GCF_036946495.1. Lineage (NCBI taxonomy): Bacteria > Bacillati > Actinomycetota > Actinomycetes > Mycobacteriales > Mycobacteriaceae > Mycobacterium > Mycolicibacterium neoaurum. The sequence continues at coordinate 2,261,020 of NZ_JAQIIX010000002.1, forward strand.
AACACCATGCGGCGATGTGAATAGGAGTGGTTGCCGATCTCGTGCCCGGCGTTCGCTATTGCGGTGACCAGATCGCGATGACGTTGCGCCTCCGATCCGTTGAGATAGAACGTCGCCGGCACATTCCTGGACGCAAGTACCTCCAGCACCTCGGGTGTGTGATCGGTGGGGCCATCGTCGAAGGTCAGCGCCACCACTCTGGCATCTGTGTCGACCCTGCTGACCAGATGCCCCGCGAGTTGGAATGTTCTGGCGTTGATCAGGGTGTACGTGCTAAGTGACACTGTCAACGTCGTCACCAGAACCGCTACGGCACAGGCAATCTTGCGCACGGTCAGCCCAATCCCGGCACGATGTCCGTGAGGCGGAAGCTTGTCGGAACCTCGAGTTGCTCGAAGGTGCACGACCGCGGATCCCGGTCCGGCCGCCATCGGCCGAACTGGGCGGTGTGCCTAAAACGTCTTCCCTCCATATGGTCGTACTTGGCCTCGACCACGCGCTTGGGCCGCAACGGGGTGAATGACAGGCTCTTGTCCGGGTTCCAGCGGGAGTTGGCCGTGCGGCGGACGGTCGGCTCGACCGGGATATGTGCGGCCCAGTTCCATGGGTGCTCGTCGAATGTGGTGACCAGTTGCTGTAGTTCGTCGAACAATTCGCGGCGGCGCGCCATCGTGAACGCCCCGATCACACCGACGGATGCCAGCGAGCCGTCATCGTCGTAGAGCCCGAGCATCAATGAGCCGATGGCCTTGTCGTCGGATTTGTGCAGTCGGTATCCGGCCACCACGCAGTCTGCCGTGCGAGCGTGCTTGACCTTGAACATGATTCGCTTGTCGGGTAGGTAGATGCCGTCGAGGGGTTTTGCGATCAAACCGTCCAGACCTGCGCCTTCGAAGTCGGTGAACCAGCGGACCGCGGTGTCCTCGTCGGTGGTCGCGGGGGTGAGGTGGAAGGTGGGTCCACAGCCGGTCAACGCCTCGGCAAGAGCCGACCGTCGCCGAGCGAAGGGCTGTCCGGTCAGGTCGTCGTTACCGAGTGCAAGCAGGTCGAAGACGATGAACGCGGCCGGGGTCTCGGTCGCCAGCTTGATCACCCGCGATGCCGCGGGATGCAGCCGCAACTGCAGTGCCTCGAAATCGAGCCCCGCGTCGCCGGCGATGACGATCTCACCGTCGAGAACGCACCGTGACGGCAACTCTGCTCGGGCGGCGGCGACGAGTTCGGGGAAGTAGCGTGTCAATGGCCGTTCGTTGCGGCTGCCCAGCTCCACCTCGTCGCCGTCACGGAACAGGATGGAGCGGAAGCCGTCCCACTTTGGTTCATACGAGCACCCGTGGGGAATGTCGCGGACCGGTTTGGCCAGCATCGGCGATATTGGCGGCATGACGGGAAGTCTCATCGTTATCGACGATAGCGCCAGTATGGGATAGCAGTTGCGCGCCAGCCGCATTCAGCGTAGTGTCGAACACAAGTTCGAATGCGCCGTGGTTCCCGATCCTCGGATCTGGTGAGCCGCAGACCGCGACTTCGGTCGCCGCGGGGTTCGACGGTCCCTGTCTGGGGGGTCGTGCGGGCTGTGTGTGTTTGATGGTGCCCTTGGTTGGGTGCTGTGGGGGAAAGCCGGTTTCCGTTGTGGACGCCACCTGTCTTGATGTGTTTGTTGATGCGTTGATCGATGAGCTGACGCCGGGAATCTGTCCTGAGGATGATGTCGGGTCGAGCTTGGGTCGGGTGGTGCGGTGTGCTCGGCCGGTGGTCGATGACGAGCCGTTGTTGGCGGTGTTGGCTGCGGCGGTGTCGGCGCGGAATCTGCTGGATTTTGTGATCGCTTCGGCGGTGGCGGCGGCTGAGCGGGCGGGTGTGCCGGGGCGGCGGCACCTGCGCACCGGCACCGATTTGTTGAGGTTGTTGGGTATGGCCCCGGGTGCGGCGACCCGCGCGGTACGGGTCGGGCGGATGGCCCCGTCTTTGGGGGCGTTGACGACCGCGCAGCGGTTGGGTGGGATCGGTATCGAGTTCGCCGACGCCGTCGGCAAAGGTGTCACCCACATCGACGCGCGGACGCCCTTATCCGACGACGATCGGGCGGCGGTGGTGCGCGCGTTGATGATCCAGACCACCCCGGCCGAGGTAGCCGCGAAGGCGAGGACGATCGCCCTCGACCGCGCCGCGAGTCTTCCGCCCGAGGAGCGGGTGGTGCCGGTCGCCGAAGACACCACGCTGAATGAGATGACCCTGGTCCAGAACGCCGAGGGCCGGTTTGAGGCCATTCTCGACCTGGACGTCGGGACCGGGGAAGAACTCTGCGCGGCGTTGGATCCGTTATGCCGGCCGGTCCCGCTGCCGGACGGCTCTCCGGACCCGCGGCCGATCAACACCCGGCGGGCGGAGGCGATCGGACAGGTGCTGCGCACCTATCTGTCGCAGTCGAGGCGGCCGATGTCCGGCGGGGTGCTCCCACACGTCACCCTCATCCGACCAGGGGTGGCAGTGGCGCAGGACGGTCAAGAAACAGTCGATCGGCTCGGGTTCGCCGGACCGGTCAGCGCCGCGACAGCGGACCTGATCGCCTGTGATGCCACGTTGACCTCGGTGGTCGTCGATCACACCGGAGTACCGCTGGATGTCGGCCGTGCAGAGCGGCTGTTCACCCCGGCGATCCGCAAAGCACTCGGCGTGCGTGATGGTGGGTGTGCCCATCCGGGGTGTGGACGCCCGGTGTCCTGGTGCGATGCCCACCACATCCAACCCTGGAGCGCCGGGGGCGCAACCAGTGTGGACAACGGGGTGCTGCTGTGCCGGCTGCACCACAGTCTCATCCATCACGGTGGCTGGCGGGTCTACCTCGGCCCAGACCGCCATCCCTGGTTCATCCCACCGCACACGCCCGGCGGACCCGAACCGGAGCATCTGCGCTCGCACGCCCGCCGCACCATGACCGACCTACCGACCGCCGCATAACCCAAAGCGCCCAAAGTCGCAGCGCGCGTTGCCAACTCGCACATTGAAAACTACACAGAGAAACCGGGTCGACCGTCAGGAGGCCTGCGCTGCCTCGTCGGCAGTGATGTTCAGCACTGCCTCGTGGATCAGTGCGAGTACGGCATCGAGCACCGCGCCCGCGTGCTTGCCGCGTGCGTAGCTGCGAAGCACCACACGGCGGGTCCCCAGGCCGGGTACATCGACCGTCTCCACGCCATCCTGCGGCATGCCGCGCAGCGCGAGCATCGGTATCAGCGTCATGCCCTCGCCGGCGGCCACCAGTGCCAGGGCGGTCTGGGTGCCGAAGTAGCGATGCACGATCGGCTGATTCAGCCCGATGGAGCGGCTCAGCCGTGCGGCCGCGCGAGCAGTGGCCGACGACGGCTCGACACCCACCCACGGCAACGGCAGGCGTCCCAGCTCGGTCACATCGCTGGCGAGTGTGCCGGCCGGCACCACCAGCTTCCACGGCTCATCGAGCAGCGGTACCTCGACGATCCCGGCCGGCGGGCGTTTCGGTATGTCCGCGGAGTCCAATTCGACGATAGCGGCATCCAATTCGCCATCCTTGAGCGAGCGCATGAGCAGTTCCTGTTCGGCCTCGACGACCTCGAACCGGATACCAGGCAGTTGGTGGCGCCACTCCGGGAGCATCGGTGCGATCACCACCGACAGGAAACTTTGGAACCCGCCGAGGCGCATCGTGCCGCGAATCTCGGCTTCGCCTCGCTCGAGCTGCAACTGCGCTTCGGCGAGTGCACGTTCGATCTGCTGGGCGGCCTCAGCCAGGATCTGGCCCTCGTGAGTGAGTGCCGAACCGCTGGTGGTGCGGGTGATCAGGACACGGTCGGTCTCGCGTTCCAGGCGGGTGATCTGCTGCGACACCGCCGACGGTGTCATCTGCAAGTCATCGGCCGCTGCGAGGACGCCGCCCTCGCGCGCCACCGCCAGCAGAAAGCGCAGCCGACGCGGATCGATATCCATTCACAAAAACTACACTGACAGTACAGATCTATTCAATTGTGTTTAATGCGCTTGGCGCTGATACTTCTGCTGGTTTTGGTTGGCATGAAGGCGGTTTAGATGATTACGGCAACCCTTGGTTGGGTCGGGGCGGCGGGGACGTTGTTCGCGTACCTTGCGGTCAGTCGTGGTTGGCTCGGCGGGAAGTCGCGCCCCTACGCAGCGCTCAACATCACGGGTGGGCTGATGGCCGGCGCAGCCGCTGCAATGTACGGCGCCTGGCCGAGCGCTGCATCGAACCTCGTCTGGGCGTTGATCGGGTTGGCGTCGGTGGCGACCCATCTGCGCGAAGTGCGCCACCACCGGCTGGTGCTCGTCTCCACGGTGCCTGCGCCGCGCTACTCGCTTCGGCGGGTTATCACCGCGCCGTCCGCTCCGGTCGTCGCCGAGGCCCAGCCCTGCGCCTGAACGCCCAGGATTACCTGATGCGCTGAGCGGGCACATCTCCTAGGTCAGAAGTGACCTGTGCCACAACGGCGTGACGTGCAGGAGAGGCCATGACCACAGAGCAGCCTGTGAAGAAGACCGATGTCGACAGCGCCCTGATGGGCGGATCCACCTACCGAAGTCTCGGCGAGCAGCGGCTCAGGCCACAGGAAGAACGGTTCGAGAGGGCCCGCCGGACGACGGGTTTGTTCCTCGCGCCGGTCGTGGCAGCCGTGTTCCTGCTGCTGCCGCTGGACATCCCTCCGCAACAACAGACGCTGGCCGGCGTGCTGCTCGGCGTGATCGTGCTGTGGGTGACCGAGCCGATTCCCATCCCTATCGGCGGACTCCTCGGGGTCGCCGTCATCGTGTTCCTCGGCGTGGCACCCGTCGACGAAGTGTTGGCGCCGTTCGGATCATCGACGGTGTTCACCTTCATCGGCGCGTTCATCTTGGCGCAGGCCATGCTCAAGCACGGCCTCGCCCGCAGATTCGCCTTCCGTATCCTCGCTATACCGCGAGTCGGGCAGTCGACCACCGGCGTCATCCTCGCCTTCGGTGCGATCACCTGCCTGCTTTCGGCGTTCGTGTCCAACACAGCCACCGTCGCAATGCTGTTGCCGACCGCGATCGGCATCATCGGTGTCGTTGCGAAAATCTTGCAGGCGCAGGGAAAGGTCGCCGACGACTTCGATCCGTTACGGCTGAAGATGGGTGCGGCGATCATGCTCATGCTCGCCTACTCCGCGAGTGTGGGTGGACTGCTCACCCCGGTCGGTAGCCCGCCCAACCTGATCGGACGTGGTCTCATCGAGGAGGCGACGGGGGAGAAGATCAGCTTCGGACAGTGGATGGTGCTGGCCGCGCCGATCTGTCTGGCCATGTTCCTCGTACTTGCCTTCGTCCTCATCAGGATCAACAAGCCCGAGCTCAAACGCATCGAAGGCGTCACGGAGTACGTGGCCGAGCAGCGAGTAGAGATGGGCACGCTCTCTCGAGCGGAGAAGAACACCTTGATCGCCTTCGGCATCACGGTCACGCTATGGGTCCTGCCGGGCGTCATCGCGCTCATCTTCGGAAACGACTCCGATGTCTACACGACCGTCAGCGACCGCCTGGACGAGGGAACGGTCGCAGTCTTCGGTGCGGCGTTGCTGTTCCTGCTGCCCACCGATTGGCAGCAGCGTGAATTCACCATGCGCTGGAAGGATGCCGCGGCCATCGACTGGGGCACCATCGTGCTTTTCGGTACCGGAATCATCTTCGGATCATTGCTCGCGGACACCGGGCTCGCCGAGACCATCGGTACGTCGGTGGCCGACGGTCTCGGCTTCACCAGCGTGCTGGCCATCACGATCTTCGCGGTCCTGCTGGCCGTCGTCGTCTCGGAGACGACGAGCAACACCGCCGCGGCCGCAGTCGTGGTACCCATCGTCATCCCCATCGCCGTCGCAGCTGGGGTGAATCCATTCGTCCCGGCGCTGGCCGCGACATTCGCGGCATCGTTCGGATTCATGCTTCCGGTGTCGACACCACAGAACGCCATCGTCTACGGCTCCGGCGCGGTACCCATCACCACCATGATCCGCTCCGGAGTGACTTTCGATATCGCCGGAGCCATTCTGATCATCGCGTTGTTGCCGCTCATGGTCGCGGCGCTCGGCCTCGGCGCGTGAGCCGGTGGCAGTGGCGAGGGGAATGATGCGCAGCGGCTAGTCTCGTCGGCGTGTCTGATGACCTCTGGGCCGCCGCGACCCACCACCCATTCCTCGACGCGGTGCGCGATGGAACCGTCGCCGCATCATCCTTCGACCGGTGGCTGTCCCAGGATGCGCTGTTCGTCGCCGATCTGCTGATCTTCCAGGCGCGCCTGCTCGCGCGTGCGCCGCGGTCGGCACAGGGTGTGTTGGCCGGCGGATGTGTTGCGCTGGTGGCCGAGTTGGACTGGTTCGACGGCCACGCCGCCAAACGCGGATTACCCTCAACCCCCGAGCCGCTTCCGACGACACTGGCTTATCGAGACTTGCTGCGACGGCTGGACAACGAACCGTTTGAGGCCGCCGTCACCGGTTTGTGGGTCATCGAGCGGGTCTACCTACTGGGCTGGACCTCTGCGAAATCAGCCGACTCGCCGTACTCCGAATTCATCGATCATTGGACGGTCCCGGAATTCGTCGAATACGTCGACGGCCTTGCGGCCCTTGCGCAGCCACGACATCATGCCCGTCTGGTCGACGAAGTCCTACGGCTGGAGGTCGAATTCTGGAATATGGCCTGGGCGGATGCGTCATGAGTCTGTCAGCCCAACTGTGGGAGACAAACGCCGATATCGTCGCCGAAGTTCTCGACAACCCGTTCGTGCGTGGGATCGGTGATGGATCGCTGGACCGGGCCGCATTCGCCGGCTACGTCGCACAGGATGCATTCTTCCTCGAATCCTTCGCGCGGGCTTACGCATTGGCCTTGGTGCGCAGTCCCGACACCGATTCGCTACTGACCTTCGCCGATCTCATCGCCGGTGTCCGTGCGGAACTGCGTCTGCATGACTCGTATGCTGCCCGGTGGGGTATCGATATGGCGGCGGTCCAACCGTCAGCGGCAACTCTGGCCTATACCGAATTCCTGCTGGCCACCGCAGCCACCGGCGAACTCGGCGTCATCTGCGCGGCCATGACCCCCTGCATGCGGCTCTATGCGTACATCGGCACGGTGCTGGATGCCGACAGAGCCGGACCCTACGCAGAATGGGTGCAAACATACGCCAACACCGAGTTCGAAGAGGTGGCAGCGCTTTTGGAACGGCTACTCGACCATCACGGCGAGGACGCCCCAGCCGTCCGGGACGCCTATCGCCGTGCGATGCGCTTGGAGCAGCAGTTCTTCACCGCCGCGTACAACGCCTGAGTCCGCCACCGGTGGCTACGCCCTGGAACCGTTGGCGATCGCATCGACCACCGCCGCGCAAAAAGCGGGCAGGTCATCGGGTGAGCGGCTGGTGATCAGGTTGCCGTCGACGACGACTTCCTCGTCGACCACGGTGGCACCCGCATTGCGCAGGTCGGTGCGCAGGCTGGGATAAGAGGTGAGGGTGCGTCCCTTGGCCACACCGGCCTCGACCAGCGTCCACGGCCCGTGGCAGATCACTCCGACCGGTTTACCCGACTCGACGAACGCTCGGACGAAGGCCACGGCGTCATCATCGGAGCGCAGCTTGTCCGCATTCACCGTGCCGCCGGGTATGACCAGTCCGTCGAACTCTTCCGCTTTGGCGCCCTTGACCAGACGGTCGACGCGGTAGCTGCCAGACGGTTCCAGGTCGTGATCGCGGGCGTCGATATCGCCCTCCTGCAGCGATAACAGGGTCACGGTGGCACCGGCTTTGTCCAGCGCGTCCCGGGGTTCGGTCAGCTCGAGCCGTTCGACACCGTCGGTAGCGAGGATGGCAACGCTCTTGTCGGTCAGTGCGGCATGTACATCAGTCATCCGCGCTGGATTCCACGGCCGCGACGCGGCCAAACCCTGGGATTCTCAGAATTGCACGCCGCGGGTCAGCGCGCCGTCGACCAGCAGATTGGTCCCGGTGATGAAGCCGGCGGCGGGGCTGGACAGGAACACCACGGCGTTGGCGACCTCCTGGGGCGTGGCCATCCGTCCCGTCGGGTTCAGCGCAAGTGCGGTCGCGAACAGTTCTGGGTCGTTCTGCTCGATCGAGGACCACACCCCGTCGGGGAAGTAGGTGTTACCCGGACTGACGGTGTTGGCCCGCACACCTTTGCCGGCCAACTGATAGGCCAGGCCCTGCGTGTAGTGGATGATCGCGGCCTTCATGGTTCCGTAAGGTCCTGCCGCAAAGTCGATTTCGCGTCCCGACACACTCGATATCGTCACGATCGAGCCGGAACCGCTCGCGAGCAAGTGCGGCAGCGCAGCGTCGACCAGCCCGACGGTGCCCATGAGATCGACTTCGAAGCTGGTGCGCCAGTTGTCTGCCGACTCCGGGATGGCCAGCGCGCTCACATTGGCCACCACACCGTCGAGGCCACCGAGCGCCTCGGCACTCGCATCCACCCAGGCCGCCAGGGCGGCGGTGGTGCCGACATCGACAGCGGTTCCGATGGCACCATTGCCGAGTTCCTGCTGGGCGGTGGCAACGGCCTCGGAGGTGCGGGCGCAGAAGGCCACCGTCGCCCCTTCGGCGAGGAGGCCCTCGACCACCGCCCGCCCGATACCGCGGGTACCGCCGGTGACCGCGAAACGTCTGCCTTTGAGTCCGAGATCCATCGATCTTGCCCCTCAGTAGGTGATACTGCCCAGATTTCTTGCCGCAGAACGAAGCTCGGCATGCACGCCACCATATGCCGCGGCGGTGGGCAACAGCTTCTTTTCGATCTTCGTCACCGAACTGTAGTTGGTGTCGACGACGTTCGCGATCGGTGCCAACGAGATCTGGGTCAGCAGCTGGTAAGCGTCGAAGCGGTCCAGCCCGTACAGCTCCCCGAGCCAGCTGATCATCTCGACCTGCCCGGCCCGCCAGGCCTCCTCCAGCGGGCGGCCCGAGCCGATACACATCAGGTGGGTGTCGGTCTCCAGTCGCGGCCAGGCGGGCCCGCCACCCTTGATCAGGTCGACGATCGCCGTGACGTTCATGGCGCCCTCCACGGCGGTGCCGCACGACTCGCCCTCGCCCTGTCGGTAGTGACCGTCACCGAGGGAGAACAGGGCACCGGGCACGTTGACCCGCAGGTAGCAGGTTGCGCCCGCGGTCATCTCCGGGGTGTCCATGTTGCCGCCGAACACGTCGGGCACCAACGAGGTGCGCACCTCACGGCGGGCCGGCGCCACCCCCACCGTCCCGAGCATCGGATTGGCCGGCAGCGCGACCTCGAAATTGCTGCCGTGTGCTGAGAAGCCGACGGTACCGGTGGCCGAATCGTATTCGTAGATCCAGGTGCGCTCGGGCAGCGGTTCCTGAAGCGTCGGGTTGACCGGGACGCTGGTGAGCCCGCCGAAGAACGGGATAAGCGTTGATGCGCCCCAACCGCGGGCCGGAGTCAGGTCCACCAGATGCACGGCGAGCGTATCGCCAGGTTCGGCGCCCTCGATCCAGAACGGTCCGGTCTGCGGGTTGAGGTCCTCGGTGTCCAATGCGCTGCTGGCGATGTCATCAGCGCTGGTGATCCGCCCACCGTAGGCATCCTCGGTCCACAACCGCAGTGCCGTCCCCGGCTTGATACGCATGACCGGTTCGGCGCCGCCGAAGGTGAAGGCGAACTGCTCAGGTGTCGGGACGAAGGTGATGTGGTCCATGACACCATCCTTGTCGCACCGCACCCGTGCGCGCCACTGATGTCCGGAAGATGTTGTGGTGCAGCGCTAGTGGTTGGGCCGACTCTTGGCCCGCTGCCTTCCAGCGATACCGACCCGGACCGTCGGGCCGTCGACATCCACCCAGCTGCGTTCGACAGCTGCGATGCCGGGACGAAGTTCATCGTGCATTGCGGTGCCGCGCGCACTGAGATAGACCCGCACCTTGCGGCGGTCGAACTCATCGACCTCGCGGTACACCAGCGAGCGGGACACCAGCTTGTCGACCACCCGGGTCTGGGTCGGTCCTGCGATCAGTGTGGCGGACTGCAGTTCGGCCATCGTCAGGCCGTCACCGGATGCCAGGGCATCGATGACCAGCCAATGGTCCAATCCGAGATCGGCGCCCTGCAGTTCTGCTTCCAGGTCGGCGCCGAGTCGTCGTGCTGCGCGCAGTACGACGAGGGCAATAGAACCACCTGCACCCGCTGCCACCGACGCGCTCGACATGACGAATATCCCCTCAAACCTTGCCGATCGCGTGTGAGGCGCGCGATACTTCCAGTTGGAAACGATAGCAGTTGTCCGTCGGTAAACACAGGTGAGGACGAGAAGATGACGGGTCCGCCCTCGGCAGGTGGTGACCCCGAGCGCTGGCGGATAGCCATGGTCGTTCCGCTCCAAGGGCCGGGTGGGATCTTCGGACCCGCGTGCGAGGCCGTCAGCCACCTCGTCGCCCAGGACCTCAATGCTGCGGGCGGTGTCCTCGGCCGGGAAGTGCAGGTCGAAGTTGTCGATGGGGGAGCGCCCCCCGATGTGGTCGCGGATCGGATCGATGCGCTCATCAGATCCGGTCGCATCGACGCGGTCAGCGGGTGGCACATCTCCTCGGTGCGTAACGCGCTGGCGCCGGTGGTCGCCGGGCGGGTGCCCTATGCGTACCCGGCGCTGTACGAAGGTGGCGAGCGGCGGCGCGATATCTACTGCTGCGGGGAGACTCCGGACGCGCAGATCGCTCCGGCGTTGCGATGGCTGCGCGACAATCTCGGTGCGCGCCGATGGTTCATCGTCGGCGATGACTATGTTTGGCCGAGATCGTCGATGGATTCGGTGCGCCGTTACGCACGCGAGCTCGATCTGGACATCGTCGGCGGTCGGTTCGTCGATCTCGGCAGTGCCGATATGACAGAGGTGGTCCGCGCGGCGGTGGCATCCGATTGTGATGCCGTCCTGATGTTGCTGGTCGGCCACGACGCCATCGAATTCAACCGCACATGCGCCGAACTGGGCGCCGACGCGGCGTTCTTGCGGTTCAGCCCGCTGATGGACGAGAGCATGTTGCTGGCCAGTGGGGACGACGGCACCCGTCGACTCTTCTCGGCGGCGTCCTACTTCCGCTCGATCGTCGGCGCCGGACCGATGGAACTGCTGGGCCGCTATCTCGAACTGCACGGTGCCGCGGCGCCTCCGCTGAGCGGAATCGCCGAGTCGTGCTATGAGGGACCGCAGCTGCTGGCCCGACTCATCCATCGGGTCGGCCGGCTGAGCGATATATCCACCGCGGATGAGATCTCGTATGAGAGCCCAAGGGGCACCGTGCAATTCCGGCACGATGGAACATTGCAGCCCGTGCACCTGGCGATGGCTGACGGGTTCGACTTCGAGGTGCTCACCACGCTGTCGCGACACTGAATCGATCGCGGACCGCCATGCGCCCTTGACACTGTGGCCCGGCTCACATACTTTCATTTGGAGATAATCCAGATGAAATCAATGGCGAGGTGTCGGGTGAACAATGTCGGATTGCTCTATGTCGGCGCAGTGCTTTTCGTCAACGGTCTGATGCTGCTCGGCCGCGTACCAGCCCGTTCCGCGGCGGTGTTGAACCTGTTCGTCGGAGCGCTGCAATGTGTCGTCCCGACCGTCATGCTCATCCAGCACGCCGGTGACCCCGCTGCCGTGCTCGCCGCATCCGGTCTGTACCTATTCGGGTTCACCTATCTCTACGTGGGTGTGGTCAACCTTGCCGGACTCGAACCCGAAGGGCTGGGCTGGTTCTCGCTGTTCGTTTCCGGTGCGGCCGTGGTCTACTCGGTGTTGTCGTTCACGGTGTCCGGAGACCCCGCCTTCGGCGTGATCTGGCTTTCCTGGGCCGTCCTGTGGTTCCTGTTCTTCCTGGTACTTGGTCTGCGCCGCGAGGAGTTGACGCGCTTCACCGGTTGGGCGGTCACCCTGCTCAGTCTGCCCACCTGCGCCGTACCGGCCTTCCTTGCGCTTACCGGCACCTACCAGACCTCGGGGGCGATCGCTCTCGGCTGGGCGATCGGACTGTCGGCATTGCTGCTGGTGGCCAGATTGCTCAGCGCCGGACCGCGTCGGGTTTCCGTAGCCGCGGGCGCGGCGTACCGCTGACGCGCACCTCGGCGCAATCAGTTCTCTCATCAAGTTAGTTGTCCGCAAACCAGTTTCACCAACCAGAAGGAGAAATAGCATGCGTCACGGTGACATCTCGTCCAGTCCCGATACCGTCGGTGTCGCGGTCGTGAACTACAAGATGCCCAGACTGCACACCAAGGAGCAGGTGCTGGACAACGCACGCAAGATCGCCGACATGATCATCGGTATGAAGTCCGGGCTACCCGGCATGGATCTCGTTGTCTTCCCCGAGTATTCGACGCAGGGCATCATGTACGACCCTGACGAGATGTACGCCACCGCTGCCACCGTTCCTGGCGACGAAACCGACATCTTCGCGGCCGCCTGCCGGAAAGCCAAGACCTGGGGCGTCTTCTCCATCACCGGCGAGCGCCACGAGGACCACCCGAACAAGCCGCCGTACAACACTCTGGTCCTGATCGATGACACCGGCGAGATCGTGCAGAAGTACCGAAAGATCCTCCCGTGGTGTCCGATCGAGGGCTGGTACCCGGGTGACACCACGTATGTGACCCAGGGGCCGAAGGGTATGAAGATCTCGCTGATCATCTGCGATGATGGCAACTACCCCGAGATCTGGCGCGATTGTGCGATGAAGGGTGCCGAGCTGATCGTGCGTTGCCAGGGGTACATGTACCCGGCCAAGGATCAGCAGGTGATGATGGCCAAGGCGATGGCCTGGGCGAACAACTGCTATGTGGCGGTCGCCAACGCCGCCGGATTCGACGGCGTGTACTCATATTTCGGGCACTCGGCGGTGATCGGATTCGACGGCCGCACGCTGGGCGAGACCGGCGAGGAGGAGTACGGGATCCAGTACGCCCAGCTTTCCCTCTCCGCCATCCGCGATGCGCGGCAGAACGATCAGTCGCAGAACCATCTGTTCAAACTGCTGCACCGCGGCTATTCGGGCGTGCACGCCGCCGGTGACGGTGACAAGGGTGTCGCCGATTGCCCGTTCGAGTTCTACAAGCTGTGGGTCACCGACGCGCAAAAGGCGCAGGAAGTTGTCGAGTCGATCACCCGTGACACCGTCGGCGTGGCGGAATGCAGGGTCGGCACGCTGCCCGTCGAACAGACATCCGAGGCCTAGGAGCTTTCACGTGCCGTTCCTCACGGACATGTACCACGAGCAGAACGCCGCCCACGATGACCACACCGGTGACGCAGCATCGTTGCCGGATTCGTCGGTGGCATTCGACCAGAGGCTGTTTCGTGAGCGACTCGGTGGCAGGATCCTCGGTCAACCCGATGCGATCGACGCCGTCGCTCGTGCGGTGGCGATCGCCCGAGCGGGAATCACCGATCCCGGTCGGCCGCTGGCCAGCGTACTGCTGGTCGGCCCGACCGGGGTCGGCAAGACCGAGCTGGTCCGTCAGGTGGCGGCCGAATTGCGTTCGGGACCCGACGACCTGTGCCGCATCGATATGGCGGCACTGGCCCAAGAGCACTACGCCGCGTCTTTTTCCGGTGCCCCTCCCGGCTACGCCGGCAGTAAGGAATCGTTCACCCTGTTCGACCGGAGCAAGATCGAAGGTGATCCGTTCACACCGGGCATCGTGCTGCTCGACGAGATCGAGAAGGCCGATCCCACGGTGATCCGCGCACTCCTTCATGTGCTCGACAGCGGTCAGCTGCGGCTTGCCAACGGGCGGGAGACCATCTCCTTCCGTAACAGCTACATCTTCATCACATCGAATCTCGGGTCCAAGGACGTTGCCGACGACGTGCGTCGACGTCGCCGACGATGGCCGCGCAAAAAACCCGTGGCGAGCGAGCAGTACTCGCGGAGACTGGTCGTTTCCGCTGTCGAGGACTTCTTCGATCCGGAGTTCTTCAACCGCATCGACGAAACCGTCGTACTCGACCCCTTCCAAACGTCGACGGCGCGACAGGTGACGATGCGTGAGGTCGACCTGGTATGCAGGCGGCTGGCGACGGAATCCGTACACCTGGCTGTGGACGACTCGGTACTGGATATGTTGCGTGCCAGTGGGTTCGATCCGATCTACGGTGCGCGCGGGTTGCGCAGGACCATCCGCGAACAGCTGGTCGCTCCGGTGGCCGAAGCTCTCCTTGTCGCCCGCCCGGCGGGCCGGGAACCGGTGTCACTGACGGCGTCGGTGGTCGACGGTCGCGTCGCGGTGGCGGCGGTGGCGCCTCCGGCCTAACCTTCGCGCGGTATCAGCCGCCGGAACTGGGTGACATGCTCGGGGGTCAGCTCGTCGAGAGCGGTCACGCCGAGCAGTCGCATGGTCCGGCTGATCTGCTCGGACAGGATCTCGATCGTCCGATCGACACCGGCCTCGCCACCGGCCATCAGGCCGTACAGGTACGCCCGCCCGATCAGCGTGAACCGGGCGCCGAGCGCGATCGCGGCGACGATATCCGCGCCCGACATGATGCCGGTGTCCAGGATGATCTCGGTATCCGCCCCGACGGCGGTGGCCACCTCGGGCAGGAGGTGGAAGGGGATCGGTGCTCGATCGAGTTGACGTCCGCCGTGATTGGACAGCACGATTCCATCCACTCCGAGATCGGTCACCGCCCGCGCGTCGGCGACGGTCTGGATTCCCTTGACGACGAGTTTGCCCGGCCATTGCGACTTGATCCACGCCAGGTCGTCGAACGTGACGGTGGGATCGAACATGGTGTCCAACAGTTCGGCCACCGTGCCCGACCACCGGTCCAGCGTGGCAAAAGCCAATGGTTCGGTGGTGAGGAAGTCGATCCACCATTGTGGTCGAGGGATCGCGTTCAGCACCGTCTTGGCTGTCAGTGCCGGTGGGATGGACATTCCGTTGCGCTTGTCACGCAACCGCGCTCCGGCGACCGGCACGTCGACGGTGACCAGCAGCGTGTCGTAACCGGCTGCGGCGGCCCGCTCGACCAGCGCCATGGAACGGTCCCGGTTTTTCCACATGTACAGCTGGAACCAATTGCGCCCGTGGGGATTAGCGGCCTTGACGTCTTCGATGGACGCCGTGCCCATGGTGGACAGGGAGAACGGGATGCCTGCGCGGGCCGCGGCCCGGGCTCCGGCGTATTCGCCCTCGGTCTGCATCATCCGGGTGAATCCGGTTGGCGCAATTCCGAACGGCAGCTCGGAGCGACCGCCCAGAATGGTGCAGCTGGTGTCGACCTTGGACACATCGCGCAGGATTGCCGGGTGAAATTCGATGTCCTGGAAAGCCTGTCGGGCACGGGCCAATGACAGCTCGGCCTCGGCGGAGCCGTCGGTGTAATCGAAGGCGGCCTTCGGGGTTCGGCGTTTGGCGATGGCGCGTAGATCCTCGATGGTCAACGCGCCAGCCAGGCGACGCGTGCGCGCATTGAACTCCGGCTTCTTGAACTGCATCAACGGAGCCAGGTCGGCGATCCTCGGGACGCGGCGTTGCATGTGTCGACCTTTCTACCCAGCGCGGCCGGCACGCTCTGGCATAGCCTGCGCCAACACAACCTACCGCAACGGGCCCCGGCCGAGTGCATCGTCGTGTCCCCGCACGGCGAATACACGGTGCAGGAAAACCGATTTCGGTGGAGGGCGCCACCATGTCGGACGCGGCTGCGTTACTCCAGCACGAACACCGGAATCTGACGGTCGGTCTTGGTCTGGTACTCGGCATAGGGCGGATACGCCTGCACGGCCAGGTCCCACCAATGCGCCCGCTCGTCCCCTTCGACCTCCCGCGCGGTCAGCTCGACCACCTTGTCACCGTCTTGTGCGGTGACCTGCGGATGGGCCTTCACATTGTGATACCAGGCGGGATGCGCCGGGTCACCTCCCTTGGAGGCGATCATGGCGTACTTACCGTTCTCCTCGACGCGCATCAGCGGCACGTACCGCTTCTTGCCGGACTTCGCGCCGGTGGTGGTGAACAGCACGACCGGTCGGTCGAGTACCTCGACCCCTTCGGTGGTGCCCTGCTCGAGGATGCGTTCGGTCTGTTCGCGAACCCAGTCGGTGGGGCTCAATTCGGGATTCTCGGCCATGGGCTCTAGAACACCACATCGCGCCGTATTGTTTCCGGTTTCGACGACCGGCTCACCATCTGGGACGCTGAATGTATGACCGATGCCTTCATCACCGTGGCTGAACTGGCAGACCTGCTTGCCGCCGGGGAGCCGGTGACCGTGCTGGACGTCCGCTGGCAGCTGATGCAGCCCGACGGGCGGGCGGACCATCGGCGCGGGCACATCCCCACAGCGGTGTATGTGTCCCTCGATGACGAGCTCAGCGATCACTCAGTGGTTGGGCGCGGTCGCCATCCGCTGCCATCGGGAGCGCAGCTGCAGGACGCCGCCCGGCGCTGGGGCGTACGCCGCGGGGTGCCGGTCGTGGTGTACGACGACTGGAACCGGGCCGGATCGGCCCGGGCCTGGTGGGTCCTGCGCGCCGCCGGTATCGAGAATGTGCGGATTCTCGACGGTGGGCTGGGCGCGTGGACTGCCGCGGGGCACGCCTTGGAGACCGGCACCGTCGAGCCCGAACCCGGCGACGTCGTAATCATTCACCAGGATCTGTACGACGGCGCCATGCCGACCATGACCGTCGATGAAGCCGCCGTCCATCCGAATCTGCTCGACGCCCGGTCGCCGGAGCGTTTCCGCGGCGAGGTCGAGCCGGTCGATGCAGTGGCCGGCCACATTCCCGGTGCACGCAACTTGCCCAGCACCGCTGTCCTCACCGCGACTGGCACCGTGCTCTCCGAGGACGAGCTCTCCGCGCTGGGCTGGACGTTCGGTGGCAGCGAGCAGGTCGGCGTGTACTGCGGGTCGGGCGTCACCGCCGCGGTGCTGGTGGCGGCGCTGGCCGCCGCCGGGGTGGAGGCTGCCCTCTTCCCCGGTTCGTGGTCGCAGTGGTCAGCCGACGGTCGACCCGCCGAGACCGGGTGATACGAGTGGCTAGTGGTGCGCGATCATCTTGACCGCGACCACGGCCGCGCCCGCCGCGGTCAGCAGCAGCACCGCCAGTAGCTGCTGCCACCAGAGCAGTCCGGCCCGGCGCACGGCGAGGTAGGCGATCAGGGCCATCTCGGCGACCAGGAACCACATCGCGATCCAGACGGCCGTAGCGGTATCCATCACTCCGAAGCCCGCAAGGGCCAGGATCACCGCCGGTGCGGCCGCGGCTTGCATGATCTGACCGGAGGCCGCCAACATTGCCCAGGCCGCCCTGCCCCGGGGTGCGGCTCCCTCGACGCTGAGCCGGGCGACGAACTCGGCGAGCAACGCCGCGGCCCACAATCCGCCCGCGGCCACCGCGACGTCGAGCACCCGATACCAGGCGTTGGTGTCCGCGCCGGTGTAGCGGGCCAACGCTGCCAAGGTCGCCAGACATGAGATCGCGCCGTACAGCCGTTCTCGCAGTGCGGCGACGACGTGCTCGACGGGAGGCTCGGCCGTACTCATGACAGGCGCTCCAACAGGAACGCAGCGATCTCCCGTATCGACGCGTCCATGATCGACCGGTCGCCCTGGGTGTTGAACGCGTGGTCGGTCGGATAGCCGGTATGGACGACATCGACGCCGCCGCTACGCAACCGGTCGGCCACCTCGATCATCTCCGGGCCCAAGGTGTCTAAGTCCCCCGTTTGGATGAGTGTCGGTGGCATCTTCGCCGGCAGGTCGTCGTCGTAGTACGGTGAGGCGACCGGGTCGGCGTGACTCGCGGGATCGACGAAATACATTCTGGCGGAGAACTTCTGGAGTGTCGGGGAGATGATCGGGTTGGCCTTGGGTGACGTGCGGCCGGTGCGGGTGCAATCGGCCACCGCGTAGGACAGCACCGCGGCTCGCAAGGCGATACCCACCTCATAGGCGTACTGGGCCAGGTTCATGCTCAGCTTCCCGCCGGCACTTGCGCCGCCGACACTGACCCGGTCCCCGTCCCAGCCCTGCTGGTCGGCGCGGTCGACAGCCCACTGCAGTACGTCGATGCATTCCTGCTCCGCCACTGGGAAGAGCACTTGTGGGGCCGTGTGGTAGTCGATGGCCAACACCGTGCAGCCCACATCGGAAGCCAGGAAACGACAGATGTGTGCGTCCTCGGCGGTGTTGCGCAGCACGAAACCGCCGCCGTGGATGTCGATGTGCAGCGGCGGAGCGCCTGGTCCGGCCAGGGGTGCGGACGGATGCGGCCGGTAGACGAAACAGCGGACCGGCCCGTGCCGGGTCGGCACCGCGACGACGTCGGGCGGGCCCACCGATTGGGCAGGCGTGGGAATGCCGGGCGGGCGGAAGACCAACGGTGCGGTCTGTTGCGCCAGGTAGGCCAGGGCGTACTCCAGCGGCGTGATGCGGGGGCTCGCCATGACTGTCACGGTAGCGGGTTTTGTGACGGCACGTCACGGACTCCGGATCGCGTCGATCCGATAGCTGGACCCGGTGCGCACCGTGCTCCATGGTGGCGAGGTGGGCAAGCAGATCATCCTCAACGCCTTCGACATGAACTGTGTCGCTCATATCGTGGCGGGCACGTGGCGGCACCCAGAATCGCAGGCGGCCAGGTACAAGGATCTGGAGTACTGGACCGACCTTGCGGTGCTGCTGGAGCGCGGGTTGTTCGACGGACTGTTCATCGCCGATGTGCTCGGGGTCTACGACGTCTACGGTGGTGGCCCGGACGCGGCCCTGCGTGCCGGAACGCAAGTGCCGGTCAATGATCCGCTGTTGCTGGTATCGGCGATGTCGGCCGCGACACGGAACCTCGGGTTCGGTATCACGGCGGCAACATCTTTCGAGCACCCCTACTCGTTTGCCCGCCGGATGTCGACGCTCGACCATCTCACCAAGGGCCGCGTCGGCTGGAACATCGTCACCGGGTATCTGGAGAGCGCCGCGCGCAACCATGGCCTCGACACCATCACCCCGCACGCCGACCGCTACGACATCGCCGACGAGTACACCGATGTGCTCTACAAGCTCTGGGAGGGCTCTTGGGAGGACGATGCCGTCGGCACCGACCCGTCGCGCCCCCACTACGCCGACCCGGCCAAAGTCCATGCCATCGACCATGATGGCAAGCATTTCCGGGTACCGGGCATTCATCTGTGCGAGCCGTCGACTCAGCGGACGCCGGTGCTGTACCAAGCCGGTGCCTCGGACCGGGGCCGATCCTTCGGGGCGCAGAACGCCGAGGTGATCTTCATCGGCGCAGCCACCAAGGAGTCGCTGCGCGAGGCCGTTGCCGATGTCCGGACCAGGGCCTCGGATGCCGGACGTGATCCCTATGACCTCAAGATCGTCAACGGACATGTCGTGGTGACGGGCGCGACTCCGGCCGCTGCCCGTGCCCGACATGACGACTTCCGCCGTTATATCGATCCCGAAGGGGCCCTGGCGTTGTGGTCGGGTTGGCTCGGCAGCGATCTGTCCCGGTTCGACCTGGACGACCCGGTTGCGGTGACCGACAACGAATTCCTGAAGTCCTCGGTGCAGATGTTCGGGCAGGGGCAGTGGACGCTGCGTGACTTCGTCGACGCGCACGCCATCGATGCGGAGGGCGGATTCAGCGTTGGCTCGGGCAGCGAAGTCGCCGACGACCTGCAGTCCTGGATCGAGGAAACCGATGTCGACGGTTTCAACATCACCAACGTGATCACTCCGGGTTCGTTCGCGGATGTCATCGACCACGTCATCCCGCAGCTGCAGCGCCGGGGTCTCTACAAGACCGAGTACACGCAGGGGCCGCTGCGGCACAAGCTTTTCGGGCGTGGCTCGCGGCTGCCCGAGACCCATCGAGCCGCCGCATATCGCCGCACCTACCAGGAAGCGACCCGATGAATCGGTGAGATCGCCGCTGTCGCGTACGCGGCCGGAGCCACCGTGGTCATCGACGCGCTGGCACAGAAGGCGACCTCGCAGATCTTCGAAGTGGGTGGCGCGTCGGTGTTCCGTCAGGCACCCCTGCTGGATCGGCACGGGCGCAACATCCACCCGCTGGCATCGCACAACCCGATGTCGTACAAGGCCCAGGCGATCGGCGCCTACCTCACCGGCGGCACCAAACTTCTGACGTGTGATTTGTGGAGTTTCAGCCGCCACGGTGACGGCTGAGACTCCACAAATCGCAGACGATGGAACCGTTCGGCCGGGCGCTGCGTCCAAGTCTGCATGCTCGCGGACATCTTGCGTCGCCACGACGGCGTCGTCACCCTTGCCCATGCTCGATCAGCAGGCTTGGGTCAGGACGCCATCGACTACCGGGTGCGCACGGGTCAGTGGCGCCGGTGTGCGAAGGGGGTGTACTTCGCCGATGACCGTGAGTTCACCGACCGGGCCCGGATCCGGGCCGGGATCTGGGCCTACGGTGATCAGGCGGTCGGTAGCGGACTGACGGCAGCGTGGTGGCAGCGGCTCACACAGTTCGCGCCGGACGTTGTCGAGGTCACGGTGCCGAGAGAGTGCCGACTGCGCTTCCAGCCCGGCACCAGACTGCGTCGCCGCGATCTCGATCCACGGGAGATCGTCGAGGCCGACCACCTTCGGGTCACCGCTCTGCCGCTGACGGTTGTCGAAGCGGCCGTCCGACGTCGCGGTGGTGCCGCACTGATGGACGCGGCCCTGCAACGCCACGTCGACCTGCGGGCGCTGTGGAGGGCCCACCTCAACAACAAGGGGCGCCACGGTTCACCGGCCGCGCGACTACTGTTGCGTGCCGCCGAGGACGGAACTCGCTCTGCTGCAGAGCGGTTGCTGGGCAAGCTCCTTCGCTCGGCGGGCATCACCGGGTGGAAGGCCAACTATCCGGTGGCCGGTTACAAGGGCGACTATGTGTTCGTCGACCGCAAGCTGATCCTCGAAACCGACGGCTGGGCATTCCACAGCGACGCCGACGATTTCAACAACGACCGGGTACGCCAGAACGCGCTGATGCTTGCCGGCTACCTGGTCTTGCGATTCACCTGGTTGGACCTCACCGAATACCCCGATCGTGTCATCGCCCAGGTCCAACGTGCCCTCACCCGGTGATTTGTGGAGTCCTAGCCGCCACGGTCGCGGCTGAGACTCCACAAATCGCGTGGTGCAAGAGTTTCACTCAGCCTGGGTTGCAGTCACGGTTATTTTTATCCTGCGCGAGATGCTCGGCGAAATCCGCTGAGCTGACTACCTTCTGGGCGATGACATCCGAGAGCGACAACCGTCGCGCCATCGACTCCGTTCTGGAGAAGCTGGACACCTATGGCCTGGGCCGGCGGCAGTTCGTCAAGCTGCTGGCCGGCAGCACCGCCGCACTGGCGTCGGCGGGTGCGCTGACCGCGGTCGGGCGCCGCGATGCCGCCCGCGGTGGCGCCGTGGCGTACACCGACGGTCAGATCGCGCTGCTCAACTGGTCGTCTACCGGTGATTACCAGGTGCAGTGGGGTAAGGCTTTTCAGGAAGCCGCCACGCAGTTGGGTTACAAGTCAGTGGTGCTCGACGGCAAAAGTGACGCCGCGGTGCAGTCGAACCAGTTCAACCAGCTGCTCACCCAGAAGACGACGGCGATCTTCGTCGGCCTCAACGACCCGGGTTCGTTGCCCACATTAGCCCACGACGCCAATGATCGGGGCGTGCTCTTCCAGGCTGCGTGGAACTCACCGGCCTGGTATACGCCGTGGCACAGCGATCGTTACGGCGACAAATACAACTCATTCCTGATGCCCGACGAGTACCTCTCGGTGAGCAAGGCCGTGGATGTGCTGGCCAAGCAGATCAACGAGGAGGGCACGGTCGTGCGGGTGGGCGGCTACTACCCGTCTATCGACGGTCTTGAGGTGCAGCGCAGGCTCGCTGTGCACCACACGCTGAAGAAGTACCCCAAGATCACCTTCGCCGGAGAACTGCACGCCAAGTACGACGCCGACCTCTCACAACGGGCGGCCGCATCATTGCTGGCCCGTTATCCCGACACGGTCGGCATCGTGGCGGTCAACGACGACGCGGCCACCGGTGTCGTCGCAGGTATCGAGGCGGCAGGCAAGGTACCGGGCAAGGACGTGTTCGTGGTCGGGGCCAACGGTTCGACCGCCGGTATCGACCGCATCGTGCAGGGCACCCAGCTGGTCACCACCGGCAATGTCCCTGCCTACCCCTCGTTCGTCACGCTGGCCCAGTTCCACGATCGTCTCAACGGGTGGAAACCCGAAGCGGCCGAGCGCTTCTACGGCTGGCATGCCGAGATCATCACCGCCGAGAACGTCGGTGCATTCAAGGCCCGTTACGTCGACGGACCGATCGCGGAGTCCTTCGACGTCCGGTTGCTTTCGCGCACCGAACATCCCACTGATTTCGACCTGCAGTTCGATGGCTACCCGGTGGAGGATCTGGAGACCATCTGGCCGGGGCTGCCGAAGCCCGAGGGGTTCGAGTACCCCGAGTCGTACCTGAATGCGAAGCGCAACGGCGACTTCGAGCGAATCCGCGCCCTGTACAAGGACCACTACCGCACGCCGGTGCTGGGTCCGTCGCCTTACAAGAAGGTGTGATGTGAGCACTGTGAGCGGCGGGCCGCGCCTACTGGCCCACAACATCGTCAAGACCTTCGGCGCGCATCGGGCCCTCAAGGGCGTCGATCTGACCGTCGGCGACGGCGAGGTGGTGGGTCTGATCGGGGAGAACGGTGCGGGTAAGAGCACCATCCTCAACATCGTGTCCGGGGTGCTGCCCTTCGACTCGGGCACCCTGCAACTCGATGGCCGCGATATCGCGCCGAAGTCATATCAGGACGCCAATCGCCTGGGCATCTTCCGGGTCTTCCAGGAGCCGGCGCTGATTGACTCACTTCCGGTGTATCAGAACGTCTTCTTCGGCTGGGAGCAGTTGTTCCGGACCCGGCTCGGTGGGCTGGATCACCGCGCGTTGCGCAGGGCCGCCGATGACGCGCTGAGCAAGGCCGATGTCGACGGGGTGGACGTGGATGCCCCGACGGGATCGCTGACCCCGGGGCAGAAGCAGAGCCTGGACATAGCACGGGTGACCGCGCTGGCCGATCTGCTCGAGGTGGCGCGGCCGGTGGTGCTCTTCGACGAGCCGACCACCGCACTCGATTCCGCGCACGAGGACAACTTCCTGCTGCTGCTGAAGCGTCTGCGCGGTGTCGCCGCCGTGGTCTTCGTATCACACCGGTTGCAAGAGATCGTCGAGTCGACTGATCGGATAACGGTTTTCAAGGACGGCGAATCGGTGGCCGACCGCCCCACCGCGGGCGTCGACGAAAGCGAACTGCACCGGTTGATGGTCGGCCGGTCGCGGACCGAGAATTACTACCGGGAGAACCTGCAGCGCGGTATCGCCCAGGACGCCCCACCCCGCTTGGTCGTGGAGGGCGTGGCGGGCGCCGGGGTACTGCGTGATGCGACCCTGCAGGTCGCCGCCGGCGAGATCATCGGGCTGGCCGGTACCGAGGGCTCGGGTAAGCGAGTGCTGGGTGAGATCATCGCCGGAGTGGTCCGGCCGACGGCGGGAAGGATTTTGGTCGGCGGCAAGACGGTGGCCGGGAGCATCGGCGATCATGTCCGGGCCGGCATCGCCTATGTCCCGCCGGATCGTTCCGAGAAGGGCTTGGTGACCTCGTCGTCGATCGTGGACAACATCCAATTGGCCTCGCTGCACGATCATTTCGCGACCAAGCGGATCGGATTGTGGGCCGTCGGGCGCGCGCGCAAGGTTGCCGAGAAGTATGTCGGCGAGCTGGGCATCGTTGCGCGGGGCATCGATGCACCGGTGTCCTCACTCTCCGGCGGAAATGCCCAGAAGGTGCTGATCGCCAAGTGGCTGCTGCGCAAACCGGATGTGCTGGTTCTCGACGAACCGACTCAGGGCGTCGACACCGGTGCCCGTGAGGGGATCTATGACCTGCTGCGACAGGTGGCTGCCAACGGCACCACGGTGGTCCTGGTCAGCGACGACCTACCCGAACTGATCGGCCTGTCCAACCGGATCGCCGTGGTGACCGAGGGGCGCGTGGTGGCAGTCGTCGACGCGCAGGC
Organism: Mycolicibacterium neoaurum; assembly: GCF_036946495.1. NCBI lineage: Bacteria > Bacillati > Actinomycetota > Actinomycetes > Mycobacteriales > Mycobacteriaceae > Mycobacterium > Mycolicibacterium neoaurum. The sequence continues at coordinate 2,285,163 of NZ_JAQIIX010000002.1, forward strand.
GGGCAACAAACCCACTGAACACGATCTTGTCGCGTTGATGATCCCCGGCTCGACCCAAGTACCTACCACCATTGGATGAGAAAATGACCACCGAATTGACCCGCGCCGCAATCACACCCGATGTCACCACGGAACGCGAGTCGGCCGGCTCACCGCCGAGCCGGCTCAACATCGTGCGCGACGTGCTTCCCTTGGCGGCCCTGCTGGCGTTGGTGGTGTTCTTCTCGCTGCGTGCCGAGGCGTTCCTGTCGGCGGCGAACCTGACCCTGATCAGTGGGCAGGCCGGGATCCTGCTGTTGGCCTCGCTCGGTGCCACCCTGGTGATCGTCGCAGGCAGCGTCGACTTGTCCGTCGGCTCGATCGCCCTCCTCACCGGCGCCGTCATCGCCTCACTGATCAACAGCGGATTCGGCAACCCGATCGTGGTGCTGCTCATCGCGATCGTCGTCGGTGCCGCGATCGGACTGATCAACGGCGTCGTATTCGCATACGGTCGGGTGCCGTCCTTCATCGCGACCCTGGGCACGTTGTCGTTGTTCGCCGGTATCGGGTTGACGGTGTTACAGGGCAGCACGATCAACTTCACCAACGAAGCGGTCCGCAACCTGGCGATCGGCCAGTTCGTCCCGAACATCCAGAACGCCGCGCTGATCGCGCTGCTGACCCTTGCGGTGGTGTGGTTCCTGGCCCGCCGGACGCGATTCGGACTCTACGTCTACGCGATCGGCGGAAACGAACGCGTGGTGGAGCTGGCGGGCGTACGCACCGCGCGCGTCAAGGTGCTCATCCTGGTGCTCTCCGGGATCACCGCGGGGTTGGCCGGGCTACTGCTTACCGCACAGCTGGGGGCGGCGGGGCCGACACTCGGTTCGACGATCCTGCTGGATTCGATCGCCGCCATCGTCATCGGCGGCACCGCGCTCTCCGGTGGCGTCGGCGGTGTCGGTCGCACGGTCCTCGGTGTGCTGATCCTCACCGTTCTGTCCAACGGGCTCAACCAGATCGGAGCGGCCGACTACACCCAGACCATCATCAAGGGTCTGGTCATCATCGTCGCCGCGGTCTTCACGATGGCCTCCCAGCGCAAACTGATCGTCAAGTAGTCCGGCGCACTAGAATCGAGGCATGGCCCGTAACTATGCGACCGCTGACACGGTCACCCGCGACGAGTTGCTCGCCTTCGTCCGACCCCGCCACCAGATGGTACTGACCACGTTCCGTACCGACGGCTCGGTGCAGAGCTCACCGGTCACCGGTGGTGTCGACGAGCAGGGGCGGATCGTGATCGCGAGCTATCCGCAACGAGCCAAATCGCGCAATATAAGCCGTGATCCGCGAGCCAGCGTGACCGTGTTGTCCGAAGAGTTCCACGGGCCATACGTGCAGATCGACGGTGATGCCGAGTGCATCGACCTGCCGGACGCCGTCGAACCGTTGGTCGACTACTTCCGTGCCGTCGCCGGTGAGCATCCGGACTGGGACGAATACCGGCAGGCGATGGTGGACCAGGGCAAATGCCTCTTGCGGATCACGCCTCGACGGTGGGGTCCGGTTGCCACCGGGGGATTCCCGCCGCCGAGCTGACCGCGGTCACCTCCGGCCGGCCGGGTCGAACCCGGAACTGGCGATCGCCGTCGACAATCCGATGCCGATCTGTCCGAGATGATCGAACAGTGCCGTCGACCCGGTGGCGATACCGTCCGCGGTACTGTGGGTCTGCACGGCGAGGCCGATGTACGGGCCGTCGGGTAGCCGACTCAGCGTCAGCGTGTAGTCGGCGTTGATGAATGCCAGCCCGGCAGTGCTGAAGTTGGCCATCGAGCTGGTGATGTCGACCGCCATGGCCGCACGCACGAACGCCGTCATCGACTCGCCCTGCACCAATTCCCGGAACTCGCGCACCCAGGCTTGGCGCGGTCCGTCGTGCTGCCACGGAAAGTCGGCATCATCGGGGGATCCGTAAGCCCGGATGAACATCGGCATGTTCTCGCCGATGGCATCGGGTTCGTCCGGTATCGGCGGTAGTTTCACCGGTGCGCTCCAGAACCGGCCGGGCGGTTGAACGCTGCGCCGCAGGAACAGTGCGGAGGCCCGGGCGACCACGTCGCCGCCCTGGGTCATGGTGGCGTCCACCGAACACATCCGCCGACCGGTCCGCAGCACCGAAGCGTTCGTACGCACCGGTTCGGTGGCCACCCGTCGCAGGATGTCGACCGTCAGCCTGGCCGGATGCAGATCGGGGTCGGCGACCTGCTCCTCGATGGCCCGGGCCAGCAGGCCACCGATGACCTGTCCGCCAAGGGTGGGGCCCCAGCCGCCGTGGGCGACCGCATTGGGAACCAAATCGTCCCCATGGCGCGTCGTGAACGGTCTCGCAGCGGTGTCTGCCATCCCGGCATATTACAAAATATGATGATGGTGTAATGCGGAAAGCTGCTTCTCGTAGAACGACAAGTGAGCTCGGGCCGCACTGTCCCAGTTCAGCGACAGGGCCAGCGCACGACCGGGACCGGGGTCGCCTGGATCGGCGAGTGCCGCCGAGATCTCGGCCGCGAATCCGCGCACATCGGAGGCAAACCGAGCAGTGGAGCCGAATACCTCGCGAAGGACCGGCAGATCGCGGGTGACGACCGGCCGACCGGCCGCCAGTGCCTCCAGTGCGGCCAAGCCGAAGCCCTCCTTGGTGGACGGAAAAGCGAACACCTCGCAACCCGCCACCAAGCCAGGCAGCTGGTCATCGGCGATGGCCCCGAGGATGATCGGATCGATTCCCAGCGCGGCGCTTCGTGATTCGAAGGATTGGCGATAGTCGCGGTAGTCGAACAACGTCTCGCCCCCCGCGATTACCAGCGACAGTGCCGGATGCCGGCTGCGCACCAGCGCATAGGCCTCCAGCAGGTCGAGGGTCCCCTTGCGAGGTTCGATGCCACCCACGGTCAGTAGGTAGGGGCGCAACTGATCGAATCCGGGCTCGGCGTCGATGAATCGTTGTGCTGCAACGCCGTTCGGAATCACTGTCGGATCCAGACCCCAGCCCTTCCGCACTTCGGCGGCAACGGCGGAGGACACGCAGATCCGTGCGTACGGCGCGGTGATCGCCTTCTCATGGCACTCGGCAAGGATCGGCGTGGTGAACTCGTCCAGATGGTGGATGGTGCGGATGCAGTGCCCTACGGCATTGGCGCTGATGCAGTCCTGGGCGTGCACGATCTCATAGCTGCCGGGGGTGAATTCACGTCGCAAGGTGTCGATCGATCGCACGATGCGGTCGGTGACGGTATCGCCGGGGAGGTCGACGAACTCGACCAGTCGTAACGTGACCGCCGGATCCAGGGGCCGGAAGAATCCTCGGTCGCCGGCGCGCGCCAATGACCAGACCGTGACGTCGGCGCCGGCTCGTGCCAGCGCCTCGGCGAGATTGAGGGTGTGCACCACGCCGCCGCGCGGTTTGGTCGAGTAGGTGAGCAGGGCGATCCGCATGTCACCTCCGCACCCGGTAGATGTCACTGCGCAATTCCGCGAGGTGATTCAATACCTTTCTCGCCCTGGCAATCTCGGTCTCGACATCGACATTCGCGGCGGCCAACCCACCCTTTGACCTGGTGGTGCACAGAATGTCGCCGCCCGGACCGACGATCTTGGCCTGGCCGAGAAACCGCAGATTCCCCATCACCCCGGTTTGGTTCGAGGACACCAGCACCACTTGGTTCTCGGCGGCGCGCGCGCAGTCATAAAGGTCGAACAGGCGCGACTGGCGGTCCGCGGGCAGCCGGGAGGCACGGTCGGTGATGCTCGCCGGCCATGCCGACAACGCGGCGATGATCTGCGCCCCGTCGAGCGCCAGGGTTCGGGCGGCCTCCGGAAAGGTCTTGTCGTAGTCGATGAGCATCCCGACCCGGCCGACGGGGGTGTCGAAGCTGTCGAATCGATCACCGGCCAGATAGGTCAGCGACTCACCGGCAGGCTGGTGCACCTTGCGGTAGCGACCGAGGACACCGTCACCGGAAACGCAGACGGCTGCGTTGTAGCGGCTGCCGCCGGCAGCCTCCTCGGCATAACCGACGCATACGGTCATCGGACCCGCCGCGGCGATCACGGCTGCAATCTCGGGGCCGTCGGGATCCAGAGCGGGTGGCGGGTCATCGGGGTCGGGGGCAGAGAAGTCACCGATGTAACCGCCGAGGCAGGCGTCCGGCAGGACCAGCATGTCCACTCCGTCGCGGGCGGCGGACTCGATGATGCCCACGACCTTGGATACGCCGCGATCGAGATCACGCCCGAAGTGTGCGGCGACCGCGCCGAGGGTGACCGGTGCCATGCGCTCTCCTCAGGCCGGGCCGAGTCCGGTGACCGGCGACGACAGTGCGGTCGTGGTGACCCCGTCGGGCCAGCGTAGGCGCACGCCTGCGGTTGCGGTCAACCGTCCGCAGTCGGCGGCCGCGACACCGTGGGGAAGTGGCACCGGCTGGGCATATCCGGCGGTCAGCATGGCGTAACCCGGGAAGCAGGTCAGCCAGGCCGCGAGGTCGGCGGTCTGCGGCCGGGGCACGGCGGATACCTCCAGCTCGGCGCCGGTGCCGCTCGCCTCGGCGAGCATGCCCAGGGTGCCGACCACTCCGGCCATGCTGACGTCCTTCGCGGCGCGGGGGCGCATACCGGCAACAATCGCCGACAGCGCAGTGAGGTCCGCGCCGGACCGGGTGCTGCTCGAATCCCACTGCTTACCGGTGTAGCCGGTCCGCCAGCCGCCGGTCAGGTCGGCGGTCAGCCGCACGCGGTCGCCGACGCGCCCGCCGCCGGCGGGTACCGCATCACTCGTCCGGCCGAGTGCGGTGACGGACAGGGCGGCGGGGACACCGAGTTGGGTGTGCCCACCGAGAACCGGGACATCCCATGCAACCGATGCGGCCGCGATACCACCGATCACACGCTGCACGGTCTGCCGCGTGGGAGCCGCCACCGCGTCGAGCAATCCGGTGGGAACGGCGCCCATAGCGGTCAGATCGTTGATGTTGACCAGCACCGAGCACCAACCGGCCCACTCCGGATCGCGTTCGACCATCGACGGGATGATGGCATCGCATGCGGCGACCAGGTCCGTGCCGGGTACCGGCGCACCGTCGTCGCCGATGTACCCGTCGGCTCCTAGTCCGCCCGGCACAGCGCGTAGGGGGGCCAGCGAACGACCCAGAAAAGACTTCGTTGCGGCCGCGAGTGCGCCGAAAGGGTCGATGGGGTAACGCATCCGGGTGTGTGGCCGGTCGCCGACCTGATCGTCACCCAGACGTTCCCACCCCATGGCGGCGAAGACGGCCTCGTACCGGGCCTGCACACAGGCTTCGAATCGCAACACTCCGACCGATTCGGCGTAGGCGCAGGCGGCTCGGATCAATGCCGGTCCGATGCCCGCCGAACGGGCCTTCGGTGCGGTCACCAGGCGACTACCGGTCCACCATCCGAGGTCGTGGGACCCGACCGGTGCCAACCGCACACCGCCGAGGATTTCGCCGTCGGCGGCGACTGCAACCAGCACGACGGTGCGCGGGTCGTCGTCCATGTCGTCGGAGTCCGATCCTGCGAACAAGTGCTGGACACCGACGAACTCGATGCGGCGCAGGGTGCGGTAGGAGCGGATATCCGCTCCATCGCCTCGACGGATGAGAAACGGCGCGCGCGGCCGTGTCCCGGCCAGGATCGACAGGTCTGCCGGCGACGTCGAGGTGCTGTGGTCGAAGGGGATCATCACGCTCCGAGCCCTTGCAGCACCGAGCACGCACCACAGGCCGCGCAGCCGGCGCGTTGTTCGGCGCCGGCCATGCCCGCCATCGTCAGTTTGGTAGCCACCTCGCGAGATATCTTCTCCACCAGTGCGGAATCCGGCGCCCTCGCATGATCGACCTCGACCGCCAGTGACCCGGCCTGGGGGCGGTAGGGCACGACGAACGGATAGACCCCCATGTCGATCAACTCGGCGGCGCCGGCCACCAGGTCGTCGGGGTCCTCGCCCAGGCCGACGAGTAGATAGGTGGACACCTGGTTGCGGCCGAATACGCGGACGGCTTCCCGCCAGGCGTCGCGGTACTGCTCCAACGGTACGGTCGCCTTGCCGGGCATCCACCGCCGGCGCACGTCGTCATCGAGTGATTCGACGTGGATACCGATCGCGGCGGCCCCTGCTTCATGAAGGTCACCGATGACGGACAGATCGGCGGGAGGCTCGCACTGCACCTGGATGGGCAGTTCCGGGACCGCCGCCGTGACCGCTCGAACGCATCGGGCCAGATGTCTTGCCCCCCGGTCGGTTCCGGCGGATGTACCCGTGGTCATGACCATTTGTGTCACCCCGTCCAGCCGTACCGCTGCCGCGGCCACTTCGGCCAACTCGGCCGGTCGTTTGACCGCAGTGGTCGAGTTCGTGCGCAGGGACTCTTCGATGGTGCAGAAACGGCAGCGCTGTTCGGCGTCGTAGCGAATGCATGTCTGCACCACCGTGGTGGCCAGCACGTTGCGGCCATGCAGCCGAGCGATCTTCTCGTACGGGACACCGTCGGCGGTTCGTAGATCGTAGAAGCGTGGGCGCTCGACCACGTCGATGTCCAACCCGGTGTCCACACCGTCGCGAAGCACCCTGGTGCCGTCGAACACGAACGGACTGTCATCGTTTCGTGGGATCGCGGCATTGAGACCGTCGATGACGAGGTGTCCATCGGCGCTCGGGCCTGCGCCCGAGGTGCGGCTCACCGGTGGCTGCCCGCGGAATCCCATCAGGGCGAGGTCGACTCTGGTCGATATGGTCATTGCTACCCCTCAGCTGGCCGAAGCGATCGTGTGAAACCTGCTCTGCTGCGCAATGATCGACTCGGCGACATGGCGCGCGTCGCGGTCGATCCCGAGGAACCGTCCCGACCCCCAGGTGTGCATCCACGGCAGTCCGATGAAGCTCAGTCCTGTCACGCCGGTGATGCCGCGGGTCTGCATGGGTCGGCCGGCACCGTCGAACGCACTGGCTTCGATCCACCGGTAATCCGGTCGGTAACCGATGGCCCACACGATGCTTGTGACGTTCCGGCCCACGAGATCGAGCGCGGTCGGCTCATCCCGGGGTGTCCATACGGGGGTGTAGCGCGACGCCGGAGGTGCCGAGATCCCCTTCTGCTCGATATATGCGTCGATATCGGCGCATATGGAGTTGTAGACCGAATCGGCGTGATCCAACGCGGCGGTCAGATTCGGGGCGAACCGCAGCTCACCGTCCCTGCCGTCGGTCAGCGAGCCGTACAGCGTCATGCCTTCGAGGGCGAACTGGCGGAGGTCGACATCGCGGCCACCGTCGCGTCCGGTGACGTAGTGGTTGGTCTTCTCGATCGCCGCCTTGCCGCCGGGGTACTGGGCGGCGGACCGATCGTAGAGACCCATATCGGACAGCCAGGTCATGCAGTCCCTGCCGCGATAGTTCCGCGCCACCCGCGGTGCGCCACCGACGGCCAGATGCACCGCTCGGCCCGCCAGGTGCAGGTCCTCGGCGATCTGGGTGCCCGATTGACCGGTACCGACCACCAGAACCGCCCCGTCGGGTAGCTGATCGGGGTTGCGGTAGAGCTCGGAGTGGAGTTGGCGGATCGATGGGTCCAATGTTGCGGCGAACGGCGGTATGACGGGCAACGGGTAACCGCCGGTGGCGATGACGGCGTGGTCGCAGGTGAGAATGTGCGAACCGGCGGCATCCTCGACGGTCAGTTCGAACCCGCCGTTGATGTGATGGGTCAGCTTTGTTACCCGGGTATGGGTGCGCAGCGGCGGGGTGAAGGTCGCCAACCACCCGTTCAGCCATTCGACCACCTGATCGCGAGTCATGAAACCGTCCGGATCGGAACCGCTGTAGGAGTAACCGGGCAGTCGACAGTGCCAATTGGGTGTCACCAAGGTGAAGTTGTCCCACCGGCTGTCCGACCAGGCATGAACGGGTGTCGCGGCTTCCAGGACGAGGTGCTCGATGCCGGCCCGGCCCAGGTACCAACTGACCGACAATCCGGCCTGGCCGGCACCGACGACGACCACAGGAATATGGGTGTTGGTCATCGCTGCTCCGATCCGGGGTTCATCGAGGTGATCTCGACCAGCGCGTCGAGCGGGAAACCTGCAGCGGCGCCGCTGATCCTGGACGCGGTCTCAGCCGCGGAGGTGCAGGCGAAGCCGAACTTCGCCCGTACGCGGTCACTGGCCTCGGTCATGGCGTCTCCGGTGCGCTGTACCAGCTCGCCGACGGTGTAACTACCGCCGGCCGAGAGGTGATCGTGCACGACCAAACTCGGCGAGTAGTAGCGCTGGGTGTTGCCGTCGGGCCAGCGAATGTCGAATGTCATCTCAGGCATGAGCGAGCGCCTGCCAGTTCGCCTCGTGTTCCGAGGTCGGGGCGATCAGCGGGCCATAGACATCGGGCCTGCGGTCGCGGAGGTGGAACATCCCGGCGCGGGTGGTGCGGAAGGCATTCTCCAGGTCGACCTCGGCGATGGCCATTCCACTGTCCAGAAGCGTTGTGGCAAGGATGTTTCCGCCAGGATCGACCACTTTTGCGTTGCCGACGTAGCGCAGCGATCCGAAAGTGCCGCTCTGGTTGGATGCCACCCAGAACACCTGGTTGTCCAGCGCGCGGGCAGTGTCGAAGAGATTGAACCGATAGGTCCAACGGTCGTCCTGCAGATTCTGGGCAGTGGCGGTACGTGCCGCCGGCCAGGCCGACAGGCTCGCGATGATCTGCGCGCCGTCCAAAGCCATCATCCGAGCCGCCTCGGGAAATGCCTTGTCGTAACAGATCTGTAGGCCTATCCGGCCGACCGGGCTGTCGAACACCCGGTAACTCGACCCCGCGGAGTACGACATCCCCTCACCGAGGGGCTGATGGACCTTGCGATAGGTGCCGTACACCTGGTGGCCATCGAGAACGGCGGCCGTGTTGTATCGGGTCTCACCGTCGTCGGCCAGTTCGCAGAACCCGATGGCGATGGTGAGATCGCCGACGATCTGCTGGACTCGGGCGATCTCCGGCCCATCGATCCTAATGGCAGGTGGCAGATCCCGTTTCGTGGTCCGCACGGTATCGCCGTGGTTTCCCAGGGAGGACAGGTATCCGCCGATCGCGGCCTCGGGCAGCACCATGAGGTCCACGCCGGCCGCCCGGGCCTGGTCGGTGAGCGAGGAGATGAGCGCGTAGTTCTGTTCGAGATCGCGGGTGAAGTTCGCCGAAACGGCCGCCAGGGTGGTCACCGTCATCTCTAGACCATGTAGGTGGAGTTGATGATGGAGCCCTTGCGGGCATAGTGGATCAGGGCGTCCTGGACGTCGAGTGGGTGGGCCGGGATGACGCCGTCGATCAGATCTTCCTCGCGCCCACCGTGCAGGCCGAGCCCGAAGCGGCAGCAGAAGACTGTGCCGCCCTCCTTGATGAAGGTCGTCAGCGCGTCATTGATGTTCTGCTCGCCAGGGAATCCTGAATCACCGGTGTTCGGAAAGCCCCGGGTGGCAAGGCAGTTGATGGCGCCGGGGCCGTAGAAGTAGAGCGCCGACTCGAACCCCTTGCGCAGGGCCCGGGTGGCCTGTAGGACCGCCACGAAGGACACCGACGATTCGTGGGCGATGCCATGGACGAGGGTGAAGTAGCTTTCGCCTTCTTCGGCCTGGTAGTCCGGGAAGATCTTGGTCCCGCCGTAGATGGAGGTGCCCTTCGGGAGGGCGGGATGCGGAATCTCGGCCAGCGAGGTGGCGATGTTCGCGGTGATGGATTCGTCAAAGGACATAGTGTGCTCCGGGTTTCGTATCGCGGTTCGTCGGCGGTGTCGCCGGGCGGCGGCCGGTGATCGGCTGGCTCCATTAGATGCGCCGACCATTTCCGCGTGGTTAGGCCCGGAATACGGATACGTTGCCATCGGCTCACTGCGGAAACGTCCGTGAAACATGAATTACGTTGTGCCGCAACGTTAAATGGCCCGAGCGGAAATCCGCCGGGCCTGTAATATAGATAGTACACCATGAATTAGTGGGCTATCAATCTGAACGAGGCCGCGGTGGTATCGCCTTCGTTTAGCCTTGACGGGTGAAACTGGACGGCCAGCAGTTGGCGGCCTTCGCCGCCGTACTCGACCTGGGCAGTTTCGATGCTGCCGCCGAGCGGCTACACATCACCCCGTCGGCGGTGAGCCAACGGGTCAAAGCCCTTGAGCAACGGGTGGGGCAGGTTTTGGTGGTCCGCGAGAAGCCCTGCCGGGCGACACCCGCCGGAGTGCCGATCCTGCGACTGGCCGCCCAGATCGCCACGCTGGAATCGGAGGCACTGGCCGAAACCTCTGGGGGCTCCGCCGAACGCACCCGCATCGCGGTCGCTGTGAACGCCGACTCGATGGCCACCTGGTTCACCGCGGTATTCGGGCTGCTGCCCGAGGTACTGTTCGACGTCCGCATCGAAGACCAGGATCACTCGGCCCGGTTGCTTCGGGAGGGTGCGGTGATGGGCGCTGTCACCACCGAACGCGCCGCGGTCCCAGGGTGCCGGGTCCAGTCGCTGGGTGTCATGCGCTATGTCCCCGTCGCGTCGGAGGATTACGTGGCGCGGTATCTACCGGAGGGATTCACGGCCGCCGCTGCCGCACAGATGCCCTCGCTGGCGTGGAACCGCGATGACGCGTTACAGGACAAGCTGATTCGGAAAGCCTTCCGACGCGACGTGCAGCGTCCCGTGCACTATGTGCCGACGGCAGAGGGGTTCGGCGCGGCCGTGCGCGCCGGCCTGGGCTGGGGCATGTATCCCGAGCAACTGGTGACCGCGGACTTTGTGCACCTATCACCGATACATCTTGACGTGCCATTGTTCTGGCAGTCTTGGAAACTTGACAGCGCGCTGGTCGACTCGATCGGTCGCGCCGTATCGACTGCGGCCGGCATTCTCCGCTGAACCGCAGCTGAAAAGCAGGTGACCTACGGCCCGTCGGGGTCCGTAGGTCACCTGATGACTCGCACGGGTGTCAGCTGATGCCGACAATCTCCTGGGCGATGGCGCTGAGCCGCGCATGGGCGGCCGAGACGACACGCTGCCGGTTCTTGTGGAACTCCTCGTAGGCGATGACCACCCGAATATCGGCGGCATCGGAGAGATCCTTGACCGCGGCGATGGCGTCGTTGACATTGAGGTTGTCATAGCCGGCGATGGGCAACTCGTCGGCCTCCAGCACACCGGCCTCGCCACGGATCGTGTGCAGGACATCGGCGACATCTGCGGCGCCCTCTCGCCGACTGACCTTCTCGGCGGCGGACAGTGCGGCATCCCGTGATGCAGAGAGAGTCTTGACGGCGATCTCACCGGCCTGGCTGCCGCGGCTGAGTGCATCATCGAGGGTCGGGCGAGTCGCCCGAGCGGTGGCGTACACCCGCTCGAAGGCCCGCGTGGCCACGATGCCTGGCAGATTGGCCAACTTCACCGCAGCACCGGCCACAGCCTGAATCGGTGTGCGGCGCAATGCCGCTGGGCCGCCGAGGGCCTCCTCGGCCAGTACCGTGGTCAACCAGATCACGGTCGCGCTGTGGGCCTCGATCAGTGAGTCGGCGAGATCTTGCACCTGTCGATTGCCCGCGGCGACCGACAGTGACTTCAGGTAGCGGGCGCGGTCCACGAGCTGATGCTCGAGGGCTAGGTCGCCCAGCAGTGCCTCGGCGAAGGGCTCGGCCTGCTCGGTGAGCGCCTTCACGGCGGCGGCTGCGCGGCCGAGCAACGGTCCGAGAATATCGGGCGATCCGCCCAGCTCGCGGATGGCGGCCTCGATCAGCGCGGCACGGGTCCGCGCGTTCTCGGCGTTGGCCGACAGTTCTTCGCGCACCGCTTCGGTGCGCGCTTGGGCGGTCCGCACCTCGGCGATCTGGATCTCGGTGCTGGTCAATTCCAGGATGGTGCGCAAATTCGTGATGAGCGCGGTCTTGTCAGTCATGCGTATCCCCCTGCACGTAACTCGAAATGGATGGATCCGATCGGTCGATCGGACGGTGCGGATGGGCACCCTCGGCTATCGGCTACCCGGCGACGACGGAGTTGACACGAGACACGCCCGGATGTGGCCCAGATCTCGAAAAGTCTCTATGACGATCGTAATATGGCATGGTCGCGTCGGTTTATGACGAAAGTTATAGGAGTAACAGTGGGTGGCGATGCGCTCAACTCGCGGGACCGCCTGGTCGCCGGGGCAGCTGATCTGCTTGCGCGCCACGGTTTGGGGACGATGTCAGTGCGCGAACTGGCCCGGCATGCCGACGCCCCGCTCGGGTCGACGTATCACTACTTTCCTGGCGGAAAACCGGAACTGGCCGCAGAGGCGGTGCGCTGGGCCGACCACGAGACCGGAGCGGTGTTGCGGCAAGGGCTGGCCGACGGCCCCGTCGCCGGGCTGCGGGAGTTCGTACAGATGTGGCGCCGCACCTTGATCGAAAGCGATTTCGGGCGGGGATGCGCGGTGCTGGCGGTTGCGGTGCATGAGAGCCCCGGCGATGCAGCGCGCGATGCCGCGGTCTTCGCGTTCAGTGCGTGGACGGCCGAGCTCTCGGCCGCGCTGCGTCGATGCGGTGTAAGCCAGCGCGCTGCGGCCGATCTGGCCACCTTGGTGATCGCGGCGATCGAGGGCGCTGTGGCGATGTGTCGTGCCGAGCGCAGCCTGCAGCCGCTGGAAGCCGTGGCCGACCGGTTGGAGGCCCTGCTCAGATCCTGACGTGCAGCACCTCGCCGAGCGGACGCCGCGGTGTGGGCGGCGGCACTTCGTCGAGTTCGGAGGCCAACCCGATCCTGACCACGATCTGCGGATGGGCACGGTTGACCAACGTGCCGATGATGTCGCGGCTGGCCGGATGTTCGGTGAGGTGGCTGAGCGTGCACGAGGACAGACCTGCCATGGTCGCGTCCAGCAGTAAAGCCGAGAGCCTTTCCCCACATCGCAACATGTCCAGTCGGGTGTCCTCGGGGGCGGAGATGACCACCAGGTGTGCCTGGTCCTCGGTGATGTTCCTGCGCCGCTCTGCGTGCTGTGTCACCGGGAAGTTACGGCCGACATCGACCCGGTCGGCTTCGGCAGCCGAGACGAGCGCGCTGTGCGGAATGCCATCGGTGACTTCAAAAGGTGATGTCCACCAGTCAATTTCGTGATGGTATGCGCTGTCGTAGAGGCGCAGGGCCTCGGTGAGCTGGGCGGCATCGGCGACGGCGGGGCGATCGACCGGATCGATGACATCCACGGTTGCCGCGTCGGGGTCGTGCGCCGCGTTCAGCAGTAGGTCATACGTCGTGGAGTCGGCGGGCGCGGCCAAGGGCAGGCGGTCGGTTCGGCGGGCGAGGATGGCGTCCGCGTGGCGGCGCTGGTAGGCGGTAACGGTATCCGCCGGTGTCAGTGTGATGGTCGCCAAGTGCAGATGGTCGCCAGGGTCGGGGTAGCGGTGAACGGTGGCCTGCAGGCCGGCCGCTGCCGCGGCAACACGGAAGTGGTCGAGGGCTGCGCCGCAACTGATCACAGCCTGACGGCCGCTGGTGTCGGTGGCGACCAACCGGTCGGTGTCGACGAAAAGCTGTACCCCGTCTGTGGTCATCACCCACCGCCACGGCTGGCTGTTGTGATAGGAGGGTGCGCGGCACGCCAGGTGCACGACTTCTTCCACGATTCGTGCATCGGCCGCTGTCTGTGATGTTGCTGCCATGCTGTTCAGTGTGGCGGCGGGGTCAACGACGTCGGTAGGGCCGGAAGTCCCTAGCCTGCTGCGGCGATGGGGTCACATGCGAATCGGCCCCCGCCACACTGGTGGCGGGGGCCGATTCGTTGTCGGGATGGGCCCTAGTGGGCCGGCTTGCGATGCCGACCGATCAGGGCGGTCAACCAGCGTACGTCGAGCAACATGTCGTTCCGCCTTTCTATGCGGTCTTGCGAAGGAGGGGGAGCAGGCGACGCCGGGCCAGGGTGCCTTCGGCGAAATGATGCAGCGCCTCCGGTACGGAGACCGTGATGGGAAATGCGTCATCGATCGTGTGCAGTACGTCGAGGACGGGGGCGCCGGCAACCAACGCCCACTCGACACCTGCCATATCGCATTCGTCATCGAGTGCGTAGAGCAGTGCAACACCGCGTGCGGACAGGAAGGTCGCGTCGGTGAGGTCGAGGACGAAGGGCTTCTCGGCCAGAACCAGTCGACGCACCTGCTCGGTGAGGCTCTCGACGTTGTTGTCGTCGATCATGCCGGACACCGTCACCACCAAGGCCAGATGGCGGCACTGCGCCCGCAGTTCCGCGGCGCCGCACTGGACGGCGGGATTGCCATACCGAAATGCGATTGTCATGGACTGCCTCCCTTCGTGGATCTCAACTGCCATCGAAGTTATCGGGCGACTCTAAGGTACTTGGGAGTAGTGATTGAGACTTTGCTAAGAAGATTGTCTGAGAGTGGGGTAAGGTTTCGCTGAGCAAAATGTAAGCCGTTGTGTAACAACGCTTTTCGATGCAGCGTTTCGAGAGCGCGAACCGTGGGTACTGTCTATCGGCTAGTAGCCGACTGGCGCTTCAGCGCCGCCACTGCGACCCGTGGTACCCGTCCCACGGCGAATAATCGGCAATGAGTTCTTCTTGGGCCGGTCGCCGCGACTCCGGGATGTGCTGCAGATTGACCCGGACGCGGTACCAGATCGAGCTCGGTCCGCGCATCCCGTCGATCAGTACGTCGACGGGCTCGAGGAGTTCTGCCGCCTCGGGATGACGCTTCCTCCACACATCCAAGGCCGTCATCGCCTCATCGCGGGTCTTGGTCCTGGCCACCTCGATGAGCGGCATCGTCGAGGTCCGCCGACCGGTGCCCTTGGGCGGCTTCTCAGCCGGACCCAGCCGCTGCGCCAACTCCAGTAAGTCGTCCAGTGTGCCGGGGTGTTCGTCCATCGCCTTCCACGGATCGCCCATCTCGGCGAAGCGTGCCGGCACCGTCGCCACCGTGAACGCTTCCGGGCGGCATCCGGGCACCTCGTCCCAGTGCAACGGTGCCGATACCCGCGCATCTGGGGTGGCGCGCACCGAGTAGGCCGAGGCCACGGTGCGGTCCTTGGCGTTCTGATTGAAGTCAACGAAGACGCGCGCGCCCCGTTCCTCCTTCCACCAGCGCGCCGTGGCCAGGTCGGGCCTGCGGTTCTCGACTTCGCGGGCCAGCGCCTCGGCGGCCAGCCGGACCTGCTTGAACGGCCACTGGCGGTGGATACGCGCATAGATGTGGAAGCCGCGCGACCCCGATGTCTTCGGCCATGCCGTCAGGCCATGGTCTTCGAGCACCGATCGCGCGACAGCGGCGACCTCGAGGATCTGCGGCCACTCCACACCGGGCATCGGGTCGAGATCCACCCGCAGCTCGTCGGGATGCTCAAGGTCGTCGGCACGCACGGGGTGCGGATTGAGGTCCACGCAACCCAGGTTCACCGCCCAGATCAGACCCGCGGGTTCAGTGAACACCGCCTCCTTCGCCGACGTCCCGGAGGCGTACTTCAGTTCGGCGACATCGATGAAATCCGGCCGCTTCTCCGGGGCCCGCTTCTGGAAGACCGCCTCCACCGCGATGCCCTTGACGAATCGTTTGAGGATCATCGGTCGGTCGCGCACGCCGCGCAGTGCGCCGTCGGCGACCGCAGCGTAGTAATCAAAAAGGTCGGCCTTGGTCAGACCGAGATCGTCGAAGATCACCCTGTCCGGGTTGGTGACGGGCACCTGCCTACCCGCAATCTCCACCTGCGCGCGAGCGGCCATCTCCTCATCGTAGGTTCGACCCCGCGTAGCGACCGGCGTCACATAAGGTTGACAGATGTCGAAGCTGAGCCCGCTGTCAAAGATCCAGGAATCGGTAGGCAAGTACATCGATCGGGGCGCCGCGGAGCTGCACTATGCCCGCAAGATGTTCCAAGCGGGCGCGCTCAAGTTGGAGCCTCCGCGCGATATCGCCGCCTTCGTCAACGATATGAAGCAGTGGGGCGAGATCGGGATGATCCCCGCGCTCAACGCCCGTCGCTACCCGAACCGCAACGCGGTGATCGACGACTTCGGGACCATGACATTCAAGGAACTCGACGACGCGGTCAACGCCGTCGCCAACGCCTTGCTGGCCCGCGGGGTCGGTGGTGGCGACGGTGTCGGCATCCTGGCCCGCAACCATCGGTGGTTCCTGGTGTCGGTGTACGCCACGGCCAAGATCGGTGCCCGCATCATCCTGCTCAACAGCGAGTTCTCCGGCCCGCAGATCAAAGAGGTGTCCGAGCGCGAGGGCAGCCGGATCATCATCTACGACGATGAATACACCGCCGCGGTTTCGCAGGCCACGCCCGAGCTCGGCAAGCTGCGCGCCCTAGGCGTCAACCCCGACAAGGACGAGCCGTCGGGCAGCACCGACGAGACGCTGGAAGAACTCGTCACCAAGAACGGTTCGGCGCCGCCGCCTGCGGCCACCAAGAAGTCCTCGATCATCATCCTGACCAGCGGCACGACCGGTACCCCGAAGGGTGCGAATCGCAGTGCCCCACCATCGCTGGCGCCGATCGGCGGCGTGCTGTCCTCGGTGCCGTTCAAGTCGAACGAGGTCACCTCGTTGCCGGCGCCGATGTTCCACGCGCTGGGTTTCCTGCACTCGACGATCGCCATGATGCTGGGTACGACGTTGGTTTTGCGTCGTCGGTTCAAGCCTGCGACGGTGCTCGCCGATATCGAGAAGCACAAGGTCACCGCCATCGTCGTCGTCCCGGTGATGTTGTCCCGCATGCTCGATGAGCTGGAGAAGACCTCGCCCAAGCCGAATCTGTCATCGCTGCGCATAGTGTTCGTCTCGGGTTCGCAGCTCGGTGCCGAGCTAGCCACAAGGGCGATGAAGGACCTCGGCCCAGTCGTCTACAACCTGTACGGTTCCACAGAGGTGGCGTTCGCGACCATCGCTGGGCCGCAGCACCTTTCGAAGAATCCGTCGACCGTCGGCCCGGTGGTCAAGGGCATGAAGGTCCGGATTCTCGACGACAACGGCAACGACGTGCCCAAGGGTGAGGTGGGGCGCATCTTCGTCGGCAACTTCTTCCCGTTCCAGGGCTACACCGGCGGCGGTGGCAAGCAGATCATCGACGGACTGCTGTCCTCCGGTGATGTCGGGTACTTCGACGACGATGATCTGCTCTATGTCAGCGGGCGCGATGACGAGATGATCGTCTCCGGCGGTGAGAACGTGTTCCCGGCCGAGATCGAGGATCTGGTCAGCGGCCACCCCGAGGTGGTCGAGGCGACCGCGCTGGGTGTCGAGGACAAGGAGTGGGGCCACCGGCTGCGCTGCTTCGTCGTGCGGGTCGAGGGCTCTTCGGTAGACGAGGACACCATCAAGGCCTACGTGCGTGACAATCTCGCGCGCTACAAGGTTCCCCGTGAGGTCGTCTTCATCGAGGAGTTGCCGCGCAACCCCACCGGCAAGATCCTCAAGCGCGAATTGCGCGAGATGGAGATCGACTGACCTCACTTTCCCGGCGACCGCGTGTCCTCGCTGGCGAGGAATACCTCGGGGCGCGCGGTGGTAATACCTCTTCGTGAACATCGACCTCTCCGGTAAAACCGCACTCGTCACCGGCTCCACGCAGGGCATCGGCCTGGCCATCGCGCACGGACTGGCCGGCGCCGGGGCGCGCGTCATCGTCAACGGCCGCACCCAGGCCCGCGTCGACGAGGCCGTCGCCGCGGTCGGCGGTGATGCGGTTGGCTACGCCGGTGACGTGGCCGACGCCGACGGGGCCGCAGCGTTGGTGGCGGAGTTCCCCGATGTGGACGTGTTGGTCAACAACCTCGGCATCTTCGAGGCGGTTCCGGCCCGCGAGGTGACCGACGAGCAGTGGCGCACCTACTTCGACGTCAACGTGCTCGCGGCGGTCCGGCTGATCCGCGCCTACCTACCGAACATGATCGAAAAGGGTTGGGGCCGAGCGCTTCAGATCGCCAGCGACTCGGCCGTCGTGACACCGGCGGAGATGATCCACTATGGCGTGTCCAAGACGGCCCTGCTCGCGGTGACCCGTGGTTTCGCCAAGGACGCGGCGGGTACCGGTGTCACGGTGAACTCCGTGATCGCCGGGCCGACCCACACCGCTGGTGTGGAGGACTTCGTCTATCAACTGGTGGACAAGGAGCTGCCCTGGGAGCAGGCGCAGCGCGAGTTCATGCGGCTGCACCGGCCGCAATCGTTGATCCAGCGGCTCATCGAGCCCGAGGAGATCGCCAACATGGTGGTGTATCTGTCCTCGCCGCTGGCCTCGGCGACCACCGGCGGTGCGCTGCGCGTCGACGGCGGCTACGTCGACGCCATCCTGCCCTGACGGACCAGACGCGTGTACCCCCGGAAACGGCATTGTTTCAGGGGTACACGCGCCTGCTCGCGCAGGAAAGGTGACCGTTACGGGTCGCGGGGCAGGCCGAGCAGACGCTCGGCGATGATGTTGAGCTGCACCTCGGTGGTGCCGCCGTAGATCGTGGTCGCCCGGCTGAACAGCAGCCGCTCCGACCACTTGCCCGGCTCCTGCTCCTTGTCGCCGAGTGCTCCGTCGGTGCCGAACGACGAGACGCCGAACTCGGCGTAGCCCTGACCGGTCTTCATCGACAGCAGCTTCGAGATCGCGGCCGCCGGCATCGGATCGCCACCGGCCAGCGTCAGGAGCGTCGAACGCAGGTTGAGCACCTTGGCGGCATACCCCTCGGCGATCAACTTGCCGGCGTGGTTCTGCTCGATCTGGTCGAACTGACCGTCGCGGACGAACTCGACGAACTGGTCCAGGCTGGCCAGGAACGGCGGCTCGGCACTGCCAATCGAGACACGCTCGTTGGTCAGCGTGTTGCGACTGACCTCCCAACCACGGTCGACCTCACCGAGCACCATCGAATCCGGTACGAAGACATCATCGATGAAGACGGTGTTGAACATGGCGTCCCCGGTGAGCTCGCGCAGCGGCTTCACCTCGACCCCCGGCGACTTCATATCGATCAGGAAGTACGTGATGCCGTTGTGTTTCGGAGCATCCGGGTTGGTCCGCGCCAGCAGCGCGCCCCACTGGGAGAACTGCGCTCCGGTGGTCCAGATCTTCTGACCGGTGATGCGCCAGCCGCCGTCGACCTTGGTGGCCTTGGTGGTCAGGCTGGCCAGATCGGATCCGGCGCCGGGCTCGGAAAACAGCTGGCACCAGATCATCTCGCCGCGGAAGGTCGGCGGGAGGAACTGCTGCTGCTGTTCGTCGGTACCGTAGGCGACGATCGACGGGATGATCCAGGCCGCGATTCCCATCTGCGGGCGGGCCACCCGACCGGTCGAGAACTCCTGAGCGATGATGATCTGCTCGATGGGCTGGGCGTTGCGGCCCCACGGCTTGGGAAGATGCGGTTGCACCCAGCCGCCCTCGGCGATCGCGGTGTTGCGCTCCTCGCGCGGAATCTCCTTGAGCGCGGCGACCTCTGCGCGGATCTCCTCGCGCAGCTTTTCGGTGTCGGGATCCAGATCGATGTCCAGCTTGCGCAGACCGACGCCGGTGGCGGTGTCCACGACCTGCTGCGGGTAGTCCGCGGCCCGGCCGAAGCTGGCGGCCAGCACCAGCGCGCGGCGGTAGTAGACGCCTGCGTCGTGCTCCCAGGTGAAGCCGATGCCACCGTGCACCTGGATGCACTCCTGGGTGGTGTGCTGCACGGCGACCGGCGCGAGCGTTCCGGCGACGGCGGCGGCGAATTCGTACTTGGAATCCTCGTTACCGCTGTGGAATTCGTCGATGGCGCGGGCGGCATCCCACACCGCAGCGGTGGCCCGCTCGGTCTCGGCGATCATGCCCGCGCACTTGTGCTTGATGGCCTGGAACTGCCCGATCGGCCGACCGAACTGCTCACGGATCTTGGCGTACTCGGTGGCGGTGTCGGTTGCCCACCGCGCCACGCCGACACATTCGGCCGACAGCAGGGTCGAGATCAGCGCCCGAGCATGTGCACGGGTCAGGTTCGACAGGACCCGGTCGCCGGCAACCTCGACGGCGTTGACCCGGACATGGGCCACCGGACGCAACGGGTCAAGGCTCTTGACCTCTTCGACCTCCAGCGCGGCGGCGTCCAGCACGACCCATTCCTCGCTGCTGTCGATCGAGACGGGCAACACCAGCAGGGAGGCCTGGGCGGCGGCGGGGACGGCCCGCACCTCGCCGCGGATGACCAGCTGCTCACCCTGGCGGGTGGCGGTCAGGCCGGAGTCGATGGCGTAGGCGGCGATGGTGCCGCCGGTAGCCAGGCCGTTCAGCA
Organism: Mycolicibacterium neoaurum; assembly: GCF_036946495.1. NCBI lineage: Bacteria > Bacillati > Actinomycetota > Actinomycetes > Mycobacteriales > Mycobacteriaceae > Mycobacterium > Mycolicibacterium neoaurum. The sequence continues at coordinate 2,305,493 of NZ_JAQIIX010000002.1, forward strand.
GGGCGGACTCGGCGTCGTGGGCGGCGATGAGCGTACTGGCGATCGCGGACGGGACGAAGGGGCCGGGGACCGCGCCGTAGCCGAATTCGGCGAGGGTGATCGCCAGTTCGAGGATGCCGAAGCCCTGACCGTCGACCTTCTCGGACAGGTGAACTCCCTGTAAACCCTGCTCGGCGGCGGCCTTCCAGTAGGGCGGCGGGTTGGAGATCGGCGTCTCCAGCGCCTCGTGCAGGACGTCGGACGGGGCCACCTTGGCCACCAGTGACCGGACCGAATCGGCCAGGTCGTTGTGTTCAGAGTTGATCGCGATGGGCACGCTTAACCTCCATGGGGGCAACTTCCCTATTAACCGGTCGGTTGGTAACCGAGGGTACCCGCGGGGTGACGATGGTCACCGCCCGCCCCTAGTTCACCTGGTTCACTACGTTGGCGAGGGGCTGGCCGTCCCGGATCCGTCGGCAGTTGCCGAGGGCAAACTCCAGGTAGCGACGCATGGTGTCGGCGGTGTACCAGGTGACATGCGGGGTCAGCACCACGTTGTCGAGATCCAGCAGCGGGTTGTCGGCTTCGACGGGTTCGACTGCGAACACATCGAGCCCCGCGGCGGCCAAGCGTCCGGCGCGCAGTGCCTCGGCGAGCGCCTGCTCGTCGACGATCGGTCCGCGCGCGGTGTTGATCAGCACTGCCTCGGGTTTCATCAGTGCCAGGGCCTGCCGATCCAGCAGGTGATGGGTGGCGTCGGTTAGCGGCAGGTGCAGCGAGACGATGTCGCTGTCGGCCAGCAGTTCGGGCAGCGGGCGCCAGCCTGGGTGCCCGTCGTCGCGGGTGCTGGTGTGCAGCACCCTGTCCGCGGGTGTGCCCATCGCGATGACGACGCGTTCGACCTGCTTGGCGATGTTGCCGTACCCGACCAGTCCCACGGTGCAGCCACCGACGTCGCGGACCGTCTCACCCAGGCTGGGGTCCGACGGCCACCCCGTTCCGGCTCGGGTGGCACGATCCAGCGCGGGCAACCGGCGCAGCGCGGCCAGCATCAGCAACACGGTGCCCTCGGCCACCGATGGTGCATTCGCCCCGGGCATGTTGGCCACCGCGATACCGCGGGCGGTTGCCGTCTGCACGTCGATGGTGTTCACCCCGGCGCCGAGCTTGTGTACCAGCCTGCAGTTCTTCGCCTGCTCCAGATCTGCACCCGACAGCGGGCGCAGCACATGCCAGATCACCTCGGCGTGCGGGAGCTCGCGATAGAAGGCCTCGTCGTCATCTTCGGCGCACCACCGGATGTCCAGCCAATCATGTTCCGGTGCAACCATATCGAGAACACGTTGACCGGGTGTGAAGTGTGCGAGGACTCTCAACGCCACCGTGTCGCTATCCACCTGGAAATGGTATCGGCCTGTTCGCTGCGTGCACCCGGCGTGGTGAAATAGTGGTCGGTGTCGATCGAGACCATCCCCTTGTCGGTCGAGCCCAGCGCGTCATGAATTCGCTGCGCGTCAGACGGGAAGACGCCGGTGTCCTGGTGAGCGTTGATCACCAGTGCCGGGCAATCGATCAGCGCCAGGTGGGGTTCGGCCCGGGTTTGTGCATGCCGCAGGCTCCACATGCCGATCCAGTTACGCAGCGTGCAGGCCGCGGCGATCCCACGTGCGGATCGGTTGGCCTTTACCGGTGGTCCGGCGTAACAGAGATTGGGCCGCCGGTTGGTCGGTTCCAGTGTCGGGTCGATCATGCGTGGATCGGCCCAGGTGCGCATGACGGTGAACGGCCGGTCCGAGTAGCCGGCTTTCTGCACGCGCTTCAGCTCGGTTTCCGCCCAGTCGGTGATGGCCTCGTTGCGGGCCATTTGTGCGGCACGGTAGCGGGTGACGAAGTCCGGTGAGTAGGGCGGGCCATTTCGGCCGTCGAACAGATTCAGGTCGGGATTACTTGTTACGGCGTCGTTTTCGTCGATGACCGAGGCGTCCATCCATGCGGTCAGCACCTCGGGACGGCCGGGGTGTGCTGCGCTGGCAACGTACCCGTCGGCGGCGGGCAGATCCGTCAGACCGGCGGCCGGACGCATGCCCTCCAGCGGGGTGACATGCTGGTGCCGCGCCTGCGCCTGGTAGGCCGCCATCAACGACCCGCCACCGGAATTGCCCAGCAGCACCACGGTTTCGATGTTCTGGACCTCGCGCAACCAGCGCACGCCGACGCCGATGTCGACCAGTGCGTGATCGAGCAGGAAGCTGCTCTCGAAACCGCGGAAGCGGGTGTTCCACCCCAGGAATCCGATACCGCGCGTGGCCAGGTAATCGGCAAGGTAATGCTCGGAGAAGTCGATCTGATAGTGCGTGGCGATGACGGCTATCTTCGGTTTGCGGCCGACCCCACGGTGATACAAACCCTGGCACGGGTGCCCGCCTGCGCCGGCCCGCCGAGCCGTGGGGGAGTCCATCGCGACGAATTCGCGGATCACTCCAGGTGTCGCGCCCTTGGTTGTCATGGCACGGGTGTCCCCTCGTGATAAATGGTCCGGTGGAAGATCGCGGCAAGGGTGGCGATGCACTTGTCGTCATCCGCGGTCTGTGCGCCCATGCCCGACAGTTGGGTGTAGCAGAACTGGTTGAGCATGGACACCAGCGCTACCGCGATCAGATGGGCGTCGTCACCGACGCAGAATCCGCGTTGCTGCGCCTTCTCGACCATGGCGGTGATCAGCGTGATGGGCAGTTCGCAGATCTCGGACCAGTACTGCGCGAAATCATCACTGACCATCGCGAGCTGGGATACTGCGATGATCTCGGCGAGACGGTGCCGGTAGGTGTGCCAGTGTGCTGCCGCCGCGGCGCGGGCGCGGGCAGCATCATCCAGTCCCGGTTCGGCGGCCGCGCGGGCCCGCTCGCGCGCCTCGTCACGGAAGCGGACGGCCCACTCTCGGACCATGGCCTCCTTGGAGTCGTAGTAGTTGTAGAACGACGCCGTGGACCGGCCGGCCTCTGCAGTGATGTCGGCGATGGTGGTCGCCAGAATTCCCTTGCGTGCCACAACTGTTCGCGCGGCGGCATCGATTGCTGCTTGTGTCTGGCGGCCACGCACGGTGGGCAGCTCGACCCGAGCGGTCACGTCCTGACCTTCCTTGTTCGTTGATCAGATATGAATCTGATGTTAGATTCAGATCTGGATCTGCGCCAGACCTGGAGGTCGTGATGATCAAGCCGAACAACCCGAATTCCGAGTTCACCCTGGGTGGCATCAACCATGTCGCCCTTGTCTGTTCGGACATGCAGCGCACCGTGGACTTCTACTCCGGTGTCCTCGGCATGCCGCTGATCAAGTCGCTGGACCTGCCTGGCGGGATGGGGCAGCACTTCTTCTTCGACGCGGGCAACGGTGACTGTGTGGCGTTCTTCTGGTTCACCGATGCCCCCGACGGCGTTCCGGGCGTGTCCGCTCCCATCGCGCTCCCGGGACTCGGCGAGATCACCAGCGCGGTGTCCACCATGAACCACCTGGCATTTCACGTGCCTGCGGAAAAGTTCGACGAGTACCGGGAGAAGCTCAAGGCCAAAGGCGTCCGGGTTGGACCGGTGCTCAATCACGACGACAGTGAGTGGCAAGCCTCGAGAACCGTGCACCCGGGCGTCTACGTCCGATCATTCTATTTCCAGGATCCCGACGGCATTACCCTGGAGTTCGCTTGCTGGGTGAAGGAATTCACCGATGCCGATGCGACGACGGTGCCCAAGACCGCAGCGGACCGCCGACCGCGAGCGGTCGTATAGAACACCGACCGCGAGCGGTCGTATAGAACACCGACCGCGAGCGGTCGTATAGAACCGGTCTACTCCTGGCGCGGATCGGGGAAGCTGTTCAACATCCCGGTGAGCAGATCGATCAGTTCGGCGCGCGTGAGGTCGACGGCCCCGCTGAGCCAGCCGCTGATCGTCTGGCTGACGCCGCCGACGACGAAGTGCGCTATCGCATCGAGTTGTGCCGTGCCGGCGTTCGGGAGTACCTCTCCGGCGTGTTGGGCGGCCAGGACGGCGAAGAATCCGCCCAGCTCGGTGCGCTTGCGGATGAGAACCGGGTTTGACGACGAGGCATCGAAGAGCAGTCTGCCGACGCGGGCATCGGCCCCGATGGTCTCGACGAGATTGATGACACCGGCGCGGTTCTGCTCGCTGGGCGGGGCGGCGGCCACCGCAGCCTGTGTGGTTGCCGCGATGGTCGCGACCACGGAGTCGAATACCGCCGCGACGAACTGGTCCTTATCGGTGAAGGCCTCGTAGAAGTGCCGGGTGGTCACCCCGGCTCGGCTGCAGATGGCGCGGACGGTCAGTTCCTCGTCTCCGCTGCTCAGGAGATCGAGGCCGGCGTCGAGGAATCGTTGTCTGCGTTCGGCCAATCGCTGCGGTGCCGCGATGCCGCGGTACGGCCGGACCTGGGGCATTCGTCCATATTGACACCCGTCGAACGCGCGCGGCAAGATGGGCGGCGATATCAGGAAACACTCGTTCTCACTTTTGGGGGCAGTCAATGGCGATCGTCGAACGAGCTATCGGTGACACTTCACGTCAGCCGTCTGCGCCGCGCGGGCCACGCTGGGGTGCCTCGATCGGCGACGGGTTGATGGGTGTGGCCCTGTTGGCCGGCCCGGCCAACGTGATCATGCAACTGGGTCGCCCGGGCGTCGCGTATGGCGTGATGGAGAGCAAGGTGGAGAGCGGACGTATCGATCGCCATCCGATCAAGCGGGCTCGCACCACCTTCACCTACCTGGCGGTGGCCGGCCGCGGGACCGATGAGCAGAAGGCGGCATTTCGCCGGGCCGTCAACAAGGCGCATGCTCAGGTCCGCTCGACCGAGGGCAGCCCTGTCCAGTACAACGCCTTCGACAAGGACCTACAGCTCTGGGTTGCCGCGTGTCTGTACAAGGGATCCGTCGATGTGCGGCGCATCTTCGTCGGCGAGGTCGACGACGAGACAGCCGACCAGCACTACCGCGACGGTATGGCGTTGGGCACCACGCTGCAGGTGACACCCGAGATGTGGCCGCCCGACAGGGCGGCGTTCGACGAGTATTGGGAACAACAGCTCGAGCAGATCCACATCGACGACACCGCGCGTGAGTTCCTGTATCCGATTGCGGTCGCTCGCTTGCGCGGGCTGCGGTTGCCTGGCCCGCTGCAGCGGCATGCCGAGAGCCTGGCAGGGCTGATCACCACAGGATTTCTGCCCCAGCGGTTTCGTGACGAGATGCGGTTGCCATGGGACCCGCAGCGACAGCGCCGGTTCGATCGTCTGATGTCCGCCTTGCGCTTGGTGAACGACATGGCCCCCGGTCCCATCCGGCAATTTCCCTTCAACGTGTTGCTCAAGGACCTCGATTGGCGCATCCGAACGGGTCGACCCCTCGTCTGAGCACACGTCGCCAAAGTTTGCTGACCGGCTGATCGCACCAGTAAATCCGCTGTGCGGCTTCGCTGGCGTGCAGCGCCCATGGTGATGTTCCACACCGGTGGCACCCATGCCGGACGTCTCGACAGTTAGTTAATGCAATGCTAACTTCTGCGGAGTTAGCCTAGGCATACTTAAGGAGACGGCAGAGGGCGGACAGCCACTCTGCGACCACTACATGGATACCGTCAGTAACTCGCTTGCCCCGGTCGCCGGGGGAGCGCGCGTCGACCGCGACGTGGTGAGCAGGTTCGCGACGTGCTGTCGGTCGCTCGGACTGTCGGTCAACGACCGCCGACGACCGGCAGATCTTGCCGCGGCGCGTGCGGGTTTCACTGAGCTGACGCGTATCGCACGCGATCAGTGCGACGCCTGGATCGGGTTGGCCGCCGCCGGAGCGGGCATCGGGTCGGACGCCGGCCGCGCCATCACCGCAATCTGGCGCACTCTGGGCACCTTCGGTGTGCTGAGTCGCGAGGTCGATCTCGGATCGGGCGACCTCGCCTTCGTCTATGACACCGGGCTTTACCTCCGATTCCGCGCCACCGACCGGGACGACATCACCCTCGCCCATGCCACGACGTTGGCAGAGGCAAACGATCTTGCTGGCGCGGACCTACTCGTCGAGGAACTGATCAGCAGGCGTCCGGACTGGCTGCAGGCGCGTTGGGTGCGAGTCGCCCTCTACCACCGCAGCAGGCGCTGGTCGGATGTGGTGCGCATGCTGACGCCCGTGGTGAACAACCCGAACCTCGACGAGCACTATGCCCACGCGGCGCGGGTGACCCTCGGTATCGCGCTGGCCCACCTCGGCATGTACGCGCCTGCGTTGTCGCATCTGGAGAATCCCGCCGGTCCAGTGCCGGTGGCCGCCGTCGACGGCGGCCTGGTCAAGGGCTTGTGTCTGCGTGCCGAGGGTGAGGATGACGAGTCCGAGGATGTGCTCGCCGAGCTGTATGCGGCCAATCCTGAGCACAGTGGTGTTGAAGAAGCGTTGCTGGACAAGTCTTTCGGGCTGAACACCACCACCGCAGCCCGAATAGAGGCGCGCGCCGACCCGTGGGATCCGGACACCGAACCGGGTGAGGCCGACTTCGTCGATCCGGGAGCCAAGGAGCGCAAGGCCCATCTGCTGGTCGAGGCAGAGGCCGAACTCGCCGATTTCATCGGTCTGGAAGAGGTCAAGTATCAAGTGGCCCGGCTGAAAAGCTCGGTGGCCATGTCGATCCGTCGCCAGGAGCGCGGACTGGCCGTCGCCCAGCGCGCCAACCACCTGGTCTTCGCCGGCCCGCCAGGAACCGGCAAGACCACGATCGCGCGGGTGGTCGCCAAGATCTACTGTGGACTCGGCCTTTTGAAGAAGGAAACCGTGCGAGAGGTGCACCGGGCCGACCTCATCGGTCAGCACATCGGTGAGACCGAGGCGAAGACCAACGCCATCATCGACAGCGCGCTCGACGGTGTGCTGTTCCTCGACGAGGCCTATGCGTTGGTGTCCACCGGCGCCAAGAACGATTTCGGTCTGGTCGCCATCGACACCTTGCTGGCCCGGATGGAGAACGACCGCGACCGATTGGTCGTGATCGTCGCCGGCTACCGCGCCGACCTGGACCGCTTTTTGGATACCAACGAGGGTCTGCGGTCGCGTTTCACCCGGAGTATCGACTTCCCGTCCTACAACGCAGCCGAACTCGTCGAGATGGCAACACGGATGGCCGAGAAGCGCGACAGCATCTTCGAGCCTGCGGCCCACGACGAGATGGAGGCGCTATTCGCCCACCTCGCTGCCAGTTCCAACCCGGACGCCACCGGTACCGCCAGGCGAAGCCTGGACATCGCCGGTAACGGTCGATTCGTCCGAAACCTTGTCGAGCGCTCCGAAGAGGAACGCGAGTACCGATTGGATCACTCTGATTCCGATGACTTCACCGATGAAGAACTGATGGTCATCACCGCCGAAGACGTCAGCCGGTCCGCCGGGCCTCTGCTGCGTGGCCTGGGCCTCGCCTTGCCGCAGGCTGCCGGATGAGCGAGCAGGAGCGCCGCGAATTCGCCTCTCGCACACCGGTCAACGAAAACCCCGAGCGCGTCGCGTACCGCCGCGGCTTCGTCACCCGCCACCAGGTATCCGGCTGGCGATTCATGATGCGCCGTATCGCGTCTGGTGTGGCGCTACACGACACCCGGATGCTGGTGGACCCGCTGCGCACGCAGAACCGCGCGGTGCTCGTCGGAGCGCTGGTCTCGGTGACCGTCGTCGCCGGCTGCTTCGTCTTCTCCCTCATCCGTCCGGGTGGCGACGCCGGCAGCGCGACGATCCTTGCCGATCGGGAGACCTCGGCGCTCTATGTACGTATCGGCGACGTCGTGCATCCTGCGTTGAATCTGACCTCCGCACGGTTGATCGCCGGGCAAGCCGACAATCCGACGACCGTCAAGAGCAGCGAGATCGACCGGTTTGCCCGAGGCAACCTCATCGGCATCCCCGGCGCTCCGGAGCGCATGGTGCAGAACAGCTCTCGCGATGCGAACTGGACGGTCTGCGACTCGGTGTCCGACAGGGCGGCCGGTGTGACCCTGATCGCCGGCGTTCCCGACGAACAGGGTGAAAGGGCCGCGGCGATGCCGAGCGACCATGCGGTTCTGGTGCGCAATGTCGGTGCCGTCAACGCGGGAACCTGGTTGCTGTGGGGCGGCAAGCGCAGCCCCATCGACCTCAGCAACCGTGCGGTGACCGCTGCCCTCGGTCTCGGTGCGACCATCCCGGAGCCACGCAACATCGCCCCCGGATTGTTCAATGCGATCCCGGAATCGGGACCTCTGGTCGCGCCTGCGCTGCCCGGTGCAGGCGCTCCGCCGCAGTTCGACCTGCCCGTCCCTGCGCCGGTCGGCGCGGTGGTCGCGGGATTCGACTCCGACAACACCCTCCGGCACTACGTCGTGCAGATCGACGGCCTGCAGCCCGTGTCGCCTGTGCTGGCCTCCATCATGCGCAACTCCGATTCCTATGGCCTGCAGCAGCCACCGCGACTCGGGGCAGACGAGATCGCCAGACTGCCGGTGGCTGGTGGAATCGACACCGCTGCCTACCCGTCCGACGAACTGACACTGGTCGATGCCGGACCGGCCCCCGTCACCTGTGCCTATTGGTCCAAGCCCGCCGATGCGACCGCAGGAAGGCTGAGTCTGCTCTCCGGAGCCGCATTGCCGTTACCGCAGGGACTTCAGACCGTGGACCTGGTCGGTTCGGGAAGTGCGGCAACGGCCGAGCGGGTCGCGCTCACACCGGGCACTGGATACTTCGTTCAGTCCGTCGGATCCGATGCCGGTGCCCCGCCCGCCGGTTCGGCCTTCTGGGTCAGCGACACCGGTGTTCGCTACGGCGTGGACACCGTTACCGACGCCAAGACCGTCGAGGCACTGGGCCTGAACCCGCCCCCGCTGGCCATCCCGTGGTCGGTGCTCACCCAGTTTGCGCCGGGGCCCACCTTGTCGCGGGCCGACGCGCTGGTCGCACACGATGCCGTGGGAGCCATGGCCGCGGATGGAGAGAACCGATGAGTCGCTTGATCTTCGAGGCGCGCCGTCGCCTACCCGTTCCGGAGGTCCGCAAGGGTGCCATCACCATCGAGGCACCGCCGTCACTGCCACGCCTGGTCCCGCCATCGCTGTTGCGGCGGGTGTTGCCCTATCTCATCGTCATCCTGATCGTCGGCATGATCGTGGCGCTCTTTGCCACCGGTATGCGGATGATCTCACCGACCATGCTGTTCTTCCCGTTCGTGTTGCTGCTGGCGGCGAGCGCGCTGTACCGCGGTTCGGACAACAAGCTGCGCACCGAGGAGGTCGACGCCGAGCGCGCAGACTACCTGCGCTATCTGTCGGTGGTACGGGACAATGTCCGTGCCCAGGCCGCCGAGCAGCGTGCCGCGCTGGAATGGTCGCATCCCGAGCCTGATTCGTTGTCTGCGATTCCAGGGACCCGACGCCAGTGGGAGCGCGACCCGCACGACCCCGATTTCCTGGTGGTGCGTGCAGGTGTGGCCGATGTGCCGCTGAGTACCCCGCTGCGGGTCAAGGACACCGCCGACGAGATCGACCTGGAACCGGTGGCGCACACCACCCTGCGCGGGCTGCTCGATGTACACCGGACGGTGCGCAACGCCCCGGTCGGCATCGACCTGGCGAAGATATCCCGCATCACGGTCCTGGGAACATCGGACGAGGCGCGCGATGCGATGCGCGCCTGGGTCGCGCAGGCGGTCACCTGGCATGATCCGGCGGTGCTGGGTATAGCGCTGGCGACCCCCGATCTGGATGCCGCCGACTGGTCCTGGCTGAAGTGGCTTCCGCACACCGATATTCCCGGTGAGGTCGACGGAGTCGGACCTGCGCGCTACCTTGCGCCCAGTGCTGATGCTTTGCGGGCATTGCTCGCCCCCGCGCTCGATGACCGCGATGCGTTCGGTGGCAACGTGTTTGAGGCGGGAAGGCATCTGCTGGTGCTCATCGACGACGTCGACACCGACGTCGATGCGGTGTTGGGTCGGGCCGGTATCGCGGGTGTGACCGTGATCGTCCGATCGGAGACCGAGCCCCATCGCGAGCAGTACTCAGACCCGGAGCGACCGATCCTCAAGGTGGTCGGCGGGCGCATCGACCGGTGGCAGACCGGCGGCTGGCAGCCTTATATCGATAGTGCGGACGGCTTTTCGGCCGGACAGGCGTCCCACCTTGCCCGTCGGCTGGCGCGTTGGGACACCAACCCGGATCAGTCGCGGACCGCTGCCACCGGTTCATCGACGTTCACCACGCTCTTCGGTATCGACGATGCCTCGGCACTTGATGTCGCAAGTCTGTGGGCACCGCGACACCGTGACGAGGAACTGCGTGTACCCATCGGCGTGACGGCCACCGGCGAACCCCTGATCTTCGACCTGAAGGACGAGGCCGAGGGCGGAATGGGGCCGCACGGTCTGATGATCGGTATGACCGGGTCCGGTAAATCACAGACTCTGATGTCGATCCTGTTGTCACTGCTGACCACTCATTCGGCAGACCGGTTGATCGTCATCTATGCCGACTTCAAGGGTGAGGCGGGAGCCGACATCTTCCGCAACTTCCCCCAGGTCGTTGCCGTCATCTCCAATATGGCCGAGAAGCGCTCGCTGGCTGACCGTTTCGCGGACACCCTGCGTGGCGAGGTGGCTCGCCGGGAGCAGTTGCTCAAAGATGCCGGCCGCCGGGTCCAGAACAGTGCATTCAACTCGGTCACCGAATACGAGGGTGCGATCGCGGCCGGACACGATCTTCCGCCCATCCCGACGTTGTTCGTGGTGGCCGACGAGTTCACCCTGATGCTCGCCGATCATCCCGAGTACGCCGAACTCTTCGACTATGTGGCGCGCAAGGGGCGCTCTTTCCGCATCCATATCCTCTTCGCATCGCAGACCCTGGACGTCGGTCGGATCAAGGACATCGACAAGAACACCTCCTACCGAATCGGTTTGAAGGTCGCGAGCCCGTCGATCAGCCGACAGATCATCGGATCCGAAGATGCCTACCGGATCGAATCCGGCCGCGAACACAAGGGTGAGGGCTTCCTGGTGCCTGCACCGGGGGCCAACCCCATCAAGTTCCGCAGCACCTATGTCGACGGAATCTACGATCCGCCGCGCAGCAGCCACGCCGTGGTGGTGCACTCGGTGCCCGAACCGCAGTTGTTCACGGCGGGCTGGGTGGAGCCGGCGCCCGATACAGTCATCGTCAACGCCGAGGTCGACGATGTCCCGCCGCCGCGCAAGCTGATCGCCACGATCGGCGACCAGTTGGCCAACTACGGCCCCAAGGCGCCGCAGCTATGGTTGCCGCCCTTGGAAGAGGCCATTCCGCTGGCCGGTCTGCTGGCCCGCGCCGAGATCGCCGAAGGGCAGTGGCGGTGGCCGCTGGGCGAGATCGACAAGCCGTTCGAGATGCGCCGCGATCCGCTGGTCTTCGACGCGGCGGGCTCGGCGGGCAACCTGCTGATCCATGGTGGCCCGCGGTCGGGTAAATCGACGGCATTGCAGACATTCATGTTGTCTGCGGCAGCTCTGCACGCACCGGGTGACATCAGCTTCTACTGTCTGGACTACGGCGGCGGCCAACTCGCCCCGATGGCCGATCTGGCACATGTCGGTGCTGTCGCGACGGCGTTGCAGCCCGAGTTGATCCGGCGCACCTTCGCCGAGCTCGAGCAGCTGCTGCGGGTGCGCCAGGAACGCGGCGCCGCGACCGGCGCCGCGGGCCGGTACAGCGACGGCTATGGCGAAGTCTTCCTGGTGATCGACAATCTGTACGCGTTCAGCAGGGACAACACCGACACGTTCAACACCCGCAACCCCTTGCTGGCGCGGGTGACCGAACTGGCCAATGCGGGCCTTGCCTACGGGATCCACGTCGTGATCACCACACCCAACTGGCTTGAGGTTCCGCTGGCCATGCGTGACGGCCTGGGGATGCGGCTTGAGCTCAAGCTCAGCGATGCGCACGACAGCAATGTCCGGGTCGCCGGTGCCTTGCGCCGGCCCGCCGAGAGCGTGCCGGCCGATCAGCCCGGTCGCGGTCTGACGATGGCCGCCGAACACTTCCTTTTTGCCGCACCGGAATTGGGCGATATTGCGGCAGTCAACGCGCGGTACACCGGGCTACATGCCCCGACGGTCCGGTTACTGCCGACTCAGCTGACCCCGTCGGCGCTGGGCGCGGTGTATGTCGGTCCCGAGCAGGTCGTCATCGGTCAACGCGAAGAAGATCTGCGCCCCGTCGCGATCGACTTCGCCAGGCATCCACTGATGATGGTGTTCGGCGACTCCCGCTCGGGCAAGACGACGCTGCTACGCCACCTCATCCGCACCATCCGCGACAATTCCACCGAGCAGGACGTCGCCTTCACCGTCATCGACCGCCGGCTGCACCTGGTGGACGAACCGTTGTTCCCGGACAACGAGTACACCCCGAATATCGACCGCGTCACCCCGGCCATGCTCGGCCTGTCTGCACTGATCGAAAAGCGACGTCCGCCGGCCGGATTGAGCGCACAGGAGCTACGCAACTGGTCCTACCGCGCCAACGGCGGCGGACAGATCCACTACTTGATCATCGACGATGTCGACCAGATACCGGATGGTCCTGCAGTCAGCGGTCCCTATGCCGGACAGCGTCCCTGGAGCCCGCTATTGGGTCTGCTGGCGGAGGCAGGTGATCTGGGGTTGCGCGTCATCGTCACCGCCAGGGCGAGCGGATCCGCGCACGCGGTGATGACGGCACCTCTTTTGCGCAGGCTCAACGACCTCCAGGCGACAACCGTCATGTTGTCCGGAAGTCCCGCCGACGGTGGCAAGCTGCGCGGTATCCGATTCAGCAAGCTGCCGGCCGGGCGGGCGATGCTGCTCGGCGACAGTGAGATGGCGACCTATGTGCAACTGGTGAATCCGCTTGTACCCGAGCGGATCGCACCTGCCGGATCGAACGGAAAGGAATACATCTGATGACGCTTCGTGTGGTTCCCGAAGGACTGACGGCCGCCGGTTCGGCGGTGGAATCGCTGACCGCGCGACTGGCGGCCGCCCACGGCGCGGCCGCCCCACTGGTCAACACGGTGATCCCGCCTGCCGCCGACCCGGTGTCATTGCAGACCGCCGCCGGCTTGAGCGCACATGGCAACGCCCACAGCACAGTCGCTGCGCTGGCCCTCGAGGAGCTGGGCCGCGCCGGCTTGGGTGTCGCGCAGTCCGGTGCGAGCTATGCCGGTGGTGACGCTCAGGCGGCAGCGAGCTATCTGATAGCCCGCGGCGGCTGACATGACTGCTCCCATCTGGATGGCCCTGCCACCCGAGGTACATTCGGCGCTGCTCAGCAGCGGCCCGGGGCCCGGGTCGCTGCTGGCTGCTGCGGGAGCCTGGCAGTCGTTGAGCGCCGAATATGCCGCAGCGGCAGCTGAACTGACCACCACACTCGGCGCGGTGGCAGCCGGGGCCTGGGAAGGTCCGAGTTCGGAGCAGTACATCGCGGCTCACCAGCCCTACCTCGCGTGGCTGGCGCGGGCCAGCGTCACCAGCGCCGTCGCCGGCGCGCAGCACCAGACGGCCGCGGCGGCCTACACCACTGCGCTGGCCACCATGCCGACGCTGGCCGAACTGGCCGCCAACCACGCCATGCGCGGCGTTCTGATCGCTACGAACTTCTTCGGTATCAACACGATTCCGATCGCCGTCAACGAAGCCGACTACGCGCGGATGTGGATCCAGGCTGCCACCGTCATGAGCACCTACCAGGCGGTGTCCGCGGCGACCGTGGCAGCCACACCGGCACTGGAACCCGCTCCGCCGCTGGTGGTCCCAGGTATCGGCGAGGCCGGTGCCCTCACCGCGAGCGGAACCCAGCTGGCCGCGCAAGCGGATGCGGCCAACGCGGCTTCGGCGTTGAACAATTCGAATTTCATCGTCCAGTTCCTCGAGCAGTACATCAAATCGCTGCCCGGTGGCGACCTGATCTTGGAGTTCTTCTCCGACCCGGTCGGCATCCTGCGCCAGATGTTCATCGACTTTCTCACCAACCCGTCGGCGGCACTGGTCACCTGGGGGCCGATGCTGTTCGCGCTGGTCTATCAGGCCATCTTCCAGCCGGTCGGCTGGGGCACCTGGATCGGGGTGGCGTTGGCGCCGTTCTTGTTGCCGCTACTGTCCCTCGGCCTGGTCGCGCTCGCCTTCCTCGCGTTGATTCCCAAGTTCACCGACCTGCCACCATTGGTACTCAGTGATCCGGCCGCACCTGGGCCGCAAAGAGAATCGCCGCTGCCGTTGGCCAGCATCGCACCGGCAGGCACGCCCGCGGGCGCGGCGCCCGCACCGGCCAGCCCGGCCGCAGCACCGGCTGCTGCGCCGGCGGCGGCCCCCGCGGCAGCTGCTCCCGCGTTGGCCTACGCCGTTTACGGCGGACACCCAGGCGGTGGCTTCAGTCCCACGGTCCGGGACGGCACCCAGGCGAAGACACCCGCATCAGGGTCGTCTGCAGCCGTGGCCTCGGCCGCCGCGCTGTCGGCCGCCGAGCGTCGAAAGCGGCGGCGCAAGAAGGGCGGGGAGATCAAGGACCGTGCCTACGCCGACGAGTTCATGGACTACGAGGCTACCGAAGAGGACCCGCGACCGCCGCACTCCCGGCCCGAACCGACAGTCCGGGCTTCTGAGCGTGGAGCGGGCCCGATGGGCTTTACCGGCGCGGTCAGCGTCGAGCGGCCCACTGCCGCAGGACTCGCCGAACTGACCGAGGATTCCTTCGGCGGTGCGCCGACCAACCCGATGCTGCCGGGCTCGTGGAGTCCCGATGAGCCACCCACATCGGAAGGGGGAAGACCGCACTGAGAACTCGGCGGGTGAACCCCGATCACCGCTCCATCTGATCCCGAATACCCCTGTCAGAAAGGAATATCCATGAGCATGCTTGATGCGCATATCCCGCAGCTGGTGGCCTCCGAGTCGGCGTTCGCCGCCAAGGCGGCCCTGATGCGTAGCACCATCACCCAGGCCGAGGGCGCAGCCCAGGCTTCCCAGGCCTTCCACATGGGTGAGTCGGCGGCGGCATTCCAGGCCGCCCATGCCCGGTTCATCGAGGTGTCGGCGCGGGTGAACGCGCTGCTCGACATCGCCCAGGCCAACCTCGCCGACGCCGCAGGCACCTACGTCGCGCAGGACGCGGCCGCCGCCAGCACCTACACCGGCATCTGACAGCGGCCGACAAAGGAGAAATCACATGTCCCAGATCATGTACAACTACCCGGCCATGCTGGGTCTGTCCGCCGAGATGAACGGCTACGCAGGAGCACTCAACACCGTCGGCGCAGATATCGCCGCCGAGCAGGCCGCTCTCGCGGGTGCCTGGCAGGGTGACACCGGAATGACGTACCAGGCCTGGCAGGCGCAGTGGAACACGAGCCTGGCCGAGTTGGTCCGGGCCTACCAGGCAATGGCCAGCACGCATGAAACAAACACAATCGCGATGAATGCCCGGGACCGGGCAGAGGGCGCCAAATGGGGCTAGATGGCAGCTAATGCCGTCGAGCTGACCGTCGAGCAGGCCTGGTACATCGCGGACGCGACGGGCTGTGGGTCGTTTCCATGGGTGCTGGCGATCACGCCGCCCTACAGTGAACCGTCTGCCGCGGAGCAGTTCGCGGCAGACCGGAACGCCGAGCTGACCGAGCTGGCCGTGATGTCCGGCAGCGGGGTCGTCAATCCTGCTGTCGCACGGTGGATAAGGCAGACCTGCCAGGCCCGGCAGTGGTTGGAGATGCGCGTCGTGGCCCCGGACGGTGACATGCTGCGTGGCCTCATCGGCAGGTCCGGGGACGCCACGGTGGTGGCATTGCGCAGCGGCGGCCTGGTGACGTTCACCGCCATGGACATCCATGCCGCTCGCGATCTGGTGCCGGTCGTGGTTTCCGGACTCACTGGTCGGCCGCCGGCGAAGTTCGATGACTTCACCGTGCCGGTTCGGGCCGGTGCCCGCGCCGACGAGTTGCTGAGAGCCGGCGCCGATCTGACCGAGATCCTCGCTTACCTGGGGATCTCGTCCTCGGCTCGTCCTGTCGTCGAGTCGGTGTTCACCGGACGGCGTAGCTATGTCGAGATCGTGGCCGGGGAGTACCGCGACGGCCACCGGGTCAGCACCGAGGTCGGTATCAGTGTGCTCGACTGCCCGGCCGGTCGCATCCTGGCCAGCCCGGAAAAAGCCTACGACGGAGAGTGGGTGTCCACCTTCACGCCGGGCGCAGACACCGCCATCGCCGCCGCGATCGACAGCCTCATTGCCTCCCTGCCCGGCGGCCCGTGGTTCGCCCCAGCCACGCATAACCGAGATTTCGACCAGAGAACGGAAAACCGATGCCCGACAACACTGTGATGCCGATCGTGCGGGTGGCTGTGCTGGCCGCCACGGTCGGTGGTCCCGATTCGGCGGGGCGCCTGACCGAGCTGGCACTGCCGGCCGGCCTGCCGCTACGCGAGATCATCCCGGCAGTTCAACGCACAGTGCTGCCCGCTGACGACGACACGGCAGACATCCCGCCGACGCAACTGAGCCTGGCGCCCATCGGGGGTGCGCCGTTCAGTTTGGACGCCACATTGGACACGGTGGGTGTCGTCGACGGCGACCTACTCGCCCTCCAGGAGATCCCGGCCGGACCGTCCGCGCCGCGCATCGTCGAGGACATCGCCGACGCGGCCGTGATCTTCTCCGCCGCGCGCGAATTGCCTTGGGGCCAACAACATATCCAACGCGCTGCCGGGGGCGCCGTCATTGCGCTGATCCTGCTCGGCGCGGCGCTGGCA
Organism: Mycolicibacterium neoaurum; assembly: GCF_036946495.1. NCBI lineage: Bacteria > Bacillati > Actinomycetota > Actinomycetes > Mycobacteriales > Mycobacteriaceae > Mycobacterium > Mycolicibacterium neoaurum. The sequence continues at coordinate 2,322,301 of NZ_JAQIIX010000002.1, forward strand.
ACTTCGGTGCGGCTGAGCACCGGTAACTCCGCCGGATTGTTCGCCGTCGCTGGTCTTGCGGCCGCGACGGTGGTCGCCTCGTTCGGCGCGCGGGTGCGGCACCCGATGCTGGGCACCGCGCTGGCGTTGACCGCGTTGGTTCCGGTCGCCGCGGCATTCGGTCTGGCCGTGCCTGGTGAACTCGGCGCGTCCCAGGTCCTGTTGGCCGCTGCCGGTGTCGCCGCTTGGTCGGTGATCAGCATCGTGGTGTTCGAACGCGCGATCGCCGCCTTCACCACGGCGGCCGTCCTTGGTGTGGGCGTGATGATCTTTGCTGCCCTGGCAACCATCTGGGATATGACTGCTGTGCGGATCGGCACCGGGCTGATCGTCTTCGCCCTGGTGGTCACCGTGCAGGCCGCCCGGCTGTCGGCGCTGTGGGCCCGGCTGCCGGTGCCGGTCATCCCCGCTCCGGGTGACCCGACGCCGTCGGCTCAACCGCTGCGCGTGCTGGAGGACCTCCCGCGGCGTGTTCGGGTGACCGACGCGCATCAGACCGGCTTTCTGGCCGGCGGCGTGCTGCTCTCGGTGATGGGCTCGTTGATCTTGGTCGGTGGTCAGTCGTCCGTGTCGCCGTGGGCCTGGGCGTTGGTGGTCGTCGCGGCACTGGGCACCACGCTGCGCGCCAGGGTGTGGGACTCCGCGTCATGCAAGGCGTGGTTGTTGAGCCAGTCATTCCTGCTGCCCGCAGGTCTGTTGGTGGTGTTCGTCTCGACCGATCGGTACGCGGCGGCGTGGTGGGCATTGGGCGCATTGATAGTGGTGGCGGGCTGCTGGCTCGTTGCCGCGCTGAACCCGCGGGTGGCAGCACCGGAGACCTATTCATTGCCCGCGCGCCGGTTGTTCGGTTTCGCCGCCGCGGCCTTGGATGCGTCGGTGATCCCGGTGGCCGCGTACCTGCTGGGGTTGTTCGAGTGGGTGCTGAACCGATGACTCGCAGGGCGACCGCCATGCTGACGGCGGTGCTCACCGTCAGCGTGATCGGCTGCCCGGCGGCCGGCGCTGTCACGCCACCGGAAGTGGACGCTGCGGTGGCGCCCCCACCGGGTACCGCGGGACCTCTTCGCACCATGACCCAGCGCAGCGCGTGCTCGGTGACCGGGTCGATCCCTGGTACCGATCCGGCGGCGGTGAGCCCCAACCAGCTGTCGCTGGATCTCGATGACGCATGGCGATACAGCCGCGGGGCCGGTCAGACCGTCGCCGTGATCGACACGGGTGTCCAGGCCGGGCCTCGGTTGACCAATGTCGAGGCCGGTGGCGATTTCGTCGGCGCCACAGACGGACTGACCGACTGCGACGGACATGGCACCATGGTCGCCGGGCTGATCGCCGGCCAACCCGGTGATGACGGCTTCTCGGGGGTTGCGCCGAGTGCCCGGCTGCTGTCCATCCGACAGACCTCCGGTAAGTACGCACCGAACCAGCCCGGTGAGGATCCGGTGATCGCCGAGGCGAGCAACGACATCGCGACGCTGGCGCGCGCGGTCGTGCGTGCGGCCGATCTGGGCGCCCAGGTCATCAACATCTCATCAGTGGCCTGCGTACCGACTACCACCACCATCGACCAACGCGAGCTCGGTGCCGCATTACGTTACGCCGCAGTGGAAAAGGATGTCGTCATCATCGCCGCCGCCGGTAACACCGGAGGGGGGATCGCCGGCGGAACGGCGTGCGCGGCTAACCCGCTGACCGACCCGAACCGCCCCGACGACCCGCGCAACTGGGCAGGCGTCACCTCGATCTCGACGCCGTCGTGGTGGCAGCCCTATGTGTTGTCTGTCGGTGCGCTCGGATCGGCGGGCGCACCCGCGGCGTTCACCATGTCCGGTCCGTGGGTGGGCCTGGCCGCGCCGGGGGAGAACATCACCTCGGTGAGCAATAGTCCCGAGGGTGGGTTGGCCAACGGCCAGCCCAATGAGAAGGGAGAGCTGGTTCCGGTGGCAGGCACCAGCTATGCGGCGGCTTACGTTTCCGGCGTGGCAGCCTTGGTACGCAGTAGATTTCCCGAACTCTCGGCGAGCCAGGTGGTACGCCGGTTGACCGTGACCGCCCGCGGTGCCGATCGCTCACCGTCATCTCTGGTGGGCGCGGGTACCATCGACCCGGTTGCCGCCCTGACCTGGGATGTGCCTGGTCCCGGTAGCCCGCCGCAGACCACCAGAGATGTTGCGGCACCGGCTGATCCGGTGATACCGGACCACACCGGACGCAATATCGCCTATATCGGTGCGGGCCTGCTGGCATTGATCGCCGCTGTCACCGCTGTGACAGCAACTCGACGACGGAAGGACACCGCCGCATGACGGTCCGACTCGCGCTGGCGCTGCTGTTCATCGTGGCCGCAGTGTTGGCCTACCCCTACCGGAACGCCACCGAGCAGTGGGTTCTGGGTGTCTCCGTGGTCGTGGTGATCGCTCTCTTCGCCTGGTGGCGTGGGCAATTCGCAACGACCAAGCTCGCCCGCCGGTGGGCGATCTGGCGAGGTAACCGCGGCGGTGTCCGCCGACCGGCTCGTGCGACCGCCGCGACCGTGGTGCTGCGCATCGAGGACCCGCTGGATGACGAACTGCCGGTGGGACTCATCGCCGGTTATGCCGACCGGTACGGATTGCGGCTGGACAAGGTGCGCATCACCAGCCGGGAGACCAGTGGGCACGTCCAGCACTGGATCAGCCTGACTTTGGACGCGGAGCAGAACCTGTCTGCACTGCAGGCACGTTCGGCGCAGATCCCGCTCGCACAAACTACCGAGACCGCTGCCCGCCGCCTCGCCGACCATCTGCGGGAGGGCGGCTGGACGGTCACCGCGGTGCACCAGGCACCCCGACCGGTGTCGGATTCGGCCAAGGAAACCTGGCGGGCATTGACCGACGAGTCGGGTTTCCTGACTGCCTACCGGATCCCGGTCGATGCATTGGCGGCCACGTTGGATGAGGTGCGGGCGTACCCGTGCGAGGAGCGCTGGACGGCAGTCGAATTCGGTCCCGAGTCGATGACAGCGGTGGCCGCGCTGCGCTCGGCGGAACGGCCGGCTGGAGCACCACCGGTCGCGGCGCTTGTCGGTCTCGGCGGACGTCAGCGGTCGACTCTCGACGCACTGAATCCCTTTTCGGTCGACCGGCTGCCCGGACACCAGCCCGCCGGAACGCTCGCCGAACAGGTGCGCTGGCCGTCGGCCGTCTGACGCGGAGGGATCAGAACATGTACGGCCGCAGGAATCGGGTCATCCGACGCAGATAATCCGGCTGGCTGACGTGCAGCACGTGATTGCCGGGAAACCAGTGGAATTTGCAGCGGTCCCAGTGTCGCCAGAGCAGCTCGGCTTGCTGCGGTGGTGCCAGCTTGTCACCGAGTCCGGCGATGATCAGCCTGCGCTCCTTGGGCACCAGCGGCGCGTAGTTCAGCGGTGAGTGGAACATCGTCGCCGCATCCGATCGCGACTTGTCGACGTGGCTGAGTCGATTGCCCAGACGGACGAGCATATTCGCTGGGAACCAGTCATCGAACGCGGCTTCCGGCGTGACGACCGGGACGTTCGGGATGACCGCCTGGATACGGTCGTCGACCGAGGCGATCAATGCCGAGGTGTACCCGCCCAGTGACATACCGGTCAGCGCGATCCGGTCGACACCGGTGTACTCCAGATAGTCGATCACCGAACGGAAGTCGTGCACAGCCTGGGCCATCGCCTCGGCGAAACCGGGCATGCCGTCGGCGAAATAGCCGTATCCGCTGTAGGGCGAATTGGCTTCGGCACGCATCCCGTGGAAGGGCAGCGTGTAGAGCAGCACGTCGTAGCCGGAGCGGTAGAACCACGGCAACGAGAAGAACAGACCGTTGAACAGGTACGCCGACCCCATGAAACCGTGGATCAGGCACAGCGTGGGGCGGGGACCGTCGCCGTGCACCCAGTGTTGGGCGTGCACGACGTTGTTGCGCGCATATCCGGCGCGCTGGTCGCGCAGTGCAGGATTGATCGCCCGAAAGCTGCTGTTGAACCGGATGTTGTAGACCGAGCCGTGGGCGATCGACGATGCCAGCAGGTTCGCCGGTCGCGACGACACCCGGGGTGGCTCTGTCGGTGCGGGGAACGAGAGTGTCGGATCGTGTTCGGCGGCCAGGTCGATGTAGAACTGCAGTGCGGCATCCTCGTCGCGCACCGAGCCGGGACGCAACGCCGCGCCCGCCAACTTCGGCAGCATCGCCGCCCCGACGATCGAGGCCACCGTGGTCCGCAACGCCAGATCGGCGACCGCGGAGGCATCCACCACCAGCCGCTGCTGACGGGTCAGATCCATCCGCCGGGGCAGTCCGCGGGCAGTCGCGTCGGCGCCGGGGACATCGGGGACGGGGATCGGCGGATCGAGCGGTTGCGCTTGGGTCACGGCTGCCTCTCTCGGGCGTTCGCGGGCCAACTGATGGTAGCCCGGTAGAACCGACGGTATCGGTCAGTCCGGTTCTGGTGCGCCGAAGACCGCCGCGGCATTGCGATAGAACACCCCGCGCAGCCACCCGTCGTCGACGCCGGGCAGATCACGCACGGCGCGCATCGCCTCGGCATACGTGTACGGGATGTTCGGAAAATCGCTTCCCCAGAGAATCCGGTGGCCGAGATCGCGTAACCGGGGATACTCGGTCGCCGGGAACGGCATGGTCCGCTCCATGAACGGCGTGAACGCCATGGTGGTGTCCAGGTACACCCCGTCGTGTGCTGCCGCGATGTCCAGGAAATCGCTGTACTCCGGGGCACCCATGTGCGCCACGATGAGGCGGAGCCGTGGATGCCGGGCCAGCACCGCGCGGATCGGGCCCGGTCCGGTGTGGGCGCCGGGAGTCGGTCCCGAACCGCAGTGGGTGACCACGGGAGTACCGCTGTCGGCGAGCACACCCCAAACATCATCGAGCAAGGCATCGGTGGGGTCGTAGCCACCGACCTGGACGTGCGCCTTGAACACCCGGGCACCGCGGTCGAGCGCAGCCGCCGCATACCGAGCGGCACCTGGCTCGGGAAAGAACGTCGCGGTGGACAGGCAATCGGGGGTGTCGGCGGCAAAACGGGCCGCCCACTGGTTCAGCCACTCGGCCATGTCCGGCTTGTGTGGATAGACCAGCGAGGTGAAGGCCTGCACACCGAACGATCGCAAGGTGGACAGACGATCCTGCTCATCGGCGCGGTAGGTGATCGGCCAGGACCGTCCGGTCAGCGGGCCGGCACTGTCGAAGTACTGCCAGACCTTGTCCATGACATTCTTCGGCATGAAGTGGGTGTGCACGTCGATGATGCCGGGCAGACCCAGTCCCTCGACGATCCGGCGCACATCGGCTGTATCGTCCATCGCCAATCATCCTGTCAAACGCGCCGACCGGGCAGACTCGGGGTATGTGGAATCCCGATACCTATCTGGCGTTCGCCGATCACCGCGGCCGCCCGTTCTTCGATCTGGTCAACCGCGTGGCCGCCGACACGCCGCGTAAAGTCGTCGACCTCGGGTGCGGGCCGGGAAACCTGACCGAGACGCTGAGCCGACGCTGGCCGGGAGCCGCGGTGTCGGGTGTGGACTCGTCACCGGAAATGGTGGCCGCCGCCGGTGAACGGGGACTCGATGTCCGGTTGGGCAGCATCGCCGACTGGTCGCCGGATCCCGACACCGATGTCGTCATCTCCAACGCCGCCCTGCAGTGGGTGCCCGAGCATCGGGAACTGCTGGCGAGCTGGGTGCAGCAGTTGGCGCCTGGGTCCTGGATCGCCTTCCAGGTTCCCGGTAACTTCGCCGCGCCGTCGCACGAGGCAGTACGCGAGGTGGCACGCCGTGCCGAGTTCGCCGAGGCATTGGGCGACATGCCATTCCGCGATGCCGATGTGGTGGGCACCCCGGCCGAGTACGCCGGCCTGCTGACCGACGCCGGGTGCGCGGTGGATGCCTGGGAGACCACCTACCTGCACGAGTTACGCGGGCAGACACCGGTGCTGGACTGGATCACCGGCACCGCGCTGACACAGGTGCGCGAGCGGCTGTCGCCGGAGGACTGGCTTCACTACCGCGAAGCCATCATTCCGCTGCTGGCACAGGCGTATCCGGCCCGCGCGGACGGTGTTACGTACTTTCCGTTCCGCCGGGTCTTCGTCGTGGCCCAGCTTCGGTGATTTGTGGAGTCTCACCCGCAATGAGCACGGCTGAAACTCCACAAACCGCGATCAGTCGAGTAGTGCGATGACCCTGGCGACCAGGTCGTCGATATCGGCACCGGTGGTGTCCACCACGAGATCCGGGTTCTCCGGTGGTTCATAGGGTGCGTCGATCCCGGTGAGACCCTTCAGTTCGCCCGCTCGGGCCCTGGCGTAGAGACCCTTCGGGTCGCGACGCTCGCACTCGGCGACCGGGGTCGCGACGTGCACCTCCAGGAAGGGTAGCTTGGCCGCATCGTTGAGGGTGCGCGCGAGATCGCGGTCGGACTTCAGCGGCGAGACCAGCGATGCCAGCGCCACCACACCGGCGTCGGCCAGCAACCGCGTCAGATGCCCGACCCGGCGGATGTTCTCAGCTCGGTCACCGGCCGAGAAGCCCAGGTCATCGGACAGCCCGTGGCGCAGATTGTCACCGTCGAGCAGGTAGGCGACCCGGCCCGATTCGACCAGAGCGCGCTCCACGGCGACCGCCAGCGTCGATTTGCCGGAGGCAGGCAAACCGGTGAACCAGATGGTGGCCCCGCGCTGACCTGTTTTGCCCCAGCGATATTCGCGATCCAGCGACGACGGGTGCCACTTGATATCGGATCGGTTGTGTCCGCTGGGCTTGACCTCGCGGGGCTCTCCGATGATGCCTGCGCCGACGGTGTCGTTGGACACCTCGTCGATCAGGATGAAGGCACCACTGTCCCTGTTGTCGGCATAGGCATCGGCCACCACCACCGAGCTGGTGCGCAGCGTGATCGCGCCGATGTCGTTGAGGGCCAGCTCCGCCGGCCCGTCGACCTCGTCGAGGGTTTCTGGGTCGAGCTTGGTGTGCAGTTCCTGCACGGTCGCCCGCACGGTGCGGGTGCCCTGCTTGAGCGCCAGCCGGTCGCTGGCGCGCAGCGGCTCGTCGAGGAACCAGCACACCGTGGCATCCAGTTCACGTGCCAACACCGGCAGTGACGCATTCTCGGCGGCGCTGACGAACACGTCACCGCGGCCGACGTCGATATCGTCGGCCAGTTCGATCGAGACCGAGAGCGGCGCAACGGCCGTCGTACGATCGTCGTCGAGGGTGTCCAGCACCGTGACCGTCGAGCGGGTGCCTGCAGGCAGGCTCACGACCGGATCGCCGACCTTGAGGGTGCCGGCCGACAACCGTCCGGTGTACCGGCGGCGCTGTTGCGCGGTGGGTCGCGACACCCACTGCACCGGTAGCCGCAGGCTGGCCGGATCGGGCTGCGGCGCAGCCAATTCCACCGACTCCAGGTACTCGAGCAGGGTGGGCCCGGTGAACCACGGTGTGTTGGCCGAACGGTGCACGACGTTGTCGCCGAGCTTGGCCGCGATGGGGATGACCGACAGATCGGCACCACCGAGCCGGTCGGCGACCTGCTGTAGTTCGCGCTCAACCTCGGTGAATCGGCTCTCGTCGAAGTCGACCAGGTCGATCTTGTTGACCGCGGCGACAAAATGCTTGATGCCCAACAGTTTCGCAATACGGGCGTGCCTACGGGTCTGCCGAAGCACACCGGCGCGGGCGTCGACCAGCAGGATGGCCACGTGTGCATTCGAGGCGCCGGTGAACATGTTGCGGGTGTAGCGCTCGTGGCCTGGAGTATCGGCCAGGATGTAGCTGCGGGTATCGGTCGAGAAGAACCGGTAGGCGACATCGATGGTGATGCCCTGCTCGCGTTCGGCGCGCAGACCGTCGGACAGCGCGGCCAGATCGGCCACGCCCTCGGCGTCGGTCACGGCCTCGAGGTGATCGAGTGGCAGGCTGTCGGTGTCATGGAGCAGCCTGCCGATCAAGGTGCTCTTACCGTCATCGACCGATCCGGCGGTGGTGATGCGCAATAACTGACGGGTCGTCATGTCAACTTCGACTTTCGTTCTTCTTCGCTTCGCTCATCAGAAGTACCCTTCCCGCTTACGGTCTTCCATTGCCGCAACCGAAGTCCGGTCGTCGGCGCGGGTCTCACCCCGCTCGGATACGGTGGCCGCCGAGATCTCGGCGATCACCCGGTCGATGGTGGTGGCCTGCGACCGGACCGCGCCGGTGATGGTCAGGTCACCGACGGTGCGGTAGCGCACCCACTCCACCGCCGAGGACTCCCCGTCACCAGGTGTGGCGTATTCCGAGACGGCAAGCAGGATGCCGTCGCGCTCGAACACCTCGCGTTCGTGGGCGAAGTAGATCGACGGCAGCTCAAGGTTTTCCAGCTCGATATAGCGCCAGATGTCGATCTCGGTCCAGTTCGACAGTGGGAACACCCGCACCTGCTCGCCCTTGCGGATGCGCCCGTTGTACAGCGACCACGGCTCGGGCCGTTGCGCTCGCGGATCCCACTGCCCGAACTCGTCGCGGAAGCTCAGGATGCGTTCCTTGGCGCGGGCCCGCTCCTCGTCGCGGCGTGCGCCACCGAACGCGGCATCGAATCCGCCGGCTTCCAGGGCATCGAGCAGCGTGCGGGTCTGCTGCCGGTTGCGCGAGGCGCCGGGCCCCGGATCGGCGACGCGGCCGCTGTCTATGGTCTCCTGCACCGACGCCACGATCAGCTTGTGCCCGGCTCCGGTCGTGCGCCGGTCACGGAACTCGATGACCTCCTCGAAGTTGTGTCCGGTGTCCACATGCAGCACCGGGAAAGGCAAGGGCAGCGGACGGAAAGCCTTCTCCGCCAATCGCAAGAGCACGATCGAGTCCTTGCCCGCGGAGAACAGCAGCACCGGGCGCTGCAACTCGGCGGCGACCTCGCGGATGATGTGCACGGCCTCGGCCTCCAACAACCGCAGCTCGTCGACGCGCTCGATGGCGCCCTCGGCAGAAGTCATGTCGGCAACCCTTCCCGGTGTGCGTCGGCGCGATATCGGTCCACCCACTCATCCGATCGTTGGTCGGCCTGACGTTCCAGCACCGGCTCGGGGGCCAGTCGCGGATCGAGTCCCAGCCGTTGCAGGACATCGCCGACGACGGTGGTGAGATTGCGCCAGAGGTAGGGGTAGGACACGTCGAGGGGTTCGATGCCCTCCTCGGCGAACCAGTTTCGCCACCCCTCCTCCTGCGCGCGCAGCATGGTGATCACATGCGCGATGGCCCCGGCGTGATACTCGGCGCGGGCGTCGCGTACCGGATCGGGGCGTCCGCGCCAGACCCGGGTCTGCACCGCCCGCCAGAACGAAACCGCCTGGGACACCACATCCGGGCGGTAGACGTGCACCAGGACCGGATCACTGCCGACCACATCGCGGATGGCCGACAGCAGGCCGGTACCGGATCGATCGGGCAGTCCGGCCGCGCGGTCGAGCAGCAACGGCGTCTGATTCCACATCAGCTTGCCACCCCAGATCCCGTTCGGTGTCCGGCCGACGGTCTGGATGTAGTCACGCCAGATCGCCGGCGGCGCAAGGTCGGGCTTGCCTTCGTCGAGGGGATCGAGCAGGCGCAGGATCGACTCGTCCTCGACCCCGGCGAACCACTGCCGCGGCTGCGGTGATTGGCTGGTGGTCGGCAGATATTGGAAGAACTCCTGCGGTTCACCGGCGACGCCCGTCGCGCGCAGCGATTCGACGAGCAGAGTGCTTCCGCTGCGCTGCGACGCGAGGACGAGATACGCCTTCGAGTGGGCCATGGGCGAGACTCTAATGGCAATTGTTGCGCCTCGTAGACCGGGTATTCAGGTCACCGCGAGTTTAACTATTGCGTCGATTTGGAGGTGTCTTCGATACCTCGTTCGGTCGCTTTTGCCGACCGGCTCAATGCCGGCCATTCCAGAATGGTCTTGTAGGTCTGGGTGTAGCGCTCCGAGATCCGCGTGCCGGCGAACTCGGACGGGATGACGTCGTTGGTCTGCTCTCGCCAATCGTTGAGCAACAGCGCCATATCCCGAGCCACGGACTCCATTTCCGCTGAAAGAGGGCCATCGAAGAGGTTGTGTGATTCGCCGGGGTCAACCCGCAGGTCGTACAGCTCCCGCGCCGGCCGGGGGCCGCGCACATGCGGTCCGACGGCGGCGCCGGGTGCGCTGTCGGCGATATCCCACGGCAGATCCAAAAGTGGTCGAGAGGCGTAATTCTCGATATAGGAGAATTCCTTGGTCCGAATTGCGCGGATCGGATCGAAAGAATCGTGATAAGTCTTTGTCGAATACACCTCATTGCGTGGTGATTCCGCGGTGCCGACGAATGCCTTGGCATGCGAGACGCCGTCCACCTCGGCAGGCACCTCGATGCCCAGCAGGTCCAGCAGGGTGGGCACCAGATCGACTCCGCTGAACAGTTCGTCGTACAGCTGGGCAGGCACCGTGGACCCGGTCGGTGGCCGCACGATCATCGCAATGCCGGTGCCTGCCTCGTACAGCGTCGACTTGGCGCGGGGGAGGGCCGGACCATGATCGGTCATGAAAACCACCCAGGTGTTGTGGTCAAGACCGGTGTCGGCCAACGTGTCCAACAGGTCGCCGACGGCGGCGTCGGCGACGGTGATGGACCCGTAGAAATCCGCGAGATCCTCGCGGACGGCCGGGGTGTCGGGCAGGTAGCCGGGCACGTCGACGTCCGCAGGGTCGGCCGGTGTGTAGCGGTCATGTGGGTAGGGCCGGTGCGTCTCGAAGAAGCCGGCGGTCAGCAGGAAGGGTTCGGCAGGCGGACGCCGCAGCCATCCGGTGGCCTGCTCGACGACGTATTCGCAGTAGGAATTGGAGACGTCGAACTCGTCGAAACCCAGCCGCGAGGGATACGACGTTTCGTGCTGCATACCGAACAATGCGGTGTGCCAACCGGACCGGGACAGGATGGCGGGCAGGGTTTGGACGCCGGCGCGGTACTCCCAGCCGTGGTGGGCCAGGCCGACCAGTCCGTTGGTCTGCGGATAGCGCCCGGTGAACAGGGATCCGCGCGACGGCGAGCACAGCGGCGCGGTGGCGTGTGCGCGGGTGAGCAGGATGGACTCGGCGGCGAGTCGGTCCATACGCGGGCTGTGCACATCGGGGTGGCCGTACACCCCGAGATAACGGCCCAGATCATGCCAGTGCACGATCAACACGTTCTCGCGTTGCGCCTCGGTCACGCGCTCCACCTCCCGTTCGTCCCTACGCAATATTCCACAGTGCCCGTCGAGTGTGCCGAGTGGTTTGCGTGCAGCCCGATCGCCGCACTGTCAGTGAGGGCTCGAATGTGCTAGGCGCGCCGCTATTTCCAGGCGAACACCGGTTGCTCGAGTTGGTCGACCGGATCGGCGCGGCCCTCCAGACCCAACCATCGCAATTGCAGCAGCACCGCGCCGGTCGGCGCGTGGATCAGGTCGTGGCCCAGCGGAATCTGCACCACCGGACGAGGACTCTCGGGAATGGCGATGAATCGCGGGGAATCGGGGCGTTGGAGTTGATGCAGGCCCACGCGGTAGACGGCGACCACCTCACCGGGGGAGGGGGCGAGATCCAGTCGACCGCCACCCCACAGCACCACCGGGGTGATCACGTATCCGGACCGGGTCGGGTAGTCGTCGAGCAGTCCGAGAACCGCATCGTTGCCGAGCTCGACACCGACTTCCTCGTGCAGTTCGCGCAGCGCCGCATCGATGACCGACTCGCCGGGATCGAGCCGACCGCCGGGCAATGCCCATTGCGCGGCATGCGAATTGAGTCGCGACGCCCGCCGGCACAGCAGGAATGATGCCCCGCCGGAAACGTCGATCATGCGGCCGTCCAGGCTGTCCGGCATCGGCCGGCCGGCGATCCAGTCCTCGACCGGTGCGGGGTCGACGCGGTCCTCGCCGACGCGTGAGTCGACCAGGGTCACGGCAACGGCGGCGTGCCGCTTGGTCGGGTCGGTGACGGTACGACGGGTGTGGGCTGCGAGGTTGGCGCGGATCCGGTCGCGCAGCGCGGTGTCGTAGGGGACGGTCATGTCGTGACCCTACGGGTGGTAGGGCACCCCGACGGCACGGAAGACGAATTCCGGCGGCACGTCGTAGGCCAGCGACCGGCGCGGCAGCCGCGCCAGCAGGTCCTCGGGCAGCGGTTCCTTGTAGTGCAGCGACAGTGTCCCCCAACAGCGCGGGTCGACCGCGGCGATGTCGACATCGAGCACCAGTCCGGCCACCGAGAGATCGGCGGTGACAGTGCCGGATTGCACGGCGTCCCAGCGCTGGTCGATGGTGCGGCCTGCCAGCTTCGGCATGGTGGACAGGGTGGCGAGCACCCGCTGTTCGGTGATCACCAGGGAACCGGTGAAGCTGGAGACGCTGCCTGCGGATCGTTTGCCGGGAACCTGGCCCGAGAACCGGCGGGTCACCGCTACGTACTCGGCGAGGTGGAGAATTCCTTCCGCCTCCACCTCGGCGCGCAGCTCACCGGGAAGTTTGCCGATCCTCAGCCACTTACGCAGAAGTACCGCCATGCAGCGAACCCTACGCCAACCGCCGAGATCGGGTCGTCGGTCACTTAGTCTCGATGAGGTGACCACTTCTCAGCACCGCATGGCGGCCACTTCTCGACACCGCATGGCGGCCATGGCCGCGGCGATCGTGTTCCTGGTGTCGCTCGGCGGTGTCCTGGGCCACTGGACCTGGATGACGGACGCGGACTGGACGGTGCTGGACCCGCTCTACCGGTATGGATCGGCTCATCCTGCGTGGGTGGACGGCTGGAATGTGCTCTGCAATGTGCTGCATCCGGCCGTGTTCCGAGTGCTCGCGCTGGTCTGGATCGGGTATGCGCTGCTGCGCGGCCAGTACCACGTCGCCCTCTTCCTCACCCTCACCGTCGAGGCATCCGCTCTGCTGGTACTGGTCCTGAAGTTGGTGATCGACAGGCCGCGCCCCGACACCGCGCTCGTCGCCGAGATGTCCTCGTCGTTCCCGTCCGGGCACGCACTGGGTGTCGCTGCCGCGGTGACCGCGCTGCTCATGGCCGGCTGGCATCAGCTGCGGCGTTGGCGCACAACGGTTGTGGTGATCGGTGTGTTGAGCGTGGTCGCAGTCGGTGTCGGCCGGGTGGTGCTCAACGTGCACCACCCCTCCGATGTGTTGGCGGGCTGGGCGTTGGGATACCTGTGGGCGTTGGCGTGGCTGCCGCTGCTCAGACGTTCCGAGGTAGCGGACGAAACACTGGCAGCGAGCGATAGCGATTCTTGAAGGTCGCCTCCTGGCAGACGATCTCGACCTCGCCGTCGTGGGCGATCCGGGTGGGCCCGTCGACTGCGGTGAAGCTGAACTCGGGCACGCGCAGTTCATGATAGAGCGGGCTGTGCACCAGGCGGCCGGTCGCCAGCGCGGCGAGGATGCGCGGGGTGGCGAATCTGGGACCGGTCTCCAGGATGCGGACATCGATCAGTCCGTCGTCCATCCGGACCCGCCGCGAGGGGGCGAAGCCGGAGGGGGAGTACAGCGAATTGCCAAGGAAGAACAATGATGTCTGCACGGTCTTGTCGTCGTAGCGGATGCGCACGCTGGCATCACTGCGCAGGGTGCGGAACAGGGCGTACACGCCGGCCACGGGCTTACCGACCCGCTTCTCCAGTTTTTCGCGGATTCGGACGAATTTCGGGTAGGCGCCGATGCTGGCGGTGTTGACGACCGTGTCGGTGTCGTTGAAGGCGATGGTGTCGACGTAGGCGGCCGACCCGGTGCGCAGCGCCTCGACGGTGGCGGCGACGGTATCGCACCCGATGTCCTTGGCGAAGTGGTTGAACGTGCCGCCCGGGAAGACCGCCAGTGGCACCCCGGCCTGCAGTGCGATCCCGGCCGCGCAGGACACCGTGCCGTCACCGCCACCGACGGCGAGGACCTCTGCCCGATCAGCGGCTTCGCGCAGCTTCTCGGCGATATCCTCGTCGTCGCCCACCTCGACGATCTCGGCCTTGGGCAGCGACCGTCGGACCTCCTCGAGAATGCGCGCTCCGGTGCCGCTTCCCGAGTTCGGGTTCACGACAAGGATGACGCCCTCACCGTCGGGCCGGGCCTCGGTCTGGTAGCGGCGGGGATGCCCCGCGGTGATCGGCGGTTCGACGATCGTCGGCACGACGGCCGCACCGGCCAGCGCCACGGCGGTGCCGATACCGAAACCGGCAAGGACGTCACCGGGGTAATGCGCACCGGTGGCGACCCGGGACAGTCCGACCAGGCCGGCCAGCACGCCCAGGCCGACACCGAGTGACCGGTTCTCCAGTCCGACCCCGACGGCGAACGCCGCCGCGCTGGCGGAATGCCCGGAGGGCAACGAGTTGGAGGTCGGCATCCGGCGCGAGCGGCGGAGCAGCGGCACCATCGAGTGGTCGGGCCTGGGCCGTTTCCAGATGCGTTTGGCGCCCTGATTGGTGAGCAGACTGGTGACCGCGAGCGTCAACACCCCCCGCGCGGCGCCGCGACGCATCGACGGTGATCCCGTCGCCGTCAGCGCTGCGGCGATGGCGAACCAGAGCTTGGAGTGATCGGCCGCCGAGGTCAGCCGCGGCATGACCTTGTCCAGGAAGGGACTGTCGGACTCGGCGACGGCGTCGAAGATGCGGCGGTCGAGCGTTCCGAGTCCCATGGCCTTCAACCTATCCAACCGGATCGTGTCTGAAACTTGACTTGACCCGCCTGCGTGAGGCGCCGACGATTGACCGATGCGCCGACTGCTCGCCATGGCGTGTGCGCTCTGGCTGGCGTGCGCCGTCGCACCCGTAGCTCGTGCCGCCGAGACGCCCTGGTTCGTTGACTCGGTCGGCTCGGCCACCCAGGTGATTTCTGTGGTGGGGGTGGGTCCCACCACCGCCAAGATGGATGTCTGGGAGCGGACCGCGGCGGGCTGGGAACCGATCGGCGTCGGCATCCCCGCCGATATCGGGTCGGCCGGCATGGCCGAGGACATCAGCGAGGGCTCGATGAAGACGCCGATGGGCATCTTCTCGCTCGACTTCACCTTCGGTACCGAGCCCAACCCCGGCGGTGGGCTGCCGCATGTGCAGGTCGGCCCCGATCACTGGTGGGATGGCGATGAAGAGAGCCCCACCTACAACACCATGCAGGTGTGCAAGCGCGACGAATGCCCGTTCGGTATCGAGGGCACCGCTACCGAGAATCTGCAGATACCTCAGTACGCCCATGCCGTGGTGATGGGCGTCAACAAGGCCAGAGTGCCCGGCGCGGGCAGCGCCTTCTTCCTGCACACCACCGGGGGAGGGCCGACCGCGGGCTGCATCGCCATCGACGACGACATGATGGTGAAGATCATGCGCTGGCTGCGGCCCGGTGCGCTGATCGCCGTGTCTAAGTAGCCAGTGCCGGACCGGGTTTCAGGTGGAAGCCCAGGTTCTCGGTGGACATCGTCGCCTCATAGGTACGGTCGTAGCCGGTGGCGCAGATCTTCCAGCCGTTGGCGGTGCGGCGGTAGCGGTCACGGTAGAACGCGGCACCGATCAACATGAAGCCGAAGTCCGCCGCGATCACTCGATCCTGCAGGTACCACCGGCCGGTCGCCTCGTCGGGCCCGTCCAGGGCGATCTCCGGGTGGTCGACGCGGTGCTCAGTGATGATCGCCGGGCCCAGCGAGGTGCGCATGTACTCGACCAGGGTGTCGCGGTCGGTGAAGCGCAGTGTGCCGGTGCCGTCGGGATTCGAACCGTAGTCGCCGTCGATGTCCTCCGTCAGCGTCGCCGCGAAATCGTCCCAGTGCTTGGTATCCAGGGCGCGCAGGTAGCGGTACTTGACCTGCTTGATGTCGTGCATGTCGCGTGCGATGTCTGCCATGCCCGACATCACAGCACAGCCTCCGGCCGGTGTCTGGGAGTCCGGCCAGACCGGCGGTGTCCGGCCTGCCACCGACAGGGCCGCCGGTTAGGGTGGGCCCAATGAGCGACCCGTTGGGGTTGTCGATCGGCACGACCAATCTGGTTGCTGCCCGGGTCGGCGACCAACCAGTGACACGGCGCGCGGTGCTGACCCTTCCCACCGACGGCGCGCCGGAGATCGGCGTGCCGTCCGGGCGTCCCGGCCAGGTGCTCTCCGGTTTCGTTGAACGGGTGGGTGATCCGGTGCCACTGGTGGCTGCCGACGGATCGTCCTACCTCGCCGACGATCTCCTGGTGGAGGCCCTGGAAGCGCTGATCGGGCCGACCGGGTCCGGGCAGACGGTGATTGCGGTACCCGCGCACTGGACTCCGGCCACCATGCGGGTCCTGCGTGCGGCACTGCGCGCCAATCCGGTGCTCTCCCCTGGGGGAGCGCCGCCGCGGCTGGTATCCGATGCCGTCACCTCGTTGACCGCACTGAACGCCAACCCGGGTCTGAACGCACGCGGGGCGGTCGTCCTGATCGACCTCGGCGGTGGTGGCACCAGCATCACGCTGGCCGACGCCGACGCCGGATTCGAGCCGATCGATGAAACGGTGCGGGTGGCCGACTTCTCCGGTGACCTGATCGACCAGGCGTTGTTGGGCCGTGTGCTCACCGACGTCAACGACGCGGACCCGGCCGCGACGGCCGCGGTTGGGCAGCTCGGGGTGCTGCGTGAGCAGTGCAGGCAGGCCAAGGAACGGTTGTCGGGGGCGACCGCCACCGAGGTGCCCGTGGACCTTCCTGGTGTCCGCTCGGTGGTGCGGGTGACCAGGGCCGAATTGGAGTCGCTACTGGTCGCGCCCTTCGACCTGGTGCTTTCCGAACTGGACAACCTGTTGCAGCGCAACAGAATCGGGTGGTCGGATATCTCGGTGATCGCCACCGTCGGCGGCGGGGCGAGCATTCCGTTGGTCACCCAGAAACTGTCCGAACACACCAGGACACCGGTGGTCAACACGCCGCAACCCGCCCTCGATGCTGCACTCGGGGCGGTGCTGCGGGCTGCCTACGGCACCGATACCGGCGCGCAGACCGGGATGGCTCCGGCGGTGGGGGCCGATGCGCCGACCAGTCTGGCGCCGGCCTCGGCGATCACCCATGACCCGTCCGGATCGTCGACATTCCGGGCGCTGGCCTGGTCCGAGGACGGCGATGCCGGTAACGAACCGGTGCCCTACACCGGCCCCGAGGACTATCCGAGCGTCAATCCCTACCTCGCCGACGAGGCCACCCACGTGGTGTCGCAGCAGGATCCGTATGTGTACGCCGACGAGCCGCGGGGCCTGCCGCGAGTGCCCATGGCCGTGTTCGCCGCGGTGGGTCTCATTTCCCTGGTCGCGCTCGGTGGGGTGGCGATCGCCTTGACCGGAACATCCGAGAGCCCGGCGCCCACCCCGTCCACGGCTCCGGTGACCGGAGTGTTGACGCCGCCGCCGGCCGAACCCGCCGCGCCGGCCGAGCCGCCGCCCGTCACCATCACCCAGGCGCCCGCGCCGCCACCGGAGTCGGTGGCGCCGCGTCCCGAACCGGTCGCGCCGGTGGTCCCCACGACGACCGTCACCACGACGCCGCCGACCACGACGACGACCACTCCGACGACCACGACAACAACGACAACCACGACGACCACGACGACCACGACGACGACAACCACGACGCCGTCGACCACCACCACGACGGTGACCACGACGACTGCTCCGGTGACGACGACGACTGTTCCGCCGGTCACCACGACGCCTGCGGTGACGACCACTCAACCGGCGATGACCACCACATATCTTGAGATTCCTTTGCTGCCGCCGATACCGATCCAGGTGCCCAATCAGGGGGTTCCGGCCGGGCCGTAGCAGCCCAGGTGCGCTCTCACCTGCGCCAATAGTTTTCGCGAAGAGTTGAGCCGCCGCGACACGCCGGGTTATAGTCCCGGAGTCAAAGTCACGAATATGTAACGGGAAGCAAACGCCAAGGTCTCGGTGGTTGCTGAATCAGTTCGTTAGGTGCGGTGTATGGCGCGATATGGAACGGCGAACGGCCGCTATCGGTCGTCGGCTGCCCTTGCCGCGATCTTGGCGCCGGCCGCCATCCTGTTCTCGGTCGGCTCCGAGGTGCCCCCACAGGCGCATCAGGAGCCCGCGACGATCGCCGGTCCCGCCGCCGCGCCCGTCGTGCCCGGTGTGGAGATCGTCGCCGCACCCGCCGACTTCGCCTGGAATTCGTCCCCGGTCTCCGCCGCGGCCCCCGCGCCGCCGACCGCCCAGCTGGTGGCCGCGTCGCGCTGGCGTCCCGACAATCGCCCGTTGCTGCTGCCTCCCGGGGTGGCCCCTGAACACGGACTGCAGGTCAAGACCATCCTGACGGCACGTGCCATCAGCGTTGTCTTCCCTGAGATCCGCAGCATCGGCGGCGTCCGCCCCGACGCACTGCGCTGGCACCCGAACGGTTTGGCCCTGGATGTGATGATCCCGAATCCAGGCAGCGCGGAGGGGATCGCACTCGGCAATCAGATCGTGGCCTACGTGATGAAGAACGCCGCGCGCTTCGGCATGCAGGACGCCATCTGGCGCGGCACCTACTACACCCCGACCGGGCCGTCCGGGTCGGGCGGTTACGGCCATTACGACCACGTGCACGTCACCACGACCGGCGGCGGTTACCCGACCGGCGACGAGGTCTACTACCGCTAGTCCGATCCGCGGGCGGTCAGTTGGCAGGCGGGTAGGGCAGATTGCTGCTGGTCTGCGGATCCACCTGGACCGGTCGCCCCACATAGGGAAATGCCCGCTGCGGGCACGCCGCCCGGTCACAGATCCGGCAGCCGGCGCCGATCGGCACCGTGGCCTCGGCGTCGGCGAGATCGATACCCACCGAATAGACCAGCTTGTCGGCGTGGGCCAGATCGCATCCCAACCCGATCGCGAAACTCTTCGGGGTTCCCAGATACCGACTGGGTGGGGACACCGATGTCTTCGCCAGCCAGAAGTAGCTGCGGCCGTCGGGCATCTGCGCCACCTGGGTGAGGAACTCCCCGGGCCTGGAGAAGGCATGGTGAACCACCCACAGTGGGCAGTTGCCGCCGACCCGGGAGAAGTGGAACGCGGTGGCGGACTGACGTTTGGAGATGTTGCCCGCACTATCGGTGCGGACGAAGATGAACGGGACGCCACGGGCGTCGGGACGCTGCAGAGTCGACAACCGGTGGCAGATGGTCTCGAAACCGACGTCGAAATTGCGTGCGAGCTGGTCGATGTCATAGCGCAACGACTCGGCAGCGGACAAGAAGATCCGGTAGGGCAGCAGCAGGGCGCCTGCGAAATAGTTCGCCAACCCGATGCGCGCGACATCGCGCGCCTCGGTGCTGAGCCGGTCATCGGTGGCCACGATCGACGAGATCAGATCCGAGTGCAGTAGCAGCGCCAGCTGGGTGGCCAACTGGAAGGCGCGCTGTCCGGGGAGCAGCCAACGTGCCAGTAGAAGTGTCCGGGTGTCCGGCTCGTAGCGTCGTTTGACGTTGGCACCGAGGCGATCTCCGTTGTCGACGACGACCGAGATGGCGAACTCGTCGGACAACAGTTCGGCCAGTTGACCATCCAAGCCGCCGATGCGCAGACCGTGCCGGGTGAACAGTTCCTCGGCCGCACGGTCCAGCGCGTCGACGTAATTGCGTCGGTCGTAGAAGAAGTCGCGGACCTCCTCGAAAGGCATCGGCTGCTGGTTGCCCGTCACGGCGTCGAGATTGGCTCGGCCGTGCACCGATTCCAGTTCGGCGGTGGCATCGTGCAGTCGCCGGTGCAGGTTGACCACGGTCTGCCCGACCTCGGGCATGCGTGC
Source organism: Mycolicibacterium neoaurum (assembly GCF_036946495.1). Lineage (NCBI taxonomy): Bacteria > Bacillati > Actinomycetota > Actinomycetes > Mycobacteriales > Mycobacteriaceae > Mycobacterium > Mycolicibacterium neoaurum. Next base: position 2,342,157 of record NZ_JAQIIX010000002.1, read on the forward strand.
GACCAACTCCTCGATCTGTGCCGTCGTCGAGGGCCCATCGGCCAGGATTTCACGAAGGTCGGACACCAGCCGCGCATCGGAGTCGGGTGCGAAGTAATGCGTCGGGAGATCGAAGCGATCGGTGAGCGCGAGCAATACGGGGACGGTGATGGGGCGCTGGTCGTTCTCCAGCTGATTCACATAACTCGTCGACAACCCCAGGGCGCGCGCCAGCGCGACCTGAGTCAGGCCCTTCTCGTCCCTGAGCCGCCGTAGCCGGGCTCCCGCGAATGTCTTCGCCACCGGGGCAAACCCTAGCGCACCTGTCTTACACAACATTCGCAAAGTGGGCGGACAGAGGACACAAAATTACGCATTTACAGGTACTTTCGCACGTTCGCAGCGTCTGCGTAGCGTGCGGATCATGCAGAACCATGAGGTACGTACCCGTCGCAGCGCCGAAGACTTTCCCCGCACCGAGCACCTCGCTTGGAAGATCGCCGAGGTCGCCGCCGACCCGGTGGAGATCGATCCGGCCACCGAGGAGATGGTGATCAACCGCATCATCGACAACGCGTCGGTGTCCGCGGCCTCGGTGATCCGCCGGCCCGTCACCGTCGCCCGCGCCCAGGCGCTGGCTCATCCGACCCGTCAGGGCGCTGCCGTCTTCGGTGTCGAAGGCACCTACTCGGCGGAATGGGCCGCCTACGCCAACGGTGTGGCCGTCCGTGAACTCGACTTCCACGACACCTTCCTGGCCGCCGAGTACTCCCACCCCGGTGACAACATCCCGGCGCTGGTGGCTGTCGGGCAACAGCTGGGCATCCGCGGTTCCGATCTGATCCGTGGCCTGGCCACCGCCTACGAGGTTCAGGTGGACCTGGTGAAGGGCATCTGCCTACACGAGAACAAGATCGACCACGTCGCCCACCTCGGGCCGTCCGCTGCCGCCGGCCTGGGCACCATGTTGCGGCTGGACACTGAGACCATCTACAACGCCATCGGCCAGGCCCTGCACCTGACCACCGCCACCCGGCAGTCCCGCAAGGGCCTCATCTCCAGCTGGAAGGCGTACGCCCCGGCCTGGGCCGGCAAGGTCGCCATCGAGGCCGTGGACCGCGCGATGCGCGGCGAGGGATCCCCAGCCCCCATCTGGGAGGGTGAGGATGGAGTCATCGCTTGGATGCTGGGCGGTCCGGAGCGCACCTACACCGTGCCGCTGCCGGAGCCGGGTGAGCCCAAGCGCGCGATCCTGGACACCTACACCAAGGAACATTCGGCCGAGTACCAAAGCCAGGCGCCCATCGACCTGGCCCGCCGGATGCGTGAGCGCATCGGTGACCTGGAGCAGATCGCCTCGATCGTGCTGCACACCAGCAACCACACCCACGTGGTGATCGGCACCGGATCGAACGACCCACAGAAGTTCGACCCGGGCGCCTCGCGCGAGACCCTGGACCACTCGGTGATGTACATCTTCGCCGTCGCGCTGCAGGACGGCACCTGGCATCACGAGCATTCCTACGCCCCGGAGCGCGCGCACCGCCCCGACACCATCGAGCTGTGGAGCAAGATCTCGACCGTCGAGGACCCGGAATGGACGCGTCGTTACCACAGCACCGACCCGGCCGAAAAGGCGTTCGGCGCCAGGGCTGTCATCACCCTCAAGAGCGGCGAGACCATCGTCGACGAGCTCGCCGTCGCCGATGCGCACCCGCTGGGCGCCCGGCCCTTCGCTCGCGAGCAGTACGTGCACAAGTTCGGTGTGCTGGCCGAGGGCGTGGTGGAAGCCGAAGAGCAGCAACGCTTCCTGAACGTCGCCGATGCTGTCGCGAGCATCAAGCCCGGCGGCCTGGGCGCGCTCAACATCAAGGTCGACCCGCGGGTCATCGAGAAGGCGCCGACGATTCCGTCTGGAATTTTCGGATGAGCGGCCTGTTAGGCGCGACGGTTTCCGCCGTGGAGAAGCGCGCCAGGTTCCGGACCGCGCTGAATTCGGGTCGACTGCAACGCTATCCTGGCGCCTTCTCACCGCTGGTGGCCAAGCTGGTCGCCGAGATCGGCTTCGACGGGGTGTATGTCTCCGGTGCAGTGCTGTCGGCGGACCTGGGCCTGCCCGATATCGGGCTCACCACCCTGACCGAGGTGACCGGTCGCGGCGCCCAGATCGCGGCGGCGACGGATCTGCCGACGCTGATCGACGCCGACACCGGTTTCGGCGAGCCGATGAGCGCGGCGCGCACGGTCACCCTGATGGAGGACGCCGGCCTGGCCGGTCTGCACCTCGAGGATCAAGTGAATCCGAAACGCTGCGGTCATCTGGACGGCAAGGCCGTCGTGGAAACCTCGGAGATGGTGAAACGCCTGCGTGCCGCGGTGGCGGCGCGACGTGACCCGAACTTCATCATCTGTGCCCGCACCGACGCCGCGGGCATCGAGGGGATCGGGGCGGCCATCGACCGGGCCAAGGCCTACGCCGACGCCGGAGCCGACCTCATCTTCACCGAGGCCCTGTACACCCCAGCTGATTTCGAGCACTTCCGCGACGCGGTCGACACTCCGCTGCTGGCCAACATGACCGAGTTCGGCAAATCCGAGCTGCTGACCGCCAGTCAGCTGTCGGACATCGGCTACAACGTTGTCATCTACCCGGTCACCACGCTGCGGCTGGCCATGCACGCGGTCGAGCTCGGCCTACGTGAGATCGCCTCGGCAGGAACACAATCCGGTCTGCTGGACCAGATGCAACACCGCAGCCGGCTCTATGAGCTGCTGCGCTACGCCCAGTACAACGAATTCGACTCCGATATCTACAATTTCGCACTGCAGGGGGTGGCACCATGAGCGCTGTTGGAAACAGCCCGCGCATCTACAAGGGTCTGGCCGGCGTCGTCGTCGACACGACCGCGGTCTCGAAGGTGGTCCCCGAGACCAACTCATTGACCTACCGAGGTTACGCGGTGCAGGATCTGGCCACCAAGTGCTCCTTCGAGGAAGTCGCCTACCTGTTGTGGCACGGCGAGCTGCCGAACGACCAGGAGCTGGCGCTGTTCACGCAGCGTGAGCGGGCCGCCCGCCGGATGGATCGGGGCATGCAGTCACTGCTGTCCAAGCTGCCCGACACCTGCCATCCGATGGATGTGGTGCGCACCCTGATCAGCTACATGGGCGCGCAGGACGCGCAAGAGGACGACAGCAGCCCGAAGTCGAACTACGAGAAGTCACTTCGGATGCTCGCCGTGCTGCCGACGATCGTCGCCGCCGATATGCGCCGGCGCCGCGGTCTCGATCCGATCGCGCCGCACAGCCATATGAGCTACTCGCAGAACTTCCTGCACATGTGCTTCGGCGACGTGCCGGAGAAGGCCATCGTCGACGCGTTCGAGGCGTCGATGGTGCTCTACGCCGAACACAGCTTCAATGCCTCCACCTTCGCCGCTCGGGTCGTCACCTCGACCCAGTCCGATATCTACAGCGCCGTCACCGCCGGAATCGGCGCGCTCAAGGGCCCGTTGCATGGCGGAGCCAACGAGGCCGTCATGCACGACATGCTGGAGATCGGTAGCGCCGACAAGGCATCGGCGTGGTTGCACGACAAGCTGTCCCGCAAGGACAAGGTGATGGGTTTCGGGCACCGTGTCTACAAGAACGGTGACTCCCGCGTGCCGACCATGAAGGAAGCCCTGATCCGCGTCGCCGAGGTCCGCGACGGCAAGAAGTGGTTGGACATCTACAAAGCCCTGGAGACCGATATGGCGGCGACCACGGGTATCAAACCGAACCTGGACTTCCCGACGGGACCGGCCTATTACCTGATGGGCTTCGACATCGAATGCTTCACGCCGATCTTCGTGATGAGCCGGATCGCCGGCTGGGCCGCCCACATCATGGAACAGACCGCTTCCAACGCGTTGATCCGCCCGCTCAGTGAGTATGTGGGCCCGGCTCAGCGACCGCTCGAACGGTGATCTCCAAGGTACTGGTCGCCAACCGCGGTGAGATCGCGATCCGCGCCTTCCGCGCGGCGTTCGAACTCGGCGCGACGACGGTCGCGGTGTACCCGTTCGAGGATCGCAACTCGTTGCACCGGTTGAAGGCCGACGAGTCGTATCAGATCGGTGATGAGGGACATCCGGTCCGGGCGTATCTGTCGGTGGACGAGGTCATCCGGGTGGCCAAGCATGCCGGCGCGGATGCGGTGTATCCCGGCTATGGATTCATGTCGGAGAACCCGGAGTTGGCGCGGGCGTGCGTGGAGGCGGGGATCACCTTCGTGGGTCCCTCGGCCGAGGTGCTGGAGCTGACCGGCAACAAGGCGCGGGCGATCGCGGCGGCACGCGAGGCCGGACTTCCGGTGTTGGCGTCCTCGGAGCCCTCGGATTCGGTCGAGGACCTGCTGGCCGCGGCGGAGTCGATGGAGTTCCCGCTGTTCGTCAAGGCGGTCTCCGGTGGTGGCGGTCGCGGGATGCGCCGGGTCGCCGAGGCGTCGGCGCTGCGTGAGGCGGTCGAGGCGGCCTCCCGGGAGGCGGAGTCGGCGTTCGGGGACGGCCGGGTGTATTTGGAACAGGCGGTGATCAACCCGCGTCACATCGAGGTCCAGATCCTGGCCGACGGTGCCGGCAATGTGATTCATCTGTTCGAGCGGGATTGCAGTTTGCAGCGTCGCCATCAGAAGGTCATCGAGTTGGCGCCGGCGCCGAATCTGGATCCGGCGGTGCGGGAGAAGATCTGCGCCGACGCGGTGGCCTTCGCCAAACACATCGGGTACAGCTGCGCCGGTACCGTGGAGTTCCTGCTCGATGAGCGCGGACGGCATGTGTTCATCGAGATGAACCCGCGGATCCAGGTGGAACACACGGTGACCGAGGAGATCACCGATGTCGACCTGGTGCAGAGCCAACTCCGGATCGCGGCCGGTGAGACGTTGGCCGACCTCGGGCTCTCGCAGGACAATCTGGTCATTCGGGGAGCGGCGATGCAGTGCCGCATCACCACCGAGGATCCGGCCAATGGCTTCCGGCCCGACACCGGGCGGATCACCGCCTACCGCTCTCCGGGGGGTGCGGGCATCCGCCTGGACGGTGGTACGCATACCGGTGCGGAGATCAGCGCGCATTTCGACTCGATGTTGGTGAAATTGACTTGTCGCGGCCGGGATTTCACGATGGCCGCTGCGCGTGCGCGTCGTGCGTTGGCGGAGTTCCGGATCCGTGGCGTGACGACCAACATCCCGTTCCTGCTCGCGGTGATCGATGATCCGGATTTCCGGGCGGGTCGGGTGACGACGTCGTTCATCGATGAGCGGCCGCAGTTGTTGACCTCGCACACTCCGGCCGACCGGGGGTACCAAGATCTTGAACTATCTGGCCGATGTCACGGTCAACAAGCCCAACGGGGTGCGCCCGTCGACGGTGTATGCCGCCGACAAGTTGCCCGAATGTGACCTGTCGGTGCCCCCGCCGGCGGGGTCCAAGCAGAAGTTGGTCGACCTGGGCCCGGAGGGTTTTGCGAAGTGGCTCAGGGAGTCTGCGGCGTTGGGGGTGACCGATACGACGTTCCGGGATGCGCATCAGTCGTTGTTGGCGACCCGGGTGCGCTCGAATGGGTTGTTGTTGGTGGCGCCGTATGTGGCGCGGTTGACTCCGCAGTTGTTGTCGGTGGAGTGTTGGGGTGGGGCGACTTATGATGTGGCGCTGCGCTTTTTGAAGGAAGATCCGTGGGAGCGGCTGGCGGCGTTGCGCGAGGCGATGCCCAATATCTGTTTGCAGATGCTGCTGCGTGGCCGTAACACGGTGGGCTACACCCCGTATCCGGAGCTGGTCACGAGTGCCTTTGTCGATGAGGCGACCGCCACGGGTGTCGATATTTTCCGGATTTTCGATGCGTTGAACAATGTGGACTCGATGCGGCCGGCCATCGATGCGGTGCGCGCCACCGGGACCGCGGTGGCCGAGGTCGCGATGTCCTATACCGGGGATCTGAGTGATCCGGCCGAGGATTTGTACACCCTGGATTACTATCTGCGCCTTGCCGAGCAGATCGTGGCGGCCGGTGCGCATGTGTTGGCGATCAAGGACATGGCCGGGTTGTTGCGTCCGCAGGCCGCCTCCTTGCTGGTGGGTGCGTTGGTGGAGCGGTTTGATCTGCCGGTGCATGTGCACACCCATGACACCCCGGGTGGGCAGTTGGCGACCTATTTGGCGGCGTGGACCGCCGGTGCCAGCGCAGTCGATGGGGCGTCGGCGCCGTTGGCGGGCACGACGAGTCAGCCGGCGCTCTCGGCGATCGTGGCCGCGACTGCGCACACCGATCGTGATACCGGTTTGGATCTCAAAGCGGTGTGTGATCTGGAGCCGTACTGGGAGGCGTTGCGCAAGGTGTATGCGCCCTTTGAAGGTGGTCTGCCGGCGCCGACGGGGCGGGTGTACACCCATGAGATCCCGGGTGGGCAGCTTTCCAATCTGCGCACCCAGGCCGTCGCGTTGGGGTTGGGGGATCGGTTCGAGGAGATCGAGAATGCCTATGCCGGGGCGGATCGGGTGTTGGGCCGGTTGGTGAAGGTGACCCCGTCGTCGAAGGTGGTCGGGGATCTGGCGTTGGCGTTGGTGGGTGCCGGTGCTGATGCCGATGAGTTCGCCGCCGACCCGGACCGCTACGACATTCCCGACAGTGTGATCGGCTTCCTGCGGGGTGAGTTGGGCGATCCGGCCGGTGGCTGGCCGGAACCGTTGCGCAGCAAGGCATTGCAGGGCCGCGCCGACGCCAAACCGGAAACCCCGCTCTCGAATGAGGAGGAGGCCTCGTTGGCCTCGCCTGGGCCGAAGCGCCAAGCCACCCTCAATCGGCTGTTGTTCCCCGGTCCGACGAAGGAATTCGAAACCCATCGGGACATCTACGGCGACACGTCACGCCTGAGCGCGAACCAGTTCTTCTACGGTTTGCGCCAGGGCGAGGAACACCGTGTCGAGCTTGAGCGGGGTGTCGAACTGCTGATCGGTCTGGAGGCGGTGTCCGAGGCCGACGAACGCGGCATGCGGACCGTGCTGTGCATCCTCAACGGGCAACTGCGCCCGGTGCTGGTCCGCGACCGCAACATCGCCAGCGATGTCGCCGCCGCGGAGAGGGCCGACAAGGCCAACCCCGACCACATCGCCGCCCCCTTCGCCGGCGCGGTGACCGTCGGGGTGGCAGTCGGCGACAAGGTCGAGGCCGGTCAGACCATCGCGACCATCGAGGCCATGAAGATGGAAGCGGCGATCACCACGCCCAAGGCCGGCACCGTGGCGCGCATCGCGGTCACCGGCACCGCCCAGGTCGAGGGCAGCGATCTGCTGGTCGTGATCTCCTGACCACCAGTGGGTACGCTTATCCCCGCGACTGGTCTGCTGTGGCGTAACACCACAGCATCGAGTTCCACATCCGATGTGGAACGAGAGGGAACCCGGTGGGAATCCGGGACTGTCCCGCAGCGGTATGCAGGAACGACCGCCGTCATCGGCACTGGTGCGTAGCACCGGGAAGCGACGGCCATTAGGTGCATCGATGTGATGCGTGCCTGCGAGTCCGAAGACCTGCCAGCCGTGCCGGGTGCGCCGCGCCCGGCGGAGCATCGCCTCGTGGAAAAGGCGGATGTCCGATGAGCGGTCAATGCCGCGCGCTGATCGACGTCCGCCGGTGATGAGCTACCCGTCGTAGTGAAGGACGTCCGCTGTGCCGCTGAATACCATCGCTTTGGAGTTGGTGCCGCCCAATCTGGACCGTGGACCCGACCACGTCCGTGACGAGGCGCGCAAGATCGTCGAACTGTCTTTGAGGTCGGGCCTCTCCGGGCGTATCGGGCATGTGATGCTCCCCGGCATGATCGAGGAGGACGGCGACCGGCCCGTCGAGATGCTGCCCAAGATGGACGTTCTCGACTACTGGACGGCACTGCGTCCCGATCTGCCCGGTGTGCAGGCGTTGTGCACACAGGTGACCTCATTTCACGGCGAGACAGCGTTGCGCGGGCGGCTCACCGAACTCGACAACGCTGGGTTCGACGGCATCATCTTCGTCGGTGTGCCCCGCACCATGAACGACGGTGACGGGCACGGTGTGGCTCCGGCGGATGCGCTGTCGAAGTTTGACGAGTTGGTCGCCAACCGAGGCGTCATCCTCATTCCCACCCGCGAGGATGAGCAGGGCAGATTCGACTTCAAATGTGCCAAAGGCGCCACCTTCGGCATGACCCAACTGCTCTATTCGGATGCGATCGTGGACTTCCTGCGTGACTTCGCCCAGGCCAGTGCATCTCGGCCGGAGATCCTGCTGTCCTTCGGATTCGTACCGAAGATGGAGGCACAGGTGGGTCTCATCGATTGGTTGATCCGGGATCCTGGTAACGCAGCCGTGGCAGTGGAGCAGAATTTCGTGAAGCGGCTCGCCGCAGGCGATCCGGCCACCAAACGTGTTCTGCTGCTTGATCTGTACAAGAAGGTCATCGACGGTCTGGTGGACCTCGGGTTCCCGCTGAGTCTGCATTTCGAGGCACCCTACGGTGTGAGCGCGCCCGCATTCGACACTCTCGCCGAGATGCTCGCCTACTGGTCGCCGAGATGATGGCGCGAACCCGTGACATGCCGATGCGGGTCATGGGCATTCTGAACTCGACACCGGACTCATTCTGGGCGGAAAGCAGATTCGGCACCGTAGGGCGCGCAGTGCAGGCGGGTCGCGCGATGTTCGGTGACGGTGCGTGGGCGATCGACGTAGGAGGCGAATCTACCCGGCCGGGTGCGGTTCCGGTGTCGGTCGGCGAAGAGCTCGATCGCGTCATACCGATCATCACCGACCTCGCGGAGTGCGGAGTCGTATCCGTCGATACCCGTAATCGCGAGGTCGCCGAGGAAGCGGTGCGCGCCGGGGCGCAGATCATCAACGATGTCTCCGGCAAGCTCTACGATCTGGCAGGGCGGCTCCGGGTCGGGTACGTGAGCATGCACGCGCACACTGTGCCGGTGTCGGCCGACGGCTACCCGCAATACGCCGATGTGACCGCGGAAGTCAAGGCGTTCGTGGAGGGTACTGCCGGAGCCGCCTTCGCAGCCGGTGCCCGCCCGGTATGGGTTGATCCAGGAATAGGTTTCGGGAAATCGCCTGCCGACAACCTGGAACTGCTGCGCCGGCTGCCCGAGCTGTGCGGTGGACCGTTTCCGGTTCTGCTCGGAGTGAGTCGCAAATCGTTTCTCGGAGACGTCACCGGCCGGGGCGTCGACGGTCGGTTGGCGGCTTCCCTTGCCGTGCTGGGACCCGCGTGGTCGGCTGGTGTGGATACCGTTCGGGTGCACGATGTCCCAGAAACCGTCGACACCATCAAGGTGATCGAAGCGCTCGCGGTGTGACGAACGATTGCGCCCCGGAATCGTGATGATTCCGGGGCGCAACCGCGGTCATTGCTCGGAGCGTACTGCCTTCGCAGCTTCCACCATGTGCCGCAGGGACTCGATGACCTCGTCGTTCTTGCGGGTCTTGAGTCCGCAGTCCGGGTTGACCCAAAGCCGCTCTGCCGGAACGGCAGCCAGCGCCTCGCGGAGTGCCATGATCATCTCGTCGGTCGCGGGGACGCGGGGGGAATGGATGTCGTATACGCCCGGCCCCACCCCATTGCCGAAGCCGACGGCATTCAGGTCATCGAGCACCTCCATGTGCGAACGCGCCGCCTCGATGGAGGTCACATCGGCGTCGAGGTCGGCGATCGCCTTGATTACCTCACCGAACTCGGAATAGCATAGGTGCGTGTGGATCTGGGTGTCATCACGCACGCCCGCGGTCGATAGCTTGAATGCCTCCACCGACCACTTCAGATATTCCTGCTTCTCCTTGGAACGCAGCGGAAGCAGTTCACGCAGTGCGGGCTCGTCCACTTGGATGATGGCGATACCCGCCTGCTCCAGATCCACCGTCTCGTCCCGAATGGCCAGTGCGACCTGTGCTGCCGTATCGGCCAGCGGCTGGTCGTCGCGCACAAACGACCATGCCAGAATGGTCACCGGTCCGGTGAGCATGCCCTTGACGGGTTTGGTGGTCAGCGACTGGGCGTAGGTGGCCCACTCCACCGTCATCGGTTTGGGGCGGAATACATCTCCGAACAACACGGGCGGCCGCACGCAGCGGGAGCCGTAGGATTGCACCCAGCCGTTCTGGGTGGCGAAGAATCCCTCCAGCTGCTCGGCGAAGTACTGCACCATGTCGTTGCGTTCCGGCTCGCCGTGCACCAGCACGTCGATGTCGAGCTCCTCCTGCAGCTTGATGACGGCGGCGACCTCATCACGCATTATCTGCTCATACTGAGTCGCGTCGATCCTGCCGGCACGGAGATCCGCACGCGCAACCCGGATCTCGGTGGTCTGCGGGTAGGACCCGATGGTCGTGGTCGGCAGCGGTGGCAAGTTGAGCCGTGCCTGCTGAGCGGCGTGCCGGTCGGCGGCCGGGCCTCGGTTGGAGGCGCCGGTGGACTGGATTTCGGCGATGCGCGACCGGACACCTGCGTTGTTGAGGCGCGGGTCGGCCTTGCGTGAGGCCACCGCGGCGTTGGACGCCTCGACCTCGGCGGCGATCGCTTCGCGGCCCTGCGACAGACCCTTGGACAGGGCCACCACTTCGGCCACCTTCTCGGCGCCGAAGGCCAGCCAGCTACGCAGCGCGTCGTCGAGTTCGGTCTCCGCCTCCAGCGAGTAGGGCACGTGCAGGGTCGAGCACGACGTCGAGACAACGACCTTGCCGGCCAATCCGAGCAGGGGAGCCAGCTTGGCCAGCGCTACCTCCAGGTCGGTCCGCCAGATGTTGCGGCCGTCGACGACCCCGGCGACGACGGTCTTCTGTGCAAGCTCGGGCACCGCGGCCAGTGCGTCCACGCCGCCGTAGACGAGGTCGACACCGATGGCCTCGATCGGTGTGCGGGCCAGCGCCGGCAGGGCATCGGTCAGTTCACCGAAGTAGGTGGCGACGAAGATTGCCGGCCGCTTGGTCAGACCGCCGAGTCGGGAGTACACGTTTTCGGCGAGCGCCCCGGCATTGTCGACGTTGTCGGTGACCAGCACCGGCTCGTCGATCTGGACCCATCCGACGCCCTTGTCGGCGAGCAGCTCCAGCAAGTCGGCGTAGATACCGACGAGTTCGTCCAGCCGTCCGATGGGTGCGCCGGCACCGTCGACGGCCTTGCTCAGCGCCAGATACGTGATGGGACCGACGATCACCGGACGCGTCGCGATACCCATCGATGTCGCCTCGTCCAGCTCGGCGAGAATCTTGGCGGGGTTCAGCGTGAAGGTGGTGTCCGGGCCGATCTCGGGGACGATGTAGTGGTAGTTGGTGTCGAACCACTTCGTCATCTCCAGGGGGGCGATATCGACACCGTCATAGGTGCCGCCACGGGCCGCGGCGAAGAAGCGGTCCAGGTCGTCGGCTACACCGGCCACCCGCGGCGGCAGGGTGCCCAGCAGAACCGACTGATCGAGCATGTGGTCGTAGTAGGAGAAGGTATTGACCGGAATGGAATCCAGTCCGGCGTCGGCAAGTTGCCGCAATGTGTTGCCGCGCAGGGTGGCGGCGACCGCGTCGAGTTCGGCTCGACCGATCTTGTCCGACCAATATTTCTCGACCGCACGCTTGAGTTCGCGGTTCGGCCCGATGCGCGGTGAGCCCAGCACGGTGGCGGTGAACAAAGGGGCAGATTGTGTTGTCACGCAGAGTCCTTCAACAACGATGGAGAGCCCACCGCCCACAGGAACGTGCAACCGAGGCCACCGCGGGTATGCCGAGGCAGCTGTCGGCCATACGCCCAGTCCACGAGGCGATGCGCCGCCGAGCGCGGCGCGCTCGACACAGCTGGCAGGTCTTCGGACTCACAGGCGCACACCCAATGGGTGTTCCTAGTGGCCGTCGCTTCCCGGTGCTGCGCACCAGTGCCATTGACGGCGGTCGTTCCTGCATACCGCTGCGGGACAGTCCCGGATTCCCACCGGGTTCCCTCTCACCACGGGTCGATGCCGACCGCGTGACTCGATGCCGACAGCGCAGAACTCACGCCGTCAGCAGACCAGTTGCAGGTGGAACTGTACCGGTATGAGGTCCGGCCATCGACCGCTCCGAGTCGCCCAAACCCGATGTGCCGACTGGTCGCCCCACCTGATGTTTCGATGCGGCAACCGTGTCCGGTGAGAACGCCGCACGTCACGGCCTCTTTCGGGGCTGAGAGCGCACTCAGCGAGCCATGAGGTTGGCGCGGCTTTGCGCGAAATCCGCCGCGGCTGGTTATGGTCGGCTGTGCCTGAATTCGATCGACGCAGTGCGATGTTGATGCTCGGACTCGGTGCGGCGGCCGCCGCGCTCCCCGCCGCGACCGCCCACGGCGAGCCATTACCCGGTGATCTGGGCCCCGGGCCGGGGGCTCCCACACCCGAAGCGGCGGCGCCGCCCATCCTGTGGCAGGACGAATTCAACGGTCCGGCCGGGTCACCGCCGGACCCCGCGTCGTGGTTCATCGTCCCGCAGCGTGAAACCATCCGGAACCCGGTCGAGTGGGACAAGCCTTTCAACATGGGCCGCTATGTCACCGACCAGGAACACGTGTTCCAGGACGGCAACGGCAACCTGGTCATCCGCGCCACCGAGGGGCCGGGTGCCAATATCCAGGAGAAGTTCGCCAGCGCCAAGATCATCGGTAACTGGCGGGGCGGAGTGGGGACGACCTGGGAGGCGCGCGTCAAACTGAACTGCCTGACCAACGGCGCGTGGCCGGCCTTCTGGTTGATCAACGACAATCCGGTGCGCGGCGGCGAGGTCGACCTGTTCGAGTGGTACGGCAATCAGGATTGGCCGTCGGGCACCACCGTTCACGCGCGGCTGGACGGCACCCAGTTCCAGACGTTCAAACACCCCATCGACAGCAATTGGCACACCTGGCGGATGACGTGGAAGCCCGAGGGCATGTACTTCTGGCGCGATTACGAACCGGGCATGGAACCGTTCTGGACGGTTCGCGCGAATTCGTTGGGAGAATGGCCGTTCAACGATCCGGGCTTCACGATGGCTCCGGTGTTCAACATCGCCATCGGTGGTTCCGGTGGCCGTGAGCCAGCTGGCGGCAACTATCCCGCCGAGATGCTGATCGACTGGATCCGGGTCTTCTGACCACTGGATTACCAAGTCTGGCACGGCGAACGAAACCGGCCGTGGCGGCGAGTGCGCCGCCCCGGCCGGTATCGCCGTGCCTACTCGGTCGAACCGGCGTCCGAGCCCGTGGACCCGTTGTCGCTGGATCCGGACGAATCCGTGGTGGAATTCGCTGTTGTTGAGCTTGAGTCGGTATCAGTCGACCCCGTTCCCGAACCCGACGAACGGGTGGTCGAGTCGTTCGTCACCGCGTCTTGCCCGCCGGTGCTGTCGGCCGTGTTCGCGGTGTCGGTGTCGGCCGTGTCGGCCGTGTCCGACTCAGCGGTCGTCGTCCGTGAGGTGGCGGTCCGAGGGGTGGTGCTCTCGGGCTCGGCCTGAGTGGCCTCGATGACCGCCGCCCGCGACGAATCGGTGCTCTCCAACGCGGGATCGGTTGCGCTGGTGGGTGTGTCGACCTCATTGTCGATCGTTGCGGTCGTGGTACGCCACGTCGTGGCGGGTTCGGTCGTTCCCGCGACGGGTTGTGTCGTGGTGGTGGCGGTATCGGCCGGCTGGCCCCAGGCCGCCGCCCAGTTGGCCGCCGCTTCGGCCAGGGCTGCCTGCCAATTCGCCACTGCCTCGGCCACCGGATCGGCCGGCGTCGGCTCCTCGACCACGGGAGCCTCCGGCAGCACCGGAGCGTCCGGCAACTCCTCCAGCGTCGGCAGTTCCTCCACCGGGATGCCACCTTCCGGGACGTGGCCATTCTCGGCGATCCAAGCCTGGACCACAGTGGCGGCCTGTTTGGGGGTGTAGTTGTCGCGGAACAGGCCCCAGGTGTCCTCGACCTCGTTCGAACCAGAATCCCGGTCGACCAACGAGTAGATGAATTGTGGCCCCACGCCGTCGAGTTCGGACCAGGTCGTCATGAAGTCGTCGATGAACTCGGCCTGCTGGGCCTCGGAGACATAGGACGTGGGCAGGCCGTACTCGCTTGTCCACACGGTCTTGTCGCCGTCACCGTACTGCGCCATGAGGTCCTGCATGGCCTGCAACTGTCCGACCGCCGATATCTCATTGCCGAAGCCGTCGCCGAACTTCCAATCGTAGTTGTACGGGTGGTAGGACAGCGCGTCGAAATATCCCGCTGCGCCGCTTTCGTACATCGTCTCGACGAAGTCGACGGGATTGATGTTCACCCCACCCCAGCTGAGTCCGGCGGTGACCACACCACCGACGACGGTGCCAGTGGGGTCGACCTCCTTGACCGCCGTGTACCCGGCCTTCAACAACTCGGTGTAGGCGGCCGGATCCGGACGCGGACTCCAGAACACGAAACTCTGTGGCTCATTCCAGATTTCGTATGCGGAGATACGGGCGGTTTCCGGGTCACCCGCACCGGCGCCGTACCGTTCGGCCAACGCGCCCATGAAGTTGCCGAAATCCTCGGGGTCGCGCGGCGCACCGTAGGCCGAGTCCTGGACATCCGATGCCCAGGTCGGGGTGCTCGTGACAGCGCCCATCACGGCGATCCCGCGTTCATAGGCGGCATCGACCACCTTGTCCACCTCACTCCAGTTGTAGACCCCGGGTGCAGGCTCCACGGCTCGCCACGGCACGAAGATCCGAACCTGCGTGACGCCGAGGGATTGCATGGTGTCCAATGCGACCTCCACCTCGGCCGGCGTCATGAAGTACAGCTCGGATTCGGCGATGCCGACGGCGTTGGGAGAGGTATCAATGGCCGCGGCGAGCGCCACCTGGGCTGATACCTGTCGGACATCCTGCGTCGGTGGAGGCGCAGTGCCGGTCGGGATCGCCGCTGCGACCAGGGTCACTGCAAACAATGGCGCTGCTACTGAGCAAAGTGGCTTTGCTGATCGCTGCCAGGGCCCCCACATGATGCCTTCTCCCAACTTCCGAGATCTCGGATAATCGTGATGTGATACGGATCACTCCGCTGAACACTCGAGAAGTACCCGGCCATTTTTGTCGTTAATCCAAGAAGTTCAGAAAACTCTCTATAAAGGCGTATCAACTGCTTGCATATTTGCGTAGTCACAGTTGAAAGTCGTAATGAGCACGTTGGAGACCAGGTAGGGGCCAGATCTCCGCGAAAGCCGCATAGCGAAAAATATTGGCCGAAGGGCGGGTCCAAATTGCGCAGCACAGTACCGATAGTGAAATTATCAAGATTGAAAATTGCACTGGGTGAACAATTGTTCTGCACGCTTGGTGCCGCGCTCGGCAATTTGCCACGATTGCAACCGTGGTGGAAAGTGCCCAGTCGGGAGCCCGCGTCAGGGGCCGTGGGTCTTGGCGAACTGGCGGATTGGGACAGTTGGGGCTATAGGCCCAGTTGAGCGCGTACCGCGGGGATGCCCACGAGTTCGATGTCGTCGCGCCGTTGCGCAGTCCACTGCGCCCGGTCCATGGCGAAGGACAGCATCGTGTCGGGTTTGTCGCGGCGCAGCGCCAAGTCTGCGCCGGTGTAGGTGTATGGCAGCGAGCGGGTCACGCCAAGTGACGCGAGATTGTCATGCCATGCCCGGGTCGTCGCACGTTCGCCGCCGAGGCCGGCGAACAGCAGGTGCAGCGCAGCGTGCCGCATCTCCAAGCCCAGTCCGCGGCCCTGGAATTCGAGGCCCAACCAGGACCCCGTGCCGGCGACACGCATGGTGGGGAAATTGGTGGCGGTCAACGTGCACATCCCCACCAGTCGATGCTCTCGATCCAATGCGGCCAGCACCATGTCCCAGTTGTCGGCACAGATGTTCGCTCTGCAGCGCCAGTAGTACTGCATCGCATTGCGCTGCAACAGATTGGTCGGTGCATCTGTCCACGGCTCGGAGAACGGCATGGTGCTCGGATCGTGAATGCCGCGGGCGGCCAACTCGGCAAGGCGAAATCCGAGATCGTCGGTGACGTAGGCCAGGGTCAGCCGCGGTGTGCGCACGCGAAGGTCGAACAGCGGCCAGATCGCACTCATGAGTCCATGTCATCTCGTGGTGGGGGTGCAGCGCAACCGGATAACCAGGCGGATGGCGCGCGTCGATGTTGATCCCTGCGACGAAATGGGTATCCGCCCGGCGAGGCGCTGAAGAAAGCGGCGTTTGACCTGGGACGGCAGCGGGCATTGCAGCCCGGCAGTGCTGACCCGTTGACCCGCGAGAGGCAAAGATGACTACCGCTTACCCGTTTGACGGCGAATCCCGACTGGTGACCATGGTGACCGACGGCGTATACGCGCCGCAGGAGGATTCTCGGTTGCTGGTGGAAACCATGGACAAGAGCGGACTAGCCCTGGGAAGCAAGGTGGCCGACCTGTGTACCGGCAGTGGCGTGGCGGCGATCAATGCTGCGGCGCAGGGTGCGTCGAGCGTCTCGGCATTCGATATCTGTCCACGGGCGGTGCGCTGCGCTCGTGCCAACGCCGAGATCGCCGGTGCGTCGGTGGACGTGCATTTGGGCTCCTGGGCGCGCGCAACAGAATTCGGCCCATACGACTTGGTGGTCTGCAATCCCCCCTACGTTCCCCACGACCCGGCGCTGGACGTGCTACCCGCATCAGTCGGCCCGGCGCGCGCGTGGGATGCCGGTGGTGACGGCCGGATGGTGCTGGATCCGCTGTGCGCTGCCGTCCCCGACCTCTTGGCCGACGGTGGCAGCGTCCTGATCGTGCAGTCGGAGTTCGCGGATCCGCGAAGGACATTGGAGGCGTTATCGGCCGCGGGCCTCGACGCCGATGTGGTGGCATGGGAATGGATTCCGTTCGGGCCGGTCCTGACCACCCGGGCCCAGTGGCTGGAAGATACGGGCCGGCTGCAGCCGGGGCGGCGCGAAGAGGAGCTGCTGGTGATCAGGGCCGACAAGCCGTGAGCGAACAGGACTTTCGCACCGTGAGAGCGGTGCGCGGCGGGCCGGTACTGGTGCAGGGGCCGGTGTCGGTCGAACTCGCCGACGGCTCGACAATCGAGTCGGACCGGTTCATGGTCGCGATATGCGCCTGCGGACGCAGCAAGGACTATCCGCTGTGTGATACCAGCCACCGGCGACGCTGCCGGACGTCGGGAGCCAAGAAGGCGGCATCAGCGGACCCGTCGGCCAGCAACGCTGAGCACTGAACTCGGCTGACCACCATGACGAAGCGGGCCGGATAGCAACTCCGGCCCGCTTCGTCATGTCAGTGACTGCTCAGTCGAGCGGACGCCGCAACGAACTCTGGTTCTGTTCCCAGGACCGCAACATGTGGTCGGCCAGTTTGTCCTCGACGAACGCATGCGCGCGGATTCCGAACACGACATCCCGATCGAGATGCGGTTCGCGGGACAGTAGGTCACCCACCACGTCCGTGCGGACCACCTGTTCGTGCACGGCATCTGCCTCGACATGCTCGGCGTAGAAAGCAACGCATTCCTGCGGTGCGCCCAACCTCTGAAGTGCATCGACCAGGCGGCGGGAACCCGGAGGTGAAGTGATCTCGGTGGAGGCGAAGTGCCCCACCGCCGCTGCGCGGTGGCGACGGTGCAGACCGAACAGTGACATGAGATTCACGGCAGCGAGTGCCTCGGCCGGAACGATGTCGATATAGCCCAAATAGTCGGAATCCAGCTCTGCGGCGTCCATCAGGTCGGCGAACAGGCGCTGATGCAGGCGGGTACCGTTCCCGGCTCCGAACTCGTCGAACTCGACGGCGACGAACGCTGCCTTGGCCTGCCCGATGAGCCGCGGGATCGCCCAGGCGTGCGGGTCGCCCTCCTTCAAGTGGTAGAGCGAGCGGTGCACGAAGTACTCGCGCATCTGATCCCAGGTGCCCTTGTCGCACAGATGGTACGAAAGTCCGTCCCCGTCAACGGGTTCGACCGAGAGAGCATCCATTTCTGCCAGCGCCGACTCCTCGGGCCCGATCGGGCCGACCGCGCGCTGCACCTCGGCCAGAAACAAGCTCTCCAATCGACCGCGCAAGTGCAGCAGGCCGGCATCCCACTCCCAGCCGGGATCGACGCCGTCGAATCCCCGGTAGTGCAACTCGTAGCACACGTACAGCGCCAGGTGCAGGTCTAGACCGTACGGATCGGCGTCTCCCAGCGATGCTTCGACTCGCGACAGGTGGTTGACCGGCGCACGCTCGTTGAGCAGCTCGATGACCGCCAACGACAGCGGTCCCCGAGGCAGAGGAAGAAGAGGTTCGATGCGGGGAGTTGCGAGGGTCACGCGAGGTGGATACCCCCTGCGCCGTCGCACTCAATCGTCCAGTTGGCGAATATCGCCGTCGACCAGGAAACTTTCCAGCACGCCGGCGGCGTCGGCGATGGCACCGTTCGCCATCACCTCATAGCCGTGCGTGCTGAGCGTCGGTAGACACAGCAGCGCCGCCCGCGGGCACATCCCGGAGGCCTTGCTGTGCGACGCGTCCGACTCGAACGCCCCAAGAACAGCGGGTTGCGGCGTAAGGCCCGAACGCGCAGCGGCATCCACCAAACGATCTGCAGTAGGTTTGTCGTACACCGTCAAGGCATCGCTGTAAGCGATGATGGGCCCGCCGTGCACCGAGGTCCCATACTCCTGCTCGGTGGGACCCACCTCGACGGCGATCGTCACGCCTTCGGGCAGCGTGCGAGCCGCGTACATCCCCCCGTTCGCGCCGATCTCCTCACCTGTGGTGAAGACCAGATAGACATCGGCGGGTAGGTCGACATCGCGGACGCGAGGTCGCTGCGCCGTCGCCAACAGAACAGCGATGGCAGCACGGTCGTCCAGGAAGTAGCTGCCTACGTACCCACCCAAATGCACCAGTTCGCGCTTGCTGCGATGCACGCAGACACGGGTGCCGGCGGTGACCCCGGCGCCGGCGAGTTCGTCGGTGCTCCGGCCGGTGAACGCATACACGTGCAACCAGTCGAGCGCTTTGTCCCCCTGATCGGGCTTGGTCTCCCAGATACGGTGACTCTCCTTGGTGGTGTGCTCGGAGCCGAGCGTCAATACCGCTGTCAGCTCCTCGTGTCTTCCCAGCACGGCGACCGGGCCCAGCCCGAAGTTCCCGGGATACATGGTGCCCAGCGGAGACAGCCGCAGGGTTCCGTCCGGTTCCACCCGTTTGACGATCATCGACAACTCGTCCATGTGCGCCATCAATCGGATCGCCGGAGCATCGTGATCACCGCTTCTGAGCAAGGCAATCACGTTTCCCGCGCCATCCACCCACACGTCGTCGGCAAAAGGGGCTACCTCGCGGCGACAGATTTCGCGCACAGCGTCTTCCTGGCCCACCGGACCGTAGGCCTCCAGAAGTTCCTGCAACAGATCAGTCATGGCCTACACACCGGTGACGCATCGGGGCCACCATCAGCCACCCGGCCACTCGCCGGTCCACCGCTCGAACACGCGGGCACCTTGGCGATCGATGATCGTCTTGACCACGGAGAAGATCGCGCCCTGCAGCGCCGCCGCCGCAATGATCTCGCGAAGTGGGTAACTGCGTTCCAGCGGTGCCGGCGGATCGTCATGTGCACCAGGGGAGGCGTGCTTCCACACCTGTTTGAAGATGGCGCCGGCGACCAGCCCGCCGATGAGTGAACTGGCTATTCCCACCGGGCGGTACATCATGCGCGCGGTCACGGACGGCTTGTTGTCCGGCATGGGATCTCCTCGGCTCAGCGGCGGCGACGCCAGATGACGACGCCCAACAGCACAATGGTGGTAGCGACGATGGTGGCGGCGATCGGGATGACGGTCTTGACCGAACCGTCGGGTTCGGTGACGGCATCGATGACCCGCTCCTTGACATCGAGCTTCGCCCCCAGCGCCGCGACGGTGTCCGCAACCTGCTCTCTGGTCCGCTCGATGTCGTGTTCGATGGCCTCGATACCGGCCTCTGCGCCGGGTTCCGGGGTGTGGTCGGGTCGACTCATGTCAGCGCCCCCGTACCGCATCGACGTCAGCGCTGACGCTGCTGACCACCTCGTCGGCCGCTGCCGGGGCCTGGGCCAGTTGCTTCTTGCCGATCATCGCGGCGACCGCGGCAGCGACGAACAACACCGCGGCCACGATCATGGCTGCCGCCCATACCGGTAGCATCAGCGCCAACGCCGCGACGGCCCCGGCGATGAGGGCAAGCCAACCGCTGACAGCCAGGAGGCCGGCCGTACTGAACAGGCCAGCGCCGATACCGGCCTTGGTGGCACCGCGGCGGAACTCCCATTGCGCCAATCGGAGCTCGTCTCGCACCAGCCGAGACAACTGCTCGGACAATTGGGTGACGAGTTCCGGAACGGATGCCTGGTGGCCCGGCGGGGTGTCGACGTTCGTCATCACAGGTCCGATCTCTCAAGGGAAGCGTGGACGCCGCAGGCATTACCTGGTCGGCGGGACATTAAACAACGCGTCTGGTTTCGCCGGGCGGCGGCCGGGTATCCGCCCCCGCCCTCCTCAAGAAATTCGGGACGGTGGCCGTAGTGGCCTGCCCGGTAACCGATGTGTCAGGAGTGTGATGATCAAAGTCGCGTCCGTGCCCGCGTCGCACGTGTACGTGCGCCACCTTTCTCAGCCAGGGGGGTTGGATACCGTTGCGCGCCTGAAGGATCCGATCCCCGATGATCGGCGCAAGATCCCAGGTGGGTGGTGGCCGCCGGTGATGCTGCAACCTGGTTGGATCGAAGCCAATCACGACCGCTTCGACGTGTTTCACGTGCACTTCGGCTTCGATACGATCCCCGCTCGCGAACTCGCCGAGGTCGTCGAACAGCTGCGTAAACATCGCAAGCCGCTGGTATACACGGTGCACGATCTGCGCAACCCGCATCACAGCGGGCTCTCCCCGCATCGGGAGCAACAGGACGTTCTGGCGACGGCGGCAGATTGGCTGCTCACCCTGACTTCCGGTGCCGCCGACACGGTGGAGCGCAGGTGGGGTAGACCCGCGCAGGTTCTCCCTCATCCACATGTGTTGTCCAGCAATCGTATCCAGCGACCGCGGTCGCAGCACCCGGAATTCAGGGTCGGTATACACGTGAAGAGCCTGCGCGCCAACATGGACCCCCTCGCGATTCTGGACACTCTGGTGGAGACGGTCGCCGAGCTACCCGGCGGGGTCATCCAGATCAATGCCCACGACGAGATCTTCGATCCCGACAGTTACTGGTACGCACCCGAGGCCGGGCGGGCGCTGTTGGATTACCGCCGATATGGCCACGTGCGGGTGGTGGTGCATCCCTACTACAGCGACGCCGAGTTGTGGGACTATCTGGAATCTCTCGACGTATCGGTGCTGCCATACCGTTTCGGTACCCACTCGGGATGGCTGGAAGCGTGTCATGACCTGGGAACGCAGGTGGTGGCCCCCAGCTGTGGGTTCTACGGACAACAGCGTGCCTGTCAGGTCTTCGACTTCTCCGATGATCTGTTCGATGCAGACTCACTGCACCAGGCGATGACGCGGTCCTATCTGGACTGGGTGAGCGATCCCGGTCGCCGTCGGGTCACGTGGGCCGAGCGCCGCCGTGAACGCGTCGACATCGCCGAGGCACACGCGCGGGTGTATCAGGAGGTGCTGGCGTGACAGCACCGCGCCGTATCGCATTGATCGCGTCGAATCGCCACCCCATTCGGCAGCCGTTTGCCGGTGGACTGGAGACCCACGTGTGGCATCTGGCGCGTGCTCTGGTGCAGCGCGGCCATCACGTATCACTTTTCGCCGGCAGCGGTTCCGACACCGGCCTGGCCTGTGAATCGCTGCGGGTGCACGAGATAACCCTCTCCACCGCCGCTCAAGCCGATGTGTCCATGCCGGCAGCGTCGTTCATGGCCGATCATCATGCCTACCTCGCACTCATGCTCGATCTCGCCCACGGCGATTCCGAGCACTACGACATCGTGCACAACCACAGCCTGCATCACCTTCCGGTGGCGATGGCACCGATGCTGTCCATCCCGATGTTGACCACCGTGCACACGCCACCCACCCCGTGGCTGGAATCTGCACTGGCCGCGGGCAGGGGCGACGGAACCCGCATCGCCGCGGTGAGTCGGCACACCGCAGCCGCATGGCGACACGTCTGCGGGGAGATCCGCGTCGTCCCGAACGGCGTTGACACCACAGCGTGGCGACTGGGGTCCGGAGGGCACGAGCTTGTCTGGTTCGGCAGGATCACTCCCGAGAAGGGCACCCATCTCGCGATCGCGGCAGCGCGGAAAGCCGCGCTGCCATTGCTGATCGCCGGCCCCATCTCGGATCCGGCCTACTATGAACGTGCCGTCGAGCCCGAGCTCGACGGCCGGATCCGGTACGTCGGGCATCTGGCCCACGCCGAGCTCGTGGCACTGGTCGGGGCCGCTGCCGCGGTGCTCGTGACGCCGATGTGGGATGAGCCCTACGGACTGGTGGTGGCCGAGTCGATGTCCTGTGGCACACCGGTCGTCGCGTTCGACCGTGGTGGTATCGGTGAAATGCTTGATCCGCGAGCAGGCCGACTGGTGCCGTCCGGGGACGTCACCGCGATGGCATCGGCCATCCCGGAAGCGGTCGAACTGCCACGCGCACAGGTGCGGTCACATGCCGTGCGGTGCTGTTCGGAAGATGCGATGGTGCGGACCTACCTGTCGCTGTACACAGACATGCTCACCACGGCGGGAGATGCGGACGATGATCGGCTATTACGTGCACCATCACGGCTACGGACACCTGGCGCGGGCGATGAGCATCACCGAGCGGATGACTCGATCGGTCACGGTGCTCACCAGCCGAGAGGTGCCACGGGACAACCCGTTCACGAATGTGATCGCGCTTCCGCGTGATGACGTCTCCGACACGGTGCACGAGCCCACCGCGCATGGTGCGTTGCATTGGTCGCCGCACTTCGACACCGGCTACACCGCCAGGATGACGGCCATCGCCGACTGGGTACGCGATGCCCGGCCGGAAGCCCTCGTCGTCGACGTCTCGGTGGAGGTGGCGACCTTCGCGCGCCTGCTGGGGATCCCGGTGGTGGTGATCGCGTTACCCGGTAACCGCACCGACGCCCCACATGTTCTGGTGCACACCCTCGCTGACCGCATAATCGCCGCGTGGCCTCGAGAGCTCCGAGTTCCCGAATGGCTTCGGCCCCACGACCACAAGACCGTCTATGTCGGCGGTATCAGCCGATTCGACGGTCGCCGGGCTCCAGACCGCACCGCTACCGGAAACGTCGTGGTGCTTTCGGGCGCCGGCGGCGCCGACGCAGTGCAGACCACCGGAGCCGAATTCGCCGACTGGACGTGGCTGGGCGGGCAGCACGGGCAGTGGATATCCGATCCGTGGCCGCACCTGGCCGGGGCGGATGTCATCATCACCCATGCGGGGCAGAACAGCATCGCAGATACGGCCATCGCCGGGCGCCCGGCGGTCGTCATCCCCCAACGGCGCCCGTTCGACGAACAGCTCACGACGGCAACGGTATTGGATAGGCATGGACTGGCGACCGTGGCGTACGAGTGGCCGGAGCCCGATGGCTGGGCCGAGCTGATCCGGCGTGCGCGCGGGACCGGCGGTGAGCAGTGGCGCCGCTGGCATGTGCAGGGGGCAGCCGACCGCGCAGCCGCCGTGATCGAGGAGACGGCGCGGGCATGCCGGGGCGTGGTGTCGGCATGAGAACCGCGGTCATCACCACCGTCCACGGGCGCGGCGCGCACCTGCAACGCCAACGCGCCGGGTTGGCGGCCGGTTCGGTACGGCCCGACCTGCAGGTCGTGGTCGCGATGGATGATCCCGAAGTGCATTCCCGGCTAGCGGGCGCGGCGCTCCCCACCGCCGTGGTCGAGTGCGCCGCAGGAATGGACGGTCTCCCGCTGGCCCAGGCCCGAAATGCCGGTGCAACAGCGGCTTTGGCCGACGGTGCGCAACTGCTCATCTTCCTCGATGTCGACTGCATACCCGCCACCACGATGGTGCAGCGCTACCGTGACGTGGGCGGAACACCGTCACACCGCGACGCGCTGCTGTGCGGTCCGGTCGCCTATCTTCCGCCCCCGGGGCCGGCCGGCTACCCGGCGACCGGCCTGGACCGATTGGCCGACCCGCATCCTGCGCGGCCCGCACCGCAACCGGACACCGTGCTACCCGGCAGCGATCACCGGTTGTTCTGGTCGCTGTCCTTTGCCGTCACCGCACCCACCTGGCACGTCATAGGCGGATTCTGTGAGGAGTACTTTGGCTACGGCGGCGAAGACACCGATTTCGCCCAGACCGCTGCCGCGCTCGACGTGCCGTTACGGTGGGTCGGGGGCGCCGATGCATTCCATCAGCACCATCACGTCAGCGACCCGCCCGTGGAACATGTGCGCGATATTGTCCGCAATGCCCGAATCTTCCAGCGGCGCTGGGGCTGGCTACCAATGGCCGGCTGGTTGGACCAGTTCGAGGCGCGAGGTCTCATCACCAGGGACGTTGCCGGCTCCCCCCAGCTCACCGGCGACGAGTCATGTTTGGTGCGGTCGACGGAGGGCACCCCGGCGATATGAAGGCTTCAGAGCTGACGACCGTGCCGTTCCGCGCGGGCGCCGCGTTGCGAGACGCCCGGTTGTTTCATCCGAGCGGTGCGCTGGTCCACGGACGGATCACCAGGACCGCCGAACCCGGGAAAGGCCTGCCCATCGGCGACGGCGAGGTGATCGGTCGGATGTCCAAGGGCATCGGGACACCGGCCGGATTCCCGGATTTCGCGGGTCTGGCTTTCCGGTCGCAATCCGACGGGCAGCCATGGGATGTGCTGATGGTGTCATCGGCGGCGAGGGTGGTGCTGACACCGGCGACATCGTGGTCGACGGCGACCTTTTCCACGCTGATGCCCTTCGGATATCGCAACAAAATCCATTGGCTGCGTGCCGAACTGGTGTCGCCGAACGACTTTGCCGGCTTGGATGTCGCAGAGATCCGCCGCCGACTGCCCGAGCAGCCGCTGGTGGTCAGCATCGAACAGGCCGAGGGCTCGGGAAAATTCGGTCCGCTGGCGGTACTGGAGTTTGATCGCGACCTGGAGGATGCCTGGCCCGAGGACATCGCCTTCGATCCCACCCTCAATCACGCGAACGGCGTGTCGCTACTTCCCGGGTGGCTGACGGCGTTGCGCCGCCGCGCCTATCGTGGCAGTCGTCAGGGGCGCGACGCCGAATAGTGCGCCTGGTCGTCCGCGGTTTGCCGGACCGGCTCCAGTCGTACCGCCACACCGTTGAGCACCGACATGCCCGCCAGCGCTTCCAGATCCTCGGGGCGGTTGGAGGTCAGCTCGTTGACGTTCACACCGGGATTGGCATTCGCCAGCCGCCAGCCGCCGCCCTTGTGTCCCCAACCCTGCGGGATGGCGATGGTGCCAGGTCCGACCTCATCGGTGATCGACACGTCCAGTTCGATGGCACCGTTCGCCGAGACGACTCGTACCCGACCGCCGTCGGCAAGACCGGCTGACGCCGCATCGGACGGATTGACCCGGGCACGTTGAGTGCGGTTGCCCTTCATCAGGATCGGGCTGTTGTGCATCCAACTGTTCTGGGAACGCAGTTCCCGGATCCCGATAGCCGACAATGGGAAGTCCACCGTCGTGCCGGGCGCCTTCCCCAGTCGAGCCACCTCGGTGACGATCTCGTGAGGCGCCAGATCGACCTTGCCGCCGTGGTGGGTGACCACGTCGGCCAGCACGCCGTGCGGTGCGTGCTCGGCCAATACGACGCCGTGCGGACGCTCGCGCAGCCGAGCAGGGTTGAGTCCGCCGCGGCGCAGCCCGAACCGGTCACCGTAAGGGCCGACGCGTAGCAACGTGTGCATCATGCGTTGCGGGGTGACGCGCACACCGTGTCGTCGCAGCCACCGCAGGACCGGGTTCAGCGGAGCGAGGGCGCCGGTGGCAAAGAGCGACAGCCCCATCCGCTCGGCTAGATCCTCGAAGACCTCCCATTCGGGACGCGCCTGCCCGTATGCGGGCACTACCGGTTCAGCGGACTGTAGGAACACCGTCGGACTGCACGCCGCGTATGCCATCGGCAGGTCGTCGCGCTCGAGGAAGGTGGTGGCGGGCAGGATGTAGTCGGCGTGCCGGTTGGTTTCGTTGACGTACAGATCGAGGGACACCAGCAGATCCAATTTTCCCAGCGCGGACTCAAGGGCAGCGCTGTTGGGGACCGACAGCACGGGATTGCCCGCGAGCACGAACAGGGCCCGCAGTTGTCCTGCTCCGCTGGTGGTGATCTCTTCGGCCATCAGTGCTGCCGGGAACGAGCCGAAGACATCCGGGAACCCGCCGATGCGCGACGTTTTGGTGTTATAGCTGAACGCACCGGACTTCTCCCCGAACTCCTCGACCGGGATCACCTGATGCGACATCAGGGCGCCGCCGGGACGGTCCAGATTCCCCGTCACGGTGTTGAGCGCGTCGATCAGGAAACTGACCAGGGTGCCGTGATGGCCCAGGCATGCACCGGTCCGCCCGTAGGCCACCGCGGTGCGGGCGGTGGCGAAGTCGCGGGCCAGTGCGCGGACCGTCCCCGCCGAGATTCCGGTGCGGATTTCGGTGGCCTCGGGTGGGAAGTCCGCGCAGAGCGCGCGCAGGGTTTCCGCGCCGACGGTGTGTGCCGTCAATGCCGCGTTGTCCTGCAGATTTTCGGCAAACACCACGTTCAACAGCGAGAGCATCAACCAGGCATCCGAATCGGGGCGGACCGCGACATGTTCGTAGGCGGCGGCTGTTTCGGTGCGGCGCGGATCGACGACGATCACGCGCCCGCCGCGCTTGACGATGCCGGCGAGGTCGTCTTTGATCCGCGGTGCGCGTAATGCGCTGCCGTGGGAGACAAGCGGATTGGCGCCCAGCATGAACAGGAAATCGGTGCGCGGCAGGTCGGGGAAGGGGATCTGGGTGGCGGCACCGTAGAGCAGCTTGCTGGCGACGTAGCGGCTGTTGATGTCCTGTGATCCCGCCGAGTACAGATGACCGGCCCCGATCCGCTTCATGAACAGTCCCGACCACAGGCTGGCCGCGTACCCGAATGCGGAGGGGTTTCCGAGGTACTCGCCGACGGCATCGCCACCGTGCTCGGCAAGCACGCTGTTCAAGCGAGTGGCGATGTCCGCGAGTGCCTCATCCCAGCTGACGGTGGCAAAGCTACCGTCGGGCCGGCGCCGAAGGGGGTGCAATACCCGGTCAGGATCGTTCTGGACGTCGCTGAACGCGATCCCTTTCGGGCAGGCGCGACCCCGGGAGAGCGGGTGGTCCTTGTCGGGGCGAAGTGAGAGCAGACGGCCATCTTCGACGGTGGCGATCAGACCGCACAGCGGTTCGCAGATGCGGCAGTAGGTGATCTTCTTCTCGACGGTCACGCTGTCCTCCTCGGTCGCGGACTTCCGCGAGGTGTGCTGGCCGTCACAGTAAGCGGCCGGTGAGGAGGCGAGCAAGCCTCAACGTCGAGTCAGAGCACTGTGCCGCTGATTCGCCAATCGCCGTCTTCCTTCTTGAAGACAATTTCGCCGGCAACGCGGAGGTTCTGTCCGCGCTCGGATGGATGTCGCGGATCGGCGAATGAGGCGATCAGGTGGCCGACAGCGGTCATCTCGCCGACCGCTTCGACGATGAACCTCTCGATTGCTGCGGGACCGTGCATTTCGACAGCGGAGCGTAGGACGGCTGTCAGTGGCGGAGACGTTGAGTCGGCACCGCGGTAGCCGATGCCGTCTAATGGATGCGGGTTGCCATTGCCGATTGTCGAGAACTCAGGAACTCTTTGGTCGTCGTTGAGCTCGCTCACGAGTTCCTCGACCAACCGCAGCAATGCACCGTGCTCCTTGCGTTCAACACGTTCGGTCACGATGTCCGCGTAGAGCCAGTATGTGCACGCTCCGACAAGCACGGAGATCAGGGCTATCGCCACCAAGTGCACAGTGCCCTCCCGTGTTTCGGATCGTGTTGGCTGCTCATCGTCGGGCCGACAGACCACCTCCTTGTTCAACCAGGTGATCTGCCTCGGATTGTGAGAATTTTCGGTAGTCGCGGGAGACGTGGACGGCCAAATGTCGTGTTCTTGACAGCGTGACTGAAGCCCGGGTTCTCAGCGATGAGCACCGTGATAACGCTCGGGCCCGATGTCGGGAACTCGGCCGGTGGATGATCGAAATAGATTGTTTCGATGGTGGTTTCGGTGAAGACACTGACGTGAAGTGTGGCTGGCTCGCCGAACAGCAGCTGGCGATCCGGGCTCCGCGCGTCACCGATCGCCAGCACGCCACTTCCTACTGTGAGCGGTCCACGGAACACAAGCCTGCCGAGTCCCCGTGTGTCAGAACCGACCAGCACTCGGGCGCGAACTCCTGTGCTCAGGAGCTCTGCCTCATGAACGCTCAGTGTGCGCACCCACAAGGCATGCACGGACCCGACCCTGTCGACAGTGGACGCGGTGCCGTCCACATAGGCGCTCGCACGTCCGTGAGCTCCGACATCTTCGATCACCACAACCGATCCATCGGGTGTCACCCGCGCGTCACAGAGCAACGTATTCATGGTCATGGCCCCCTGACCTCACCGTTCCCCACGCCTGGCTGCCAATGCTGCAAGTCATAGCCAGCCCACTCACATTTACATGATTAACGTGTCACTCGCAATATGAAGACGATCTCGCCACTTCCGCTTGACACGTCAGTCAGTTATATGTGAGCTTGACGTCGCACACGTTCTGATCAGGGCTGCGGGGGTACCTGGCCGTGTGTAGCAAACGGGGGATTTGTGGCGTGTTGGCGATGGTTGGTGCCGGTGGTCGGTGCTGTCGCGGCGTGTGGGCGGGTGCGGTGATCGCCGGTGTGGCGTTGTGGGGTGCGCCGCCGGCGGGTGCGGCGCCCCAGGTGATGCCCGATCGGTGGACGCAGTTTGTCACCGATGACGGGTGGGTGGTGGATGTGAACTCCACCCATGAGGTGATCGATCACATCGACAACCTGGCGGGGGCCTCGAACTCGTGGCAGGCGCGGGTGAGTCTGCGTGCCGAGGCCCGTATCAGCGGGACCGGGGGCACCCCGATTCAGGATGCGCAGTTGGAGGCCGGGTACTTCGTGGGGTGCCGCACCGATTCCTCGGCGGGGGTGGAGGTCGGCGGGGATCTGGGCCTGGATCTCAATCAGCAGGTCGGAGCCGGGGTGTATGGCGGCGGTTTCGGTGAGGGCCAAGGCGGTGCCGGTGGCGGCGGTGGCGGCGGTGGCGGTTTCGCCGGTGCGCAGGCCAACGCGTCTGTCGGGGCGACCGAACATATCGGCGGCTATATCCGGGTTCTGCTCAAACCCGGTAGGCATGTGCAGGTTCCGTTGGATCGGATCAGTCTGCGCAACATGAGCGCGGTGTCGAATCTACGTGAGCAGAACATTGTCGCCGATGGGTGCGGTGGCCAGGTCAAGATTCAGTCCTACACCACCATCAGGGTGCGCACCGATAACGGTAATGACACCCAAACCCTCTACGGCGAGCCGAAGGACCTGTGATGAGCGGTGGGACACGCGCACTGTCGGTCGCGGTGAGCAGGGTGTCGGCCGCGTTGGTCGTGATGGCTGGTGTGTGTGTCGAGCCGGCCGTGCCGGTGGCGGTGGCCGACCCGCCGCCGCCGGTGCAACCGGCAATACCGCGGCCGATGCCTGCCGATCCGGGGCGGGTCAATCCGATTGGTGGGGCGCGGGTTTCTTCTACGACGCCGCAGGGGGAGACCGCGGGGTTGGAGCCGGCGTTGGCCGCCCAGGCCGAGCGTGGTGAGGCGACCGTGCCGATGTGGGCCAAGGACGGCATTTTCGTTCCGACGCTGCACCCCAACCGGCATCTGGTGCTGCATCTGCCCGGTGAGCTGGGGTTGGGGCCGGCGGCGTGGACCGGTGACGGTGGCGGGATCTATGGCAGCAATGACCTTGAGTACCTCGTGCGCCCGGTCACCGGCGGCGGTGTCGATGTCACCATCACCCGTAAGTCGGCGTTCGCGTCCTCGACGATTGCTTTCGGTGTGAAACTGCCGTCGGGAACGCATCTGCGCCAAGGCGACAACGTTGTGCTCGTCGAGACCGATGCCAGCCCGGGACGGCCTGCCGCGGTGATCGGAACCTTCAGCGTGCCGGCGGCCCACGACCGTGATCAGAGACCGTTGCCCGTGACGCCGGGTCTGGGGCCGGGATTTGCGCTCGGGCAATCCGATCTGACCATCGATGTGGGACAGGCCAACATCTTTGCCTTCCCGGTCCAGATCATGCTGTCCTACCGGGCGTCCGATCTCGCCACCACCGGAGCACCGACACCGAACTGGGCCGGCATCCCCGCGGCCGCGGCAGATGTGGTGACGACGGGCGTGCCAGACACCGCCCCCGATGTGCTGCCACCGGCCGCATCGGGGGTGGCCTGCCCGGCCGGGATCAACGACTACCGCAGCCCCGACGGCAGGGTCGCCGACTTCGCCGCCGCGTGCGCGGCGTTGCAGCAATGCGCGGCCACCGCACCGGAGCAGACCTCGCTGACCGCCTGCCAAAACCGGCTTCTGGGGCACATGTCGATCGCGTGCGTCAGCACCTTCGGCCAAACCGGACCCGACTACCAAGCCTGCACCCACACCGCCGAAACTGCCGTCACCGCAGCCAAAGCCACCATGACCACCCCCACCGGAACAGGGGAGTAGAGGATATGGGTAAGCGCAGAACATCTGTGCGCCGACGCCTATCGGGGTATCGGCGCGCGGCTGCCGTCGTCGCTGTAGTCGCGGTGGTCCTTGCCGGGGCGACCGTCACCACGGTAGACCAACCCTTGCCCGGACTGTCCGCGCTACCGGGGGCCACCGCAGAGCCAGTTCCGACCGGACCTACCGGCCCCGGCGGTCCGGGCAGCCCAGGATCTGGAACCGGCGGAGGAAGTCAGTTCCAACCCCCCGGCCTCCCTGAAGGAGGACCCGGCTACAGCGGCGGCAACTACCCAGCCCCGCCGCAAGGCAACGGCATTGACATCAACAACCCCTCCGCCGCACCCGAATACAGCCAAGCACCCCAAAACCCACAACAGTCCTATCCACAGCGGCAACCACCCGTGCACGGCACCCAACCACCCGACTACGACCTGCCCCCGCAACAACAGCCAGAGCCGACGCAACAAGGACCTCAACAGGCGCCACAGGAGTCGAGCCAACAGGAACCTGCCCAGCCATCCACTGAGTCGGAGAACTCCCAGGATCAGGCACTGCGTGATCTGCAGAAGCACTGCGAAGACATCGCCCGACAACTCGGCATCGCCGATCCGGTCATGGTGATGCCGGCGAGCCTGCCCTCCGGGGGCGTGCTCAGCGGACCGGGCCGCGACGTCATTGGCGGCATCGGCGCCTGCAGCATCTGCCCACCTCAGCAAGCCCCACAACCATTTCCAGAGAAGCCGGGCCCTCGACCACGTCCGACGATCCGGCCGCGCCCCATCGACGACCCGACTATCGACAAGGCACCCGATGGCGAACAAAAGTCGCCATTTGACGATGACTACTGCTCGATGGACCGCAACGGCGGAACGAGCTCCTGCAGGGGGCCGGTCGGTGTGTGCTTCAAACAAGGCACGACCGACCCCAGCGCCGCAGTGAGAGAGGAACTCGCCGACTACGTCTGGTATGCGAACGAATTGCGGAAGGCCAATGGGGGAATACTAGAACGAAGAGCTGTTCCCCCAGGGTCCGATCTCGAAAAGCGCAAAAATAGGGAAGCGGCCAACGAACGTCGCGATAATCCGACACCATACAAGGACGGGACTAAGGTCGCCGGTCACATGCCAGATACGCTCTGGGGTGCGAAAGAAGATATCGATCTACAGCGAACGTTACGGCCTATGGATAAGGTGCTGAATGCCGCAATTGGCTGGCAAGGAAACCAGTTCCCCATTGGTTACGAGGCGACGGGATTCTACGAAGGAGTATGGACGTACGGGGCGACCGGCGCAGGTCAATGCACCGCCATTGTCAACTAGTGCATCATATTTCCAAGAATTGGAGGAGCCCGTGCGTCTTGTAGTAATAGTGCTGATCGCTTTTTTCGTCGGTGGTTGCGTGCACTGGCTGTACCGTGACTTCATGACAGGACGTGCCGAACGTGAAGAGCGTGATCGCCTGCTGCAGCTGGTCGAGGACTATGTGCGCGCGGTCAGTGCCAACGACGAAGTCGCACTTGAGAATTTAACCATCGGCCAAGCGAACCTGGACCTCTCATACGACATAAGCCATCCCCGGCCGGATTTCTCCTATCCGCCGTTGGTGGCAACACTACGATCTGCCGTCGCTACATACGGTCCCGCAGAGGTTGAAAGGTTTGTCGTTGAAGCGATCGGCGACACGACAGCCGTCGGCCATCTGATCACGTCTTTCGCGGACCCGCGGCATCCATCTGAGCGAAGGCACATCACCAATACCGGCGGCGAAGTTCTATTCAAGATGCAAGACGGAAAATGGCGCATTAGCGGCACGGTTCTGTGAAAAAAGGAAGAACCATTCGGCCGGACAACGGCACTGACGCAACGCGTCCAGCGCGCGGATCGACCGCGAACACAACTGTGGACGCGACGGTACGCTTCGCGCCATAACCTGAGCCAGGTAATTCGCTAGGTAACGAAACGGTGGTCCCCAAAAGTGAACGGGAAGTGTATTCAATGAGTCTGACAGCTCGTGCTGTGATGGCAATGGTTCTGACGGTCCTCGTTACTGGATGTGGATCAGACGATCTTCACCCCAACAGCACGCCGTTCGCGACATCCGAAAGCGCTGAGCCAGCGCGAGATCTCGTCGACATTCCGGGGCAGTTTCCCCAACCCGCAACTATGACGGAATCCGGAGGCGCGGATGCTCCCGTCGGCGGCTGCGTGAACGTGTCAGGCACCCCCGCACGCGCGGTCCTGGATGTGGCTGACTGCATGACGCCGTTGGCGACGTATCGGGTGATCCAGCGGGTGCTCACTCCCGATCAGTGTGTGGCCGATGCTGACCGCCCGTTCTACTTTCGTGACGCCTACGCGCAGTGGACTGCGTGCCTGGATTTGAACTGGGACAGCACGTACTGCATCGACGTGGGCGCCGTTACCACCAAAGTCGCGTGCGAAGACCCTGCCGCAACGCGGAAACTCAAGCCGGCGAGCGTCCTACTCGACACCACCACCACGGACGATTGTTCGGAGGGTGGGTACCCACACCCCCTGCGGCGCTTCACTATCTGCACCGAAGCGCGTTCGTAAACATCAGACTCGGAGTCGGTGAAGGGCTGCGGGAGCCGCGAGATGGAGGCGTCGACCAACAAACTCGAGGCCCCCGGTGCCCTCGATGAGTTGTTGGCCAAGATCGATGCCGGACAGGTTAGCGCGGGGGCCACGATGGGCGCGCACTGATGCAACGTCGCGCACGCGGTGCGAAGTCGGCCACTCGTTCGTCGGGGCTGCGGGCGTCGTTGATCCCGGCCGGGCAGGCTACCCCCGATGCGGCGGGTGGCAGCACATCGTACGCGGTGTGTGGCACGCCCGTTCTAACAGAATCTGTGGCGGCCGGGGGGCCTAAGGGGGCGGCCGGATGGGCTTTCGGAGCTTACTGGCGGGCGGCATTGCGTGGCGGTGGTCGGTCGCAGCGTGGCGGCGTGTCGTGACCACGTTGATGATCGAGGCGAATTCGTTCGGGGCGAGAGGGGGATGTCGTTATGGGGTGGTGGTTGGTTGTCGCGCCGACGCGCGTGAGGATCTTGTTCAACGCAGGGTGGGCGTTGCTGTGGTCGTTTGGATATGGCGCGGCAACACTGGTGCCACTCGGCGCGCACGGTGTGGGTTGGTGGCTGTCGATAGTCGTGGTCTCGGTGCTTGTCGCCGTTGCTGTCGCACTGATGACTGCATGGTCCTCGCGTCGGTTCGGCGCGAGGACCGAGGCGGTGCTCAGTGGGTTGACTGCCGATCAGCGCCGCCAGGTTGCCCGGGTGTGGAAACGAGGTCCGGTGCCGGCCGATCCGGTGGTGCTCACCGCCGCGCTGCGCCTGTACGACATCGTTGAGTCGTCCCGACCAGCATCCCGGCGGCCGCGGATCGTCGCTTGGTCTCTGGTAGGCGCAGGGGTGGCATTGGTTCTTGTGGGGGCGGCGCTGACCAAGTTCCGAGCCCTCTCTGGGCCGGTACTCGTGGCGCTCGTGGTGATCGTGGTTATGGTTGGCGCGAGCGCTGTTGGCGCGCGACGGCGGCGACCGCGGTTGGCGCAGTTGCGCGCAGCAGCGCAGTCCGATCCTGAGGTGGCCGCTGCTGTTGGGCAGGCCGACCCGTCTGCGGTGACCAAGGCGCAGCGTCTGCGCTGGGCTATCGTGGTCTTTGTCACCGGCGGAGTGTGGTCAGGTGTGCTTCAAATCGGTGTCTGGATGAGTCCGCACCGCGCGGGTTGCCGCGCAGTCGATGCAGTGGTCGGCGAGGTCTACGACAACCGCGACGTCCTGTTGGGAGCCGACGCGCTCAAACCTGACGGTCCGGCTTTGTCTCGATTCCAAGATGTGTCAGATTCCCTGCGCCACAGTGCAGATAGTGACTACGACGCCGACATCGCGTTACGCCTGGACCGGATCGCTGTTCTGGCCGCTCAAGCCGTGGGCGTCGTCGAGCGGGCACGTCAGCCCGACCAGGCGAATTCGCCGGACGCCCTCGCGGACAATCAGCACGCGTACAACGTCCTGCTCAATGCTCTCGTGGACGAAGAACTAGACGCACAGCAGCAGTGCCGACCCTGACAACGATGCAGGCCCCGTCGTAGGGGCAGCGGTAGTGGTGTCCGGAATGCCGGTCCTCTTCACGGTTCGGTTGGTCAGATTCGCTGTTGGTCAAATCCGTTTTGCTGCAGCGCCGTCAGTCATTGATGGAGCGGCGCCGCGACCTAGTTCGCTCAATGCAAGGTCAGGATTGGCAAGGCGTAGCTCGGCGGCTATGAGGTGCTCGGGTGCGCCGTCGCCGATGATCGGCATCGCCCTCCGTACCCGTGCTCTGGACTCGTCGCCCGCCTGGTGCTCGCCGACTCCGATGCTTGCGACCCGCTACAGCGCACAACAGCACGCAGACATCGTGATTCCGCTTGCAGGTCAGATTGAGCGCTCCGCCGAAGAATCAGACGACCTTCTTGCCAGGAGGTTACGGCCCTGGCCAAGTCAGCTCGGTGCGCGACGCCATTGCTCACGCGGTGCCTCCTTTCAAGTGAGGATACGGTTTGACGCCAGTAAAGAGCGTCTCCGTGCAGCACGCCGGCGAAACGTCAACTTCCCAAGGCATTTCGCCGACCACTGCCCTCGGTCTGGTCTCAACCCGTAAGTACGCAACCATGGCGCTCGTCCATGTCGACCCTACAGACCCCGGTGTGTGAGCAGCCGATGGCGGCATGCTCAAGGACCGGTCAGTTCGATTCCCGTCAACATGGGAATGCTCGATGATCGGCTTCGCACACATCCCTGGACATGGAAGTCACGTGATCGGGCCCGACCCACGAGCGTGTAGCGGCGTGGCGACTGCCCGGGTCTCGGGGCAAGAACGATCAGCGGGAACGGAGCGCCACCCGCGTCTGCGTCTGTTCTGCTCCGCATTCCTTCTTGAGCCGACGTAGCAGCAAGTCCAGAGCGCCGGTGTCCGGGACGTACGCCCGCAGCAGGTAGTCGTAGGGGCCGGTCATGTGGATGGCGTCGACCACCTGGCGAACCTGCGCGATCCGCGTGGTGAACATGTCGTTGTCGGTCTCGGCGTCGAGGCGTACGTCGACGAAAACTTCCAGGCCGCCCCGTGGACCTGGCACATTCTGGCCGGCGAGGATGGTGTAGCCGAGGATGACGCCCTCGGTTTCCAGCCGTCGCACTCTGGCTGCCGCCGCGTTTGTGCTGAGCCCGATCAGGCGGCCAAGCTCACTGAACGAGCAACGGGCATTCTCTCGCAGGATCCCGAGAATTTGCTCGTCCAACTGGTCCACGCATGCAATATTAGCTGTCCAGCAGCAATTTTGTCGGTATGTGCTTGAGGGGATCGCGCACACTCACCGGGTGCTGACTGACATCGTGGCACCGGCCGTTGCCGGGGTGGTGGCTGGACTCGGCGTGGCGATGCCGCTGGGCGCAGTCGCCGCGCTCTTGTTGCGAGAGGGACTGGTCAACGGATTTCGCACGGCGGCCGCCGGGGCCGCGGGTGTGGCGACGGTGGACCTGTTCTACTGCCTCGTCGCGGCGTTGACCGGGGCGACCTTCGCGCCTGCGGTCGATGATCACCGCGGCGTCTTCCTACTCGCATCGGGAGTACTGATCGTCGCGATCGGCGTGAGACAGCTGTGGCAGGGCGTGAGACAGCCTCCACCACACGCTCTCGACGTTGAACGAGCCTCGGCGCCTGCGACGTTCGGTCGGTTCGTCGGGCTCACCGCGATCAACCCGGTCACTCTGGTCTACTTCATCGCGCTCTCCGGTGCAGTGACCCATTCCGGTATCTCGTGGATCGGCTCGGTGATCTTCGTGGCCGCGGTTGGCGGTTCCTCGTTTGCCTGGCAGCTCCTCCTGGCCTGGGTGGGCTCGGCCCTCGGCGGGGCGTTGAGCCGCAACGCTACTCGCGCCATCGGCGTCATCGCGTCGCTGCTCATCGTCACCCTGGGCGCGATCGTGGTAGCCAATGGCGTTGCCGCACTGTGCTAACCGCCGTCCGGATTGTCAGCCCACACGGGCGAGCAGAGCCCGATGATCGGCGCCCGGGATTTCGTGTGCGGTAACCTCCGCGGCACCGAGGCCGCGTAGCAGAATGTGGTCGATGCCGACCACCGGTGGATAGGTCTTGTCCGTCGGGTAAGTGGGTAGCCACCCGGCGCCCGCGAGTTCCCCAGCGTCACGGTAGCCACCGGTGAGCAGGCTTCGGAAGCGCACGTGGTCATAGGTGGCGTTGTAATCACCGAGCGCGATGACGGGTCGACCTTGGGGCACTCCCTGCAAGACAGCTCTGATGCGGCCCAACTCGGAGTTCCAGGTCTCAACGTCCAACGGCGGCATGGGGTGCAGCGCGAAGAGTTGCACATCCCCGCGGCCGGGAACCTCGGCGACAGCGGTCAGCGCCGTCATGACAAAGCCGGGCACGACGCCGGTGTTCTTGAGCGGGTGGCGGCTGTAGAGGGCGGTGCCGTTGGCCAATGCTGCCGGACGTACCAATGCGTGCGGCAGGTCGATGGCGACGGTCGACGCGGAAATCCGTTGTGCCGCTTCATTGGTGACCTCGAGAACCACGAGGACGTCGACATGGTTGTCACGCACCAGCTTCGCGAGTGCTTCGGCGTCGCCCGCACCGACCTGAATGTTGGCGGTCAGCACCGTCAGAGCCGGCCCTGCGGGTGCGGGCTCGCCTCGCCACAACGGCGACTGCACCCAGATCCCGGCCGCCGCCAGCGCGGCCGCGAGCAGCAGGCGCCGCGGGGCGCGAACGTACAGAAGGCACACCACCGCGGTCACAGTGCAGGCCAGCCAGAGCACGGGGGAGACCGCGGCGGCGGCCACGGACGCCCGGTCGCTGCCAGGCCAGAAGTGCAGCACGAGCGCGAGGAGCGCACCTGGCAGCGCCGTGGTCCCGATGATGCTTGCTGCCGTCCGCAAGAACCTCATGTCGACATCCCCCAAGCGCCGCTGGATTCCCATCACTCCGTGTCGGGTAGCTCCGCGCCGGTGGCGAGCCGGGCGTAATCGCGCATGAGCCGCAATGCAAGCGGCCGGTTGAACTGGGGATCCCGTGCGACGATCCGGTAACCGAAGTAGTCCTCCATAGACATCAGCGTCATACCGATATCGCGGGCGGGGGAGCTCAACACGAAAGCCCCGGCCTGCGCGCCTGCGGTCAGCAGGTCGGCATAGAGCCCGACCTGGCGGTGGTAGATGGCCTGGACATCGCTGCGCTGATCCAGCTCGAACCCCGCGGCCAGCACCGCCCGCCAGATGGCCCGCCACTCGGCGTCCTCGGGGCCGGTGGGCAAGCCTGCGGCGATGGTGAGTGCCAGTTGGGTGCGCGGATCCTGGGTGTGGTTTCCGATCTGCAACCGCTGCTCATAGAAGCGGACATCGGAGCGCAGGGCGAGTTCGGACAGCAGGTCCGGCATGTCCTTGAAGTAGTAGCGCAGGGCATTGGTGGTCAGGCCCAGCTCAGCGGCCACATCGGCCAGTCGCAGCGAGGCCAGGTCGTGGCGCTCGATGACGGCGATCGCCGCGTCCAGGATCTCGGTGCGCCGCTCCTGCTGGCGGTTGGGTCGTGCCATCGACGCGCTGCTCCCCTCGAAAGTCGTCCGGACCCTATTTTGCCGTTCCTGTTGCGCAGCGCACACGACGGGCGCATAGTTCTTTTCCAACATGGAAAAGAACTCGTGAACGAGGCGGGAAGAATGCGTGCCAGAGATCTCGGCGTGATCATCGGGGGACACCCCACCGGAACACACAACGCGATCACGGACGTCCCCGGCGTGCGTGTCGGCCAGACCACGCTGCAGGGCGATGGGATCAACACCGGGGTCACCGTCGTCATCCCGCACGACGACATCTGGACCGAGCCGGTATTCGCCGGCTCTCATGTCCTCAACGGCAGCGGCGAGCTGACCGGCCTGGAGTGGATTCGCGAATCCGGGGAACTGACCACCGCGATCGGCCTGACCAACACCCACAGCGTCGGGGTGGTCCGCGATGCGCTCGTGGCCGAGCAGGTCCGCGTCCGCGGTGACGGTGCGTACTGGTCGCTACCCGTTGTCGGTGAGACCTACGACGGATTCCTCAACGACATCAACGGGTTCCATGTCCGGCCCGAACATGTGCGGGCCGCCCTGGAGTCCGCATCCGGTGGACCGGTCGCCGAGGGCAACACCGGCGGCGGCACGGGCATGATCTGCCACCAATTCAAGGGCGGCACCGGCACCGCATCACGGGTGCACGAATACACCGTCGGGGTACTGGTACAGGCCAATCACGGCCGGCGCGAACGCCTTCGGATCAACGGCGTGCCGATCAACCAACCCGATGTGCCGCTGCCGGCCATTCCGCCGGGCTACGCTCCCGGATCCGGATCGATCATCGTCATCGTGGCCACCGACGCACCGCTGCTGCCCCACCAGTGCCAGCGCTTGGCGCAACGCGCGGCACTGGCGGTCGGCCGACTCGGCGGCACCGGCGAGCAGTACAGCGGCGACCTCATGCTCGCGTTCTCGACCGGCAACCGCGGTATCCCGCCCTACGGTGCCGTCGAGGGCGCCCCCGCGGTGGCCCGCGAGATCCCATTGCGAATGGTCGGGCCCCAACTGATGGACCTGCTTTTCGACCTCACCGTCGAGGCCACCGAGGAGGCCATCGTCAACGCCATGGTGGCCGCTGAGACGGTGACCGGATATCGCGGCTACACCGTGCATGCCATCGACCACGACCAGCTCACCTCAGCCCTGCGGGAGAACTCATGACCACTGCCCAGAACGCGCAAACCCAGCGGCTGTCCGGACGTCTCGGGCCCGTCGGCATCGTCTTCATGGTCGTCGCGGCCGCCGCACCGCTGACCGTGATCGGCGGCAACATGCCCCTGGCGATGGGACTCGGCAACGGTGCCGGTGCGCCCGTCGGCTTCTTGATCGCCTCCCTGGTGCTGTTGGTCTTCAGCGTCGGCTTCGTGACCATGACCCCCCACGTACCGGAAGCGGGCGCGTTCTTCTCCTATGTGACAGTCGGTCTCGGTGAGCGGATGGGCAAGGGCATCGCCGTGGTCGCGCTGATCGCCTACACCGCGATCCAGGTGGGGATCTACGGGTACATCGGTTGGGCCATCGGTGACACCGTCGCGTTCTACAACGGCCCGACCATTCCCTGGCCGGTATATTCCTTTGTGATCCTGGCGATCGTCGCGGTGTTGGGCTACCGGCACATCGAGCTTAGCGCCAAGGTGCTCGGCGTGGCACTGGCTTTGGAGATCGGTATCGTCGTCATCCTGGACCTCGCCATCGTGGCCGATCCGGGTCCGGCCGGCATCACCTTCGCCTCGTTCACGCCCGAAGTGTTCACCCAGGGCGTCATCGGTATCGCAATCCTGTTCGCGCTCACCGGCTTCATCGGCTTCGAGGCCACCGCGGTGTTCCGTGACGAGGCGCGTGATCCGGAGCGCACCATTCCACGCGCCACCTATGCCGCGGTGATCCTGATCGGCGCCTTCTACACCCTGACGGTGTGGGCCTTCGTTGTTGCGATCGGGCCGGATCAGGTGGCGGCCACCGCACAGCAGACCTTGGACGGCGAGGCCAACATGCTGCTGGACACCACCGATGGTGCGCTCGGCCGCATCGGCCGCGATATCGTCAACATCCTCCTGCTCACCAGTCTTTTCGCCTGCGTGCTGTCATTCCACAACGTCATCGCCCGCTATCAGTTCGTGCTGTCGCGCAAGGGCCTGCTGCCGGCCCGGCTCGGTACGGTGCACGGCAACCATGAGTCGCCCGCCTTCTCCTCCGTGGTCCAGACCGTGACTGCGGCGGTGATCGTGGCTGTGCTGGCTGTTCTCGGAATCGACCCGCTGGTAGGCGTTTTCGGGTCGATGGCCGGCGTGGCCACAGTAGGGATGGTGCTGCTGATGCTGACCACCTCGGTGGCGGTACTGGTGTTCTTCCTGCGGCATCGTGACCTGGGCGGGGGGAAGCTGTGGCAGACGCGACTCGCGCCGGTGCTGGCCGTCCTGGGCTTACTGGGCAGTCTGTGGCTGGTGCTGTCCAACTTCACACTGGTGACCGGAGGCAGCGTCACCCTCAGTACGATCCTGGCCGCGGTACCGTTCGCCGGTTTGCTCCTGGGCGCCCTGCTGTGGCGGCCGGTACGCAACGGTGTTTAGCGGGCACCCTTGGGTGGGCAATAAACGAGGGTGCCCCGCCCAGACCTGAGCCCACACATCTTCGTGGTGTTCGGCGCCACCGGCGACCTGGCCGCCAGAATGCTGTTCCCCGGGTTCTATCAGCTGGCGGCGTCGGGCCGGTTGCCCGACGACTACGCGATCATCGGATCGGGGCGCCACGCACCGGAGGACTTCCGCGACACGGTGGACACCGCCTTGCGCGACGCGAGCGATGATGTCGATGGCAACGTTCTGGCGAATCTGCTCGGGCGCTTGAGCTTCGTGGTCTCGGATGCCGACGACGGAGCCGATCTGGCGGACGCGGTACGCAGGCGCCGAGAAGAGATCGGGCCTGACGCGCGCGTGTTGATCTACCTTTCGGTGCCGCCGGAGGCGATGGAACCGATGATCGACATGCTCGGTCGCGAAGGACTTGTCGAGGGTGCACGGGTGGTGGTGGAAAAGCCGTTCGGGACCGACCTGGAATCGTCACGCCAGCTTGATTCAGCCCTCAAAGAAGTCTTCGACGAGACCCAGATCTACCGGGTCGATCACTTCCTCGGCAAGGAGGCGGTGCAGAACATCCTGGCGCTGCGCTTCGCCAACGGATTTCTCGACCCGGCCTGGCAGGCGGGAACGCTGGAGTCCGTCCAGATCGATGTGCCCGAGACACTGACCATCGAGGGACGTGGCGACTTCTACGAGTCGACGGGATGCTTCCGCGATATGGTCACCACCCATCTATGCCAACTGCTCGGGGTCATCGCGATGGAACCGCCCGCGCGACTCGACGAGGCGGGCCTGCGCGACGCGAAGGCCGCCGTCTTCGAAGCCATGCGCCCGATGGACCCGCAGCGGGTGGTGTTCGGCCAGTACGACGGTTACCTCGACGAGGATGGCGTGGCAGACGACTCGCATGTCGAAACGTTCGTCGCCGCCGAGGTATTCGTCGACAGCGAGCGGTGGCGCGATATACCATTCTATCTCCGCACTGGAAAAGCCTTGGGGGACAACAGACGTACCGTCACTCTCACCTTTTCCGCGTCGACCGATCTGTTCGGACCCCAACGCAACCGCCTCGTGCTCGAACTGACCGACGAACCGACCATCGGTCTGCACCTGGCCGCCAAACGGCCAGGTCCCGGTCTGGACGTGATGGCGGTCGATGGAGGCTTCGGTATGGGCGAGTCCATCGGCGCGGATATGCCGATGGAGGCCTACGAGCGGTTGTTGTTCGACGTGATGCGTGGCGATCAGATGCTGTTCACCCGCGCCGACGAGGTGGACCGACTCTGGCAGATATGCCAGCCGGTGCTGGACAACCCGCCGGAAGTCCGGTCCTATCCCGCGGGTTCTTGGGGACCCGACGCGGCGACGGCACTGACCGATTGGCACCTGCCGGATGACTGAGGCTCTCGCGATCTCCCAGCACGGATTGATCGGTGACCTGCGGACCTGCGCGCTGGTCGGCGCCGACGGCACCATCGACTGGTTCTGTGCACCGCGTTTCGACTCCGCCAGCGTGTTCGCCGCCATCCTCGACCAGGACAAGGGCGGCAGCTGGCAGCTCACCCCATGCACCGAGGTGTCCCGCACCCAGCAGTTCTACTACCCGGACACCGCGGTGCTCATCACGCGTTTCCTCACCGATGACGGTGTGGTCGAAGTCCACGACTTCATGCCGGTGCTGGCTCCCGACGAAAAGGATCATCGGCAGCGGCTGGTCCGCCGGATCAGCGGTGTCCGCGGCACCATGCGCCTGCAGATGCGCCTGGATGCCCGCCCCGACTACGCCCGTCAGTCCTGCACGGCCGAATACACCGGAGATGGGGTGTTGATCACCGGCGACGGGGTGCGGCTCGGCCTGATCGCCTCGACCGATCTCGATATCGACGACGGCCCCGAGAACAGCATCGTGACAGCCGATTTCGAACTTTCATCCGGTCAAACCGCGCTGTTCGTGCTGGAGATGCTGGAGGACGGCGGTGATGTCACCGCCGACACGATGAGCCGGACCGATGCACTGTTCGACGCCACCATCGCGTTCTGGCGCGATTGGATCTCCACCTCCAGTTACACCGGGCGGTGGCGGGAGATGGTGCACCGCTCGGCCATCACACTGAAGCTGCTGACCCATGAACCCACGGGTGCGATCGTGGCCGCTCCCACCATGAGCCTGCCCGCGCCGGTCGGCGGCAGCCGCAACTGGGACTACCGGTACGTGTGGATCCGCGACGCCGGGTTCAGCTTGTATGCGCTGCTGCGACTCGGATACGTGAACGAGGCAAGCGATTTCATCCGTTGGCTGTCCGAGCGGATGGGTCAGCGCGACGGTGATGACGACCGTCGGTTGGGTCCGTTGCGGGTACTTTATGACATCGACGGAAAGCTGCCGGAGGAGCACGAGCTCGACCATCTGGCCGGGCACCGCGATTCGAAGCCGGTGCGAGTCGGCAATGCCGCCGCCCGCCAGCTCCAGCTGGACATCTACGGCGAGATCATCGACTCGGTGTATCTGTTCAACAAGCACGGTCCGGGTATCAGCCACGATGCCTGGCATGACGTGATCGCGATCGTGGACTGGGTCGCCGAGAACTGGGATCGCACCGACGCGGGGATGTGGGAGATCCGCGACGAACCTCAGGCCTACACGACCTCACGGCTGATGTGCTGGGTGGCGATCGAAAGAGCGATCAGGATCGCCCGGGCGCGGGGACTTCCCGGCGATCTGGTGGCCTGGTCCAAGGCTCGCGACGATATCTACGACCGCATCATGACGAAATCATGGAATCCCGATCTGCAGTCGTTCACCCGGGTCGAGGGCGGTGACGATCTGGATGCCGGTCTGTTGCTGATGCCGATGGTGAAGTTCTTGTCACCGGCGGACCCGCGTTTCCTGTCCACGCTCGCGGCGATCGAAGAACATCTCGTCACGGATAGTCTGGTCTTTCGCTACGAGCCGGGCACCGATGGGTTGGACGGCGAGGAAGGCACCTTCTCGATCTGCTCGTTCTGGTACGTTGAAGCGCTCACCCGGGCCGGACGGCTGGCCGATGCCCAGTTGGCGCTGGAGAAGATGTTCACCTACGCCAATCACGTCGGACTGTACGCCGAGCAGGTGAGCGCCACCGGTGACCAGGTCGGCAACTTCCCGCAGGCATTCACCCATCTGGCGCTCATCAGCGCGGCGATCAATCTGGATCGCGCCCTACCCTGACCGTCCGCGACGGCCCTGGGCGAACCGGCGGCTTTGCCAAAACGGCGTCCAGCGTGCGCTTTGTGGCTACTGTCCCATGACATTGCATGTTGTCAGCGTCGGGCTGGAGCGCAGGG
This sequence comes from Mycolicibacterium neoaurum, assembly GCF_036946495.1. NCBI lineage: Bacteria > Bacillati > Actinomycetota > Actinomycetes > Mycobacteriales > Mycobacteriaceae > Mycobacterium > Mycolicibacterium neoaurum. Next base: position 2,386,454 of record NZ_JAQIIX010000002.1, read on the forward strand.
GGGTCGTCGATGGAGGCTGTCGAGCGGTTGGAGGCGCCGAGGACGCGGCGGTCGTGGCGATACGGCGTAGCCGCGGTCACGCTGAGCGCTGGCCTCGTCGCCGCACCGATCCACGGTGTCGCGTGGGCGGAGGGATCCGAATCGACCGGCGGGACGGGATCGAACTCCGCTCCCGCCGACCCGACGTCTACCCGGCCCGACACCAAAAGCGAGGACACAAAGAACCCAGTCGAGAACCCAGTCGATCGCGGGGGCGAGAAGGGGCCCGAGCCGGCCCGGTCGGATCTGACCGATGATCGGCAAGCTGACGACAACGATTCGGCCGACCTCAAGGACCACCAACCGGAGGCAATCGAGCCGGGCGATGACAGCATCGTCGATCCCGCACCGACTCCCGACGTTGACGTCCCGACACCGGATGCCGGGCAGGTCATCACCCCCGATGACGAGGAGCCCCGGGAGCCGACCCAGCCCGACCTCGACACCGACCACCAGCCCGAACCCGCCCGCGATCCGAATCCAACCCTGACCGAATCGACGCCGCAAACCCTCGCGTCGTCCGGCTCACGGGCCGAGCGCTCCCACGACGAGCGGTCCGACGCCCGGCCCGCCCCGACATCGACCCGTGCCGAGACCGCCGGATCCGTCGGCCTGCTCGCCGCCCCGATATCGCAACCCGAACTCGGGACCGAAGCGGCGGCGGCGCTGGTCGAGGTGACCACACCCGCCCCGCCACAACCGCTGTCGCCGATCGCGGCGCTGATCGAACTGCCCGGCCGCATCGTCAACGCGATCCTGCAGTTCCTCGATTTCACCGTGGCCGCGACCGGGCCGCGCAGTCCGTTCCACATCGCGCCGATCAACGATCTGTTGTTCGCCGCATTCCGGGAACTGGAACGGTGGGCGGGTCTGCATCAGACCCCGGCGGTACAGCCGACGCTTCCCACCATGGTCTACACCGGCCCCACCGACCGCCCGACGCCGACAGTCGCGCAGTTCCTCAATGCCTCGACGGCCGCGTACGGCCTGGGCACCACACCCGGTGGCCTGGTCCCGTTGACCGTCAACGGGTTTCAACTGCAGTCCACCAACATCTTCTCCGGGATGTCCGGCAAGGCGTGGGTGACACCGCAGGGCCAGGTCATCATCGCCTACCAGGGCACCACCGGTGGCACCAACCTACTGTTCAACCCGCTCATCACGATCGCCCAGATTGTCGCCGATCTACAGGTCGTCCTTACCGATACGACGCCGTGGGCCTTCTACGATGCGTTGGATTTCGCACGCAGGGTCCAAGAGGAAGCTGCCCTACAGGGATATGCCCCCGACGACGTGTTCGTCACCGGGCACTCACTGGGCGGGTGGGAGGCGCAGTTCGTCGCGCAGCAGACCGGCCTGTCCGGTATCGGTTTCGAGGCCCCCGGAATGAACACGAGGGTTGACGGCAACGGTGCCACGTCGAACTTCGTCAACATCGCTCAGTACGGCAGTCCGGTGGCGTTTATGTCGACCGATCTGCCTGGGCTACAACCGTTCCTTCCGCCGTTTGTGGCCGGCGGCGGACTCAAACCGCACTACGGCCCGATCGTGATGATCGGTGACCGGGCAGCGATGAACCCGATCGTGAACTCCGCGGCCATGTGGGGCACCGGCCTCGTCGGCAGCGTCATCTTCGCCATCGATTTCTTCGCCAACTTCTTTCAGTACCACCTGATGGGTGTGCAGGCCTATCACCTCGATGTCGATCCCGACCCCGGCGTGGTCCCATGGTTGGGCACGCGCCAGGGAACCGTGCACACCGGCTACGGCGAGCTGACCATCCAGGAGCTGCTGAAAGCCGCTTCCGATGACGGCATCCTGATCGCCCCCTGACCCGGATCGACTCAGTCGGCGGTGTCGGTACCGGAATCGCCGGCGTCCTCAACCGGTGTCCGGTCGACCGTATCTTCCTTCTGGTCACTCGAATTGACGGTGACGACTCCGGTGTTGACCTGTGCGGGCTCTTCGGTGATGGACGGCTTCTCCGGATCGGGAGCCGTGAGCTCCCGGCGGATGTCCACCTCGTCGGTCGGGTCGATCGCCTGGCCGTCATCACCCTCGCCCGGGGTGAGGTCGACGTCGACCACGGGCTCGGAAGGCTGTGTGGGTGGGGTGGGTTCGGTGTTCTGCATGATCGTGTCCGGTGCGGAATGCGTCGTGATCGAGTCGCCGCCAGCGTCGTCATCGCCGTCCACGTCGGCATCGTCTCCGTTGTCGACCTGCCGGCACAGCATGCGTGCCGACTCGCTGTTCGGGGCCGCGGTGTCGAGGTCCGGCGGTGGGTCGGTGGTGACGGCAGCCCCGGCGCGATTGACGCCGAGGATCGATCCCACGAAGCCGACGACCGCCTGGACGACCTGGGTGATCAGGTTGGGGATGAAGGCCAGTGCCTGACTGACCGCACGCACGATCTGCTCGATGAAGGCCTGCAGGGGGTTGACCACCGGGCCGGTCGGCGGGTTGAACTCGGCGATGAGGTTCTTGAGTACATCGGCGGCGAGTTTGCGGTCCCACGTGTAGGTCCACAGCCCGAGGTTGTCCTCCGGGACGGTGCTGTCGGGCTGGGTGTCGCGAGTCTGATAGATGAACACCGGACCGGCGCCCTGCACGTTCTGCCAGGTGCGCAGCAGATCCTCGATGAACGCGGCCTGCTGCTGTTCGGTCAGTTGAGAGTTCTGGTAGCTCACGTTCGTCGGCTGGCCGTACTCGGTGATCCACACCTTCAGGTTGCCGTCGCCGTTCTGGACCATCAGCGCCCGCATCGCACCGAGCTGTTCGATGGGGTAATCGAACTGGTCGATCTGGGTGGCGCCGTTGGAGAACGGCAATGAGTACAGGTAAGGGTGATAGGAGATGGCGTCGAAGTATCCGTGCGCGCCGGCGTCGTACATACCTTGCAGGAATTCGACGGGACTCATGGCAGAGCCGTCCTGATAGGTGGGTCCGGCGACCACCGAACCGGCCACCACGGTCGCCGACGGGTCGGCGGTCTTGATGGATTGGTAGGCCGCCTTGAGGATCGCGGTGTATGCCGCGGGATCGACCGGATCGAAGAAGATCCTCGCGGTCGGCTCGTTCCAGATCTCGTAGGTCGAGATGCGTCCCGCGTACTTATCGGCGAGAACGCCGACGAAGTCGCCGAACTTCTCCGGATCGGGGTGGCCGACCAATCCGGGCGATTCCGGCTCGGCAGAGGCCCACTCCGGTGTGTACAGGACGGTGCCGAGAATGCCCATATTGCGTTCGGTGGCCTTGGCGACCAACATGTCGAGTTTGTCCCAGTCGTAGACGCCCTCTTCGGGTTCGATGGCAGCCCAGAAGACACCGAGACGGATGCTCTTGACGCCCAGGCTCTCCATGGCGTCCAGCGTCCGATCGATCTGCGCCTCGTCCATGGCGTAGAAGTCGTAGCCTTCGGCGATCCCGATGGAACTGGGCAACTCGGCGATGGCAGCGATGGGCTGCACGGCGTAGCTCGCAGCCCGCGCCGTGAACACGGTCGCCGGACCACCGATCCCGCTGACCAGGGACAGGGTCACACCGGTGCTTGCCGCCACGATGGCCAGGCGTTTCAGTGGGTTACGGGTGGATCGTCCCATGGCATTTTCCCTTACGCCGTCGTGTCGCACAGGAAAATCACAGTAGCTCAACGGTGACGGCCCGGCCTGGTTTTCGGTGGGTCAGATCCCGTTCCTGGCAAACATATCGGGAGGTGTGCGGATGCAAAGTTTGCGTCCGCGAAGGCCGCTCGGGTGCCGGGGCTCCGGTCACACGTCGAAGTCGACCGCCACGGTGGCACTGGTGGGCCGGGACTGGCAGGCGAGGATTCGTCCTGCCCGCACCTGCTCATTGCTCAGCGCGAAATTCTGGTCCATGGTGACCGTGCCGGAGGTGAGCACTGCCGTGCACGTCCCGCACGCACCGCCCATGCAGGCATAGGGTGCGGGGATCCGGTTGCGCAGAGCGGCCTCCAAGAGCGTCTCACCGGCAGTGAGCGACACCGTACGGGTGGAACCGTTCAGTCCGATGGTCAGTTCCGCGGCGATCGGGTCCGACGGTGCGCTCGGCGCGGCGAGAGCGTGGAACAGTTCGAGATGGATCCGATCATCCGGCACTTCACCGTCGATCAGGTTGTCGCGCAGGTGTATCACCAGTTCCTGTGGTCCGCACAGGAACCAGCGGTCTACTGCGTGAACATCACTGCCGATCACGTCACACACCAACGGATAGTCGATGCGACCGGGCAGCACCCCGGACGTCGGTTCGGCGGATCGCACGTGTTGCACGCGAAGCCGATCGCCGAAGCGGGACTGCAGATCCTCGAGCTCGACGAGGAACATCGTCGATTCCGCGGTACGGTTTCCATAGATGAGCGTGCAACGGCTCTCGCGTTCGATCTCCAAGATGCTCGTCACGGCAGACAGCACGGGGGTGATCCCGCTGCCCGCCGCGATGGCCACATAGTTGCCGCGGGTATCCAGGTCCGCCGGCGGACAGAAATCCCCTGTGGGAGGCGCCAGCTCGAGTGTCTCGCCGGCGCGCAGGTGTTCGGTGGCGAACGTCGAGAACAGGCCGTCGGGAATCCGGCGTATCGCGATGGCGAGTTCACCGGAACCTGGGGAGGTGCATATCGAGTACGTGCGCCGAATGTCCTGCCCGTCAAGTCGGTGATGAATGGTGAGGTGTTGGCCTGCGCGGAAACGGAATTGCTCGCGTAGGTCGTCGGGAATGTCGAAGCGGATCCGGACGCTGTCGGGCGTCAGCGGTTCGATGCTGCGCACAACCAGGGTGTAGGTCTCGCCGGTCTTGCGTGGGGCATGCACGGGAAGAAGGCGAGAAAGGCTGCCGTTCAACTCTTTCCAGGTCCGGTACTGCTCGGCATCGAGTTGCTGCCCGAAGGCCGTGAGCAACGCTGGGTTGTGCTCCAGATAGGCAGCCTCATTGCGTCGCCACGCGGCGACGTAACGGTGGAACGGGATCGACGGGTGCAGATGGTGGACCAGGTGGTAGTTCTGAGACAGCAGCAGGGGAGTCAGAATCCACTCGGCACCGACCCGGTTGCGCGTGGCCCGATAGCGATTCTGCCGGTGGGTGTCGGTCAGATCGTGGTGGGGCAGCCAGTCGAACCACCAGGCCAGTACGAACATCGCGACCCGCTCGGGGATGAGATAGACCAGTGCCAGTAGCCACAGGTGCCCAGAGAACCCGGCAACGGCTACCGCGGCGAGCGAGAACGTCATCAGGGCGGCTGTTTCCAAGATCTCCGAACGCGGGCGAGTATCCATGTTGCGCAACAGAAATCGCAGATACGGCACGTCCATCAACGGGAAGCGCAGCGGGAGTTGCCAGCGTGGGGCCGCGCTGACGAAATGGTCGGGATCGTTGTCACCGTCGTTGGTGTTCAGGTGATGTTCGATGTGGATGAAGGCAAAAGACTTGAACGAGATCAGTGGCGAGACGAACAGCATCGCCACGCGGCCGAACGCCACATTGACCCAGCGGTGGCGACTGATCGAATAGTGCGAGGCGTCGTGCAACACCGTGAACAGGACGAAGATGGCCGCGGCGCTCAGGGTGATGGTCACGACGGCGGGCAGCCGCGATGTCAACGCCGCCCAGGTCGAGATGCCGAATACGCTGATCGCGGCCACGAAGATGGCGACCGTCGGCCAGGACAGCGTCGGGATCTGCTCCCCGGTGTCGGGCACCGGTTCCGGCGTGGTGGCGGGGGCACCCGGGTGCGGGCCGGGCTGCTGGATGGTGATGGACACGGCGTACGTCCTCTTCCGCGACGAGTGAGTGTCTCGAAAGTAGGTCTGCCGGAGCCTGCGGGACAATGACCCCGCCGCACCTGCGCATGTGCTAGCCGCACATCGGTGGACCAGCGAAGTGTGGTCAATCGGTTATGTCGGCCGGAGTGCCGATGCGCCGAGCACGTCACAGATGTGCAGCGCGGCGTACACCTGGGCACGCCGCGCGGCCACCGGCCCACCGATCCGCTCCTCCGCACGGCGCACCCGTTGCAGCACCGTGTTGCGATGGACGCCGAGCATGTCCGCGGCGGTCTTGAGGCTGCCCTGGCCGGTCAGGAAGGCCAGCAGCGCGCTGCGCTCGGCCTGGCTCTTGGCATCGTCACGGGCCAGATCGCCGAGTTCGCCGTGCACGAAGTCGCGCGCACCGTCGAGGTCCTGGGTCATCAAATCCACCAGGGCGATATCGCCGAAGTAGGTGACCCGTGCCGTCCGCTCGGCGAGCTCGGCGACCCGACGTGCGCGCAGTGCCTGCCGATGAGAGGTCCGAAAGCCGGGTGGACCCGGATGGACCGCGCCCACGGCGATGTGGACGTCGGGGTCGACCGATGACGGCGGTACCCGCAGGTCGGTCGACGTGTCGCGCGATGCGGCGACCCAACCCCACAAGCAGCGGGGCCCGGCCGGGATGACCAACGGGTGGTCGGCACCCAGCGCCTTGGCGAAGCGCCGCACCGCCGCGGGCAGATCGACGCTATTGTCCGCGGTCCAGCAGACGAATCCGAGCTGGCCGCCGGTGAGTCGATGCCCCAGTACAGCTTCGGCGTTCCGCAGGTCGACCCGTTCATCGGCCAGCAGGGCGCGCACCACGTCGCTGCGTTCGGCCCGGTCCCGGCTTTGACGCCGGTCGAGTTCGGCGACGTACTCCGAGGACACCGAGGTCGAGATGCGATCGATGTACTGGAAACCAAACCTCTCGACCTCGAGGAACAGCCGCAACGATTCGGCGGGATCCGGCACATGGGTGGTGAGCGCTTCGGCGAACCTACCCGTGAAGTATTGATGCCCCAGGCGGTAGAAGCGCAGCATCACGTCCAGACTGTGCCCCCGTGATGCCATCGCGCGAGCGTGCTCCAGCGCGGTCACCGGCGCTTCGGCCGCGGTCGCATCGATGCCGTGCCGGACCATCGAGAGCACCGCCTCGAGGTTCGACGAGCACGACCCGAGAGTCAGCCCGCGCAGCTCCGGATCGGCGGCGATCTCGGGAATGTGGTGCGCGAGATGTTCGAGCATGTCATCGGCCAGCGCGGAGACGTCGCCGAGTAGCGCAGCGGCCACGGCCTGGACCGTCGGCGAACCGTCGGCGGCAGGTCGCGGGTCCACGTACCGGACCTTAGTGGTTGCGCACGCGCACCAAGGTCCGTCCTCGGTTACCGCCGCCACGGATTCGCTCCAATGCCGCCGGTACCTCGTCGAGACCGACCTCGCCGGCCACCAGCTCATCGAGCAGCGGTGGACGCAGGTCACGTCCGAGTCTGGCCCACACGTCACGCCGGCGAGCTATCGGGCATTGCACCGAATCGACTCCCAGGAGCGCGATTCCGCGCAAGATGAAGGGGAAAACGGTGGTGGGCAACGCCATTCCGCCGGTATTGCCCGACGCGGCGACGGCGGCGCCGTAGCGCAACGAGGCCAGCACGGCGGCCAGCGTCTCGCCGCCGACGCAGTCGACGGCGGCGGTCCATCGCTCCTTCTGCAAGGGCCGTGCCGGATCGCCGAGAGCCGCGCGGTCCACGACCTCGGCCGCACCCAGTGTGCGCAGCCAGTCGCCGGCATCGGGTTTGCCGGTCACGGCGGTGACCGAGAAGCCGCGCGCGGCAAGGATGGACACCGCGATACTGCCCACGCCGCCAGTGGCGCCGGTGACCAGCACCGGTCCGTCATCGGTGGTGGTCAAACCGCGTTCTTCCAGGGCGATCACGCTGAGTGCGGCGGTGAATCCTGCGGTGCCCACGATCATGGCCTCCCGCATGCTCAGGCCGTCGGGCAGTGGCACCACCCAGTCGGCGGGGACCCGGGCGTACTCGCTGAATCCACCGTGATGGGCGACGCCGAGGTCGTAGCCGTGCACGAGCACCTCGGTGCCGGCGTCCAGTCCTGAGTTTCCCGGGTCGACGACGGTGCCCGCCAGATCGATCCCTGGGATGAGCGGGTCGATGCGGGCGACCTTGCCGTCCTTGCTGGCCGCCAGCGCATCCTTGAAGTTGACGCTCGACCACGACACCTCGATCAGCACATCGCCCTCGCCCAGGTCCGCTATCGGGATCGGTTGGACCTGCAGCACGGTCTCGGGTCCGGTCGAATCGGCGACGAGGGCCTGCGCCTGGTCGGTCATGTGCTGCTCCTTCTGCACTGGCGTTGGCGCCGGTGTCGTGATCGCTGCGGGGTGGATTGCCGTTCTTCTCCGTCGTACACGCACATCGCGACGTGCTGGTCACGGGCCCACGTTTCAGGAATGTTTCCTGTCAAATGTGTTCACGGCGAGAATATTTACGCCGTTCGCCGTGCGGGTTCTCAGATTTGGGTCCAAGATGGCTACCCGGGTCGCTCGAGAAGCGTAAACGTGGACGGATTCACCCGTGCCGCTGAACCTAGGGAGCCAGATGAGCAAGCTGCGCAATGCGCTGCGCAAGATGACGGTGTTGTCCTGCACGTCGGCGGTGGCCGTATTCGGCGTCGCCGCGTGCGGAAGCGAGGGGTCCGACGGATCGGGCGGGGGCGAGATCAACATCTCGATGACGTCGTTCCCGGACTACATCGACCCGCAACTGTCCTACACCTTGGAGGGTTGGGAGGTGCTCTACAACACCTACACCCCGCTGCTGACCTACAAGCACGCGAAAGGCGAGGACGGCACCAAGATCGTCCCTGGTCTTGCCGCCGAGATGCCCGACGTCTCCGATGATGGCAAGACCTACAAGCTGAAGCTGCGGTCGGGGATGAAGTACTCCGACGGCACCGATATCAAGGCATCGGATTTCACCTATGCCATCCAGCGGTTGTTCAAGGCCGACAGCGGTGGTTCTGTGTTCTACAGCGGGATCGTCGGCGCTCCGCAGTACGCCGAGGGCACGGCCGACACCATCAGCGGCATCGTCACCGACGACGCGACCGGCGACATCACCATCACCCTCGACGCCGCCAACGGCACCTTCGAGAACGTGCTCGGCCTGCCGTTCGCCGCACCGGTGCCACCGAGCACCCCGCTGGCGGATGACGCCACGAACAGCCCGCCGCCGTCCAGTGGCCCGTTCATGATCACCAAGGTCGAGGCGCCCCAGACGCTGACCATGGAGCGCAATCCGAATTTCTCGACCGTGCGCGACGCAGGGGCCAGCGAGGTCGCCGATGCCCAGGTCGACAAGATCGTCGTGACCCAGAACAAGAGCAACACCGCGCAGGTCACCGGCGTCGAGCAGAACACCATCGACTTCATGGTCGACCCACCCGATGCCGACCGCCTGCAGGAGGTGAAAACCCGCTTCGGCGAACGGTTCCGGCTGGAAGAGTCGATCAACACCTACTACTTCTGGATGAACAACCAGACCGCGCCGTTCAACGATGTGCGCGTGCGCCAGGCGGTCAACTACGCCATCGACCCCGAGGCGCTCAACCGCGTCTTCGGTGGGCGCCTGCACCCGACGCAGCAGATCCTGCCGCCGGGTATGCCGGGTTATGAGGAGTACAAGCTGTATCCCGGGCCCGATATGGACAAGGCCAGAGCGCTTCTGGCCGAGGCGAATCCCACCGATCGCGATATCACGGTGTGGACAAATGACGAGCCCGACCGCAAACGGATCGGCGAGTACTACCACGACGTGCTCAACCAGCTCGGCTTCAACGCGACGCTGAAGGTGATCGCCGGCGATGTCTACTTCACCACGATCGGTAACCAGTCCACTCCCGATCTGGACACCGGTTTCGGTAACTGGTTCCAGGATTTCCCGCACCCGGACGACTTCTTCCGGCCGTTGCTCAACAGTGCGGCGATCCTGCCGACCAATGGCAACAACTTCTCCCGGGCGTCCTATCCCGAGCTGGACGCGAAGATGGACGAACTGCTGACCAAGCAGCTCACCGAGGGGGACACCGAGGCGCAGTATGCGGCGCTGGACAAGGCCTATATGGAGCAGGCGGCCTGGGCACCTTACGGTAACGAGCAGTTCACCACGTTCGTCTCCGACCGCATCGACTTCGACAAGGCCTACCACCATCTCCTGTTCAATCAGGACTGGTCGGCTCTGGCGCTGAAGTAGGTATGACCACCCCGTCCGACTCGGTGGAGGCACCGGGGGAACCCGTTCTTCCCCCCGGTGTTCCCGCCGAGCAGATCCGTGGGCGTAGTCCGTGGTATCTGGCCTGGCTCCGCTTGCGGCGCAACAGGATCAGTCTCGCCTTCGGAGCGTTGTTCGTACTGATCGTGCTGTTCTGTGTGGCGGCCCCGCTGTGGGCCGATCATGTCGCCCACACCGGGCCGAACGAGAATCACATCACCGATACGGTGCAGATCGGCGGCCGCGATGTCGATGTGGTGTCCCCGGACGGCACGCCGGTCGGCCCTGGCCTGCACGGCAGGTACCTGCTGGGCGCCGACCAGAACGGCCGCGATGTGATGGTGCGCCTGATGTACGGCGGGCGAACGTCGATCTTCATCGGTGTCGCGGCGGCGGCCATCACCACCGTGCTGGCCGTGCTGGTCGGGTTGCTGTGCGGTTACTACCGCGGATGGATCGACGCGACGCTGTCGCGGGTGATGGATGTGGTGTGGGCGTTTCCGGTGCTGCTGCTGGGCATCGCCCTGGGCACCGCGCTGGCCCTGGGCGGCTTGAAGATCGGCGCTTTCCAGATTGCCGGGGACTCGCTGTGGATCCCGATCATGATCATCGGGCTGGTGTACGTGCCCTATATGGCCCGTCCGATCCGCGGTGAGATCCTGGCGCTGCGGGAGAAGGAGTTCGTGGAGGCGGCGGTCGCGCAGGGTAAGGGCCCGGTGCGCATCATGGTCAGTGAGCTGCTGCCCAATGTCGTGTCGACCATCATCGTGTTCTTCACGCTCAACATCGCCAACAACATGTTGTTGGAGTCGGCGTTGTCGTTCCTGGGCGCGGGTGTGCGAGCGCCCAACGCCTCGTGGGGCACGATGATCGCCGACGGGTACCAGACGATCTACACCGCCCCGCATCTGACCATCGTGCCCGGTCTGATGATCGTGTTGACGGTGTTGTCGCTCAACGTGTTCGGCGACGGGCTACGCGATGCCCTCGATCCGCGCGCCAAGATTCGGTTGGAGCACTGAGATGCTGCGTTTCGTGGTGCGGCGGCTCGTCGGCATGGTCGGGGTGCTGTTCGCGATATCGGTGTTGGTGTTCCTGATCTTCAACGTGATTCCGAATTCGGATCCGGCGGCGCGTATCGCGGGGAAGAACGCCGATCCGGAACTGATCGCCAGGGTCAGTGCGGATCTGGGACTCGATCAGCCGCTCTATGTGCAGTACCTGACGATGATGAAGCAGATCTTCACCGGTCAGCTGACCTCCTATGCCAGTTCGCAGAATGTGGTCGAGCAGATATGGAAGGGACTGCCCGCGACGCTGTCGCTGTGCATCGGCGCGGCGGTGCTGTGGATGGCGCTGGCGATCTGGTTCGGCTATCTCAGCGCCGTGCACGCCGGCAAGTTCACCGACCGCGCGCTGACCGTGCTGTCGCTGGTCGGGATATCGATGCCGGTGTTCTGGCTGGCCGCAATCCTGTTGTACTACTTGAGCTTCAAGGCCGAGCTGTTCCCGACCAGTAGTTACGTCCCACTGACCAAGGACCCACTGGATTGGGCGTATCACCTGATCTTGCCGTGGCTGACGCTGGCCGTGCTGTACGTCGGTTTCTACAGTCGGGTGCTGCGGTCCAACATGCTCGACGTGATGAACGAAGACCATGTGCGCACGGCGCGTGCGAAGGGCATCAGCGAACGGCAGATCCGCATCAAGCATGTGCTGCGCAACTCGATGATCCCCATCGTCACGCTGTTCGGGCTGGACTTCGGTGTCGTCGTCGGGGGCGGGGCCATCCTGACCGAGACGGTGTTCAACCTCAACGGTGTCGGTCTGTATGCCGGACAAGCGATCGGCACGCTGGACCTGCCGCCGCTGATCGGGGTGACGATGTTCGGCGCGTTCTTCATCGTGCTGTTCAACACCCTGGTCGACGTGGCCTACGCATTCCTCGATCCACGGATCCGGCTCGGAGAGGCGGCACCGGTATGAGTCCGATACTCGAAGTCGAGGACCTGCGGGTCAGCTTCGCCACCCAGGACGGTGTGGTGGGCGCGGTCGACGGGGTGTCCTTCGCCCTGGAAGCCGGTGAGGTGCTGGCCATCGTCGGGGAGTCCGGCTCCGGTAAGAGTGTCACGGCGCAGACCGTGATCGGACTGACCCGTGCGCCGAACGCCACCATCGGTGGAGCGGTCCGGTTCGGCGGGCGCGACCTGACCCAACTGGACGACCGTGAATTACAGGGCGTGCGAGGCGAACACATCGCCATGGTGTTCCAGGACCCGATGACATCGCTGAATCCGGTGTACCGGGTGGGGGACCAGATCATCGAGATGATCCGGGCGCACCGAACGGTCTCCCGTGCCGAAGCACGCGACCGGGCGATCGAACTGCTGCGCACCGTCGGCATCCCCAATCCCGAACGCCGGGTGAAGGATTACCCGCACGAGTTCTCCGGGGGCATGCGGCAGCGCGTCATGATCGCCATGGCGCTGTCGCTGGAGCCGGAGGTGTTGATCGCCGACGAACCGACGACGGCGCTCGACGTCACGATCCAGGCCCAGATACTGCGACTGCTGGCTCAGCTGAACGCCGAACGTGGGCTGGCGGTGGTGCTGATCACCCATGATCTCGGCGTGGTGGCCGAGGTCGCGGACCGGGTGCTGGTGATGTACGCCGGGCAGGTGGTCGAGGATGCCGGGGTCGACGACATCTTCTACGATCCGCGACATCCCTACACCTGGGGGCTTTTCGGTTCACTCACACCGCTTGATGCGCCGCAGCATTCGCGGTTGCCGCATATCGGCGGCGCCCCGCCGTCATTGTTGTCACCACCGTCGGGGTGCCGGTTCGCACCGCGCTGCCCGCACGTCTTTGATGCCTGTGCACAGCTGCCCGCACTGACTCTCGATGACAGCGCGGCCGGGCACCGGGACCGGTGTTGGCTGGAACCGGAACAGAAGACCGCCCTGCGGCTTGTCGACGGGCGCATCGGATTAGGTAAGCCGGTGGCACTGTGAGTCGGGGCGAGCCGCTGCTGGAGGTCACCGATCTGGTCAAGCATTTCCCGATCAAGGCCGGCGCGATCATCGAGCGTGAGGTGGCGCGGGTGCGGGCCGTCGACGGGGTGAGCTTGACCCTGCGCGAAGGCGAGACCTTAGGCCTGGTCGGCGAGTCCGGTTGTGGGAAGTCGACGCTGTGCCGGCTGATCCTGCAGCTGACGGCGCCCACCTCGGGATCGGTGCGCTTCCGAGGTCAGGAACTGGTCGGCCGGTCCCGCCGGGATCTGCGGCCGATCCGCCGGGATATCCAGATGGTGTTCCAGGACCCGTATGCCTCGCTCAACCCGCGTAAGCGGATCGGTCAGATCATCGGGGATCCGATCGAGTTGCACGGGCTGGCCAGCGGCGGCGAGGTGAAGCGCCAGGTGCAGGACCTGCTGGACCGCGTGGGTTTGGCGCCCGAGCATTACAACCGGTTCCCGCATGAGTTCTCCGGCGGTCAGCGGCAACGCATCGGGATCGCCCGCGCGCTGGCCCTGCGGCCCAAGCTGATCATCGCCGATGAGCCGGTCTCCGCGCTCGATGTGTCGGTGCAGGCCCAGATCATCAACCTTTTCGAGGATCTGCAGGACGAGTTCGGTTTGTCGTATCTGTTCGTGGCGCATGATCTCGGCGTCGTGCGGCACGTATCGGACCGGGTGGCGGTGATGTACCTGGGCAAGATCGTCGAAACAGGTCCGGCCAGCGAGCTTTACGACCATCCGTTCCATCCGTACTCGGGGGCGCTGCTGTCTGCGGTCCCGATCCCCGACCCTCGCCGCAACGCCGCGCGCGAGCGCCTGATCCTCGACGGTGATGTGCCCAGCCCGATCGATCCGCCGTCGGGATGCCGCTTCCGCACCCGGTGCAGGTGGGCGACCGATATCTGTGCCGACGAGGAACCGGCGTTGCTCGAGCGGGAGCCGGCGCACGCGGCGGCCTGTCACCATCCGCGCAATATCGAGGCTGCCGTCGGGTCCGCGCCGGCTCAATAGACTGAACGACATGTTCGATCGGCGGATCTTCAGCGACCCTCCGGTGCCACTGAGCGCGGCCCAGGAGCGCACGGCCAAGCATGCGGCGATGCGGGCGGCGCGGGAGGCGCGCCGCTCGTTGCGGACCGCGCGGGGGCAGTACCGGCGCTATCGGGCGGTTGCCGGGGACTGTTATCTGGATTGGCCGCGCTGGCATGCGGAGTACCTGCAGGAGTACCGCGGCGGGCCGATGGTGGACGAGGGCGGGACCAGCGTCAGCACACCGTTGTACGGGGGAGGACTGGGCGCACCCTGACGATCTGCGTGTCCACTAAAGCAACAACTCGTTGCTATAGTGGATTGTCTGCTGGTCAAAGGGGTTGACGATGCGCATCTTGGTGAGCGGGGCTGGTGTAGCCGGTCTGAGTGCGGGGATAGATCTGGCGCGGGCTGGACACGATGTGGAGGTGATCGAGCGAGCCGATCATCTGCGGGTCAACGGCTCGCCGATCGACGTTCGGGGTACTGCTCTCGACACGGCTCGCAGCATGGGCATTCTCGACGCCATACATGCACACCGCATCACGATGACCGAGCAGACGGCGTTCGTCGATTGGTCCGGTGCGGCCGTCGCCACCCTGGTGCGCGACGAGATCGACGAGTCACCCGAGGACGTCGAGATCCCTCGCGAGGATCTGATGAACATCCTGCGCGCGGCCCTGCCTGCGACGGTGGACCTGCGATTCCGGGAATCCGTCACGCGCCTGTACGACGACGGCGACCACGTGTCGGTCGGCTTCGCTTCCGGTCGCGACGACGTCTACGACCTGGTGGTCGGCGCCGACGGCGTGCACTCGGCGGTGCGCCGACTGGTATTCGGACCGGAGGAGGAGTTCACCGAGCACCTCGGCATGTACGTCGCGATTGCCGAGGCGCCCGAGCAATCGACGCCGGGCAACCGGACCTCCGAGGTGTTGAACCTGCCCGGCCTGATGGCCGGCGTGGCCCGCTACCGAGACAAAGCACTGGCGCTGTTCGAATTTCGATCCGAGCCGCTCTACTACGACTATCACGACCTCGACGCGCAGAAGCGCATTCTGGCCGACGCCTTCGCCGGTGTCGACGACTGGAAGGTGCGGGAGCTGATCGACGCGGCGAAACGCGATCCCGAGCTCTACTTCGACGCGCTCGCCCAGATAAAGATGCCGTCCTGGCATCGCGGCCGGGTCGTCCTCATCGGTGATGCCGCGCATTGCGCGACGCCGATGGCCGGGCGGGGCACCTCGCTGGCCCTGCGCGGGGCATGGACGCTGACCGAAGAGCTGCGCCGCAGCGCTGATCTCGGCGAGGTGTTCAGCAGCTACGAGCAGCGGATGCGTCCGGAAGTGGCCGCGGCCCAGGAATTCGCCTCCGTCGGAGCCGATATCGTGCTCCCCGCCACGTGGCAGGCCATCGAGGCGCGCAACGCCCGGCTGCGCGCGGCCCAACCGCTCTAGGGTGGCGAAGGTGGAAGACAATGCCGGACCTGGCCGGCGTCCGGGCGGGCGCTCGGCCAGGGTTCGCCGGCAGATCATCGAGGTTGTCTTCGAACTCATCGCGCGAGACGGCATCGGGGGCTTGAGTTACGAACAGATCGCCGAGCGCGCCGGGGTCAACAAGACGACCGTGTACCGCAATTGGCCGGATCGAGCGACGCTGATCGCCGATGCGCTTGTCAGCTTCGGCGAAGATGTGGCGCCCCTGCATGATTCGGGTGATCTCGCCGCGGATATCACCGATTTCCTCGACGACCTCGCCGTAGCAACCGAAAGTCCGCGCGGGCGGGCCGTGCTGAACATCGTGACCGCAGCGCGGGACAACCCCGAGCTGCGGGCCGTCGTGGACGAGGTGTTCGACCGTCGTGTGGAGATGGTGAAGGACCGGTTGCAGGCGTCGGTGGATCGCGGTGAACTACCCGCGGCCGACCTCGCGCTGCTCGCCGCGATGCTTGCGGGCCCGGTGCAATTGTTCGCCAGCCGTGGCGTCCGCACCTTCACCAGGGACGACGCCCGCCGGGTGACGGCGATCGTTCTTGCCGGCGTGCGTGCCACAGCTAAAACGCTATGAGCGAGAGGGGTACAGCCGCCGAGATCGTCGGCGAACTCATCGACATCGTCGGGCGCGCGCACGTCCTCACCGATCCCGAGACGATCGCCGGTTATCGGACCGATTGGACGGGGAGATTCCAGGGTCACACCGATGTCGTGGTGCGGCCGGCCGACACCGCGGAAGTGGCTGCCGTCCTTGCCATCTGTGAGGAGCGCGGCGTACCGGTGGTACCCCAGGGCGGTAACACCGGTCTGGTCGGTGGGTCGGTACCGATGCACGGCGAACTCGTGTTGAGCACGCGACGTCTCAGCGAGATCGAGCATGTCGATCCCGTCGGTCGCACGCTGGCGGCGGGCGCCGGGGTGACCGTCGCGCGGGCCCAACAAGCGGCCCGAGAGCACGGACTCGATCTCGGTGTGGACCTCGCCTCCCGCGATTCGGCCACCCTCGGCGGCATCGTAAGCACGCCGGTGGGGTGCGCGTCATCAAGAACGGCGGCACACGTGCCCAGTTGCTCGGTGTCGAGGCGGTCCGCTCCGACGGGTCCGTCGTGACCCGATGGAAGGAGCTGACCAAGGACAACGTCGGCTATGACCTGCCCGGTCTGCTGGCCGGATCGGAGGGAACCCTCGCCGTCATCACCCGGGTGCTGATGCGGCTGGTGGTGCCCGCACCGCAGACGGTGGTGGCGCTGGTGGCCGTGCGGTCGGTGGACGCGGCGCTGGTGTTGTTGGACCGGGTGCAGCGCCACGGCCTTCGGCTGGAGGCCGCGGAGTTCATGACCGCGGCGGGAGTCGACCTGGTGTGCAGCCACACCGGACTCCGTTCGCCGTTCGATGACGATGCGCCGATCTATCTGCTGTTGGAGGTGCCGGGGGCGGGTGAGGCGGAGAACGCGTTGTCGACGCTGTTCGCCGAGGACACCGACGCGGTCCTGGACGCCACCTTGGAGACGGGTCCCGCGCGCACGTTGTGGCAGTACCGCGAGCGGCACACCGAGTCGATCTCGGCGGAATCACGCACGCCGGCAGTCAAATTGGATGTGTCGGTGCCGCTGCGAGTACTCGCGGACTTTTACGACACGCTGTGTTCCCGGTTGGGGGCCGAGCATCCCGACGTTCGCGCGATCTGCTTCGGGCATATCGCCGATGGCAATGTCCACGTCAACGTGCTCGACGTGCCGATCGAAAAGCAGTACGCCATCACCGATCTCGTGCTGCGGCTGGTGGCCGACTACCAGGGCAGTATCAGCGCCGAACACGGTATCGGGCACGCGAAGGCGGCGTGGATGGCGCTGGGGCGCAGCGCGACCGATATCGACACCATGAAGCGGATCCGAGCGGCCTTCGATCCGGCTGGGATATTGAACCCGCACGTGCTGCCGCGGTGATCGGCTTCCCGGCGTCCGGGAATTGGCAGACCTTGAACATGGAGTAGCCCGGAACGCGCAATGCTTGAAATTGCATGCATAAGCCTCGACGTCGAACCGGGTAGCGCCGCGCAACGCCTTAAGCATGGAATCGCAAGCCTAAGGAGTGCGGCAATGCGTGGTCTCCAGGACCGTCGACGCCGTTGTCGACGCCGCGGAGCCTTGGCGGGCGCGATGTGAGCAGATCGGTTTCGGTGATCGATGAACGGGGCTTCTTGCCAAGATGCTTACGAGACTCGACCGCCAGAAGTGGTTGCTCGCGCTTCCGTTGAGCGTCTGTGGAGCCGATGACGGGAATCGAACCCGCGTATTCAGCTTGGAGGTGTTGCGTTTGTAGAAGTCTCTCAAAGTGTCCAGACATGTTGTGTATCAGTCTGATCCGTGAGTTCATGATGCACTCAGGTCCGCGGTAGTATGCCTTGATTTGTGAACGTTTCTACGGGGAAAATACGGAGCGGCTGCAATCTGTATGACGCGACAAGTAGCGTCAAAGTATGCCGATCAGAACGTTCAGCCTTGATGAATATGCCGACGCCTTGCTCGGCGGACACAGTCCACATGAAGTGCAGTGGCTGATCAAACGCCTCCGCGGAGAGAGAGAACCAACCCTCCCTGGGTACAAGGCGGGGCGCCGGTGGCGCGCGACAGCGGCCGATATCGAGAAGGCCATCGAGCTGTTGCGGCCGCCGCACCAACGGCTCCCCGAGCTGCCGCGCGCATCCTCGATGACCCCCACCTCGCGTCGGCGGCTTCTTAGACAGCCATCGTCTGGACCATCGGAGTAAGCACACCGCATCGCCGACATCTAGGACATCTAGTTTGCTGGAGCTTCGGAACCGATACAAAACACCAGCTCAGCGCCGACATTTGCTGTGCAGGCCGGAAAGTGTGTAACCCGTACAGATCCAAATCATCAGAGCGTTGCGGTACGGGGCAGACACCGCCGGGGGAACTCCCACCCCTCCCCTATGGGGTGTCTGTTGAGTGGACATCCTTGGTTCATGTACGCCGACGGTCGGTGGTGCGGCCCTTGTGTTCGTTGCAGGCTCGGCAGGCGGCGCGGAGGTTCTTCGGGTCGAGTGCGAGGTCTGGTCGCTGGACAGCGGGGATGATCTTGTCGACGGTGGTGGCGTGGCCGGTGCAGATGTCGGTGTATTGGATTTGGCATTGGTGGCCGTCTCGGTCGAGGATCTTGGGTGCGAGTTTCTTCCAGTCGGTCGTGACGGTGATGCGGCTTGATGCGGTGCGTTCGCCTCTCCAGTGCACGGTGTGCGTTGGGCAGTACTTGCCGGTGGTGATGAGCTCGTCGCAGGTGCCGTTGGCGCCGGGACAGCGGCGTGGTGCTCGGGGCATCAGAATCTCCTCATCTTCGGAGCCAGCGCATTGCGCCATGACACCTAAACCATCACACGACGTGCCCGTAGATAGGAGCCGGTTTTTACCGTGGTTGGCGTGGCGTCCGATGCTCCCTGTGCCCACCGCAGATTGAGAGTCCCTGCCGTGGTGATGGTGACCATTCCCTCGATCGTCACCGCGCCGATGGTTCCCGCACCGAGTGCGCCGACCGTGAGGGACTGGTTGAACTGCGCGGCGATCGGGACGAAGCTTGACGCTGACGTGGATGCGTTCGACGCCGCGGGGCCCAGCGCGCGCCAGTAGCCTGTGGGGCTCGCCGGGGTGGCCAATCTGACCGTGATGTCGCCGGACTGCGCGCCGTCAACAAATAGCATTCCGGCGATCTCCCACACCTCGCCGACGGCGACCGGGAACTGCAGGTCCGTGTCATCGACCAGGGTGACTGACGAAGTGACGGACTGGTCAGAGGTTTTGTAGCGGTTGAAGAATCCGAGTTCGACTTTAGTTCCGGGGCCCAGGTGTAGCGTTCCTTGGCCGTTCTGGTCGGCGCGGCGGCAGGAGTTGTCGGAGAACAGGATGTCGACGTTGGCTGTGCCGTTCTCGTAGTAGCAGTAGGACTGTCGGTTGAGGCTGGCGTTGAAAAAGTTGTTGCCCTTGATGACAACCGACGTGCACGTGTCTACGGCGATACCGGCGCCGTTGAGGCCTGCTCCGCCGTTGTAGTTGTTCGTCCGGATGATGTTGTCGGACACTGTGCAGTTGGCGGCGGAGAACATGTAGATGCCTTGGTTGCCGTTGTCCCAGATGTCGTTTCCGAGGAAAAGGTGCCCTCGGTTGGTTCCGGACTTGCAGCGTATTCCTGCGCCGTTATGCTGGGTTTCGATGTAGCAGTTGACGACTCGGCAACCGGCGGCGGACTGAAATGTGATTCCGTCGCGGTCTCCAGATCCGGCTGTCCCATTGCCCCAGATGTGACAGCCCATGATGGAAACGTCACCGGCAGAGCACATGATGCCCGACAGGCCGTTCTGGTCGATGTAGGAGTTGGCCAGCATCGAATCGGTCGCACTGCCGTAAAACCGCATTCCGTAACCGGTGTTGGCGCGGGATTCGCAGTGGACGATGGTGGAGGATACTGTCGGGCCGGAGCATTCGAAAGCGTATCCGTCGCCGTTGAAGGACTCGACCCAGACGTTGTCCAGGAGAAAGTAGTTCACCGGCGCGGCCGAGCTGGTGACGAGACCACGGGAGGGGCCAGACTGGCCGGCCTTATTGCCTGACAGGGTCAGATCACGCACGGTGATCTGAGTGTTGGCAAGGGTCAACATGTCGGCATTCGAACCGTTGCGCAGGTAGAGCTGAGCTGGC
Organism: Mycolicibacterium neoaurum; assembly: GCF_036946495.1. Lineage (NCBI taxonomy): Bacteria > Bacillati > Actinomycetota > Actinomycetes > Mycobacteriales > Mycobacteriaceae > Mycobacterium > Mycolicibacterium neoaurum. The sequence goes on from NZ_JAQIIX010000002.1 coordinate 2,406,827, forward strand.
GAGTTGTACGGCTGTGCGCGGCCGGAGCATCCGAAGATCGTCACGGACGGGGTGTCGACGACGTGCCCGCCGTTGGTCATGTATCGGCCGACGGGGAAGTAGAGGGTTTCTCCAGGTATGAGTGCGGCGAGTGCTGCGTTGATTGCGACGGTGTCGTTGGTAACTCCGTCGCCTTTGGCGCCGTAGTCCCTGACGTTTCGTAGGAGTTCACCGCGACCAATTGCGGCAAGATAGTCCCGCGCGTCTTCGGCGTTCTTGGCGGTGAATACCTGGCCGCCGATAGTGGACCCACCGAGGGCTGTTGCGCCCGACTCTGACACCTCGGCGCGCGTGATCTCGTAGTCGAGATCGTTGTAATGGTGCAGCCCATCACCGACCTTCTCGCGGCCGGTGTCAGTCTCGCGAATCCGCTCCCCCTGCAACGGAATAGCATTCTCCAGCGCGAGAGCGGCGGCGGTGCGTTGGTACGGCATGATCCGGTACCGGCGAATAGGAGTCACGGTCTCTTCTGCTTTCTCATGCGTAGTGCTTCGCCAGGGTCGCTTGGGTGGTCATCTTGTCGTTGAGCTCGATGCGGTCCATCAGCCGGTTGATATCGGAGATGCCGTTGAAGTTGTTCGTCGTCTGGCTGCCACCGGTGACCGCTGCCTGCGGGTCTGGGGCGATGACCCGGCCGTAGGGGCTGGCGCCGGTCTCGCCGCCGAACGATCCGGGGACGCTGCCGACCAGTGCAGAGGAGACGACATTGACGATGCCTTCAACGATCTTGCCTCCCTGCTGGATGCCGCCGGCCACGAACGGGCCCGCGGCGCCGATCGCGCCCATGCCGGGGATGCCGGCGCCGCCCATCGACGCGATGCTCATCGCGGTCGAGGCGAGCTGGCCGAGGTTGGATGCGCTGGACTGGATCAGGGTGTTCATCCAGTCGACGTTGTGGTTGATGCCGCCGGCGCCCTGGTTCTTGGCGATGATCGATGACGACGGCATCCCAGAGGCGGCGACGGGCCGCTGCTGTTGCTGTGCGGCAGCGGTCGGAGGAGCCGCTGGCGGGGCGGCGGGGGCGCCTGTGGACGGTGCCGGCGCGGCGGGTCGTGCCTGCGCTGGCGCGCTCGGCTGGGCCGGGCGCGGGTTCAAGGTCCGGGCCGGGGTCACCGGCGGCCGTGGTGGTGTTGGCCGGATAGCCGCCGCGGCGAGCGGCCGGATCGCGCCACCAGCCGCATACCCCCGCAACCCCAGCTCGGACGGATCGACGACACCCTGATTGAGCTTGTGCAGGAACGAATCCGACACCGCGGCGCGACCCCGCGCACTGATCATGAACTCTTTCGGGTGCACGACCGCGAGGTGACCGCCCTTCGAGTCGACCGGACCCATGTAGTCAGGTGTCGGGCCGCCCTTCTCCATCCCCGGCGCATCCGGATAGCCACCGCCGGTGGTGTTCACGTGCAGGTGGTTGTAGTGGTCCTTCTCCTGCCACATCACGTAGTCGACGCCCAACGCTTCCTTGTTCGCCATGATGAAGTCGTAGATCTGGTTGCCCAGCGCCAGCCCTTCTGGCGTGGTGGGGTCGTTGTTTCCGCCCTGGCCGGGGATCATCACGTCGATCGCCAGACCATTCGGATGCCACTTCAACGCGTCCTTGCGAACCCCGCCGAATTCGGTGATCTGCGGGAACGCCGCGGCGATCGCGCGCTTGGCCTTGAGCGTGTTGATCTGCAACCCGGCATCCGAACCGCCACCGCGCGGCCCACCGTTCAGCAGTGCCTGCAGCTTGGCCTCGTCGAGCGCACCGCCACCGCCGCCGAACAGCGTGGCCAGCGTCGCGTCATCGAGCCCGTACTGGCCGCCCAGCGCCGCGGCGTTCAGCGTGCCGCCGCCCGACCCGCCGGATCCCATGCCGAGCAACTTGCCCAGCGGACCCTGCTGGTCCATGTAGAACTGGCCCGTCTGCGCGATCGCCTGGTTGTACGGGTTGCTCGGCGACAGGATGCTGTTCTCCAACCCGAAGAACCCGAGCGCACCCTGCCACAACGTCGACCCCACCGACGACAGAGTGTTCATCCCCCAGTCAGCCACCCAGTTCGCCGTCTGGCTGCCCCAGTTCATCAACGCGCCCTGCGGATCCGGAGAAGCCAGCGACCCGAACAGCCCAGCGAAGCCCGGGATTCCGGCCATGCGGCTGGCGAAGTCACCACCACCGGCGAGAGCGCCGAGACCAGACCCCAGACCACCACCGGGCGCGGCTCCTGCGCCGGCGCCATGGACCGTGGTGTTCGGATCCACACCACCACCACCACCGGCCGGCGCCGGCGCCGCGATGCTGCCCAGCTGCTGACCGAGCGCGAGCGCGTTACCGATCGGCCCCTGCATCCCCGAGACCACCTGCGACAGAATGTTCCCGACCCCGCCAGTGCCCGGCGCGGTCGGATTCGGCGCGATCGCCGCCGTCGCCGGCCCCGACACCATCCCGCCCGGGCCCGGCGCAGCACCAGGGGTGACCGGATTGCCGAACTCGTCGACCATCTCACCGCCGGGATAGAACCCGCGGCCTGCGGTGAGTGCGGCGAGCACGTCGTCTCCGACCGCGCGGCGCGCCTCCTTCGGCAGCACCCACTCGTCGCCGTGCAGCTCGGCCAGGTGGCCGCCTGTGGGGCCGTTGCCGCGACCAGTCGGGGTGGGCCCGCCGTTGCGGAATCCGGGGATGGTGACGACCTGGCCGTTGGGCCCGACGATCTGGCCCTGCGGGTTGATGCTGTAGCCGGGCATCTGGCCGGCGGCGATCTTGCGGCGCAGCTCGTCGTTGGCGGACGGTTTGATGGTGCCGTCCGGGTTGTACAGCGAGGGCTGGAGTACCCCGTTGCGTCCGGTGACCTGGTTGGCGATATCGGGTGAGCCGGGCCGGTTGGGGCCGGCGGCGCGGTCGGCTTCCCACTTGGCCTCCCACTCGCGGCGGCCCTCTTCGATATCGCTGAGCACGCGTTGGTAGATGCTGATACCGAGCCCGGAGATGGCGCCGACGATCGCGCCGGGCGCGCCGGCGACCATCGCCCCGGACAGGGCTGCGCCGCCCACGTTGGTGGCTGCGCCGGTCAGGTTGGCGCCCGCGGACTTGGTGGCCGAGACGTTGTTGCCGGTGGCAAGCACGGCGCCGAGGGCGGCGGGGATCGCGATGCCGGCCAGTGAGCGGTTGATTCCCTTGGCGCCCTTGTCCGCTGCGTTGGGCAGGTCGACGCTGAGCCGGTTGGACATCAGCTGCAGATTGCCCAGCAGGGCGGTGACCCCGGATATCGACTTCCATCCGAGGTAGGCCAGTGCGGCGGTCTTCACCAGATCCGGGTGCTCGCGCAGGAGCTCGGTGATCGGTGAGAGGACCGTGGCCACGCCCCCGATGTAGGTGACCGCCGCGGAATGCACGCTGGACATCAGCCCCGGGATGTCCTGCAGGATCGGGCGCCACTTCTCGAACAGGTCGCGGCCGTCGGCGAAGAATTTCTTCATCCGCTCTTGGCCTTCGTCGGAGTTGAGGAAGGTCTGCATCTTATCGGTGACGGTTTCGAGCCATTCGAGGAACGATCCGCCGCCGGCGGCGGTACTGACCGCGTTGATCGCCTTGCCGATGTTGAGGGTGGCGTTACCGAGGTGGGTCATGCCGGTCAGGCCGTCGTTGATCCACTTGTCCAGGCGTCCATCACGATCGGCCTTGTCCAGGGCAGTGGCGAGTCGTTCGAATACATCGGCAGTGGCGTCTGCCAGCCGGGGCAGGGCGTCGGTTCCGGCGGCGGTGAGTGTGCCCATCGCGCGCATGATGGGATCGACTGCTGCGGTGAATCGCGACTGGGCTTCGGCGGTGTTGCCGAGTATCCGGTCGAGGAGCCCGAGACCGTTCTGGGAGCCGGCCGAATCGAATAGCGCGGTGATGTTCTGGTTCAGCGCCCGCGCGATGTTGGCCATGCCCGCCTGCAGGTGCGGGGAGACAGTGTCGTAGAACTCTCGGAACTCGTCGGCCTTGCCCTCCAGCAGCGGTTCCGATGCGGCAGCGCGGAACTCGGCGAACTGGGGCTTCATGTCGACCAGGGTCTGAACCAGCTTCTGGGCGTTTGGGCTCAGCTTGGCCATTGCCTGCGCGGCCTTGTCCTGGGCGGCGCTGCTCGCGGTGGCGGAATCGGCGACACCGGCTTGCGCTTCGGCGACCTGCTGCTGAGACCGGATCAACCGCTCGTTGGCTGCGACGACCTGATCCGACCCGGCGACACCCTTGGCGTTGGCTTCGGTCAGCTCGGCGGCGCGGTCGGCGTTGCGTGTTCGGACTTCCAGTAGCCGTTGGTCGGCTTCGAGGATGTCGAGCTGTGCGTCGCGCTGGTCGGTGTAGTCGCCTTTGGCGAACCGCTCTCGTGCCTGCTGCGCCTGCAGGATCGCTCGTGATTCGTCGATGAGGCCGCCGCGCATCTCGGTGTGCAGGTCGCGCAGTTCGTTGCGGGCATCCCGGGTCGCGTCGGCGACGTCGCGGCGTGCCTGGGCTTCGTCGTTGACCGCGTTGCGCAGCGTGTTCGATGCCTGCGTGGCTGCCCGCGCGGAGCTGGCCTGGTCCTTGCCTGACGAGTCCGCGGCATCCGACACCGCCTTGTAGGCATCAGAGATGCCGGACAGACCGAACGCGAGGGTACCGATCGACGCGCCGGCGGCGGCGAGCGCACCCGGCAGAACCAGGGCTGCGCCGGCCAACTGCTGTATCCCCGCGGTGACCTGCGCCAGCCCGGTGACCGCCGGCCCGACGCTGGAGATCAACCCGGCGCCGAGGTTCAGGCGCAGCGCGCTGGCCGCCCGCAACGAGTTCAGTTGCCGGGTCGTCGACGCCAGTTGCGCAGTCGCAGCTTTCGTGTCGACATCGACCTTGATCGTCAGATCATCTGCGTGCTGCCGAGCGCGGAACGCCGCCATACCAGCCTGCGCCTTGCTCAGGTCGGCATCGACACCCACCCGGATTCCGTTGCGGCCTTCGACGTCTCGGAATCGACGGATATCCGCCGCGGCCTGCGCGGTGTTGGCGGTGACACTGATCGCGAAACCGGGATCTTTGACCGCCTTGAGCTTCGCGTTGAGCAATCTGACGAAGTCGGAGGCATCCGGTTTTATGCGAACTGAGGCCGTGCCGGCCGAGAAGTCGGGCATTTACGTCTTCCCCCAACGGTTTTCGGTTACCAGCGGAGCGAGATCCGGATCAGGGTCGGGCTCCGGCGACGGTTGACCGAGCCCATGTGCGCTCTGGTCACGCTGCCGGCTGTGACCTTCGGAGTCGTATTTTCGGGGCAGGGCTGGCCCGGCGTTCCCCTTGCCACGCGGCCCCGGCACCTGCTCGCCGGCGATGAGCGAATTGACTTGCGCCGGAGTCGGGCACCAGATCCCGGTGTCGTGGCGTATGCACCAGATGATCCGTTCGACAGGGTCGTTCGGCCACGGCATCGACGCGTCGGGGCTCTTCCATCCCGGCGCGACCGCGTCGAGGTTGCGGTGAAAGTACAACCGCGCTTCATCATGGGCAGCCGCGGTGGAGTTGTGAGTCGGTGAGTGGGGGGCGCCGCCTCCGACCGCCAGGCTGTCGAACGGCCAGGACAGCATCGCGTAGAGGCCGGTCTGAGCAGACCGAATGCTCTGGTACTGCGTGACGCTGGAGGCCAGTGTCTTCCATGGCTTGACCTTGTCGGCGTTGATCGCATCGCTCGCGGTGTGCACCTCGGCGCCGAGAGCGTTGACGGTGGCCGTCACCGTGGTCAGCCACTGGGCGAGCTCGTCGGCGACCGCTCGAATCATCTGTTCGCCGGCGCCGACCATCAGGGACTGTGCCTCACTGCGAGCGAAGCTCTCCAGTTCGGTCAGCACTTCCAGCCTGCTGTCCAGATCGCGCGAGCCCACCCGCTGATCCACCTCGGCGGCCAGCCACTCGGCGGTGATGTCGCTGGGATTGGTGGGCCACACCAGCGTTCGCGGCGCGTTCGCTTGGCTGGCGAGGTCGGCTGCCATCGTCTGCGCCTGGTCAGCGGTAGCGATCAGCGACCGGTAGGTCGGCACCGTGGCGTCGACCAACCTCCCCAGCACCGTATCCGCTGGAACGGTTCCCCGCCGTAGCCTGAATGACACCCCCCGTATCTGGTCGTCGCTCATGCGCGCTTCACCTGGACCCCGTTGGCATCGATGTAACCGCGGCGCCGAGCTTCTGCCATTCCGGCGTTTTCGCCCCTCCTGACGGGCGCGTCATCGCCCTCACGTCGCTCACCCGGCAGCGGCTGCCCGGTCGGCGCCGGCGGTTGCTGGGGTGGTCGCACCCGTTGCTCGAGCGCCTTCCACTCGTCGTCGCTCAGCGATTTCAAGTACTCGTCGAATGCCGATCCGACATCACCCATTGTTTGCGGCCCTCTGCGTATTCGTGAACGGCTCTCGGGTCGAAAACCATTCTCCCTGCGACTATTACGCCGCCGAGGTCGGCCTTTCGTCGGCGGACTGTCCGCGGGTGGATCCCTAGGATGTCCGCCGCTTCGGCGCTGCCGATCCACGGTGACGAGCCCAAGTCTTCACCGCCACTATCAGTTTCGTGTCCCGCAGAGGACAGTGCGCTAGCCAGATCGAGTTTCGACGCCAGTGGCCGCATCCACCCCGGAATGTGAGCACCCGCCCGGATCTTCCGGTCAAGCAACTCATTCACGCAGTAGAGTGCGCGATCGACATCCTCGTCAGATAGGCGCACATCACACCTGACCGTCGTGTGCAATCTTGTCGAGGTCAGTAGCCAGCAACGCTTCGAGATACTCGATCTGATCACCCTTGCGCTCCATCGCGAGTGTGGCCACCGCGAAGCCGGCCAGATGTGTGCACATCGCGATCAGACAATCGCGGCATCCGCCGGTCTCCCCCAGGACCGCGGTCATGCTGTCCCCGACAATGTCTCGGTTCTGCGGGTCCAGCATCGCCAGCAGCAGCCGCCACGAGCGCGCACGGGTGACCGGGTGCGAACCGAACGGTCCGGTCGGGTCGTGCCGATGACCTATCGGCCACCCACACTCCAAGCAAGAGGCCCCGTTCGGATCATGCTGGGGATCAGTCATCGCCGCCGCCTGGCCGCGGCCGGCGCGGTGGCTTACGCAGGACGCCCGACGCCCTGCCCGCGTTCACCTCGCCGATCGCCTCTACCAGCAGATCGACCACGCGTTGCGCGTCGGCGGTGGACATATCGAACTCCATGAAGCTGCCGCTGTTCACAGTGCTGATCAACGACAGCGTCACAGGCCGGCTCGGGTCGTTGGTGACATGCACGTACGGGCGCAACGGTGTGCGGCGCAACCTCATTCGGCGTTCCTCTCCAGCGGATGCCGGGGCTCGCTGAAATCGAGGACCGCGGCATTGGTGTCAGAGCCCTGGCCAGCCAGGTTGTTGACGCCGGCAAGCTGGGTGACCTGGCCGGGGATTCGGGCGCGCAGCACGCACGGCACACGCCGGAGACGGCCACGCGGGTCAACACACCACTGCTGCGGCCCTGCATCGCACTGCGGGCAGTCGCGGTCCAGTGCGCCGTTCTGGTCGTAAGCGGCCCTGATCGGCTCGCGGGTCACGAGGCGGCCTCTTTCGGGGCGAGATGCCAGACGACATCGCGAGGTGAGTCCGTGGTGCCGGGCCGGCCATCGACACGAGGATGAGCGCGGATGGTCTTCCGTAGGTTCTCCCAGGAATATCCAGCCGCTTCGCCCTTGGTCCGGAAGTCAGTTTTGTCGATCTCGGTCTGGTCGCCAGGCAGGCTGTCGACGTAGTTTGCTACGAACTCGCCAACGGGCTGGTAGGTCGTCTGCCGTTCGGGGTCGATCGACCACGTGGCTCCGTCCTTGCTGCGGCCGACTGTGCGCAGGTCTGCGTTCTTTGTCGTGGCTGCCAGGATCGCGGCCCGCGTGTGTCCGGCAGCTTCGGCCGCGGCGTACACAGCAAACGATTCGAGGGTGAGGACGCCGGCCTGGCGATGCTCGCTGATGTAACGCGCGAGCCACGCCGGGCAAGACTCGCCAACTTCCGCTGCGGCCGCCGACCTGCGCGTATCGAGCTGAGTCACTGTGGCAGCGGGTTCACCGGTGAACTCCCCGTTCACCGCACTTGAGCTGGCATTTTGTGGGGTGAACTGTGGTTCACCGGTGAACTCTGGATTGAGCGCGTAGTGCAACGCCTTCTCGCCTGGAAGGGTAACGATGTGGCTAACTTCCAATAGGTGTGGAAGAACTGCGTCGAAGGCCTCCCTGTAGTGCTGTTTACCCATCGCCCTGCGCAGTTCGCTGCGCGACATCGATCCCGTGGTCAGCAGTCGGAGGATTCGACTTCGCACGGTCTTCGCGTGCCGATCGTCGACCATCTCATCGAATGTCGCGCGAGAGACTGCTCGCTCCCTCACCTTTGCTCGTGCCGCCTGCCGCGCTTCGGTGACGATCCAGTCGCGGGTGCTGTCGGAGTTGGCCATGACGGCCTCGGAGAGCTGCCAGTCGAGTTCGGAGACCACGGTGCGGTGATGCATGATCGCGATTACTGCGGCGACCTTGAGTCGGGTGAGCATCCAGTGCCCGTCGAGGGCGCCCCCTTCGCCGCGTTGGCGGGCAAGGTGGGCGGCGATGATGGTCTGCCGGATCTCGTCGGGCCCGTAGACGATCTCGGTGACGATGTCGGGGTCGTCGTGGCGGCGAGTCAGTAACCCCGGCAGATGATGGTTCAACGGCTTCGGGTCTGCGGTGGGTTCGGCTGGCATTGTGGGGTCGATGGTGAGTGCCCACAACAGGCGTTGGGGAGTGCCGCCGGTGACGTCATTGAAGATGACGCCGGTGTGCCCAGGCTGGGCGCCAACGGAGAGGCAGCCGCGGTAGGAGTGCGCGGGGACGTTGCGGCTGGTCGCTTTCGAAGCGTTGGTAGAACCGAGTTGTTCTCCCATCGCGAACGACTTGAGGGTGCCGAGGATGGTCGATCCTTGTCGCGACTCTAGGCCGGTGAGGATGTCTATCTCTGGGCAGTTGAAGATGGCGTTGGTGATGCGTTCGTTGTCGGGAGATTCCTTGCCGCGTTGTGTGAATGTCTCGGCGAGGCCTTCTCCGGATCCAATCGGAAGTTCGACGATCGGTGCGGGCCACGCCATGCGGGCGACTTTGTCGGAGATACCTTTGCCGCCGCCGGAGGGTGCGACGAAGGCGCACAGGAGGTTCAGCGACGCGCGGCCGCCGATCACTCCGGGCAGTTGGACGTGGGGGCTGACGCTGGCGGCGACGCGTAGCAGCACGGCGAAGAACACGGCCCAGGGCGCAGCGTAGCGGGCGCGGGCCCACGAGTGGATTGTCGCCAGTTCATTGGTGGCAGAGAAGAATTCGTCATCGGGTGCTGACACGTTCAGGATGCCTTTCTGGGGATGTAGGCCGGTCCGCGACCGGCGCGGAGTGCGCTGGCGATGGCCGGCCAGTCGGCGGCCGCGGCGACGTCGTGGGATGCCTCAATGAGGGCTTCTCGGCGGAGTTGCATGTGCAGTGCGCCGTAGCGGGCGGCATCTAGGACGGCGGCCCATTTGGCGGGGTCGGTGTCGTCGAGGTGTTGCCAGGGCAAGGTGCCTGCTGCAGGCCAGGATTCGACGGTGTGGAGGATGGGTGCGACGAGGCGGTGGACCGGAAACCAGTCCACTGCCCGCGTCACAATCAGGTCATCCACGCGGTTCGGACTCCGCGGTCACAGGGTCAATCCCTGTTCCACATCGGCAGCTCGGAGAAGTAGCGCGGCCAAGGTGCGGGCTTCCGACGAGGCCAGTCGTAGTGCTGGGCGTTCATCCTCCCAGGTCTTCTCTGTTCCCACTTCGTGCCGCTGTTCGAGCATCACGACAATTCCGTCGAATGCGTCTTGACCCGGCGTCACCCCCGTCTCTAGTGCATCCGGGTGTGCCGTTCTCGTCGCGTAAACCCAGACCTGAGCCTTGTCGTAGCCCGGTTCGGGGACGGTGAGGACGGAGCTGCCGACATTCTTGTGGCAGCAAGCCATGTAATCGTCATGACGACCTTCTTTTACATCTACGTTGCGGTGAGAGCACCACACCACGTGCGAGTTGCAGGTCATCGCTTCACCGCCCGGGTATCGGTGATAGCTACCGGCGAGGTGTCGGGGGTGGGTATATTCATTAGTGAACTTCTCCTATCTAGCGGTTGGTGTGGTTCTGAACGGCTCCCGCCGGTGCTGGTAACACCGGGCTCACGGGAGCCGTTCTGCTGTCGCCGGAGTCGTCGTCTCCGGCAGGCGTATGGTCGACCAGCGTGTGATCGTCGAGTAGATCGCGGTCGGCCTGATCGACGTGTGGGCGTGGCATCATGCCGCGCTCCCGCCGGTGCCCGCGGATTCCAAGCTGTCGATGTATGCGGCAATCTGGGCGTCAGTACTGAATCGGCGACGACCGATCTTTATCGACGCAAGGACTCCAGAAGCCCAGAGCCGAAACACGAGCGACCTGCTGATACCGCCCAACTTGAGGCTCGTCGCCTCCCAATCGTTCATATTCTCTCCTGTCGAATTTTGCGACATTGATATGAAATTGTGTTGCACTTCGTGACACTAGCATGGTTGTCGACGTACGCAACAACATTCGTGCGAGAATGTCGCAATGGATGACAGTGAACGCGGATCGTCGTGGGGCGGCGTAGGCGACGCCATCTCGGCTGCGCGGGTGAAGGCTGGGCTAAGTGCAGTGCAGCTATCGAATCGAACGCGCGACCTTGGTGTGCCAATTCACCGAGTGGCTATCTCCAAGATCGAATCTGGAGAGCGGGATGTGACAGTCAGTGAGCTAGTGGTTCTGTCGGTTGCGCTCGACACCGCGCCTGTCATGTTGATCTTTCCGGGGCCGTATCAATACAGCCAGCAAGGGCGCATACTTCCAGACCTAGTCATGTCGAAGTTTGATGCAGCGCAGTGGTTTTCGGGGGAGCTTGATAGTCCGACCCCGGTTTCTGGGGCCAACTTCTATCAGTACCGAAACAACCTGAAGCCGCTACGGAATGCGCGGATAGTCCATGAACTGCGCGCACGACAACGATCTTTGCTGAGCATCATCGGCGATCACGAAGGCGATGGCAGCCGTGAGGTGGAGGTAATCCGAAATGCCCTCGGACGCGAGCTGGCGGGCATCGAAGCTGACATTTCTCGCTATACCGAATCGGGTGAGACCGATGCCTAGGCAGAGGCTGGCTCCGGGAGAGAACGGAAAGATCACCGACGCTAAGCGCGGCGAGATCTTCTACGCAACAACGTATGTACGGCTACCCAGCGGCAGGCTTCGCGAACGGGAAGCGTCGTCGCGGAAATCTGCCGAGGATGCCCGTCGCGAGCTGAAGCGCCGAATCGCCGCCGAGCTTGAGGCCGGCGAACCAAACGGCGTCATCGACCGGCGCACAACACTTTTTCGACGCTTGGATACCGGCCAAGGTTGCCGAGGATCGGATCGGGGAGCGGACGGCAACCCTCTATCGGGACACCTGGCGTCTGCACGGTGACCGTCAGCTCGGCGCGCTGCGCATCGGCGAGTTGACCACCAGCCGCGCCGACTCGCACCTCAAATCGCTGCCGTCATCGGCGGCCACCTACATGCGGATCATCCTGGTCGGAATGTACGGCCTGGCGGCCCGGTTCGACGTCGTGAAGCACAACCCGATGCGCGAGACGAAGAACGCCCGGGTGGAGCGGACGCCGGCGCGTGCGCTGACGGCGATGGAGTTCGAGCGGGTGCGCCAGGCAGTGAAAGTGTTCACTGAGCGTAAGGGTCCGGGGCCTCGGCGCGGCCGGATGCTGCCGGCGTTCGTCGAGTTGCTCGCGGCGACCGGCGCACGACCGGGGGAGGTGCTGGCGATCCGCTGGGAGGACGTAGACCTGCTCGGCACACCGCCGACCGTCACGGTCAACGGCACCGTCGTGGACGCCGGTCGGGTGACGGGCAAGGCGTTGCACCGGCAGGACGCGCGCAAGGGCGGGGCGCCAGCGCACACGGTGAGCCTGCCGGCGTTCGGCGTCGCAGTGCTCACTGACTTGTACGCGGTGACCGGCCCAGAGGGCACGGTGCTGGCCAACCGGGACGGCGGCCTGGTGGCGTTGACGAATATCAGGTCGGCGCTGCGTCAGGCGTTGAGCGAGCACGAGGATCTGCGATGGGTCACCCCGCACAGCTTCCGGCGCAGCGTGGCCACGGTTATCCGGGACGGGCTCGGCGTGGAGGCCGCACAACGTCAGCTGTCTCATGCGCAACTGGCTACCACAGAGGGTCACTACGTTCAGCGTGTGACAGCGGGCCCCGACAGCCGCGCGGTGCTGGAGAAATGGGCCAGCAACCAAGATTGAAGATCGAATCTACGGGGAAAATGCGGGATTCGGCCGAGTCGAGTTAGCCTGCGAATCACGAAAACGGCTCTGACCTGCAGGGAGTGGAGCCGATGACGGGAATCGAACCCGCGTATTCAGCTTGGGAAGCTGATGTTCTGCCATTGAACTACATCGGCCTGTTTGATCAGGAAGGCTAGCACCCAGGCCACACCGATTCACGAGCTGGGGGATCCATGAAACGCCTCGCCGCCGCTTCGGCCGCCGCGCTGAGCCTGAGCATCGCCGTCATACCGGTCGCCGCGGCCACCCCGCCCGACGGCGATATCGAGCGGACCGAGCTGGCGACCGGCACCGGCGACCAGCCCGTGCAGATCCAGACGACGGGCCCGACCACCCTCTACGTCCAGGAACTCCTGCTGCACCCACCGGCCAGCAGTGGTTGGCACACCCACCCCGGCGTCGAGCACACCGTCATCACCGGCGGCACCGTCACGCTGCAGACCGCAGACCAGTGCGCGCCGACCCCGTACCTCGCCGGCCAGGCCATCGTCATCCCGGCCGGCGTCCCGCACGTCGTGCGCAACGACAGCCCGCACGACGCCAACGCCGTGGTCACCTACACGCTGCCCGCCGACCAACCCGTCCGTGCGGACGCGCCAGCCGCCTGCCCCTGACCCGCGCCCGTTAGGCTCACCGCGTGCTGCTCTCCGATCGCGATATCCGCGCCGAGATCGCCGCGGGCCGGCTGGCGCTGGACCCGCACGACGACGATCTGATCCAGCCCTCCAGCATCGACGTCCGCCTGGACAGTCTGTTCCGGGTGTTCAACAACACCCGCTACACCCACATCGACCCGGCGCTGCGCCAGGACGACCTGACCACGCTGGTGGAACCCAAGGAGAACGAACCGTTCGTCCTGCACCCCGGCGAGTTCGTGCTCGGGGCCACCCTGGAGCGCTGCACCCTGCCCGATGACCTGGCCGGACGCCTGGAAGGAAAGTCCTCGCTGGGTCGCCTGGGACTGCTGACCCACTCCACCGCCGGGTTCATCGATCCGGGCTTCACCGGGCACATCACCCTGGAGCTGTCCAACGTCGCGAACCTGCCCATCACGCTGTGGCCGGGCATGAAAATTGGGCAGCTGTGCCTGCTGCGGCTGACCAGCCCCGCCGAGCATCCGTACGGCAGCAGCAAGGCCGGATCCAAGTACCAGGGGCAGCGTGGACCGACGCCGTCGCGCTCGTATCTGAACTTCCCTCAGCGCTGAACCCGCGTAGGGTTTGTTTCATGCGCTAGCTAACGCCGCCGGATGTAACGACGGTGCTGCTCGTGGCGATGAACAACTAGTTGCCGGTTTGTGTCGACGTTTCGGTTGCGACAAAACGCGCGATGTAGCAAACACTTTGGAGGGGTAAGTGGACATCGTACTCGGTGTGTCCCTGACACCGACGACAGTGCGGATGGTGCTGGTCGAAGGGGAGAAGGGCGACGGCGCGACCGTCGATCATGACGTTTTCGACGTCACCGCCCCCGCGGACGCAGCAACGCCCAGCGCGGCCGACCAGGTGGTCGAGGCTGTGCTCGGCACGCAGGAGAGCGCCGAAGCCGGCGGACATCACCTGAAATCGATCGGCGTCACCTGGACCGACCACACCGAGGCCGCCGCCCTGCGCGACGCATTGGCCGCCCGTGGACTGACCGACGTGATGCTGGTGTCCGAACTGCACGCCGCCGGCGCGCTGGCCCAAGCCGCCGGCCGGGCCGTCGGCTACGCCTCCACCGCACTGCTGTTCCTCGACCGCGACACCGCCACGCTGTCGGTGGTCCGCGGTGACGACGGCTCGGTGGTCAAGGTGCTCAGCCGCAGCCTGCACAGCACCGACGCGATGGCCGTCCTGGGCGATATGGCCGCCGCGGTGGCCCGCCAGGACACCCCGCCCGAGGGCATGTTCGTGGTCGGATCGGGCATCGACGTCGCCGCCGTCAAGGACCACCTTGCCGATCTGGTCGACATCCCGGTCAGCGCACCCGAGGAATCCGGACTCGCACTGGCTCGCGGTGCGGCCCTAGCATCGGCCGCCGCACCGATGTACGAGGCGTCCACGGTCGGGCTGGCCTACTCGCTGGACCCCGACGGTCCGACCGCGGGTTCGGTGCTGCACACCGCCGACACCCAGCTGGCTGCCAGCGCGGTCCCCAACTACGCCGAGATCCCCGATGACCTGTCCGGACTGGACGCCGAGCCGACCGCGGACGAGGAACGCAAACCGTTCCTGCTGATCGGCAGCGCCATGGCGTCGATCTTCGTCGTCGGTGTGGTGGCCCTGGCCATCTCGCTGGCCGTGAGCATCCGGCCGACCGCCGACGAGCGCCCCGCACCCGCGCGGGCCGCGGTCGCACCCAGCGTGCAGGCTCCGCCGCCGGCGCCGGCCCCCGAGGCGCTACCGGTCCAGCCTGCCCCGCCGCCGGCGCCCGAGGTCGCCCAGACGATCAAGGCGCCGATCCCCGTGGTGCAGCAGGCCCCCGCGCCGCGTCAGGTCTTCGTCGAGGCGGCCCCTGCCCCGCAGGCGCCGGCTCCCGCACCCGCGCCGGCTGCTCCGCCGCCGGCCCCCGCTCCGGCAGCTCCGGCGCCGGCGCCCGCGTTCATCCCGCCGGTGGTGCTGCCGCCGCCGGTGATCGTGCTGCCCCGCCCGCAGTGGCCCGTGTGGACGCCGCCGTGGGAGCAGCAGCCGCAGCGTCCCGACCACTACGACGATGACGACTCCGGCTGGCCGGACTGGACGCCGCCGCAGCAGACCCAGCCGCAACCCCAGCCGACGCGTCCCCAGCCGCAACCCCAGCAGCCGCAGGCGCCGCAGTGGCCGCAGCTCCCGCAGTGGCCCGGCGGCGGAAACGGTGGTGCTCCCAGTGCCGGCCCGAGCGGTGCGGGTCCCGGCGCGGGCGGTCCGCGTGGTGAATCCGGTTACGGCCGAGGCGATTCGGGCCGCGGTGATTCCGGTCGCGGCGGCCAGTCCGGCCCGGGTGGGCCCGGCGGCGGTCCGGCTGCACCGGGGAGCAACTGCTTCCTGATCTTCTGCAGCTGAGCCCGCTCAGTCGGTCACGGGTTGGACCTGGATCGGGGGAATGGCGTCCAGGCAGTCCAGCGGACCGGTCGATCCGGAGCGCACGAAGCGGTCGATGATGTCGGCGACGCACCCGCTGGGCTCACTGTCGGGGGTGTGGCCGACATTGGGCACCGTCACGAACGTCGAGTGCGGGAACTGGCGGGCGGTCAGCAGACCGTTGGCATCCGGGGTCACGGCGTCCAGGTCACCGGACAACACCAGCACCGGCACGTCGGGCAGCGGGGTGTGGACCTGGTCGGGACGCTTCTGATGCGCCGCCGCCGGCCATCTGATGCAGATGTCCCCGCCGTCGTGCTGAGCCTCGGCAAAACCCTGAGCGCTGAACGAGCCGAGATCACCGGCCTTCTGCAGCGCGCTCTGGAACTGGTTCTCCCGTTGCGTCTCATCGGATTTCGTGGACCACAGCGGTAGGTAGTCGTTGCACGAGATGGCGATGTACAGGTCGTCGCCCACCGGTGTGTAGCCCGGCACGCCGAGCTCGGCGATCAGATCGCGCAACGGCTCCTCGTCACCGTGGACATAACTGTGCAGTGCCGCGGGCACTTCGCCGAGCACCGTCGTCTCGTCCGGATCGGCACCCACCCCGCTGGTTGCTCCCTCGAAGACGAGGTTGGCGAACTCGCCCTCGGTCACCAGGGCGTCGTCGACGGTGATCGGGGACTCGCGCAGGGCGGCGGTCACCATCCGCAGATCGGCCACCGCGACGTTGCCGTCACAGGCGCCGCTGCGATCGCAGATCCGGTGCAAGGCCAGGTCGACCGCCTCGGCGTTGGGCCGCTGCAGCGGGTCGAAGTGCAGCGGATAGGCACCCGCCAGGACGATGGATTGCACGTGATCGGGATGACGCTGGGCGTACACCGTCATCAGGTAGGTGCCATAGGACGCGCCGTAGGCGATCACCTTGTCGATGCCGAGGTGATCGCGGACGGCATCGAAATCGTCGGCGGTGGCCGCGGAGGTGTAGGCGCCGGCGCGGGGACCGAGATGGTCGGCGCACTGGGCGACCGCGTCGCGCTGTTCGGACCTGGTGCCGATCGCGAAGGCGAAACCGTCGACATCGCAGTCCATCGGCGAGGATTCGCCGATGCCGCGCGGATCGATCAGCAGCACGTCGTAGTCCTCGAGGACGCCCGGAGTGAGGGCGGCGACGTCAGGGCCCCACGCGATCACCGGGACACCGGGTCCACCGGGGTTGGGCATGATCGTGCCCGCCGGCTCGGGATTGTCACCGCTGTGGCGCACCAACGCGTAGCCGACGTCGATGGTGCCCAATTCGGGTGCGTCGTCGAGCAGGGGGCGCTGGATGACCCCGCACTCGGTGACATGGTGCAGGATGCTCGGACACCAGTCCGGAGTGCCCGTCACCGCCGCCGTCGAGACCGGCGGCGCGGCTACCGGAACGGACTGCCCGCACGCCGCCACCATGACCGCAGCCCCCAGCGCGGCGATCCAGTGAATGGCGCGCCGCGACCGTTGTGGTGTCCTGGGCCGGGGTCCGTGGGATATGAGCGTTCCGCCTCCTGCGCGAGTGGTCGAACCGCCACGATAGCCCTCAGAGCTGGTCTTGGCCGGTCACGCCGTCGCGCAACATCCCGCCGAAGCCCTGCCAGAGCAACATGAACACCAACTCGACGACGCGCTCGCGCGGCACGTCGCGGTTCTCATACCACCAGGTCGCGACACCATCGCACGCCGACTGGGTGGCGCGCGCCAGGATCCATGCGGAATCGTCGAGTGTGATGCCGCGCACGGAGGTGGTCTCTCCGGCGCCGAAGCGGATCAGGTCGGCGATGGCCTCGGTCCCGCGGCCGATGATCTCCTCGACGACGGCAGCGGTCTCGGAGTCGGCGGGTGGGTCGCGGTGCAGGAACCGCCACATGAACGGGTCGGCTTCGACGAACTCGAAGTAGTTGGAGATGCTGGCGCGCACCAACTCTTCCGGGGTGGCACCCTCGACGTGGCGCAGCGAGCGCTCCCGCAGCCGGGCGGCGTGCTCCTGGATCACGGCGAGATGCAGGTCGCGCTTGGAGCCGAAGTGGTCGTAGAGCACCGAGGGCACCACCCCGGCCAAGCTGGCGATGTCCTGCATCTTGGCCTCGGCGAAGCCATGCTCGGCGAAGGTCTCGACAGCCGCGTCAAGGATGCGCGTACGTCGCTGTGCTGCTGGTATCCGGATCCTTGCCATACCGAATTGTAATTCGGTAAGCTGCAAATACAGTACCGAACCGCGATTCGGTTAGGGGTGATGATGGCAACTATGCGTGAACGCATCCACTGGATGGCCATGCACGGCTTCGTCCGGGGGATCTCGACTCTGTTCGCCCGGCGCGGCGACCCGCAGGGCCGCTTGATCGCCGATCCCGCGATCCGTGCCGACCCGGTCCCGTTCACCGAGGAACTGCGCGCGCAGGGCCCGCTGGTCAAGGGGCGGGTCGTCTACCTGTCCGTGGACCACAAGGTCTGCAGCGATGTCCTGCGGTCGGAGGATTTCCGGGTCATCGCACTCGGGTCGAATCTGCCCGGGCCGCTGCAATGGGTCATCGACCGCACCAAACCCGATGTGCTGCACCCACTCCAGCCGCCCTCGATGCTCTCGGTGGAGGCACCCGAGCACACCCGCTACCGCAAGCTGGTGTCCTCGGTGTTCACCACCAGGGCCGTGGCGGCGCTACGGGATCGGGTGCAGGACAGCGCGAATCGGCTACTCGACGATCTCGCCGCGGAGACCGGCACCGTCGACATCGTGGAACGGTACTGCGGGCAATTGCCGGTCACCGTCATCGGTGACATACTCGGCGTCCCCGAACACGACCGGTCCCGCGTCCTGGAGTTCGGCGAGCACGGCGCCGCCAGCCTGGACATCGGACTGACCTGGCCGCAGTATCAGGAGGTCAGCGCGGCAGTCCAGGGGTTCAACGATTGGCTGGTCGGGCATCTGCGGCAGTTGCGCCGCAACCCCGGAGACGATCTGATGAGCCAGATCATCACCGCCTCCGAAGCATCCGAGGACGGTCCGCTGACCGAGCGGGAATTGGTGGCCACCGCCGGGCTGGTCCTGGCCGCCGGCTTCGAGACCACTGTCAATCTGCTCGGCAGCGGTATCCGGATGCTGTTGCAGCACCCCGAACACCTGCAGACGCTGTCGCAGCGGCCCGAGCTGTGGCCGACCGCCGTCGAGGAGATCCTGCGCCTGGAATCCCCGGTGCAGCTCTCGGCGCGCATCGCCACCAAGGACCTGGACCTGGCGGGCACCCGCGTGCGGGCGGGCGAAGGGGTGTTGGTCTACATCGCCGGGGCCAACCGCGACCCGAAGGTTTTCGACGACCCGCACCGCTTCGACATCGAGCGGTCCAATGCCGGAAAGCACCTGTCGTTCTCCGGCGGCAGGCACTTCTGCCTCGGTGCCGCGCTGGCCAGGGCCGAGGGCGAAGTCGGGCTGCGGACGTTCTTCGAGCGCTTCCCCCACGCCGCGCTGGCCGGGGACGGAACCCGTCGCGAAACCAGGGTGCTGCGCGGCTGGTCCACCCTGCCAATCGCCCTCGGCGACACCCGCGCCGCGCTACCGTCGTAAGCATGGACTTCCGAGCCGCCCTGCTCGAACAAACCAGAGACTTCGGTGAGCTGATCCGTGATGCAGACCCGGCGACGCCGGTTGACAGCTGTCCGGGGTGGACGGTCAACCAGCTGTTCCGTCATGTGGGTCGCGGAAACCGTTGGTGCACACAGATCATCACCGACCGCCGCACCGAGCCGTTGAATCCGCGCGAGGTGCGCGACGGTAAACCGCCCGAGGACATGGATGCGGCCATCGACTGGCTCAACGAGGGCGCGGTGGCCCTGATCGACGCCGTGGAGCAGGCCGGTTCGAACATCAAGGTGTGGACCTTCGTCGGCCCGCACATCCCGGGTTGGTGGATTCGGCGTCGGGTGCACGAGCAGACCGTCCACCTCGCCGACGCCCATCTGGCCCTGGGCACCGAGTTCGATCTGCCCGCCGGACTGGCCGCCGATGGCGTCAGCGAATGGCTCGACTTGGCGACGGCACTGCACAAGCCGATCCCACGCGGACAGTCGCTGCACCTGCACGCCACCGACGACGGCCTCGGCCCGACCGGGGAGTGGACCGTCGTGCACGATGACGAGGGGCTGTCCTGGACGTATGCGCACGGCAAGAGCGACGTCGCGGTCCGCGGACGGGCGGTGGATCTGCTGCTGGCGATCACCCGTCGACGCACCGCGGCCGATGCCGGGCTGGAGATCCTGGGGGACGCGGACGTATGGGACGCGTGGTTGGCCGGCTCGCCGCTCTAGAGTGCTCAGCATGAGCACCTCCGAGATCGCCACCGTCCTGGCATGGCACGACGCCCTCAACGCCCGTGACTACGACACGCTGGTGAAGCTGTCCAGCGACGATATCGAGATCGCTGCCGCCGACCGCGCCGCCCAAGGACACCAGGCCCTGCTGGACTGGGCACAGGAAGGCGTCACCGCCGAGGTGGGCAGGCTCTACGTGCACGACGGGGTCGTGGTTGCCGAACAGACCGTCGATGCAGCCGCGGCCGCGTCGGCATTCCGGGTGGTGCACGACCAGGTCACCTCCGTGTTCCTGCATCAGAGCCTCGAGGAGGCCCTGGCCGCCACCGGCCTCAGCGAAAAAGACCTCGACGCCTAGATGCGCGGCATCATCCTGGCCGGGGGGACCGGGACGCGGCTGCACCCGATCACCCGGGGCACCAGCAAGCAGCTGCTGCCGGTGTACGACAAACCGATGATCTATTACCCGCTGAGCACACTGATGATGGCGGGGATTCGGGACATCCTGATCATCACCACCGGCCACGATGCACCGGGCTTTCACCGGCTGCTCGGCGACGGCTCGCAATGGGGTATCAACCTCACCTACGCGGTGCAGGACACACCCGAGGGCCTTGCGCAGGCCTTCGTGATCGGCGCCGACCATATCGGCGGCGATTCGGTGGCATTGGTATTGGGCGACAACATCTTCTACGGACCCGGCCTGGGAACGGGCTTGCGCCGATTCCAGAACGTCAGCGGCGGAGCCATTTTCGCGTACTGGGTGGCCAACCCGTCGGCCTACGGGGTCGTCGAATTCGACGTCGACGGCCGGGCGATCTCACTGGAGGAGAAACCGGACAAGCCGAAATCGCATCATGCGGTTCCCGGTCTGTACTTCTATGACAACGATGTCGTCGAGATCGCCCGTGGGCTGCGCAAGTCCGCGCGCGGTGAGTACGAGATCACCGATATCAATCAGACCTATCTGCGCCAAGGCAGACTCTCGGTCGAGGTGCTGGCCCGTGGTACCGCGTGGCTGGATACCGGGACCTTCGATTCCCTGCTGGACGCAGGCGATTTCGTGCGCACCATCGAACAGCGCCAGGGACTGAAGATCAGTGCTCCCGAGGAGGTGGCCTGGCGGGTGGGCTTCATCGACGACGAGCAGCTCGCCGACCGCGCCCAGACCCTGCTCAAGTCGGGCTACGGGAACTATCTCTTGGAGCTGCTGCAGCGTTAGGCGTCGCCAGCACCGCCGCGATGGCCGTCGTCAACGGAACCGAAAGAGCAAGGGCGATACCGCCGACTGCCGAGCGGGCGATCTCGATGGCCACGCTCTCCCCGGTCAGGACATCACCGAGGGATCGGTTGGCCACGCTGAACAACAGCAGTAGCGGGAGCGCGCTGCCCGCGTAGGCGAGCACCAGCGTGTAGACCGTACTAGCGATGTGGTCGCGGCCGACCCGCATGGCGCCGAAGAACACCGCCCGCCGTGAATCACTGTGCTGTGCCAGCTCGAAGGCCGTCGAGGCCTGGGTGACGGTGACGTCGTTGAGGACGCCGAGGGAACCGATGATGAAACCGGCCAGCAGCAGGCCGGTGATCGACACCCCACCGAGGAACGTCGCGACCGCATTGTTCTCCTCCTCCGAAAGCCCGGTGAGGTGGGTGAGCTCGATGGCCCCCCACGACAGCGCCGTCGCCAGCAGTAGCGATGTCAACGTGCCCAGCAGCGCCGCGCTGGTGCGCAGACTCACCCCGTGGGCCAGGTAGAGCACGGCATAGAGGATCAATGACGACGCCACCAGCGCCACCGGAATGGCATTGGCCCCGTCGCGCAGGGCGGGCAGCATGAACAGCACCAGCACCGCGAAGGCGACGGCGATACCAATCAGGGCGCGCAGACCGCGCCAGCCGGCGACCGCGACGACGACGATGGCGAAGGCCGCCGCCAACGCGGTGAGCGTCCAGCTGCGCTCGTAGTCGTAGAAGGAGTAGATGGTGGTGCCGGTCGGGTCGACCGCGCGGGTGATGCGGATATCGTCGCCGACGACAAGTTGCGGTTGTCCCGGTCCGCCGCTGAACTCCAGCAGTGTGTAGGCGCCCTCGTTGGGACCGGAACCGATCCGGATGAACGACTGGGTGCAATGGGTATCACCGGTGCTCGGCGGCGGTGCGGACGTGATGACCGCGCCGACCGTGGGTCCGCCGCAGGCTGCCTCCGAGACCGAAACCACCCGGCCGGCCTCGGTGCTGACACCACCGCCCGCGGAGTTCTGGAACGGCAGCGGAATATCCAGCTTCTCCTGACTCGGCCACAGCCAGCCCACCCCGATCAGGGTGGCGAGCGCGATCGCGACCAGCAGGCCGACCACGATGCGCGCGGCCAGCGGGCCCAACGGCGAGGGGCCGCTCAGCGAGTGCGAGTGTGAATGGGAGTGGGCCACCCGAAACAGCGTAGGCGGTGTGCCTGCTACTGCCGGTAGCTGACCAGGAAGTTGCCAAGCCGGTCGATGGCGTTGGCCAGATCCCGCGCCCACGGCAGTGTCACGATGCGCAGATGATCCGGTGTGGGCCAGTTGAATCCGGTGCCCTGGGTGACCAGGATCTTCTCCTGCAACAACAGGTCCAGCACCAGTTGCTCGTCATCGTGGATGTCGTAGACCTCGGGGTCCAGCCGAGGGAACGCGTACAGCGCACCCTGGGGCTTCACACAGGACACTCCGGGGATCGCGTTCAGCTTCTCGACCGCGACATCGCGCTGTTCGAGCAGTCGGCCGCCGGGCAACACCAGATCGTCGATGCTTTGATGGCCGCCCAGGGCAACCTGAATGGCGTGCTGGGCAGGCACATTGGGGCACAGCCGCATATTTGCCAGCAGGTTGATGCCCTCGATGAAACTGCTCGCATGTTCCTTGGGGCCGGTGATCACCAGCCAGCCCGACCGGTAGCCGGCCACCCGATAGGCCTTGGAGAGCCCATTGAAGGTGAGGCACAACAGATCCGGTGCCAGGGTGGCCAGGCTGATGTGCTTGGCGTCGTCGTAGAGGATCTTGTCGTAGATCTCGTCGGCCAGCAGCAGCAGCTGATGCTTGCGCGCGAGTTCGACCATCTGCTCCAGGATTTCGCGGCTGTACACCGCGCCGGTGGGGTTGTTCGGGTTGATCACGACCAGCGCCTTGGTTCGCTCGGTGATCTTGGATTCCAGGTCGGCGATATCGGGGTTCCAGCCCTGGGTCTCGTCACACAGGTAATGCACCGGGGTACCGCCGGCCAGCGCGGTCGAGGCGGTCCACAGCGGGTAGTCCGGCGCCGGGATCAGCACCTGGTCGCCGTTGTCGAGCAATGCCTGCAGCGTCATCGTGATGAGCTCGGAGACACCGTTGCCGAGGAAGACGTCGTCGACGTCGAACTTGGGGAAGCCATCCACGAGTTCGTAGCGGGTGAACACGGCGCGGCGGGCCGGGATGATGCCCTTGGAGTCCGAATAGCCCTGCGCGGTAGGGAGGGCGGCGATGATGTCACGCATGATCACATCGGGGGCCTCGAACCCGAACGGGGCGGGGTTGCCGATGTTGAGCTTGAGGATGCGGTGGCCCTCGGACTCCAGTCGGGAGGCCTGCTCGTGTACCGGCCCGCGGATCTCGTACAGGACGTCCTGCAGCTTGGTCGACTGGGCGAACGTCCGCGGACGCGGCTGCGGGCTCTGATGCCACGTTCGGTCGGGAAGCTGATGGGTACTCACGAGTTACAGTGTCCCACGGGCTGACAACCCGATTTTCGTGCTGCATAACGGTTTGGCTGTCACGACGGTAAATTCACGGCCGCGCGCCGCTGTTTTCTGTGATTGCGGTGCTATTTTCCGATCCATTATGACGTCGATGACACGTTCGCTGACCGCGGTAATGGGAATTGCTGCGGCAGCAGCCCTGGCCCTGGCAGCGCCCGCCCAGGCCGCACCGCCATTGCTCAATGGTTCGTATTCGGGCGCGGAGGGCGATCCGGACAACGTCTGGGTGATGGCCAGCGCCTGCGACCCCTCAGGGTGCACCGGCACGGTATCGAGCAACCAGGGCTGGTCGACACCCATGACATTGGTCGGGGGCATCTGGAACTTCTCGGTGACCAAACCCGACGGATTCATCTGCCCGGACGGAAGTTACGCCCCGGCAATTGTGCATATGACCGTCGATCCGGTGACGCTCGGCGGCGTGCTGTCGGCCGATTCGAACGGCGAATGCCCCGGCGGCATCATCAGCGCCACACCATTCCAATTGAAGGCGCTCTAGCCAAAAGCCGAACGGCCAGTTATAACACGACTTTGCGCTGAAAGCGTGTCACAACTGGCCGCTCGGCAGTAGTTGCGGGTTTAGCGCTTACCGGGCCGACGGGCTCCCTTGGCGATGCCCAGACCCTTCACCGGGGGCTCGTCACCCACGACCCGGGACTCGTCACCGGATCCGTTAGAGCTCGGCGCCGCCGCTGCGGGCTCGGCCTCGGCCGGCGCGGGGGGCTCGGCAGCCTCGGCGGCTTCCGGGACCTCGGCCGGCTCAGGGGCAGCCGCGGGCTTGGGCGCCGCGGCCTTCTTCGCCCCGGGGCGACGGGCGCCGGCGGCGATACCCAATCCGACGACGGGCGGCTCGGGCTTGGACTCCTCTAGCCCCATATCCGAATCGGCGGTGTCCTGCTTGGCGCCTGCCTCGGCCTTGTCCGGGTCGACATTGGGCGGCTGGGTCACCGTCGGCTCACCCTCATTCGGTGCGGCCTTGGCCGGGGCGGCCTTCTTGGCCCCCGGACGGCGAGCGCCCGAGGCGATACCGAGCCCCTTGACCTCGGGTTCGGGCTTCGCGGGCTCGGCCGGTGTCGACTCCGCCGGGGCTGCGGCGGGTGCCGATGCCGCGGGTGCGGCCTTCTTGGCGCCCGGACGCTTGGCGCCGCCGGCGATGCCCAGACCCTTGACCGGAGCGGCGGTCTCGGCGGCCGGAGCCTCCGCCGTGGAAGCCGATGCCGCGGGTGCGGCCTTCTTGGCGCCAGGGCGCTTTGCGGCACCGGCGATTCCGAGCCCCTTGACGGGCGCGGCGGCGGCCGGAGCCGCTGCCTTCGCAGGAGCTGCCGTCTCTTCGGCGACCGCCTCCGCTTCGGCGACCTCTTCGACCGCAGGCGCGGCGGCGGCCTCTGCCTCGGCTCGCTTCTCGGCGAGCTCGGCCGACCACTTGGCCGCGGTGCCCTTCTCGGGCAGCGTGTAGAGGCTGGTCTCCAGTGAGGCCAGCAGCAGCTGTGCCACGTCGAGCACCTCTGCCTTCTCCCGATCGGATGCGGTGGCGACCTCGTCGACACCGTCGGTGATCATGACGCGGCAGAACGGGCAGCCGGTGGCGATGGCCGAGGCACCGGTGTCCAGCGCCTCCTCGGTGCGCTCCTGGTTGACGCGCTTGCCGATGTGCTCTTCCATCCACATCCTGGCGCCACCCGCACCACAGCACAGGCCGCGGTCGGCGTGCCGGGGCATCTCGGTGAGCTTGGCGCCTGCCGCGCCGACCAGCTCACGCGGCGCCTCGTACTCCTTGTTGTGGCGACCGAGGAAGCAGGGATCGTGGTAGGTGACATCCTGGCCGACGGGGTTGATCGGGATGAGCCGCTTCTCGCGGACCAGGCGGTTGAGCAGCTGGGTGTGGTGCACGACCTGGTAGTCGGATCCGAGCTGCGGGTATTCGCGGTTGATCGTGTTGTAGCAGTGCGGGCAGGTCACGACGACCTTGCGCTTGGCGGTCTCGACACCCTCGAACAGCTCGTTGATGGTCTCGACGTTCTGCGCGGCCAGCTGCTGGAACAGGAACTCGTTACCCGCGCGGCGGGCCGAGTCGCCGGTGCAGGTCTCACCGGTGCCGAGCACCAGGAACTTCACACCCGCGGTGGCCAGCAATTCGGCGACGGCCTTGGTGGTCTTCTTGGCGCGGTCCTCGTAGGCGCCGGCGCAGCCGACCCAGAACAGGTACTCGAACCCGTCGAAGGACTCCACGTCCTGGCCGTAGACCGGGACGTCGAAGTCGACCTCGTCGATCCAGTTGGTGCGGTCCTTGGCGTTCTGGCCCCAGGGGTTGCCCTTGTTCTCCAGGTTCTTGAACAGCACACCGAGCTCACCGGGGAACTCGGATTCGACCATCACCTGGTAGCGGCGCATGTCGACGATGTGGTCGATGTGCTCGATGTCCACCGGGCACTGCTCGACGCAGGCGCCGCAGTTCGTGCAGGACCACAGCACGTCGGGGTCGATGACGCCGCCCTGCTCGGCGGTGCCGACCAGCGGGCGCAGCGCCTGCTCGGGGCCGGAACCCTCGATGCGCGCGAAGCCGTCCTCGGGCACACCGTGTCCGTGCAGGCTGTCGCCGAGCTCGGCGAAGTCGACCGAGCCCTCCTCGGGCATGGGCTTGCCCTCGATCAGGTAGGGCGCCTTGGCGAACATGTGGTCGCGCAGGTTCATGATGACGAGCTTGGGCGACAGCGGCTTACCGGTGTTCCAGGCGGGGCACTGCGATTGGCAACGTCCGCACTCGGTACAGGTGGTGAAGTCGAGGTAGCCCTTCCAGGTGAAGTCCTCGATCTTGCCGCGGCCGAACACCGCGTCGTCGGCGGGATCGTCGAAGTCGATCTTCTCGCCCTTGTGCTCCATCGGCAGCAGCGGGCCGAGGCCGTCGGGCAGCCGCTTGAAGGTGACGTTGATGGGCGCCAGACCGATGTGCAGGTGCTTGGAGTGCAGCACGATCAGCAGGAACACCAGCATGACGCCGATGTGGCCCATGAGCGCCAGCGTCTCGATCCACATGTTCGCGGTCGCACCCAGCGGGGCCAGCAGCCAGGCCACACCGTCGGAGAGGAACGCGCCGCTCTGGTAGGGGAACTCTTCGCCGAGCACGTTCACCGCGGCACCGCGGAACAGTGCGTAGGTCGCGATGACCAGGAAGATCATGAACAGGATCTCCCAGGCGCCACCGGTGTGCGAACCGTAGAACCGGGATTCGCGTCCGATCTTCTTGGGCTCGCGGGCGATACGGATGATCGCGAAGGTGACGATGCCCAGGAACACCATGAGCGCGAAGAAGTCCTGCAGGAAGCCCAGCACGGCCCAGCGGCCGACGAACGGGATGTGGAACTCGGGGTCGAACAGGACGCCGTAGGCCTCCAGGTACACCGTGGCCAGGACGAAGAAGCCCCACATCGTGAAGAAATGCGCGATGCCGGGGATGGACCACTTGAGGAGCTTCGACTGGGCGAAGACTTCCTTGTTCTGGTTGAGGAAGCGGCGGACGAGATCGTCTTTGCGGCCGCGTTCGTCGCCGAGCTTCTGGCCCGAACTGATCAGCTTGGTGAGCCACAGGACGCGCTTTGCAGCAAACACCAACACGACGGCGGTCATCAGCAGTCCGAGGATCAATCTGCTGATTTCGAGAGTGTGCTGCACGGCGTGCCTCCCAGTGGTTTTTAGTTACTAGCCGGTAACTTGAGTGCGGTTACTCATGGGTAACTTAGGCTAGTTGCCTGCTCATAGTTACATCACCAAAGTTGGCGCCGCTAGCAAGGCTGTCCTAACTAGTTGGTTGGCTATCTTGAGAGCCGTCCGGCTCGATCGCTCAGGCGGGCGTTCCGAGCAGCGCGCGCAGCATCGACAGCATCTCCGAACGGGACTCCGCACCAAGCCGGCGACGGATGCGGGCGACGTGATGCTCGACGGTCTTGGCCGAGATGAACAACTGGCTGCCGATATCGCGGTAGGGCATACCGAGCAGAAGGAGTTCGGCCACCTCGCGCTCGCGGTCGGACAGCGTCGACGACGCCGTCGGGCGGGCCGGCGCGGAATCGGGTGACGCGGCCGGATCGGTGCCTGGCACTGGGCCGTCGGGTCTGTGGGCAAGATCACCGTCGGATTCGTCCGGGTCGGCCATGGTGATCTTGAGATCACGGGCCAGTTGCAGCATCAGCCCCGAGATCCGTGGATCCGGGGTCTGTAGTGCCGCCTGACTCGCCAGCCGCGTCGCATCCCAGGTGAGTCCGAACTGCGCCAGGCCGTTGGCGGCCGCGGTGACCTCATCGACATCGACCTGATTGGCCAACACCCGAAGCCAGGTACGGCCCGCCGACGCGAGCGCACGGGCGAACGTGCTGCGCGGCGCCGCCGTCGTCAGCGCGTGCCCGTGTGGTGCCACGGCGTCGGGGGAGTTGGACAGGATGCCGGCATGCACGCCCGCCCAGTGCAACGGCACCGACCACAGCACCGGTTTGCCGAGGCGATCCAGCAGGTCGAACGCGGTGTCGACGTGATGCTGAACCTGGTCGACCAGGCGTAACCGGGCCGCCGCCACCCACAGCTCCCCGAGCGGCAGCAGAGAGTAGAGGTCCAGCGAGTACTCCGAGAGCACCTCCATGGCCGCATACCAGTGCTTCTGCACCCCGCCGCTGTCACCGTTGCGGCGCGCGATCGCGGTGCGCAATGCCGCCGCCCACAGCGCGTCGCGGCGATGCAATGTCGCACCGTCGGTCGCGGCGACCTCGGCGGCCGCCCCGGCCAACCGGCCGTCGAGCATCCGGGACCAACCCCAGATCAGTCGATGCCGATGGGCGGTGAAGGGTTCGGGATGTGCGCGCGTCGCCCTGCCGATGACGCTGCGGGCACGCACGGCGTCGCCACCGTGCAACGCGGCGAGGGTGACCAGCGCGGACGGGCTGTCCGGGATGACGACCGATATCGGGTTGTCGGCCGTGACAGCTTGGCTCAACGTGGCGATCGCGGTCGGATACGGCGCCGTCAGCGACTCGAGTAGGCCCTCGGCGAGCCGGCGCGATGCCCGCGCGGTCGAGGTCGGCGGTCCGGCGTCCGGTATCTCCACAGCGGCACGCGCCGCCGAGATATCGCCGGAACCGATCGCCACCACCGCCGCCGCCGATCCGACGACGGCGTCGGGATATGGGCCCAGCCAGGCGAACACATCGGCAGCCTGTGCGGCGCCACCATCGTGGACGGCGACGCTGGCCGCGACCCGGACCGCGGCGGCGCGCTGGACCGGATCGGTCGCGGAGAGCAGTTCGTCGGCCAACCGCGCCGCGGCCGCGCAGTCCCCGGTGAGCGCGAGCGCGTCGGCGAGTTCGGCACTGAGCTCGGTCGAGCCGGCGTCGGCGGCCGCGCGGTACAACCGGGCCGCCTGCGCCGATTGGTTGCGGTGGACTGCGGCCAGGTCCGCCAGCGCCGCAGCCAATTGCGGATCTCGCAGCCCGTGCTCGGCCATGGCGAGAGCCAGATCGACTGTCAGCGTGGACAGCTGGACCTGGGTGCGCAGCAATGACAGTTCGAGGTCGTGATGGCGAGCGGCGCCGACGATCTCGGCGGCCGCGCGATGCACGGTGCTGACGAAACCACGGTGCCTGCCGGCGGCGAGCAGACCGCCGGCGTGCGCCTCGTCGACCAACTGCCGGGCCGGATCGATGTCCAGGCCCAGCGCCGCGGCGATGTCATCGGCCCCCAGGCCGGACGTCAGCGAGCACAGCAGCAGGGTGTCCAGGACCGGTTGTGGCAGCTGGCGTAGCCGTTCCAGCAACGCGAAACGGGCCGAATCGGCCGGCGCGCGGTGCGGGGCGGACACCGCCGCGCTCACCAGGAACGGCAGACCGGCGGTCGCGGCCTGCACCGCCGCGACGAACCCCGGGTCGGGCGCGGCGCCGGTCCGTTCGGCCGCGATGCGGTGGATCTCGGCTCCTGACCACGGGCCGAGCGCGACCGGGGGTCCCTCTCTGGTGAAGGCAATGCTCAAGGCGCGCAGGGAATCCCGGTGGGTCGACAGCTCACAGGCCACCACGACGGTGCGATCGGTGTCGGCCGCGAGCTCGGTCAACACGGCCAGCTGGCCGTCGTCGAGGAGGTGTGCATCGTCGATGATCACGGCGCCGGAAACGGCTTCCCTGGCCTGCGGGACCCGGCTCAGCACGGGAACCCCGGCACTGCGCAGCGCGGTGCGCACCGTGCCGAGCAACGTCGTCTTACCGGTGCCGATCCCGCCGGTGACCAGCATCCGAACCGGATCGGCCGGTGCCTGCAGCAGCGCCGGGATCACGGTCGGACTAGGCGGCGCCGTCTATGACGGGATCCACCGGCTCGGGCGCCGGCTCGGGCGCCGGTTCGGGGGCCGGGGCCGCTGTGGTGGTGACGACCGGCTGCGTGGTGGTCACCGGCGGCTGGGTGGTGGTCACCGGTGGAGTCGTCGTCGTGGGCGGCGTCGTGGTGGTCGTGGTCGTCGTCGTGGTGGTCGTCGTTGTCGTGGTGGTGGTCGTGGTGGTCGTCGACGACGTGGTGGACGGCGTCGTCGTCGTGGTGCTGCTGGACGGGGGCGGCGGTGGCGGCGGGATCTCCGAGGTGGTGACGACGCCGTTCTCACCGGTGACGGTGACCGTTTGGGTGGTCTGCACCGGCTCGGTCGAGAAGCTGGTCGCGGTTTCGGTGACCGGACCGCTGGGGCCGCTGTTGCCGGTCAGCGTGACCGCCAGCCCGCCGACGGCCAGCAGTGCCGCGGCGGCCGCGGCGCCGAACAGCAGCGGTGGCCGCTTGTACCAAGGCAGTGGGGCCGGTTCGGCGGGGTAGTCGTCCTCACCGGTGGCGAACTCGAGCTGCGGGCGGGCATCGGTAGGGCTTGGCGTGTAACCGGTTTGATAATCCGGCCCCTGATACGGCACGGGCTCACCGGTGGGGGCGTCCTCGTCTTGGGACCAGGCCAACCCACCCGACGGTCCCTCCTCGGCCGGGGGCGCGGCGCCGGCCCAACCCATCGTCGGCGCCATCCCGGTCGGTGCCGAATCCGGCGATGCCGCCGGGGCCAGCCCGGTCGCCGCACCGGCCTCCGACGCCAGGTCGGCCACCAGTGCCGCACCCGCGGCCACGCCGGCGGCGGCCAGCGGCGCGGTGCTCACCGGGGCCTGCAGACGTTCGGAAAGCCGCTGCGTGACAAGCGGAATGGCCGCACCGCCACCGACGGTCGCGACCGCTGAGATGTCACCGGGGCCGATGTTGTTGTGCTGCAACAGCTCGTCGATGGCGCCGAGCAGGCCGTTGAGCGGGGCTTCGATGAGCTGCTCGAGCTCGGATCGGGTGACCCGGACCTCGGAGCTGAATCCGGGCAGTTCGGCCGGGATCGCGGTCGCCGTTTCGGCGGACAGCCGCTCCTTGGCGCGGCGGCATTCGTCGCGCAACCGGCCCAGCGATCCCACGGCCGCGGTTCCGGCCGGGTCCGCCGCGCCGGCGTCGGCGATTCCGTTGATGACGTGATTGAGCAGTGCCTGGTCGATCTGATCGCCGGAGAACTCCGGGTAGCGCAGCGTCGCGCCGATCGGGGCGAGCTGGGCGCCGGCGTCGGCCAGCGTCACGCTGGTGCCGCTGCCACCGAGATCTACGAGGGCGACAACGCCGGAGGACGGCAGATTGCCGGAGGTGCGCAGACCGGCAAGTGCGGCAATGGAATCCGGCACCAGTGCGGCATTGGCCAGGCCCGGCTTGCTGCGCAACGCCCCCTGCAGAGCGGCCACCACATTGCCGGACCAGTGGGCAGGGACCGCGATGGTGATCGGATTGCCGCCGCCGACCGTGTGGGCCATCGCGTCGAGTGCCTCGGCGAGCACCTGTTCGCCCCGGTGCGAGGAGCCGTCGGAAGCGACCAGCGGAACCGGGTCGCCGACCCGGTCGACGAACCCGCCGAGCACCAGGCCCTGGCCGCTCAGGTTCGGGTTTTCGCTCGGGACGCCCACCTCGGGGGCCCGGTCGGTGAACACGGTCAGCACGGACCGTCGGGTGACCGGCGCCCGACCCGCGCGGGCCGCCACCAAATTGGTCGCCCCGACGGACAATCCCAGCGAGTCGCTCATGGAGCGGCCCCTCCCTTGTCTTTGCTCATCAGTCCTGCCACACCTTATCGGCTGGGATCCCGCCGAAGCGGTAATCCCCCTAACGTGTCGAAACCCCTAATGGGCGATCCCCTAATGGGCGATGTCGGCGGGTGGGTTCAACACCGATCTCGTGGACCGCCGTCGTGGATAACATCGGTGCACGAGCGTCAGATGTAACGGACTTCAGGGACGGGGATTCATGAGTAACTCGCTGCTCGACTTCGTGATGGCGGTGGTGCGTGACCCCGATGTCGCGGCCAGCTACGCCGCCGACCCCACCCAGGCGATCGCCGATGCCGGGCTGACCGACGTCACGATCGCCGATGTGAACCAGCTGATTCCGGTGGT
Source organism: Mycolicibacterium neoaurum (assembly GCF_036946495.1). Taxonomy (NCBI): domain Bacteria; kingdom Bacillati; phylum Actinomycetota; class Actinomycetes; order Mycobacteriales; family Mycobacteriaceae; genus Mycobacterium; species Mycolicibacterium neoaurum. The sequence goes on from NZ_JAQIIX010000002.1 coordinate 2,438,872, forward strand.
CAGCGAGACCGTGGCTCCCGCCGCGGACGCCAACGTCTGGGCCACGGGTGCGGCGACCGCGGCGTTCGACGCCTTCGGGATCGACGATGCGGTCCCCACAACGGTCGATGACCTGCACCATCTCGATATTCCCTCCGTGGTCGACACGGCGCCGGAGATCCACGATGCCGGTTCCACCCTCGACGACGTGTTCGCAAGTCAGGATCTTCCGGTGAGTCCGGTGATCGTCGACGAGCCGGTCGCCGATCCGGTGTTCGAACCGATCGACACCGACTGGTCGGTGCCCGAGCAGTCCGTCGATCCCGAGCATCACGACTTTCACAGCTTCGACTGATCCGTAGAGGACGAGCCCGCCCACAGCCACTGTGGGCGGGCTTTTTCTTGTGCAGATGCCGATCCCCGGAGGTATCCCCTAATCCCCTAATGGGGGCGTCCCCTAGACCCCTGTACGGGGTTCATGGGGGAGGGGAATCAACCCCGTTTCCGGGGCGTCGGCGGGTCCATAACGTTGTCTTCAGTTCGCCGGACCATCCAGCGACAGGAACAAAGCCTCCTGAGCCAAGATCGAGAAAGGCACCGAAATGACCACCATCATCGACTACATCCTCGACCTGTTCCGCAGCCCCGACGTGGCCGGCGCCTTCATCGCCGACCCGGAGCAGGCGCTGCGCGATGCCGGTCTGCCCAACGTCACCGCGGCCCAGCTGCATGCCGTCGCCGCCACCGCCGCCCCGGCCGGTGTCGCCCTCGGGGGCGGGGACCCCATCCTCGGCCTGCAGCGCGCGGTTGCCGATCACCACAGCCTGGCCAACTCGTTCGCCCCGGTGTACGCCCCGCAGCGCACCTTCGCCCCGGAGACCGATATCGCCAGCCACAACCGCACCAACGCCGAATTCCTCAGCCCGGACCAGAGCTCGGGGGCCAACTCTCAGGTCGGCGGCTTCAACCTGGGCTTCGGCGACATCACCTTCGGCAACAAGACCGCCAACACCGCCACCGACGGCGGCGTCGTGGTCGACGGCAACAACGCGGGCACCGTCACCACCGGCAACGGCAACGTGGTGGGCGACGAGAACGTCACCGGCAAGGACATCGTGGTCGGCGACGACAACATCACCGGTCACCACAATGTGGTCGGCGACGAGAACGTCACCGACAACTCCGAGGTCGACGTCAAGACCGGTAACCACTCCCCGGTCATCGTGGGCAGCGAGAACGAGGTGCATGACAACTCGCAGATGGCCGGCGACGACATCATCTCCGGCAACAAGGGCCCGGTGCTCAACGATGTCGACACCAGCGGTGGGCACGGTGGCGGCGCGGTGGCCGGTGGCGGTCTGCTCGGCGGCGGCAGCGCCGCCGGCGGTGACGGCGGCAGCGGTGGCGGCATCACGATCGTCGACAACTCCGGTGTCCTCGACAACAGTGCCGACCACACCCTGGTCGACAATTCCGAGCACACCTCGGTCGACAGCTCGGTCGACAACTCGGTGGGCATCCACACCAACATGGACACCCACGTCGAGACCAACGTCGACGCCGGACTGTTCTGAACGAACCCTCCACCGAGAACTGGCGGGGACCGCTTCTGGTCCCCGCCAGTTCGCACGCCTACCGTTGACGCCCAGGAGGAAACCCGGATGACGACGAACGCGCCGACGAGCTCAGATCCTCGCAAGACGAAGGTCATCATCGAGCTCATCGACCACACCACCAGAATTGCCGAGCTCTACGAGCGCACTGATCTGGTGGCACGGCTGCGCGTCGCCAAGGACAAGATCGCCGATCCGCACATCCGGGTCGTCATTGCCGGGCAACTCAAGCAGGGTAAGAGCCAGCTGCTGAACTCCTTGCTCAATCTGCCGGTCGCCCGCGTCGGTGACGACGAGAGCACCGTCGTGGCGACCGTTGTCTCCTACGCCGAGGAACCGTCGGCTCGACTGGTCCTCGCGGGACCGGCCGGGCTGGAATACGCGCCCATCGAGATGGCCGACCTCAAGAAGGACCTGCGGCGCTTGCCGGTCGCACTGGGCCGGGAGGTGCTGCGCGCGGAGGTGGGCGCACCCGCGCCGATGCTCAAGAACGGCCTCACCTTCATCGACACCCCCGGCGTGGGCGGGCATGGGCAGCCGCACCTTTCGGCGACGCTGGGCCTGCTGCCCGATGCCGACGCGGTGTTGATGGTCAGTGACACCAGCCAAGAGTTCACCGAACCGGAGCTGACGTTCATCCGGCAGGCCGTCGAGATCTGCCCGGTGGCCGCCGTCATCGCCACCAAGACCGATCTGTACCCGTACTGGCGCGATATCGTCGGCGTCGACACCACCCACCTGGGCCGCGCCGGCGTCCAGATCCCGGTGATCCCGGCAAGTTCGGTGCTGCGCGGGCATGCCATCAGCCTCAATGACAAGGAACTCAACGCCGAGTCGAACTTCCCGGCCATCATCTCGTTCCTCTCCGAGAAGGTGATGTCACGTGAGACCGACCGGATCCGCGATCATGTGGTCACCGAAATACGGGCCGCCGCAGAACATCTGCGGCTCTCGATCGATGCCGAACTGGCCGCGCTGGACGACCCGGCCACCCGCGAGAAGCTCACCGCCGAACTGGAACGTCGCAAGCAGGAAGCCCAGGATGCCCTCCAACAGACCGCATTGTGGCAGCAGAGGCTCAACGACGGTATCGCCGACCTGACCGCCGATATCGACCACGATCTGCGAAACCGATTCCGCCACATCACCGCTCACACCGAGAAGGTCATCGACGGCTGCGACCCGACCCTGCACTGGGCCGAGGTCGGTGCCGAGCTGGAGGATGCCGTCGCCACGGCCGTCGGTGACAACTTCGTCTGGGCCTACCAGCGCGCCGACGCCCTGGCCGCCGAGGTGGCCAGGCTCTTCATGGAGGCCGGCCTTGACGCCGTCGAACTACCCCAGGTCAGCGCCCGCGATATGGGCGCCGGGTTCGGTGAGTTCAAATCGCTGGCACGCCTTGAGTCCAAACCGATCAAAGCGGGCCACAAGGTGGTCACCGGTATGCGCGGCTCCTATGGCGGCATCCTGATGTTCGGCATGCTGACCTCGTTCGCCGGCCTCGGCATGTTCAACCCGCTGTCACTGGGTGCGGGATTCTTGTTGGGCCGCAAGGCCTACAAGGAGGACATGGAGAACCGGATGCTGCGGGTGCGCAATGAAGCCAAGACCAATGTGCGCCGCTTCGTCGACGATGTCTCCTTCGTGGTGAACAAGGAGTCCCGGGACCGCTTGCGCGCCATCCAGCGTCAGCTGCGCGATCATTACCGCAGCATCGCCGACCAGACCAGTCGGTCACTCAACGAGTCGCTGCAGGCCGCCCTGTCCTCGGCCAAACTCCAGGAGGCCGAGCGCGACACCAGGATCAGGGAACTGCGCCGTCAGCTCGACATCCTGCGTCAGGTGATCGAGAACACCGACAAGTTGGTGGGCGGGTAGTCACTAAGCTTGTCCGGGTCATGAGCACCAGCGATCACGTCCGCGCCATCCTGGCCGGTACCGTCAACGCCTACCGGGCCGATCCCGCCTATCGGAACCGGCCCGATGTGCATGCCGAACTGGATCGCATCGGGCGCCGGCTCAACCAGCCGATGCGGATCGCGCTGGCAGGCACCCTCAAGGCAGGTAAGTCGACTCTGGTCAATGCCCTCGTCGGGGAGGACATCGCCCCGACCGACGCCACCGAGGCCACCCGCATCGTGACCTCGTTCCGGCACGGACCCACTCCCAAGGTGACCGCCAATCATCGCGACGGCCGCACCTCGAATGTGCCGATCACGCGGGCCACCGAGGACGGGCAGCGCGGCCTGACCTTCAGCTTCGCCGGGCTGGACGCGGGCGATATCGAGGATCTCGACGTCGCCTGGCCGGCCGCCGAACTCATCGACGCCACCATCATCGACACGCCCGGTACCTCCTCACTGTCCCGCGATGTCTCCGAGCGGACCCTGCGCCTGTTGGTGCCCGAGGACGGGGTGCCGCGCGTCGACGCGGTGGTGTTCCTGCTGCGCACCCTCAACGCCGCCGATATCGCGCTGCTCAAGCAGATCGGTGAGCTCACCGGCGGTGAGACCGGTGCGCTGGGCGTCATCGGGGTTGCCTCCCGCGCCGACGAGATCGGCGCCGGACGTCTCGACGCCATGTTGTCCGCGCGCGAGGTTGCGACCCGGTTCACCGCCGAAATGGACAAGACCGGCATCTGCCAGGCGGTGGTTCCGGTCTCCGGACTGCTCGCGCTGACCGCGCGGACCCTGCGGCAGAGCGAGTTCGTCGCACTGGAGAAGTTGGCGGCAATGGAACCAGCCGACCTGACCAAGGCGATGCTCAGCGCTGATCGATTCGTCCGCGAGGACGACTCGCTGCCGGTCGACGGCGCGACCCGAGCGGCCCTGCTGACGCGGTTCGGGATGTTCGGACTGCGGATCTCCATAGCGGTCCTGCGGGCCGGTATCAGCGATTCGGTCGCTCTCGCCGACGAACTGCTGGAGCGCAGCGGCCTGATCGCGCTGCGCGATGTCATCGACCAGCAGTTCGCCCAGCGTTCGGACCTGCTCAAGGCGCACACCGCGCTGCTGTCGTTGCGGCGCTTCGTGCAGGTCAACCCGATCTATGCGGCCCGGCAGATCCTTGCCGACATCGACCCGCTGCTTGCCGACACGCACGCCTTCGAGGAGCTTCGGCTGCTGAGCCAATTACGTTCGCGCCCAACGACCTTGACCGATGACGAGATGGCCTCGCTGCGCAGGCTGATCGGGGCGGCGGGCACCGACGCGGCCAGCAGGCTCGGGTTGGGGCCGCTGGCCGGCGGCCTCGGATCCGACGACGGGCCGCGTGCGGCGTTCGCTGCCACCCAGCGGTGGCGCCGCCGGGCCGAGCACCCGCTCAACGACCCGTTCACCGCGCGGGCCTGCCGGGCCGCCGTGCGCAGCGCGGAGGCGCTGGTCGCGGAGTTCCACGCGCTGGGCCGTTAGGGAGCCGGGATCGGGTACAGCGTCCTGGTCTCGTTCTGCCGGTTGCGCCGGGTGGTGGTGGTGGTTTCCTCGTCGTCCTCGTCGTCGTTCTGCCGGGTTCGCTCGGTGCGGGTCCGCTCGCGGGTGGTCGTGGTCGTCGTGGTGGTCGTCTCGCTGGTTTCGGGTCCCAGGATGTCGCTGGTCTGCGGCGGCACGTAACTGCTGGTCGGCGAGGTCGAGCCGGTGGTGGTGGCCGATGAGGTGCCGCTGTCGTCGGTGAAGGTCGGCGTCACGTACTCCGGGGGCGGTGCCGGGGTGTTCACCTGGCGGACCAGCGTCATCGTGAGCCACACGACAAGGCCGATGGCAAGCAGCGCCGCCACGCTCGCGGCGAGCAGGGTGGGCGTTCGCTCATGCCATTTGGGATCGCCCGTCACGGCCACCGATCGTAGCGGTGTGTCAGTCCAGCTGCCCGATGACCTCGGAGGCGAAGAACTCCAGGTGATCCAGATCCGACATATCCAATACCTGCAGGTAGACCCGCTGCACCCCGGCCCGGGTGAAGGCACCGAGCTTGTCGACGATCTCGGCAGGGGTGCCGACGACCGGCGAATTGCCCCGCATCTCGTCCAGTTCACGCCCGATCGCCCCGGCCCGACGCGTCAGCGCGGTCTCGTCGGCGCCGGCACACAACACGAACGCCGCCGAGTACACCAGTGACTCCGGGGCGCGGCCGGCGGCGGCGACCGCGGCGGCCACCCGGTCGAACTGGGCCGTCAGATCCTCCAGCGAGGCGAACGGGATGTTGAACTCGTCGGCAAAGCGTGCGGTCAACGCCGGCGTCCGCTTGGGGCCGGCGCCACCGATGATGATCGGCACCCGCTGCTGTGCGGGTTTGGGTAGCGCAGGGGAGTCCTTGACCGTGTAGTGGGTGCCGGCGAAGTCATAGATCTCACCGACCGGTGTGCCCCACAGGCCGGTCAGGATCTGCAACTGCTCGGTCAGTCGATCGAAGCGTTCACCCAGTGGTGGGAATGGGATGGCGTAGGCCTGATGCTCGGCCTCGAACCAGCCTGCACCGATGCCGAGTTCGACCCGGCCGCCGCTCATCTCATCGACCTGCGCCACGGAGATGGCCAGCGGACCCGGATGGCGGAAGGTGGCCGAGGTGACCATGGTGCCGAGCCGGATGGTGGAGGTTTCCCGCGCGATACCGGCCAGGGTGACCCAGGAGTCGGTGGGACCGGGCAGCCCGTCACCGGCCATCGCCAGGTAATGGTCGGACCGGAAGAACGCCGAGTACCCCAGCTGTTCGGCGGTGCGGGCCACCGCGAGTTGGTCGGCGTAGGTGGCGCCCTGCTGTGGTTCGACGAAGACCCGGAAATCGATGCTGGACATGGTTTCCACCCTAGCCCGCGGCCATCGGTACGACGCAGACCATGACGCTCTGAAGATCAGGCCGGGAATCTGGTCCAGGCATGTGTGGTGGGGCCGCGGAAGTCCTCGTAGCAGGCGGCGGCCCGTAGGAGTTCGGCGTCCTCGAACGGGCGCCCGATGAGCTGGAGTCCGATGGGAAGTCCGTCGTCCGTCGCCGGCGACACCGGTACGGATACGGCGGGAAACCCGGTGAGGTTGGCGGGAGCGCACAGCCGCACGTAGGCGTCGGTGACCGTTTCGGCGGTGCCATCGGGCCAGTGGATGGTGTCCTGGTCTTTTCTCGAGGCGAGGGCGGGTACCGTCGGCGCCGCCACCAGGTCCACCTCCGTGAGCAGCGCGGCCCATGACTGCCGCATCGAAGCCTGCGCCCGTTGGGCGCTCAGGTAGTCCGTCGCGAGCATCAACTCACCCGCCTCGAGCAGGGTGCGGACATCATCGGAGTACAGCTCGGGGTGCTGTCGAAGGGATTGCTGGTGGTAGCCGGCGGCTTCGGCGACCATCAGGCCCCATTGGGTGGCCTTGATCAGGTGCGTGTCAGGAATGTCGACGTCCACCAGGGTCGCCCCGAGTGCGGCGAGCCCGTCGATGGCCGCGCGGACCTGAGTTTCCACCTCGACGTCGACGTGTTCGAAGAAGTAGTTCTTCGGGATTCCGATCCGGACACCGGTGAGTCCATTCGCCGGGTCGGCAGGGTCGTGGCGAGCCAGCGCACGGAGCATCAGTTCGGCATCCGCGGCGGTTCGGGTCAGGGTTCCGACGTGGTCCAGTGACCCCGACAACGGAATCATGCCGCGTCGCGATATCAGCCCGAAGGTGGGCTTGAGGCCCACGATTCCGCACAACGCCGCGGGGATTCGGACCGATCCTCCCGTATCGCTACCGAGGGCGGCAGTCGCCATCCCGGTACTCACCGCGATGGCCGAACCACCGCTCGACCCGCCGGCGAACCGATCGTCTGACCAAGGGTTCGCACTCTGTGGGGTGGTGGTGCCGTAGGCGAACTCGTGGGTGTGGGTCTTGCCGACCGAAATGCCACCGGCAGAGAACATCTCGGTGATGACTGCGGCATCGGTCGCCGGTATGTTGGCTGCGAGAACCGCGGAACTCGCGGTGGTCGGTACACCCGCGATATCGATGACATCCTTGATCGCCATGGGAATTCCGTGCAGCGGGCCGCGGTGCCGACCGGCCGTGAGCTCGTCCTCGACACGCTGTGCTCGGCGTCGAGCGTCATCGGCGGTGACTGTCACGAAGGCCGAGACATCTGCATCCACGCGATCGATCTGGGCGAGCACGGAGTCGACGAGTTCGATCGGCGAGAGCGTGCGCGTCGAGATGGCCTCTGCCGCTGCGCTCAGGTCGAGCTCATAGGGCTGCATCGTCGGATCCCCGATCTGTTGCGACGAACTCACCGAAGTCGATCTCGCGAAGAGGTGCAATGACTTCCCGGACGGCGTTGACCGCTGCGGTCACCGCGTCGAGCCGGTCGGGCGGTAACGGTAGGCCGGCGCTGCGCGCGAGCGCTTGAACGTCTTTCCGCGACAACGGAATTGGGGCGGTCGTCATGCGTCAGCCCTCACTGTCTGCCGGTGAAAGGACGTATCCGGTGTCACCGCTGCGGATGTATCCGCCGGTGGGCGAGGTGAAGTGGGTCCCCAGCAGCAAGGTAGGGGTGTCGACCAGGCTCGCCAATTGGGTCGCGCGAGTGCGCAGGGCCAGTGCCGGATCGATATCGACGGCGCACTCCAAGCAGGGGTGGGCGAGTTGGATCGGATGATGCAGGAAGTCTCCGGTGATGAGCGCCGATGCACCACCTGAGGTGATGCGCACCGAACGATGTCCGGGGGTGTGTCCCGGCGTCGGAATCAACTGCACACCGTCGGCGACATCGAGTTCGTCGTGTTCCAGCAGGCGCAGCAGGCCTGCGTCGCGAACCGGGTCCACAGAATCGGCGAACATCCGATACTGGTCCTCGCTGAGGCGCGCCGTCGTCCAATATTCCCATTCATCAAGCGCCACAAGGTATTCAGCGTTGGCGAACGTCGGCACCCACGCCGAGCCCGATCGCATGGTGTTCCACCCGACGTGATCGCGGTGAATATGAGTGGTCAGAACCAGATCGACCGTGCCGGGATCGATTCCGGCATCGCAGAGACGTTGCAAGTAGTCGGTGTTCAGGTCGTTCCAGGCGGGATTGTCCCGGACCTTGGCGTTGCCGATCCCGGTGTCGACGACGATCCGAGTGCCCGAGATGTCGATGACGAAGCTGTGTACCGCTAGCCTGATATCGCCGTTCTGGTCAACCGAAGAGCTGTCCAGCCAGGTCTGCCCCGACACGATATCGGGTGTCGCGCCGGGCAGTAGCCAACGGCCCTGACCCTCGAGGGTGGTCTCGTCGATCCTGGTGACCAGCGCGTCACCGATTTTCCACTGTGCCTTGGTCATCGGGTGCCTCCGCTGGTCGCTTCCACATCTTCGGCGACAATGTGCCGACTGCGCGTCCAGGTGCGCTCATCGGCCAGCTCTTCGGCGAGTCGCCGCGAACATGCGGCGAGCATCCGTTCGCCCTTCTCGGCGGTCGCGGATCTGGCATCACCGGCGACTCCGGTGGCGGTGATCTCCTCGAAGCTTCGCCACAGGGAGACGGGCACGGGGTCGGAGAGCAGCGCGCAGTCCGGTCCGTGAGCGTCGACCAGTCGTTCGGTGACGACGAGGTCTCGGTGGGCGGCCAGCATCATCGACGTCTCGCCTTCGCAGGCGTGCATGATTCCGCTCTGCCTGTCGAGGATCCGTGCGAACTCGTCGGGCGTGGCGTTCACGTAGGTGGTGACGGCTATGGCGCCCGGTAGTTCGTCGGCCAGTTCGGTGAGGATCGCCGAGAGGGCGGAGATGTTGCCGCCATGGCCGTTGACGATCGCTATCCGCTGGAAGCCGGCTCGCAGAATCGACCCGCAGATGTCACGCAGGAGGGCACGGTAGGTGCCGAGGCTGAGGGTCTGGGTGCCGCCGAAGTGCATGTGGTGCGTGGAAAGTCCCCACGGCACGGCCGCTGCGACGACCGCGCCAGGGATCGGATCGAGGAGGTCCGCGATCCGCAGCGCCACCTCGTGAGCCAGCAGGGTGTCGACACCGGTCGGCAGATGCGGACCGTGTTGTTCGATCGCGCCGACCGGCAATAGGGCGAGGGCGCCGGCCCGGGCCTTTTCGCGTAGGCGCGGTGCCGTCATGTGATGCCACTCCGATTGCATGAGCTGCCTCCTCGTTCAGTTGGACTGTACAGTACAGTCCAATCGAATACGAGGGGTGCGGATCCGAGGCGAGCTCTGTTCTTTCAGGGGGTCGGTTGGTAGCGGGCCAGGAAGGTCAGCACAGCCTCGTCCACCACCGTCGCCGCATCGGGTAGGGCGGCGGTTGCCTCGCCGATGTTCATCACCCGCGGCCAGAGCAAGAGCTCCTGGATGAGCCCGAAGAATTGGTGCGCCGCGAGCTCGGTCGAGGGGCAGGCCAATTGGCCATCGGCGACCAGCGCATCGAGCCGGCCGACGAGGCTGCGAAGCAGTGGGGCCTTTCCCACGCGGTAGAACTCTTCGGCGATCCAGGGTGAGTGCCTGGACTCTGCGATGACGAGTCGGATGAAGTCGATCTGATCGGTCGAATCGATGAAATCGGTGATACCTGAGGCGAATTCGCGTAGCGCAATCTCGGCGGGTGGATGGCTGTCCGCTGATGGGTCAGTGTCGAGGGCGCGCAGCTTGTCCCAGTGTCGCGTCAGCATGGCACGAAAGAGTGCCTCCTTGCTGCCGAAGTTGTTGTAGAGCGTCTGGCGGGCTACGCCGGCGTGTTTGGCGATCTTGTCGAGGTTCACTCCGGCATATCCGTGCCGGAGGAAGAGCGTCTGCGCCGCGTCGAGAACGGCGGCAGGCGTCTGCGGACTCGACCGGTCGGCGGAATCAGATGACGTGACCATTGGGCTGGACGGTACAGTACAGCGCGGGCGTGCAGGTCTAAAGTCCGCGGCGGGCGGCTTTCACGGCGGCGACGATGTCGGCGTCCCCGGTGAACTCCACCCGCACGGCTTCGCGACCGGCGGCGAACAACAGCAGTTCGCCGGGCTCGCCGGTGACGGTCACCGGGGCGCCCTTGCCCGCGGTGGTCAGCACGGTTCCGTCGGGGGTGGCCAAGGACACCTTCGCCGGCGACTTGGCCAGCGTCATCTTGGCGAACGAGCGGACCTGCTTTCGCAGTGCCGCCGTTGTGGACTCATCGAGAACCCTTGGCTCCCAGTTCTTTCCCGCCCGCCGCACATCCTCATGGTGGATGAACATCTCGGCGACGTTGACCAGCGGATCGAGAAGTTTGAACGGCGAATACAGCGGCGGCCCGTCGGCAACCTGACCGAGTAGGTCGTGCCAATCGGTGGAGGCGGTCACCTGGCCCTGGACCCGGGCGGTGTAATCGGCCAACTGTGGGATCAGGATTCCCGGTGCGGCATCGAGGCGGCGTTCCCGAACCACCAGATGGGCGGCAAGATCGCGGGTGGTCCAGCCCTCGCACAGGGTCGGCGCATCGGGGCCGGCGGCACGCATGGTGTCCACCAGTGCGGCCCGTTCTCTGCGGGCAATGCTCATAGCGGTCGGCCGTTCATCAGTACGTCTCCACACCCTCGATCCGGACGAACATCCCATGCCCGGTTCCGTCGTTGGTGAAACGGGTGCCGTCCTCGGTGGCGACGATCGTCCAGCCGAGCGCGGTGTAGGTGCGGTAGTCCAGTTGCACGGTCGGGATGTCGCCGAGATTTCCCGTCAGCCAGGTGACTTCCCCCGCTGCGGTGATGTTGACCCCGTTGGCGGGGAACCCGTCGACCTCCGGGGAGTTCTCGAACTCGGCCTCGCAGCCAACCGCCCGGTCGGAGATCTGGCAGCGCGTCTGGCCCGATTTCGTCTCGATGTATACGTAGCCGTTCTGCGGGGCCAGGTTCTCTCCGCCCGGCGGCACGGTGACCGGCGGCGGGGCCGGGGCCGGGGTGATCGGCGACTGGGTGGGCGTGGTGGTGGTGCGGTCCGGGCGCGAGGTGGGGAAGTCCGGCTCGGTGCCGGTGGGTCCGGCACCGACCGGGCGGCCGTCGGTGCTGTCCGAACAACCACCGATCAGCAGCGCCAGAGCGATGCCGCCGCTGCCGAACCACAGCGCTGTCCGTTTCGCCCCACCCGTCACACCTGCGAGGCTACCGTCGCGACGCGGTTACAGGTGCAGGGCGTGCCGGACGAGCTGGGGTAGTGCGCTCACCGCGGCAGGCTCGTTGCCGAAGTTCTCGATCAACACGACCTGGAGTTCGCCGACGACACCGCCGAGGATGGCGCCGACGGCGATCATCGTCGGCTCGTCGTCCTTGAACACCGGCCGCAGGATGGACTCGTACTCCTCGTTGGTGAGCTGGCCCATCTTGTCGATGATGGTGTTCTCCAGATCGAGGGTCTTCATGGCGTAGTCCTGCGCCTCCACCAGCGTGGTGGGCAGTCGCTCCAGCACGACCTGAACCAGGCTGTCCTTCAAGGCGTTGTAGCGCTGGGTGCCTACGGCGAGTTTGACCAGTGGGGTGGCCACCCCGGTCTGGGCGTCGATCGCCGCGCTGACCTCCTTGCCGACCAGGCTGAACAACTTGTCCGCGCCAGGTCCGCGCAGCACCCCGTCGAACAGGATCTCTGGGGAGAAAAGATCATCGGCCAGGATCCGGGCGTAATCGCGGGTGACCTTGTCGCGCTGGGCGTGCAGCAGTCCTTGGAAGGGGATGAAGCCCAGGTACTTCTTCGGTTCGATCGGCCGGAACAGCATGTTCAACGCGATGTAGTCGCTGATGAAGCCGACACCGAAACCGAACGCCGGCATGATCCACGGGTTCTGGAACAGCGCCCAGGCGATCATCTGCACGACACCGATGACCAGGCCGAAATAGATGCCGCTGCGCCGGACGAACGCCATCGCGTCATCGCCCATCCCGCGCATCAGCTTGTTGAGCTTGTCCTTGTTGCGCACCAGCGTGGTGACGGCGAGGAACTGGATATCGACGAAACGCGGTAGGTCGGCCCGCATCTCGTTGAGCAGTGACTCCACCACCCGGGGGGTCTCGTCCTGGATGCGCTTCTGGATGGCGCGCCGAGCCGGGTCGGGCAGGGCGTCCCACAGGCCGGGCCGGATCTGCTCGGCGACCTCGCGGGACACCTCGTCGATGGCCTCGGTGAGTGGTTCACGCAGTGCTTCGACCGCTTCCCTGGCATCGACGCGTTCGAGCAGCTCCTCGGGTTTGAGGAGGTTCTGGGTGAGCAGTTCGATGGTCTTGGAGCCGACCTTGCCTGCTCGTCGCGGGACGATACCTTGCCAACCGAACGGCCCGATTCCTCGGAATTCCATTGGCCGGTAGAGCATTTCGACCGCGACGATCTTGGTGCTCCAGCCGACGAAGGCGGCGACGAACGGCATCGACAAATAGATGAACCAGTTGACCTCGAAGTCGGCGGTGATCTCCCGCCAGGACTGGATGGCGAGCAGGGTCTCGTTAGCCATCGGCGACGGCAGCCGCCCACAGGCCCATGCCGAGCGTGGAGAGGCTCAGCGAGAGCTTCTCCGTCCTGGCGATCAGCGGACCCTTCGATGCACCCTTCACCGCCTTGAGCACCATCGGTTCGGCCATCAGCACCTCGTAATCGGCTTTCTTGGACGGGTCCTCCGGACCGGTCTCGACAAGACCAAGGGATAGCAGATGATCGACGTACTGCGGGACCATATGGGGAAGTGCGACATTCGCGGTGCGTCCGATGAGGCACGCATTCTGCAGGACGACCTGGTTGCGCGACCGGCTGTAGATGTTGACCAGCGGCGAGGATGTCCCGTCCGACAGCGCGCCGATGATGCGGGCCTCGTCGGCCACCAACTGGTCCAGCAGACGGTGGTAGAGCTCCTGTTGGCTGCCGGCGGTGCTCTGGTCCAGGGCGCGGTCCAGCAGGCGACCCAGTTTGGTGTGCAGCGAGTCGTGCGGGGAGGCCTCGGGTTGCGGCAGCGGTCGCGGGGTGGGCTCGACGGCGTCCAGGCGGTTCTTGACGTAGGTGACGACCTGCTCCTCGCCCCACGCGGCGAGCTTGAGACCCGTCTTGGCCGCGTCCACGGCACGGTCGGTGAGCCCCAGCGGGTCGAACCACTTCGGCACCACCGGCTGTTGTTTCGGGGTGCGCACAGCGATCGCGATATCGCCCAGGGGGGTGGAGAAGCGGAACCCGCGCCGGTTGAAACCGTTGCGCTTGACCGGCGCCTTGTCGGTGACGACTCCCTCGGCAGGCTGGGGCTGCTCGTCGGGCTCGGGAAGTTCGGGGATCTCCGGCGGCTCGGGGTCGCTGTCGATCACGTGTGCAGGCGGCACGTCGACCGGGACCTGCACCGGGTCGTGATGCGGAATCTGCTCTCTCACCTGTGACCGAACCCCCAATTGCGCGCAACGGATACCGCAGGTTACCGGCTGCGCCGATATCCGTGGCAGGTGCCGTCGTGAATTGGGATCGGTGGCCGCACCGATGCCATCGGATGGCAGCACGAGCAGAGCGATGTTGTCATTGCCGGTCGCGGTGGCCGTGTTGCTCGCCGGCTGCACATCCCGGACCGCCACGCGAGAAGAGCCCGCGGCCCCGGTGACCGTGACCGTGCCTGCGGTGGCTACTCCCGAGCCGGTCCAGTCAGAGCCGGTGATGTCAGACCCGGTGCTCGGCCCGTGTGCCGATACCGACCTGGTGGTCTACAACCGGCCCCTGGAATCGCAGGGCTCCGAGTACCGCTTGGTGCTGCAGTTCGAGAACGTCACGTCCAAGCCGTGCACGCTGCAGGGGTACCCGGGGGCGGACATCGTCGACGCGGATCTGCCGGTGCAGCACGTCGCACGTCGCGAGCAGATCGCGGCACCTCTGCTGACGTTGCAACCCGGCGAGATCGCCACCGCCGACCTGCAGGCCAGCGATGTCGTGCGCGACACCGGGACACCATGCGGCAGGTGGGGTCAGGTCGTCGTCATCGCCCCCGGCACCTTCCAGGAACGGCACCTCAATGTCGGGCTGCCGATGTGCAGCGCGCTGATCAGTGCCGTGACCTGAGGTAGCGTGGTAGTGACCAAAGTTAATAGTTCGGTCACTACGAAAGGTGCGGCCATGCCCCGTCCGCGTGTCCCCGACCGTCGCGAGCGTGTCCTGGCCGCAGCCCGTGATCTGGCCCTGACTCAGGGCTGGTCAGGCACCACCATCGCCGAGATCGCCGCCCGCGCGGGCATCGGCAAGGGCGCGGTCTACCTCGAATTCCCGGACAAACCGGCGATCCTGTCGGCCGTGCTGACCGGGCGCATGCGTGCTCTGACCGCCGATGTTCATCGCCGCGTGCTCGCGGCCGACGGCCTGGTCGACCTGCCCACGGTGTACCGCTTCGGGGTCGAGTCGATCCTGGCCGATCCGTTGATGCGGGCCATGTATCTCGGCGATGAGGCCGTCCTCGGCGACCACGTGCGCGGCGTCTCCGACGATCGCTATACACAGCGCTTCACGTGGCTGGCCGACTATGTGGTCGCCCTGCAGAATTGCGGACTGATCGACCCGCGAGTGGCCGTCGACCCCCTGGTGCGGATGCTCGGCGTGTTCACCATCGGCCTGCTGAACGGGCCCGAAGCTACCGACGACCAGCTGCGCGACACCGTCGCGACCTTCGCGGATCTGGTCGGGCGGGGCCTGGCCACCGGAGACCCGGTCGACCCCGAGGCCGCTCGGCGGGCGCAGCTGGTGCTGCTGGACCGCTTGGAATTGCAGCTGCGGCAGTTGGAGGCGCTCTAGATGAGGCATGTCGACATCACGGTCAGCGGTGGCCCGGTGCGGGTGTACGTGGCCGGCGATACCGGCCAGGTGCTGGTGCTCCTGCATGGAGCGATGCTCGATACCGGCCTGGGAGTGTGGCACGACGTCATCGCCGACCTGGCCCGCGACCATCGGGTGTACGTCGTCGACCTGCCACGGCATGGCGCCAGCCGACCATGGCGCGGCACCCTCGACGATCGGTTCTTTCGCCGCTTCGTGGGAGATTTGCTCGACGAGCTCGGGCTGCAGCGGGTGGCGTTGATCGGCCTGTCGCTCGGCGGCGGGGTGGCCACCGGGTTCACGTTGGAGCACCCCGGCCGTGTCGAGGCGCTTGTCGCGATCGGTCCCGGGGGTCTCGACGCGGTGCGCCCTTACCAATTCCTGACCTGGGCCTGCATGCGGACGCCGGGATTGCTGCGGGCGAGCAGCTGGTTACTGGCCCGGTTCCCGGCGCTGGTTCGATCGTCGCTGGCGGCGAGCCTGACCGCGGGTACGGACACCCCGGGCTTCGACCGCATCGTCGCGTCGGCGTTCGAGGAGGCCCGGGCGAAGAACCGCCACGGCGAGCGTGCACTCGACGACTGGCAGGTCCAGGCCTACGGGCCGCGGACGATGCGGGTCTACCTGACTCCCGAACTGCACCGGCTGGCCGTCCCGACACTGTGGATTCGCGGCGGCGACGATCCGTTGGTCCGTGCCGAGGTGCTGGACGAGGCGCACCGGCGGACACCGGATTCGCAGTTGGTGACCATCGCCGGGGCGGGCCACATCGTCACCTATGACCGACCTGCCGAGTTTCTCCGCGTGCTGCGCGAGTTCCTGCGCCCGCGCCGAGAGTGACGTTTCGGCTGCTCAAGGCGCCGTCGCAACGACCCAAGCGTCACTTTCGGCGACCTGGGCGCGTCCGGGAACAAATCCCGTCGGCGCCGACGTTGACCAATTCGACAACAACTTGAGTGAATAAGGCTCAACTTCTACTTGACAGGGTGAACCGGTCGGGTGCAGGCTTGAGTGAGGTTCACTCAGATCCTATTCAAGCCAAACAGGAGGCAATGAACTATGGCTCGTGCGGTCGGTATCGACCTCGGGACCACCAACTCCGTCGTCGCAGTGCTGGAGGGTGGCGACCCGGTCGTCGTCGCCAACTCAGAGGGCTCCCGGACCACCCCGTCGGTCGTCGCGTTCGCGCGCAACGGCGAGGTGTTGGTCGGCCAGCCCGCCAAGAACCAAGCGGTCACCAACGTCGACCGCACCATCCGCTCCGTGAAGCGGCACATGGGTAAGGACTGGACCGTCGCCATCGACGGCAAGGACTACACCCCGCAGGAGATCAGCGCGCGGACGCTGCAAAAGCTCAAGCGCGACGCCGAGGCCTACCTCGGTGAGGACATCACCGACGCCGTCATCACGGTGCCCGCGTACTTCAACGACGCCGAGCGGCAGGCCACCAAGGAAGCCGGCCAGATCGCCGGCCTCAACGTCCTGCGCATCGTCAACGAGCCCACCGCGGCCGCCCTGGCCTACGGTCTGGACAAGGGCCAGAAGGAACAGACCATCCTGGTCTTCGACCTCGGCGGCGGCACGTTCGACGTGTCCCTGCTGGAGATCGGTGACGGTGTCGTCGAGGTGCGCGCCACCTCCGGTGACAACCACCTCGGTGGCGACGACTGGGACGACCGGATCGTCGAATGGCTGGTCGACAAGTTCAAGAGCACCAGTGGCATCGACCTGACCAAGGACAAGATGGCCATGCAGCGGCTCCGCGAAGCCGCCGAGAAGGCCAAGATCGAGCTGAGCTCCGGACAGAGCACGTCGATCAATCTGCCCTACATCACCGTCGACGCCGACAAGAACCCGCTGTTCCTCGACGAGCAGCTCACCCGCGCCGAGTTCCAGCGCATCACCCAGGATCTGCTGGACCGCACTCGTGCGCCGTTCCAGCAGGTGATCAAGGACGCCGGTATCTCGGTCGGCGAGATCGACCACGTCGTGCTGGTGGGTGGTTCCACCCGGATGCCCGCGGTCACCGATCTGGTCAAGGAACTCACCGGCGGCAAGGAGCCCAACAAGGGCGTCAACCCGGACGAGGTTGTCGCCGCGGGTGCCGCGCTGCAGGCCGGTGTGCTCAAGGGTGAGGTGAAAGACGTTCTGCTGCTTGACGTCACCCCGCTGTCCCTCGGTATCGAAACCAAGGGTGGCGTGATGACCAAGCTGATCGAGCGCAACACCACCATCCCGACCAAGCGCAGCGAGACCTTCACCACGGCCGATGACAATCAGCCCTCGGTGCAGATCCAGGTGTTCCAGGGTGAGCGCGAGATCGCCTCGCACAACAAGCTGCTCGGCTCCTTCGAGCTGACCGGTATCCCGCCGGCCCCGCGCGGCGTGCCGCAGATCGAGGTCACCTTCGACATCGACGCCAACGGCATCGTGCACGTCACCGCCAAGGACAAGGGCACCGGCAAGGAGAACACGATCAAGATCCAGGAAGGCTCCGGCCTTTCCAAGGAGGAGATCGACCGGATGATCAAGGATGCCGAGGCGCACGCCGACGAGGACCGTCAGCGTCGCGAGGAAGCCGACGTCCGCAACCAGGCCGAATCGCTGGTCTACCAGACGGAGAAGTTCGTCGCCGAGCAGCGCAGCGCCGAGGGTGGATCCAAGGTTCCCGAGGACACCCTGGCCAAGGTCGACTCCGCCATCGCGGAGGCCAAGACCGCACTCGCCGGTACCGATATCGCGGCCATCAAGTCCGCGATGGAGAAGCTGGGCACCGAAAGCCAGGCTCTGGGTCAGGCCATCTACGAGGCCACCCAGGCAGAACAGGGTGCCGGCGGCGATGCGGGTTCCCAGCAAGCCGATGACAACGTCGTGGACGCCGAGGTTGTCGAGGATGACCAGGAGCGCAAGTGAGCCAGACCGATTCGCATGAAGAGCCGGTGACCATCACCGACAAACGGCGTATCGATCCGGACACCGGCGAAGTTCGTGAGCAGGAGCCGAACCCTCAGGACAATCCTGAGGGCTCGGCGCCCGCCGAGGCTGCCGGTGGCCCCGGAGCCGCCGACGAGAAGGTCGCCGAACTGACCGCCGATCTGCAACGGGTGCAAGCCGAATTCGCCAACTACCGCAAGCGGGCGTTGCGCGATCAGCAGGTCACCGCCGACCGGGCCAAGGCCGGCGTGATCACCCAGCTGCTGGGCATTCTCGACGATCTGGAACGCGCTCGCAGCCACGGTGACCTGGAATCCGGTCCGCTCAAGGCGGTTTCGGAGAAACTGGTCACCACCTTGGAGGGACTCGGATTGAGCAGCTTCGGCGCAGAGGGCGATGCCTTCGACCCGTCGCTGCACGAAGCGGTCCAGCATGAGGGTGACGGGTCGGCCCCGGTGGTCGGCACCGTCATGCGTCGCGGATACAAGGTCGGTGACGTGGTGGTGCGCCACGCAATGGTCGGAGTGGTCGACACGGTCGAGAATGCTGACTCCGGCAATGCCCAACCTGCACAATCAGAAGACTAGCCAGCGAAGGAGGTGACGGATGGCCCAACGTGAATGGGTCGAGAAGGACTTCTACAAGGAGCTCGGTGTCACCTCTGACGCCGGCAAGGACGAGATCAAGCGGGCCGCCCGCAAGATCCTGGCCGAGAACCACCCGGACCGAAATCCCGGTGACTCCGCGGCAGAGGAGCGGTACAAGGCCGCCTCCGAAGCCAAGGAAGTCCTGACCGACGACGCCAAACGCAAGGAGTACGACGAGACCCGTCGGCTGTTCGCCAGCGGTGGCTTCGGCCGCCGGCCCGGCGGTGCGGGCGGTGGCTTCGGCGGGTTTTCCGGTGACGGAGTGGAATTCAACCTGGGTGACCTGTTCGACCAGGCCGGGCAGGCCGGCGGTGCCAACATCGGTGATCTGTTCGGCGGGTTGTTCGGCCGGGGCGCTCAACAGCCCCGGCCGAGCCGCCCCCGGCGCGGTAACGACCTCGAGACCGAGACCGAGCTCTCGTTCCTGGAGGCCACCAAGGGTGTGGCGATGCCGCTGCGGCTCACCAGCCCGGCCCCGTGCACCAATTGCCATGGCAGCGGCGCACGTCCGGGCACCAGTCCGAAGGTGTGCCCCAGCTGTAACGGCGCCGGGGTGGTCAACCGCAACCAGGGCGCGTTCGGCTTCTCCGAGCCGTGCACCGAGTGCCGTGGCAGCGGGTCGATCATCGAGCACCCGTGTGACGAGTGCAAGGGCACCGGTGTGACCACCAGGACCCGCACCATCAACGTCCGGATCCCACCGGGCGTCGAGGACGGGCAGCGAATCAGGTTGGCCGGGCAGGGTGAAGCGGGGCTGCGCGGTGCGCCGTCGGGTGATCTGTACGTCACCGTGCACGTCCGCGCCGACAAGGTGTTCGGCCGCGACGGTGATGACCTGACCGTTACGGTCCCGGTGGCCTTCCACGAATTGGCACTGGGGACAACGCTTTCGGTGCCCACCTTAGAGGGCAAGGTCGGCGTGCGGGTACCCAAGGGCACCTCCGACGGCCGGATCCTGCGGGTGCGTGGACGCGGGGTGCCCAAACGCTCCGGCGGCCACGGCGATCTGCTGGTCACCGTGAAGGTCGCCGTGCCGCCGAATCTGGAGGGCGAGGCGGCCGAGGCATTGGAGAACTACGCAAAGGCCGAGCGGGCCACCGGATTCGACCCCAGGGCGGGTTGGGCAGGAAACCTGTCATGAGCCGGAAAGAGGACGCCAGGACCTTCCTGATCTCGGTGGCCGCCGAACTGGCCGGTATGCACGCGCAGACTCTGCGCACCTATGACCGGCTCGGTCTGGTCAAACCGCAGCGCAGCTCGGGAGGAGGTCGACGTTATTCGCAGCACGACGTCGACCTGCTCCGCGAGGTGCAACGGCTGTCCCAGGACGAGGGCGTCAACCTGGCCGGTATCAAACGGATCATCGAACTGACCAACCAGGTCGAGGCGCTGCAGAGCCGCGTCGCCGAGCTGACCGCCGAGGTCGACCGGCTGCGTAAACCCAGCACCGCGCTGGTGCTGTGGCAGCCCCGCGGGAAGCGTCAGTCGAGCTGAGCGGCAGCGGCACGCATGCGGGCATGCGTGCCGCTGTACGGATCGGACTGCGGTAGCAGCGATTTGTGAATCTTGGTCACCGCGCTGTAATTCACGTCGACCACGTTGGCCAGGGGTGAAAGACACAGCTGAGAACACAGCTGGTAGGCATCCATGGTGCCGAGGTCGTACAGTTCGGTCAGCCAACGGACCATCTCCACCTGCGAGCAGCGCCAGGCATCTTCCAGCGGGCGTGCCGATCCGACGGTCAGCAGTGCGTCATCGTGTTCCATGCGCGGCCACGCGGGTGCGCCGCCCTTGATCAGCTCCACGAGCACGGTGACGTTCATCGCGCCCTCCAGTGCGGTGCCGCAGGTTTCCCCCTCGCCCTGCCGATAGTGGCCATCGCCCACCGAGAACAGCGCACCTTCCACATTCACCCCGAGGTACACGGTAGTGCCGGCACGCAGCTCGGGTGTGTCCATGTTGCCGCCGAAGTAGTCCGGCACCAAGGTCGTTCGCACCTCCCGCAGCGCCGGGGCCACCCCGACGGTGCCGAGCATCGGGGCCAGCGGCATCCGCAGTGTGAAATCGCTTTCGTGCGCGGTGAACACCGCGGTCGAGTCCGTGCGGTCGATCCGATAGATCCAGGTCTGTTCGGGTAACGCAGGCTGCAGGCCCGCGGTCCGGTCGGTGCCGGTGAGTGCCCCGAACAACGGAATGGTCGTCGACGCCGCCCAGTCACGGGCGGGCTCCAGTGACACGATGTGTAGTGCCAATGTGTCACCGGGTTCGGCGCCGGTGACATAGAAAGGGCCGGTCTGTGGGTTGAGCTCCTTGGGGTTGAGCACCTCGCTCGGTTTGTCCGAGCTCGACGTCACTCGGCCCGCGAAGGCGTCTTCGGTCCACAGTTTCAGCGCCGTCCCCGGCGCCACCTCCATGATCGGGTCGGCGCCCCCGAACGTCCAGACGTACTGATCGGGGGTCGGGGTGAACTCAACGATGGGCACGCAGGTACTCCTCTGGGGTGACGGTGCGCAGCGCGCGGGGCAACAGGCAGACGAACGTGGACCCGATGACCAACCACAGCAGAGCTTGGTTGGTCAGCGACGCGAGCCGGAAATCGGCGAGGACGTCGGCGGGGAAGCCATGCGGCGTCTCGTCGAACGGCGGCAGGACCGACGCCACGATTGTCATCGCCGCCAGGTATCCGCCCGTTGCCGCCACTGCCGACGGCCAGCCTCCGATGCGCGCCCGCAGCGCGAGCCCCACCGTCAGTGCCGCGCAGGCGATGGCGACAGATCCGGTGGTCACGACAAGGTACGCGGTCGTCCTGGCGCCGACGGTGGTGTCGTCACCGACCCCCGGCGGGCTCGCCGGATAGGTGAGCAGCGGCACTGCCGAGACGACACAGAACGCTCCTGCCGCAACCACTGCCGCCACGGTGCGTGGATCGGCCGGTATGCGCCGTTTACGCAGCATGTTCAGCAACACCGCGAGGGCGACGGCGAACAGTGCACCCATGACGACCGCGTACATCGCCGCGCCGACGGCGGCACCGATGTTCTCCTGGATTGCCCTGCTGAACAATTCGGGCTCGTGTTCGTGCGTCTCTGCGGCAGTCCCGTGGGTGTGTGCGCCCTCCATGCCGATCGCCACATCGATGAGCGGCGCGATCTGGATGCGGGCGAAACAGAAGGTGACGGTGCCGGCGAGCGCACCGGCAACGAGTCCCAGCGCGATGAGTCTTTTCTCCATGGTCGGAACCTCTCAGTGGCAGGGGAAGCCGAGCAGATGGCGGGCGTCGTGCAGGAACTCGTGCACATGGGTGTCCGCCCCGAAGACCGAGACTGCGCCCTGGTCGTAGCCGAGGAAGTAGTAGGCGATGAGCGCGAGTGCCACGGTGCCGGTCAACCACATTGCCGAGCCGACGGCGGCATCGTCGGCGGGGATGACCGCGGACGCCCGTGCGGTGTGCGAAGTGCTCATGAGGATCATTCTCCTGACTATTAATTCCACGGAAAAACTATTCCGCTGATGTGTGATGGTGGCCGTCAACCTGGCCTAGCGCAACCGCTGAAGCCGGATAAATTGCCTCATGAAACGCATATTTAACATCGGTCTGGCTGACCGTAAATGCCGTGTTACGGATTCCTGGTCGGATTGCAGACCGCGTCACATCCGCGAATACTTCCAACTTGAAGTGTTGTGGAGAAGAACCAATCGACAGGAGTGCCTCACAAAATGCACGGTCCACATGACGTCGGCGGACGGGATGGGCTCGGTCCCATCGATCCCGTGTTCCTCGAACCGGACATTCCCAACTGGCGCTATCCCTTCGAAGGCCGGATGCACGCAGTCACCGCGATGGCGATCGCCAAGGGTGCCTTCAATCTCGACGAGCAGCGGCACGGCATCGAACTCATGGGATGGAGCGATTACACCGATTCGACCTACTACGCACACTGGTTGTTCTCGGTGGAGAAGCTGCTCAACGACAAGGGATACATCTCCCACGACGAGATCGATGCTCGGATGCAGCAACTGGGCGCGCCGTCGATGAACCCACATCCGGAAAAGCCGGAGACGTTGTCCCCGTTCGCCGAGAAGATGGTCGACGTGCTGTGGAAGGGCACGCCACATGATCTGCCCGCCGACGCTCCACCGGCCTATGAGGTAGGTGCGACGGTGACGGTGCGCAATCTTCACGAGGTCACCCACAACCGGCTGCCGGGGTATCTCAATCGCGCCACCGGTGTCGTCGCCAAGCAGTACGGGGCCTATCACGACCCCGCGGCCAGCGCCCACCAGCAGACCGACGTCCCCCACCAGCTCTACATGGTCCGGTTCACCTCGACCGAACTGTGGGGCGAGGCCGCCGCCGAGAAGTTCGACCTGTACGCCGACCTGTTCGAGGAATACCTCGAACCCGCCAACTGACGAAACTCTAAGGAAGAGAACACACATGGACTGGCTTTCACTATCCGATGTCGAGGCGCGGGTGAACGCGCTGGAATCGCTCATGGTCGAGAAGGGTCTCGCCGAGCACGAGGCCGTCGACGCCGTCGTGTCGTCCTTCGAGAACGACATGGGCCCGGTCAACGGCGCCAAGGTGGTCGCGCGCGCCTGGACGGACCCGGAGTACAAGGAGTGGCTGCTGCGTGATGCCACCGCTGCGATCGCCGACATGGGATTCACCGGGCTGCAGACCGAACACATGGTGGCCGTCGAGAACACCGCGGAAAAGCACAATATCGTGGTGTGCACGCTGTGCTCCTGCTACCCGTGGACGCTGCTGGGCATCCCGCCGGCGTGGTTCAAGTATCCCCAGTACCGTGCCCGCGTGGTCAAGGAACCGCGCAGCGTGCTCGCCGAATTCGGGGTGACGCTGCCCGACGATGTCGCCATCGACGTCTGGGACAGCAGCGCCGAGATCCGCTATCTTGTTGTCCCGCAGCGTCCGTCGGGCACAGAGGGGCTCTCGATCGACGAACTGGTGGATCTGATCAGCCGTGACTCGATGGTCGGAACCGCTCTGGTCTCCGCGGGGCAGGAGAGCTAGATGACCATCGCCCAGGATGTCACCGATATCGTCGGATTCGACGATCAGGACGGTGCGACGGCACTGCCCCGATCCAACGGCGAACTGATCTTCGACGCACCATGGCAGGGCAGGCTGTTCGGGCTCGTCGTACACCTTTGCAAGGCAGGGGCCTTCGAATGGGACGAGTTCAAATCGCATCTCATCGCGGTGATCGACGAATCCGGGCTCGACGATGTCTGTGACCCGGCGGTCTACTACCGCCAGTTCGGGGAGGCCTTTTGCCGACTGGGCACACACAAGGGTTTTTTCGACGCCTCGACCCTCGATCGCCGCACCCTCGTCGAGGGTGAGCGGTTGGCGCACGCAGATCACGACCATGAACACGGCCACGACCACTGATGGAGAACGTGCGATGAGCAAGGCCTCTGCGCTGTCCATCAGCGTCGGCATCTTCGGTGCCCTGTCGACCTGGCTGACCGCCGTCGTCTGGCAACTACCCGTCTGGGTGTTGTTCCTGGCGTGGGCGTCGTTCTTCTTCGTCGGGTCCGGGATCGGTGGGCTGTTGAAGTCGGTGGCGTGTAACTGGACCGGCATCGCCATCGCGACGTGCACCCTGCTGGCGGTGAGCGGAACCCAGAGTGCGGTACTGCTGGCCGTTGCCGTCGGGATCGGCAGTCTGGTAATGGTTCAGGTGTCGCGACTGGCGTGGCTGTCGGCCACACCGGCGATCGTCTTCGGCTTCGCGATGACCGTCGGCACGATTGCGGCGACCACGCATCCGATCACCACGGCAGGTGTCTCGAATCCGGCGCTGATCGCCGCGACGACGGCCCTGGTGGGCGCGGCCCTCGGCGTGGCGTCGGAATGGTTGGCCCAGATCGTGCTGCGGGCGTGGCCGGTGCCCGGCGAAGCCCCCGATATGGTGCAGCCGGCGTGAGTGTGCGGGTCGTGATGAGGCCGGATATCCTGCACCAACCCAACTATTCGAGATGGAAGAGATGAGCGGGGGAGCGGTGCCGACGACGACCGGTCTGGACAGCGTGTCGGAGGTCCTTTTCCGGGCCGGCCGGTGGTGGTCGGATGCGCTGTCGACCGGACTGCTGGACGCCGATATCAGCAGCATCGACGGGTGGCGGGTGCTCGGATCTCTGCGTGGCGGCGACGGATTCACGATGAGTGACATCGCGCTTGCCCTGACGATTCCACCCCCGTCCCTGACCAGGATCGTCGATAAGCTCGTCGACGGCGGGTTCGTGCTGCGCCGGGTCGATGCCATGGATCGCAGGCGGGTGCTGATCTACCTCTCGGCGCGGGGGAAGACGAAGGTGCGCAAGCTGGTTCGGCAGGAGGGACAGGTCAAGTCCGCCTTGATCGATGAGTTCGGCGAGGACACCGCGGTTCATCTGATCCGCACCCTGGCGCGAGTCAGCGACTTGTCGATGCCCGTCGGCCGCTAGACCGGAGCGGGCCCGCGCCTCCTGCCGTGGGACAACTTTTCATCCAACCAACAGTTGCGCAATGTGGTCGTAACGACAGCGATCGATGATCGAACCCGGATAGTGGCGGGACGGAGATGCGGTGATGTTCGAGGAATCGGTTCGGATCCGGCGCGACACCGTCGACGTCGCGCTCGTGGTCCCGTTCAGCGGATCGGCGGGCATCTATGGGCCGTCGTGTGAGGCCTGCGCCGAGCTTGCCATCGCCGATGTCAATGCCGGACCGGGGTTACTCGGCAGACAGGTGCGGTTGATCCCCGTCGACGGAAGCCGCGCGCCGGCAGTCGTCGCCGCCGAGATCGGCGCCCTGATCGATCTGGGGGCCCTCGACGCGGTCACCGGCTGGCACATCTCTCCGGTACGCAAGGCCATCGCCGAGATCACCGCGGGGCGGGTACCGTACGTCTACGGGCCGCTGTATGAGGGTGGCGAGCGCACACCCGGGCTCTTCCTGACCGGTGAGACCCCGTCGAGGCAGCTGCTGCCGGCGATGAACTGGATGAAATCGGAGTACGGCATCGATCGCTGGGTGGTGATCGGCAACGACTATGTCTGGCCAAGGGAGACCGGGTCGGCGGCGCGGCTGCACGCCAGGGCGTCGGGGCAACCGCTGTTGGGGGAAATGTACTTCCCGCTGGGTACCGACGATTTCGGGGTGGCAATCCGCCATATCGAACAGACCGAGGCCACCGGGGTCCTGCTGCTGTTGGTCGGTGGCGACGGTGTCGCGTTCAACCGCCAATTCGCGGCCGCGGGCCTGGGCCGGGCCGTGCCCAGACTGAGCCCGCACGTCGAGGAGAACATGCTGCTCGCCAGCGGACCGGAGAGTAACGATGGTCTGTTCGCCGCCGCCGGATACTTCGAGGCGCTCAACACCACAGCCAGCATGGACTTCGCCCGCCACTATTACGGTCACTTCGGAGCTGCGGCACCGGCGCTGAACAGCATCGGTGAATCCTGTTACGAGGCACTGACATTGTTCGTGACGCTGGTCTCTCGTGCCGGCTCGCTCGACATCGACTCGATGACCATGGCGGCGGCCGACCTGCACTATTCGAGCCCGCGCGGTGAGGTTCGGATGCACGGCAACCAGATGTCCCAGGACATCTACATCGCCGAGGCGCTGGGTCTGGACTTCGAGGTGCGGGAGAGAATCTCGGCCGCTTGAACCGTGATGCCGAACTCGAACACCACGGGATCGCCCTGGGCCACCCGGTATCCGCCGCGGCGTAACGCGTCGGTCGGCGCCGCCATCGGCTCGATGGCGACCAGATCAGCACCGGGCGGCGCGAACAGCTGAGCCGCCGGATAACCGCGGTCGAAACGCACCTCGATGCGCCGCCCACCGCCGGCGATGGCGAATACCGCGCCGTCGGGTACCTCGTCGAAACCGTCGTCGAGCGTGCGGTCGGCCAGCGGCTCCGCAGCCGCAGGCCATGCCTGATGTTCACCGGTCGGCAGACCGGCATCGTCGACCGGCAGCCACCGCATGGCCGGCGTGCTCAACACCCAGTCGGCACGTGGCACACCGGGAATGGTGAGGTACGGGTGATAGCCGAAGCACAGCGGTACGGCGACACCGGGCTCCGGCGCCACCGTCGTCGTCACCGTCAGCGTGCGGTCTGCCAGCCGCACCCGCTGGGTCAACACATGCGGAAACGGGAAGGCCGCCAACAGCTCCGGGGTCGTGTACTCCAACACCGCGAGCAACTCATCGGCCGAATGCTGCACCCGCCAACCGGGGTGCGCGGCCAGCACCCCGTGCATCGGCGCACCGTGTGGATCGGTCCGCACGCCGGGCGACCCGTCCAACTGCACCGTCGTGGTGCCGACCGCATAATCCTTGCCGCTCAGCCTGTTCGCCCACGGATACAGGATCGGGATGCCCATGGTCTTGCCGTCGGCGATGTAGGCATCAAGGCCGCGGCGCTGACCGAGGAACTCGACGCCGTCCTCGGCAAGAGAGGTGCAGATCATGCCGGCACCTGGGACGAAGGTCGCGGTCAGCGAGGACGACGGATCACGCAGCACCACGGATTCGGGCATGGACCGATCTTTTCACGAGAGCGGATCATGCTGGATGCGCTCCGGTGGCGCGCCCTTGGCGATCAGCGCGGCCTTCGTGGCGGTCACCATCTGTGGCCCGCCGCAGATCAGGATCTGTCGGTCCCCCCAGCCGCCGTAGCGGGACACGACCTCGGGGAGTAACCCGGTCTGGCGTACGTGCAGGCCGCGTGGAGGCGCGTGATCCGGGTAGTCCGCCGCCCATGGTGGATCGGAGGAGAATTCGGACACCGGGGTGACCGACAACCATGGGTTCATCGATGCGATCTGCCACAGTGTCGGCAGATCGTAGAGGTCGCTGGGGTAACGGCCGCCGAAGAAGAGGTGCACGCGCGGGTTTTCCGCCTCCCGGCACAGATCCATGATCAGGGAACGCAACGGTGCCAACCCGGTGCTGCCGGCCACCATCAGCACGTCACCGGCATCGCGATCGACGTGCATGCCACCGTGCGGATGCGACAGCCGCCACCGGTCGCCGACCGTCGTCTCCCCGATGATCGCCGGGCTGACCATGCCGCCGATCACCGAGCGGATGTGGAACTCGATCGCCCCGCTGCCGTCATCGGGGATCGCCGGGCTCAGATAGCGCCACCGCCGAGGCCATTGCGGTACTTGCACCGTGACGTATTGCCCGGGGTGATAGGGCAGTCGTTGGTCCAGCTGCACTCGCACCACCGACACATCTCGGGTGGCGCGGATGTGCTCGACGACCGTGCCGTCGCAGAAGGGCGGTCCCTGCTCGGCATCGGCAGCACCGCGCATCACCCCGATGACCAGTTCCACGAAGTCGACGGTCGCCTCGGCGATCCGGCCGTCCCACACATAGGTCAGATGACCGCGCAAGGTGGCCAGCAGCGCTTCCCGCATGGTGTCGTAATGGCCATGCGTCACACCGTATTTGCGGTGATCGCGACCAAGCTGGGCCAGGAAGGCCACCGGTTCCTCGGCGCGCTGGGCGATCATCTCACCGAGTAGCCAACCCAGCGCCTGGCTGAACGCCCTGCGCTGGGGTGCCATATCCGGTGGGAAGAGGTCGCGCACGGTCGGATCGCTGGCGAACCAGCGGGTGTAGAAGCGGCCGATCAATGCGTCCGAATGGGGGCCGTTCGGGTCGACGGCGGCACGCAGGGTTTGCAGCGCGTCGCGATCATCGAGTCCCACGGTGCCCGAGTTTAGGTGAGTCACCACCAATACAGACGCACGGCAGGTTGCCGGGATACCGTGTGCCTCATCGAAGAGACAACGGTGATTCTGGTGTTCCACCCCGGTGGTGAAGGCCCATTCAGGGAGTGGGCCGACACGGTGTTGGCGTCCGCGTCGGCCGCCGCCGGGCACGTTACGGCGTGGGTATCGGTGAGCGAGGAACCCTTCGAGCCGGCGTTGGCGGTCAGCTTCAGTACCGCCGCGGCGGCCGACGATTGGTTGGACAGCGCGGAGCATGCAGAGGTGACGCGCGCCGGTGCCGCCCTCGGCTGGCGGTCCGCCGCGCCGGCATTGCTGCTTGACGGGATGGGCGCGCCGCCACCGGGGATCGGTGCATTCCGGCATCGGCTCGTGGCGGGCCGAGTGGGCGAATTCCTGGAATCGCAAACGGTTCTCACCAGGGCGGCGAGCAGGTTCGGCGGATACGAGGGCACCTCGTTGTTCGTGCAGGGGGACGAGGAGGCGCTGTCCGTGCTGCGATTCCGCACGGACCGGCAGCTGGCGGGGTGGACGTCATCACGCCAGCGGGAGAACGCCCTGCCCTCCCTGCGGTCGAGTCTGCGGGGTGAGTTCGCCTCGGTCTCGGGCACCACCGCGTTCGGCACCACGGTGCGCACCGAGGGCGGCCGGGTGCTGATGACGCCGAATTGGAAGTCGGCGATGCTGGTGCTGCTGGTGCTCTATCCGACGGTGATGCTGTTGTCGCGATTCCTCGGGCCGCAGCTGGATCGATCGGGCGCAGAACCCTGGCTCGCGTTATGGCTGAGTCAGGTGGCCAGCATCGTCTTGATGCAGTGGTGGCTGATGCCATGGGCGTCGAAGCCATTCCGGCGGTGGCTCGATCCGGTGGAGGGCTCGGGCTGGCGCAGCAACCTGACCGGTGCCGCGGCGATCGCGCTGATCTACCTGGTGACGCTGTGGCTGTTCGGGACTGTCCGGTGGCTGCAGTACTGGGACTACACAAACTGATCAAGCCAACCCGTGAATCCCCTTGTACAGCACCATGATGCCGATCACGAGCAGAATGGCGGCGACCAGCGTGGCGTGCTGGTGCTCCATCCACATGCGTAGCCGTCGTAGTGGTCCGGCCAGCCGCTCGCCGCTGAACGTGTAGGCCACGATCGGCACGATGACGGTGCTTGCGGCGACCACCACGAAGTAGGGGACCGCCAGCCAGGCGTGCTCGACGCCGACACCGGCACTGCCGATGGCCAGACCCGCGGCGATGCAGATGAACAGGACCTTCGGGTTCACCACCGCCAACACCGCCGCGGTCGCGGCCGCGCGGGCCGGGGTGAGATCACTGAGCTTGCGCATCCAGGCCGGAGAGTGCTCGGACTTCTGCCGGGTGGCGAACCGGTAACCGCCGAACACGATCAGCGCGGCGCCCACCACGAGCCGCAACCAGGACGCCCAGCCCGGGGGTTCGTCGAACGATCCGATCAGGCCCGAGACGGCCACGAAAACCGAGGTGAGCACCCCGAGGCCGACCAGCCAGCCGGCCAGGTATGCCAGCCCGGTGGGCCGCGGGCGGGCGCTGTCCAGGGCGAGTACCGCCGGGATGATCGACAACGGAGACAGCGCGATCACCATGGCCAGCGGGGCCAGCTCGGCAAGCAGCGATCCCCAACCTGTGGTCATGCAGCAGAAGGTAGCAAGCTGCCGGTCAGTATTCGCACCACTTCCACTGACCACCCTCCCTGACGAAGGCGATCTCGTCGGCGTCCACACCGTGATTCTCGATGACCGACCGGGCCGAAGAACCGTCGATCTCCAGCTCCAGGATCGTCAGGTCGAGCGTGCCGTCGGCGCGGGCATCGCGCAGTTCGTCGTCGGAGAACACGTCCTGAGCCAGCAGCTCCGCGCACATCAACTGCCTCAGGCCATCGAAATCACTGGTGTTCCAGGCCGATTCGAACTCCGCAACCAGTTCGGCGATCTGCGCTTCGCCGGACCACGGCTGCACGTCGCCGGGTGCTGCGGCCGTCCCGGTCGTGGCCCGGGTGCAGCCGACCAGGCTCAGGCCCACGCAGATGAGCACCGTCAACCGCGTCATGGTCGCTGCGAGGACCCTTCGACGTCGTTGTGCCCGAGGGTGTCGACGAAGCGTGGACCGAGCCGGGCGAGTTCGTCGCGATAGCCGGTGGCCCACTCGCCGAAGGGGTTATGGGCCAGGTACTCGTTGCGGAAGCGGTCGTCCTCGGAGACCTCGGTGGCACAGAAGGCCGGGATGGTCAGGTCGACCACGGGTGCGTTGCGTTCGACCTCGGCCAGCAGCAGCGGGGCGTTGCGGCCCAGGAACCGGTCGATCACCCAGCCGTCCTCGCCGAGCCAGGCCGAGTAGCGGACCTTGGCAATGACATGCTCGGCGCGCGCGACGATCTGCCCCGCGACCATCGGATCCAGATCGCGTTCGGCCTCGTATCGGGTGCCACCGGCGGCGGGGCCTTTGGCGGTCATGGTGCCGATGGCGTCGTCGCCGAGCGCGTCGATCAACTCGGCAGGCGTGGCGTCGAGATTTTCCGGTGCGGATCCTTGCAGGCGGATGCGCACCGCATACCCGTCGGCGGCGAACAGGTAGGCCTGCACGATCAGGGCGGGCCGGGGATCGAGTGCGGCGACCGCGGGCAGCTCTTGGACGTAGAACTTCCGCTCGAACTCGAAGTCCCCGAAATCCTGGGATTCGGACATGAACCGACGTTAGTCCCTAGACGCCGCCGCGGCCGGGCGCGGAGACTGTGTGTCATCGACGTCAAAAATAGATAGACTTGAGCGGAACAGACTCAACCCTGACTGCGTTGGACTACACGACAAGCATTTTTACCAAGCTGCACAACCCAGAAAGGTAGGTGTCGTGGACTCGTTCAATCCGACCACGAAGACCCAGGCGGCACTGACCTCGGCCTTGCAGGCGGCCACCACCGCAGGCAACCCGCAGATCACTCCCGCCCATTTGTTGATGGCGTTGCTCACCCAGAACGACGGCATCGCTGCACCACTGCTGGAGGCGGTCGGAGTAGAGCCCGCGACCATCCGGACCGAGGCCGAGCGCATGCTCGGGCGGCTCCCCAGCGTCTCGGGCTCCACCTCGCAACCCCAGCTGAGCCCGGAAGCGATCGCGGCGATCACCACCGCCCAGCACCTGGCCACCGAGATGGACGACGAGTACGTCTCCACCGAGCATCTGCTGTACGGGCTCGCCAGCGGCGACTCCGATACCGCCAAGCTGCTCACCGGTTCCGGCGCCTCGCCGCAGGCGCTGCGTGACGCCTTCGTGAAGGTGCGAGGCAGCGCCCGGGTGACCAACCCGGACCCCGAGGGCACCTATCAGGCGCTGGAGAAGTACTCCACCGACCTGACCGCGCGGGCGCGCGAAGGCAAGCTCGATCCGGTCATCGGGCGCGACAACGAGATTCGTCGCGTCGTGCAGGTGCTGAGCCGGCGGACGAAGAACAACCCGGTGCTCATCGGCGAACCCGGTGTCGGCAAGACCGCCATCGTCGAGGGTCTGGCCCAGCGCATCGTCGCAGGCGATGTGCCGGAGTCGCTGCGGGACAAGACCGTCGTCTCGCTGGACCTCGGGTCCATGGTCGCCGGCGCCAAGTACCGCGGTGAATTCGAGGAGCGACTCAAGGCCGTCCTCGACGACATCAAGAACTCCGCCGGGCAGGTCATCACGTTCATCGATGAGTTGCACACCATCGTGGGCGCCGGGGCCACCGGTGAATCTGCGATGGACGCGGGCAACATGATCAAGCCCATGCTGGCGCGCGGTGAACTGCGCCTGGTCGGTGCGACCACACTCGACGAGTACCGCAAGTACATCGAGAAGGACGCCGCCCTGGAGCGCCGTTTCCAGCAGGTGCTGGTCGGGGAGCCCTCGGTGGAGGACACCGTCGGCATCCTGCGCGGCCTCAAGGACCGTTACGAGGTGCACCATGGTGTGCGCATCACCGACTCGGCGCTGGTCGCTGCCGCCACCCTCTCCGACCGCTACATCACTAGCCGATTCCTGCCGGACAAGGCGATCGACCTGGTCGACGAGGCGGGATCCCGGCTGCGGATGGAGATCGATTCCCGACCCGTCGAGATCGACGAGGTCGAGCGGTTGGTCCGCCGCCTGGAGATCGAGGAGATGGCGCTGGCCAAGGAGGAGGACGACGCGTCCAAGGACCGGCTGGAGAAGTTGCGGGCCGAGCTCGCCGACAAGAAGGAACAGCTCTCCGAGCTGACCACCAGGTGGCAGAACGAGAAGGGCGCCATCGACGTCGTGCGAGAGCTCAAGGAGCAGCTCGAAACGCTGCGTGGTGAGGCTGACCGGGCCGAGCGCGACGGTGATCTGGCCAAGGCCTCCGAGCTGCGCTACGGCCGCATCCCCGAGGTGGAGAAGAAGCTCGACGCCGCACTGCCGGTCGCCGAGGCACGCGAGAACGTGATGCTCAAGGAGGAGGTCGGGCCCGACGATATCGCCGAGGTGGTGGAGGCCTGGACCGGCATCCCCGCCGGGCGCATGCTCGAAGGGGAGACCGCCAAGCTGCTGCGCATGGAAGAGGAGCTGGGCAAGCGCGTCATCGGGCAGCGCTCGGCGGTGCAGGCCGTCAGCGATGCGGTGCGTCGCAGCCGCGCCGGAGTGGCCGACCCGAACCGGCCGACCGGCTCGTTCATGTTCCTGGGCCCGACCGGCGTCGGTAAGACCGAGCTGGCCAAGGCGCTGGCGGAATTCCTCTTCGATGATGAGCGCGCCATGGTCCGCATCGACATGAGCGAGTACGGCGAGAAGCACTCGGTGGCCCGACTGGTCGGTGCGCCTCCGGGCTACATCGGTTACGACCAGGGCGGGCAGCTCACCGAGGCGGTGCGCAGGCGTCCGTACACGGTGGTGCTGTTCGACGAGATCGAGAAGGCCCACCCGGACGTGTTCGACGTGCTGCTGCAGGTCCTCGACGAGGGCCGGCTGACCGATGGTCAGGGCCGCACGGTCGACTTCCGCAACACCATCCTCATCCTGACGTCCAATCTGGGCGCCGGGGGTACCGAGGAGCAGGTGATGGCGGCAGTGCGCTCGGCCTTCAAGCCCGAGTTCATCAACCGGCTCGACGATGTCCTCATCTTCGACGCACTGAACCCGGCGGAGCTGGTCTCCATCGTCGACATCCAGCTGGCCCAGCTGCAGAAGCGGCTGGCTCAGCGGCGACTGGTGCTGGAGGTCTCACTGCCCGCCAAGCACTGGCTGGCCGAGCGCGGTTTCGATGCGCTCTACGGCGCCCGCCCGCTGCGCAGGTTGGTGCAGCAGGCCATCGGCGACCAGCTGGCCAAGATGTTGCTGGCCGGTGAGGTGCACGACGGCGACGTCGTCCCCGTCAACGTCAACGCCGCGGGTGACGGTCTGGTCCTGGGCTGACCTAGGAGGCTGACTGGCCACTTGTCGCACGGTTTCGCCGAGATTCCGTGCGATGAGTGGCCAGTCGTCGCTGTGCTGAGAGCTGTGGTGAGAGATTGTGACCACTTCGAGTTCTGGCGAATCCGGGTCCAGCAAGTACGCTGAAGGCGATGGTTCCTCTCTGGTTCACGCTGTCCGCACTCTGCTTCGTGGGTGCGGCAGTTCTGCTGTACGTGGATTTCGGCCGTCGGCGAGGTCTTGGCCGACGCCGTAAGTCGTGGGCGAAGTCGCATGGCTTCGATTACGAGCACGAGTCCGCCGACATCCTCGACCGCTGGAAACGCGGCGTGATGTCCACCGTCGGTGAGAGCGCGCACGCCCGCAACGTGGTGCTCG
This sequence comes from Mycolicibacterium neoaurum, assembly GCF_036946495.1. Classification (NCBI taxonomy): domain Bacteria; kingdom Bacillati; phylum Actinomycetota; class Actinomycetes; order Mycobacteriales; family Mycobacteriaceae; genus Mycobacterium; species Mycolicibacterium neoaurum. The sequence goes on from NZ_JAQIIX010000002.1 coordinate 2,473,303, forward strand.
GCCAGATCCGCGGCGAGGCGGTCTTCATCTTCGATATCGACGATGTGGCCACCGTGATCGCCCTGCACCGCAAGGTCGGCACCAATGTGGTCGTCGATCTGCGGCTCAAGGACATCAAGGAGCCTCGCGAAAGCGATATCTGGCTGCTCGGCGCGATCGGACCGCGGATGGTCTACTCGACCAACCTGGATGCGGCCCGGCGCGCCTGCGACCGCCGGATGGTGACCTTCGCCCACACCGCGCCCGACTGCGCCGAGATCATGTGGAACGAGCAGAACTGGACGTTGGTGGCCATGCCGGTCACCAGCACCCGCGCCCAGTGGGACGAGGGTCTGCGCACCGTCCGCCAGTTCAACGACCTGCTGCGGGTGTTGCCGCCCGTGCAGCAGGCCGGCACCAACGGCGCGCGCGCCGGCCAGCCCGCGCTGGCCCGCCGCAGCGGTTCGCCCAGCCGACCGCTGGCACCTCGGCCCGCCGCGCTGCAAAGCCCCGCCGAGCTGCCCGCCGGCCGCGGCGATCAGCCACCCGGTCGCAGCGACGTCAGCCGCTACACCCAGCAACGGCCGCCGGTGCACCAGCCCCGCCAGGCGCCCCACTTCCAGCGGTAGATGCAGGTCCTGATCACCGGCCCGACCTCGGGGCTCGGTGCCGGATTCGCCCGCCGCTACGCCGCCGACGGCCACGACCTGATCCTGGTGGCCCGCGACGCCGTCCGGCTGAACACGTTGGCCGCCGAACTCTGCGACCGCCACGGTGTCTCCGTCGAGATCATCTGCGCCGACCTCGCCGATCAGGCGGGCCGCGATGCGGTCTGCGAGCGGCTGCGCAACGGTGTGCAGGTGCTGGTCAACAATGCCGGGTTCGGCATCTCCGGGGAGTTCTGGACCGCGGACTATGCGCAGCTGCAATCTCAGCTGGACGTCAACGTCACCGCCGTCATGGCGCTCACCCACGCCGCGCTGCCCGCCATGCTGGCCGCCGGTACCGGCACCGTCATCAACGTCGCCAGCGTCGCCGGCCTCATGCCGGGTCGCGGATCGACCTACTCGGCCTCCAAGGCGTGGGTGATCGCGTTCTCCGAGGGGTTGGCCAACGGTCTCGGCGGTACCGGGGTCGGTGTTCACGCGCTCTGCCCAGGATTTGTGCACACCGAATTCCACGAGCGGGCCGGTATCGACATGGCCGGAACGCCGTCCTGGTTCTGGCTCGAGGTCGACGATGTCGTCGAGGACACCCTCACCGCCGTCGCCGATGACAAGGTGGTCATCGTGCCGGGCCTGCAGTACAAGGCGCTGACCGCCGGCAGTCGGCTGCTCCCGCGAACGTTGTTGCGCGGCTTGACCAAACGGGTCGGCAAGGGTCGTGATCGCACGTGATGCGCACCGCCATCGCGCTGCTGGCGGCCATCATGCTGGTGGCCGGGTGTGCCGGCAGTGATGATCACCAAGGGCCCTTCGGTGCACAGCAGGCCACGCTCGGTGAGGCCCAGGCACTGCTCGGCTGGAACATCTCGGTGGCCAACCTGCGCTTCGAGGGCAACCAGGTGCTCGTCGACGTCGACGCCGCCGTGGCCGACCAGAGCGCCGAGCATGTCGGCGCGGACAGCCTGCGCTTCGGTCTCTACGGAGCGCTGTCGCATCCGCTGGAGGCCACTGCCGTCGGCAGTTGTGACTCGGTCACCGATCTGAACCTGCAACCCGTCACCGCCGCCGATCCCGCGAGGCTCAGCGGCACGGTCTGTCTCGGCCCGCTGCGCGATCAGAGTCAGGTGCGCGGCATCTACGTGTACTCACCGCAGGACCGGATGCCGAAGACCACCGTCGCCTACGCGGCCGCCTTCCCGCTGGGCCTGGCACCCACACCAGACACAGACACCGGACTGGTCATCACCTCCACCAGCGTCGACGGATTCGCCGCCGACGGGTCGCAGCTGCGACCCGAGGCCATCGGTGACCCCGACGCGTTCACCGGTAACGGCTACATGCTGCTCGGTCTGTCGATCGACGGTCTGGCGCAGCGGTATCGGGAGGACTCGCAGAACCGTGGCGGGCCACTGATGGTGCTCACCGGTCCGACACTGCCGGGCAAGGGACTTTCGCATGCCTGCTCGGCCTACGGGTCCTCGCTGCTGGTGCTGCCCGACGAGACCCGTGATGCCGTCGCGATCCGGGCCTCACTGTGCACCCAGGGTGAGATCAACGCCGCGCTGCTTTACCCGACCGTCTCGGTGGTCGGTACCCACGCCGCGTTGTGGACCACCCCCGATGACTGACTCGCCCGGACCCACCGAGTGGGGTGAGAGTCCCGGTGTCGGACCGTGGCAGGGGCCACTGCCCACCGGAGCGGATGCCGCGCGTTACGACCCCGAGCTGCTGGCCGCCGGTGACACCCGCAATGTCGTTGACGCATACCGGTATTGGACGCGTGAGGCGATCATCGCCGATATCGACCGGCGCCGGCATCCGCTGCACGTCGCGATCGAGAATTTCGGCAGCGACGCCAATATCGGCACCGTGGTGCGCACCGCAAACGCCTTCGCCGTCGACACCGTGCACATCGTCGGGCGGCGCCGATGGAACCGGCGCGGCGCCATGGTCACCGACCGTTATCAGCGGTTGCGCCATCACGAGGACACCGCCGCACTGCTCGCCTTCGCCGCAGAGACCGGGCTGACCGTCGTCGCCGTCGACAACGTGCCAGGCTCGCGCCCGCTGGAGACCGCGGTTCTGCCGCGCGACTGCCTGCTGGTGTTCGGTCAGGAAGGCCCGGGCATCACCCCGGAGACCTCGGCCGGCGCGGCGTTCACGGTGTCCATCGCGCAGTTCGGCTCGACCCGCAGTATCAACGCCGGCGTGGCGGCCGGTATCGCAATGCACGCCTGGGTCCGCACGCATGCCGACATAACCGCGGCCTGGTAGGGCAAAATCGTGCCCATGGTCGAGGTATGGGCTAATCGCGCCGCCAGCTCGGAGGCCGCCATCACCGCGCGGCACCTGCGACGGTTATGGGGTTTGCCCGGAACCCAGCTCGGGGTCACCGCGTGGCCTGCGGCGCGCAACCAGTCCCTGTTCGACACCTGGCATTACTGGTGGCAGGCGCATCTGCTCGACTGCCTCGTCGACGCCCAGCAGCGCGATCCGCAGCCGCAGCGCCTGACCAGGATCAAGCGTCAGATCCGCGGTCACCACCTGCGAAACAATCTGCGCTGGACCAACAGCTATTACGATGATATGGCCTGGCTGGCGTTGGCCCTGGAACGCTGCGAGAGGCTGGTTGGCGTCGGCCGCCCCACGGCGCTGCGCACCTTCACCGATCAGTTCCTCACGGCCTGGGTTCCCGAGGACGGCGGCGGAATCCCCTGGCGCAAACAGGACCAGTTCTTCAATGCCCCGGCCAACGGTCCGGCCGGGATCTTCCTGGCCCGGTCCGAGGACCGGCTGCGCCGCGCGCAGCAGATGGCCGACTGGATCGAGGACACCCTGATCGATCCCGAAACCAAGCTGGTCTTCGACGGCATCAAGGCCGGTTCGCTGGTGCGCGCCCAATACACCTACTGCCAGGGCGTGGTCCTCGGTCTCGAGGTCGAACTGGCCAACCGCACCGGCGACCCCGAGCACGCCGAACGAGTGCACCGGTTGGTCGCCGCCGTCGAGCAGCACATGACCACCGAGGGCGTCATCCGTGGCGCCGGCGGTGGTGACGGGGGACTGTTCAACGCCATCACCGCCCGCTATCTGGCCTTGGTGGCCAGCGATCTGCCCGGCAGCACCCCCGCCGACGAGCAGGCCCGCGCCACGGCGCGCACGATCGTCCTGACCTCCGCGCAATCGGCGTGGGACTACCGCCAGACCGTCGACGGGATGCCGCTGTTCGGCCCGTTCTGGGATCGCAGCGCGGAGGTACCGCGGGCGGCGACCAAGGCCGCGCAGTCGGTGGACGGCGCGGTCAACGCCTCGGAGATGCCCGAACGCGATCTGTCGGTGCAGTTGTCGGGCTGGATGCTGATGGAGGTTGCCCACACCCTGGATGCCGGTACCGCGTGATCCGGCGCAACCCGACCGCCGCCCGCAGCGGCGAGAACATCGCTGCCGGTCTGCTGCTGCTGTTCACGCTGTTGGCCATCCTGTGGTCGAATTCGCCCTGGGCGCAAAGCTATACGGAATTCTGGGACACCCACGTCGGACTGACCTTCGGCAGTACGCATGCCGAGATGAGCGTCAAACACCTCGTCAACGACGCGTTGATGACGTTCTTCTTCTTCCTGGTCGGCCTCGAGGTCAAGAGCCAGTTCGTCATCGGTGAGCTGACCGACCGGTCCCGCGCGGCGGTACCGGTGTTGGCCGCGCTGGCCGGGCTGATCGTGCCGGCACTGGTGTTCCTGTTGTTCAACCCCAGCGGCGACGAGGCGCGGGCCTGGGGTGTGGTCATCTCGACCGACACCGCCTTCCTGGTCGGCGCGCTGGCCATCATCGGACCCAAGCATCCGTCCCGGCTGCGGACGTTCCTGCTGACCCTGGCCGTCGTCGACGATGTCGGTGCGCTGCTGGCGATCGCGCTGTTCTACTCCGATCAGATCCGGATCTGGCCGTTGCTGTTGTCGGTGGTGCTGATCGCGCTGCTGGCCATGGTGCGGCTGCTGCCCGCCGCCCGCGGCCCCGCCTACTTCGTGCTGGGTCTGGGCTTGTGGCTCGCCCTGTTGCAGGGCGGTGTGCACCCGACGCTGGCCGGTGTCGCGGTCGCCTTGTTGATCCCGGTCTTCACCCCCGAACGCGATCGGGTGGAGGAGGCCGTCGAGATGATCGGCGTCTTCCGACAGTCCCCGAACTCCGAGTACGCGCGGGAGGCGGCGCGACGGCTGCGTGATTCGATCTCCATCAACGAGCGCCTGCAGACCGCGTTCACGCCGTACGTGTCCTATCTGATCCTTCCGGTGTTCGCACTGGCCAACGCCGGCGTCCAGTTCAACATGCAGACCATCGAGCTAGCCGTTCGTTCGCCGCTGACCTGGGGCATCATCGCCGGTCTGGTGGTCGGCAAGTTCGTCGGTATCACCGCGGCGACGGCCATCGTGCGGGCCAGCGGCCTGGGCCAACTGGCACCGGGAATGACCCTGCGTCGGGTGGCAGGCGGCGCGGCGCTGTCCGGGATCGGGTTCACCATCTCGCTGTTCATCGTCGACATCGCGATCAGCGATCCGGTCAGCCAGGACCTGGCCCGCGTCGGTGTGCTGGTGGCCTCGGTGGTGGCCTTCGTCCTCGGCTGGTTGCTGTTCACGATCACCGACCGGCTCAGCCCCCCGGTCGCCGTCGGTGCCACCCTGCTGCGCCCCGTCGACATCGAGCGCGACCATATCGCCGGAAATCCGCACGCGCCGCTCACCCTGGTCGAGTACGCCGATTTCGAATGCCCGTTCTGCAGCCGGGCGACCGGCTCGATCGACGAGGTGCGCGCACATTTCGGGGATCGGCTGCGCTACGTATGGCGGCACCTTCCGCTGGAACGGGTGCACCCGCATTCGGTGGATGCCGCCCGCGCCAGCGAGGCCGCCGCGTTGCAGGGGCGCTTCTTCGAGATGGGTGCCCGCATGTTCGAGATGCAGGATCACCTGGAATGGCAACACATTTACCGCTACGCCGACGGGGTGGGCTGCGATATCGCGAAGTTCGACGAGGATGTGCAGTCGGCCAGGGTGATGCACCGGGTGACCGATGACATCGAGGATGCCGAACTGATGGACCTGGGTGGGACGCCGACGTTCTTCGTCAACGGTGTCCGGCACACCGGGCCGTACGACGCCGCCAGCCTGATCCGCGCGCTGGAGGCCTAACCGCGCCGCCCGCGCACCGAACCGAAGGCCACCAACGCCGCTGCCAGGGCGGTGAGCACCAGCCCGGCGACGGTGACGGCCTGATGGAACTGGCCGGTCTGCTGTGCGGTCCAGTTCCCGGTCGCCAGCGAGCCGGTGAACAGCGCCGCCAGGATGGTGCCGGTGACGACGATCCCGATCGCCGAGGTCACCTGTGCGGCGGTATCGGTGAGCGCCGTGCCCAGGGAGGTCCGGTCCTCGGGCAACCCGCGCAGCACGTTGAGCGCGGCGACCACACCGACCACTCGCATGCCCGCGGCCACCAGCACCAGCGACAGCGCAACCCACGGATAACCGAACCGGCCGAGCGCGCCGAACACCGCCAGGCCGAGCACCACGGCGCAGGCGCTGAGCCAGGCGGCACGCTCCGGTCCGACCCGGCGGACGAACGGATCGACGAAGGCGCTGCCCGCGATCAAGACGAGGACCTGGGGCAGCATGCCGAGGGCGGCCAGCGCCGGGGGCCACCCCCAGTCGAGCTGCAGCTGCAGCGTCACCAGATAACCGAGACCCGCGACCGCCAGCCCGGCGGCCGCCTTGAAGGCCAGTCCGCTGGAGACCAACGGGCGCGCAACGAGTTCCAGGGATATGAGCGGGAAGCGTGTGCACCGTTCGCGGGCGACGAACACGACGAGGGTGGCGGCGGCGCCCGCGGCGGCCGTCCACGGCAGCCACGAACCGGCACCGCGGTCGACGAAGAGCGTGGGTGTCAGCAGCGCCAGCACGATCGTCATGGTTCCCAGCGCCGCACCGGGGAGGTCCAGTGGGTCGCGGTGCAGATCGTCCGCGCGGTCGGACGCCACGCCGCGACTCACCCCGATGATCGCCAGCACGGCAATCGGGACGTTCACGAGCAGGAGCAGTTGCCACGGCGCGACCTGTATGACGAGGCCGCCGACGATCGGTCCGACGGCCAGTCCGACCAGGCCGACGGTGGAGATGAGGGTGATGGCACGCAGCCGCAGGGTGTCCTCGTCGAAGAGCCGGAACGCCAGCGCCATCGAACCGGGCGTGGTCATCGCCGCGGCGACGCCGGTGAGCACCCGGACGACGATGAGTTGTTCGGCGGTGGTGACGAAGGCGGTGGCCAGGCTGGCCGCGGCGAGCAGGGAGAGCCCGATGATCATCAGCCGCCGGCGGCCGAACCGGTCGGCGAGCGCGCCGAAGATCAGCATCAGCCCGCCGAACACGACGGCGTAGGCGCCGACGACCCATTGCAGGGCGGTTGTCGAGGCGTGCAGATCGCGGCCGATGGTCGGCAGCGCGATGGTCAGCACCGAGTTGTCGAGCATCTCGAAGAGGAACACCGCGCTGAGTCCCGTCAGGGCCATCCATGCCTGGGCCAGTGACCGGAGAGGGAGAATGCGGGGAGCGACGGACATAGGCACTAAGTTAAGTCACTAAACTTAGTGGGTCAACAGGAGGGAAGGTCATGCCGAGAACTTCGGAGCGCGGGGGGCCGCTGACCCGCCGCAAGATCTCCGATGTCGCCACGGTGCTGTTCCTGGAGCGCGGGTTCGATACCGTCACCGTCGCCGATGTGGCGCGGCAGGCCGGTGTGTCCAGCGTGACGGTGTTCAAGCACTTCCCCCGCAAAGAGGATCTGCTCTTCGACCGCGTGGAGGATGCCGTCGAGATCCTGCGGGCGGCGGTGCGCGAACGGAGTGCCGGTGTCGACGCGCTGACCTCGCTGCGCGAGACGGCCTTCCGGCTGGTCGACGAGCGCCATGCGCTGTCCGGGGTCAAGGCGGGATCGATCCCGTTCTATCGGACGGTGGCGGGATCACCCGCGCTGATCGCGCGAGCCAGGGAGATCGCCGCGGAACTTGAGCAGATCCTGGCCGCCGACCTGGAGGCCGATGCGGAGTTCGACGGGGACCCGACGTTGTTCGCCGCCCTGTTCATCGCCGGTTATGCGACGGTGCTCACCGGGACAGCGCGCCGCGTCATCGCCGCGGACGCTCCGGATCCGGTCGTCGACGACCACCGCGCCCGGTTGACGGCACTCTTCGATGCTCTGCGCGGTGGGCTCTAGCCCTGCTCGGCCAGCGGTCCCTCGCCGGCATCCTTGACGGCCTTGCGGCGCTTGTACCACTCGATGGCGATCGGTAGCACCGACAGGATGACGATGCCGATGACGATCGGTTCGAGCAGCTTCTGGATGATCTCGAACCGGCCGAGCCAGAATCCCAGCATGGTCAGGCCGCAACCCCACACGATGGCGCCGACGGCGTTGTACAGCGTGAAGACGGCGTAATTCATCTTGGCGGCGCCGGCGGTGATGGGCGCCAGGGTGCGCACGATCGGCACGAACCGGGCGATCACGATGGCGAAGGGCCCGCGCTGCTCGAAGAACACATGAGCTTCGTCGAGGTACTTCTGCTTCAGGAACCGTGCGTTCGGCTTGAACATCGCCGTGCCGACGTTGCGGCCGATCCAGTAACCGACCTGGGCGCCAAGGATCGCGGCGACGGGGATGAAGACCAGCAGCTGCCATAGCTGGAAGTTGACGTCGGCGACGTTGCCCTCGGCCGAGGCGGTCTGGATGCCTGCGGCCAGCATGCCCGCCACGAACAGCAACGAGTCACCCGGCAGGATCGGGAACAACACCCCGGATTCGACGAAGACGACCACCAGCAGACCGATCAGGGCCCAGGTGCCGAAGTAGCTCAGCAGGTTGATCGGGTCCATGAAATCCGGCATGAGCGCCAGGTTGGTGGTCATGGGGTTCGAAGATACCGGCTCGACCTTATGGACAGGCCACTGCGATCCGGTAGCTGGAATCGACGATGCGCGCCGGATCTGCGGAATCGGTGCCGCTGCCCGACCCGTTGACGATCCAGGTGGCGTCGTTGCGCAGCACCGTGGGCTCTCGTCCGGTCGCTGCGGGGAGCGGGACGTCGGAGGAGTAGGCCAGGGCGACGCCGCCGACGTCGCCGATGGTCACCGACCGCACGGCGGCTACACCGTCCTCGTCGCCGGGCTCGTCGATGATGACGGTGACCCCCAGCGATGAATCCCCGATGCTGATGGTGAGCGGGCCGGCATCGTCATCGCACTGCACCGGACCGGTGGGACCGGTCGCGCCGTTGACGACGACCTGCGCGGTGCCCGCCGGCACCGCGTCGAGCTGGACCGGAGGTGGCGGCGCGACCGATGTCGCCGTGGGGGTGGTCTCCGGCGGGGCAGGCTGGGCGCAACCGGAAAGGATGCCCGCCATCGCTGTGGCCAGAAGGACGAACGGGGTCGGAACCGGCTTCGCGCGCATTTCTACCCGAGAGTAACCGGTGTACCCGGCATCCGCCCTGCCACGGCCGAGGGCTTCTTGAGATACTGCCAGGGACAGCGCACGCGACCCAGGAGGAAGTCCATGCCCATCGCCACGCCCGAGGTCTACGCCGAGATGCTCGGCCGTGCCAAGGAGCACTCGTTCGCCTTCCCGGCGATCAACTGCACCTCCTCGGAGACCATCAATGCCGCGATCAAGGGATTCGCCGACGCGGGTAGCGACGGCATCATCCAGTTCTCGACCGGTGGTGCGGAATTCGGTTCCGGTCTCGGGGTCAAGGACATGGTCACCGGGGCCACCGCCCTGGCCGAATTCGCTCATGTCGTCGCAGCCAAGTACGACATCACCGTCGCGCTGCACACCGATCACTGCCCCAAGGACAAGCTGGACGGCTTCGTCCGCCCGCTGCTGGCCATCTCCGCCGAGCGCGTCAAGAACGGTCAGAACCCGCTGTTCCAGTCGCACATGTGGGACGGCTCGGCGGTGCCCATCGACGAGAACCTGCAGATCGCGCAGGAACTGCTGAAGCTGTCGACCGAGGCCAAGATCATCCTCGAGATCGAGATCGGTGTCGTCGGCGGTGAAGAGGACGGCGTCGAGGCCGAGATCAACGAGAAGCTGTACACCTCTCCCGAGGATTTCGAGAAGACCATCGACGCCCTCGGTGCCGGCGAGAACGGCAAGTACCTGTTGGCCGCCACCTTCGGCAACGTGCACGGTGTGTACAAGCCGGGCAACGTGAAGCTCAAGCCGGAGATCCTGGCGCAGGGCCAGCAGGTCGCCGCGGCCAAGCTCGGCCTGGCCGACAGCGCCCAGCCGTTCGACTTCGTCTTCCATGGCGGGTCCGGCTCGCTGAAGTCCGAGATCGAGGACTCGCTGCGCTACGGCGTGGTGAAGATGAACGTCGACACCGACACCCAGTACGCGTTCACCCGGCCTGTCGCCGCGCACATGTTCACCAACTATGACGGTGTGCTCAAGATCGACGGCGAGGTCGGGAACAAGAAGGTCTACGACCCGCGCAGCTACCTCAAGAAGGCCGAGGCCGGGATGACCGAGCGCGTCATCGAGGCCTGCAACGACCTGCACAGCGCAGGCCGGTCGGTCTCCGCCGGATAGCGGCCGGAAACAAGAATCGGCGCGTTCCCACCTCGGGGACGCGCCGATTTTTTTCTGCTGCTCAGCCGTTCTGGCAGATCTTCCATTGGTCGTCGCGGAACTGGAGATCGAAGCTGCGGGTGGACCGGGTCTGCGGGGCATTGGCCATGAAGGTGGTCACGTTGGCCTCGGCGTGATCGTCGACCACGACCACCTCGTCGATGCTGGCCACCACGGGGTACTGCTTGGCCGCTGCGACCCGACGGTGCGTGTCGGTCCAGGCCTTGTCGTCATAGCGGACATAGCTGTCGCGGGTTGCGCCGCAGGTCAATCCCCGCAGCGCCGCCAGGTCGCCCTTCTGGATGGCGACGTCGAAGTTCTGGATCGTCGAGCGAACCTGATCCTCCTGGGACGCAGCGCCGTCACTGCCCCTGGTGAGCAGCACGGTGCCGAGGATCGCGACGGCTGCCACGGCGGCGATCACCAGCACGACCGCGATCACCCAGCCCCAGCTGCGTCGGCGGGCCGGTGCCTTGGGTGCGTCGTCGCGCGGCGGAATCACCTGGGGGGCGGCCATTTTGGAGGTATCGATCATCTCCGTCGGCTCGCCCGCGGCGAAGATCTCGGTCGGCGGCTCGGGCACCGACTGGATGATCTGGGTGGAGCCGTCGAATCCCGACGGTGCGGTGTACCGGCGCTCCGAGGAGTCCTCGGCCTCCGATGCGTCCGCGGTGGGTTCGGTGTTCGGATCCCCGGGTTCTGTTGGATTCGACATCCCTGCTGCGGTCCTCCCTCGCGAACGCTCTCCGCAAGCCTAGTCACTGGCGGCATATCCCCGCACGGCACAATAGGCCCATGACGCGTATGGGTGACCTGCTGGGGCCGGATCCGGTGCTGCTGCCGGGTGATACAGAGGCCGAAGAGGAACTGGCTGCGGGCGAGGAGCCCGCCATCGTGGCGGCGGCGCACCCGAGTGCGTCGGTGGCCTGGGCCGCGCTGGCCGAGGCGGCCCTGGCCGACGAGCAGCCCATCACCGCGTACGCCTACGCGCGCACCGGTTATCACCGCGGACTCGATCAGCTGCGCCGTAACGGCTGGAAGGGTTTCGGCCCGGTGCCCTATGCGCACGAGCCCAACCGCGGCTTTCTGCGTTGTGTGGCATCGCTGGCGAAGGCGGCGCAGACCATCGGGGAGATCCCGGAGTACGCCCGGTGCCTGGACCTGCTCGACGATTGTGACCCGGAGGCAAGGGCGGCCCTGGGGCTGGCCTGATAGCCCTTACTCAACAGCCGTGGGCCCGGCAGTCGTCATCGCCGGTGGGCTCCACCTGGACGGTGGCGTGTTCCAGGCCGTGGGCGGCCAGGACGGCCCGGGCATCGACCAATACCCGCGCGGAGTCCGCACTGCTGGTCAGATGCGCGGTGGCCATGTCCTTGCCCGGCACCAGCGTCCACACATGCAGGTCGTGCACGCCGGTGACGCCGTCGACCGACTCCAGTTCGGTGCGCAGTTCCTCGACGTCGATATGCGCCGGTGACGATTCGCTGAGGATCCGCAGCGCGGCCCTGGCCAGTGCGATGGCGCGGGGGAGCACCCACAGCGCCACCAGGACGGCGACGACGACGTCGGCGTAGGGCCAGGAGGTCGTGACGGTGACGATTCCCGCGATCAGCACGCCGATGCTGCCGACGGTATCGGCGACAACCTCCATGTAGGCGCCCTTGACCGCGAGGCTGTGCTCGGCGTCCGAGCGCAGCAGCAGTACCACCGCGATATTGGCCAGCAGACCCAGCAGGGCCACCACGATCATCGGCACACCGGGCACGTCGGGCGCGTCGCCGAGTCGTTCGAAGGCTTCGTAGAGGATGAACGCGGCGACCCCGAACAGCAGTGCTGCGTTGGCCACGGCGGTGAACACCTCGGCGCGGTGCCAGCCGTAGGTACGTGCCGCGGAGGTCGATCCACGGCGGGCCATGAGCACCGCGGTCAGCCCCATGAACATGGCGACCAGGTCGGTGAGCATATGGCCGGCATCGGCGAGCAGGGCGATCGAGTTGATGCTCAGCGCGGTGACGAGTTCGACGACGAAGAACGTGGCCAGGATGGCCGCGCCGATCATCATGCGGCCTACCCGCGTATCGCCTCCGCCGTGGCTGTGGTCATGTCCGGCACCCATGCCGCCGAATATATGCGGAAGTATGCATATGTTGCAAGGGTGGTCAGAGCCAAGCCGACCAGAATCGGGTGAGGCCACCGCCGAGGGAGACCAGCGGTCCGGGGACGCCGGACAGTTCGACGAACCAGAACACCGCACCGAAGAAGAGCTGGTTGAGCTGTGGCACCAGCAGCACGATCAGCAGGATGACAAAACCCCATTGTTTGACCGGGTCCAGGGCGCGCTGGGTGTCGGTGCTCAGATGGGGTTCCAGGGCGTTGTAACCGTCCAGGCCGGGGATCGGCAGCAGATTCAGCAGCACGGCGGTGACCTGGAGGAAGCCCAGGAAGGCCAGACCGCCCCAGAACACCGCGTGGGCCGGGTCGTAGAACAGGCGCGTGACGCCGAGCAGCAGGATGGCCAGGACCAGGTTCGCCAGCGGACCGGCCAGGCTGACCTGCGTGCGCTGTCGCGCCGTCATCCACGAGGTGTGCAGATAGACCGCGCCCCCCGGCAGCCCGATCCCGCCGATGGCGATGAACAGCATCGGAAGACCCAGCGACAGAAGGGGATTGGCGTACTTGAGCGGGTTGAGCGTCAGGTAGCCACGCGCCTCGACGTTGTGGTCACCGAACCGCCATGCGGTGTAGGCGTGGCCGAATTCGTGCAGACACAGCGATACCAGCCAACCGGCGATCACCAGCACGAAGACCGAGACGTAGGAGAGCGTTTGCACGCGGTCGGCGCACAACCACGCGCCCACCCCGCCCGCGGCGGTCAGCGCGACGATCGCCAGGAAGATCGGGCTGGGGCGCACCGACTGACGCAGTGGTCTGATGTTCACGTCCCGACGCTACCCAGGTTTGAGATTCACCGGACGGCCAACCAACCCTGCGTGTGCCGGTAGAAGGTCGACCGTTTGACCGCACGGGGGCTCAGCTCGCCGTCACGGACCACGAATGCGCCCGGGGTGCCCAGCTGCGCGGCGCGTCCGGTCACCCAGCGGCCCGGCCGCATGTGCCGCGACAGCACGGTGGCCCGCAGCCCCGGTTGGTCGGGAATCGGCTCCACCCGGACCCCGGTGACCTCGCCGTCGAACAGCACCGTGTCGTCGACGACCGCCTCGCCGACCAGCTTGGCCGGTGCGTCACCACGTTCCAGGCCCTGTTCCCCGACCCAGACGGCGGCGCCCACGATCACCGACCCCGTCTCGTCCCTGATCAGCGGCACCCGGGTGGCCCGGCCGGACAACGCCCGGCTCGCTCCCCAGGGCCTGCGCACGTGCGCGACCTCGATATCGAGGCGGTCCGCGCGCAGCAGTCCCTTGAGTACCGCGGCCAGATCGGCGTCGGCACCGACCACGATGACCCGCCGGAAATCGGTCACCTCGTCGGGCGAAATCCCCGGCAGTCCGCGTAACGAACGGGGTGTCCGGCGTCCGCCGAACAACAAAACGCCCACGTCATTTGTGGCCAACGCAACTCCTACGGCTCCGCTCGGATAGGGTGGGTCACCGGCTGCATCACTTTAAGCGGGAGAAATGCCATGCCGGCAATCGTGCTCATCGGCGCCCAGTGGGGCGATGAGGGCAAAGGTAAAGCCACCGACCTGCTCGGTGGACGTGTGCAATGGGTAGTTCGCTACCAGGGAGGTAACAACGCGGGTCACACCGTGGTGTTGCCGACCGGGGAGAACTTCGCGCTGCACCTCATCCCCTCGGGCATCCTCACCCCGGGTGTCACCAACGTCATCGGTAACGGTGTCGTGGTGGACCCGGGCGTGCTGCTCACCGAGCTCTCGGGTCTGGAGGAGCGCGGGGTCGACACGTCCCGGTTGCTGATCTCCGCCGACGCGCACCTGCTCATGCCGTATCACGTCGCCATCGACAAGGTGACCGAGCGGTACATGGGCAGCAAGAAGATCGGCACCACCGGTCGCGGGATCGGACCCTGCTACCAGGACAAGGTCGCGCGCCTGGGCATCCGGGCCGCCGATGTGCTGGATCCGGCGCTGCTCGAGCAGAAGATCGAGGCGGCGCTCGACTTCAAGAACCAGGTGCTGGTCAAGATCTACAACCGCAAGGCGCTGGAGCCTGCCGAGGTGCTGGAGAACCTGCTGACCCAGGCCGATGGCTTCAAGCACCGCATCTCCGATGCTCGGTTACTGCTCAACCAGGCGCTGGAGGACGGCCAGACGGTGCTGTTGGAAGGCTCGCAGGGCACCCTGCTCGACGTCGACCACGGCACGTATCCGTTCGTCACCTCGTCCAACCCGACGGCCGGTGGTGCGTCGGTGGGCTCGGGTATCGGGCCGACGCGCATCACCACGGTGCTGGGCATCCTGAAGGCCTACACCACGCGGGTGGGGTCGGGGCCGTTCCCGACCGAGCTGTTCGACGAGCACGGCGCATACCTGGCCAAGACCGGCGGTGAGGTGGGCGTCACGACCGGTCGGGCCCGGCGGTGCGGCTGGTTCGACGCCGTGATCGCCCGATACGCGACCCGTGTCAATGGCATCACCGACTACTTCCTCACCAAGCTCGACGTGCTGTCCAGCTTGGAGACTGTGCCGGTATGCGTGGGCTACACCGTCGACGGCAAGCGGACCGACGAGATGCCGATGACCCAAGCCGATATCCACAAGGCCGAGCCGATCTATGAAGAGCTGCCCGGTTGGTGGGAGGACATCAGCTCGTGCCGCACCTTCGAGGAGCTACCGGCGAACGCCCGTGATTATGTGCTTCGACTCGAAGAGCTTGCCGGAGCGCAGGTCTCATGCATCGGCGTCGGCCCGGGGCGGGATCAGACCATCGTGCGCCGAGACATTCTGGCGTGACCGACTTCGGGCTGGATCCGCGCCGTGCCGATCCCGAGTACGACCGGCAGGGTGGGTTTCCGGTGTTCGAGCTCGCGGATCCGGGGCCTGGGTTCGGCCGCTTCCTGACGGCGATGCGTCATGCGCAGGATCTGGCAGTATCGGCCGATCCCGATAGTGAGACCTGGGATGCCGCAGCTGATCTGGCCGAACAGCTGGTGGCTCTGCTGGAACCGTATCGGGCCGCCGAGGGGGTCGGGCCCGCGAGCCGGGTGCCGTCCCTGCCCGGGGCGGGCAGCCTGTTGATGCCGCCATGGCAGATCACCAAGTTCGATGCCGACGGTGTCGAGCTGACGGTGCAGTTCAGCCGGTATCACGTCGGCGGAAACGGCGCCGTGCACGGTGGGGTGCTGCCGCTACTGTTCGACTCGGTGTTCGGCATGGTGATCCACGCAGCGGGGCGACCCGTCAGCCGGACCGCCTTTCTGCATGTCGACTATCGGGCCGTGACACCGATCGACCAGACGCTCACGGCGCGCGGGTGGGTGCGTGAATCCGAGGGGCGCAAGGCGTTTGTGAATGCCGAGCTGCGCAATGGTGACGGGAAGCTGCTGGCCGAGAGCAATGGTTTGATGATCAGATTGCTGCCCGGTCAGCCCTGATCGTGTGACCATATCCGTGTGACGAACAGGCTGACCACTCCCCGGGTTGCCGCGGTCGCCGGGGTGGTGTTCGCGGTGTTATTCGGGACGGCATTGGTGCTGATCCGACTGGCATTGCCCGAGGGCACCGAAACGGGTGCGCAGTGGTTGGTCGAGGGCAGTAAGAATCTGGGCGTCGCCGCGAAGATCATGCCGTTCGCGGGGATAGCGTTCCTCTGGTTCATGGCAGTGGTCCGCGATGGACTGGGCGGTTACGAGGACAAGTTCTTCTCGACGGTATTCCTCGGCAGCGGCCTGTTGTTCTTGGCGATGATGTTCGTGGCCGCAGGGTTTGGTGCCGGACTGGAACGCAGCGGCGCGGCTGTCGATCCGAATATCGCGGCCTTCGGTCAGATGGTGTTGCTGACGGTGTCCAAGACCTATGCACTCCGGATGGCGGCGGTGTTCATGATGTCGCTCGCTACCATCTGGCGCAAGACCGGGCTCATGCCGGACTGGTTGGTGATCGCCACCTACGTTGCCGCAGTGGGACTTCTGATCGCCAGTGACCTCAGCATGTGGCTGACGATCGCCTTCCCGGCATGGGTGCTGGTGGTCAGTGTGTTGTTGCTGCGGCGGGCCGCTCGCACCTAGAAGTCTGGTTGTCCGCGGGCGTTTTCGAGGGCGAGCTCTGCTGCGTTGCGGGTTCGTTCGGCGTTGATGCGGTATTCGCGGTCGTGTTGTCTGGTGCGTTGGCGTCGTGGGATGTCGGGGTCGCGGTCCCACTCACCGATCAGGGTGATGTGTCGCGATCTCGGTATCGGGGTGTCGATGGTGTTGTGCGGGAACAGGACTGGTGCGAGCGGCATCGTCGCGTAGGTGTGCCCGTTCGGGGCGGTCCATTCGGTGGTGCCGTCGGGGTGTGCTTTGGGGGTCCAGCCGGTTTTCAGGGTTTTGAGTAGGTGGTGTTCGCGGCAGAGCGGGCGCAGGTTGCCCGGATGGGTGGCTCCGGCCGGCCACGGGGTGAGGTGGTCGAGGTCGCAGCGTTGGGCGGGCTTCCCGCAACCGGGGAAGCAGCACGTCATCGCGGTCATGCGGACGTAGGCGGCCAGTTTCGCCGACGGGCGGTAGCGGGGTTCGGAGCCCAGCTCGGTGGTGTTGTTCAGGGGGCGGACTTTTGCACCGGTGGCGATGAGTTCGGCCAGTAGGTGTGCGGGGATGATCGCCCCGTCCAGGGTGATCCCGGTGCCCAGGGCGGTCTGGGTGCTGGCGGCCGGTGCGGTGGGCTTGGGTTCGGCGCTGCCATCGTGCGCGGCGGGCTCCTCGGCTGGGGGCTCGGCCATCGGCTGTGGCTGGTCCTTGTCGGTCCGCGGGTCCTGGGTACCGCTGCCATCGGGTGTGGGCCCCGAGGCGGGCTTGGCACCGTGCCCGGTGTCGGGTTCGTGTCCGGTGAGCACGTAAACGGTCACCGCACCCGCGCGCGGGTCTTTCCCCGACCCCGCGCAGTCGCGGTCACCGCAGAGGCAGGTGAGTCGGTCGGCTCCGGCTAGGACGGCGGCGAGGGCGTCGGCGCGGCGTTGGGCCACGGTGCGCGGATCACCATCGCAGACGCTGTGGGCGAGGGTGTTGAGGCGGGTGTCGCTGATCGTGGCGTCGGTGGCGCGCATGCGTCCCCAGAACGAGACGACCCCGTCGGGGTCATCGCTGTCGCCGAAGTCGATGTAGCGGTCTTTGGCCGCCGTCTTGGATCGGATGACCGCGATCGGGTCGAATTTGTGGACCCAGAAGTCGACCGCGGCGATCAGTGCGTTCTCCGACAGCGTGCCGTATTGGTGGGCGCTGCCGGCGATCCCGGCGTCGATCAACGCCAATGCGTCGTCGTCGGTGACGAGTTGGGTGCGCCAGGTGATCGCCGCGATCACCTTGGCCGACACCAACCCTTTCGCGAACGCCTCGGCGGTGCGGGGCAGTCGATCACGCAGGGCCATCGCGATGCGCATCTGGGCGCTCGCTGCGCGCGGCCCGAGAGTGCACGCCGCGCTGATCTCGGCCTTGGCCAGCGCCCATCCGTCGATCAGCTTCAACGCCGAGGACTCGTCTTCGTCCTCGCAGTGCCGGGCGGTCACCTCAGCCACCAAGGCCAGCCGGCGGGCCGCCGCCGTAGCTTCGGCGCGGGTGGCGTCGGTGACCGCGGCGATGAGCGCCTCATCGCTCAGCTCCGACAACCCCGACCGTTCGAACATATGAGCGATTCTACTCGCGGCCCCGACAAGTCGAGTGGAACGGGAAAAGGCCAGTTCAGAGGGTATATGGACTCATCCGCTCCGTATGACAGCGGAGCTTGCCGCGGCGGTCGCGGCGTCGACGTCGGAGAACACGTTGAAGTAGTGGAATCCCACCCGAAGCGCACCGCCCTCGGTGGTGGTGGCCCGGATGCGGTTGCGCCGCAGGGTGGCCGCATCGACGCGATGACGTGGTGGTGGGGAAGCGACCACAACATGTGACGGACGCCCGAGGTTGAGGATGCGGAACCCCGCCTCGACCAAGACTTCCGAATAGGCGTTCGCAAGATCCAGAACATGCTCTCGGCAACGCTTCTCATCCAACCGGCCGAGAAGATCCAGGGCGGCGCGAGCGCCGATCCAGGACAACCAGGCAGGCGAGGCATTGCACCGACTCATCGTTGCCGACTCGCTATACGGACCTCCGAAGTAATGCGGCGGTGAAGAGGCGGTCTTCCAGCTGGGCGTATGGGCGCGCATGAGTTTCAGATCGGGATCGGCGACCAGCCATGTCGTGCCACGTGGACACAGCATCCACTTGTAGCCATGTGTGGCGATGATATCGGCGGGATGGCCCGAGAGATCTGAGACCAGTACGCCCAGCGTCTGGGTGAGGTTGGCGAACACCAGCGCGCCACGCCGATGGGCGGTAGCGCAGATGGCATCGAGGTCGACGAGTTCGCCGTCGTTGGTCAATACTTCGCTCACGAGGACGAGCCCGGTGGTCTTGTCGATCGCGTCTAGGAGTTCGGTGCTGCGGCTATGTCCTGGTTTGCGTTTCACCACTCTCACTGACGTGCCGGTGGACGCGGCGTAAGCAAGGGCCGGGAACAACACACTTCGGAACTCGTCGCCCGAGACCAGGATGGACTTTCCGGGTGGTGTGCAACGGACGGCGGTCGCCGCTGCCTCGGCGAGTGACCCCTGGGAGGCGACATGGCTCGGGGCAATTCCGGTGTAACGGGCAAACTCGCCGCGCGCGTGGTCGGCCGCTGAGTCCCATTCGGTCCACTCGAATGATCCCGAAAGCCAATCGTCCAAACTGCTTGTGAGGCTGTCCACGACGCGGCGGGCTCCCGGTGGAGCCCCTGGGGTATCCAGCCATATCCAGTCTGTCAGGGACGGAAACTGGGCCCGAAACTCTTCAGGTGTCATCGTGGCAGCGCGACGACCGCTTCGATCTCGACCTTGAGGCCAGGGGCCGCCAACTCCGAGACGGTCGCCGCGGAATGCGCGGGGTACCGGCCAGTCGGATACCACCGTCGGAAGACCTCGTCACGCGCTCGGGCGAACTCGGTGAATCCGTCGGTACCGACCACGAGTGTGAGGAGTTTGACGATGGCACTGGGATCCACGTCGAGGTGTGAAACAATCGCTTCGATGTTCGCGAACGCTTGTAGCGTTTGCTCGTAACAGTTTTCGCTCACGAGCTCACCCGTCACGTCCGCGCCGATCTGTCCGGAAATGTACGCGGCAGTGGATGTGTGGGGCAGGATGGCGACGTGGCTGAAGGCGCCCATCGGGGGTGCGATTGCGGCGGGATTGACGGTGGTCATCGGGCCTCCGCCACAGGTGATTCCCACGTTGTGATGCCGCCAAGCGTGAAGACGGTCTTGCCGAACGCGACTCCCGACGCCATCTCGCGCAGTGCGTCCGCGGCCTCGGAGAGAGGGCGCACGGCGTGCACGGTCGGTCTGATCTGGTTCTCGGTGACGAAGCGGAGCATCTGGTCGAACTCGGGCGCACTTCCCATGGATGTGCCTTCCAGTGTTACCTGTCGAAAGAACAATTCCCGCAGCGAAAGACTGATGTCGGGTGCGGTCGTCGCTCCGAAGGAGATGACGCGACCTCCGGGGCGCAGTGCCTTCAAGGCGGCGGGGAAGGCCGATGCGCCTACGCTGTCGATGACCAATTCTGCTGGAGTGTGGAGCTTTTCATCGAAGCCGTCGATTCCGACGACGACGTGTGATGCTCCCAGCGCGATGGCCTGTGCAACTTTGCTCGAATGCCGCGTCACCACGGTGACATGCGCCCCAGCGGCCGCGGCCATCGAGACGGCCAGGGTGCCTGCTCCGCCAGTCGCGCCGGTGATCACGACATGCTGGCCTGCCTCGAGTCGGCCCTTGGTGAAAAGTGCTCGGTAGGCGGTCAATCCAGCCAGCCCCAGTGCAGCCGCTTCGATTTCGGAGAGGTGCGGCGGAACGGGGTGAACGTTGACGCTGGGGACCGTGATGAACTCGGCGAACGTGCCCGGGATCGGTCCTCCGATGATGGTCGGCACTTCAGGCACATCTTTGGTACGCGTCCATCCGATACACGGATTGATCAGCACGATATCGCCGATCCGTTGTTCCGCGGTGTCACCGGTGGCGACGATCGTTCCGACGGCGTCGGCGCCGACGATCTTCGGCTCGTTGTCGGTGTGTGCGTCGATGACGAAGAGCTCGTGTCGATTGAGGCCGGCCGCGGCGATCCTGACAAGAACGTCGTTGTCCCGGGCTTCGGGACGAGGCACCTGTGCCAACCGCAGTCCATCGGGTCCTGCACAGCCTGCGTGCACCAATGCCTGCATGGTGAGATTTTCTGACATCTAGTTCTCCGTCGAAATATCTTGGTGATCAGTGGGGTCGACCTGCGCGCAAGTAGGTGTCAATGGCCGACCGCTGCGGTGGCGTAGACCTTGGACAACACGTCTCGCAGGATCTCCAGAGCGGTCTGTGCCTCGGATTCGGTCACCGTCATCGGTGGTGTCACTCGCAGGACATTGCCGGCAAGCCCACCCTTGCCGATCAGCAGCCCGGCTGCCCTCGCCTCGGCGAGTACGGCATTGGTGTGCCCGACCGCGGGTGTGCGGGTGTTCGGTTCGACGAGCTCGACGCCGATCATCAAACCTGATCCGCGAACCTCCCCGATGAGTGGGCACGTCGAAGCGATCTCCTCGAGCCCGGCACGCAGGATCGCTCCGACCCGGTCGGCATTGTCCTGGAGGTCGTGCGACTCGATGTAGTCCAGTACGGCATTGGCAGCCGACATCGCGATGGGGTTGCCGCCCGCGGTGGAAATGGAATTCGCTGTGAGACAGTTCATCAGGTCGGCCTCGGCCACCACTCCGCCGATGCTGATGCCGTTGGCCAGCCCTTTCGCGAAGGTGATTGCCTGCGGACGTATCCCGTAGTGCTCGATACCGAAGTAGGACCGCCCGGTGCGGCCCCAGCCTGACTGTACTTCGTCGGAGACGAAGGGGATGTCGTAGCGGTCGAGCACCGACTTCATCGCGGTGAAGAAATCGTCTGGCGGCGTAGCGAATCCACCGGCGCCCTGGATGGGTTCGGCGATGTAGCAGGCGATGTCACCGGAGGTCGATGTGTCGATCATGGTTTGTAGCTCGTCACGACAGGCGGCGGTGAACGCTGCATCGTCGAGATGGGCGAACGGACTTCGGTATTTGTAGCCGGAGTGGCTGTAGGTGACCTGGAGTGGGCTGAGGGCGGTGGCCGACCAGCCTCGGATGCCGGTGGCGGCGACGGTTCCGAAGGAGCGACCGTGATAGCTGCCCCGCAAGGCGATGACCTGATTGGAGCGGCGTGCCGTCGTGGTGAGCAGGAAGGCGGTTTCCACAGCTTCGGAGCCGGAGTTGACGAAGAACACTCTGGGGTTGTCGACCGGGGCGCGGCGGGCGATCTTCTCGGCGAGTTCGATCTGGCTGCGGATCAAATACAGCGTGCTCGAATGGAGTAGCCGTCCGGCCTGACGCCGGATGGCCTCGGTGATCTCCGGGATATCGTGGCCGACCATTGTGGCCAGCAGCCCCCCGAAGAAATCGAGGTATGTCCGACCGTCACCACCGGTGACGTGTCGGC
Organism: Mycolicibacterium neoaurum; assembly: GCF_036946495.1. Lineage (NCBI taxonomy): Bacteria > Bacillati > Actinomycetota > Actinomycetes > Mycobacteriales > Mycobacteriaceae > Mycobacterium > Mycolicibacterium neoaurum. Next base: position 2,495,308 of record NZ_JAQIIX010000002.1, read on the forward strand.
CTGAACCCTCCACCAATTCCAGTGGGTCGTCATAGTAGGTGGTCAGCCAACCCGGCATGACGGAGCGATGCCGCTGGTGCAGGGAGGCTTCGGTGTTGTCGACGGTCATATGGGTGATCCTTGCGGTTGGAGTTCAGTGCGGGCGGCCACTGAGATACGCGGCGACTTCGGCGCCGAACGTGGTGACCTTCTCGGCGGTGGTTGACGATGGTCGGTATGCGACCACGAGCGTTGCGCAGGCACGCACTGCGACGGTCGGGTTGCCGAAGCAGTCTCGTTCGGCGACAACCTCATCGGTGGGTGGGCCGACGGTCAGGCGGGCCACCGCATCGGGGTGCGGAGGCGTGTAGAGCATTGCTCGGCTAGCGCAGAGGTGCACCTCGAGCCGAAGTGGGTGGGCAGTAATCTCCGGGCTGTTCGACGGGTCCGTTGCGCCGTCGAGAATCCGGGCGATGCCTGATGCGGAAAGCCGGCGTGCATCCTCGATCACCACACCGGGCCGTCCGGTCGAAATGCCGTACACCACCACGTCCACCCGATCCGCACACCCGAGACCGGACATTCCACCGGTGGCCTCAGCGGCCGCGGAGACGAGCGCTCCGACTCGGGTGTGCTCTCGACTGACCACCATCCACTCTGACTCGCGGCGGAGGACTGCCCTCATCACGAGATAGCCGACATCGCTGCCGATGAGGGTCATGTCCCTCTGGTCGTCGTCGGTCTGCTGCCGACAGGCGGACATGGGACGCGGCGTGATCCAGCCGACGAGCCCGGGCCTGGTGTGAACGGACTCCGGCCTTACTCGGGTGAGGTATCCGTCCGTCGTGGCGACCAAATCGGTCTCTGTGCCCTGGGAGTCGGACATTTCGGCGATGACGTCGAAGCGGTGCACGTGCTCACCGTCGGCTGAGAACCACTTGCTGACGGAAGCGGTGTGTTGGTGAAGGTGTGCAGGGGCACACAGCTCGTGGTTGTCGATGGATGCTGTCATCGAGTGCAGACCGGTGATCCGAACATCGCACGCACCCGATCGACGATGGTATCGACGCCGGGAACAACGGCCTTCAGCAGTTCGGGGGCCGCTGGAATCCGGGTGTCCGGCGTGGCGATTCTGATTGGTGACCGGGTCCCCAGCACACCCCGCTCTGCCATGGCGGTGACGAGTTCGGCTCCGAGACCGGCGAATTGGTGTGCTTCATGAACGACGACCAGAGCCCCGGTCCGTTCGACACTGGCGGCAACCGCGTCCACATCCAGCGGCCGCAGCCAACGCATGTCGAGCACTTCCGCCGAGATGCCGTGTTCGGCTTCCAGGATGTGCGCTGCGTCGAGGACCTTGTGCTGGATCGCACCCCACGTCGCGATGGTCACGTCGGTGCCCTGTCGGCGGGTGGCGGCACCGTCCGGTCCGAGTATCGGCCCGTCGAGTGCAACGGGCTGTTTCGCTCCGTGATAGAGGTTGCGGTTCTCGATCACGACAGTGGGGTCGTCGCGATGGATGCTTGTCAGGAGCAGGTCGTACGCATCCTGATGAGTCGTAGGCATACACACCTCGATGCCGGGAATGTGCGCGAAGAGCGCCTCCAAGCTCTGTGAATGTTGGGCGCACGCCCCGGGGCCGCTTCCCTGTTGCGTGCGGATCGTGAGCGGTGCGGCCAACCGACCGCGGTTTAGGTAACGCACATTTGCGGCTTGGTTGACGATCTGGTCGAAGGCCACCAGCGCGAAATCCGCCCACATGATTTCGACGATGGGTCGTCTGCCCACCAGGGCGGCACCGACCGCACCACCCAGGATCGCCGATTCGGAGATGGGGGTGTCGAACACCCTGTCCCCGAACAATTTCTGGAGTCCCTTGGTCACCCCGAACACCCCGCCGGGCAGGGCGACGTCCTCACCGAACAGAAGTGTGCTGGGATCTTCGGCCAGTGCTCGACGCAGGGCACGGTTGACGCTTTCGGCGTAGGTGAGGTCTTTGTGCTTGCTGGTTGGGTCAGGCATAGAGATGCTCCAATGCGGTCGCAGGGTCGGCATGCGGCATTGCCTGCGCCCGTTTGCTCGCGGCCAGGACGTCGGCCGTGGCACGAGCCACGGTCGAGTCGATGCGGGCCTGGTCGACTCCCTTTTCGGTCAGCTTCGTGATCAGACGGGTGATCGGTTCGGCCGATGTGATCCGATCGAGCTCACCGTCGGCGCGGTATTGCTGCGCATCGCCGATGTAGTGGCCGACGATGCGGTCGGTCATGGCTTCGACAAGGGTCGGACCTCGACCTTCGCGTGCGTGTCGCACCGCGTGTGTCATCACGTGGCGGACCGCCGCGGGATCGTTGCCATCGACTCGCACACCCGGCATGCCGTAGGCGGCCGCGCGTTTGAAGAGTCGGTCCGAGGTGGTGGTCGCGGTGATCGGGGTCAGTTCGGACCAATGGTTGTTCTCCACGACAAAGATCACCGGAGTGGCCATCACAGCCGCGAAGTTGAAGGCTTCATGGACCGAGCCCTGATTGACCGCACCATCGCCGAAAGCGGCGACGCATACTCGACCGGAGCCGTCGAAGCGGGCGGCCAGAGCGGCACCGGCGGCGATGGGCGCACCGGCTCCCACGATGGAGTTCTCACCCATCATCCCTACTTCGGGAACCGAGAGGTACGCCGATCCCCCTCGGCCACCGTTGACGCCCGACTCGCGGCCCATGAGTTCGGCGAACATCCCGTCCAACGAAGCGCCGCAGGCCAGCGCCCACCCGTGCCCGCGGTACGTGGGGAAAACCAGGTCTCGTTGCGGGTCGAGCGCGGCGGTGGCGCCGGTGTAGATCGCTTCCTGGCCACTGCACAGGTGCACCGACCCGACAATCGTCCCGTCGCCTCGTAGCCGGGCGACTTCTGTCTCGAACTCTCGGATGCGGACCATGGAGCTCAGGTATGTGAGTAGGGTGCCGGAGTCGACCGATTCATGCGGGGGTGGGTGTGTGGTCATGTTTCCTCGGAATATGGTTGTAACAGCGGGTTCGAGCAATGGCTACGATGAGCGGGACTCGGGTGAATTCGGTGCTGCGGTTATCACCAGCCGGCCGGTCTTCAGCAGATTGGTTGCCAAGGCGCCTGCCTCACGCACTTCGGTGGACAGGGCCGTACGGGTCTGTTGGAAGCGGGACACCGGTACCGAGACGCTGAACGAACCGGCAGGTGTACCCGACGGGTCGAAGAACGGGGCGGACACACAGCAGACGTCCTCGGCGAATGCCTCGATATCCAGTGCGTAGCCGCGGCGCCTGATGGTTTCGAGTTCGTTAGTCAGCTCGTTGAAATCCGAGATCGTGTTGGCGGTCAGCTTCGTCAGCGGCGTTCCGTCGAACATCGTGGCGACCTGGCTCGCCGGAAGGTGCGCCAGCACGGCCAGACAGGATGCGCGGGCATGCATGTTGCCGACGTAGCCGACATCGAGGTTCTTGACGGTGAGGGAATGCAGGCCGTGAAGGACCTGTTGCATCAGGATCGTGCCGTGATACCAGCCGCAGACATACGAGGTTTCCCGCGTCTTGTTGTGCAGTCGGGTGAGTATTGCCGAGATTTCGGGTGCCGGCCCGGTGCGCGCCGAGAGGTGCTTGCCCAGTGTCGACCCGCGTGGACCGATATCGAAGTTCCCGCCGGGCAGCCTCACCACGTAGCCATCCGCGCGCAGCGTCCGCAACAGGTGGTAACAGGTGCTCTGTTTAATGCCCAGCCGACGTGCCAGTGTTTTCGGTGTCGCGGTGCCGTTACCTTCTGCCACCGCTTCGAGTACTCCGAGTCCCCGGGCAAGGGTCTGGAGGACCGTCGCTTCGCCTGAGACCGGTTCGGCGGATGGGTCTTCGGTGCCACCGGGCTTGCCGACGGTCATGAGATCGTCCCGCGCAGATGATGTTCGGCCCACGCCGCCAATGCGTTGGCGAGGATGAGCGCGGCGTCGACGACGTCGCGCTCTGCGATCCTCTCGTCGGGGCTGTGGGCGTAGCGCATCTCTCCTGGGCCGAACACGGCAGTGGAAACTCCTGCAGCCGTGAGGATCCCGGCATCACAACCAGCCGTCATGCCTTCTATCTTGGGAGCGAGTCCGGTGCGCCGTCGACCCTCGTCCAACGCGCGGACCACAGGGTCGGACTCGGGAGTCTCCCAACTCCGCAAGCCCTCGTTGTCCCATCTGATAACCGGTGGGTTGTTTCGTAGCCATTCGTCACGGGCCACCACGCCCTGGACACAGTCGGTGAGTGCGGCTCGGACATCGCTGACATCTTCACCGGGCATCACTCCGATGCGGCCCGACAGGCTGCCCCTGGCGGGCACGGCGGCCCGCCACCCACCGATGTCCACAGTGCCGATGGCGAGTGGGACAGCGCTCGGGAACGGCATGCGCGGATCGGTGAGCCGAGCGGCTCGCTCTGCACCCAGATCCTGCAGTGCACGGTAGATGTCGATCAGCTTGGGTCCCACGTCGATGCCATGCCAGGGAACGGAGGTGTGTGCGGCCCGGCCGGTCACTTCCACCGTGAAGAACAGCAGTCCGGAGGCCACGGTGACCACAGCGCCTGCCGTGGGCTCCAAGACGATGGTGCCGAGTCGGGCGGGCATACGCTCCAACGCCGCGGATGTTCCCACGCCCGTGGTCTCTTCACCCACCACGAGCTCGACGGCCACATTGAACGGCAACTGCACGCCAGCCCGATCCAGTGCATCCAACGCCCAGAGCGCTGCGGCGATCCCGCCCTTGGTGTCCACCGACCCGCGACCGTGCACGCAGCCTTCCACGCGTGCTCCGGAGAACGGGTCACGTGACCATTGATCGCCGTCGAGGACGGGCACCACGTCGATGTGCCCGTTGATGACAACGGTGGGTATGTCCGCGCGGCATCGTTGGTAGTAGCCCACGACGTTGGCGCGTTCCTGCGTCCTGGCCTCGCTGCTACCGCGTTCGCCGCGGACGACCCGGGACTCGGCGAGCGGGTGCTCCTCGACCGACCACCCGCGGGATGCGAAGAATGCCGCGTAGAGCTCGGCAACGGTGTCTTCGTGGCCGGTCACACTCGGCTTTTGCACTGTTCTCGACAGGAAGTCGAGCATGGCGTCCGTCGATTCGCGGATCGAATCCGAGATTGCTTGCTCGTTAGTAGATTTCACGAAATCCGTCATTGCCGATCTTCTCCGTGGTCGCACCGCGCGACATCCCTTGCATCTTGGGGAGCGCACGCCAGATTGATCCAGCATATGAGCAGAAGTTTCGACTATTTGAAAGATTGCTACACGCAACCGGTTGAACTGGGCGTTTCCGGTATCGATACCTCGGTGTGAACCAGGTCATAACAAATTTTTCAGATAGTTGACATCGACTTCCATCTGCTGGTGTTCGCCGCGATGTTGATTCATCTTGAAACGGCCGACGCACGGATCCCCTGCACAAGGGTGAAACCGTCGGCGTCTGAACTTGACCTGTGTCGAACACCGAGGAAGAAGGACCCTGTGTCGTCCATCCCGTCGCCACACCGCTCAAACGCTGATTCCATGACCGCGAGTGCGATGCCGGCCTTCGCGCCGCTTTTCGTCCCCGGCGTGGAAACTGTTTCGGTCCGCTGGATCTCGGTCGTGTACCGCACGAGCGCGGCGGTCGTCGACGCGGTGCTCCCGCGTCCGTTAGTCGCCGGAGCCGCGCCCGAGGTCATCATCTGGATCGCCGAGTTCCGCGGTGCGCGTTTCACCGGGGCTGGTGGTGCCGTGGAATGTCGCCCCGACTACATGCAGGGTGGGATCAATCTGCGCTGTCGCCGCGGAGTGGTCGAGGGTGCCTACGCCGTCGAGACGTTCGTGGAAGGAATCAACCACGGGATTCTCGGGCGTGAGATGTTCGGCCTTCCCAAGAAGCAGGTCCGCAGCGTCACCCTCGTGGACACGCCGACCGGAGCCGAGTTCGCGTTTGTCGATGCGCACGGGCAACAGCTACTCCGCGGATCGGCGAGTGCCGGACGAACCGGTGCCGATCGCATCGTCCCCGCGTGGTTCGACACGCAGTACACCGCAAAGTTGATACCCAGCGCCGAAGGACCGCACTACGACATCAGCCGGCTGGTCCAGATTCCCTTCCGGCTCGAGGCAGCTGGTCCGCTCCGCACCGGAGGTGCCACCGTCGAGTGGCTCGAATCATCCAGTGACCCTTTGTATCTACTCACACAATGTGCTGCACCGATCGCCGTGTGGGGGGTGGCGCAGCTCGATATCGACTATGGCACCTATGTGGCTGAACTGGCCCCGTCCGACATCCCTGTCATGGGTTCACCGCGATGGTGAGCAGGCGCAGATCCGATACCGGCACCCACGCGGTGGACGCTGTGCAGCCAGGCCTCACGCCCGGACGGCGCAAGGCGATCATCGCGGCCTGCATCGGCAATTTCCTGGAATGGTACGAGTTCGTCCTCTACGGCTACTTCGCTGGCATCTTCTCGGTGCTGTTCTTCGTCGACGAGGATCCCGCGGTCGCCATGATGCTGACCTTCCTGGTCTTCGGTATCAGCTTTGTCGTTCGCCCGCTGGGGGGAATCCTCTTCGGATACATCGGCGACAGGTACGGCCGCAAGGTCACGCTCTCGGCGATCATCCTGACAATCTCGCTGGCGACGGCTCTCATGGCTGTGGTACCTCCCTACGCCAGCATCGGCATCACGGCACCGGTGTTGATCCTGCTGCTGCGGTGCCTGCAGGGTCTCTCGGCCGGCGGTGAGTGGATGGGCGCCGCCGCCTATGTCGTGGAGTCCGCACCGGCGCACCGGCGAGCGTTCTACGGTAGCTGGCAGACGATCACCATCACCTTGGGCATGTTCACCGCCGCACTCACATCCCTGATCCTGTCCGCAGTGCTCGATGGCGAACAGCTCCAATCGTGGGGCTGGCGAATCCCATTCCTTGCAGCGCTACCACTGGGACTGATCGGTCTCTACATGCGGCTGCGGCTCGAAGAATCCGCCGAGTTCGAAGCGATGAGCCACGGTGCGCGACGCGAGAGATCCCCTCTGCGCCGGGCTGTTACCGAGAATTGGCGTTCGATCCTGCTGGTGTGCGGCCTGGTGTGCTCGCCCACGATGTGTACCTATGTGTTGCTGGTATTCGGTCCCACTTTTCTGTCCGGTGAGATCGGAATGGACGCGACCGCGGCAAGCGGAGCCTGTCTCGTCGCGATGCTGGCCCTCGCCGTACTCGTCGTGCTGTTTGCTCGGCTCTGCGATCGCGTCGGTCGCAAACCTTTCGTTCTGTGGGGTGCGGTGCTGGTCGCCGTCACCGCTCCGCTCGGTTTCCTACTGATCCACCAGCGCTCCTTCGTGGCGGTGATCGCCGGCATGATCCTGATACTCATCGGAGATGCGATGATGCTGGCTCCGCAGCCGGCGCTGTTCTCCGAGCTGTTCCCCACATCGCGCAGATACAGCGGTCTGGCCCTGGGATACAACCTCGGCGTCGTGCTCTTCGGTGGCGCTGGCCCGTTGATCGCCACCGCACTCATCGCGGCCACCGACACCACGTATGCACCCGCCATCTATCTGACCGGCGGGGCATTGGTGAGCCTCGTCGCAGCTGTGCTGGTCCCGGAGACGCTCGGCGTATCGCTGCGGACAGGACGGATCGAATCCGCTAGCGCCCCTCAACCGAAAACACCGGTCTAGTGCCGCCGCAGCCACTTTCGATCCCGAAGTTCGGCACCGAGTGACATTCATACCCACCGAAGAAATGGACGACGCATTGGACTCCGAGAAATGCACAGCGGCACTCCGAGAGCTGTTGGCGGAACGTGAGATCGCACGACTACACGCGCGGTACGCGCACCTGTGCGACTCGGGCTACCCTGCCGACGAGATCGCCGACCTCTTCGTCGAACAAGGACTCTGGCAATCAGACCCCGGAGGCCGGGTGTTTCGGGGCCGCGATCAGATCCGCGACCACTTCAGCACCGCTTCCGCCGGCTACCCATGGGCCTTACACGTCAACGCCCTCTTGCACATCGATGTCTCACCTGACGGGTTGAGCGCACGAGGCGCGTGGTACCTGCTGATGCCCTGTGTCGACGCGACAGGCGCGGCACCCACCGCCGCCTGGCTGGCGGGACGCTATGACAACACCTTCGTCAAGACCGACGCCGGATGGCGATATGAACACCTGCACATCAGATTCGGGTTGATGAGCCCCCATTCCGCCGACTGGGCGCAGGAAAGACACGCACTTGCCGGGACCGCTGCAAGAACTGAGGAGATCGGATGAACGTCACGCACATGTTGAGTACTGTCACCGCGGGCATCTTGTGCGCACTGCTGGTGGGTGGGTGTCAGTCACCGCCGCCCACTCAGGCGGGAAATGAGCAGGCCGCGGCGGCTTTGGCCGCGGAGGCTCGGGCCCGGGTGGACGCGGCAAAGGCCCCCGTCGCCGGGGGCGTCCCAGTCAGCAGTCCGCCTGTGCAATCCGGCAAGTTCGTGATCCTCATTCCGTGTTCGCAGGCATCCGAGGGATGTGCGCAACCGGTGAAGGGTGCGGCGGAGGCAGCTCGGGAAATCGGCTGGCGAACCCAGATCATCGATGGAAAGGACACCGCCAGCACCCAGAACGCCGCAATACGCCAGGCAATCGCACTCAAGCCCGATGGCATCATCACCTTTGCCATCAACCCGAGCAGCGTTCAGGGTGCACTCGCCGAAGCCCGAAGTCAGGGTATCCCCGTGGTGGCGTCCTCGGCCACCGCGTCGAACATGGTGGCGTTCTCGGACAATCCCACGCCTGAGGCCTGGCGGCAGAGCGGTTCGCTGCTCGCGGACTACGCCATTTCCGAGACCCGAGGACAGGTGAAGGCATTGGTTCTGCACGACACGGGATTCGACGTGTTGGACAACCGCCATGCCGGCTTCGTGGAGCAGCTACAAACGTGTTCGACCTGCCAGATTCTGGAAGACCAGACGTTCACGTTCTCGGATCTGGCCAACTCCGTACCTCGACTGGTGCAGCAGATGGCCCAGCGGCATCCGGATTTCAACACCATCTACATCGACTACGACTACGCGGTGCCGACTCTTCTCCAAGGTCTGCGATCGGTGAATGCGCAGGACAAGATCGTGCTGGGGTCCGACGGTACCTCAGCGGCCATCAAATTGATCCGCGACAGCGGTGGCCAGACCGCCACAACCGCTTTCGCGCTGGACTGGTTGGGGTGGTCGAGTGTCGATGCACTGAACCGAGTTTTCGCCGGTGGCGACCCGCAGGAGGCGGCCGGTGCGATTTCGGTCAAGCTGATAGACCACGAAGTGGCACAGGGGATTTCGGGGCTGTGGACCGGGGATATGGATTTCCGTGACGGGTATCGGACGATGTGGGGCGCCGAATCGTGAGCTCGTCGGATGCGGTGGTAAGCCTGCGGGGCATCACGAAGACCTTCGCCGCGCAGGTGGCGCTCGAGCACATCGGCGTCGACTTCGCGCCGGGTACGGTGCATGCGTTGGCGGGTATGAACGGATCCGGTAAGTCCACGCTGGTCAAAGTCCTTGCCGGGGTGCACGCCCCCGATGCCGGCACGATCGAGGTGGCCGGCCGGCGGTTTCCGGCACTGACTCCGAAGCTGGCGCACCAGTTGGGTTTCCGATTCATCCACCAAGACCCGGGATTGTTCTCCGATCGGTCGGTGGCAGACAACATCGCGGCGGGTGCTCGCTTCCGACACAGTTCGCGGCTGCGAGTCCGTGACGGTGCCGAACGCTCTGCGGCTCGTCGGGCGCTGGAAGAACTCGGCGTCACGCATATCGACCCGCGGACGATCATGCGCGACCTCTCGCCGACTGAACGGACCATGGTTGCCGTCGCTCGCGCAGTCCAGGACCTTTGGGACGGAATCGACCTGCGATTGCTCGTGCTCGACGAGCCGACGGCGTCGCTGCCGGAGAAGGAAGCCACTCGTGTTCAAGAGATCGTGACCTCGATCGCGGCGAAGGGTGTTGCCGTCGTGTACATCACCCACGATCTGACGACACTGGTCCGTCTTGCCCAATACGTCACGGTACTGCGTGACGGGTGCAAGGTCGGCACCGTCGAATCTCACTCGATCGACGACCGCCAACTGGCCACGATGATGGCCGGCGCCGAACAGGAACTGCGTCCGGTGGTCCGTGGCCCCCGATCGACCGAGGTGGTGCTCGACTGTGTCGGATTGTCCGGTGGCCGTGTCGGCGGTATCGACATACAACTCCACCGGGGCGAGATCCTGGGCTTGGCGGGGCTGCTCGGTTCGGGCCGCAGCACTACATTGCGGCTGATCGCCGGGGTTCAGGAACGCAGCACCGGCACCGTCGAGTTGGAGGGTGCCGCGGTCGTGGCCGGGCGACCGCGGGCCGCCGTCGCGCGGGGTATCGCGTTGGTTCCCGAGGATCGTCGTGCGCACGCGGCATTCAACGGGATGTCGATGGCGGACAACCTGATGATGGCATCGTTGCCGACAGTGGCCTCACCTTTTCGTATCGATCGGCGCGCCGAACGCGAGGCTGCAGTGCGCTTGTTGGCCGACTATGACGTGCGGCCCGCAGACCCGGACAAGCGCTTCTCCTTGTTCAGCGGTGGCAATCAACAGAAGGCGATCATCGCTCGCTGGTCTCGCACCACACCGAAGGTGCTGCTGCTCGACGAACCCACTCAAGGCGTCGATGTGCACGCTCGACACCAGATTCACGATGCGATTCGTGCGTTGTCCGACACCGGCATGAGTGTGATCGTCGTGTCGTCGGATTTCGTGGAACTCGCCGAGCTCAGTGACCGAATCCTGATCCTGCGCCAAGGCCTGGTGAAGTCCCAGATCGTCGGAGAACGGGTCGACGAAGAAACCATCCTGCACCTTGCCGGTACCGCCTGAAAGATTGGAACCAACTCCGATGTCCCTGGATCCCAACCCCACCGATGCACCCCCACAACGTCGTCGGCTCCCCGACGAACCCCCCAAGGCAGCGTCGCGACGAATGTATGCCGCACTGGCACCACGGTGGCTGGGGTTTTACGTTCTGGTCGGGCTAATCATCCTGTTCAGCACGTTGCTGCCCTACACGTTCCCGACGACCGCCAACGCCAGCGCGATTCTCGGTAACGAATCAGTCGGGATGATGCTCGCCATCGCCCTGCTGATTCCGGTGGTAGCCGGACATTTCGATCTCTCGGTGGCCAGCATCCTGACACTGGCGATGATCGCATCCATCGGGCTGTTCCAGTTCTTCTCGGCTCCGGTCTGGGTGGCGTGTCTCGCGGGGCCCGTCATCGGCGCGGGTATCGGCTTGATCAACGGCTTTTGCGTGGCGTGGCTGAAGATCAACTCGCTGGTCGCGACGTTGGCCACCGGCAGTTGCGCGTTGGGCGCGGCATTGTGGTGGACCAATGGTTCGATCTTTGCGGAGAACGTACCTGCCTCATTCAGGGCATTGGGTGAACGCGTGCTCGGCATTCCCTTGCCGGTCGTCTACACGCTCGTCGTGTGCGTGATCGCGTGGTGGACACTGGAGCGAACCCCGGTCGGTCGCTATCTGTACGCCATCGGTGACAATCCTGACGCAGCGCGGCTGGTCGGCCTACCCACAGCGGGACTGACGACCGCGTCCTTCGTGGCATCCGGCACCATCGCCGGAACGGCCGGTGTCATTCAGGCGGCGATACTGGGCTCGGGCAATCCGCAAGTGGGCGCCAGCTTCCTGTTGCCGGCGTTCGCGGCGGTTTTCCTGGGAGCAACCGTCTTCCATATCGGACGCTACAACGTCGTCGGCACCGTGGTGGCCGTTCTGCTGCTGGCGGTGATGGTCGCCGGTTTGCAGCAGTTCGGCTTGCCGTTCTATATCGAACCCTTGCTCAAGGGCGCCATCCTGTTGGCGGCAGTGGCATTCACAACCGGTCGATTCTCGGGAAAGGCGCAACAATGACCGACCCCATGGCCGCCGTGCGTCAACGCCTGGACCTACTGGAGGCCCGTGAAGACATCCGTCGTCTCAAACACCGCTACGCCTACATCTGCGATACCGGTTACGACGGTGACGCCTTCGCCAATCTGTTCACACCAGAGGGTATTTGGGAATCGAACACGTTTGGTCTCGTCCGCGGACACCGGGAGATCCGCGATTTCATCAACAGGATCGGTGATACCGAATACTCCTGGGCAATCCACTATATGACCTGCCTGGAGGTCGATCTCGACGAGAGTGCGACCGTCGCTACGGGAACCTGGCAGCTGCTTCAACTGTGTACGCGGATCTCCTCACTCGAGCCCGAACCGGTGCTCGCGACAGCGATCTACCACGACGACCTCGTCAAAACCGACGACGGATGGCGATTCCTAAAGGTGTCGGCCACCTTCCAACACGTGACCGACATGCGGAGCGGCTGGGGGCCAAACCTGCTTCCCGGGCTGGTGAAGTGAGACCCTCGGTTATGGCCGACGAGCACTTGGAGTTGACGACGTTCGCGGATGCCATCGCATCCATGCTGGATTCCCTGGCCGACGTCGCGCCGCTTCCGTCCGCGGCCACGACGCACCGAAAGGATCTCGGTCCTGCACGTCATCACGAAGACCCCTGTAATGCGTTGGTGCGCCGAACGCACGTGGTCGGGACGGCTCCAGGGCCATTGAGCGATATGCGCGTGAGCGTGAAGGACTCCATCGCGATGGCGGGCATACCGTTGACCTGTGGCTCAGCGGTATTGCGGGATTTCACGCCTACCGGCGATGCAACAGTCGTACGCAGATTGCTCGACGGGGGCGCGACAATCACCGCCGTCACCAACATGGACGACCTTGCCTTCGCAGGCTCAGGCGACACCAGCGTCTACGGTCCGACCCTCAACCCCCACGACCGGTCATTGTTGGCAGGCGGTTCCTCGGGAGGGGCCGCCGCCAGTCTGCTCTACGAGGACGATGATCTGGCCGTAGGTACGGATCAGGGAGGATCCGTCAGGGTCCCCGCCTCCTGGTGCGGAACTCTCGGGTTCAAACCGACACACGGCCTGATCCCGTACACGGGTGTCGCTCCGATGGAGCCGACATTGGACCACGTCGGGCTGTTGTCCCGGTCGGTCGAGCCCTTGACCCGGGCGCTGACAGTCGTAGCGGGACCCGACGGACAGGACCTGCGCCAGCATCGGTGTTTCCGCTCAGTGCCGTCGGCGCTGACCGACCGTTCATCTGTCGACCTCGGCAACACCCGGCTACGGATCGTCACCGTGACCCGCAACACCGCAGATGCGCCCGTCCGCGCTGCCTTCGATGACGTCGTCGAGCGGCTGCGCTCCGCGGGAGCCAAGATCGGGACAACCGAACTCGATCCGGCAGAACTCGGTCCGGTGGGCACCGGGCTCTTTGTCGAAGGTATGCGGCACACCATCGAGGGCGTCCACCCGGCTTACGGGGGATCCGAATACCAGTGGGTCGAGTACACCGAGGCCCTGCGCAAGGGCATCCGCGATCGTCACGATGAGCTGAGCCCCCAGATCAAGGCGACGCTGTTGGCAGCCGGGACCTTGCACGGTTCCAGTCCGAACCGTGCCTACAGTCGCGCGGTGATGGCGGCTGAGCGTCTGCGGACGAGCTATCGCGCCGCACTCGAGGAGGCCGATTTCCTGATCGAGCCCACGGTGCCCTCGCTGCCGGTGGCAGTTTCACGCGGACTGATTTCAGTGGCAGGCCTGGCAGACCGAGCGTGGGCACCGCTGGCGAACACCGTTGGCGCCAACATCGCCGGACTACCGTCCATCTCCTTGCCGCTGGGAACGAGTCACGGACTTCCCGTCGGAATCATGGTCACAGGTAAGCCGTGGCACGACTGGGCCCTGCTTGAGTTTGCCGCCTCCTGTGAGCAACAGCTCGGTTGGGTGAAGCCTGCGTGACACAGAACCGGCGCGGTGTCAGACCGCCGCGACGTCCGGCGTCAGCAGAAACAGCCCGGCGACCGTCTGGTCGTCGCGGAAGGTGATGCGGGCGATGTACTCGCCTGCTTCGAACTGAAGTCGCGTGTTGGTCGTGGTGAAGTCACCCGCCCGCACGGCGTCGATGTCCCCGTGGCCTTCGTAGGACCCGACCAGCCCGACGATGTGCACCCACCCTTCGGCGAGTCCGGCGTCGGTGAGTCGATCGCGCATGGTCTCGTCGAAGCGCGCGCTGACATCGGCCCAACGCGCGTTCGCGAGATCATCGATGATGGCCAGCGTCAGCTCCGTGGCCTGCGGAAGTGGGGTCGTGTTCATGGCTTCTCCCGTCCGTGGGTCGATCGGTTTGCCGAACCGCTGAAAGGCGGCCTGGCGGGTGATGCCGAGTACATCGCCGACCTGCTGCCAGGTGTGGCCCGCCGCGCGTGCCTGCTGCACCGCGGCGACGAGCAGGCTCTCGGCGTCGTCTTTGACCTCACGGGCGATGGTCACCGTCGCGAGTGGGTCGTGGTCGGCGCCGAGGATCGGTGCGGCCACCAGCTGTCCGAGCCTGCGGTGGAGCAGTTGGGCGGCGGCGAACGGTGAATCGGTCATGCTGTCAATAATTGATTGACAATGGGGTGTTTGTCAATGAAAAATTGACGAAGCTATTCGAAAGCGGTTATCGCCCCCGCCGGGCACAGCTGCGCGGCGCGGCGAGCGCGCGGCTCCTCATCGGCGGGCACCTCGGCGGCGAGCACCACGACGATGCCGTCGTCGTCCTGATCGAACAAGGCGTCGGCGGTCATCACGCAGTTGCCCGCGCCTATGCAGCACTCCCGGTCGGCATCTATGCGCATCGCCGTCACCACCGCACCGACAACGACCGCAGGCCGTAGATGAAGTGGAACGACCGGTAGTCGATGTCCTCGGCGGACTCGGCCACCGCCAGGCCGGGGAACCGGCGGAACAGCGCGGGGAACGCGATGCGCATCTCCATCCGCGCCAGCGGCGCGCCCAGACAGTGGTGAATCCCGTGCCCGAATGCCAGATGGCCCGCGGCGCCCCGGCGGATGTCCAATTCGTCGGGATAATCGACAAAGGCGGGATCGCGGTTACCGGCGGGCAGGGAGGCGAAGACCAGCATCCCCGCCGGTATCGTCACCCCCCGCGACATCCACTTCGGCGGTGGTGAACCGTGGAATCGCGTGGTGCACCACCGAAAGCCAGCGCAACAACTCTTCGATCGCGGGACCGATCGCATCGGGATCGTCACGCACCATGGCCAACTGCTCCGGTGAGCGCAGTAGCGCCAATGTGCCCAGGCCCAGCATGTTCGATGTCGTCTCGTGCCCGGCCAGCAGCAGAAGCCCTGCGATGCCGACCAATTCGTCGTCACTGAGGTGCGCGCCGTGCTCACGGATCAGCATCCCGAGGATGTCCTCACCCGGTGACCGTCGCGCACTGCTTACCAAACTGTGCATGTACTCGCGGCTTTGGCGCTGTAGTTCCATCCGTTCGGCGATCGGCAACGCCAGATCGAGCTGACGGGCCGAGCGCTGCTCGAATTCGGGCCGATCCTCGACGGGGACACCGAGAAGCTCGCAGATCACCAAAGACGGTACGGGTAGCGCGAATTGGGATATCAGGTCGGCTGGAGCGCCCGCGGCTTCCATCGCGTCGAGGCGTTCATCGACGATCTCGGCGATCCGGGGCTCAAGGCGTTTCATCCGCCGGATGGTGAACTCCGGGGTGAGCATCCGGCGTAACCGCTGATGCTCGGGCGGATCGAGCCCGAGCAGATTACCGGCGCGGGCTCGGGCCAGCTCCTCGTCGGACATCGGCGGCGCGCCGGGAAGGGCGAACCCCGGCGGCCGGGAATTGGAGAAGTGCTCGTGATCGGCGAGGACAGCCTTGACGTCCTCGTAGCGGGTGACCAGATACACCGGATTGCCCAACGCGCTTACCACCGACTGGACGCCGGCACCGTCGCGGATCTCACCGAGTTCGGGAACCGGATCGAACCCGTTGCGACGCATGTGGACCGGTGGCAGCATTTGGCTGGCTGTCATGTCCACACGCTACGCGCTGAGGATGAAGTCCGAGATCAGGGCATTGACGAGGGTCGGGTTCTCCAGTGCGGCCAGATGGGCGACCCCGTCGAGGACCACGCTCGACGATCCGGGGATCGCCGAGGCCATCGCCAGCGTCTCGGCCACCGGGAACGTCGCGTCCTCGGCACCGGCGACCACCAGCGCCGGGGTGCGCACGCCGCCCAACAACTCCCGCTGGTCCGGTCGGTGCGGTACCACGCTGGTGACCGCCCACGAACACGATGCGACATCCACCGACCGGACCGCCGCGCGCACATAGGCAACCACTTCGGGACGTTCCCGCATGGTGGTCGGGCCGAGAAAGGCCTTCAGCACCTCGCGGGTCAAGGGGCCGCGGATACCGCCGAGGGCTTTGGCCACCCGCAGCAGTGCCCCGTACTCCAGGCGCTGTCGCCATCCGGCGGCCGAGGCGGTGCAGTTCATCAACACCGAGAACCCGGCCCGCTCGGGGTGCAACGCGGCGAACGTTCCGCCGATCATGCCTCCCCAGGAGTTCCCCACGAAATGTCCCTGATTGGCGCCCAGCGCGTCCAGCACATCCACCACGCACTGTGCGCAGTCCTCGAAAGTGAAGGGTGCAGAGAGCTTTTCGCTCGCGCCGTGACCCGGCGGGTCGATCAGCACGACCTTGAGGTGATCACGGAACGCCGCTGCCTGCGCCGACCACATATCGCCGGTCATCAACAGGCTCGGCCAGAACACCATCGCGTCGCCGGCTCCGTCGACCTGGACCCGCAACCGCCCCAACCGCGTCGCGATGGTTCGTGACTCCACGGCTCACACGTTAGCGTTCCGGACGCAGCGCCGGCCACCAGATACGCGGACCGATCAGGGTGAACAGTGCGGGGATGATCACGGTGCGCACCACGAAGGTGTCCAGCACGATGCCCAACCCGACGATGATGCCGATCTGGGTGAGCACGATCAGCGGTAGGACGCCCAGCACACAGAACACCGCGGCCAGCACGATTCCTGCGCTGGTGATCACCGCACCCGTCGCCGACACGGCGCGGACGATGCCCTGCCGGTTGCCGTACTCCGGGGTCTCCTCCTTGGCGCGCGTCACCAGGAAGATCGTGTAATCCACGCCGAGGGCGACCAGAAAGAGGAACGCGAAAAGTGGAGTTCCGTTGTCCAGCGCGGGGAACCCAAACAGGTGCACGCTCGCCCACCCGCCCAGGCCCAGTGCGGCCAGCGCGCTCAGCACGGTGACCGACACCAGGATCAGCGGTGCCAGCAGCGAACGCAGCAGGACGAACAGCACCACCAGCACCACCGCGAGGATCGCGGGAATCACCACCATGCGGTCGTGGCGGGCCGCGGCGGCCGCATCCCTGGCCTTGGCATCGGAACCGCCGACGAGGGCGTCCGGACTGACCGCGTGCACCGAACTGCGCAGGGCGTCAACGGTATCGAAGGCGGCATCGGAGGCGGGCTCGGCTTGCAGTACCGCTGACCACTGGGTCAGGCCGGTGTCGGATTCGGCGGTCGGCCGAGCCGACACCACCCCGGGTGTCTGGCCGATTGCCTGGGTGACCGCGGCGGCATCCGAAGTCGGGGCGACCACCACCGTCGGGTCGGTCAGGCCACTCGGGAAGTGCTGCGACAGCGTCTGGAATCCGGCGACCGATTCTGCCTGCACGCGGAATTGTTCGGTCTGAGTCAACCCGACCGGAGTTCCGACCAGGCCCAAGCACAGCGCCGCCAGCGCCGCAAGCGCGCCGCCGGAGACCCAGCCGGGCCGCGCCGCGACCCAGGACGCGATCCGATGCCAGACCCCGTTGTCGGTGAGCGACTTGGCCCCCACCTGCGGGATGAACGGCCAGAACAGCTTTCGGCCGAACAGGCCGAGGAAGGGCGGTAACACCAACAGGACGAAGGCTGCGGCGACCACCAGGCCCGCAGCGGCCTGCACACCGAGGCTGCGATTGCTCGGAGCCGTCGCGAACGCCAGCGTCAGCAGGGCAAGGACGACTGTGGCGTTGCTGGCCAGGATCGCCGGGGCCGCCGCCCGCACCGCGACTCGCAGTGCTTCGCGGTGATCCGCGCGTGCTCCCAATTCTTCGCGATAGCGTGAGATGAGCAGCAGCGCATAGTTCGTGCCCGCGCCGAAGACCAACACGCTGGTGATACCACCGGTCGAACCATCCGGACTCAGGCCGAGCCCCGCGGCCACCGCGGTCCCAACCACCGAGCCGACCCGGTCGGCGAAGGCGATCACCAGCAGCGGTACCAGCCACAAGATGGGGGAGCGGTAGGTGACGATCAGCAGCACGGCCACCACAGCGGCCGTCACCGCGAGCAGGGTGAAGTTCGCTCCGGCAAAGGAATTCGCGATATCGGCGCCGAAGGCGGGCCCACCGGTCACCTCGGCCCGCAGGCCGTCGGGCAGTCGTTCTGTCGTCGAGGTGCGCAGCTCTTGCACGGCATCATCGAGGGCGAACCCGGAGAGGTCGGCGGGCAGCGGGGCCACCGACAGCGCCGCCTTTCCGTCCTCGGAGACCTGCGCGCCCGGCCCGGCAGCTGCGATATCGGCCGCACCGAGTGGTGCACCGTCGGTGCGGCTGAACACGATGATCGCCGGCGCCTGATCACCCCCGGGGAACTGGGCGCGTAGGGCGTCGACACGTGCCGATTCCGCGTCGGCCGGTACGGACACCGGTGATTGCGATGCGGAATCCCCGCCGCTCAACAGCGCCATGCCGGCACCGGACGCGAGGATCACGAGGATGGCCACAAGCCAGGAAAGTCGACCGGACATGACCCAAATATTTCAGATATTTAACTAATAATCAAGCCTGACCGATATGATCGCGGGGTGACACGTGAGGACCTGGAGCGGTTGATCGCCGGTGACGTCCGTGCCCTGACCGCCGAGTCCGACCAGATCGGCCACGAGTTCGCGCGTCGGCATGACGTGAGCGCCAACGACTTCCGGGCGCTACTGCATGTCATGGTCGCTGATGCGGCTGGGGAGCCGCTGACGGCCGGCGAGCTGAGCAAGCTGATCGGCACCTCAGCGGCGGCGGTCACCTATCTGGTGGAGCGGATGATCGCCTCGGGGCATCTGCGTCGGGAAACCCACCCCAAGGACCGGCGCAAGGTCATCCTGCGCTACGACGATCACGGGCTGGCCGTGGCGACCGACTTCTTCACCCCGCTCGCGAGAATCAATTCCGCGGCGCTGGCGGATTTGCCGGACAGCGATCTGGAGGCGGCACACCGGGTGTTCACTGCGCTGGTCGGCGCCATGCACCGGTTCCGTACGGTCAACGACGGTTGAGAGTCGCCTCTTCGAGATCGAGGCCGCGCAGCACCTCGCGAAGGACCTCGTCGTCGATGTTGCCGGCATCGCGTTCGGCGATGAACACCGCTCGTTCGGCGGCCAGCATCTCCAGTCGCAGGCTGCGGAAGGCCGACGCCGGGCTCTGCCCGATCTCCGCCTCGCTACGCCCCAACCGTTCCCAGGCCGCGTTGCGTCGGGCGGTGTTCCAGCGGCGCAACACATCGGCTGCGCTGTCCTGGATGGCGTTGCCGTCGGCGCGCTGCTGCTCGAGCAGCTCATCGAGCCGGTCGGCCGCCGCGCGCGCCGCCTTGTCCTGGGCTGCCGCCTGCGCCAACGCATCCGAACGTGCGTCGTCACCTTCGACACCGAACCGCCGGATCACCCACGGCAGCGTCAGACCGTGCAGCAACAACGTCCCCACCACCACCACGAAGGTCAGGAACACCAGCTGATCCCGACCTGGGAAGGCGTCCCCGGACAACGTCGTCATCGGCACACCGAACGCGGCGGCCAGTGACACCACCCCGCGCATCCCGGCCCACGCCACCACGAATGTCTCACCGACCGTTGGCCGAGGCGAACGCAGGTAGGCGAAGGCATATACCCACACCAGGCGGACGGCGATGGTCGTGGCGAGCACGGCGATCGCCGATATCGCGATCCTGGCCGGCGAGAATCCCGCGAGTTGGTCCACCACGCTCGGCAACTGCAGCCCGATCAGCAGGAAGGCGAACGACTCCAGGATGAACTGCAGCGCCCGCCACACCGCATCGTCCTGCAGCCGGGTGGCATACCCGGCGTGGGTGGTGGTGCGCCCACCGATCATCACCGCTGCGGTGACGACCGCCAGCACGCCGGAGGTGTGCGCCTCCTCGGCCAACAGATAGACAACGAACGGCGCCAGCAGGCCGATGGCGCTCTCGACGACGGGATCGTCCAGGCGCGCGCGTACGGACGTGATGGCCGAACCCGCGAGGACCCCGACCACCACACCGCCGGCCGCGGCCAACACGAAGGTGCCGAGTCCGGCGGCCCAGCCCGTCGATGCACCCACCGCGGCCGCCAACGCGACCTTGTACGCCGTCAGCGCCGTCGCGTCGTTGAGCAGGCTCTCACCGCCAATCAGGGTCGTCACCCGGCGTGGCAGTCCCAGTCGGCGACCCACCGCGCTCGCCGACACCGCATCCGGCGGGGCCACGATGGCGCCCAGCGTCAACGCCGCGGCCATGGTGAGCTCGGGGACCACCCGGAACGCCACCATTCCGACCGCCAGCGTGGTGACCAGCGGGAGACCGACGGCCAGCGAGCCGATCGCGCCCGCGTTCCTGCGCATGTTGAGATAGCTGCTCTCCAGACCGGCCGACCACAGCAGCGGCGGCAGGATCACGAACAGCACCAGGTCGGGATCCAACTCGACGCCGTCGAAACCGGGGATGTACGAGGCGGCCAAACCGGCCACGACCAGCGCCAACGGCGCCGACACGTCGAGGCGGCGGCTCACCGCGGCCAACAACACGGCGGCCACCGATACCGCCAGCAGTGTCACTCCCACCGCATCCACCTATCCTCGTTCTCCATGCTCAAGCGTTCACGACGGCAGTCACCGACTCCGCAGTGTGAGCATCTCCAGGCGATACCCCACAGCGCAGAACCGGCCCCGGTTACTCCCGGCAGGTGTCAGGAATGCGCCGAGCACGGTGAGAACACGTGGGCACACCTGCGGATGTGCCTGTCCTGCGGGCACGTCGGATGCTGTGATTCCAGTCCGCATCAACATGCCACCGCGCATTTCCGCGAGACCGGCCACCCGGTGATGTGCAGCATCGAGCCGGGGGAGTCGTGGCGGTGGTGCTATGTCGACATCCGGCTCGGCTGAAAAATCTGGCAGGCTGGTCTGGCGATGACAAGGCACGCCGAGAACGCTGACACCCACGCCGACCCACGGGCGCCCGTGGTGCTGCTGCGCGAACCCGGGGAGACCGGCCGCGAGCAGACGCTGGCCTTCGAACGGCTGGGTGCCGTGGTCACCACGAACCCGGCCGACGACGCCGATTTCGTGGTCGCAGACGAGCTCGACCTTGATCGTGAGGGGTTGCGCAGGCTGGCCGCCGACGAGTTGGGCCTGCCCACCGCGCCGTTCTGGTTCGCCGGAACGGCCGCGGAGTTGACCGCGATCGCCGAGCACGCGGGCTACCCGCTGGCCGTCACACCGGTCGCCGATGACGCGGAGACGGGGCGGTCGGTCCTGCTGCGTCCCGAGGATGTCGGTCCGGCCTGGGATCGCGCCGTGGCCGCCGGACACCAGCGGGTGATGGCCGAAACCGTCGTCGAGGTAGACGACGAGGTCACGCTGTTGACCGTCCGCACCGCCAGCGCGGCAGGTCCGGTCGTGCATTTCTGTGAACCGATCGGGCACCGGGTCGCCGGTGACGGCACCGTGTCGGCCTGGCAGCCGCACCGGCTGGCCCCCGCCGCGTTGGATGCCGCCAAGTCGATCGCCGCGCGCATCGTGAACTCGTTGGACGGGCGCGGCGCCTACGCGGTGGAACTGTTGGTGCGCGGTGACGAGGTGTACTTCGCCGACGTGCGACCGCGTCCGGTCGACGCCACCCTGCTGACCCTGCGCACGCATCGATTGTCGGTGTTCGACCTGCATGCGCGCGCGGTGCTGGGACTTCCGGTCGACACCATCATGGTGTCCCCGGGAGCCGCCGTGGTGGGACGCGCGGGCGACACGGAGCTCGATGCGGTTGCGGACAAGGCGACGGCGCTGGCGGTGTTGGCGCAGGCCCACGAGGTGGCCGAAAGCGATGTCTGGCTTTTCGGTGCCGGTCTGGGTGCGGCCTTCGCGACCGCTCAGGACGTCACCATCGCCCGTGACCGTGCGCAACGCACCGCGGTGTCGCTGCGTAGACTCTGGCAGTCGTGAGCGGCGACGAAGCAGACCGGGACAGGCCGACGGCGACGCCGTTCCTGCTGGCCCTCGTCATCATCGTGGTTGTGATCACCGCGATTCTTGTCATCAACCGCGGCGAGGGTGACGGTGATCCCCAGCAGATCGGGCGGGTGGTGGTCGCCCAGAACGACGCCCTGCAGCGGCAGGACTATGAGGCGTTCAAGGCCAATACGTGCGCGGCCGAGCACGGCACCGAAAAAGAGGTCCTTGACCGGCAGCGCGATTCGGTGGCCAAGCACGGCGATCGCTATGTCGACGGAGCGGGAAACATCGCCGTCGTCGGCGATACCGCCACCGCCACCGTCAAGTACCACTTCGGCACCGCCGACGAAACGGACACCCAGGTCAGCGCCGACATGATGTTCAGGCGTGAGGGCGGTCAGTGGAAGGTCTGTTCGCAGGGTCCGGCCTAGCCGTTACGGTAGTGCTGTGTCCACATCCGAGAGTCCGGGTTACGCCGGTGACATCACGCCCGAGCAGGCATGGGAGCTGCTGTCCGATAATCCCGAAGCCGTCCTGGTCGACTGTCGCACCGAGGCGGAGTGGCGATTCGTCGGCGTTCCCGATCTCGCCCCGCTGCGGCGCGAGGCGGTGTTCGTGGAGTGGAACAGGGCCGACGGCACTCACAACGACGCTTTCATCGACGACCTCGGTAGGTCGGGTATCGCCCCGGGCACGCGGCCGGTGGTGTTCCTGTGCCGCTCTGGTAACCGATCCATCGGCTCTGCACAGGCCGCGACGGCCGCGGGTATCGGCCCGTCCTACAACGTGCTCGACGGATTCGAGGGCAACCTCGACGAGAACGGTCATCGCGGCGGCACCGGATGGAAAGCCGTCGGACTTCCCTGGAAGCAGAGCTGAGGGCAGCCATGAGTGATGTTCCCTCCGTGCGCATTCCCGCACCGCTGCCCGACGGGGTCAGCCAGGCCACCATCGGCGTGCGCGGTGGACTGCTGCGTTCGGGTTTCGAGGAGACCGCCGAGGCCCTGTATCTGACTTCGGGTTACGTCTACGAGTCCGCCGCCGACGCCGAGCGCGCGTTCACCGGTGAGATCGATCGGTACGTGTACTCCCGCTACGGCAATCCGACCATCTCGATGTTCGAGGAGCGGTTGCGTCTCATCGAGGGCGCCCCGGCTGCGTTCGCCACCGCGACCGGCATGGCGGCGGTGTTCACCGCGCTGGGCGCACTGCTGGGTGCCGGTGACCGACTGGTCGCCGCGCGCAGCCTGTTCGGTTCGTGCTTTGTGGTGTGCAACGAGATCCTACCGCGCTGGGGGGTGGAGACCGTCTTCGTCGACGGTGACGACCTCTCCCAATGGGAGGAAGCGCTCAGCGTGCCGACCCAGGCGGTCTTCTTCGAGACCCCGTCGAATCCGATGCAGTCGCTGGTCGACATCGCCGCGGTCGCCGAATTGGCACACGCTGCGGGCGCAAAGGTGGTGCTGGACAACGTCTTCGCCACCCCGCTGCTGCAGCAAGGGATCCCACTGGGGGCCGATGTGGTGGTGTACTCCGGTACCAAACACATCGACGGTCAGGGTCGCGTCCTCGGCGGTGCCATCCTGGGCGACAAGGAGTACATCGACGGCCCGGTACAGAAGCTGATGCGCCACACCGGCCCGGCGATCAGCGCCTTCAACGCCTGGACCCTGCTCAAAGGCCTTGAGACGCTGGCAGTCCGGGTTGACTACGCGAACCGCTCCGCGCAGCGGGTTGCCGAGTTCCTCGAACAGCAATCCGGTGTGAATTGGGTGAAATATCCGTTCCTGCAGTCACATCCGCAGTACGAGCTGGCGCAACGCCAGATGCGCGGCGGCGGAACGGTGGTCACCTTCGAGGTGGACGGCGGCAAGGACGCGGCCTTCACACTGCTGGACAAGCTGCGCGTCATCGACATCTCCAACAACCTCGGTGACGCGAAATCGTTGATCACGCACCCGGCCACCACCACCCACCGCGCGATGGGCCCGGAGGGACGGGCGGCGATCGGTCTCGGAGATGGCGTGGTGCGCATCTCGGTGGGCCTGGAGGGTACCGAGGATCTGATCGCCGATCTGGACCAGGCGCTGAGCTGATCACCGTGTCGAAGGCATCGGATGCGAAGAAGGCGCGCCGCAAAAAGCGCAAGACGGCCGGTGACGCGCGCTGGGTTCCCGACGCGGTGATCGAGCAGCTGTCGGCCATCCAGGACGCGGTGGTCGCCGACCTGGCCGAGTTCGACGAACGGATCACCGAGCGCGGCTGGACCTTTGATGAAGAAGAATCCGATGACGACTACGCGATCTGGTTCTTCGAGCCGTCCGGGGCGCAGGTCGAGGACGGTATTCCGGTCACCTCGCTGTGGCTGGACGCCGCCGAGGACGGTGCCCTGGTGCACGTGACCTTCGTGGGCACCACCGACAAGCACAGCTTCACCCACGAGGAGCTGTTCGACAGACTCGACGCCATCGAGTCCTACCGCAACGGTGACTCGTTCTCGCGGATCGGCTGACGGTAAACGCGAGACGGTCACTACGGCACGTCGTTCATTGCTTGTGCCGTAGTGACCGTCTGCCGGATCTGCTCAGCCGGCGGCGGGAACCGCGTCCCGGTCGGTGTCCCCCGAGCCCCCGGGGGTGGGCGGATTGCCGGTGTTCTTTTCGAAGATGAACGTCAACGCGGCGGCGAATGCGTACATTCCGGCGAAGATCCAGATCAGACCCTCGGCCCCGACGGTGTCGAAGAACAGTGTGACGATGATGGGTCCGACAGCGACGGAGGCGCCCATGCCGATGTTGTATGCCGACATCACGGCACCAGGCTGGCTCGGTTGAAGTGATGCGGTGATGGCCGACAGCGGCACGAACCCGGCCAGCGAGATGCCGAAAGCGATGCCTGCGACCACGGCCAGGCCATAGGAACCGGTGATGGCCGGCAGGTAGTACAGAGCCAGCAGACTGAGGCCCGACCCGATGGCGCCGAACCATCGCACGGTCGGCACCCAACCCAGCCGGTCGCCGACCATGCCGAATACGACGTTGAAGGGGATGTTCGCGGCATAGATGATGGTGGTCAGCAGCAGCCATTTCGCCAGTCCGAAACCGAACTGGTCGGCGAACAAGGCCGGGAAGAATACGAACGAACCGTATTGCGGCGCAGTATTGATCATCCGGATCACCGAGGCCGACAGCACCCGAGGTTTGGTGGCGATCAGCTTCAGACCGGTCGTGAGGACGACGAACGGGCTGGTGCCCGCCTGAGCGAGTCGCTTGCTGCCGATGGGTTCTTTGACACCCAGCAGGGCGATCAGACCGCCGATGACGACCAGGCCCAGGGACAGCCAGAGCGTGTTGTACTCGCCGATCAGCGGGATGGACCCGTTGGCGAACAAGGCGCCCAGGGTCGGCAGGCCCGCGGTGAACATGACGTAGAACCAGCCGATCGAGGTGGCCAGGCGCCGCCTGTCTGCCACCGCGGCGATCCACACCAGGAATCCGAAGGCGAACAGCGGATAACCCAGCCCGCGCATGGCGTAGGCGATGAACATCACCTGATGGTTGTCGGCAGCGACGCCTGCGGTGAGGAAGATGACCTCGAAGGTCACCCACGCGGTGAAGCCGATCATCATCACGCGCTTGGGTCCCCAAAGATCCGACAGCGCGGCCGACAACCATGCCGCGATGGCAACGACGATGCCGTAGGCGCTGATCAGCGCCGCTGCCTTGGAGGTGTCCAGGCCGTTGTTGTCGCGCAGGAACGGTGCGATGTAGTTGGACTCGACGCCGTCGCCGATCATGAAGAACAGCAGACCGACGTAGCCGAGCACAAGGGATCTCGGCATGCCGATGCGATCGTATATCGACGTTGTGTGCCTCGATTTTTCGCTCACAGGTGGAACTCCTTCAGAATGCTTGTCGCGGATTGGTATGTGCCATGACGTGTGCCTAGGACAGATCGCTGAGCAGGTGCATCGATTCCTTGAGGCGGGGGTAGAGCTCCCGGTAGATCGGCCACAGCCTGCGGTAGTCGGCGGTGCCCGGGGTGATCGTGGCGCCGTAGCGCACCATGGATGTGCGTGCGGCGTTCAGCGACGGGTGTATTCCGGTGGCCACGGCGGCGATCATGGCTGCCCCGAGTGCGGTGGTCTCCTGCTCGCCACACAGTGTGAGTGGGCGTTCCAGGATGTCGGACAGGATCTGCATCCACGCCGGGCTGCGTGTTCCGCCTCCGGTGACGAACACGTGCTCGATCGGCGGGCCGACGGCGGCCAGGCCGTCGGTCTGCAGCTTGATCTCGAATCCGATGCCTTCGAGGATGGCGCGGTAGATATGTGGTTTGCCGTGCCCACCGGTGAGTCCGACCAGGGCGCCGCGGGCCCGGGCGTCCCAGTACGGGGTCTGCGCAGCATTCCAGTGGGGCAGCGCCAGAAGCCCGTCGGCGCCCGGTTGCAGCTCGGCAGCGGCGGCTGCCACATCGCCTTCCGTGTATCCCGGTGCAGTTACCTTGGTGCCGAACTGATCTCGGAACCAGTTCAACAGATAAGTCCCCGAGGACGTGAACGCTTCCAGCAGATAGCCATGTCCGTCGGCGCTCGCAACGGTGCGATAGGCGACGTCCCATGAGTAGTCGGTTGCCGACAGGCCACAGACGACCGCGGTACCCATGTTCAGGTACAGCGCGTCTGGGTTCTGTGCGCCGGCGCCCAGAGCGGCACACTGGCCGTCTCCGGCGCCGGCAATGACCGGAGTGCCGGCCCGAAGTCCGGTCATTGCCGAGGCTTCGGCGGTGATGCTGCCGATGGCGGCACCGGGCGCAATGACCTCGGGAAGTGCGGTGATGTCGAGACCGATCATGGACAGGAGCTCGGCAGACCAGGTCAGCTGTGTCATATCGAACAGGCCCATGCTGTCGGCGCTGGCGTGGCTGGATGCCCATCGTCCGGTCAGCCGGTGATGCAGCAATGCGCTCACATCGCCGAACCAGCGGACGCGCGCCATCTCGTCAGGCTGGTGCCGAAGTAGCCAGGCGATCTTGTACAGCGACGGTGTGTTGTCGGCGGGCCGTCCCGACAATTGATGTACGCGTGGGGATCCCAGTTCGGCGACGATGTTGCGGGCCCGCGAATCCATCCAGACGATGCCTGGGTAGACCGGCGCGCCGGCGTCGTCAACACAGACGAATGTTTCGCGCTGCGTTGTGACGCAGAGTCCACTGATGCGTTCCGGGTCCACGCCCGAAAGTGCGCTGCGAAGTGCTTCGCAGGTCGCGTGCCACCAGTTTTCTGGATCCTGTTCGTGACGGCCCGGACTGGGCTGGGACATATGAATCGGGCTGCGGCCCAACGCAATCGCCCGACCGGCCGGATCGAATACGACCGCTTTGCTAGCTGTGGTCGAACAGTCGACCGCGACGACCAGGTCGCCCATACCTAACGCTCCTCAGATGGCTACACCGGTGCGGGCACGTGCCAGCCGGCCGGTTTATGACTCGCATCACAAGTACATCTATCAAACTAATCATGTCAAGTGTTGAATATGATGAGAAACGACGTTACGCTTGTGAAGTTCATCAATCCGAGAGTGAGGTCTCCCTTGCCCGAGATGCCCACCAAGCGCCGCGAACGTATCGCGCAGTACGTGCAGGATGTCGGCGCCGCTCGAACCGAGGATCTTGCCGATCGTTTCGAGGTCAGCCCGATGACCATCCATCGTGATCTCGACGTCTTGGAGCAGGAGGGCTGGCTCGAACGCACCCGGGGTGGCGCGCGATCGGCCGGTTTGCGACTGCACGAGCGCAATGTCTCCCTGCGGATGCGTCAGCAGGTTGCCCAGAAAAGGGCCCTTGCCCGCGCCGCGCTGAACCACCTGGACCCGGGAACCACGTTGGCCATTGATGACTCGACCACGACATTGGCCCTCTTGCCGCATCTGTCTGCCCTCAAGCCGCTGACCCTCATCACGAACTTCCTGCCCGCGATCCGGTATGCGACCGACGACCCGGATATCGATCTGCAGGGCCTCGGCGGGCACTACGACCGCAGCCTGGACTCCTTCGACGGCCCGGCGGTGATCGACCAGCTGCAACTGCTCTCCGCGGATGTCGTGATCATGTCGGTGGCCTCGGTGTACAAACATCAGCTGTTGCATCCCTCTGCCGAAACCGCGCGCCGTAAAAGAGCTTTCATCGAAGTAGGGGTCAAAAGAATCCTGCTGGTCGATTCCACCAAGTTCGCGCACCGCGCATCTCATAAGTTGGGTGATCTCGACCTTTTCGACATCGTCATCGTCGACGACACGGTGTCAGCCGAACACCTGGAATTGCTGCAGAGCCGTGACGTCGAAGTCGAGGTGGTCGGTGTCTCGACCGAAGACATCACGGCAGGTAGCCAACTCATCACACCCACTGTGTGAACTGACTGAAGCGAAAGGACGAAAACCTATGAGAGCAGCGATCTTCCGCGGACCGGGAGAGCTCGCCATCGAAGAGGTCGCGCGTGACACCCCTGGCCACGGAGAAATCTCGGTGGAGGTGCACGCAGCTGCTACCTGCGGTACCGATCTCAAGTCGTACCGGCGTGGCCACCCGAAACTCTTCCCAACCCTGCCTGCCAGGTTCGGCCACGAGTTCGCCGGCATCATCGATGCGGTTGGTCCGGGGGTCCAGGGCTTCGAGGTCGGTCAGCGAGTTGTGGCAGCCAACACCGCGCCGTGCGGATCCTGCTGGGCTTGCACCAAACAGCGTCCCAGCCTGTGTGAGAACCTCAGCTTCCTCAATGGTGCCTTCGCCGAACAGGTGGTGATCCCAGCACCGATCGTCGCACGCAACACCTATCTGTTACCCGACTCGGTGTCGTTCGCCTCGGCTGCGCCGCTCGAGCCGCTGTCGACTGTTGTGCATGGGATGGCCGAAGCCGGTGTCGAGCTGGGCGACACGGTCGCCGTCAATGGTTGCGGTCCGATCGGGCTCATGTTCATCCGGCTGTCCAAGTTGCGGGGCGCCCGCGTGATCGCAACCGATATGTCCGCGCTTCGGCTGGCCCAGGCCGCAGAGGCGGGCGCCGACGTCACTGTCGATCTGACAGAGATGTCCGATACCTCGGAACGATCGGCGGCGGTGCGCCACCTCACCGATGGCGCCCGCGGTGCCGATATCGCGATCGAGGCCGTCGGGTTGCCCGAGGTCTGGGAACAGACGGTCGAGATGCTCCGCCCGGGTGGGACGGCGGTGTTGTTCGGCGGCCCGAAGGCCGGTGCGCGATTCTCGGTGGACGCTGTCGCGATGCACTACAGCGAGTACACGCTCAAGGGCGTGTTCCATCACACTCCGCAGTACGTCAAAGTCGCGCTTGACCTGTTGGCCAGCGGCGCGCTCGACGGTGAAAGTCTGATCAGCGAGGTGCGTCCGCTGGAGGCCCTGGTCGAAAGTCTCGAGGACATGGCCGCAGGCAAGGGCGCCAAGTACCTGTTGGACCCGAGGCTCGCGGCATGAGCGAGGAGTTGGTACTCGAAGCTGAGCGCACGGCACTGGTCGATTACGCCCGGCGCATGGTCAGGGACCGGTTGGTGGTCGGCACATCGGGCAACCTGTCGCTCCGCTGTGGCGACCTGATTGCTGTCACGCCCTCGGGCGTCGACTACGACACCATGCTTCCCCGGGACGTCCCGGTGGTCACCATGGACGGGACCGTGGTCGATGGATCGTTGAAACCCACGACCGAGCTGCCTTTCCATCTGGCCTGCCACAATCGGCATGGCGCCACCGCTGTGGTGCACACACATTCGACAGCGGCGACGGCGTTGTCGCTGCTGTGCGACGAACTGCCGTTGGTGCACTATCAGGTCGCCATGTTCGGCGGTTCGGTGCGGGTGGCGCCCTATGCCACCTTCGGTACCGAAGATCTCGTTGCGAACGTGAACCTCGCGATGCGCGACCGCACAGGATGCATCCTCAAACATCACGGCACGTTGTGCATCGGTGACGGACTCGGTAAGGCCTATGACCGGGCTCGCCAGCTGGAGTGGCTTTCCGATGTCTGGCTGCGTGCCAGTGCGGTCGGAGAGCCGTCGCTGCTCGACGCCGACGAGATCGCCGATGTGGTGCAACGATTCGAGAGCTACGGTCAACCCCAGCGGGTGGAAGTGTCTTCAGCCGGCTGATCACACAGCCCTGATGTTTGGGCTATGGTCTGCTTACCATGACGCTCGTCGCGGCAATCTACTCCGCCACGCACTCGGGGGACCCGCTGCCGGCTGATCGGCAGGACGCCGACCCTGTCAACGACATGCGCGAGCAATCACGCGAACGATTCTGTGCGGTAGGCCATCTGGATAACGGTGCGCATTGACCGATATCACGCTGCGGCAGCTCCGCTACTTCGCTGTGCTGGGTGAAGAGCTGAACTACCGCCGCGCCGCGGAACGACTGTTCATCACCCAGCCTGCGCTGTCCACCGCGATCAAACAGCTCGAGCATCAGTTCGGTGTGGTGCTCTTCCACCGCAACACCCGTGAGGTCACGCTGACCGACCTGGGCGCGGCCTGGCTGCCCCAGGTGCACCAGGCGCTGTCGGGTGTGGAGGCCGTCGTCGACAATCTGCTGCTGCTTTCGGGCACCCGGCGCGGTGTGTTGCGCGTCGGCTACCTGATCGGCACCGGTGCCGACCTGTTGTTCCGATTGGTCCGCCACTTCGAGTCCGCCTATCCCGAAGTCACCGTCGAGCCGATCGAGTTCGATTTCGCCGATCCCACGGCGGGCCTTGCCGACGGGAGCACCGAGGTCGCGATCATCCGCCCGCCGGTCGACCTGCCCGAGCATCGCGTACTCATCCTGGATTCCGAGTCGTGGGTCGCGTGTCTGCCGCGAGATCACCGGCTCGCCGACCGCACCGAGGTCGGAATCGCTGAGCTGCTCGACGATCCCATCGTGTGCGCTCCTCTCACGGCCGGCACGTGGCGGGACTACTGGCTGGCGATGGACGTCCGGGGTAACCGGCCACCGACCATCGCCGCGGTCGCCGCGACCTACGAGGCCGAGACGACGGCGATCGCGCGGGGACTCGGGATCAGCTTCACCACCTCGTCGGTGGCGCGTTTCTATGACCGGCCGGGGATCGTCTACGTGCCGATCTCCGACCGTCCGCTCAGTCATACCGCCCTGGCATGGAACCCCGCGGATCTCACCCCGCAGGCAGATGCGCTGGTGAGGTTGGTTCAGGCGCGCTGGGGAGTCGGTGGCGGCGACGACTCTGCCCAGGACTGATAAATCCTGCTTATCAGCAGATCAAAACAACAAACTTCCGAAGTCCCCCGGATGACGGTTGTCTGTCCTTGAGGAGTTCTTCCCCACGTCCTGACCTGGAGTGACCATGACCGACGCAGTAGCTCCACCCACTCATTCGGATACCCCTGCCCCCCTCACCTCCGAAGACGCCAAGCTGGCCGAGCTCGGCTACACCCAGAAGCTCGACCGCTCGGTCGGCACCCTGGCCTCGTTCGCCATCGGCTTCGCGACCATCAGTGCCACGACAGCGGTGTTCACCGGATTCGGTGCGGGTTACTTCACCGCAGGCGCGCCGTTCGTGTGGACGCTGCTGCTGGCCGGTGCGGTGTTCGCGCTGTGGACGTTCATCGCCGCCGACCTGACCGCCAAGCTGCCCCTGGCCGGCTACTCCTATCAGTGGATCAGCCGGATCAACGGGCCGAATCTGGCCTGGTTCACCGGGTTCATCGCGCTGATGGGCTGGGTCTGCGGTATGACCGGCGTCGGCTTCATCCTGTCCGGCTACCTCGGCGGGCTGCTGGGCTGGAGCATGACGCAGACGACTCAGATCCTGCTCGCCATCGCCGTGGTATTTCTCTGCGTGCTGATCAACATCTACGGTGTCCGCTTCGCCACCATGGTCAACAACATCGGCGTCAGTCTCGAACTCGTCATCACCGTCGGCGCCACCGCACTGATCGCCGTCATCGCCTTCTCCACACCGGAGAACCACCAGCCCATCTCCACCCTGTTCACCGGCGGCGAATCCGGGGACAAGGATTCCTACATGCTGGCCTGGCTGGCCGCCGCGCTCGGACCGTTCTTCGGACTGATCGGCGTCGAATCCGGTGCCGACGTCGCCGAGGAGACCAAGAACGCGCGACGTGTGGTCCCCAAGACGATGTTCTATGCGTTGATCACCTCGATCGTCATCGAGTTCCTGATGTACGTCGTGTACGTGCTGGCGATCAAGGATCCCGCTGCGGTGGAGGCGAATTCGGCCGCACCGATCGAGGAGATCATCACTCAGCAAGCCGGACCCGTCGTCACCAAGATCGTCGTCGCGATCGCGCTGACCAACATCCTGGCCTGCCTGCTCGCCAACATCCTGGTGGCCACCCGGCTGACCTACTCGATGGCCCGGGACAACATGCTGCCGTTCTCGCACGTCTGGCGCCACGTGTCGCCGAAGAGCAAGGCACCCACCTACGCAGTCCTCGGATTGGGTTGCCTGTCAACGGTTTTGCTGCTATCGGCGCTGGTCAACGAGAAGGCCTTCAACTACATCATCGGTATCGCCTCGCTGCTGTTCTTCTTCGTCTATATCCTGCAGACCATCGGCCTGCTCGTCGGCTACAAGCGGGGCACGATTCCCGCACCCGAGCCGGGCACCTTCGATCTGGGCCGGTTCCGCCTTCCCCTCTATGTCACCGCGCTGGTGGTCTTCCTCGGTGTCGCCGTCGCGCTGCTCTTCTTGCCCCAGTTCACCACCAACAAGTGGGTCTTCCTGGGCATCGTCGTGATCGCCGCCCTCTGGTGGGCCACCGGTCTGACGTCACGGCTGAGCCGTGGCGACGCCGGTGCCGATTACGCCAAGACCCACAACCTCTAGAAAGGACAGCACCATCATGAGCACAGGAACCTCCAACCTCGTGGCCGTCGAACCGGGAGCCATCCGGGAGGACACCCCGCCGGGATCGGTGATCCAGTACAGCGATTACGAGCTGGACCGCAGTAGTCCGTTCGCGGGCGGCGTCGCCTGGATCGAAGGAGAGTTCCTACCCGCCGAGGACGCCAAGATCTCCATCTTCGACACCGGCTTCGGACATTCCGATCTCACCTACACCGTCGCGCATGTGTGGCACGGCAACATCTTCCGGCTGGGAGATCACCTGGACCGGTTGCTCGACGGGGCCCGCAAGTTGCGTCTGGACGCCGGATACACCAAGGACGAGCTGGCAGACATCACCAAAGAATGCGTCTCGATGTCGCAGCTGCGGGAGTCCTTCGTCAATCTCACCGTCACCCGGGGCTACGGAAAGCGAAGGGGCGAGAAGGATCTGTCGAAGCTGACCCACCAGGTGTACATCTACGCCATCCCGTATCTGTGGGCGTTCCCTCCTGCCGAGCAGATCTTCGGGACCACCGCCATCGTGCCGCGCCATGTCCGCCGCGCCGGTCGCAACACCGTCGACCCGACCATCAAGAACTACCAGTGGGGCGACCTGACCGCGGCCAGCTTCGAGGCCAAGGACCGCGGGGCACGCACCGCGATCCTGCTCGATTCGGACAACTGTGTGGCCGAGGGACCGGGCTTCAACGTCTGCATCGTCAAGGACGGAAAACTGGCCTCCCCGTCGCGGAATGCGTTGCCGGGCATCACCCGCAAGACGGTCTTCGAGATCGCCGACCAGATGGGCATCGAGGCCACCCTGCGTGACGTCACCAGCCACGAACTCTACGACGCCGACGAATTGATGGCCGTCACCACCGCCGGCGGTGTCACCCCGATCAACTCCCTCGACGGAGAGCCGATCGGCAACGGTGAGCCCGGTGAGATGACCGTCGCCATCCGGGACCGCTTCTGGGCGCTGATGGACGAGCCCGGCCCGCTGATCGAAGCGATCGAATACTGAGATCGGGCCGGGGTCGTCCGCGCTGTCAGGTGCCGTCGGATTCGATGACGCCCTGGGCGGCCCTGGCCCGATCCTCGTACGCCTTGCGCTTGCTCTTGTCGAACTCCAGGAACACGGTGTCCAGGCCCAGTGCCTTGTTCATCGCGCGGCGACCCTTGGGCGGCAGCATCTGCGCGGCCTGCGCGGTGAAGCGCAGCGGGGCGGGAACGGAGACGTGGGTCTTGGGCTTGTCGAGCGTCTTGACGATCGCGGCCGCGATCTCCTCGGGTTCGACGGGTTTGATGGCGCCGCCGGACTTGGTACCCGAGATCAGCTCGGTGTTGGTGAACGGCGGCATGATGACCGAGACGTTGACACCGTGCGGCGCCATCTCGTCGGCCAACGCGGTGGACAGGCCCACGACGGCGTACTTGGCTCCCACGTAGACGACCTGTCCCGGCAGCGGGATCAGGCCGGACAGCGAGGCGATGTTGATGATGTGGCCGCTGCGGCGGCGCACCATGTCCGGCAGCGCGAGCTGACAGCCGGTGAGCACACCGTAGACGTTGACCTCCAGTGAGGACCGCACCGACTGCTCGGTCTCCTCGAGGAACGGGCCGACGGGCATCACACCGGCATTGTTGATCAGCACATCGATGTGGCCGCCGCCGTCGGTGCGGGCCTTGTCGAGGAACGTTGCGAACGATTCGCGGTCGGTGACGTCGAGCGGGTAGCCGGACACCTGGCCGAGCTTGGTGAGCTCCACGACGGCCGACTCCTGCAGCGCGACGTCGCGGTCACCGATGACGACGCGTGCCCCGCGCGCCAGCAAAGCCTTGGCGGTGGCATAACCGATACCGCGAGCGGCGCCGGTGATCGCGATGGTCTTGCCCCTGATGTTGTCCATGGCGGCGAACTTTACACGTGTCAAGTTTTTCGCGGAAGAGGGGTTCGCCAGCCGGTATTTACGATCAGGACGAGCCGATGGCCGCTCCGGAATGCGCGGAGCCGCGCCGCGTTGGACATTCGAGTGATGGCAGGAGCAATGGTGAAGACTCTGCGGTTCGTCCCGGTGCACCAGACCGACCCCCTGGCCGAACCGCTACTGGCCGAACTCACCGTCGAATACTCCCGGCGCTACGGCGGCACCGAGGCCGGTGTGGCCCGCTGGCTGCGGGCGCACCCGGCCGAGGAGTTCGCCGCACCACACGGTGCGCTGCTGATCGGGCTCGACGACGGTGTCCCGGTCACCGGCGGGGCGTTCCAGCGCTTCGATGCCGACACCGCCGAGCTGAAGCGGATCTGGACCGCCGTCGAACACCGCCAACGCGGCTATGCCAAGGCGCTGCTCGGCGAACTGGAGACGCTGATCGCTCAGCGCGGTTATCGGCGCATCTATCTGACCACCGGCGACCGCCAACCGGAGGCCGAAGCGCTCTACGAATCCACCGGCTACACGCGGCTGAGCGAGCCGCTGCCGAAACAGGGGGAGAGTTACCCGATCGCCTTCGAGAAGGTGCTGTCGTGACGGCCGCGCTCTCGGTGCTCGACCTGGCCCCGGTATCGGCGGGGGACAGCGCGGCAGGTGCGTTGCGCAAGACGGTCGATCTGGCCCAGCACGCCGAGCGGTGGGGATATCGGCGGTACTGGGTGGCCGAACATCACTATGCCGCGGTGGCCAGCGCCTCGCCCGCGGTGCTGATCGGGCAGATCGCCGCCGCCACCACCAGCATCCAGGTCGGCGCGGCCGCGGTGCAGCTGGGGCACACCACCGCGATCGCTGCGGTGGAGAGCTTCGCGACGCTGGACGCCTTCCATCCGGGCCGCATCGACCTCGGTGTCGGACGGTCCGGACAGCGCCGCGCCGAGGCCATTCGACAGACGCCGCGCGCGCCCCGCCCGCCCCGGGTACGGCATGAGGTGGATGGCGTCGTCATACCGGCACCGTTCGACCTGTCGGTCCAACTGCGCAACCCGCGACTCAAGGCGACACTGAGCACACTGCAGCAACCCGAGGCAGTCGCCCCGGATTTCGGTGAACAGGTGGCGGACATCCTGGCGCTGCTGAACGGGACCTTCCGGGTCGACGGGTTCGACGCGCACGCCAGCCCGGGTGAGGACACCGCTTTGCGGCCGTGGGTCTTCGGCACCAGCAGCGGGCAGAGTGCGCGGGTGGCGGGCAGTCTCGGGCTGCCGTTCGTGGCCGCCTATCACATCGTCCCGGCCACCGCGCTGGAGGCAGTCGAGGCCTACCGCAACGCTTTTCGGCCGTCGGAGGTACTCGCCGAACCCTATGTGGTGGTCTCGGCCGACGTGCTGGCTGCCGACGACAGTGCCCGCGCCCACCACCTGGCCCGCGGCTTCGGCCACTGGGTGTACTCGATCCGGGCCGGTGGCGGCGCCGTCCCCTACCCCGACCCGGACACCGTGGGTCCGTTGACCGACGAGCAGCTGGCCGTGGTGCAGGACCGTCTCGACACCCGCTTCGTCGGATCCGCCGAAGAGGTCACCGAGCGGCTCGCCGCGCTGCAACGGGTCACCGGCGCCGACGAGCTGGTCATCACCTCGGTGGCATTCGACCACGCCGACCGATTGCGTTCCCATGAGCTGATCGCCGCGGCATGGGGGAGCTGATTTCGTAAGCTGATGCGGTGTCGCTGATCATCGTCGGATTGCTGATGGTGGTGGCCGCTGTGGTGGTGCTGCTGCTGGGGCTCGGCGTGCGCACTCTTGTCGGCCGCCGAGCCGACGCGGCCGACAGCGCCGAACTCGACGAGAAGATCCTGATGCCGACCATCGTGGTGGCCTGTGGTCTGGTGGTGACCGCGGCCTTCGTGGTCGGCTATGACCTCATCGTTTGAGACCTCATTGTCTGAGACCTCATTGTCTGAGACCTCATTGTCTGAGACCTCATCGTTTGAGGCACAGCACGGCCAGCGCGTCATTGGTCGCCTGGACGCCGCCGGTACCGATCAGTGCGGTCAGCCGGGTCCGCACGCGTTCCTGATCGGCCGCCGGCAGTCGCAGCACGTTGGAGTAGGTGGTGACCATCTCCACCCACTCGGTGCAGGAGTAGTGCGGATGCTCCACGTAACGGCGACGCTCATGGCTCATCCCGGCCGCCGCCAGCAGCGTGTCCAGCTCGGCTCCCTCGATGTCCACCGACGGTCTGCTGGGTTGTTCGACCAGACCGGCATAGGCTTCGGCGAGTGTCTCCGGAGTGGGCGAGACCGCCACGATCCGATTCCAGACCAGTGCCAGCCGGCCGCGTGGAGTGAGTAACCCGCGCACCTTGGCCAAGGCGTCGGCGGGCTCCACCCAGTGAAACGACTGGGCGAACAGCACCAGGTCGAAGACCCGGCCCCGTGGGTCCCAGTCGGCAAAGGTCGCCAACTCCACGGACACACCCTTGGCGGTGGCCACCTCCGCCATCTGCGGATCAGGTTCGACCGCCAGCACATCGGCGCCGGCCGCGCGTAACTGCGCGCTGGCAATACCGGTCCCGGCTCCTACGTCCAGCACTCGGATCCCCTGGTGGGCAATAAGGTCGGCGATCAGCGCGGCGGGGTAGCGGGGCCGGTGGCGGTCGTAGCGGGCCGCCGCCGAACCGAAGGATTCGGCTCGCTGCCGATCGGCGTGCAGCGGGGTGTCGCTCATCGGGCCGCCGTCTCGGCGGCCTTGCGGATCGAGCCGCGCCATAGCGGGCCGTGCCCCGGCACCAATACCTCGGTGTCCAGCAGGCTGAGCGCGGCCAGGCTGCGCAGGCACCCGTCATGGTCGTGGTTGAAGATCGTCGGCAGCAGCTGAGGGCCATGCCTGCTGCTCAGCGGGTGCCCGGTGATCAGGGCATCGCCTGCGACCAACACACCGTCGACGAGATAGGAGCAGTGTCCGCCGGTGTGCCCGGGGGAGGGGACCGCCGCCGGTGCGCCCGGCAGCGAGGCCGCAATGTCCTCGTCGAGGGCCAGCGCGGACGGGATGCCCTCATGGGTCAGCCCGCCCTTGCGGGCCAGCGCCAGCGTCCAGGCCAGATAGCGCGGCTGCCACGCCCGGGTCAGCACGTCGACCGGGGACACC
Organism: Mycolicibacterium neoaurum; assembly: GCF_036946495.1. Taxonomy (NCBI): domain Bacteria; kingdom Bacillati; phylum Actinomycetota; class Actinomycetes; order Mycobacteriales; family Mycobacteriaceae; genus Mycobacterium; species Mycolicibacterium neoaurum. The sequence goes on from NZ_JAQIIX010000002.1 coordinate 2,533,516, forward strand.
TGTTCCAGGTACTGCCGCTGCGCATGACCCACCTCGGCGGCATGCGTATACACCGGCGTGTCATGGGTTTTCGCGAACCAGATGGCCGAACCGAGGTGATCGACGTGGGCATGGGTGAGCAGGATCGCCCGGACATCAGCGGGACCGAAACCGAGCTCGCGCAGTGAATCGAGGACCTCGTCACGCTGTCCTGGATAGCCCGCGTCGATCAGCAGTACCCCGGATTCGTCGGTCACCACGGTCCAGTTCACGAGGTCGGTCTGGGCGAGGTGGACGCGTTCGGTGACGGCCGTCAGAACCGGAGCCATGGTGTGAGTGTAGAAACTTAAGTATGGCTGAACTGAAACTGGGCTATAAGGCGTCGGCGGAGCAGTTCGCGCCCCGTGAACTCGTCGAACTCGCCGTCGCGGCCGAAGAGCACGGCATGGACAGCGCCACCGTCAGCGATCACTTCCAGCCGTGGCGGCACGAGGGCGGTCACGCCCCGTTCTCGCTGGCCTGGATGACCGCCGTCGGCGAACGCACCCAGCGCCTGCAACTGGGCACCTCGGTGTTGACCCCGACGTTCCGCTACAACCCGGCCGTCATCGCCCAGGCGTTCGCCACCATGGGCTGCCTGTACCCGGGGCGCATCTTCCTCGGTGTCGGCACCGGTGAGGCACTCAACGAGATCGCCACCGGCTACGAGGGCGAATGGCCCGAGTTCAAGGAGCGCTACGCCCGGCTGCGCGAATCCGTGCGCCTGATGCGCGAACTGTGGCTCGGCGATCGCGTCGACTTCGAGGGCGAGTACTACAAGACCAAGGGCGCCTCGATCTACGACGTGCCCGAAGGCGGTATCCCGATCTACATCGCCGCAGGCGGCCCGCAGGTCGCCAAGTACGCCGGCCGGGCCGGGGACGGTTTCATCTGCACCTCCGGTAAGGGCGAAGAGCTCTATAAGGAAAAGCTGATCCCGGCCATGCGCGAGGGTGCCGAAGCCGCGGGCAAGAACGCGCAAGACGTCGACCGGATGATCGAGATCAAGATCTCCTACGACACCGATCCCGAACTGGCGCTGGAGAACACCCGATTCTGGGCACCGTTGTCGCTGACCGCCGAGCAGAAGCACTCCATCGACGACCCGATCGAGATGGAGAAGGCGGCCGACGCGCTGCCCATCGAGCAGGTAGCCAAGCGCTGGATTGTGGCGTCGGACCCCGACGAGGCCGTCGAGAAGGTGGCCGACTACGTCAAGTGGGGTCTGAACCACCTGGTGTTCCACGCCCCCGGCCACGACCAGCGCCGCTTCCTTGAGCTGTTCAAGCGGGATCTGGAACCGCGGCTGCGCAAGCTAGCGTGAGCCCGGTGCTGCTGGTCGCGGTCAGGCGCACCCGGTCGGCACGGAACAGGTCGTAGGCGTACTCGAACGGCACGCCCGAGGTGGCCCTTGTCACCCGGGTGATGGCCAACAGTGGTTTGCGGCTTCCGATATCGAGGCACTGCGCCTCGCGGGGGCTGGCGCTGACGACCTCGATGGTCTCGGTGGTGCTGGCCGGTGCCAAGCCATAACGGGTCCGGAACAGCTCGTAGAGCGAGCCGCCCAAGGGTTGCTCCAGCAGATCCACGGCGTGCGCGGCGACGAAACAGGACTGATCCACCGACAGCGGCACCCCGTCGGCGTAACGCAGTCTACGGATGACGACGACCGGTTCGCCGTCGGGGATCTCCAGTGCGACGGACTCGGCGTCGGTCGCAGGTCTGCTGTCGGTCGCCAGCACCTTGGTGTAGCTGCTGTGCCCGCCGCTGTGCAGCAGCGCGGGCAGACCGGCCTGCTCGGCCGCATGTCGTCGGACGATATCGGCACGCACGAAGGTTCCGCCGGCCCGACCGGTGCGCCGTTCCAGGACACCGGCCTGGCTCAGCGGAAGCAGCGCGCTGCGCAGCGTCGCGCGGGAGACGCCGAATCGCTCGGCCATCTCACGCTCGGTGCCCAGCCGCGAACCAGGGCGCAGCGCGCCGCTGGACAGCATGGACAGAATTCGGCGGCGCACATCCTCGGCGACCGCTCCCCCCACGGTTTCCTCCACGATCAGGTGGCGATCGCGTCCAACGATTCGGGGAGCACCTGCCCCCCGTCGACGGCGATGGCCTGCCCGGTGATGTAGGCCGCTTCCCTGGTGGCCAGGAACGCGGCGAGATGTCCGATGTCCTCCGGGGTGCCGAGCGCGCCGGCCGGGATGGATCGCGCCATGCTCGCCAGATACTCCTCGCCGTTGTCGAGCAGCCCTTCGGTGAGGATGTTGCCGGGCAGGATCGCGTTGACGGTGATCCCCTTGGGCGCCAATTCGATTGCGGCGGTCCGCATGAAGCCCAGCTGGGCGGCCTTGGTCGCACCGTAGTGCGACCAGCCCGGGTAACCGGTGATGGGTCCGGTGATCGAAGAGGTGAGGATGATCCGGCCCGCGCCCGAGGCGGTCAGCGCATCCAGGCAGGCCTGCACGGCGTAGAACGTGCCGTGGACGTTGACCCCCATGATCTCGGTGAGCTGTTCTTCGGTCATGGTGGCCAGTGGGGCGTCCGGGAAGATTCCGGCGTTGGCGCACAAGACATCCAGGCCACCGAACGCATCGACCGCGGCCGCGGCCATCTCGGTACACGATTGCCGGTCGCTGACATCGACGCGTACCCCGAGCACTTTGCCCGCGCCGAGCCCGTCCAACGCCGCGACGGCCTCGTCCAAGCCGGCCGCCGTGCGCGCTCCGATCGCCACATTGGCACCGGCCTTGGCGAACACCGACGCGATTCCGCGCCCGATTCCCTTGCTGCCGCCGGTGACCAACACCGAGCGGGACTGCAGGTCGAACATTTCTCTCCTCACCGTAACCAGCTGTGGTCGAACAGGTAGCGCTCGGCGAGCCGGGCGGTACCGAGTGCATAGCCGGGGCCGATCGCGATCGCGGCATCGGCATCGGCATGCGAGGCGATCCAGGCGGTGAGCTGGATGCGTCGCAGCATCACGAATGTCGGGATGAGTGCCAGGTGTTCGTCGGCGAGCGTGCGCACCTTCGTATAACCGCGCAGCCATTCGGTGATGATGCGTTCGGCTTCCGGGGTGTCCTCGATCCAGGAGACGACCGCGCCGAGGTCGGCAAGGTTCCAGCCCCAGCCGGCATCGTCGAAGTCGATGACGGTGATACCCGCCGATGGCGCTGCCGGGTCGACCATCAGGTTGGACAATCGCAGGTCGGCATGGATGAGCCCGAATCTGTCTGCGCCGGTGCCGTATTCGGCAAGAATTTGGGTGATCTGGTGGACCGCTCGCTGAATACCCGTCCGGTCCTGCTCGGACAGGCCCGGGGCTGCGCGCCAGTCGCCCCAGCGTGCTCCGGGGCCGAGGATATCGTCGAGGTCCCAGCGGAACCGGGTGAAATCGGGCGGGGTCGCCCAGCTGCGCACGTGCTCGTGCATGATGGCGGTCAGTTCACCGAGCTGGGCGAAGCCGACCGCATGCGGGACCTCTTCCGCGGTGCACCCCGAGATCAGCGATACGGCGTCGACATGCAGTTCCCGGTCGCCGACCGATGCGGTGACGACATCCTCCCCGGCGGTCGAGCACACCAGCTCGGGAGTCTGCACCGCGGTGTCGCGACGTAGCGCGGCCATCCAGGCCAGCTCGGAGCGGATGCCGTGCACGCAGTGGTAGCCGGGCCGGTGCACGCGCAGCACGATCGGGTCGTCGTCACACACCAGGTAGGTGGCGTTCTCGGACAGGCTCAGTAGGCGCAGCGCGGTGTCGGGGGCGCGGCCGTAGGCGGGTAGCGCCGCCCTGGCGAAGTGCTCATGGTCGGCAGGCAATCCCGGCATGCCGACCAGTGTGGCCCAATGGTCGGGTCCAAGCAGACCAAATCGGGTTTTTTAACGCAGTCGTTGCATCATTCCCAGGTTCGAAACCTCGCCGAAACACAGCTGGTTGACAGCCGAATCCTCCAGTTGACCAAGCGATCTGGGGAGGGTAACAATTGCCCGCGTCGTTCTTGTCGAAGGCATCGGTGCCGACGACCCTTCAAAGACCAGACCAAATAGCGGTCTGGGAAATGCCCTCAGATTGGGATCCAATGAGTGAGACTATCCAGCGACTCAAGCCGAATGCGGTCGGCTTGGTCGGTGTGCTGTTCATGGCGGTCGCCACGGCAGCCCCCATCACCGCCATGGTCGGCAACGTGCCGATCGCGGTCGGCTTCGGCAACGGCGCCTACGCGCCCGCCGGCTATTTCGTCGCCACCATCGTCTTGACCCTGTTCGCCATCGGCTATGCCGCGATGAGCAAACACATCACCGCCACCGGAGCGTTCTACGGCTACATCTCGCACGGCCTCGGGCGCATCGTCGGCCTCGGCGCGGGTTTCTTGACCGCGCTGGCCTACATGGTGTTCGAGGCGTCGCTGATCGGTATCTTCAGCTTCTTCGGCACCGACCTGTTCTCCTCGCTGTTCGGAGTGGACGTGCCCTGGCTGGTGTTCGCGCTGGTGATGCTCGCGGTCAACGCGTTGCTCACCTATTTCGACATCAACCTGGCGGCCAAGGTGCTCGGTGTCTTCCTGGTGACCGAGATCGTGATGCTGGCCGCGATGGCGCTGTCGGTGCTGTTCACCGGCGGCGGACCGCAGGGATGGTCGTGGGGATCGTTGAACCCGCTCAACGGTTTCCAGAGTCTGTCCGGTGTCGTGGAGGGCGCCGACGGGTCCACCATGGCCGTCGTCGGATCCGCCGGCGTCGGTCTGTTCTTCGCGTTCTGGTCCTGGGTCGGCTTCGAGTCCAGCGCCATGTACGGCGAGGAATCGCGAAATCCCAAGAAGATCATCCCGATTGCGGTCGTGAGCTCGGTGATCGGCATCGGTGCGTTCTACGTGATCGTGTCCTGGCTCGCGATCGTGGGCACCGGTCCGGAGAATGCCATTGCACTGGCACAGGATTCGGCCACCGCGGGCAACATATTCTTCAACCCTGTGCACGACAACCTCGGGCAGTGGGCGGTCGACCTCTTCAAGATCCTGCTGATGACCGGATCGTTCGCCTGCGGTATGGCATTCCACAACTGCGCCGCACGCTACCTCTACGCCCTCGGTCGTGAGGATGTCATCCCCGGGATGCGCAAGACGCTCGGAGCCACCCACCGCGTCCACGGTTCGCCTCATATCGCCGGTTTCGTGCAGACCGGCTTCGCGTTCCTGGTTGTGCTCTTCTTCGACCTCACCCATCGCGACCCTTACACCGGTCTGTACGGCCTGATGGCCCTGCTGGGTACCACGGCCATCATGATCGTCCAGGCGCTGGCGGCCTTTTCGGTGATCTCGTACTTCCATGTGCACAAACGGCATCCGGAGACGGCCAACTGGTTCACCACCTTCCTGGCCCCACTGCTCGGTGGACTCGGGATGGTGTACGTGGTCTACCTGCTGGCCAAGAACGCGTCGTTCGCGGCGGGCGCGGCGGCCACCGACTGGATCTTCGCGGCCATCCCATGGGTGGTCGGTATCGTGGGCATCGGCGGAGTGCTGCTGGCGCTCTTCCTCAAGTACAAGGATCCACAGCGCTATGCCGAACTGGGCCGTACGGTGTTGGAAGAAGCCCACGAACGCTGACGGGAATCATGTCTTTCTCCAACATCATGGACTCGAACAGCTATCGGGGCGGTCACCTCGGTGACCCCCTGATAGCTGCCCGGGCCCGGGTGCTCGGCCCCGCCTACCGGCTGTTCTACGACAACCCGGTGCACCTGGTCCGGGGTCACGGCACCCGCCTCTATGACGCCGAGGGCAACTGCTATCTGGACGCCTACAACAACGTGGCCAGTGTCGGTCATTGTCATCCGCACGTGATCGATTCCGTGACAAGGCAATTGAGCACACTGAATACCCACACGCGGTATTTGCACGAAGGTATCGTCGATTACTCGCAACGGTTGCTGGCGACGTTTCCCGACACCGGGGTCGCCGATTCCTATCAGGTGATGTACGCCTGCACCGGATCCGAGGTCAATGATCTGGCGTTGCGGGTCGCCGCCGCGTACACCGGAGCGCGCGGGGTGATCGTCACCACAGAGGCGTATCACGGAAACACCGAGGCGGTGACCGCCATTTCGCCGTCACTGGGTGGTATCTCTTCACTGGGCGCCCATGTGCGTGCCGTCGATCCGGACCTCACCGGTGTGGCCGCGGCCATCGCCGACCTGCAGGCGTCCGGATACGGAGTGAGTGCGCTGATCGTGGACACCATCTTCTCTTCCGACGGGATCTACCCCGATCCCGCCGTGCTGGGGCCTGCGGTCGAGTTGGTGCGTGCCGCCGGTGGAGTGCTGATCGCCGACGAGGTGCAACCCGGGTTCGGACGCACCGGTGCCGGTATGTGGGGATTCGATCGGCACGACGTCGTGCCGGATCTGGTCACCATGGGTAAGCCGATGGCCAACGGCATGCCGGTGGCCGCGATGGCGGCCCGCGGTGAGGTGCTCGCACCGTTCGCCGAGAGCGTGCCGTATTTCAACACCTTCGGTGGTAATCCGGTGTCCATGGCGGCCGCATCGGCGGTGCTCGACGTCATCGAGGACGAGAAGCTGATCGCCAACGCCGCCACGGTCGGTGAGACCCTGTACTCGGCGGTCGCCGCGCTGGCGGATCCGCGGATAACCGCGGTACGCGGTGCCGGGTTGTATGTGGGCGTCGAGTTGGTGGACCGGGAGACCGCACGCCGGGTGGTCAACGGTATGCGCGAGCGGCGCGTGCTCATCTCGGTCTGCGGCGCGGGCGGAAACGTCCTCAAGATCCGGCCGCCGATGGTGTTCTCGCCCGCCGACGTGGACTGGCTCGTTGCCGAACTCGAGCAGGTGCTGGCAAGCTTGGCGGAGTGACCGCGCCCGCTGCTTCGGCCATCTATATCGCCTCTCCGGAGGGCGACACCGGAAAATCGACGATCGCGCTGGGGATTCTGCACCGATTGGCTGCCACGGTGGCTCGTGTCGCGGTGTTCCGCCCCATCACCCGTCAGGGCGATCGCGACTACATCCTGGAGTTGCTGCTGGCGCACACCACGGCCGGGCTGAGCTATGAGGAGTGCGTCGGCGTCGGATATCAGCAGATCCATGAGGACCCGGATGCGGCGATCGCCGATATCGTCGAGCGATTCCACGCCGTCGCCGAGCGCGCCGACGCGGTGGTGGTCGTCGGAAGCGACTACACCGATGTCGCGACGCCCAGCGAACTGAGCATGAATGCCCGCATCGCGGTGAATCTCGGTGCGGCGGTGGTGCTCGCGGTCAAGGCACAGGATCGCACGCCCGCCGAGGTTGCCCAGGTGGTCGAGCTGTGTCTCGCTGAGCTGGCCGCCCAACATGCCCATACCGCTGCGGTGGTGGCCAACCGGTGCGATCCGGCGCAATTGGTCGCCGTGGCCGAGGCGCTCAACGCGGTGGAACCGAAGAGTTATGTACTGCCTGAGGAACCGCTGCTGGTCGCCCCGTCGGTGGCCGAACTGTGTGAATCTGTGCACGGACGGCTGACCGGAGGCGACGAGGAACTGCTGGGCCGCGAGGCGATGGGTGTCCTGGTCGCCGGGATGACCGCCGAGCATGTGCTGGAGCGATTGCGCGACGGGATGGCGGTGATCACCCCCGGCGATCGCTCGGATGTGGTGATGGCGGTGATGGGAGCACATGCGGCGGCCGGGTTTCCGTCGCTGTCCTGTGTGGTGCTCAACGGTGGTCTCGCGTTGCATCCCGAAGTGGCCAGGTTGGTCGACGGTCTCGGCTCGCGACTGCCCATCATCAGCACCGATCTGGGCACCTACGACACCGCGCGGGCGGTCGCCTACACCCGGGGTCGCGTCACGGTGAACACCCAGCGCAAGATCGACACCGCGCTGTCGCTGATGGAAGAGCACGTCGACACCGCCGATCTGATTGCGCGCTTGTCGATCCCGATTCCGAGCGTGGTCACACCGCAGATGTTCACCTACCAGCTGATCGATCAGGCCCGTGCCGATACCAGGCGGATCGTCCTGCCCGAAGGTGACGACGACCGGATCCTGCGGGCCGCGGGCCGGTTGCTGGCCCACCGGGTGGCCGAGCTGACCATTCTCGGCGACGAGGCCGCGGTGCGGGCCAGGGCGGCCGAGCTCGGCGTGGACATCTCGGCGGCCACGGTGCTCGACCCCAAGACAAGTGCCCTGTGTGACCAGTTCGCCGATCAATACGCCGAGATGCGCAAGCACAAGGGCGTGACGGTGGACCAGGCCCGTGAAACCATCCACGACGTGTCCTATTTCGGCACCATGCTGGTGCACAACGACATGGTCGACGGGATGGTCTCCGGTGCGCGGCACACCACTGCCCATACCGTGCGACCGGCATTCGAGATCATCAAGACCCTGCCCGGTGTGTCGACGGTGTCCAGCATCTTCCTGATGTGTCTCGAGGACCGGGTGCTCGCCTACGGTGACTGTGCCATCGTGCCGGACCCGACTGCCGAACAGCTGGCCGATATCGCCGTCTCCTCGGCGCGCACGGCGGCCCAGTTCGGTATCGACCCGAGGGTGGCGATGTTGTCGTATTCGACAGGAACCTCGGGTACGGGTGCCGATGTCGACAAGGTCCGTGCAGCAACCGAACTGGTGCGGGGACGCGAGCCAGAGCTGTTGGTCGAGGGGCCGATCCAGTACGACGCCGCCGTGGACCCGGCCACAGCGGCCACCAAGATGCCCGATTCGGAGGTGGCCGGCCGGGCCACTGTGCTGATCTTTCCGGATCTCAACACCGGCAACAACACCTACAAGGCCGTGCAACGCAGCGCCGGTGCCATCGCGATAGGTCCGGTTCTGCAGGGGCTGAACAAGCCGGTGAACGACCTGTCCCGGGGTGCGCTGGTCGAGGATATCGTCAACACCGTGGCGATCACCGCGATCCAGGCGGCACACCGGTGACCGCCCGTTCGGTACTCGTCCTCAACAGCGGGTCATCATCGGTCAAATACGAACTGGTCGAGCCCGACTCGGGTGTCTCACTGGCACAGGGCATCGTCGAGCGGGTGGTGGACTACGGCGAGGCACTCAAGCAGGTGTTCGCCGAGCTGCCGGATCTGGACGGACTGGTTGCCGTCGGACATCGGGTGGTGCACGGCGGGGACAGACTGTACCGGCCCACCCTGCTCGACGATGACACCATCGCCATCATCGAAGAGCTGGCACCGCTTGCGCCGCTGCACAATCCGCCGGCTCTGCTCGGTATCGCCGAAGCGCGCAAGGTGCTGCCGGACCTACCGCATATCGCCGTGTTCGACACCGCGTTCTTCCACGATCTACCGGCCGCCGCGGCCGAGTACGCCATCGACCGCGAGATCGCCGAGCGATGGCGCATCCGTCGCTACGGCTTCCACGGCACATCGCATCGCTATGTCAGCGAACAGGCGGCCGAATTCCTGGACCGGCCGGTCGACGACCTGAATCAGATTGTCCTGCATCTGGGTAACGGAGCCTCGGCATCGGCGATCCGGGGCGGTCGGGCCGTGGACACCTCGATGGGCCTGACCCCGATGGAGGGTCTGGTGATGGGCACCCGTTCGGGCGATCTCGACCCGGGCATCATGTTCTACCTGTGGCGGACGGCGCAGATGAGCGTGGAGGACATCGAGACGATGCTCAACCGTCGCTCGGGCGTATACGGACTCGGCGGTGAGATCGACTTCCGGGAACTGCACAAATGCATCGACGGCGGGGACGAGCAGGCGCGGTTGGCCTATGACGTCTATATCCACCGGTTGCGCAAGTACATCGGCGGATATCTCGCGGTGTTGGGGAGCACCGATGTCATCACCTTCACCGCCGGAGTGGGGGAGAACGACGCCGCGGTGCGCCGTGACGCCCTGGCCGGGCTGAAAGGGCTGGGGATCGAACTCGACGAGGATCGCAACACCGCGAAAAGCCGCGATCCGCGGCGCATCTCGTCCGATGATTCGCCGGTGCAGGTGCTGGTCATCCCGACGAACGAGGAGCTTGCGATCGCGCGGTCCTGTCTCTCGGTGTTGTGAATCGAGAGTTCTAGGCCGGCGGTGTGGGGTTCTGCACGGTATCCCAGGATGTTCCGTGCGGGCCGCCGCGGCCCGCACGCGGTGCCACACCGTCCGCGGACTCCGGATCGAACATCAACCAGATGCCGACGGCGGGGGTGTCGGTGGGGTTGTAATAACGGTGCGGGCGCATCGAGTTGAAGCACAGCGAGTCGCCGGCGTGCAGCTCGTGCTCGCCGAACTCCAATTTCAGGCGCAGGGTGCCGGACAACATGTAGACGAACTCATGACCGTGGTGCACCATCGAGCGACCTTCAGGTGAGCTCGACGCCTTCGCCGCATAGGTGACGTGGAGCGACTGCAGACCGTTCTCGGCGTGACCCGCCAGTTGTTCCCACCGGACACCGTGCTCCATCTCGATGACGGGATTGTCCGCCGAACGCTGGATACCCGCCGCATCATCGGAACCCTCGCGCACGGTGTGTTGGGACGGCGCCGGCTCGTCTGTCGCATAACCATTGTCGACCAGGTCGTCCAACGAGACCGACAGCGTGGATGCCAGCGCGAACAGCGTGCGTACCGACGGCTGGCTTTTGCCGTTCTCTACCTGCGACAGCAGGCTGGTCGAAATACCCACTGCGGAAGCAACTTCCCGTAGCGGAAGGCCGCGGTCCAACCGGGCGCGTCGAAGCGCGTGGCCAATGTCTTCGTTCACCCAATACCCCTGCTGTCGTTCACGGATCCAGCAAACGCGTCCCTGATGCTCAGCATCAAACCAGAACGGTCGCCGGCGATCGGTGATTCTGTGGAGTGTTGACAATAACACTGAAATATGACCATGATGCACACCACATAATCCAGTGACAGTGAAAATTATCCAGTGAAGGTGGAAAGTGCGGCGCCGGCGTGAACGCGGGCATCCCCTCCGCTGGTTACCAGCCCTCACTCATGGGAAGGCTTCCGTACGTTGGCCCTCAGTACCGATGACACCGCCATCCGCGAACTCGAAAAGGCGCGTTACGCGGCAGTTCTCAACAAGGACTTCGAGCACTTCGAGGCGTTGTGTCACCCAGAACTGATCTACACACACTCCAACGGGGACACCGACACCCTGGCCTCGTATCTGGCCAAGGTGCGGTCGGGGTTCTACGTCTATCACGAGATCGAGCATCCGATCGCGTTCATCCGTTTCGTGGAGAATCTGGCGCTCGTCGTCGGCGAGATGAACGCCGAACTGACTGCTGCCGGTGTCACGAAGAAGCTTCGAAACAATTGCCTGGCCGTATGGCTCCGAACCGGTGACGCGTGGCGCCTGCTCGCCTACCAACCGACACCACGGGTCGACGGATGACGAGAATGGCCACCAGCGTGGAGTTCTGTTACGACTCACCGCCCGGACGAGTGGTGTTCGGCGCCGGGATGGCGGCGACGCATATCGCGCGCGAGGTGGCGAGCCTGGGCGGTCGCCGCGTGATGCTGATCGCGGGTCCCCGTGAAGCGGACCTCGCCGATGCGCTCACCGCCGGTATCGAGGACCGCATTGCGCTGCGGTTCAACGATGTGCGCCCGCACGTCCCGATCGAGGTGGCGGACAGCGCGGTTGCGCTTGCCCACCGTCGGAACATCGACCTGTTGCTGTCGATCGGAGGTGGTTCGACCACCGGCACGGCGAAGATCGTGGCACTGAGCGACGGCCTGCCCATCGTGTGCGTTCCCACCACATACGCCGGCTCGGAGGTGACGCCCGTGTGGGGCCGCACGGAGGCCGGTGTGAAACGGACCGGTGTATCCGAACGGGTACGGCCCCAGGTCGTGGTCTACGACCCTGACCTCGTGCAGACACTGCCCCGCGATCTGACCGTGGTGTCAGCCCTGAATGCCATGGCCCACTGTGTCGAGGCGCTCTGGACGCCGAAGGCCAACCCGATCACGACGATGACGGCACTCGAAGGCGTGCGAGCGCTGGCGACGGGCCTGCGAGAGGCTGACAAGGACACCGCCGCAACACAATTGTTGTACGGGGCCTACTTGGCCGGGACGGCGTTCGGAGTGGCGGGATCGGGTCTGCACCACAAGATCTGTCACGCGCTCGGTGGCGGATTCGATCTTCCGCATGCCGAGACCCACGCGGTGATATTGCCGCACGTGCTGGCATTCAACGCGATCGCGGCGTCGATGGCCGAACAGATGTGCCGACTGGCCGACGCACTCGGTGCCACCGATCCCGTCGAGGGCATGGCCGATCTCTACGCCTGCGTGCGGCCGCCACGCTCGCTCGCCGATATCGGGCTGACGTGCTCCGATCTGCCTGAGGCCGTGCGTCTGGTCACCACCAAACTGCCCATACCCAATCCGCGTCCTGTCGATGAGCAGTCGATCGCCGCCATCCTCACGTCCGCCCACGGGGCACTCGATTGAACCGCAATGAAAGGACCAACTGTCATGCGTCTTGAGAAGAAGATCGCACTGGTGACCGGTGCGAGCCGCGGCATCGGCAAGGCGACCGCAGAACTGTTCGCCGAGCATGGCGCCACGGTGTATGCCGCTGACCTGGACATTGCCGAGGACGCGCCGTCCGGTGTCACCCCGCTCCTACTGGACGTCACCTCACCGGCTGCCTGGCAGACCGCCGTGGACGATATCGTCGCGGAGGCCGGGCGCATCGATGTGCTGGTGAACAACGCGGGCATCGTGCGGTACTACGACGGAATTGCCGATATGTCACCCGAGCACTGGCACGAAGTCATCGCGGTCAACCAGACGGGGCCGTACCTCGGTATGCGCGCGGTCATTCCGGTCATGAAGCGCCTGGGCGGTGGCTCGATCGTGAACGTGTCATCCATCTGGGGTATTGCCGGGGCGGCGGGGGTGGCGGCATACACCGCCAGCAAGTTCGCGGTTCGTGGAATGACCAAGAACGCCGCACTGACCTACGTCGGCGACGGCATCCGGGTCAACTCCCTGCACCCGGGCATCATCGCGACCCCGCTGATCGACGCCCAGGATGCGGACATCACCTCCGACATCGTCGATGTGACCCCGATGAAGAGGCTCGGTCGTCCGCGGGAGATCGCCTATGGCGCATTGTTTCTGGCCAGCGATGAGTCGAGCTATATGACCGGAGCCGAGTTGGTCATCGATGGCGGATACACCACCCCCTGACCCCACCACATCATCAGCTAGGAGAAAACAATGAACAACCGCAAAGTCGCGGCTGGGGCCGCACTTCTGCTCGCCGGAACCGTTGCGCTGACGGGCTGTGGTCGCGGCGAAGGCGGCGAGGGAACCCCGGTGGGTTTCTCGGCAGGCTTCCTGGACAGCCCCTTCAACTCCGGCATGGTGAAGGCCGTCGAGGGGCAGGCCAATGCCGAAGGTAGCGGGCTGAGCATGCTGCCTGCCACCGATGCTCAGAGCGACCCCGGCAAGCAGATCACCGATGTGAACACGCTACTGAGCCAGGGTGTCGAGGGGCTGGTCATGTTCCCCACCGACAGTGATGCGATCATCCCCGCGATCGAGGCCGCCAACGCGAAGGGGGTACCGGTCATCACCGTCGACATCGCCGGTAACGGTGGCGATATCTACATGAACATTCGTGCCGACAACGTCGCGATGGGGCGCAGCGTCTGCGAGAAGCTCGGTGAGCTCACCGGTGGGTCGGGACGGGTACTGGAGATCCACGGTGATCTCGGAACCACTTCGGGATTCGATCGTAATGCCGGGTTCACCGAATGTATGGGAGAGCGGTTCCCTGGCATCGAGGTCGTCTCCCGGGATGCGAAGTGGAAGACCGACCAGGCCGTCGATGTCGCCCAGACAGTGCTGTCCACCCAAGACTTCGATGCTGTCTTCCTTGCCAGCGATTCGGTGATGCTGACGGGGGTGATGAACGTCATGCGCGACATCAACAAGTTGGCACCCACCGGATCGGCGGGGCACCTCCCGCTGGTCACCATCGATGGCACGCCGGGTGCGCTACAGGCGGTTCGCGACGGCTATGTCGATGCCGTCGTATCACAGCCGGTTGACCTGTACGGCAAGTATGCGGTCAGCTATCTGCAGGATGCGTTGGCTGGCAAGGAGTATCAGACCGGACCTACCGATCACGACAGCGTCATCGTCGATTACAAGGGCAACCTCGCCGATATGCTGCCGGCTCCGGTCGTGACCGCGGACAACGTCGACGACACGACCCTGTGGGGTAATCAAGCGTGAACGCCGGCGTCGATTATGCGATCGAGGCCACCGGAATCGTCAAGACTTTCGGACCGACTCGTGCGCTCCGCGGTGCCAGCGTCCGGGTTCGACAGGGTGACTGCCATGCGCTTCTCGGCCGCAACGGCGCCGGTAAGTCGACCCTGATTGCCGCCCTGACCGGGTTGATCGAGCCGGACGAGGGAACTCTGTCCTTCCACGGGAACAGCGCTTCGGACGACACCCGCGAGAATGTCGCGTGTGTGTACCAGAAGAGCACTCTCGTTGCCGACCTGACGGTGGCGGAGAACATCACCCTGGGGGCTCAGCCGCGCAACCGCGCCGGCCTGGTGGATTGGAAGCGAGTCGACAGCACCGCGCGAAACCTGCTGCAACGGTGGGGTAATCCCAATCTCGCTCATCGCATGGTTGCCGATCTTGAGCCGATCGAGAAGAAGATCGTGGAGATCTGCCGGGCGCTGTCCAAGGGGCCGCGGATCCTGTTGCTCGACGAACCGACCGCCGGCCTGGACGGGGCCGGCGCCGGTGAGCTCTTCCGTCAGATTGCCACGCTCAAGTCCGACGGTGTCACGTTGATCTACGTCTCGCATCATCTGGAGGAGATCTTCCAGATCTGTGATCACGTGACGGTGTTGCGCGACGGTATCGACGTTATGTCCTGTCCGCTCGGTGATCTGACGATGGACCGGTTGATTGCCACGATGACGGGCAGCAACACCGCCGGATCCTCGGGGCGTGGCGCCTCCTCTCACGTCGCGGAGGCGAAAGCGTTCGGTGATGCTGCTCTGATCATTGAGGACTTGCACATCGAGGAACGGGTCTTCGGTGTCGACATCGCTGTGCGCCAAGGTGAATGCGTCGGGCTGACGGGTCTGGACGGGGCCGGACATGTTCACATCGGTCGAGCAGTGGCGGGGCATGTGGCGCCGGTGAGCGGCCGGATCGTGCATCTCGGGAAGCCCTTGCAGGCGAACCCGGCATCGGCGATCAACGCCGGGATCGGCTTCGTTCCCGAGGACCGGCACGTCGACGGTTACGTACCGGAGATGTCGGTCGAGGAGAACGCGACACTCACCGTTCTGCCACGGATCACCAACCGTGCGGGTTTTGTCGATACCGTCGCCCGCCGCGCGATCTACCGGAAGCTCGCCGACTCGTGGACGATCGTGGCAAGTTCGCCCGACCAACACGCCGAACAGCTCTCGGGCGGCAACCAGCAGAAGGTGGTGCTGGCGCGAGCGCTGGCATCCCAGCCGGACACCCTCGTGGTCGTCAACCCGACCGCCGGAGTGGATGTGGCGGCCAAGAATTCGATCTACACCACACTGTCCGACCTCGCCTCGGCAGGCAAGGCGATCCTGGTGATCAGCGGCGACGACGACGATCTCGCGATCTGTGACCGGGTGATCGCACTGCACAAGGGACGAGTCGCCGGCGAGTTCGAACGCGGCTACACCGAGGACGCACTCATCGCGAGCGTGCAGGGCGGTACGTCCACTGTGATCGATGACGTCCAGTACGACAAGCCAAGCAAGGAGTAACTGATATGTCGACGACGAGCGTCGGGCGCGCTCCCTCCGAACCGCCGGTGCGCGACACCGAAGGACGCTGGCGCACAATCCGAAACAGTGCTGCATTTCGTGAACTGAGCCTGGTGCCGGCGATTTTCGTGGTGCTGATCCTCGGTTACGCACTGTCTCCGCAGTTCTTGACCGTCAACAATCTGCTCAACAACGTGCTGGTGAACTCGGCGGTGCTCGGGGTCGTGGTGGTGGCGGAGAGCTTGATTCTGATATCGGGACACTTCGACTTGTCACTGGAATCGATCGTCGGGTTCATCCCTATGCTCGCGGCGTGGCTGTCGGTACCGTCGGCGGTCGGCGGACTCGGGATCGAGCTGCCCGCCGGTGCCTCCATCGCCGTCGGCTTCGTCGCGGCCGCTGTCGTCGGTCTGGTGAACGGGTACCTGGTGGCCAAACTTAAGCTGAATGCCTTCATGGTCACGCTGGCGATGCTGATCCTGTTACGCGGCGTGACGATGGGCATCTCATCGGGCCAGACCCTGAGCAGTCTGCCTGCACCGCTGCTGTGGTTGGGGCGCACGAACATCCTCGGCATCTCCGTGCAGGTGTGGTTGTTCTTTGTGATCTTCCTGCTGGCCTGGCTGATCATGCGGCACCACCCGGTCGGTCGCAAGCTCTACGCCATGGGCGGTAACCAGGCCGCGGCCGACGCCGCCGGTATCAATACGACCCGCTTGACGGTGGCGGTCTTCGTTGCCGGTGCGATGGTCGCCGCCTTCGCCGGGTTCATGCTCACCGGCCGCATCGCATCGGCCACCTCGAATCAAGGTGACGGCCTCATCTTCACCGTGTTCGCGGCCGCGGTCATCGGCGGTATCAGCCTCAACGGTGGCAAGGGATCGATGATCGGGGCCTTCCTCGGCGTGATCATCCTCGGGC
Organism: Mycolicibacterium neoaurum; assembly: GCF_036946495.1. NCBI lineage: Bacteria > Bacillati > Actinomycetota > Actinomycetes > Mycobacteriales > Mycobacteriaceae > Mycobacterium > Mycolicibacterium neoaurum. The sequence continues at coordinate 2,550,230 of NZ_JAQIIX010000002.1, forward strand.
TGGTCGACAACATCTTGACGCTGTCCAGGGTCCCGAGCTACTGGGTGAACGCCACGTATGGGTTCATCATCCTGGCCGCACTGATCGTCAACCGGTTCACCGGCACCCGCGAGCACCGCAGGGCGGTGTGAACTCAGGCGATGTCGAGTACACGAGAAAGGAAGTCAACACATGAGTAGTCCACTGGTCATCTCCGATACCGGATCCCCGAGCGAACTCCACGGCCTGCACGGTGGCCGCGGCATGGACAAATGGAAGCGGTTCGTCACCGGCCTGATGCTTTACGCCGACTGGGATTCCTTCGAACACAATCGCGTCGAGTGCGGAGGCTTGATAGGCGAGCACGTGCACACCCGCACCGAGGAAATCTATTACATCGTGAGCGGGCGCGGTCTGATGATGCTCGACGGTGAAACACGGGAAGTCGGCCCGGGTGACCTCATCATGACTCCGCTCAATGGCAGGCACTCGATCGAGAACATCGGCGATGAGGAGTTGGAATTCGTGGTGGCCGAGGCACTCCCGCCGTCGATCGTCGAACGACTGCCCGGATACCGACCAAGCGAAGCCGCCCTCTGACAGACAGGACCTCATGATGACCGCCACTACCGCACCCAAGAAATTCGTCAACCTCTTTCGAGAAACCAGCAACATCGCCGACGTGATGGCAGGTCCGTGGGCTGACGTCCGCATCGACACGATCGGCGCCGGCGAGACCATGGTCCTGGAATCGACGGAGCTCGAGCATGCCGCATTCGTCCTCGGCGGCAAGGCAACTCTGACCAACGGTGACGGCAAGACCTTCGAGCTCGCACGTTCGAGTGCATTCGCGATACCCAAGACCGGCCGCGTCACCATCAAGGCCTTGGTTGAGCTGTCCTTCCTGCACATCGAGATGCGGATCGCGCAATGACCTCGCCCGCAGGCCGGGTGTTGGGCAAGGTCGCCGTGGTGACCGGGGCGGCCGACGGTATCGGGCTGGCGATCGCAGAGAAGCTGGCCGAACACGGTGCGGCAGTCGCGCTCATGGATATCCGAGAGGACGCCGGCACGGCTGCGGCACAGCGGATCAACACCTCCGGTGCAGACGCGCTGTTCATTCGAGCCGATGTCAGCGACGAGCGGTCGGTGGCTGCTGCGATGGAGCGAGTATGGGACCGATGGGGCGCGTTGCATGTCCTGGTCAACAATGCAGGCGTCTCGGGCCCCGCAGAACCCACCGACAAGGTCGACTACCGGGCTTGGCAGGAGATGTTCGCCGTCAATGTCGGTGGCCCCTTTCTGTGCACGAAGCACGCCATCGGCCATATGCGCAGGACAACCGGCGGTCGCAGCATCGTGGATATCTCGTCGATCTACGGGCTCATCGGCAACAGCGACGCTCCGAGTTATCACGCAGCCAAAGGAGCGGTCCGGCTGATGGCCAAGACCGATGCGGTGACCTACGCCCACGAGGGAATTCGCGTCAACTCCGTGTGCCCGGGCACCGTCCTCACCCCGCTGAATCTCCGGAAGGGGGCATCAAGTCCGGGTGGGTTGGATGCTTACCTGGACGCAATGCGGGCGATGCATCCGCTCGGATACATCGCCGACCCCGAGGACATCGCCTACGGCGTGCTCTACCTGGCATCCGATGAATCGCGCTTCGTGACCGGCACCGAGCTGGTCATCGACGGCGGATACACCGCACAGTGAACGACAGTCGCACCGAAGGAGAGAAGAGCGTATGACCAAACCCCTGGCGGGCAAGATCGCCGTGATCACGGGAGCCGGACAGGGCATCGGCCGAGCCATCGCATTGCGACTGGCAGGTGACGGTGCAGATATCGGCATCATCGATCTCAACGCCGAGAAGGCCGAAACGGTCGCCGCCGAAATCCGTTCTCTCGGGAGAGGAGCAGCGTTTGCCACGTGCGACGTCAGTGTGCGCGAGGACGTGCGTGACGCGGTCGGCGAACTGGAAGAACGCCTGGGCGGACTGGATATCATGATCAACAATGCCGGTATCGCGCAGGTACTTCCCTTGCTTGAGGTCAGTCCGCGCGATCTGGAGCGCATCACGCAGATCAATATCGGCGGCGTGTTGTGGGGCATCCAGGTGGCGGCCGAGAGCTTCATCCGCCGCGGAGTCAAGGGCAAGATCATCAACGCGTGTTCGATCGCCGGACATATGGGACAACCGGTGTTCGGGGTGTACTCGGCCACGAAGTTCGCCGTCCGGGCACTCACCCAATCCGCGGCACAGGAATTCGCGCAGCACGGCATCACCGTCAACGGTTACAGCCCGGGAACGGTGGGTACCGAAATGTGGGGTGAGATCGATCGGATCCTCTCAGTACGTGATGGCGTCGCCGTCGGAGAGTCGTTCGACAAACAAGCCGCCGGTATCGCGCTGGGTAGACCCTCGACTCCCGAGGACGTTGCGGGATTCGTCGCCTATCTGGCCGGACCGGACTCGGATTACATGACCGGGCAGAGCCCGCTCATCGACGGCGGGATGCTGTTCAATTGACCACCGACCTGTCTGGGGCAGACCTCACCGCACAGGTGGTGGCGAGCTTCGCCGCGACCGGAGACCGTCGTCTGCGTGAGATCCTGGAGCGACTCGTCGTGCACCTGCACGCATTGGTCGAGGATGTGGCTCCCACGATCGACGAGTGGTCGCGTGCAATAGATTTCCTCACCGCAACCGGCAAGATGTGCACCGATGTGCGGCAGGAGTTCATCTTGCTCTCCGACGTACTGGGCGTGTCGATGTTGGTGGAGACCATCAATCATGCCGACACCCCCGAGGCCACCAGCTCCACGGTGCTCGGGCCGTTTCACATGGTGGAGTCGCCACCGCGGGCATTGGGAAGTGACATCTCACCGCAAAGCGATGGCACCCGCTGTGTGGTGCAGGGCCGGGTGGTCTCGACGACCGGCGAGCCGATCGCCGGTGCGGCTCTGGACGTCTGGCAGGCCGACACCCACGGCTTCTACGATGTTCAGCAGCCAGAATTGCAGGCCCAGGGTAATGGCAGGGGTTTGCTGACCGCCGACGGCGACGGCAGGTTCTGGTTTCTTACCGTGGTGCCTGCCCACTATCCGATACCGACCGATGGTCCGGTCGGTGATCTGCTACAGGCCACCGGCCGACATCCGTTCCGCCCGGCCCATATTCACTTCATCGTATCTGCGCCGGGGTACACGGAACTCACGACGCACATCTTCGTCGCCGACAGCGCCTATATCGATTCCGATGCCGTCTTCGCCGTGAAGGACAGCCTGATTCGACCCTTCGTGCCCCTCACCTCAGAGACGGCGGCACGGTTCGGTCGTGGGTCGGACCTCGAGACTGATATCGAGATCATCTTGGCGCCGGCTGCAGAACCCGCATCCGACGATCGGTGATTTCCAGGGCGATCAGCACATCGGCGGTGGTGATCACCAGACCCCACCAGTACATCCACTTCATATCGTGATTGGGTGTCGCGCCGAAGTAGATCAACAGGAAGATCGGCCCGACGATGCCGTAGACGAGAAGCTGGCCCTGGATCTTCAGATAGGTCGTCAGGGTGGACATGATCAGGCGTCGTCAGAAGGTGCTCATCGGACGCACGCTGTTGGCCAGGTCGACCAGCGCGTAGCGGTGCTCCTGGGTGGGGGCGACGCGGGCCAGTTGGCGCAGTGCTGCCTCCACCCCGAGCTGGAGACCGTGCTGGGTGAACGGGAACCCGAGGATGTGGTTGGTGCTCGCGGAGTTGTCCGCCAGCCAGTCCATGGCCGTGCCGAGCACCAGCGCGCGAATCTGCAACACCCTCGGCTCACTGTCCGGAAGTGCCTCGACTCGCCGTGCGGCACTGCGGATCTGCTGCTCGGTGACCTCACTGGTGGAGCGGCCGGAAAGCAAGGTCACTGAACTGGTCAGCCGGGCGGTGGTGAAGTGCCGGGAGGTCGGCGGCACCTGGTCCAGTGTGCGCACCGCGTCATCGCGCTCACCGGCGGCCGACTGCGCGCGGGCCAACCCGAATCCGGCCGAGATCACCCCGTTGTCGGTGCGCCACACGGTCTGGTAGAACCGGCGTTCGTCGGAGGTGCCCGCCAACTCCGCCGTCGCGGCCAGCGCCAGCTTCGGCGCAAGCTCTCCGGGCAGGGTGTCCAGAACCTCGGTGAAATGCTTTGTGGCCGTGTCATAGTCGGCGGTCAACATGGCCGCAACCCCACGGAACCAGGACAGTCGCCACCGCCAGCCCACCCGCTCGGTCAGCTCGTCGAGTTTGCGGGTGGCCTTGGCGACATCGCCGAGATCGAGCAGGGCGCGGGCCTCCATCAGGGGGAGTTCCACCGAGTCCGAGAGATCCACCCCCTCGGAGTCCAGCGCACCGTGACGGGCTGCCCGCAGTGAATCCAGGGTCTGCACAGGCTCACTGAGCACGGTCGCGGACAGGATGGGGGCGCCGACATCGGCCGGATCGACGAGCGGAACCTGCAGCGCCTTGACGATCTCGGCGGCGGTCAACTTCTCCGAGTGCACCTGCCCGTCGAGATATACGTCGGTGTGTGCGACCAGCAGATCGACCCCGAAAGTAGAGCGCGGCGGGCTGAACACCGTGGACAGACCGGGACGGGGAACGCCGGTGTCCTGGGCGACCACCTCGCGCAACACGCCCATCAGCTGGCCGGACATCTCCTCGGCGCTGGCGAACCGGCGGCGCGGATCCGGATCGATGGCGCGGCGCAGCAACCGTCCGAACGAGTCGTACTTGGCCAGTACCGGATCATCCTCGGGAAGACCGTCGACATAGCGTCCCTTGCGGGTGCGCAGGTTCAGGGTGAGTGCGGCCAGCGTACGGCCCACCGTGTAGATGTCGGTCTGCACCGTCGGGCCGGTGCGGACGATCTCGGGGGCCTGGTAACCGGGTGTGCCGTAGAGGTATCCGAACGAGTTGATCCGCGACACCGCACCGAGGTCGATCAGCTTGAGCTGCTCCTCGGTGACCATGATGTTCTCCGGTTTGAGGTCGTTGTAGACCAGGCCGAGGGAATGCAGATAACCGAGCGCGGGCAGGATCTCCAGCATGTAGGCGATGGCCTGAGCCACCGGGAGTTTGACGCCCTTGGCCTGTTTGAGCGAGGTGCCGCCGACGTACTCCATGACGATGTAGCCGACCGGCTCACCGTGCTTGTCGTCATGCTCGACGAAGTTGAAGATCTTGACGATGGCCGGATGGGTCACCTCGGCCAAGAATTGGCGTTCGGCCATTGCGGTGGCCTGTGCCTCGGCATCCCCGGAATGGACGAGACCCTTGAGCACCACCGGGCGCTCGTTGACGTTGGTGTCGAAGGCGAGGTACACCCAGCCCAGGCCGCCGTGGGCGATACAGCCCTTGATCTGGTACTGCCCGACCACCATGTCACCGGGACTCAGTTGGGGCAGAAACGAATACGGGCTGCCGCAATGCGGGCAGGTGCCCTCGGAACGCGCCGGACCCTCGCGGGTGGCCCGGCCGACCCGCTTACCGCAGTTCCAGCAGAATCGCTTGGATTCGGCGACCACCGGATTGCTCATCAGCGCCGTCAACGGGTCGCGCTCGTAGACCCGCGGCACCTCCACGAGTCCGCCGCCCAGCTTGCGGATCGGCGAGCGCGGTCTGGTCAGCACACCGAGCGTCGTCGCCGACGGCTCGGTGGCGGCGGTGGTGGAGCGGTCGGTGTCGTCGAAATCCGGTCGGTAGACGGCCTGAGTGGCCATCGGCCGCACGGTGGCCACCGACTCGTCGTCCAGATCCTCGAGGTCGGCCAGGCTGGCCGGCTGGGTGCCCGGGTCTTCGCTCATCTGCCGATTTCGTTCATCAGTTGTAGTACCTCGCCACCGGCGGGGCCGGCGTCGGGCCGAGCACGGTCAACCACTTGCGGTAGAGCGTGTTCCAGGTGCCGTCACGGCGGATCCGCTCCAGTGTTCCGTTGACGAACCGCACCAGCCCGTCGTTGTCCTTGTTGATCCCGATGCCGTAGGGCTCGGAGTTCATGCTCGGCCCGACGATGTGCAGATACGGGTCCTGGCTGACCAGCCCGGCCAGGATGGAGTCGTCGGTGCTGACGGCGTCGACCTGACGCTGCTGTAGGGCGACCAGGCAGTCGGCCCAGGTGATCACGTCGACCAGCTCCACCGGTGGCTGGATCTGCTGAACCCGTTTACGTGAGGTCGTGCCCTTCACGGCGCACACCCGCTTGCCGGACAGATCGGCGGCCTGTCGGATGCGCGAATCGCGGGCGGCCAGGATGCGCTGGTTCGCCGAGAGGTATTCGGTGGAGAACGCCACCCGCTCCCTGCGCTCGCAGGTCATGCTCATCGTCTTGACCACGATATCGACCTGGTTGTTCTCCAGCGCTTCGATGCGGTCGGCCGAGGACAGGATGCGGTACTCCATCTGCGATGGCGTGCCGAAGATATCTCGGGCCACCTCGCCGGCGATATCGACGTCGAATCCGGTGATCTCGCCGGTGATCGGATCGCGGAACGAGAAGAGATTGCTGCCGATGTCCAGCCCGACGATCAGCCTGCCGCGGTTACGGATGTTCTCGACGGCCGCCTCGGCATCGGCGCGGTCGGCGAACGGCCGCAGGCTCGCGGTGCGATCGCAATCGTCGTTGTCGGGCAGTTCGGGCACCGGCTCCGGTGGCGCGGTCTCCATCCCGGCCGGCGTCGGGGGTGCCAGCGTCAGCTCGGGGATGGGATCGATCTGGGTGTTCTGCTGACAACCGGCCAGCAGCGCCGCGGTGACCAGCACACCGGCCAGGCGGGCGATCACCGGTACTCACTCAACCTCGGCCACAACCCCAGGGTCACCGCGAACGCGGCGATGATCGAGAGGGCGGCGGCGCCGACGGTGGTGCCCGAGAGCACCCGGCGGGCGTTGACGATATCGGTGCGCAGCTGGCTGCGGCTCTGCTCGATGGAGCGCGAGAGCGCTTCGTCGAGGGTGCTGAAAGCCGGGCTGGAATCATCCTCACCGGTGCCCAGCGCCACCTGGGTGGCGGCCTGGTAGTTGCCCACCGAGATGTAGGCGTTGATCCGGTCGTTGGAGGCCCGCCACTTGCGCAGTAGGTCATCGGCATCGGCCAGGTCGGCCTTGTCGATGTCGTTGTCCGCGGCCAGGTATGCCTTCAGCTGTTCCTGGATGGTTTCGATGCGCTGGTAGTACGACTGCTTGCGGACGTCCTCGTCACCGCGGCGGACCAGCGCCAGGGTTTCGTCGGCACGGGCCTGCTGGGCGGTGATCGCCATCGTGGTGACCGTCTTCAGCGACTGCGCCGCAGTATTTTTGGCGCTGCGGCTGTCCGCCGTCGAGATGACAAGAGCGGTCCCCACCCAGACCACCATAATCAGTACCGCCAGCCCGCCGGCCACGAAGCCCATGTTGATCCGGCGCCGGGTCCGCTTGCTGAGCCAACGGTTGGCGAACAACCCGAACAGAATGGTGGCGAGCACCACCAGGATCACCGGGGCCGGGATGCGGGTGGACGCGGTCGTCTCGGTGTCCACCCGGGCCGAGGTCGCCTCGTAGAGTCGCTGGGCCTGCGGCAGGATCTCGGACTGCATCAGCGCCGAGGCCTCGGACAGGTAGGACGAGCCGACCGGATTGCCCGCCCGGTTGTTGGTCCGAGCGGTCTCGACCAGACCGGTGTAGACGGCCAATTCGGCGTTGACCCTGCCGAGCAGTTCGATCATCGGTTCAGTGGTCAGACCCGCCGACGCGCGGGTCACCGCGACGGAGGCATCGGTGATCGCCTGTTCGTAGCGCTCGCGTACATCCTGGGGCTCCGCGCCGGCGATGAATGCGGTGGCCGCGGCGGCGTCGGCGACCGAGAGCGTGGTGTAGAGCTGTCCGGCGGCGAAGGCCAGCGGCTCGCTGTGGTCGAGCACCGTGGTCAGTGCTTCCTGACGGTCGGTGATCGTCGTCGAGGTGGCGAACGCACACGCCATCACCAACGCCGACAGCACGATGCCGATGGTCAGGATGCGCCCCGGCGTGGTCCACAGGAACCACCAGCGGGGGTGTACGGGGCTCGTCGGCGAACGGGATGCCAGCGGCTCGGTCGACGGGTGCGCCAACTCCACGGTCACGTGTCCGCCAACCTCCTCGGTATTTCTAAGAAGTCTAAGAGACATTGGTGTGACGTGTGGGAATTCGCGAACCCCTATTCTGAACACGTGCGCGGTGATGGTGACGGTTGGGTGTTATCGGACGGCGGTGCGCACTTCTGGGGCCGCCACGGCGCCGCGGGACTGCTGCTGCGCGCACCGGACACCGGCGGCGGATTCGCCGTCCTGCTCCAGCATCGCGCACCGTGGAGCCACCAGGGTGGGACCTGGGGATTGCCCGGCGGCGCGCGCGACAGCCACGAGACGGTCGAGGAAGCCGCGGTGCGCGAAGCGGCCGAGGAGGCCGGTCTACAGGCGGGGCAGTTGACCGTTCGGGCCACCGTGGTCACCCACGAGGTTCCCGGCTGGAGTTACACCACCGTGATCGCCGACGCGGCCGAGCAGCTCCCGACGATCGCCAATCGGGAGAGCGCCGAGCTGCGCTGGGTTTCCGAGAACCAGGTCGCCGCGCTCCCGCTGCATCCCGGCTTCGCGGCCAGCTGGGCGCGGTTGCGGGAGGTCACCGCCGAGTTGCCGCTCACGCCCTGAGCGCGGCGTTGAGCATCGTCTTGAGCAGGCGGGCCGCCGCCCGTGGATCTTCGGCCTCGGTGATCGCCCGTACCACCACGATGCGTGTCGCACCGGCGTCGATGACCTGGGGTAGCCGCTCGGCATCGATCCCGCCGATGGCGAACCACGGTTTTGCCAGCCCGATATCACCGGCCAGCGCGGCAGTGTGGCGCACCAGGTCCAGACCGGGCGCGGGACGGCCGGGTTTGGTCGGCGTCGGCCAGCACGGGCCCACGCAGAAGTAGTCGACGTCCTCGTCCAGAGCCCGGGCCACCTGCTCGGCGTCGTGAGTGGACCGGCCGATCAGCGCGCCCGGCGCGATCTCGCGGGCCACCGGCAGCGGCAGATCGTCCTGGCCGAGGTGCAGCACATCGCTGCCCGCCGCGCGGGCGATATCGGCGCGATCGTTGACCGCCAGCAGCGCGCCGTGGCGGCGGGCCGCGTCGGCGAGCACCGCCAGGGCATCGAGCTCCTGGCGGGCCTCCAGCCCCTTGTCCCGCAGCTGGATGATGTCCACCCCGCCGGCCAGCGCCGCGTCGGCGAACTCGGCGAGATCACCGCGTTCGGTGCGGGCGTCGGTGCACAGGTACAGCGAGGCGGAATCGAGTCGGGACACCCGAGTATCCTTTCAGCAGACACGGGAGTCCCGGGAGCGGGGACTGAGAGTGGGCGCGCACCGGCCTTGACCGTCGTACCTGATCCGGGTCATGCCGGCGAAGGGAGAGGAAGAATGGGCAGTACGTCGAGGGCCGCCGGCTCGTTGGGCATCGTGGGCGGCGGCGTCATCGGGCTTGCGGTCGCGCGCCGGGCCGCCGCGGACGGCTGGGACGTGCGCGTGCACCGCACCGAGCAGCGCGGCGCCTCCTGGGTCGCCGGTGGCATGCTCGCTCCGCACAGCGAAGGCTGGCCCGGTGAAGAGGCCCAGCTCGCCATCGGGCTGGAATCGCTCAAACTGTGGCAGAACGGGTTTCTGGCGGGTCTGCCCGACGATATCGTCACCGCGCGGCGATCCTTGGTGGTCGCGGTCGACCGTGCCGACGTCGCCGACCTGCGAACGGTCGCGGACTGGCTGTCCGCCCAGGGACACCCGGTGACTCCGACCACCACCGCACGCGACGTCGAACCCCTGCTGGCGCAGGGTATCCGGCACGGATTCATCGCCGATACCGAACTGGCGGTGGACAATCGGGCACTGGTGGCCGCGCTCGAGACGGCCTGTGTCGATGCCGGCGTTCGCTGGGCGCCCCCGGTTGCCGACCTCGCCGAGGTCGACGCCGACATCCGGGTGATCGCCAACGGTATCGACGCGCCGACACTGTGGCCGGGTCTCGCGGTCCGCCCGGTCAAGGGCGAGGTGTTGCGACTGCGCTGGCGCAAGGGCTGTATGCCGTTGCCGCAGAGTGTTATTCGTGCCAGGGTGCACGGCAGGCAGGTGTATCTGGTGCCGCGGGGCGACGGTGTGGTGGTCGGCGCGACCCAATACGAACACGGTCGGGATACCACGGTGGTGGTGACCGGGGTGCGTGACCTGCTCGACGACGCGTGCGCGGTGCTGCCTGCCCTCGGTGAGTACGAGCTCGCCGAATGCGCGGCAGGTTTGCGTCCCATGACCCCGGACGGTCTGCCCTTGGTGGGTAGGCTCGATGAGCGGACGCTGGTGGCCGCCGGCCACGGGCGCAACGGATTTCTGCTGGCACCGTGGACTGCCGAGCAGATCGCCAGGGAACTCGCGGCACTCGGAGGGGCACAATGATTCTGCTGGTCAACGGCGAAGACGCCGATGTTCCCGACGGCACCACCATCGAAGAGCTGATGGCGCGCCTGGGTTTCCCGGACAAGGGCATCGCCGTGGCGGTCGACTGGGAGGTACTGCCGCGCTCGTCATGGGACACCGTGCTTGCCGACGGCGCCAGGGTCGAGGTCGTGACGGCGGTGCAGGGTGGCTGACTCTACGCTCACCATTGCCGGCCGTGAGTTCGGCTCGCGACTGATCATGGGCACCGGCGGCGCGGCGAACCTGGCGGTGCTCGAGGAGGCGTTGATCGCCTCGGGAACCGAACTGACCACGGTGGCGATGCGCCGCGTGGATGCCGAGACCGGCACGGGCGTGCTGGACTTGCTCAACAGACTCGGCATCGCGACGCTGCCCAACACCGCCGGATGCCGCGGCGCCGCCGAGGCGGTGCTGACCGCGCAGCTTGCTCGTGAGGCCCTGGGTACGGACTGGGTGAAGCTGGAGGTCATCGCCGACGAACGCACTCTGCTTCCCGATGCCATCGAATTGGTCAGGGCCGCCGAGCAACTGGTCGACGACGGTTTCATCGTGCTGCCGTACACCAACGACGACCCGGTGCTGGCCCGCAGGCTGGAGGACGCCGGCTGCGCGGCGGTCATGCCGCTGGGCTCACCGATCGGCACCGGGCTGGGCATCTCCAACCCGCACCACATCGAGATGATCGTCGACGCGGCGAACGTTCCGGTGATCCTGGACGCCGGAATCGGCACGGCCAGCGATGCCGCGCTGGCGATGGAACTCGGCTGTGATGCCGTGCTGCTGGCGACTGCGGTGACCAGGGCCGCCGACCCCGCCACCATGGCGTCGGCGATGGCCTCGGCCGTCACCGCCGGGTATCTGGCCAGACAGGCCGGCCGTATCCCGAAGCGGTTCTGGGCCCAGGCGTCCAGTCCGGCACTGTGATCGAACTGGTCGGACTCACCAAGACCTACGGACGCAGCCGGGCGGTCGACGGGCTGAGCTGCGTTATCAAACCGGGTGTGGTGACCGGCTTCCTCGGCCCGAATGGTGCGGGCAAGTCCACCACCATGCGGATGATCGTCGGGCTTGACCGGCCGACGGCGGGAACCGCCACCATCGACGGACGCCGCTACCGGGATCTGACGCATCCGCTGCGCACCGTCGGTGCGCTGTTGGACGCCCGTCAGGTCTACCCGAATCGGACCGCGCGCGCACACCTGAGTTGGATTGCGGCGACCAACCGGATACCGCAGGCGCGGGTCGGCGAAGTGCTCGAGCAGGTAGGCCTGACCGCGGCGGCCGGCAAGCCCGCCGGGTCGTTCTCCCTTGGCATGCTGCAACGTCTCGGCATCGCCGGAGCTCTGCTCGGTGATCCGCAGGTGCTGCTGTTCGACGAACCGGTCAACGGCCTGGACCCCGAGGGGATCCGGTGGATCAGGACCCTGATGCGTGACCTGGCCGCCGAGGGACGCACCGTGCTGGTATCGAGTCATCTGCTGGCCGAGATGGCCAACACCGCCGACGAGCTGGTGGTGATCGGTCGCGGGCGGTTGATCACCGCCACCACGATGGCCGACTTCGTGCGCAAGGACGCGGCGGTGCGGGTGCGCAGCCCGCAGCTGGACCGGCTCGCCGCGTTGCTGCCCGACGCACGTCGCGAGGGCGATGCGCTGCTGGTGCCGGGCAGCACCGAGCGAATCGGTGAGCTGGCGGCCGAACACGGGATCGTGCTGCACGAACTGAGCACCCGGCAGACCTCTCTCGAGGAGGCATACCTCGGACTGACCGATGATGCGGTGCAGTATCGCGGTGGGGGAGACTCATGATCGGCGTGCTGGAGGCGGAGGCCCGCAAACTGGCCACCACCCGGTCGGCGCTATGGCTGACGCTCACGGTGGCGGTACTGGCCCTGGGGTTGGCCGCGATGTCACAGGACCCTTTGCTCGGGGTTGCCAATTTCGGCGTTCCGGTGCTGATGATCCTGTCTGCGCTGACCGTCACCGGCGAGTACCGCACGGCCATGATCCGCACCACGTTCCTGGCCACGCCGCGCCGCGCCCGGGTCCTGGCAGCCAAAGCCCTTGTCGCCGCGGTGTTCTCCGCGGTGTTGGCCGCCGCCATGACGGCCGGGTCGATCGTCGTCGCGGGGTCGGGCCGGTGGGCCTCGGTGAGCGCGGTCGCGTTCTATGCCGCCACCGGCGCGCTCCTGGCGGTCGGGGTGGGGGCGTTGTTGCGACACACCGCCGCCGCGGTCGCCGTGTTGTTGTTGGTGCCCTTCGTGGTCGAACCCATGCTGAGCGTCAACACCGACATCGGGGACACCGTGGGTCCGCTGCTGCCCTTCGTCAACGCCGCCGCATTCACCGGCGGATCGATTTTCGGCTTTCTGCACAACTTTTCGATGTGGTGGGGTCCGCAGGGTTCGGCGCTGTACTTCGGCGGTGTCGCCCTGGGTATCTTCGCTGCGGCCGTCGTCGTGGTCGCGCGCCGGGACCCCTGAGCTACCGTGGGGTCCATGCAGCGCAGATCACGGTCCCTGGGGGCCCTGTTGGCCCTGACCGCCCTCGTCGCCGGTTGCGGATCGCCGGGTGCGCCCGAGTCGTCGCCGACCGCCGATGCCGACGCCGCCGGCTATGCCGACGAGATCAGCAAGCGTGTGCAGACCGATGCCATGATGGCGCATCTGACCCGGCTGCAGGAGATCGCCGATCAGCACGACGGTAACCGCGCGTTGGGAACGCCTGGCTACCAGGCCAGCCTCGACTATGTGGTCAACGCGCTGCGCGACAAGGGTTTCGAGGTGCAGACCCCGGAGTTCGAGGTGCGCATCCCGTTCGCCGAGGACCCCACCGTCGAGGTGGCAGGCACCGCGGTGGCGGCCCTGCCGATGAGCTTCACCATCGGCACGCCTGACGACGGGGTGCGCGGACCGCTGGTCGCCGCACCCGTCGATGACACGCCCGGATGTGCCGACGCCGACTACGAGGGCCTGCCTGTGCAGGGCGCGGTGGTGCTGGTCGACCGTGGCTCGTGCCCGTTCAGCGACAAGCAGGCCGTCGCCGCGAAACGGGGAGCGCTGGCCCTGCTGGTGGCCGATAACGAGGACCGTCCCGTCGAGGACTTCGGCGGCACGTTGGGTAGCGGCACTGACGTAAAGATCCCGGTGCTCGGCATCACCAAGAGTGAGGGCGCGCGACTGCGGGCGAATCCGGGCCAGGCGTCGATCCGACTGGAGGCCGGGGTGAACGTCAAGCGCTCCAACAACATCATCGCCCAGACCAGCACCGGCGCAACGGACAACGTGGTGATGCTCGGAGCGCATCTGGACAGCGTGCCGGAGGGCCCCGGTATCAACGACAACGGATCCGGGGTGGCCGCGGTGCTGGAGACCGCCCTGCAGATGGGCAATGCCCCGGAGATCCGCAACGCGGTGCGCTTCGGATTCTGGGGTGCCGAGGAGGTCGGACTGGTCGGGTCCGACCGCTATATCTCCTCCCTGAATGCCGACGAGCTCAAAGATATTGCGCTGTACCTGAATTTCGACATGCTCGGCTCGCCGAATCCGGGATACTTCACCTATGACGGTAACCAGTCGGCACCGCCGGCCGCCGACGGCAGCGTGCCCCGGGTCCCGGAGGGATCGGCGGGTATCGAACGGATGCTGGTCGGCTATCTCGACGGTGCGGGTAAGCCGGGTCAGGACACCAGCTTCGACGGCCGTTCCGACTACGATGCGTTCACCCGGGCCGGAATCCCCTCGGGTGGGCTGTTTTCCGGAGCGGAAGAGAACATGACGGCCGAGCAGGCCGAGCTCTGGGGTGGCCGGGCCGATGAACCGTTCGATCCGAACTACCACAAGGACACCGACACCCTGGACAAGATCGACACGACCTCCCTGGAAATCCAGGGTCGCGGTGTCGCCTACGCCGCCGCGTTGTACGCCCAGGACCTCGGCGGCCGCAATGGCGTTCCGGTGCGCGAGGATCGGACCCGTCACGTGCTCGCCGAATCATGAGGCGCCTGTGTGCGGTGGCGGCCACCGCGCTGCTGCTGACGTCCGCCTGCAGCGCACCCGAGCCCGCGGCGCTGCGGGCCGACGAGCTCGCCGCCTCGGTCAGCGCCGATGCCATCTTCGCCCACCTGGAGCGGCTCGCCGCCATCGCCGATGACAATGCCAACAGCCGGGCCGTCGGCACCGCCGGCTACGACGGTACCGTCGACTACATCTCGGAGGTGCTGCGGGATAACGGGTTCGAGATCAGCACACCGGAGTTCGAGTGGCTGAAGATGGGTGATCCCGGCAATCCGACCCTGGAGGTGGCCGGTCGCAGCTACCCCGTGACACAGGCCTCCCCGCTGGCGTCCACTCCGCGCGGAGGACTCAGCGGGCTGTCGCTGCGCCCGCGCACCAGCGACGGATGCGAGCGCGCCGACTACGGCAACGTCCGTGGCGCGCTGGCGATCGTCGACGACACCGGATGTTCGGTGGTCGCCAAACAGAACGCCGCGGCGGCCAATGGGGCGGTCGGTCTGCTGGTGGTCAGCGCCGGCGGGACCAAGGGACTGTTCGAACCGGGCTACTACCAGAAGCTGACCATGCCCGTCGCCGTGATCGATCGCACCACCGACGCGGCCCTGCGCCGAACCAACGACCCGGTGCGCCTCGTGCTCGACGGCCAGGCCAGCGTGGCCAGATCCAAGAGCGTCATCGCCCAGACCTCCACCGGTGACACCGGCAATGTCGTGCTGGCCGGCGCACATCTGGACAGCGCACCGCGCAGCCCGGGCATCAACGACAACGGCAGCGGGGTGGCGGCGTTGCTCGCCATCGCCGATGCGATGGGCTCGGCGCCGCGGATCGACAATGCGGTGCGGTTCACCTTCTGGGGTTCCCAGCGGCTGGGCGCCGCGGGCAAATACCTGGCCGGTCTCGATGACGGCGGCCGCGCGGATATCGCCGCGTACCTGGATGCCACCATGATCGGCTCGCCGAACCCGGGGTATTTCACGCTGGACGGTGATCAGTCGGGGCAGGCCAATCCGGCGATCCCCGCCGACACCGTGCCCGAGGGCTCGGCCGGTATCGAACGCACCTTGGCCGGTTACCTCAACCAGGCCGGTGTTCGCCCGGCCGATATGCCGTTGGACACCGCCGGTGATTACGCGGCGTTCCTCAACGCGGGAGTGCCCGTCGGCGGCTTGACCACCGGTGCCAACCAACAGAAGACGCCGGTGCAGGCCCGGTTGTGGGGCGGTCGCGCCGGGGCGCCGTTCGACCCGAACGCCGGCGGACCGCGGGACGGGATGGACAATGTCGACCACCGGGCGCTGTCGATCACCGGACCCGCAATGGCCTTCGCCATCGCCACCTATGCCCGCTCGATCGAGGGCGTCAACGGCGTACCTCCCAGAGACCGCCGAAATCGGTAGCCATCGGGCACCATGTTCGGGTGGACAATCCCGGCGTGCTCGAACGTCTCGCGCGCTACGCCATGGCGGCACCCAGGCGCATCCTGGCGATCGCCGGGATGTGTGCGGTGGCCGCGGCGATCTTCGGGGTGCCGGTCACCCAGGAGCTGAGCGCGGGCGGATTCACCGACCCTGACGCCGAATCCTCGCGCGCGGCAGAGTTGCTGACCGACAAGTTCGGCCAGGGTGACATGCAGTTGCTGATCATCGTCTCCGACCCCGCCGGCGCCATGAGTCCGGCCGCGCGCCGGGTGGGCACCGAGATAGCCACGGCGCTAGGTGAATCCGAACATGTGGCCCAGGTGAGTTCGGCATGGAGTGCCCCGGCGGCGGCCTCGGCGGCACTGCTCAGCAGGGACGGCACCGCCGGGCTGATCGTCGCCGGTATCACCGGCGGTGAGCAGCACGCCCAGGACCACGCCGAGGAGCTCACCGACCGCCTGGTCCACGACCGCGACGGTGTGCGGGTGCGGGCCGGTGGTGTCGCCATGGTCAACACCCAGATCACCGAGCAATCCCAGCGGGACCTGTTGGTCATGGAATCCATCGCCATCCCGGTCAGCTTCCTGGTGCTGGTGTGGGTTTTCGGCGGGCTGTTGGTCGCGGCGGTGCCGGTGATGGTCGGCCTGTCGGCGATCCTCGGTTCGCTTGCGGTGCTGCGGCTGATCACCTTTGCCACCGACGTGTCGGTGTTCGCGCTGAACTTGTGCATGGCGATGGGGCTGGCGCTGGCCATCGACTACACGCTGCTGATGGTCAGTCGCTACCGCGACGAACTGGCCGAGGGCGCCACCGCCGAGGACGCTCTGCTGCGCACGATGGTGACGGCCGGTCGGACGGTCGTGTTCTCGGCGACGACGGTGGCACTGCCGATGTCGACGCTGGTGCTGTTCCCGATGTACTTCCTGAAATCGTTCGCTTACGCCGGGGTGGCGACGGTGGTGTTCGCCGCCATCGCCGCACTGGTGCTCACCCCGGCCGCGCTGGTGCTGCTCGGCGATCGTGTCAACGGCCGCCGGTCGGGCCCACCCAAACCGGTTGCGCAGCAATTCTGGTACAGATCAACGAAATTCGTGTTGCGTCGCGCGTTGCCGATCGGTTCAGCCGTGGTGGTGCTGCTGGTCTTGCTCGGGCTGCCCTTCACCGGCGTGAAATGGGGTTTTCCCGATGATCGCGTGTTGCCTTCGTCGGCATCGGCCCATCAGGTCGGCGACCGGTTGCGGACGGACTTTGCCGACAATACCGCCACCGAGGTGAGCATCGTCGTCCCGGAGTCCGACGGGCTGACGCCCGAGCAGTGGGACCGCTACCTCACCGAGGTGGCCGGCGCACCGGATGTGGTGGCCGTGGCCGCGCCGGTGCACCGTGAGGGCAGCGCGTTCATCCGAGTCTCCAGTTCGGCCGATCTGTTCTCCGACGGTTCGGCGGCACAGCTGGACCGGCTGCACGCGATCGCCGGCCCCGGCGATCGGCAGGTGCTGCTGGGCGGGGTGGCCCAGACCGACCGCGACAGCGTGGCCGCGATCGGTGCGACACTGCCGCTGGTACTCGGCCTGATCGCGGTGATCACCTTCTGTCTGCTGTTCCTGCTGACCGGCAGCGTGGTCTTGCCCGCAAAGGCCTTGGTGCTGAACATCCTTTCGCTGACGGCTGCGTTCGGCGCCATGGTGTGGATATTCCAGGACGGGCATCTCGGTGCTTTCGGCACGACGGCCACCGGCACACTGGTGGCCAACATCCCGGTACTGCTCTTCTGTATCGCGTTCGGCCTCTCGATGGATTACGAGGTCTTCCTGCTCGCACGGATCCGCGAGTACTGGTTGGCCTCCGGCCGCACCTCCGTCGATGTCGGTGAGAGTGTGGCACTCGGCCTGGCGCGCACCGGCCGGGTGGTCACCGCCGCCGCACTGGTGATGTCGATCTCGTTCGCCGCGCTCATCGCGGCGAACGTGTCGTTCATGCGGATGTTCGGTGTGGGACTGACGTTGGCGGTTTTGATGGACGCCACCCTGGTCCGGATGGTCCTGGTGCCGGCCTTCATGCAGTTGATGGGCCGATGGAACTGGTGGGCGCCCGCCCCGCTGGTACGCCTGCACGAGCGGATCGGGCTGCACCACTGAGAATGTGGCGCCGGCCGGTTCTCAACGCGCTCGGCGGGCAGCACCCAGCAGCGTCATGCCGTGGTAGACCGCGAGTGCGGCGATGGACCCCAGTGCGATACCGGTGAATGTCAACGATCCTGCCTGCCAGGTGAAGTCGGCGATGCCGATGATCAACGGGATGGCGGCCGTCATCTGGTTGACCGGCTTGGAGAAGTCGACGTGGTTGGTCAGCCAGATCCGGATTCCGAGCACCCCGACCAGGCCGTAGAGCACGATCGTCGCACCACCGAGCACACCGGGCGGAATGGCCGAGATCGTCGCACCCACCTTCGGGCACAGGGCCAAAAAGATCGCCACCACCGCGGCCACCCAGTAGGCGGCGGTCGAATAGATGCGCGTCGCGGCCATCACGCCGATGTTCTCGGCGTATGTCGTGGTGGCCGAGCCGCCTCCCGCGCCGGCCAGCACGGTGGCCACACCATCGGCGGCCAACGCCCGGCCCATCAGCGGATCGAGATCCCGGCCGGTCATCTGGCTCACCGACTTCACATGTCCGATGTTCTCGGCGACCAGGGCGATCACGGCGGGCAGGAACATCGGCAGGACCGCGAGGCTCAGTGTCGGCGTCTGGAACTCCGGTAGGCCGAACCACGCCGCCTGAGCGATCCCGGAGGTGTCCACCTGACCCAGTGCCAGCGCCAGCACGTAGCCCAGCACGACGGCCAGGAAGATGGCCAACCGACCGATCAGGCCCTTGAAGAAGGCCAGCGCGCCGACCAGCAACACCAGGGTGACCATCCCGACCACCGGGCCCTGCTCGAAGTTGTTCTTGGCCGCCGGCGCCAGATTGAACCCGATGAGCGCCACCACCGCCCCGGTGACCACCGGCGGCAGCACCACATCCAGCCAGTGCGTGCCGACCAGGTGAACCACCGCGCCGATGATGATCAGCAGCAGGCCCACCGCGATCAGCCCGCCGAGTGCACTGCCGGTGCCCTGTGCGGTGACCGCGGCGGTGACCGGAGCGATCACCGCGAAGCTGGACCCCAGGTAGCTCGGCAGCCGGTTACCGGTGATGAGCAGGAAGGCGATGGTGCCGATCCCGGAGAACAGCAGCGTGGTCGCCGGTGGGAAACCGGTCAGCACGGGCACCAGGAACGTCGCACCGAACATCGCCACCACATGCTGGGCACCGATCCCGAGGGTGCGCGGCCAGCTCAATCGTTCGTCGGGGGCGACGATGTCGGCATCGGGGCCCACGGGCTTCCAACGCGGCGTCAAGGACAGCTTTGCCATCAGGACAAGGTAGCCGGGTCGGATCGCTATTGCAGCAGTCGAATGATCTTCCTGGACAGTGCGGTGTAGGGCGGATACACCAGCCGGGGATCGGGACGCGTCGACTTGGTCAGTACCGCGCGCCGGTGCGACAGTGCCTCGAAACCCCACCACCCGTGATAGGCGCCCATGCCGCTGGGGCCGATCCCGCCGAACGGCAACTGCGGCACCAGACAATGCATGATCGCGTGATTGACCACCGCGCCACCGGATTCGGTCCGATCGATCACGTCCCGGGCGAGTTCTGGTGTCTCGGTGAACACATAGAGGGCCAGCGGCCGTGGCCGGTGCCGAACGAAGCCGATGGCCTCGGAGATCGAGTCGACCGTGATGATGGGCAGGATGGGACCGAAGATCTCGTCGGACATCACCGCATCATCGGGCCCCGGATCGAGGATCACAGTCGGTTCGATGCGCAGGGATGCCTCGTCGCAGCCGCCGCCGGTCACCACCTGACCGCTGGTGTCCGAAATCAGGGCTGTCAACCGATCGAACTGGCGTCGGTTGACGATGGGCAGGTCGGGTGTGGTGCTGAATTCGGCGATCGTGGCGCACAGCGCGGTGACCAACTCCGCGGCGACGGACCGCTCGACGAGGACGTAATCGGGTGCGATGCAGGTCTGACCCGAGTTCACCAGTTTGGTGTGCGCCAACCGGCGGGCCGTGACCGCGATATCGGCGTCGCCCGCCACGATGGCCGGGCTCTTGCCGCCCAGCTCCAGGGTGACCGGTGTCAGGGTGGGTGCGGCGCCGGCCATGATCTTTCGCCCGACCTCGGTGCCGCCGGTGAACAGGACGTGATCGAAACCCTGGGCCAGCAGGTCCTGGGTCACCTGGGCATCGCCCTCGACGACGGTGATCGCCTCGGTATCCAGATAGTGCGGCACCAGCCGGGCGATCAGTGCCGACGTCGCCGGGGCGAGCTCCGATGGCTTGATCACCACGGTGTTGCCCGCCGCGATTGCCGATACCACCGGCGCCATCGCCAGGTAGAACGGGTAGTTCCACGGACCGATCACCAGGACCGCGCCCTTGGGGTCGTACTGCACCCAGGCGCGGGCCGGTTTCTGGCTGACCGGAACCGATACCCGACGCCGACGCATCCACTTGCGAATCCTTTTGCGCGCAAACGCCGCTTCGGCCTTGGTGGGTTGCACATCACCCATCCAGGCCTCCATGGCCGGGCGGCCGAGGTCGGCGAGTAGCGCGGCCGCGATGGCCTGCTCCTGTTCGTCGCACATGCGCTCGATGGCGCGCAACTGCTCGATGCGCCATTCTGCGGAGCGGGTACGCCCAGTGTCGAAAACGGTACGCGCGTGCGGGGTTCGAACAGTCGTACTCATGGTGCGCCCTAGCGCATTTCCGGAGCCGGGATGACGCCGGCGGCCACCGCCGCCATGCCGCCACCGTCGACGGCCAGCGTCTGACCGTTGACCCAGCCGGCGTCGGCGGAGATCAGATAGGCGACCGCGCCGGCGATGTCCTCGGGTGTGGCATGCCTGCCGAGCAGCGCCTTGGCGCCGTCGAGGGTGTCCTTGCCCATGGTCTCCTCGAAATCGGCGAGAATCGGCGTTTCCACCGGGCCCGGCAGGACGGCATTGATGCGCAGCCCGCGTTGTGCGAACTCCAGGGCCTTGGCCATCGTGTAGACCGTGGCGACCTCCTTGGAGAAGTTGTATGCGTTGCCTGCCTGTGGGTTCTCGGCGAACCAGCGCGCACCCTCGACGAAGCCGTCGGTGGCCAGCAACGCCTGGATGGCGGGCATCCTTGCGGGCCAGCCGAATCCGGCGATCGAGGACACCACGACTACGGAACCTCCGTCGCGCAGCCGGTCGATCAGGGATTCGGTGAGGTGGCGTACGGCCAGCACGTTCACCGCGATGACCGTCGCGGCGGGTGCGGTGCCGGGGACGCCGGCGACGTTGATCAGCGCGTCGAACGAGCCGTCCAGCTGGGCCACCGCGGCGTCGATGCTCTGCGGGTCCGCCAAATCGACCGCGACATGGTGCTTGACCGCGGCAGACGGGGTGTTGCGGTCCAGGCTGATCACCTCAGCGCCCGCGGTGACCAATCGTTCGGCGACGGCGTGCCCGATACCGGATGCGGCGCCGGTGACGATGTAGCGCTTGTGGGATGTGACGGTCATGCCGGGCTCCTCGTGGTGTCGGTGTAGCGGGCTTTGAGCTTGCCCTTGATCAGTTTTCCGGTGGGGGTACGTGGCAGCGCGTCGACGAAGTCGACGGTGCGGGGTGCCTTGTAGTGGGCGACACGGTCGCGGACGTAGTCGATCAGATCCGCGGCGAGGTCGTCGCTCGCGCTGAATCCGGGCCGGAGCGCGACGACGGCCTTTACCTGTTCGCCCATCTCCGGATCGGGAACGCCGATCACCGCGACGTCGAACACCGCGGGGTGCATGGTCAACACGTTCTCGGTCTCCTGGGGATAGATGTTCACCCCGCCGGAGATGATCATGAACGATTTGCGATCGGTCAGGAACAGATAGCCGTCCTCGTCGACATAGCCGAGATCACCGACGGTGGTCCAGTTTTCGTGTCGGGGATGCTGGGCCTCGCGGGTCTTGGCCGCATCGTTGTGGTAGACGAAGGGCATGGCTTCGCGCTCGAAGTAGACGGTGCCGACCTCGCCCGCTGACAGTTCGGCGCCGGTGTCATCGCAGATGTGGATGGTGCCCAGCACCGCACGCCCCACCGAACCGCGCTTGGTGCCCCATTCCGCGGAGTTCATCATCGTCATCCCGTGTGCCTCGGTGGCGCTGTAGTACTCCACCAGGATCGGGCCCCACCAGGCGAGCATGGCGTCCTTGACCTCGGGCGGGCACGGGGCACCGGCGTGGACGACGGTGCGCATCGAGGACAGGTCATAACGCGACCGGATCTCCTGGGGTAGTTGCAGCAATCGGACGAACATCGTCGGCACCATCTGCGTCATGGTCACCCGATGGGTCTCGATGGCCGCCAGGATCTTCTCGGCGTCGAACTTCTCCATCAGGATCACGGTCGCGCCGAGCGCCTGCATGCCTGCGCAGTACTTCAACGGCGCGGCGTGGTAGATCGGCGCAGGCGAAAGGTAGACGGCGTCCGGGCCGATGTCGAAAACGTTCTGCAGCACCGCAAGAACGGGGTCGCCCGGCTCATCGACCTGGATGGGCAGCAGGTGCGGTTTGATGCCCTTCGGGCGCCCGGTGGTCCCCGACGAATACAACATGTCCGCACCGCGCGGTTGATCGGTCAGCGGGGGGACCGCCGCGTCCAGCAGTTCGCGGTAGGACCGGTAGCCGTCGATATCGCCGCCGAAGGCATAACGCGCCACGTCGCCCGGTATCTCGTCGAGCACCAGTCGGCCGAGCTCGGCCAGTGCACCCGAGACGAAGAATGCCTTCGCTCCGCTGTCGGTGACGATGTATCCGGCTTCCGGTGCGGTCAGGTGGTGGTTGACCGCCGTCGCATACAGGCCCGAACGCAATGCGGCCCAATAGATGACGAATACCTCGGCGGTGTTGTCGGCGAGGATGGCGATGACATCGCCACGACGCAGGCCGGCGGCGTGCAGTGCGGCGGCGATCTGGGCCGAGCGGGCGTCGAGATCGCCGTAGGTCAGGGTTTCACCACTGCCGGCCATGATGACCGCCGGTCGGTGCGGATCAGCGGCGGCGTGAGTTCCGGGAAACACATATCTCCTTGGGATGCGGGCGCAGGCGGTGACCGCTCATCGTGATCGGCGCCACAGCCCGCGATGGGAAGGACGGTATGCGCCGCCGAGACAATATGTCAAGACACACTGTCTAGTGACGCGACCTGGCCAGGTAGAGGGCGGCGCCGAGCGTGATCACCGCGGACCCGGTGAGCACGGAGCCGGCAGGCAGGGTGCATGCCAGAAGTGCGCAGCCGGCCAGCCCGATCGCCGGGATCATTCGCCGGGACGGCCGCAACGTCCAGGCGCTGGCATTGGCGATGGCGTAGTAGACCAGCACCGCGAACGAGGAGAACCCGATCGCCCCGCGAAGATCGACAACCGCCGCCAGCACCGCGACGACGATCCCGACCGCGATCTCGGCGCGGTGCGGTCCGCCGAACCGCGGATGGACCGCGGACAGCGCGCTCGGCAGGTGCCGGTCCCGCGCCATGGCCAGCGTGGTGCGTGACACGCCGAGGATCAACGCCAGCAGCGATCCGAGGGCGGCTACTGTGGCTCCGACGCGGACCACCGCAGCCAGTTCGGGATGTCCGGCCACCGACACGGCATGAGCCAATGGTGCTGCCGCGGTGGCCAGTTCGGTACTGCCGAGCACCGAGAGCACGGTGACCGCCACCACCGCGTACACCAGCAGCGCAATGCCCAGCGCGATGGGTATGGCGCGGGGAATGGTGCGGGCCGGATCGCGGACCTCCTCACCGAGGGTGGCGATGCGGGCGTACCCGGCGAACGCGAAGAACAACAACCCGGCGGCCTGCAGGACACCCCACAAGCCGGTATCGCTGCCGAGCGACAGATTGGATGGCGCTCCGGCGCCGCTCAGCACGACCACCACGACGGCCAGCACCGCGAGCACCACGGCGACGATCACCCGCGTGAGCAATGCCGACTTCTGCACGCCCACATAGTTCACCGCCGTCAGCGCGACGACGGCGGCGACCGCCACGGCATGCGCGTACTGCGGCCAGGCGTAGACCCCGACCGTCAGGGCCATCGCGGCACACGAGGCCGTCTTGCCGACGATGAAGCACCAGCCCGCGGTGTGGCCCCAGAACGGGCCCAGGCGTTCCCGGCCGTAGACATAACTGCCACCGGACTTGGGATAGATCGCGGCGAGCCGTGCTGTGGACGTCGCGTTGCAGTACGCCACCACCGCAGCGACAGCCAGCCCGATCAGCAGCCCGGAGCCGGCGGCTGCGGCGGCGGGTCCGAGCGCGACGAAGATGCCGGCTCCCACCATCGATCCCAGACCGATGACGACGGCGTCGAACGTGCCGAGCCGGCGCTGCAAGTGCACGCGGAAAGTGTAGAGCTGCTACCTGTTCCGTGCAGCGTTGATGCCCAGGTATCCGACGTAACCCAGCGCGCCGAGGAGCGCGAGCTTGCGTGTCTTGGGCACCAGCAGGCCCACGCCGAGGGCGGTCTCGATGGTGCCGTTGGTCTTGATGTGGCGCGCGGTGTCGTTCGGGAAGGCAGGCTTGGTGATCGACTCGAACAGCTGCGGGGCGACGAAGTGGGCCAGACCGGCACCGACCAGTGACACCCCGGCGAGTGTGGTGCCCGGCGAGCTCTTCTTCTCGGTCAACGGATTTCCTCTCGGCAGTTGGTTGATGACTCGTTCAGTTCGTGGCTTGTTCAGTTGATGGCGTAGTCGCTCAGTGGGAACTCGGAGGCTTCCCGGATGGCGGTGTCGGTGGTGGTGGGCCGCAACAGCGTGGGCTCACCGGCGGGGTTGTAGTAATAGGACCGCGCGCTGGCGCAGTTGCCCAGGGTGAACAGCGAATTGCCCAGCAGATCGGTCATCCGGTCCAGGTAGCGGCTGTTCGCTTCCTCGGTGACCTCGAAGGTGCTCGCGCCGCGGCGCTGCACCTCGGAGAACAGCCGGTCCATCAACCGCATCTGATACTCCATGGTGTTGAAGAAGTTCAACCCGAGGAAGGCGTAGGGGCTGGCCAGACTCAGATAGTTCGGGAAGTACGGCATGGACACGCCCTGGTAGGCCTGGAAACGCGTTTCGCGCCACCACTTCCCGAGGTTGCGACCCTCGCGACCGATGACCTCGATGGCCGGGAAGTTGGCCTCCCACAGGTCGAACCCGGTGGCCAGCACCAGGGTGTCGACCTCGTTCTTGGTGCCGTCCTTGGCGACGATACCGTCGGTCTGGATGTGATCGATCCCGACATCCTGCAGGTGGACATTGTCCCTGGTGAACGCCCGGTAGTAACCGTTGCTGAATGTCGGTCGTTTGCAACCGAAATCGTAATCCGGGGTGAGCCGCCGTCGCAGATCCTTGTCCCTGATGGTGAGGAAGCGGTGCAGCTTGGACAGGTCGGCGGCCGAGATGTTGCCGCGTCCGCGGAAGGTCTTGTAGTAGACGACGCCGATGGTCACCATCCACTCGTAGATCGAGTCGGTGAGCCAGCGCAGCGCCCGCTGGGTGGCCGGGATGCGGGCGAACAGCTTCTTGGTCCGCGGGCCGAACCGCAGATCAATCTTGGGCACCACCCAGATCGGGGTGCGTTGGTACACGGTGAGGTCGGCCGCGGTTTTCGCCAGCTCCGGGATGAGCTGCACGGCCGTGGCACCCGTGCCGATGATCGCGATACGCCGCCCGGCCGGATCGAAATCGTCATCCCACTGCGCGGTGTGGATGACCTTGCCGGCGAAGCTGTCGATGCCCGAGATATCGGGCAGCTTGGGCTGGGACAGGAAGCCGGTTGCGGTGATGAGATACCGGGCCGTCAGCGTCTCGTTTGTGTTCCCCCCGGAGGCGACGCTGACCTGCCACGCCCTGGCATCCTCGTCCCAGCGGGCACCGTGGACCACGGTGTTGAACCGGATGTGGCGCCGGATGTCGTACTTGTCGGCCACATCGTCGGCGTACTTCTTGATCTCCGGACCGGTCGAGAACAACCGCGACCAGTTCGGGTTCGGCTCGAAGTAATAGGAATAGGTGGTGGTCGGGACGTCGACGGCCAGCCCGGGATAGTGGTTCACGTACCAGGTGCCGCCGAGATCGTCCTCCCTGTCGAGCAGGACGATGTTGTCGATACCCAACCGTTTGAGCTGGATGGCGGCACCTATACCGGCGAAACCGGCGCCCACGATGACGGCGTCAAACATGGTTGAAACGGTACCTCGCTACTGCTGCAGCGATCCGGTGCGTGGGACGTCGGTGGTGGCGATGCAGGTCACGGCGCGATCGCCGCGCTTCCAGGAGTCCTCGGTCGGGTAGAGCACGAACATGCCCACCTCGGGGTCTTCCATCGCGGCCGGGGAGAATTCCTGCAGTGCGGGCGCGCAGCGATCCTGGTAGTCGATGATCGCCGACTGGCCGGGGAAGCTGCCGCCGGGCACATCGATGACGAAATAGACCTCACCCTTGTGCGGCTCGGCGCAGCTCACCGTCTTGACCGAGGCCACCAGGCTGGCATCCGATGGGATCTCCGAGAGGCAGTCGCCCAGCCCGATATCGGCGGCGTTCACCGAGTTCGGATCGAAGAGGTCGGCGAACTCACTGTCGGCGATCTTGTCCTTGTTGGCTGCCACCAGCGCGAACACGGCGATCAGGCCGACGATCCACAGCGCCGAGAGGACCAGGCCGGCGATGGCCATCCCGCGGCCGCCGTGGCCCTTCTTGGCCTTGTTCAAGCCGACGATGCCGGCGACGACGCTGATCAGCACGCCACCGATGACGCCGAAGATCAGCGAGGCGACGGCCCACCAGTTGGTGCCCGGCGCCTGCTGCGGCGGGTAGGGCTGGCCGTACTGATCGGTGTAGGGCAGCGGCGGTGGGGGAGGCGGGTACTGGCCGCCCGGTGGAGGCGGCGGGTACTGGCCACCGGGCGGGGGTGGGGGGTATCCCTGGGGCTGCTCCGGCGGCTGCGTCATGAGAGAAAGATAGCCGCGGCGGCGACCGCGAGCGCGGGCACGTCCAAAGTCTTGGAACCGAGATCATGGCGGGCACCGGTGACCTCGACGATTCGGGTCGGCCCGCTCACCAGATCCGCGGCCGCGCGCAGCTCCTCGATGGTGCCGAACGGGTCCGCGGTGCCGTGGGTGAAGACGGTCGGAACGGTGATAGCGGGCAGATGCTCGGTGCGGGCGCGCTCGGGCTTGCCCGGCGGGTGCAGCGGGTAGGAGGACAGCGCCAGCACATCGGGGCCGCCGGATGTGGCGGCGACCATCGACGTCATCCGGCCCCCGTAGGAATGTCCGCCGGCGACGACGGGTCCGTCGGTCTGGGTGCGCGCCCAGGAGATGGCCTCGGCGATACCGTCCTGATCGCTGGCCGCAGAGTTCGACGGCGGGCCCTTCGGCCTGCGGCGCCGGTAGGGCAGGTTGTAGCGGACGGCCAGATATCCCTGCCGTGCCCATTCGTCGCACAGGCCGACCAGCAGCGCGGCGTCCCGGTTGCCGCCGGCTCCGTGGGTCAGCAGCACGACGCCCGCGGGGGTGGTTGCCGGTTCGTGGGCTATCCCCCCGATGCCTTCGATACCGGCGAGATCGGCGAGGCTCACAACTGCTGCAACCGGAACAGCGGATTGACCGGGCCGTGGCCGTGACCCAAGGGATACGCCGCGCGGATGCATTCGGTGATCCACGACTTGCCGAACGCCACCGCGTCGGGAACCGAGAAGCCATGGGCCAGAGCGGATGCGGTGGCCGCAGCGAGAGTGTCGCCGGCCCCGTGGTCATGGCCGGTGTCGACGCGGGGTTCGCTGAACTCGTGGAACTCGGTGCCGTCGAACAGCAGGTCGGGGCTGAGTTCGGAGGATCGCAGGTGCCCGCCCTTGACCAGGGCCCACTGCGTTCCCAGATCATGCAGCGCCCGCGCGGCGTCCTTCTGGGTGTCGGTGTCCACCACCTCGATGCCGGTGATCAGGCGAACCTCGTCGAGGTTCGGGGTGACCAGGGTGGCCAGCGGGAACAGTTCGGTGCGCACCGAATTCAGCGCCGACGGATGTAACAGCGGGTCGCCGTGCATGGAGGCGCACACCGGGTCGACGACCAGCGGTACGGTGCCGGCCAGGCTCTCGGCCCGCCAGGTCTCGGCGACCACACCGATGATCTCCGCCGATGCCAACATGCCGGTCTTGGCGGCCTGGATCCCGATATCGGAGGCCACCGCGCTGATCTGACCGGCGATGATGTCCAGCGGGATCTCGTGAAATCCTTTGACGCCTACCGAGTTCTGCACGGTCACCGCGGTCATGGCAACCGTGCCGTGCACGCCCAGCATCGCGAAGGTGCGCATATCGGCCTGGATGCCCGCGCCGCCGCCGGAATCGGACCCGGCGATCGTCATCACCCGCAACGGGGTTGCCCCTGGCTGGGGCAGCGGTAGGAAGTTCATGGCACCAAGGGTAGATAGACGCGATTTCCATGTTCGGCGAACTCCACCGATTTGTCCGCCATGGCGTCGCGAATGTCCTGCGTGATGCGCATGGAGCAGAACTTCGGGCCGCACATCGAGCAGAAGTGCGCGGTCTTGGCCGGCTCGGCGGGCAATGTCTCGTCGTGGAACTCGCGTGCGGTATCGGGGTCCAGCGACAACGCGAACTGATCGGCCCAGCGGAACTCGAACCGGGCGGTGCTCAGGGCGTCGTCGCGTTGCTGGGCGCGGGGATGGCCCTTGGCGAGGTCGGCGGCGTGCGCGGCGATCCGGTAGGCGATCACCCCGTCCTTGACGTCCTTGCGGTTGGGCAGTCCCAGGTGTTCCTTGGGGGTGACGTAGCAGAGCATGGCGGTGCCGGCCTGGGCGATGATGGCCGCGCCGATCGCGCTGGTGATGTGATCGTAGGCCGGGGCGATATCGGTGGCCAGCGGGCCCAGGGTGTAGAACGGCGCCTCTTCGCAGAGCTCCTCTTCCAGGCGCACGTTCTCCACGATCTTGTGCATCGGCACGTGCCCGGGACCTTCGATCATCACCTGCACGCCAAAAGATTTCGCGATCTTGGTGAGCTCGCCGAGGGTTTCCAGTTCGGCGAATTGGGCGGCGTCGTTGGCATCGGCGATGGAGCCGGGGCGCAGACCGTCACCGAGAGAGAAGGTGACGTCATAGCGGGCCAGGATCTCGCAGAGCTCCTCGAAGTGGGTGTACAGGAACGATTCCTGGTGGTGGGCGAGCATCCAGGCGGCCATGATGGAGCCGCCTCGGCTGACGATGCCGGTGACACGGTCGGCGGTCAGCGGGATGTAGCGCAGCAGGACCCCGGCATGCACCGTCATGTAATCGACA
Organism: Mycolicibacterium neoaurum; assembly: GCF_036946495.1. Lineage (NCBI taxonomy): Bacteria > Bacillati > Actinomycetota > Actinomycetes > Mycobacteriales > Mycobacteriaceae > Mycobacterium > Mycolicibacterium neoaurum. The sequence goes on from NZ_JAQIIX010000002.1 coordinate 2,579,545, forward strand.
CCCTGCTCGCACTGTTCGATCACGGTGTCGCGGTAGGACTCCCAGGTCATCTTGGTGGGATCACCGTTGACCTTCTCCAGCGCCTGGTACATCGGGACCGTCCCGACCGGGACGGGGGAGTTGCGCAGGATCCACTCCCGGGTCAGGTGAATGTCCTTACCGGTCGAGAGGTCCATGATGGTGTCCGCGCCCCACCGGGTGGCCCACACCATCTTGTCCACCTCTTCGGCGATGGAGCTGGTGACCGCCGAATTGCCGATATTGGCATTGACTTTCACCCCGAACGCCTTGCCGATGATCATCGGCTCGCTCTCGGGGTGGTTGTGGTTGGCGGGGATGACCGCACGGCCGCGCGCGACCTCGTCGCGCACCAACTCCGGTGACACCGCCTCGCGTTCGGCGATGAAGGCCATCTCCGCGGTGATCTCACCGTTGCGGGCGCGCTGTAGCTGGGTGCCGCGGTCGCGGATGATGTTGGCGCGCTTGGGAAGCCCGTGCTCCAGGTCGATGACGGCGTTGTCATCGGTGTACGGGCCGGAGGTGTCGTACAGGTCGAAGTGTTCGCCGGTGCTCAGGTGCACCCGGCGCGACGGCACCCCGTTGGGTGAGTAGACCTTGGAGCTGCCGACGATGGGGCCGGTGGTGACATCGGAGGTACGGGGGTCGACAACAGCACTCATTACACATCTCCCTACGCCGGCATTACCCGGTCAGGTTCGTACGGTCGACGGCCCTAGCCGTCCTCTCAGCGCGCTGGTGCGTGCTCCCGTGTGGACCTGTCCAACGTAGCGCATGCCCGTCCGATTGCCGAGTGATCGTTTGTATAGCTAATATATGTTTTTGCCGATCGTAGGGATTTGAGTGCCGATGACCCTTGAGCTGGAAAAGATCCACGAGCACCCCCGCTACAAGTGGGTCGTGCTGTCGAACACGACACTGGGCATCCTGCTGGCGTCGATCAACGCCTCCATCGTGCTGATCTCGCTGCCGGCGATCTTCCGCGGTATCGGGCTCAACCCGCTGGACCCGGGCAACATCAGCTACCTGCTGTGGATGCTGATGGGATATCTGGTGGTCACCGCCGTGCTGGTGGTGCCGTTCGGCCGGCTCGGCGACATGTTCGGCAGGGTGCGGATCTACAACATGGGCTTCGTCGTCTTCACCGTGGCGGCGGTGGCGCTGTCGTTCGACCCGTTCCAGCTCGATGGCGGCGCGATCTGGTTGATCGGGTGGCGGGTGATCCAGGGTATCGGCGGCGCCATGCTGATGGCTTCGTCCTCGGCGATCCTCACCGATGCCTTCCCGGCCAATCAGCGGGGCATGGCGCTCGGGGTGAACATGGTGGCCGCCGTCGCGGGATCGTTCCTGGGGCTGCTGATCGGCGGGGTGCTCTCCGAATGGCATTGGCAGGCCATCTTCTGGGTGGGAGTGCCGATCGGTGTGCTCGGGACGGTGTGGAGTCTGCGCTCCCTGGTCGAGTTGGGGGTGCGCACACCGGGCAGGTTGGATTGGGCGGGAACGCTGACGTTCGGTATCGGCCTGACGGTCTTGCTCATCGGTATCACCTACGGCATTCAGCCCCATGGTGATTCGAGCACCGGCTGGACCAATCCGTGGGTGCTCGGCTCGATCATCGCCGGGTTGGCGGTGCTGGTGGTGTTCTGTCTGGTCGAACTGCGGGTGGACCAGCCGATGGTCGATATCCGGCTGTTCCGGTCGGCGGCCTTTGGGATGGGGAACCTCGCTGGGCTGATGTCGTCGGTCGGACGCGGCGGTCTGCAGTTCATGCTCATCATCTGGTTGCAGGGCATCTGGCTTCCGTTGCACGGGTACAGCTTCGAGTCGACACCACTGTGGGCCGGCATCTACCTGCTGCCGGTGACCATCGGCTTCCTGATCGCGGCCCCGCTGGCCGGATCGTTGGCCGACCGGTTCGGCGCACGACCGCTGACGGTGGGCGGCATGCTGCTGATGGCGGTGTCTTTCGTTGCGCTGTTGCTGATCCCGGTGAACTTCGACTACTGGGTGTTCGCGGTGCTGGTGTTCCTCAACGGGCTGGGCGGCGGCATCTTCACCGCTCCCAACACCGCGGCCATCATGTCCAGCGTTCCCGCGTCGCAGCGCGGTGCCGCCTCGGGTGTGCGCGCCACCTTCTTCAACGCCGGATCGTCACTGTCGATCGGAATCTTCTTCTCGCTGATGATCGTCGGGCTGGCCAATGCGCTGCCCTCGGCGATGAGCAGCGGGCTGCAGGCCCAAGGGGTGCCGGCCTCGGTGGCCCACGAGGTGGCCAACACGCCTCCGGTCGGCAGCCTCTTCGCGGCATTCCTGGGCTACAACCCGATCGACGAACTGCTCGGTCCCTCGGGTGCGCTGTCGGATCCCGGCGTGAACGCCGAGGTGCTGACCGGTAAGACCTTCTTCCCCGAACTGATCACCGGTCCTTTCCATGCCGGGCTGACGGTGGTGTTCCTGGCCGCCGCGGCGATGATGCTGATCGGTGCGGTGGCGTCGATGTTCAGCGCGGGACGGTACAGCGCGGATGTTGGCGGCGACGGCGATTTATCGGCTCGGTGACCAGTCACCCGCGGCGATGCGGGCCGACAGTTCGAAGAGCCCGATGGCGCACCGGTGCAGATGTTCGCCGACCTCACGCGGGGCTCGACCGGATAGTGCGCGTACCCAGGTTCCCTCCAGTACCACGGCCATCTTGAAGCCGGCCAGCGCTGTATACCAATCGATCTCGTCGGCGCTTCTGCTGCTGGTGGCCGCGTAGGCCTCGATGACCTCGCGCCGGGACGGTAACCTACCCGCAGCAGCCAGTCGTTCCCCGGTGGCGACCGGCGCCGGGTCCTGCGGCCAGCAGGCAAGCAGCCAGCCCAGGTCCAGTAGCGGGTCGCCCACGGTACACATCTCCCAGTCCACGATCGCGGCGACTTCGGGGCGGTGGGCGTCGAGCAGGACGTTGTTGAGGTGGAAATCGCCGTGCATGATGCCCGGTCGAGGATCGGTGGGCTGATGGGTGCGCAGCCACTGCACAGTCCGCTCGACGTCGGGCAGCTCACGAATGTCGTTATCGCCGTAGTCGTACCCGGCCAGCACGCCGACCCACTGGTCCACCTGGCGGCCGAGGAAGCTGCCGGGTTTGGCGAAGCCGGCCATCGGGGTGCCCGTCGGGTCGAGCTCGCCCAAAACTGCCAGCGCGCGTGCCACCGCCAGCCCGGACTCGTGGCGGGTTGGCGCGTCCGCGCGGTATCGCTCGCTGATGCTGTCGCCGGGGTTGAATCCGTCGACCTCCTCCATCAGGTAGAAGACCGTGCCCATGACGGTGAGGTCGTCGCAGCACGCCACCAGCCGGGGATGTGGGACACCGGTGCCCGAAAGCGATGTCAGAGCCGCGACCTCGCGCAACATCGTGCGGTTGCTCGACGGTCGGGGGTGCACCGGCGGGCAGCGCAGGACGAGCCTGCGGCCGTCGACCTCGAGCGCGATCACCCTGTTCTGGGTCCCACCGGTCAGCGTGCGGGCAGCGGTGATCGAGTCGCCGATGCCGCGCTCGCGTAGCCAGGTCTGCACCGGAGCGAGATCGATCTCGAGATTCATTGTGGTGGTGTGCCTTTCTTGCTGTCGATCCGAAGGGATCGCAGTCGGCGCGTCTCGGCGGAGACGGGGGCCAGCAGCTGCCCGGCCGCGACGTCGATCAGGTGACTCAGGAACAACGCGTGTTCGGTGCGATCGGTTCGGGCCCGCAGGGCGAGTTCGACGACGACGAACCGGGTGGTGAGGAAGCGGCGGTGCAGCAGCACGGCTTCGGGTGCCAACAACGGTTCGAGCAGCGTGCGCCACCGCTGCATGCTGCTCGTGGGGGAACCCGCGCCGAGTGGTTCGACCGAGGGGTCCGGTCTGGTCAATAGATCCGACATGGTCCGCAGAAAGCCCGCACCGGCGACGCCCTGATCCAGCTTGGCGCCCAGCGGCCGCACGAGTGCGGCGGCCAGCAGGGCGACATCGCCCGTTCCGCCGGCCTCGTAAGCGTCCAGCAGGGCGTGCCGACGGCTCTCGATCTCGGGATTGTGCTTGTCCAGCAACGCCTTGACCAGGCCGTCGCGGTCCCCGAACCAGTACTGCCCGGCCATGACGTTCTTCGAGCCCGCTTCGCGACTGATCTCCCGCATCGACACGGCGTCGACACCGCGTTCGGCGAACAGCCGTTCCGCGGCCGCCAGTAACCGCTCGCGGGTCTCCCTGTTCGGGGTGCTCATCCCAGTCCGCTGGCCATGCCGCCGTCGACCTTGAGGATGGCGCCGGTGGTGAACGATGCGTCCGGACCGGCCAGGTAGGCCACGGCGCCGACGATCTCCTCGGGTCGGCCGATGCGTCCGAGCGGTACCGACTGCTCGATCCGTTGCACGGTGTCATCGTTCCAGGCGGCGGTGACATCGGTGTCGAAGGGACCGGCCATCACGGCGTTGACCCGCACGGTGGGGCCGAATGCGCGGGCCAACCCGGCGGTGACGGTGTTCAGCGCGGCCTTGGCGGCCGCATAGGGCAGGTCATAGGGCGCGGGGTGCGCGGCGGCAATACTCGTGATGTTGATGATCGACCCGCCGTCGCCCCGGCACATCAGATCGCCGGCGCGCACCGCCAGCCGGAAGGGGCCGCCGAAGTTGACACCGACCACCTTGGCGAACAGCTCCTCGCTGAGCTCGGGCAGTGACGGATAGTGCGGGGACATCCCGGCATTGTTGACCAGGACGTCGATTCGTCCGAATCGCTGTTCGACGAAATCGATCAGCGCGTCGCACTGGGCCCACGATGCGACGTGGCAACCGAATCCGACGGCGTCCACCTCGTGCGCATCGCGTAGTTCGCGGGCGAGCGCATCGCAGGCATCGGCCTTGCGGCTGGAGACCACCACGTGATCGCCCGCGGCGGCGAAATGGCGACACATCGCCCTGCCAAGGCCGCGGCTTCCTCCGGTCACCACGACAACTCGTCCGGCCATCTGGCGGGCACCTTCCTCGAAGCGATACAGTCGCATCGAAGTTTAATGCAACTGTATTGGAGTGTAGCTGATGTGGGACTTCTCGACGGAGCCGGAGTTTCAGGCGAAACTCGACTGGGCGGACGCCTTCGTGCGCTCGGAGGTGGAGCCGCTGGACCATGTGCTCGGCGATCCGTATGACAAGAGCGACGCGCAGGCCATGCGGCTGATCGCACCGTTGAAGGAAGAAGTTCGCGCACAACGACTCTGGGCCTGTCATCTGACCCCCGAACACGGCGGACAGGGCTACGGCCAGGTCAAGCTGGCACTGCTCAACGAGATCCTGGGTCGTTCGCGCTGGGCGCCATCGGTCTTCGGTTGCCAGGCGCCAGATTCGGGAAACGCCGAGATCCTCGCCAAGTACGGCACCGCAGAGCAGAAGGCCCGCTATCTGCAGCCCTTGCTCGACGGGGAGATCTCGTCCTGCTACTCGATGACCGAACCCCTGGCCGGCGCCGATCCGACCCTGTTCACCACCCGCGCGGTTCTCGACGGTGACCATTGGGTGATCAACGGCGAGAAGTGGTTCTCCTCCAACGCGCGGTACGCCAGCTTCCTGTTGGTGATGGCGGTGACCGATGACGGTCCCGACCGGCACCACACGATGTCGATGTTCATCGTGCCCGCCGATACCCCCGGGGTGGAGATCATCCGCGACGCCGGGGTCGGTACCGAGGGCGCGGACCGTTCCAGCCACGCCTACCTGCGGTATCGCGATGTCCGGGTGCCCGCCGATCACCTGCTCGGCACGCGGGGTGCGGCCTTCGAGATCGCCCAGACTCGGTTGGGAGGCGGACGCATCCACCACGGCATGCGCACCATCGCGCAGGTCCGCAAGGCTTTCGATCTGATGCTGGAACGTGCCGCGTCACGCACCACCCGGCACGGTCGGCTTGCCGACCTGCAGGCCACCCAGGAGAAGATCGCCGACAGCTGGATCGACATCGAACAATTCCGGCTACTGCTGCTGCGGACCGCGTGGTTGATCGACAAGCACGACGACTACCGGGCCGTCCGCAAGGACATCGCCGCGGTGAAGGTCGCCATGCCGCGGGTCTTCCACGATGTGGTGCAGCGGGCCATGCAGTTGCACGGCGCACTCGGTATCTCCAACGAGATGCCGTTCTCGGCCATGATGGTCGAAGCGCAGGTGATGGCGGTGGCCGACGGGCCGACCGAGGTGCACAAGTGGACCTTGGCCAAGAGCCTGTTGCGCGACGTGGTCCCGGGGGAGCCGAAGTTCGGCTCGGGTCACCTGCCGACCCTGCGCGATGCTGCACGCGCGCACCTCGCTGCGCGGCTCGAGGCGGCGGCGGCCGACCTGTGATGCGCGCGGCGGTGATGGACGCGGCAGGAGCCCCGCGACTTGTCGATATCGCGATTCCCGAACCGGGGCCCGGCGAGGTGCGGGTGGCGGTGCGCGCCTGCGGGGTGTGCGGTTCGGACCTGCATCTCATCGACGGCGATATTCCGGTGCCCGAAATCCCGCTGATCCTCGGCCACGAGGCGTCCGGCGTCATCGACAAGGTGGGGCCCGGGGTCTCTGTGCAGGTCGCACCGGGGGACCGTGTGCTGGTCAATCCCATCGTGGTCTGTGGGACGTGCCGGGCCTGCCGCGCGGGACGGACCAATCAGTGTCCCGACAACATCGTGCTCGGAGTTGCGCGCGCGGGCGCGGCGGCCGACTACGTGGTGGTACCGGCAAGCAACGTCCACCGGATACCGGAGTCGATCGACTTCGCCACCGCCGCGATCATGGCCGATGCGGTGGCCGGGCCGTTCCATGCCATCCGGACCGCCGGGGTGCGCGCGGGTGACACGGTGGCGGTATTCGGACTCGGCGGACTCGGCATCCACGCGGTCATGATCCTCAAACAGGTGGTGGGTGCCCGGGTGATCGGTGTCGACACCTACGACGCTGCCCTGCAGCGGGCTGCCACGTTCGGGGTGGATGTCGTCATCGATGCCAGGGCGGGCCTGCCGAGTCGGCAGATTCACGCCGAAACCGGCGGTGTCGACGCCAGTTTCGAGTTCGTCGGGCGGGCCGATACGGTCGAACAGGCGGTGCGCAGCCTACGGCCGGGCGGGCTGTGTTCGGTGATGGGAATCGGAACCGACAAGCTCGGCGGCGGCATGTCGGTCTCGACGTTCGTCGCCAACGAGTGGGCGCTGCGTGGATCCTACGGTTACGTGCCCGCCGACCTCGATGACCTGATCGAGCTGGTGGGCAACGGCACGCTGCGCATCGCGGGGACCATCAGCCATCGCGTGCCGCTCGACGACTATCAGGAGGGCCTGGCGACCCTGCGCGATCGCAGCCGTAACCCGATCCGGGTGGTGATCGACGTCGACGACAGTCCGTGAAGCGGGACCGCGACCCCTACACTCGGGCCGATGACCACCATCCAGCGCCGCGCCTTCAACGATGCGATCACCAAGTTCTGGAGCTTCGCCGCGCCGGCCTATGACACGGCCTGCCTGCAGCGGTTCGTCTACAAGCCCGCCCAGGACGAGGTCATCGAGCAGCTGCGGCAGCGGGGAGCGACCCAGATCGCCGATATCGCGTGCGGAACCGGCATCCTGGCCGACCGCATCCAGCGTGAACTGCGCCCCGATGAGGTCTACGGACTGGACATGTCCGACGGCATGCTGGCCCAGGCACGCAAGCGCTCCGACCGCATCCGCTGGAAGACCGCACCCGCCGAGCAACTGCCCTTCGAAGATGGATTCCTCGACGCCGTCGTCACCACCTCGGCCTTCCACTTCTTCGACCAGCCCGCCGCGCTGCGCGAATTCCACCGAGTGCTGCGCTCCGGCGGCATGGTGGCCGTCACCACCATGAGCCCGCGGCAATCCTTCCCGCCGCTGCACGCGCTGTCGGCGGGTCTCGGCGCACCCGCGCACGCGCCGACCCCCGATGCGATGCGCACCCTGTTCGCCGACGCCGGTTTCGAGATCGCCGATCAGCACCGGGTCCGGCGGCCGGTGTGGACGCCGATCTCGGATCTGATCACCGTGGGTCTGAAGCCTTCGTGAGCCACTTCTTGCCGGCCTTGGCCGCCCGGTGCAGGGCCCCGTACTCGCCGAGATAGGCGGCGACCGCGCCGACGACGGGGAGCATTCCGATATAGCGGAACACCGCCCGCGGATGCGGCCGCTTGCCCAGCTCGCCGCCGATCGCGTTGAGAATGCCCGCCAGATGCCACACCTTGGCCACCACGTTGTCCGGCCACGGCTCGTCGGTGTCGGGCATGGGCGGGTCCGGGATCTCACGACCGCACAACACCGAGGCCAGCATGCGCACCGTGTCCCGCCGGTCGGTCACCCCATACTCGCGGGCCACCGCGCACAGGATCAGCGTCTGTGAGGCGAACCCGAGCAGATCCTGGATCGGCAGCCGACTGGCCAACGCCCCCAGCGCTCCCGGCCACGCGACGGCCACGGTGTCCAGCGCCCCGACCCGCCAGATCCACCAGCCGATCCGCTCGTCGCGGCTCTTCTGCTGCCAGGCTTCGGTACCTGGCAGCCCGAGGAACTCCAGATGTCGGCGCACACCCAGCGGATCGAACCCGGCCAGCACATCGAGGATCAGATCCGACAGCGCCACCGCCCGCGCGAGCGCATCGGCGACGTCGTTGTCGGAAAGTTCGGCCTTGGGTAACAGGTCCATCACGTCAACTCCACGAGTACGGGCGCATGATCACTGGGTGCCTTGCCTTTTCGTTCGTCACGGACGATCTCGGCGTGTGTCACCCGCTGCGCGAAGTCGGGTGAACCGAGAATGAAGTCGATCCGCATGCCCTGACGCTTCGGGAAGCGCAGCTGTGTGTAATCCCAGTAGGTGTACACGCCCGGGCCGGGGGTGAAGGGTCGCACCACGTCGGAGTAGCCGGCGTCCAGGATGGCCTGGAAGGCCGCGCGTTCGGGTGCGGACACATGGGTGGAACCCTCGAACACCGCCGGGTCCCAGACATCCTCGTCGGTGGGTGCGATGTTCCAATCACCCACCAGCGCCACCGGTCCGGTCCACGATGTCGCGGCATCGCGAAGGGCGGCAAGCCATTCCAACTTGTACGGATAGTGCGGGTCGGTCAGCGTTCTGCCGTTGGGCACATACAGGCTCCACACCCGCACCCCGCCGCAGGTTGCTCCGATGGCGCGTGCCTCGGCGAGGTCCTGCCAAGACGGTGCACCGTCGAACCCGATCTGGACGTCCTCCAGACCGACGCGGGAGGCGATCGCCACCCCGTTCCACTGGTTGAGGCCCACATGCGCGATCTCGTATCCGAGCGCGGCGAACGGCATGGTCGGGAACTGGGAGTCCTTGCATTTGGTCTCCTGCATGGCCAGCACGTCGACATCGGCGCGCGCCAGCCAATCGGTGACCCGGTCGACCCGCGTGCGGATCGAGTTGACGTTCCAGGTGGCGATGCGCATCAGACGGGCTCCGGGACCTTGAGTTCGCGCTTGAGCGCGGTGAAATCGCTGATGGTCTTGGTGGTGACGTGCGCGACCGGCCGGGCGTTGCGGCCGCTGGCCTCTGTCTTGGACACCATCACCACACCGTCGATATAGGGCTGGATGGTGGTGGCGTTCTGCACGGTGGCCACGATGACGAGCTGGAAACCGAACTTGCGGAACGCCTGCAGCGCCTGCTGGGCGAACTGGGGATCGGACTTGGAGAACGCCTCGTCGAGCATCAACTGGGCGAACACCGGCTTGTTGTCGCCGCTGTCGGGGTTGGCCAGGTTGAAGCTCAGTGCTCCGGCGAGGCAGAACGCCATCAGCTTCTCCTGCTCACCGCCGGAGTTGTCGCCGGCGTTGCTGTGCGTGCGGATCAGCTCTTCGGTGCGCACATCCCACTCCGCGCAGTCGAAGGTGAACCGGTTGCGCACGTCGAGCGCATCACGGGTCCACACCCGGTCTTCGGGGGTGTTGCCCGCCAACCGGTTCCGCAACCGCAGGATATCGGCGTACTGCTCGAGGATTGCCTTCTTGTCGCCGAGGCCGACCTCGGCGATGCGCCGCGAGATGGCCTTGACGATGTCGGTCAGCTCGGTCACCGCGGTCAGACTGCGGGGCGTGGCCCGCAGTGTCAGCCGGGTACCCCGGTTGAACTCCACCGCACCCAGGCCGGTGTTCACCCGCTCGATCTGCTCGGCGATGCGGCGGGCCTCCTGCTCGGCGATCCGGTGCAGCGTCAGGATCGCATCGGGGGCCTGTTCGGTGATCAGCCGCATCATCCGCTCGTAGGCATCGGGGAGTTCGCGTTCGTCGATGTGGCGGCACACCGCGACATAGTCGTGCACCCGCTCGTCGAGATCATCGGAATCATTGGGTATGGCATCGGGGAACGATGAGTCGTAGGTGGCGATGATGCGGGCCAGCTCGTCGTGAGATCGCCTGCGGCTCTCGGTGAGTCGGTCCCGCTCACGCCGGATGGCGTTGAACAGCGCCTCTCGGTAGGGCTCGGGGTTGAGCAGCTCCAGGCTCACCGGGATCTGCGCCGCGTAGCGGTTGAGCAGCTCGGTGGCCTGTTCGGACACCGCCGCCGGATCGAGGCGGTCCTGTAGATCCAGCAGCCGGGTGCGACGCGAATCGAGATCGTCGCGGCGGGTCTGGATGGCGCCTCGCCGGGTCATCAGAACCTGAATATCGTTCCAGCACTCCTCGGCCCGCGTGCTCAGCGCCTCGACATCGGGATTGTCGGCGAGCAGCAACTCGTACTGTTCACGCAGCCGGTCGGCGTGCCCGTCCGCGGTCTCGGTGTCGATATGGCTCCACTGGGGGAACTGTTCACAGATGGCCTTGCAGGCCGCGGCCTGATCGCGCCAGTGTTGCCTGCCCGCGGCGATCTCGTCGGCGGCCGTCCGCGCCGCGGCGAACACCTCTTCGGCCTCGGCCAGTTCGGCGGTCAGGGCGTCCAGTTTGGCGGTGATATCGCCCTGATAGATGTACTCCGAGGGTTTCAGCGGTCGGCGGTCGTCCTTGATGGCCAACCGGTCGGAGTCCTTGTACAGACCGGTGTCGGTGACCGCGCGGCGGAACCGGGCGAACAGATCCGGGCTGTCCACGCAGATGTGATCACCGGCGGCGGCCAACACGTCCAGTGCCTCGGCGGCGCACGGGTGGCCGGGGTTGACCACGAACAGCTTGCCGGCCAGCGTTCGCGAGGAGCCGGAGGCGGATCGCGCAGACTCCGTGTTCGGCTCGGGACGCCGGTCGGGGGCGTTGACCCGCACCTGGTGCAGTGCCAGCCTGCCCCGCATGTTGTTCTCGTTGACGAAGCGCAACACCTTGGCGTAGTGCTGATCGGGAACCAGCAGGCGCAACCCCACCGAGCGCAGCACCTTCTCGACCGCGGCGCGCCACCGGTTCTCCTCGGGCCGCAGGTCCATCAGCTCGGCGACATAGGGCAGCGCCGACGGGTCGATACCCAAGGTGGTGCAGATGTGTTCGCGCATGGCGACGGCGAACTCGGGCAGCGCCGACCCGACGTGTTCGACGCGTTTGAGTTCCTTGGCCGCGTGATCACGGGCCATCCGGGCGGCCTTCTGGGCATACTCGGCGTCGGTAGAGGACTCCCGGCCGCGGTCGAGCTGGACGGCCAGCCCGGCGGCCTGTTTGGACAGCTCCTCGCGCAGATTCCAGAATTCGTCGGCGGTCTCGGGCACCTCGACACCGTGCGCGCGGACCATCTCGGCGTAGGCGGCGTACCGGCGGGAGACCTCTTCGGCCTGTGCCTCGGCGGCCGCGACCTGGGACTGCAGCGGACCGATGCTGGCGCTGGCCCCACTGATCTGCGCGTTGAGGGCATCGCCCTCGGCCTTGGCGAGGTTGAGCTGCCGGGTGATATCGCCGTACTCGTTCTCCAGCTGGTCGATGGTGCCGTCCAGCGATTCGATCTGGGCCGGGCACTGCTGCAGACGCTGGTGATCGGTGTGCGCGCGGACCATCGGCATGTCGACCAGATCGATGATGCCCAAATCCGAGGATTCGGAGGCGTACCGCAGCTGGATCGCCTCGATGTCACCGAGCACCTTGCGCTTGCGCTGGGCAACTGCCAGCAACTCACGCGCCTCGACCAAGGGGTCGATCTGCTTGAGTGCCTCGGGAAGTCGGCTCAGGCTGTCCGGCTCGTCGAGCATGAAATCGCGGACGAACTGTTCCAGGCCGCCGACGCTCTTGAGTGATTTGGCCTTGCCGAGCAGCTGCTGGGCCGCCTCGGAGGCCCGGATACCGATGGCGGCGTAGAGCTGGGCCAGGTACTGCGATTCGACCTTGGTGGAGAACCGCCAACCGTACGATGTCCCGTCGCTTCGCTCGCCCCGCGAGTCGGTGAACACCTTGCTGTCGAAACGTCCAGCCGCCCACCGGTTGCAGACACCCTCGATGTCCAGATCGCCGTCACCGAGCACGAACCGGCTCGAAGAATCCGAACGGGATTCTCCGGTAAGCCATTTCAGTACCAGGCCGGTGATTGTGCGCCCGGTGTTGGAGGTATAGGTGACAGCGACGGCCGACCAGGTGGTGCCGTCACCGCGCAGATACATCACCTGGCTGGTGCCGCCGTCGCTGCGCTGACCCCACGCGCCCCGGACGTACTTGTCGACGGTGCGACGCCCGGCGCTGGAGCCGGCGGCGGTGTTATCGCCGGAGGCGTTGAAGTTACGCCGGTTGAACGGCAGGAAGCCCAGTGAGATCGCATCCAGCAGTGAGGATTTGCCACTGCCCGAGGATCCGGCGATCAGCGAGCCGCCGGCGTTGATCGGGATGGAGTGGTAGCCGTCGAAGACGCCCCAGTTGATGACCTGCAGGCGGGACAGATGGAACTGCTCGCTCATTCGGCACCACCTTTCAACAACTGCTCGAACTGCTGCTGCAGTTCGGTGATCACCGAGGCCGTCATGATCGCGGTGATGACGGGGCTGACGGTGTAGGAGTCCTCGTCGTCGCGGGTGCGGCGCAGGATGTCCAGTCCGGCGAGCCGGGCGATGGCGGCGTCGATGCGCGCGGTGAACGTGACGGTGTCGCGGTCGGTGTCGTTGAGCACCCCGGCGAACAGGCCGTGCACCTCGTCACGGGTGATCAGGAAGCTCACATCGCCACCGGCGCGCATCATCTGCGCCAGATGCAGTGCCAGGATGGAGTCGTAGGTACCCAGGGGTTCGCGACGTAGAAGCTTTGCGCCCCTTGTCGGTTCGTAGCGGGCCTGTTCGATGAAGGCGATGTCGACCTGTGCCGAGATCTGCAGTTGCAGGTCGAGTTCGGAGAGCCGGACGGCCAGATCGTTGCGGTACTCCAGGATCCAGGCGTAGATATCGGGGTCGGCCTCAGCGCTGATATAGCGTCGGGTCAACAGATGCTGCAAGGCCCAGCAGGCACGGTCGGGCAGGACGCTGACATCACCGTCGAAACGCGGTTTGCGTGTTCCGGTGCTGCGCCCGGTTCGGTCGACGTCGGGCAGGGAGGCGAAATCGACTTCCGGTGCGGACGTCGTGGCGTCGGTCATGAGGCAACCTCGGTGACAGGTTCGGTGAACATCAGGTGCGGGACCTCCATCTCGCGGTCGTGCCCGTCCAGCGAGTGGAAGCGCACGGTCACCGATTCGGTGACCGCGGGGGCCGGTTGTTTGAGCGCCCACGACCACAACACGATGACGTGACCGAGGTAGGGGGCGTCGAGCATCGCGCACGCGTCCGGAAGGGACACCGGCAGAGCGGAATTGAGCATCTCGGTCAGCGCGGGCGCATCCACCTGGGTGGTGAGCGAGGAGAATGTGGTCAGATCGACTTCGCCATGGGCGATCTCGGCAGGTTTCGGCGAGGACAGGTCGTTGATGCGGAAGCTCAGGGCGCCGACCGAACTTATGGCATGCCGGGCCAACGGCACCTCGATGTCCAGGCGGGAGTCGGTCAGCGACTCCTTGAGCAGGGCGCGCGCGGCGCCGATGGCCTCGTTGAGCTGGCGGGCCACACCGCGGCTCTGCTCCAGGGTGCCGAAGGCGGTGAACCGCTTGACCCGCTGAGCGCAGCGCTGCTGGATACGTTCCACCTCGTCGATCTGGTGGCCGACGAGTTCGAAGAAGTTGGCCATCACCTTGCGCAGCGCCGGGTCGAGCTCGGGCAATTGCGCAGCGACGGTGGCGATATCGGCCTCGAATTCGGCCCGCTGCTGCGGATCGTTGATCATGTGCAGGAATGCGCGGTGCGAATCGCGCCCCGCGGAGTCCCAGGCCGCCTGATAGTCGGCGTACATCTGGCGCTGCCGGTCGCGGTACTCGAGGTTGGTGTCGATCGGGTCGTCGAGCGCGGCGGTGGCTTGCTCGATCATGTTGCCGTACAGACCGATATCGGTGATCAGCCGCTCCATCTGCATGGCGATGGCGCGGGCCTCGTCGTACATGGCGACGGTATCGGGTGCCGGGCGGGTGCCCGCGTCGAGTTCGTCGAGTTCGGCGTGCAGGGCGGCGATCTCGGCCTCGATACCGGCCCGGATGCGGTCGGGATCGTCCCCGGCGCGGGTGGCGACCTGCTTGAGCCGGGCCGCGATCCCGTGGATGGACCCACCGGTGGCGATGGTGTCGTTGCGGCGCACGCCGCGCACGAAGTCCAACGCCCGGCGCGCGTCCTGGGTCAGATAGCAGACATTGCGTTCCACACCCGCATGCTGGCCTGCGACCCGGTGCAGCCAGCCCTGGCTGGCCCAGGACTTGATCAGGGCAAGACCGGACTGTTCGCCTGCCTCGTGCAGGGTCTCCAGATCGCGCTCGAGGCGGACGACGAGATCGGTTTCGCCGACCACCCCATCGAACAGATGGCGTTCCATCAGCGTGGCGTAGACCGCGAGATTCGACGTGGCCAGCAGGCGCAGCGCACGGGACGCCTGCACTTCGCGATTGGCATCGAGTAACTCACGCATGGGCCACGAGGCTATCTGCGCGCAGGTAACGATGCCGGTGGTGTAGCTCGAACCCCAGGGACTCATACAGCGCCTGTGCAGGCGAGTTGTCCTCGAGCACTTGCACATATGTCCGGGTCGCGCCCTGGTCGGCGCCCCAGGCCGACAGGGCGGTGAAGACCTCGCGGGCCAGGCCCCGCCTGCGGGCGGACTCCGCGACACGCACGCACGACACGCCGAGCCAGCGGGTGCCGTCCGGTGCAGTGGTCACCGCGCCTCGCCCGACGGCGTCACCGACGGTGGCGAAGGCCAGCGTCCCGTCGATCACGGCGGTGAGGATCCCCGTCGGCACGTCACGTTCATAGATCCGCAGCCACTGCTCGTCGGGCGCGGCGGCCAAAGCGACGCCCGGCGCCGATGGCGCGGGGGAGAGATCGCGGACCAGCACGCGGGTCGGTTTGACGCCCGGGGCCTTGATCGGCAGGAGACGTTCCGGCAGCGCCAACCACGGTGGCAGATCGCGCCCGGCGTACCAGGACACGATCTCCGACAGCGCCGCCGTCGATGACGAGAACAGCAGTGGGACAGCCGAGTTGGCGCGGCTGGTGTGACCGGAGCCGGCGCGCAACAACCAACCATCCTGCCAGTGCTGCTCGGTGCCGGGCCAGGCCAGCGCCGCAGCATGCTCAAGGGCGCGGATCTCGGAGTTGCGCACCGGTCGGTGGGACAGCTCGCGTACCGACACCACGTCGGCTGGGTCGATCTCCACGCGGTCACCGGATCGAGGGCGGACGATCACGGTGGGGCTGAGTGCCTCCAGATGGCCGACCACATCGGTCAGGCCATCGAAGGTTCGGTAACGCAGGGATACCCTGCTGCCGCGGGATGCCGCGAAAGGCACGGTTAGTGGCCGAAGGGGTCGGGATCCTCGCCGGGCAACCAGCTCAACCCCGGGACCCCCCACTTGTTGGACTTCACCATCCGCTTCGCCGCCCGCGCGTGCCGGCCGATCAGGCGGTCGAGATAGGTGAAACCGTCCAGGTGCCCCGTCTCGTGCTGGAGCATCCGCGCGAACAGCCCGGTTCCCTCCAGGGTGATCTCGGTGCCGTCGGCGTCCAGACCGGTGACCCGCGCCCAGGACGCGCGTCCGGTGGGGAAGGACTCGCCGGGCACCGACAGGCACCCCTCGTCGTCATCGTCGGGATCGGGCATGGTCTCGGGGACCTCGGAGGTCTCCAGCACCGGATTGATCACGACCCCCCGTCGGCGGGTGGTCTTACCGCGGTCATCGGCACAGTCGTAGACGAACACCCGTTCGGTGCGCCCGATCTGGTTGGCCGCCAGGCCAACCCCGTTGGCGGCGTCCATCGTGTCGAACATGTCGGCGATGAGCGCCGCCAGGTCGGCGGGTAAGGTCCCGTCGGCGCCAACGGGCACCGGCGTGGTCGGAGTGTGCAGGACGGGATCTCCCACGATGCGGATCGGTACGACAGCCACGATTGGCAAGCTTAAGTCAGCCGACTCGCGGGTAACGATCACGCCTCAATCTCCGGCGCCGTGATTGAATGAGCGCCGAACAACACCATTGTCATTTGCGAGTGATCGGAAGGGTCCAAACAGCGATATGGATGGCGCCATCGCGCGGACCGGCCAATCCGGGGACGACTCCGAACCTGCGGACGGGCTGACCCGCCGCGAACACGACATTCTGGCGTTCGAACGCCAGTGGTGGAAGTACGCAGGGTCCAAAGAAGACGCCATCAAGGAGCTCTTCTCGATGTCGGCGACCCGGTACTACCAGGTACTCAACGCGCTCGTCGACCGGCCCGAGGCATTGGCCGCCGACCCGATGCTGGTCAAGCGGCTGCGCCGGGTGCGCGCGAGCCGGCAGAAGGCCAAGGCCGCCCGGCGGCTCGGTTTCGACATCACGTGAGCCGTTAGGCTGGCCCCGATGAACCAGCGAGACTCTTCCGGGCTGCCCCTGCGCGCCATGGTGATGGTGCTGCTTTTCCTGGGTGTCGCGTTCCTGCTGATCGCATTCCAGTACATGGGATCCGATGACGACGACGCCTCGGATGAATCGGTCGCCATCAGCGCCACGACGACCAGCAGTCCTACCTCCAGTGCCGAACCGACGCCCGCGGCCCGCGATGCCGAGGTGCGCGTCTTCAACACCTCCGAGGTCGCCGGTGCCGCGGAGGGAGCAGCCGACCGGCTGCGCAAGGACGGCTGGAACGTGACCGAGACCGGCAACCTCGTGTTGGAGGGTCTACCTGCGACGACGGTGTTCTTCGGCAGTGAGCCGGGGGAGAAGGAAGCCGCCGAGGAGGTCGGCCGTCTGCTGCAGGCGCCGGTCGAACCGCGACGCCCCGAACTGACGGAACAACCGCCGGGCGTCATCGTGGCGGTCACCGGCTAGGCTCTCGGACATGCCGATCTCAGCTCCGATCCGTCTTCTTGCCGCCGCCGCTCTGACCGTGCCGATCGCCGCCGCCTGTGCACCGTACGAGCCGGAGGCCACTTCGCCGGGAACCACACCGCCGGTGTGGACCGGATCGCCGTCGCCGAGCGCGCCCGCCACCGGCGGACACAGCGAGGGTGAGGCGCACGGATCGGGCGCCGGTGCCGAGACGCTGACCGCGGAGCTGAAGACCGCCGACGGCACCGACGTCGCCAAGGCCACCATCGACTTCGCCGGTGGATTCGCCACCGTGACCGTCGAGACCACCACCGCCGGCGAGTTGACTCCGGGCTTCCACGGGCTGCACATCCACCAGGTCGGCTCGTGTGAGGGCGATTTCACCAGCGCCGGTGGGCACTTCCAGGCCGAGGGCCACTCCGGGCATCCCTCCAGCGGTGACCTGAGCTCGCTGCAGGTGCGTAGCGACGGTTCGGCCAAGCTGGTCACCACCACTGACGCGTTCACCGCCGAGGAACTGTTGGCCGGTACCAAGACCGCGATCGTGATCCACGAGAAGGCCGACAACTTCGGCAACATCCCGCCCGAGAAGTACCAGCAGATCAATGGAACTCCCGGCCCCGACCAGCAGACGCTGGCCACCGGTGACGCGGGCGGTCGAGTGGCCTGCGGTGTCTTCTCCGCGGAGTAAGAACCGCATCGACTTCGCCGGGTCACCCCGGCCGACCGTCGGTGTCGAATGGGAGTTCGCGCTCGTCGATCCGGTGACCCGTGACCTGTCCAACGAGGCAGCCGCGGTGATCGCCGAGATCGGCGAGACCCCGCACGTGCACAAGGAGTTGCTGCGCAACACCGTCGAGGTCGTCACCGGCATCTGCGAGACCGTGCCGGAGGCAATGACCGATCTGCACGACACCTTGGTCCCGGTCCGGCGTATCGCTCGCCAGCGCGGGATGGAGTTGTTCTGCGCCGGGACGCACCCGTTCGCCGAGTGGGAGATGCAGCAGCTCACCGAGGGGCCGCGGTACGCCGAGCTGATCAAGCGCACCCAGTGGTGGGGTCGCCAGATGCTGATCTGGGGCGTGCACGTGCACGTCGGGATTTCTTCCGGGCACAAGGTGATGCCGATCATCACCTCACTGCTCAACCACTATCCGCACCTGCTGGCATTGTCGGCCTCCTCGCCCTTCTGGGACGGTGAGGACACCGGGTATGCGAGCAACCGGGCGATGATGTTCCAGCAGTTGCCTACCGCGGGTCTGCCCTTCCACTTCCAGAAGTGGTCGCACTTCGAACGGTTCGTCCACGACCAGAAGAAGACCGGCATCATCGATCACATGAACGAGATCCGTTGGGACATCCGGCCGTCCCCGCATCTCGGCACGATCGAGGTGCGCATCTTCGATGGGGTTTCCAACCTCGCCGAGCTGGGTGCACTCGTGGCGCTGACCCATTGCCTGATCGTGGATCTGGACCGTCGGCTGGATGCCGGTGACCAGCTGCCCACCATGCCGCCCTGGCATGTGCAGGAGAACAAGTGGCGGGCAGCACGTTACGGGCTGGATGCGGTGATCATCCTGGATGCCGACAGCAACGAGCGGCTGGTCACCGAGGACCTCGATGACCTTTTGAACCGGCTGGAGCCGGTCGCCGACTCGCTGGGCTGCGCCGATGATCTACGGCGGGTCGAGCGGATCTACCGCGATGGCGCCTCCTATCAGCGCCAGCGCCGGGTGGCCGAGGAACACGACGGTGACCTGCGCGCCGTGGTCGACTCATTGATCGGTGAGTTGGACCTGTGAACACGCCGCCGTCGACAGCAATGTTCCCGCTGGAGGCGGCGATGCTGCCCGGCGAGGAATTGCCGTTGCGGATCTTCGAACCGCGGTATTCGGCGATGATTTCGGACTGTCTGGCCGGTGCCGGGGAGTTCGGGGTGGTGCTCATCCAGGCCGGCCGTGAAGTCGGCGGGGGCGATGTGCGCAGTGATGTCGGGGCATTGGCGCGCATCGTCGAGCACACCGACCTGGGCGGCGGGAAGTACCGTCTGCGCGCTGTTCTCGGGGAGCGCATCCGGGTGACACACTGGCTCGAGGATGACCCGTTTCCCCGCGCGCACATCGAGGGATGGCCCGACGAGGACGGCCCGCCGGTCACCGGCGGGGACATCTCCGATGTCGAAGACACCGTCATGGCGCTGTTCGAGCGAATCGCCGCCGCCCGCGATGCCGTGCTGCCCCCGCGGGAGGTGCTGCTCGGCGGACCGGAGCCCGGGCAGAGCCCCGGAGATCGGTTGTACGCGTTGGCCGCCCGGATACCGATCGGTCAGGCGGACCGGTACGCCGTGCTGGCCGCCCCGCACGCGTCCGCCCGGCTGGCGGCGCTGCGCGAAGCTGTCGAGACGGTCGCGGCACTGGTGGAGTTCCAGCTTTCGGAGTGACTACTCCGGGTCGGGCAACGGGTTGTGCTTCAACTCGTCGGCAACCAGGCTCTCCTGCACATTCTGTTCCCGGTAGGCGAGCTGACCGACCCGGTTGGCGACCACCGGCGCGGTGAAAAGGGTGAACAGGCCCGCCAGGATGATCATGCCGACATCGGGATGTCCGCGCAGCTGCACCGCCGCACCGGCCAGCACCAGCAGTAGACCGAGCACCTGCGGTTTACTCGCGGCGTGCATGCGGGTCAACGTGTCCGGGAAGCGAACCACCCCGATGGCGGCGGTCAACGCCAGCCCGGAACCGCTCAGGATCAGAACCGCGGTGATGACATTGGCGATGGTCATGAGGCTCTCCGCTCGTCCGGATCGCGGTCGGGCACGCGGAATCGGGCCACACTCACCGAACCGACGAAACTGATCAGCGCCAACGCCGTCAGACTGTAGGTGACGGTGCTGTCCAGGCTGAACGCCGCCCAGGTGCCGATGCTGCACATCGACACCGCCACGAACGCATCCAACGCCACCAGCCGGTCCAGGGTGGTGGGCCCGGCGAGCAACCGGTAGACGGTGATCGCGGCGGCGGCCGAGAGCATGACCGCCGCGGCGATCCATACGATGTGCATCAGCCGTCCTCCTTCGACGCGGAAGGTTGCCAGTCGGTGTCCCGCTCGAACGCCGCCACCATGAGTCGCTGCAGGGTCTCGGCCTGCCGGTAGAAGGCCGCGACCGCCTTCTCCGACCCGACATCCAGGACGTGCAGGTAGACCAGTCGGCGCTTCTGGTCGATCTCCAACACCACCGAACCGGGAATCAGGGTGAGGATGCCCGCCGAAAGGGCGAGCACGAGATCGGATTTGACGGCGAGGTGCACGCGCAACACCGCGGTCGCCGGCGGCGGCCCCGGTCGGATGGCCAGCCATGCCACCTGGAACGAGGACACCACCAATTTGACGATGACATAGAGGATCAGGCGCACCAAGGACAGAGGACGGACCCGCCCCTCGACGGGCACCCGCGGCAGTGGCAGCAGCAGCGTGATCACCAGGGCGACCGCCAAGCCACCCAGAATGTTCGCGGCGGAGAAGGTGCCCCACAGCAGAACCCACACCAGCGTCAGCCAGCACAGCGTCCAGATACGTAAGGTGACCTTTCTCATTGCAACACCGCCGAGATGTACTGCCCGCGATCGAGTATCTGTTCACCGGCTCGCTCGCTGTAGGCGTAGATGGGTCCGGCGAACACGGTGAGCGCCAACCCCACTGCGATCAGTGCGCCGGTGGGCAACAGCATCCCCAGCGGCATCTTGCCGACATCGTCGCGGTCGGCGAAGGCGATGTCGTCGTCATCGTCGATCAAGGCCGCAGGCACCGTGTTGGAGAGGTCACCCTCGGGCGCGTCGGCGCGGGCACGCCAGAACGCCTTGGTCCACACCCTGGTCACCGCGTACAACGTCAGCAGGCTGGTGGCCACACTGCCACCGACAAGTACCCAGGCCAGCGTGGTGCCGGATTGAGCCCCGGCCTCCAGCAGGGCCACTTTGCCGATGAACCCGGAAAACGGCGGGATACCACCCAGATTCAGTGCCGGGACCACGAAGATGAACGCCAGCAGGGGACTGGCCGCGGCCAATCCGCCGAGCCGTTGCAGGGTTGATGCACCCGCTTGGCGTTCGATCAGGCCGACGACGAGAAACAGGGTGGTCTGCACGACGATGTGGTGCGCGACGTAGTAGACGGCGCCCGACATGCCGAGGGCGTTACCGAGGGCAACCCCGAAGATCATGTACCCGATGTGGCTGACCAGGGTGAACGACAACAACCGCTTGATGTCGTTCTGCGCGATCGCACCGAGGATGCCGACCACCATGGTCAGCAGCGCCGCGACGAGCAGAACATCGTCGAGACCGCCGTCGGGGAACAGCAGCGAATGCGCTCGGATGATGGCGTAGACACCGACTTTGGTGAGCAGGCCGGCGAACACCGCCGTGACCGGCGCGGGCGCGGTCGGATAGGAATCGGGTAGCCAGGCCGACAACGGGAAGACCGCCGCTTTGATGCCGAACGCGACCAGCAACACGGCGAACAACGCGGTGCGGGTGCCTGCGGGCACATCGGTCAGCCGGACCGCGACCTCGGCCATGTTCAGGGTGCCGGTTGCTGCGTACACCAACGCGATCCCGGTCAGGAAGATCAGCGAGGACACCATCGACACCATGACGTAGGCGATACCGGCGCGCACGCGTTCGGCGCTGCCGCCGATGGTCAGCAGCACGAAGCTGGCGGCCAGCAGCACCTCGAAACCGACGAACAGGTTGAACAGGTCACCGGCCAGGAAGGCCGTGCACACACCCGCCGACAGGATCAGGTACGTGGGTTGGAAGATCGAAACCGGTTGGCGTTCATCGCCGTCGCTGATGCCCTGCCCGATGGCGTAGAACACGACCGCCAGCAGCACGATCGAGGACACCACGAGCATCAGCACCGAAAGACGGTCGGCCACCAGCGTGATGCCCAATGGGCCCATGCCCGGTTCGCTCTGGCCCCACCCGCCGACCTGAACGGCCACGGTGCCGTCACGGTCGACGAGGTAGAGCAGCAGGGCGCACACCGCCACGACGGCCGAGAGCGCGGTCAGCGAAATCAGTTGCTGGATGCGGGGACTGCGGCCGGCCACCATGGCGATGGCCGCGGCGATGGTGGGAATCAAGACCGGCAGGGGTGTGAGGATCTGCGCGAGGGCCATCAGCGGGATCCCTCCGCACCCGGCAGGGCGTCCAGTTCGTCGGGGGCGTCGGTGTCCCGCGAGGGCACCACATCCGGGACGTCGCGGTCCACGACATCTTCGTCGGCGCGCTCGGCGACCCTGGTGTCCTCGGGATCGTTGCTGACCTCTTCGACGGTGGTGAGCTGATACGAGCGGTAGGCAAGGGCCAACACGAAGGCCGCGACACCCATCGCGATGACGATGGCCGTCAGGATCATGCCCTGGGCCAGCGGATCGGCATCGGTCTGCGCTCCGTTGCTGGTGCGTCCGTACACCGGCGGATTACCCGACGGGCCACCGACATTGAGGAGCAACAGATTGACGGCATTGCCGATCAACAGCAGTCCCAACAACATCCGGGTCAGCGTGCGCTCCAGCAGCAGGTAGACACCGGTGCTGGTGAGCCCGCCGATCAGGATCAGAGGAACAAGGTAGGTGGTCATTTCTGCACCCTTTCCGCATCGACCCGGGCGCCGAGGCTGCGCAGGATATCCAGAACCAGACCCACCACGATCAGATAGACACCGACGTCGAAGAACAGCGCGGTGACGAGCTTGATATCTCCGAGCACCGGTAGCTCCAGATAGAGCACCGCCGAGGAGAGCACCGGGGCACCGAGTGCCAGTGAGGTGAGCGCCGTGCCCGCCGACATCAGCAGCCCGGCACCGAGGATCTTGCCGGCATCCAGTGGCAGGGTCTCGCCGAGTTCGTAACGGCCACCGGCGAGATAGCGCAGAACCAGGGCCAGCCCGGCGGTCAGCCCGCCGGCGAAACCACCACCGGGGGTGTTGTGCCCGGCGAAGAACAGATACACCGAGAGCACCATGATCAGCGGGAAGATGATGCGGGTGGCGACCTCCAGCACCAGGGAACGATGCCGCGGGTCGCGCAGCTCGCTGCCGCGCAGCCAGGTGACATCACCGGCCGCCGGACTGTAGGCGGTCACCAATCCGATATCGGGCTGGCCCGCGACACTGGGTTTGGCCTGCGACACCCGCGGGGCCGCCCCGAAGCGCCGGTTGCGGAACACCATCGATGCCACGCCGGTCGCGGCGACGACCAGCACCGAGATCTCGCCCATGGTGTCCCAGGCGCGGATGTCGACGAGCAACACGTTGACCGTGTTGGCGCCGTGCCCGCGGTAGTAGGCGGCGTCGGGCAGCAGCGCCGCGATCGGCCTCGTGTCACGCGCGGCCATCGCGAACACCGCCAGTGTCGTCACCGCCGCCCCGACCGCCGCCGACAACACCGCCCGAGGGGCGCGGCTGCGGGTGACGTTGGACCGATCGGCCTCGGCGGGCAGCGTGCGCAGCACCAGCACGAAGATCACCAGCAGCAGTGTCTCGACCAGGAACTGCGTCAGCGCCAGATCGGGTGCGCCGTGCAGGGCGAAGATGGCGCCACAGCCGTAACCGGTGACGCCGACGAGCAGCACCGCGGCCAATCGGTTGCGCATCACCGTCGCACCCAGTGCGGCCGCCAGGATGACGGCGCCGATCACCACCTGCAAAGGCGAGTCCCACAACGCCATCTCGGGCCGGTTGCGCGCGCCGAGGGCCAACATGACCAGCGGCAACACCACCAGGGTGCACAGGATGATCGACTGGGTGGCCGGCAACGAACCGCGCTGGGTCTGCCCGGTCACCCGCACCGCGAGCAGGTCGAGCCCGCGCATCACCTCGTCGTAGATGCGGTCGGCGTTGCCCAGCGGGGTGAACCCGGTGCGCGCGCGAGGCAGTCGCCGGCGGCCGAAGAACGCCACCGCACCGGTGACCAGGATGAACACCGACAACAGCAACGGAATCCCGAACCCGTGCCACAGCGCAAGGTAGTAGTCCGAACCGCCGGGGATGGTCTCGGCGTAATCGTCGAGCACCGCGTCGATTCCCGAGGGCCACAATCCGAACACCAGGCCGGCGGCGGCAAGGATCGCCGGCGGCAAAAGGAAGGTCACCGGCGGCCGGTGCATCTCGGCAACCCGGACGCTGGGCTCGGCGGCCCCCTTGTCGGCGAACGCGCCCCACAGGAAGCGCAGCGTGTACATGGTGGTGAAGACCGAACCGAACACGATGCCGGCGAGCACGAAGGGGGCGGCGCCGCCGAGCACTTCACTGTGCAGCACCGTCTCGAGGTCGGCCTCTTTGGCGATGAAACCGAAGAACGGCGGCAACGCGGCCATGCTCGCGCTGGCACCGGCGGCGATGACCAGCAGGGGACGATGTGCGCGGCCGAGCCCGGAGAGCTTGCGGATATCGCGGGTTCCGGTCGCATGGTCGATGATGCCGACCACCATGAACAGCGCCGCTTTGAACATCGCGTGCGCGCAGAGCATGGCAAGACCGGCCAGCATCATGTCGGGACCGCCGGTGCCGACCATGATGGTGATCAGACCGAGCTGGCTGACGGTGCCGAAGGCCAGGATGAGCTTGAGGTCGTACTCGCGGATGGCGCGCCAGCCGGCCAACAGCATGGTCAGCAGGCCGAGCCCGACCACCATGGGTCGCCAGAAGGCCGTGTCGGCGAAACCGGGGGTCAGCCGGGCGACCAGATAGACACCGGCCTTGACCATGGCCGCGGCGTGCAGATAAGCGCTGACCGGTGTCGGCGCCGCCATGGCGCCGGGCAACCAGAAGTGCAGCGGCACGATCGCCGATTTCGACAGTGCGCCGACGAGGATGAGCGCGATGCCGACGCTGGCGGCAAAGCCGGTCGGCGGTGCGGCGATCAACTCGGAAAGCAGATACGTCCCCGCCATCTCGCCGAGAACGACGATGCCGACCAGCATGGCCAGACCACCGAACGTCGTGACCAGCAGCGCCTGGGTGGCGGCGCGACGGCTGGTGGCCCGTTCGGCGTAATGCCCGACCAACAGGAACGACAGCACCGTCGTGGTTTCCCAGAAGATGTAGAGCAGCAGCATGTTGTCGCTGACCACCAGGCCGAACATCGCGCCGGAGAAGGCGACGAGTTCGGCGGCGAAACTGGGCAGCCGCTTCTCGATGCGGCCCCCGTGATGGTGGAAGTACTCCGCACAGTAGAAGAGCACGAGTGCACCGATGGCCAGCACCAGCACGCTCATGATCGCGGCAAGCGAGTCGAAGCGCAGCGTGATGTCCATCGACAGCATCGGAAGCCACGGGATGTGCACGGTCGGCACATGCTCGTCGGTGGGCCAGTTCAGGCCGACCCAGATGAGCGATAACAGCGGGACCGAGGCCAGCGGATAGAACGCGAGGCGTCCCCAGCGGGCGACCAGAAGCGGCGCCACCGCGGTGGCGATGACGTGAGCGAGCAAGACGACGAGCATGGCACTCCGATCGGGTTGGGTCGGGGTGTCAGTGACCGATGAGCACCCGAAGAGGGTGCAGCGGCGAGTATGACCGTTGGTACGAACTCATTCTACGTGCACGGTTTTGAGTTCATCGAACCCAGCCTGAACGGTCAGCGGCCGTCGGCGAAAGCCCGCAGGGAATCGACCTGTTCGGGGTCGAGCGACGGTCGCACGTTCTCACGGGCGGTGGCCACATCGGCGGCGGTGACGTCGGCGGCGTCGATCGATCGCCGCATGGCGGTCAGTGCGGCCTCGCGCAACAGCGCGACGCAGTCGGCCGCGCTGTAGCCCTCGAGATCGTCGGCCAGGGTGTCCAGGTCGACCTCCGGGGACAGCGGTATCGACTTGCCCGCGGTCCGCAGGATGTCGCGGCGCGCGTCGGCGTCCGGCGGCTCGACGAATACCAAGCGCTCGAGCCGGCCCGGCCGCATCAGCGCCGGGTCGATCAGGTCCGGTCGGTTGGTGGCACCGAGCACGACGACATCACGTAACGGCTCGATACCGTCGAGCTCGGTCAGCAGCGCGGCGACCACCCGGTCGGTCACCCCGGAGTCATGACTCTGCCCGCGCCGCGGCGCCAGGGCATCGACCTCGTCGAGGAAGACCAGCGACGGCGCCGAATCGCGGGCCCGGCGGAACAGCTCGCGCACGGCCTTCTCCGACGATCCGACCCACTTGTCCATCAGCTCGGCACCCTTGACGGCGTGCACGGACAACCGTCCCGAACTGGCCAGCGCGCGCACCACGAAGGTCTTGCCGCAACCGGGCGGGCCGTAGAGCAGGACACCGCGCGGGGGTTGCACGCCGAGGCGGGCAAAGGTGTCCGGATGCTGCAGTGGCCACAACACCGCCTCGGTGAGGGCCTGCTTGGTGGCCACCATGTCGCCGACGTCCTCGAGGGTGACCGAACCGACCGCCACCTCCTCGGTGGCCGACCGTGACAGCGGGCGGATCACCGAGAGCGCCCCGGAGATATCGTCTTGGACCAATGCGGGCGGCGCGGCGTCGGCGCTGGCCCGGGCGGCGGCACGCAGCGCCGCCTCCCGCACCAGCGCGGCAAGATCGGCCACCACGAACCCCGGGGTGCGCTCGGCGATGGCGTCCAGATCCAGTTCTGCGGCAGGCACCCCGCGCAACAGCACCTCCAGCAGCGCCTTGCGGGTCGCGGCGTCGGGCAGGCTCAGCCCGAGCTCGCGGTCGCAAAGATCCGGGGCGCGCAATCGTGCGTCGACATCGTCCGGGACCGCGGAGGTGGCGATGAAGGCAACACCCTTGGTGGCCACGGCTTTCCGCAATTCGGTGAGGATCAGCGTCGCGACCGGCTCGGCGGCGGCCGGCAACAGCGCGTCGATATCGGTGATCAGCAGCACCCCGCCGGACTGCACGGCGGACACGGCGGAGGTGACGCTGCTCAGGCGGTCGTCGGGGGCCAGAGCGCCGACCTCCGGGCCGTCGAGCTCGACGAGTGTGCGCTCGGCACACACCGCGCGCACCAGGGTGGCCTTGCCGACACCGGCCGGACCGGACACCAGAACGCCCAGATTGGTTGTCGCGCCCAGGCTTTCGAGGAGTTCGGGCTGGTCGAGGGCGAGCTTGAGCCACTCGGCCAGCTTGCCTGCCTGGGTGTGGGCGCCCTTGAGATCATCGCGCGGGACGGCAGGCTCGGCGGGCGCCTGACTGGGCGTCGGTGCGACCGACAGCGTGCCATCTCCCCAGCTGACGTTCGAATTGGGCTGCACGCTCACGGTTCCGGCGGGATCGACACCGGTGACGGTCAACAGTTCGGAGGTCCAGGTGATGCCGACCGAGGTGGTCAGGGCGGTCGTCGCCGCCGAGGTCGAGGTGCCCGGACCCAGATCGCGGGGCAGCAGCGACACCGTGTCACCGACGGTCAGCACCTTGCCGAGCAACGCCATCCGCAGCGTCGAGGAGGTGACCGATTGGGTGGCCAGGCGAGAACCGGTCAACGTCACCGCGCGGGCGCCGTGCACCGTCACCGGCGCCACCACGACGCCGGTGTCCTCACGCAGCCCCGCATTGGACAGCGTCACATCGTCGAGCAAGGCCACCCCGGCGGGGGTGCCCGCCGGTGCGATCCCGACGACGGCGGCGGTGCTGCGCGACCCCAGCAGCGATACCGCGTCCCATTCGCGGATCCCGAGCGCGGCGATGGCCTCGGGGTGCAGTCGCACCACACCGCGGCGGCTGTCGGAGGCCGAAGTGTTCAGCCGGGCGGTGAGCGTCAAGCTCATGGGCGGCCCGGCGGCTTGCGCAGGCCCAGCCGCGACATCGACCGCCGGTGGGGTTGTGCCCGACGGATCTCGCGGCGCTGGGCCCGACGCTCCTTCGGCATCGCGTCCCAGGCCTCGGGCCGGGCGGCCACCCAGCGTTGGCTGCGCACGGTGAACGGGATGATCAGCAGGTAGCCGACGATGATCAGCAGCACCAGCACGTAGGGGAACAGCAGCAGCGCCGCGGCGGCCGCGGCGATCGCGATGAGCAGGATGGGTGCGGCGTTGGGCGGCATCGACACCGACTTGAGGGCCAGCGTCGGCACCCGGCTGACCAGCAGGGTGGCGTTCGCGGCGAACCACAGGCAGACGAACCACTGCGAGGTCCACCAGCCCTCGCCGAACTGCAGCATGGCCGCCAGCGGACCGATCACGCCGACGGCACCACACGGCGCGGGCATCCCGGTGAAGTATTGCCGGGTGTAGGCGGGTTTGGAGGTGTCGTCGAGCAGTGCGTTGAACCGTGCCAGACGCAGCACGATGCACACGGCATAGAGCAGCGCGAAGATCCAACCCACCGGCGAGGTGGGCAACAGCGTCACATAGACCACCAGCGCGGGCGCGACGCCGAAGTTCACCGCATCGGCCAGCGAATCGATCTCCGCACCCATCCGGGACTGGGCATCCAGCGCGCGGGCGATACCGCCGTCGATACCGTCGAGCACGGCGGCCGCACCGATCAGCGCCAGCGCGATGTGCGGTTGGCCGTCGAGCGCGAATTTGATGGATGTCAGGCCACAGCAGATCGCCAGCACGGTCGTCGCGCTGGGCAGGATCTTCATCGCCGCCGGCCGCTGCTTGGTGGGCATCAGGGCAGCTCGGCCAGGATCGTCTCGCCGCCGATGGCGCGTTGTCCCGCCTCGACCAGGATCCGCGAGCCCTGCGGGAAGTAGGTGTCCAGCCGGGAGCCGAACCGAATCAGTCCGTACGTTTCACCCAACTCCAGTGTGTCCCCGGTTTTGGCGGTGCACACGATCCGTCGTGCTACCAGGCCGGCGATCTGCACGGCGACGATGTCGACATCTTCGGGGGTGCGGATCCACAGGCTGTTGCGTTCGTTGTCCGCACTCGCTTCGTCCTTGTCGGCCGACAGGAACTTGCCCGGCCGATGGACAACGCCCATCACCCGCCCGGCGATCGGCGCCCGCTGCACGTGGGCGTCGAAGATGGACAGGAAGATGCTGATCCGGGCCATCGGGGTGTCCCCGAGCCCGAGTTCGGCAGGCGGGACGGCGGTGTCCAGCAGGGTCACCAGACCGTCGGCGGGGGCGACGACGGCACCCGGTCGGCTCGGCGGCACCCGCGGCGGATGCCGGAAGAACAGCGCACAGAAGCCGGCCAGGCCGAGGCCGGTGTTGCGTAGCCAGCGGCGGTTCTTCCCGGCGGCCGCCACGCCGAGACCGCCGGCGATGAATGGGAGGCCGGCCGGATGCAACGGCGGGACGGTGGAACGGACCAATTCGACGAAGCGTTGGGCTTCTGAGCTGTGGTCATCGGGTGAACGCGCAGGTCTGGCCATGTTGGCTCCCGATTCTACGTTGATTTTCGGCTGGGTCAGCAGCCGGACAGGTCCCACACGTCCACCTGCGCGCCCGCGGCCAGCTGATCGACATCGGCCGGGATATCGAGCAGACAGTTCGCCGAGGCCAACCACCGCAGGTGATGTGAGGCCGGCGGTCCGTAGCTGGTGACGGTGGTTCCGGCCAGCACACCGCGACGGAACTGCCGTTTACCGCGCGGTGAGGTCAGGCCCTCGGTGAGGGTGGCGCTGATCCGCGGCCGGTCGGGGAGCAATCCCATGGCCGCGCGCAACGGCGGACGTACGAACACCTCGAAGGACACCAGGGCACTGACCGGGTTACCGGGCAGCGTGACGATCGGGACGTCTCCGACCCGCCCGCACCCCTGGGGCATCCCGGGTTGCATCGCCACCTTGGTGAACTCGACCTGCCCGCCGAGGGCGTCCTTGACGACCTCGTACGCGCCCGCGCTGACACCGCCGGTGGTGATGATCAGATCGGCATCGGCGGCGTGCTCGTCGAGAGCGGCGCGGAACGCGGCCGGATCGTCACGCACCATCGGGGCGGTGACCGCGTCGGCACCGGCCTCGCGGACCGCGGCGGAGAGCATGACGGCGTTCGATTCGTAGATCTGACCGGGTTGCAGCGCGACGCCGGGGGCGACCAGTTCCGAACCGGTCGACATCACGACCACGCGCAGCCTCGGCAGGGTGCTCACCCGGTCCAATCCCAAAGCGGCCACCAACCCCAGCGCCGCCGGGGTCAGCAGCTGACCGGTGCGCAACACCGCGGTTCCGGCCGCGACATCCTCCCCGGCGCGACGGATGTGCTGGCCCGCGGCGGTGGCCCGCCGGATCGCCACCTGTGTCGCCGTGGTGGCGAAATCGGCATCGGTGCCCTCCACCGGCACCACGGTGGTCGCACCGGCCGGCAGCGGGGCGCCGGTCATGATCCGCGCGGCGGTGCCGGGTTGCAGTGCACGGGTATCGGTACGGCCGGCCGGGATATCGTCGACGACGGGCAGGGTCACCGGCGTCGTGTCCCCGGCGGTGGCGATATCGGTGTCGAGCACCGCGAAACCGTCCATCGCCGAGTTGTCGAAACCGGGCAGCGAGATCCCGGCCACCACGTCCTCGGCCAACACCAGACCCAGCGCCGCGACGGTGGGGACCACGGTGGCCGCCCGGGATCGGATCAGCTCACCGACGATGTGCTGATGCTCCTGGACCGACCGCATCAGAGATCGATGTGTACGTCGGTCAGTTCCCCGGATACCTGCCACAGTCGGCGGGCGACCGCCGCATCGTGGGACTGCTCGCTGGAGGTCACCAGCTGCGGGTGCCCCACCAGCCCGAATGCGGCCACCGGGAAAGCGGGACCGTAATACTGGCCACCGCGCACCGCGGGATCGGTGGCCGCGCGTAGCGTCGCCAGCGCACCGACCAGCGGTGAGTTGGTGACCAGACCGGTGAGCGCGCCCACGCCAGGCAACGAGCTGCCCGGCGTGTGCCGCATCAGTTCGGTGTTGGAGATGCCAGGGTGCGCGGCGACCGAGAGGGTCGGCTTGCCGGCCAGCCGCCGGTTGAGTTCATAGCTGAACATCAGGTTGGCCAGTTTGGACTGACCGTAGGCCGCTACGCGGTTGTAGGGACGACGCTCCCACTGCAGATCGTCGAAGTCGATCTCGGCCTGGATCCGGTGGGCGATGCTGGCGACCGCGACGATGCGTGAGTTGTCCGCGGCCAGAACGTTTTCCAGCAGCAGTCCGGTGAGGGCGAAGTGCCCGAGGTGGTTGGTGCCGAACTGCAACTCGAAACCGTCTGCGGTGGTCTGCTTGGGCGGGTACATCACGCCGGCGTTGTTGATAAGCAGGTCGATGCGCGGATGGTCGGCCTTGATGCGTTCGGCGGCAGTGCGTACCGACTGCAGCGAGCCCAGATCCAATTGGAGCACCTGCAGATCGGCCTTCGGGGTGGCCGCACGGATCTTCGCGGCGGCCTGGTCGCCCTTGGCGGTATCGCGCACGGCGATGACGACGCGCGCGCCACGGGCGGCCAGCACCCTGGCGGTTTCGTAGCCGAGTCCGGTGTTGGCGCCCGTGACGATCGCGGTGCGGCCGGACTGGTCGGGAACGTTCGATTCGGTCCATTTCTGGCTCATGTCTTAGAACATACGGTCCCGAGCGTCCGGCCTCGAGTGCGGCGACTTACTTGCGGAGGTTGCGGTAGGCCTGGCCGATACGGTCGACGACCTCGGGGTGCCAGATGACCTCGCGGTAGGCCAAGGTCTCGTAGGTCAGCGCGGCGATGGGGTCCATGGCGGGGGCGCGCAGCGCCATTTCCTTGTTGTTCATCGCCGACGCGGTGGTGGTTCCGGCGATGGACCGGGCCAGCTCGGTCGCCGCCGCCACGGCCTGTCCGGCGGGCACCAGGCGGTCCAGCAGTCCGATGCGCAGTGCCTCCGCGGCGTCGATGCGGTCGCCGGAGAACGTCAGCAGTTTTGCCTGGCTGAGCCCGACGATCTTCCACAGCGGCGAGAAGTACGGGGTCAGCCCCATCTTGATCTGTGGGTAGCCCATGATCACGTCATCGGAGCCGATCCGGATATCGGCGAAGACGGCGATATCGCAGCCGCCGCCCAGGGCGGGACCCGCGACGGCGGCGATCGTGGGCTTGGCGTAGTCGAGCAGGGTGCCGTAGGCGCGCATACAGGCGTCGGAGTACTTGACCCGCGTTTCCCCGGTGAAGCCGGACTGCAGCTGCAGATCCAGTCCCGCGCAGAAGAACTGGTCACCGCCGGTGATGACCACGCAGGCCACATCGTCGTTGGTGCGCCAGTCGTCGAGGCAGTCGCTCATGTCGGCCATCAGTTCGAGGCTCAGCGCGTTGCGCCGGTCGACGCGGTCGAAGGTGATGGTGCCGACACCGTCGGTGATATCGGTCTTGATCTGGGTGTAGTCGCTCATCAAGGTTGTCCTTTCAGGGGTTCAGAGGCCGAGATCGCGGCCGATGATCTCTTTCATGATTTCGGTGGTGCCGCCGTAGATGGTCTGGATGCGTGCGTCGGCAAAGGCCCTGCTGACCGGGTACTCGCGCATGTACCCGTAACCGCCGTGCAGTTGCAGGCAACGGTCGGCGACGCAAACCTGCAACTCGGTGGTCCACCATTTGGCCTTGGCGGCCCGTGCGGCGCTGAGTCGGTTCTCGGCGTGCAGGCTGACGCAATGGTCGACGTAGACGCGGGCGATGTCGATCTCGGTGGCCAGTTCGGCCAGCAGGAACCTGCTGTTCTGGAAGGTGCCGATGGCTCGTCCGAATGCCGTTCGCTCGCTGACATATTCGAGGGTGCGCGCCAGCACGCCCTCCGCCGACGCGACGGCGGTGATCGCCAGAGACAGGCGTTCCTGCGGCAGGTTGTGCATCAATTGGTAGAACCCGGATCCCTCGTCGCCGAGCAGATTGGCCACGGGAACCCGCACATCGCTGAAACTGAGCTCGCTGGTGTCCTGACCGTGCAGGCCCAGCTTGGCCAGATTGCGCCCCTTGGTGAATCCGGGTGTGCCGTCTTCGACGACGAACAGCGACAGTCCCTTGTGTCTGTCATCGCTGGTGCGTGCGGCGACGATCACGAGATCACAGTTCTGGCCGTTGGAGATGAAAGTCTTGGCGCCGTTGATGACGTAGTGATCGCCATCGCGTACCGCACGGGTGCGGATGCCGGACAGGTCGCTGCCCGCGCCCGGTTCGGTCATGGCGATGGCGCCGATCAGGGATCCGTCGGTCAGCCCGGGCAGCCAGCGCTGCTTCTGGGCCTCGTCGGTCAGCTCGGTGAAATATGGCCCCAGAACGTCGTTTTGCAGAGCGAGGCCCAGACCGACCGAGGCGTATCCGGACCGGCCGAACTCCTCGTCCAGGATCGCGTTGAAGCGGAAATCCGGCACCCCCGCACCCCCGAACCTCTCGGGAGTGGCGAACATCAGCAGGCCCTGTGCGCCAGCGGTGGTGAACAGCGACCGGTCGACCTTCTTCTCGTCCTCCCAGCGTTCGAAGTTCGGCGCGACGGCGGTGTCGATGAAACCGCGCACGGTGGCCCGGAACTGTTCGTGGTCGGCGGAGAACACGGTGCGCGGGGCGGTATCGGAAACGGTCTTCACGAAGGATTCCTCAGGAGAGTCGGGCGTGGGTGGCGGTGGCGAGATCGGGGATCTGGTGCAGGGCGTACTTCTGCACCTTTCCCGATGCAGTGGTCGGAATCTGCTGTACGACATGCCATTCGACAGGGAGCTTGGCCTTGGCCAGGTGCGCGGAGTCGAGGTGGCGCAGATAGCTTGACGGGCCCGGCCACGGGACGCCGTCGGCGAGCACGATCCACGCCCCGACCGCCTCACCGAGGCGTGAATCGGGCACGGCAGTGACCGCGGCGGCCACTATGTCGGGGTGGGTGAGCAGCGCCTGCTCGATATCCTGGGTGGAGAACTTCTCCCCGCCGCGATTGACGATGTCCTTGCTGCGCCCGGTCATGCGCAGCCAACCGTCGTCGAGAACGCCGATGTCGCCGGGATAGAACCAGCCGTCCGCGTCGAACTGGGCGGCGTTGAGGCCGGGGTCGGTGTATCCGGAAAACAATTGCGGCCCCCGGATCCGGAGCTCGCCGGGGCAGCCGTCGGCGAGCGGCCGGCGGTCGTCGTCGACGGCCTGGATCTGCATGCCGGGCAGAACCCGCCCGTCCCATTCGCGGCGTCGCCGCGCAGGATCCGAACGGTCACTGCCGGTGCATATTCCGGCGGTCTCGGTCATCCCGTAGTGGCGGGTGGCGAAGATGCCGACGCGCTCGGCGTCATCGATGAGGCCGGGCGGGATGGCGCTGCCCGCGCACATGTAATGCCCTAGTCGGTGCTCTGGTGCGGCGCCGCCGGCATACTGCGACACCAGATCTTGCAGGAAGACGGTGGCGCCCATCATCGTGGTGACGCGTTCGGCGTCGATGACCTCGACGGCCTCCTCAGGTCGCCAACTGGGCAGGATGACCGCCCGCGCACCGAGATAGGCGGGCAGGAGCAGACCCGCGACGAATCCGCTCAGGTGTGATAGCGGGGTACCGACGGCAAGCACGGTGGTCTCGTCGAGGCTTGCGCTGGAGACCATGTTGCGTATCTGGGCCAGCAGCGAGCGGGAATTGAGCACGGCACCCTTGGGCGCAGATGTGGTCCCCGAGGTGTAGAGGATGAGAGCAGCGTCGTCCGGGTCGGCCGGGTCGGGCAGGCCCGGCCCGGCAGCACCGTGCAGATCGGCGTCGGGTAACGGTCGCCACGCGCTACTCGGTGGGCCCACCGAGTAGCGAATGGTGGGCTGGTGGCCCAGATCGCCCAATATGCCTTCGATCTCGTGTTGTGGTCTGCGCGAGCCGAGGCCGGACGCGGCGGCGATCACCGCCGGCCGGGTGTCGGCGATGATCTGTCGGGTCTCGTGTGTGCGGTAGATCGGGATGACGGGAACGTCGATGGCGCCGATCCGGAACGCGGCGACCTGAAGGACGAGCGCCTCCAGACAGTTGGGCAGCTGCACCAGGATCCGGTCGCCGCGGGTCACGCCGTGGCGGTGCATATCGGCGGACACCGCCGCGACCCAGGAATCGAATTCGGCGTAGCTGACCCGGCGTTCGTCGAAGCGGAACAGCTCTCGATCCGGGAGCCGGGCAGCCCGGGTGGGGATCAGGTCGCCCACCCGACTGAATGTCCGCTCGCTCATGATTTGACCATACATGCTGTTCGACTTTTATCCGACAAAAACTCGAACAGTATGTACGATATTTGCATGACTGCTTACCGATACCTGTTGACCAGCATCGAAGATGGGGTCGGCATCGTCCAGCTGAATCACCCCGAGAAACGGAATGCACTCGGCTGGGAACTGCATGAGGAACTGATCGACGTGCTGGCCGCATGGGCCTATGACGACCGGGTCGCCGCGGTGCTGTTGATCGGAAACGAGGACTACTTTTGCGCGGGCTGGGCACTGGACGTGCTGCAGGGCACCCAGGGTGAGGAGCGGAACAGGTTCACCGATCTGGCCCTGCGTTTCATGACCGACCTCTACGACTTCCGCAAACCGACGGTGGCGGCCGTGGCCGGTGTCGCACCCGGCTATGGCATGGATGTGGCCAACATGTGTGACATCACCATCGCCTCGGAGAATGCCGCTTTCGGTTCCACCCAGGTGAAATACGCGATGAACGGCTTCTACCACGGCATGCTGCGCAAGGTGAACACCCAGCGAGCCCGCCGGATGTTCTTCACCGGCGATCCCATCGACGCGCAAGAGGCGCTGCGGGTGGGCCTTGTCGACGAGGTGGTGCCCGTCGGGGCCCTTCGGGAGGCCGCTCTGACGCTGGCCAAACAGATCGCCGAATCCGGCGCCGAGCTGACCACCGTGCTCAAAGAGGTTGCACTGCGCGCGCAGAACATGGATCACATCGGTGCCACCGCCTACGAGCTGCGCGTCACCCAGGACCTGCTGCAACGCGGTCTGTTCGAACGCCGTATCGACGAGGGGCTCATAAGGCTGAAATCCGGTCGCAGCCGCGCCACCGAGCGGTTCGATCGGAGCGCCCGATGAGCGCGCCCGCGCAGACCCCGGAATTCTTGCGCGACTTCGGGACTCGGTGGGACCGCGCCTGGAATTCCCATGACACAGCGCAGGTGATGGCGCTGCTGCACCCGGAGATCGTCTGGGATGACACCGTGTTCTGGCACGACGTCCTGCACGGCACCGATGCCGTCACCACCTATGTCGACACAATCTGGAAGATCATGCCGGATGTGCAGTTCCGGGAGGTGCAGTTCTTCACCGCTCCCGACGACGGCCGTGCACTGTTCCTGTTTGAGCAGAGTGGCTCGGCGCCCGCACGATTCGGCGACGGAAAGTTCCGTACCCATGGCTGCGACATCTTTCTGGAATTCCGTGACGGACTGCTCTCGAGTTACCTCGCCCAATACGAGATCACCGAGATGATGCGGCAGTACGGCGCCCTGCCACCCCGCGGAAGGGCGATCGGCGGGAGTTACCTGCTCTCGCTGCTGGCGTCCGGGTCCGGTGCGTAGAGGGAATGCCAGATGATGGCGGCCAGGGCCGCCACATGGCGACGGGTCTGGGTGGGCCCGGCGGGCCTGATCTGTTGGTAGAGACCGCGTTCGACCATCCAGACCAGCCAGGCGGCGGTGCTCTCAGGGTCGATGTCCGCACGGGCACCGCCCGCGTCCTGGGCGCGGCGGATGTGTTTGGCCAGCTCCACATGCCCGACGGTGAGCAGCCCGTGGAATTCCTCGCGGACGCCGGGATCGTAGACCGATGCTTCGGCCAGCGCGGCAAGGAGTTTGGCGCGCCGCCGGTATGTCTTGACCAGGTCGGTGAAAATCTCCACGAGGGCTGCCTCGGTCACCGCGCCGTCGAGGTCCATCCACCGGCGGGCGGATTGCACCACCTCACCGACGACGCCCTGGCCGACGACGCGCAACAGATGACCCAGATCGTCGAAGTAGCTGTAGAAGGTCGACCGCGATACCTGTGCTCTGGCGATGACCTGTTCGACGGATATCTCGGAGAAGCGGTCGGACTCGGAGAGCAGATCCTCGGCGGCGGTGACGATGCGGCGCACCGACGCGGCGCGCTGCAGTTCGCGCTTGGACGGCCCGCCGGTGCTGGCCTCGGCTGCTGGCATCAGATCACTGTATCCAGGATCGTCGGGTGGTCAGGACAGGTCCCGGTACAGATCGCCGTGTAGCCGGACCAACGCAATGAACTGTCCCAGCGACCAATCCATGGTGTGTACGTCGAGGTGTTGGTGGCCGACCACGATCGACAATCCCATCGCGGCGAGCCGCGATGCCGTATCCGGATCGGCGACCATGGCATTCACGGTGTCGAAGATCATCTGCCTGCGCATCGAATCGACCTCGTCGCGCACCCGGGCAGCACGTGGTTCGGTGTTGCTCCAGGCCCGCAGCGCCACCTCGGCCTGATGGGGCACCGATAGCGCCAGGCCCCGCAGCTGGTCCAGGCGCGCCGCCGGATCCTCGGTGGCGGTGACCTTGCCGAGCAGCCGTTCGGTCAGCTCGATCTCCCAATAGGACAGGAACTGGTCGACGAAGTCGTTCCAGTCGCGAAACCAGTTGTAGAACGAGCCGGTGGTCATGCCCAGCGACCGGCACAGCGTCGTGACCCGTAGTGCCCCGAAGCCGTCGGCCGCCATCAGATCCAGCGCGCCGCGAAAGTAGTCGTCCCGATTGACGCTGGCCATCGATCTGTTTCCCGTCTGCCGCAGCTGCGATCGGCGCCCATGGCCTCAGCCGGTGATCATGGTAGCGGTCTCGGCTGTGCCGCCACGGCCGGTCTGCCTCCGATGGCGACGGTGCTTCGTCGGCGGCTCACCGTGCCGATTCCGGGGTGAAACGCACCTGTTGGCGCTTGATGCCATTGATGAAATTGCTTGTCAGGTAATCGGGTTCGCCGACGGCCTCGATATCGGGAAGGCGGCGGAACAACTCGCTGAAGATGGCCTTGAGTTGCAGTTTGGCCACATGACTGCCCAGGCAGTAGTGCGGTCCGCGACCGCCGAAACCGATGTGCGGATTGGGTTTGCGGCTCAGGTCGAAACGCTCGGGATCGGCGAAGGCCCGTTCGTCCCGGTTGCCGGAGTTGTAGAACAACACCACCTTGTCCCCGGCCTCGATGGTGACACCGTTGAGTTCGAAGGACCGTAGCGCGGTGCGCCGGAATGTCATGACCGGACTTGCCCAGCGGATGAGTTCTTCGACCGCGAGGTCGATGCGCCCGTCGAAGTCGGCCAGCAGATACGCGCGCTGATCCCGGAATTCGGTCAGGGCCCGGATGGTGTGCGTGGTGGTCTGCTTGGTGGTGTCGTTGCCTGCGACGCAGAGCAGGACGAAGAAGGACCGGATCTCCTCATCGGTGAGTTGGACACCGTCCACCTCGGCCTGGACCAGCGCGGAGACGAGGTCGTCGCGCGGCTGTGACCGGCGGGCGTCGATGAGCTCCTGGCAACGGGCGTGCAGCGTGGTGATGCCGGTGAACATGGTGGTGAGCGGATCGGTCGCAGCCGTGCTTTCGTCATCCCATGCGGTCAGCGGGGCGGCCGCATCGGTGACCTCCTGGCGTTGCTCCTCGGGGATGCCGATCATCTCCGAGACGGTCCACATCGGCAGGCGCGCCGACACCGTCTCGACGAATTCCACCTCGCCGTGGGTAGCGATGTCATCGACGATCTGGCGGGCCTGATGGAAGATCTGGTCGGCGATCAGATTGATCCGCCGCGGGGTGAACACGGAGCTGACGATGCGCCGCACCTTGGCGTGCCGCGGTTCGTCCATGGATAGGATCGACGATGCCGCCTCCAGGACTTCGGTGGGCATGTCCTCGAAGGTGACCCCGCCGGTGGCCGAGGAGAACACCTCGGCGGTGCGACTGACGGTGACGATGTCCTCGTGGCGGGTGATCGCCCAGTAGCCCGGCGGGGAAGCCTGGCCCAGCAGATCCATCATCGGGCTGCGGATGGGGCGCTGCCAGCTGACCGGTCGGTCCCGGCGCAGCTGGGCGAACAGGGCATCGCGTTCGGCGCTGGGGCCGTCCCACACCCAGGGCTGGGACAGATCGATGGCGTCGTGCTCGCGCTCGGTGGATGTCAGGGTCATCGCCGGCTCCTCGATAGCTGGTCGGTACGTCCTGTGCATGACGTGGCTCACATTAACATAAATTAAATTATGAATAATGCGTGCTCGAAGGGGAATATCCGCTCGGTTGGCGAGTTGCGCGTAAACAGCATTACGATATGGTGGGGGATCCCGGTGGCCGACGCGGACCGCGCGCCTTAGTCTCGCTGCATGGCAACCGGCGGAGTGCTCTTCGACATCGATGGTGTGCTCGTCACCTCATGGCAGCCGATCGATGGCGCCCGCGAAACGCTGCGCGCGTTGGCGACCCATCAGATCGCCCGCGCGTATCTGACCAACACCACTACCCGAACCCGCGTCCAGATCGCCGACCTGCTGACCGAGGCCGGGATGGATGTCACCCCCGACGAGGTGATCACCGCGGCGGTGCTGACCGCCGATTTCGTCAGGGACCGCTATCCCGGTGCTCGCTGCTTCCTGGTCAACAGCGGTGATATCGCCGACGATATGCCGGGTATCGATCTGCAGGCCTCGGTGGACACCCACGGTGGACCGATGCCTGACACCCCCGACGTGGTGCTGCTCGGTGGCGCGGGTCCGGAATACGACCATGTAACCCTGTCGTGGGTCTACGACTGGATGGCCCAAGGTGTTCCGGTCGTGGCCATGCATCGCAGCATGTCGTGGACGACGACCGAGGGTCTGTGGATCGACACCGGCATGTACCTGGCAGGTATGGAGGAGGGTTCGGGTCGCAAGGCCACGGCCGTCGGAAAGCCGGCGCCGGAGGGCTTTTTGGCCTCCGCCGCGCGCCTGGGTGTCGAGCCCGACGAGATGTACATGGTCGGCGACGATCTGAACAACGATGTGCTGGCCGGGCAGGTGGTCGGGATGACCGGCGTGCTGGTGCGCACCGGAAAGTTCCGGCAGCAGACGCTGGATCGTTGGGCTGCAGACGAATTCGCGATGCAACCCAATCATGTCATCGACTCGGTGGCCGATCTTCCTGAGCTGCTGGGTCTTTAGCGCTGCGAGGACGAACGCAGGCTGCGCACCGCATCGATGCGCGCCTTGATCTGCTCGCCGGTGGCCGCGGCCAGCACCGGGCCGCCGCAGAGCTGACGCAACTCGTTGTGGATCTGCCCGTGGCTCTTGCCTGTGCGGTGATGGGCGATGGACACCAGCGCGTTGAGTTCGCGACGTAGTTCCTGCAATTGACCGTGGGTGGTGCGCGGTGGTGGCGGACCGCCCGCGGCGGCGGCTGCCGCGGTGCGCTTCTGGAGTTGCTCGTCTTGGCGCTTGCTGAGCAGATCGCGCATCTGCGTGGCGTCCAGCAGACCGGGGATGCCGAGATAATCGGCCTCCTCCTCGCTACCCGCGGCCGCGGCGGTGCCGAAGGTGGAACCGTCGAAGATCACCTGGTCGAGCTCGGCGTCGGCGCCCAGTGACTCGAAACCGCGGTCCTGATCGGACTTCTCGTCCTTGGT
Organism: Mycolicibacterium neoaurum; assembly: GCF_036946495.1. NCBI lineage: Bacteria > Bacillati > Actinomycetota > Actinomycetes > Mycobacteriales > Mycobacteriaceae > Mycobacterium > Mycolicibacterium neoaurum. The sequence continues at coordinate 2,620,422 of NZ_JAQIIX010000002.1, forward strand.
CTTGTTGGCGTCGGCGATCAGCTCGTCATCGAGACCGTCGGATTCACGGTGCGGCTTGCCCAGCACGTGGTTGCGTTGGGCTTCCATCTCGCTGGCCAGCTGCAGCAGGTTGGGCACCGAGGGCAGGAAGATGCTTGCCGTTTCACCGGGACGTCTGCTGCGCACGAAGCGACCGATCGCCTGGGCGAAGAACAGGGGTGTCGAGGCGCTGGTGGCGTACACGCCGACGGCAAGCCGAGGCACGTCGACACCCTCGGACACCATCCGCACCGCGACCATCCACGGTGTGGCCGCCTCGGAGAACTGTGAGATGCGGCTCGATGCGGTCGGGTCGTCGGAGAGCACCACCGTCGGCTCCTGCCCGGTGATGGTGGTCAGCAGCTTGGCGTAGGCCCGCGCAGTGGTCTGATCCGAGGCGATGATCATGCCGCCGGCGTCAGGCACGTGCTCGCGTTTCTGCATCAGCCGCTTGTGGGCGGCCGCGATCACCGCGGGCATCCACTGGCCCTCCGGATTGAGCGCGGTACGCCAGGCGCGGGCGGTCTGCTCGGCGGTCAACGGTTCCCCGAGCCGCGCGGCGTGCTCCTCACCGGCGCTGTCCCGCCAGCGGGCCTCCCCGGAGTAGGCCATGAACACCACCGGTCGGACCACGTTGTCGGCCAGCGCGTCGGCGTAGCCGTAGACATGGTCGGCCTTGGAACGCTGGAAACCCGCGGCGTCGGTCTCGTAGGTGACGAAGGGGATGGGACTGTCGTCGGAGCGGAACGGGGTTCCGGTGAGGGCGAGCCGACGGGTGGCGTCGTCGTAGGCCTCGCGGATGGCATCCCCCCACGACTTGGCATCGCCGCCGTGGTGGATCTCGTCGAAGATGACCAGCGTCTTGTAGTTCTCGGTGCGCACCCGGTGCCGGGTGGGGTGGCTGGCCACCTGGGCGTAGGTGACCACGATGCCGTGATAGTCGCTGGAGGTGTGCGAGGCGGAGTTGCTGAACTTGGGATCGAGCGCCAAGCCGAACCGGGACGCGGACTGCGCCCACTGCGTCTTGAGGTGCTCGGTGGGGACGACGACCACGACCTGGGTCACGGTGCCGTCGGCCAGCAACTCCGAAGCGATGCGCAGAGCGAACGTGGTCTTACCGGCTCCAGGGGTGGCGACAGCCAGGAAGTCCCGCGGCTTGGCCGCCAGGTACTTCACCAACGCCCGACGCTGCCAGCTCCGCAAATCCTGGGTGCTGGGCGCTGCACTAGCCGACACCCGAGACTCCTATCTGGTCGAAGGGCAGTCTAGGGCAAGGGGTTCCGGGTTCGCATATCCGCTGCGCGAGTCCCGCTTCCGCCGGCGTGTCAGACGAAGAAGTTGTCGTTGTCGATGAACCACTGGGTGCGCTCGTCGTCGGTCAACTCGCCGAGGCGGGTCAGGTTCTCGAAGTAGTGCTCCCGTGGCGCGCCGGGAGCAAACAGCATCAACATCGCCGCAGGCGCGTCGGCGGTGTTGCGGAAGCCGTGCACCCCGCCCGGCGGGACGTACAGGAAATCGTTGGGGCCGGCCGTCGACCAGTCGGCACCGTCGTAGATCTCGACGTCACCGGAGAGCACATAGAATGCCTCGCTCATGGCGCGGTGGAAGTGCGGTCCGGGCCCGCCGGCCCGCGCGCTGAGCTCGATGCGGTAGAGCCCGTAGTCGCCGCCGGTCTGTTGTTGGTTCGCCAGGTAGTGATAGCGGACCAGGCCGAGCGAATCGTGGTCGGCCGGAGCGTCGGCGCGGCGCACCCAGGCGCTGACCTCCGGCTCGTCCGCGGTGTAGCGGGGCGGGGGATAGGGCGGTACGACCAGGGACACACCCCCACGCTAGACCGCGAAGAGGACCCCGGTGAGCTCTTCGGAGACCGTCCACAGGCGCTGCTGCAGGGCTACGTCGTAGGACTGATCGCTGGAGGCGACGACGACCGGTGCGCCGCGCCATTGCGCCAGGTTCGCAGGCCCGTAGTACTGACCGCCCAGTACGCCGGGGTCGGTCGCGGCGCGCAATGTCGGTAGGGCTCCGTCAGCGGCGGTTTGCGCTGCGACCTTGGTGACCAGTTCGGTGACCGGCCTGGCCAGCGCAGGCAGGTTGCGGGCCAGCTCGGTGCTCGACGTGCCCGGGTGGGCAGCGACGGCGATGGTCATGCCGCGCGGTGCGAGCCGGCGCTGCAGTTCATAGGTGAACATCAGATTGGCGAGCTTGGATTGGGCGTAGGCGCCGAGGCGGCTGTAGGAGCGTTCCCACTGCAGATCGTCGAAGTGGATGGCGCCACCCATCTTGTGACCGTTGCTGCTGACGGTGACGACGCGGGAGCCCGGCGTGTCGAGCAGCGTGTCCAGCAGCAGGCCGGTCAACGCGAAGTGGCCCAGATGGTTGGTGCCGAATTGCAGTTCGAAACCGTCTGCAGTCGTGCTCTTCGGCGGGGTCATCACGCCCGCGTTGTTGATCAGCAGATCGATGCGCTCATGCGCGCCGCGCAGCTCGGCAGCCGCGGCCCGCACCGATTCCAGCGAGCCGAGATCGAGTTCCTGGACGCTGACGTTCCCGGTGAGCTGGGCGGCGGCGCGCTTGCCCTTGTCGGTATCTCGGACCGCGAGGACTACGTGCGCGCCGTGTTCGGCGAGCGCCTTGGCGGTCTCGAACCCGAGTCCGGTGTTGGCGCCAGTGATGACCGCCGTGCGGCCGCTCTGGTCGGGAATATGGTGGGTGGTCCAGTGGGTCATGGGAAACTCCTGGTTCGGGCGGGTTTCGGTCATATACGGAACGAGCGCCCCGCTTAATTGGTTCCCGGGAGGTGGTGACGAATTCATGCGAGCCGATGCCGCTCGTAACCGCGCCCGGATTCTGCAGGTCGCCTACGAAACCTTCGCCGCCGACGGTCTCGGGGTTCCCATCGATGAGATCGCCCGTCGCGCGGGTGTGGGGGCGGGCACCGTCTACCGACATTTCCCCGCCAAGGAGGACCTGTTCCGTGCGGTCGTCGCCGACCGGATCCGGACGCTGGTCGACCGAGGTCGGGAGTTGGCGCAGGCCGATCCTGCGGGCGGGCTGTACACCTTTCTGAAGTCGATGGTGCTGCAGTGGGGCGCTGCCGACCGCGGCCTCGTCGACGCGCTGGCCGGGATGGGCATCGACGCGAACGCGGCGATGCCCGAGGCCGAAGGTGACTTCCTGGCGATGCTGGCCGATCTCGTCGACGCCGGCCAGCGGGCCGGAACGGTCCGGCCCGACGTCACTGTGCCCGAGGTCAAGGCGTTGATGGTCGGCTGCCAGGCGGCCCAGGCCTACAACCCCGAGGCGGCCGGACACGTCACCGACATCGTGTTCGACGGACTCCGTCCGCATTTGCAGTCACGCCGATCGGAACGGTAGGCACCGCGGGCCGACCGCGGCAACATGGCCGGTTATGGTGACCCAGATCGCGGCGATTCCGCATGCCCGGCATTCGTTGCCGTGGTGGCGACGCCCCGGGGTCCTGCGCTCGCTGGCGCCGATCACACTGCTTGTGCTGTGGCAACTGGCCAGCCAGAGCGGGTTGCTCTCGGCCAAAATCCTGCCCGCGCCGTCGGCGGTGTTGGAGGCGGGGGTCTCGGTGATCGAGTCCGGTGCGCTGGCCGATGCGCTGTTGGTGTCCGGGCAACGGGCGCTGCTCGGTTTCGTCCTCGGCGCGACGGCCGGGATCGGGTTCGGGATCCTGGCAGGTCTGTCGAAGATCGGTGAGTACGCCGTCGACCCGCCGCTGCAGATGCTGCGCACCATCCCGCTGTTCGGCCTGATCCCGCTGTTCATCATCTGGTTCGGCATCGGCGAGGAACCGAAGGTCTATCTGATCGCGCTGGGTGTCGCGTTCCCGCTATACCTGAACACCTTCGCCGCCATCCGCCAGCTCGATCCCAAGCTCGTCGAATTGGGTGAGGTGCTCGGGCTGAGCCGCGGCGAGCGGCTGCGCCATCTGGTCATCCCTGGTGCCCTGCCGCAGATCCTGGTCGGCATGCGGCAGAGCCTCGGCATCGCCTGGCTGTCGCTGATCGTGGCCGAACAGATCAACGCCAGCGCCGGACTGGGCTACATCATCAACAACGCCCGTGAATTCCTGCGTACCGACATCGTGATCTTCGGTCTGCTCGTCTACGGACTGCTGGGGTTGGTGACCGACTCGATCGTGCGCTGGCTGGAGCGGTGGGCGCTGCGCTGGCGGCCCGGGGCGGTGGCCCGATGAGCGCCGTAGTACGCGGGCTGACCAAGCGCTTCGACGGACGCGCGGTGCTCGACGGTATCGACCTGAGCGTGGGCCGCGGCGAGATCGTCGCGCTGGTGGGGCGAAGCGGTTCCGGTAAATCCACCCTGCTTCGGGTGCTGGCCGGGCTGTCCGATGACCACGACGGGCACGTCGACGTCCACGGCACCCCGACGGTGGTGTTCCAGGAACCGCGACTGGTGCCGTGGCTGTCGGTGACCCGCAACGTGGTACTCGGCGATCCGCAGCGTCGCCGCAAGCGCGCGGCCGAGGAGAACGCGCGTCGCGTGCTCGGCGAGGTCGGCCTGCCTCATCGCGTCGATGCCTGGCCGTTGACGCTGTCCGGCGGCGAGGCTCAGCGGGCCGCGCTGGCCAGGGCTCTGGTCGCCGAGCCCACCCTGTTGTTGCTCGACGAACCGTTCGGTGCGCTGGATGCCCTGACCCGGTTGGCGATGCACGACCTGTTGCTGAAGCTGTTTGTCGAGCATGGATTCGGGGTTCTGCTGGTGACTCACGATGTGGCCGAGGCCGTGACGCTGGCCGACCGCGTCCTGATCCTCGACGAGGGCCGCATCGCCCACGCCGTCGACATCGACCTGCCCCGGCCGCGCAGCCATGCCTCTCCGGACGCCGCCGTGTACACGGCTCGGCTGCTGGAACTGCTGGGCGTCGACGTCCTGCAACGACAACACTGAGGAACATCTGGTGAAGATCGCATCGCTGTTGGTGGCCCTGATGATGGCTCTGACGGCCTGCGCGGGCGGCTCGGAGAAGGCCGCGCCCGCCGGGCCCGTCGACCTGTCGACGGTGACGTTGAAGGTCGGTGACCAGCGGGCGATTTCCATCGAGGTGCTGATGAAGGCCTCCGGTCAGCTCGCCACGTTGCCCTACAAGGTCGAGTTCTCCACCTTCACCGCGGGCCCGCCGCTGGTGGAGGCGGCCAGTGCGGGCGGTATCCACCTGGCCCAGGTCGGCAACACCCCCGGCGTGTTCGGCGCGGCGGCCGGCGCGGACATCAAGTTCGTCGGCGCGCTGCAGGCCACCGGTAAGGGCGACGCGATCCTGGTGGCCAAGCAGTCGCCGGTGTCCGGGGTTGCCGATCTCAAGGGCAAGAAGGTCGCGGTCACCAAGGGCAGCTCGGCCAACGCCAACCTGCTGTTGCATCTGAAGAAGGCCGGCCTGGGCCTCTCCGATATCGAACCCGTGTACGTCGCGCCCGCCGATGGTTACGCCGCGCTCACCCGCGGCGAGGTGGATGCGTGGGCGGTGTGGGATCCCTATACCGCGATCGCCGAGCAGGAGATCGGCGCGCGGATCATCGCGGCGGCCGACACTGCGGGCAATGGCTACAACTTCTGGGTCGCCTCATCGGGTGCGCTGGACGACGCGGGAGTCAGTGCGGCGATCGCCGACTTTTTGGATCGCTATGCGGTGGCCACGAAGTGGTCCGAGGACAATCTCGACCGATGGTCGGCCGACTACGCGAAGCTGACCGATATCAGTCCGCAGGCGTCCACGACCACCTGGACGCGGTCTCTCAAGCGGCCTGTCCCGCTCTCCGCCGACGTCGTGGCCTCCGAGCAGCAGATCGCCGATGCGTTCACCGAGGCCAAGGAGTTCCCGGGTGCGGTCGAGATCGCCGATTTCGTCGACGACCGGTTCCAGGGGGACGGCGGACAGTGACCTTGCACTCGCCATGCCCGAGTGCTAAAAATGGTGTTGGCACTCTCGATCTGTGAGTGCCAGGTCGGGACGGTGAGGCGGGGAGCACACCCACGCCGTCCGTCGCGGGCACTGAACCCGACCAATGAGACGTGCAATTCCCAACCGGAGGAATCACTTCGCAATGGCCAAGACAATTGCGTATGACGAAGAGGCCCGCCGTGGTCTCGAGCGTGGGCTCAACGCCCTCGCCGACGCCGTAAAGGTGACGCTGGGCCCCAAGGGCCGCAACGTCGTCCTGGAGAAGAAGTGGGGCGCCCCCACGATCACCAACGATGGTGTGTCCATCGCCAAGGAGATCGAGCTGGAGGACCCGTACGAGAAGATCGGCGCAGAGCTGGTCAAAGAGGTCGCCAAGAAGACCGATGACGTCGCGGGTGACGGCACCACCACCGCCACCGTGCTCGCCCAGGCCCTGGTTCGCGAAGGTCTGCGCAACGTCGCGGCCGGCGCCAACCCCCTCGGCCTGAAGCGCGGCATCGAGAAGGCCGTCGCGGCCGTCACCGAGCGGCTGCTCTCGACCGCCAAAGAGGTCGAGACCAAGGAGCAGATCGCTGCCACCGCGGGCATCTCCGCCGGTGACCAGTCGATCGGTGACCTGATCGCCGAGGCGCTGGACAAGGTCGGCAACGAGGGTGTCATCACCGTCGAGGAGTCGAACACCTTCGGCCTGCAGCTGGAGCTCACCGAGGGTATGCGCTTCGACAAGGGCTACATCTCGGGTTACTTCGTGACCGACGCCGAGCGTCAGGAAGCCGTCCTGGAGGATCCCTACATCCTTCTGGTCAGCTCGAAGGTCTCGACCGTCAAGGACCTGCTGCCGCTGCTGGAGAAGGTCATCCAGTCCGGCAAGCCGTTGCTGATCATCGCCGAGGACGTCGAGGGCGAAGCCCTGTCCACCCTGGTGGTCAACAAGATCCGTGGCACCTTCAAGTCCGTCGCCGTCAAGGCCCCGGGCTTCGGTGACCGCCGCAAGGCGATCCTGCAGGACATCGCGATCCTGACCGGTGGTCAGGTCATCAGCGAAGAGGTCGGCCTCTCGCTGGAGACCGCTGACCTCGCCCTGCTGGGCCAGGCCCGCAAGATCGTCGTCACCAAGGACGAGACCACCGTCGTCGAGGGTGCCGGTGACTCCGACGCCATCGCCGGTCGGGTGGCCCAGATCCGTGCCGAGATCGAGAACAGCGACTCCGATTACGACCGGGAGAAGCTGCAGGAGCGCCTGGCCAAGCTGGCCGGTGGCGTTGCCGTCATCAAGGCCGGCGCTGCCACCGAGGTGGAGCTCAAGGAGCGCAAGCACCGCATCGAGGACGCCGTCCGCAACGCGAAGGCTGCCGTCGAAGAGGGCATCGTCGCCGGTGGTGGCGTGGCCCTGCTGCAGTCGGCTCCTGCGCTCGACGAGCTGAAGCTCGAGGGTGACGAGGCGACCGGTGCCAACATCGTGCGTGTCGCGCTGTCGGCTCCGCTGAAGCAGATCGCCTTCAACGGTGGTCTCGAGCCGGGCGTCGTCGCCGAAAAGGTGTCGAACCTGGAAGCCGGTCACGGCCTGAACGCCGCGACCAACGTGTACGAGGACCTGCTGGCCGCCGGCGTTGCCGACCCGGTCAAGGTCACCCGCTCGGCGCTGCAGAACGCGGCGTCCATCGCGGCGCTGTTCCTCACCACCGAGGCCGTCGTCGCCGACAAGCCGGAGAAGGCCGCCGCACCTGCGGGCGACCCGACCGGTGGCATGGGCGGTATGGACTTCTAAGTCCTGTTTTTCGGAAAGCCCGGTCCCGTTCGCGGGGCCGGGCTTTTCCAATGTTCGCCTGACAGCGTCGTCATGCCTATATATCCACGACGGCGCTGTCAGCGGAACATTGCGTCGGGCCGCGATGCTCGCGGCGGCGGACGATGGCCAGAATGTCACCCACCACCACGTCCCAGCGGTAGACAACATCCTCATAGGTCAGTCGAATCACCAGAAACCCCAGGCTCGTTGCGACCCTGTCCCTGGTTCGGTCGTCCTGGTACTTCGGCAGATGGTGCTCCCGGCTGTCGGCTTCGATGATCAGTCGCCGGCCCACCAGAAAGTCGACCCGCCCGACACCGGGAATGTCCACTTGGGTCCGGAGTCCGATGCCGAGGGCTCGCAGCCGTAATCGGATGATCGTCTCGGTTCCCGATTCACTGCGGGCATCACATCGGTCGGCGAGGTTCAGGCGCGCAAAGGGCGATGCCGCGACGATCGACCGCGCGTCGGCCATCTCGATCATTCGCTTGTTCAGCATCGAGTCCAACACGATGACGAGCTGCTCGGCGTCGAGGCAATTGGCCGCCGAGGCCACCGCGATGTCGACCGGGTCGACGGCGGCGAGAATCGGTGGGTCGAGGCGGTAGGGGTGGCAGGACCGCACCCCCGGGCGGCGCGCACGTTTGGGATAGCGCACGTGTAGCGCCGCATCGAGAACCCAGACTCGACCCAGACGCAGCGCCGAGGTGCACCCGAGGACGCCGCCGGCCGATACCGCGCGAACGACCTGCGGATCCGCAGACGGGCCGGCGTACCAACCGCGCCGCAGCCGCGTCCAGGTCGGCGGTGGCGCGACCCCCGCGGCCCGCAGTTGCGCCGCCGAGAGCACCCCGCCGTTCGCCGCGAGGGCACGCTCGATTCCGGTCACACTCCGATCTCAGCTCACACCGATGCCGCCCGACAGCCCCGGGCAGTCGCCCTGTGGATAACTCAGTGCTTGAGCGGGACGCAGTCGTGTAAGCCACCGGGATCGGTGCCGGCACCGGGTTCGACCGCGCTTCGGTGCAGCACCGCGCGGCGCGGGGTCAGCCGGACGCTGTCCTCGACCACCTCGGCGGTGCCGTCGACGATCAGCGAGTATCCGGTCGGCTCCCGGGGCGGCCACAACACGGTGATGGCCTCATGCGACTGCGAATTGCGGCGGGTGGTGTTGCCCAGCGGCCCGATGGTGAAGACGCCGTCGGCAAGGACGGGTGTGACGGCCACGGTGTGCGCGCGGAAATCGTCGCCGACGGTGATCAGGTAGCCGAACGGAAAATCGGCAAGAGTCTCGGCGAGCTTGTCCAGATCGACCTTCACGCTCATGCGGTCGGCGCCTTCTGACGGCCCCGGACCAGTCGCCCGGGCCGGGCCGCCGTCGGCACACCTTGCTCGGCGATGACATCCCCGGACACGATGGTCGCGACGTACCCCTCGGCGGCCTGGTCAAGTCGGCGACCGCCGGCGGGCAGATCCGCCTTTACCGTCGGGCGGTGCAACCGCATGGCGGCGGTGTCGAGGATGTTCACGTCGGCCTTGTAGCCGACCGCGAGTCTGCCCCGATCGGCCATCCCGGCGATCCGCGCGGGTACCGATGTCAGCTCGCGGATCACCTGCGGCAACGGCAGTCGGCCGGTGGGCCGGTCGCGCACCCAGTGCGTCAACATGTAGGTGGGAAAGCTTGCGTCGCAGATCATCCCGTAATGCGCGCCACCGTCGCCGAGGCCGAGCACGATGTCATCTCGCTGGATCAGTTCGGCGACGGTGTCCAGCGAATGGTCGCGGAAGTTGGCCAGCGTCACCAGCAGCATGGCGTGCCCATCGTCGTCGAGCAGCCGGTCGTAGGCTTCTTCGAGCGGGTCGACACCGCGGGCCCTGGCCCGCGCGCCGATCGAATCCTGTGGCGAGGGTTCGTAATTGGGCGGATCGCCCAGTGGATACATGTAATCCCAGGCCTGGGCGGCGAACATCAAGGGGTGACCGTCGGATGCCGGTGTGTCGGTGAGGATGCGCGTCCGCACCTCAGGTGTGCGCATCAACGCGACCCGTTCGGCCAGCGGCAGATCGGCGATCTCCCGGTAGGACGGGTACATGACGAACGGATTGCCCGAGAGCTCCAGGCCCAGGACCAGGCCGATGGGACGCGGGAAGATCTGGCCCGTGACCATGGGCTCGTCGGCGCCGGCCTCGGCATTGGCCTTCTCGACCATGCGCAGGGCATCGAGATGCAGCGGCGGGCCGGCGTTGCCGATGGCCAGGGTGAAGGTCACCGGCAGCCCGACCTCGGCGGCGACATCGAAGACGGCCTTCAGCGCACCCTCGTAGTCCCCGGCCATCAGGTCGGGCACGAACTGCAGGAGTCCGCCACCGGCATCGTCGACGCCACGGGCGATGGCCTCGATCTCGGCGTACTGCGCCTCATAACTCGGAATGGGTTGCCCGCCCGCGGTTTTGTGCAGCGTCAGCCGCGACGAGGCGAACCCGACGGCGCCGGCGCGGACGGCCTCCTCGGCCAGCTTGCGCATCATGGCCAGATCCTCGGCGGTGGGGAGCTCACGGTCCACCCCGCGCCTGCCCATCACGTAGACCCGCAGCGGGGAGTGCGGTAGGAAGGCGGCCACGTCGATATCGCGTGGTCGCGCATCAAGCGCGTCGAGGAACTCCGGGAAGGTCTCCCAGGTCCAGGGCAGGCCGTCGACCATGACCACGCCCGGGATGTCCTCGACGCCGGCCATGACGTCGACCAGCGTGTCGTGATCCTCGGGCCGGCAGGGTGCGAACCCGACGCCGCAGTTGCCCATGATCGCGGTGGTGACACCGTGCGCCGACGACGGTGTCATGCGGTCACTCCAGATGGCCTGCCCGTCGTAATGGGTGTGCAGGTCGACGAATCCGGGCGTGACATGTAGTCCGGTGGCATCGATCTCGCGGTCGCCCGGGCCGTCGACGGCACCGATCGCGCGGATGACGCCGTCGGCGATGGCGATGTCCCCGACATAGGGCTCGCCGCCCAGCCCGTCGACGATGGTGCCGCCGCGGATGACCAGATCGAATGTCCTCGCGTCGCCCTCATGTGTCATACCTCGAATGTACGGTCACCTCGTGATAGATCACTTTGGAATCAACTGTGCGGATTGGGAGCGGTCGAAGGCCTTCTACGACAAGGTGCTCGGCGTGCTGGGGTTCACTCGGCAGATGGATTTCGATGTCGCGGTCGGCTACGGCGTGGAGGGCAAGCCCGACTTCTGGATTGCCGATATGAGCTCGGGGGAGGCGACCGGCCCCAACCGGGAGACGCATATCGCGTTCCAGGCAATCGATACCGACGCCGTGCGTGCGTTCTACGATGCGGCGTTGGAGGCCGGTGCTGAGTCGCTGCACGCGCCGCGGTTGTGGCCGGAGTATCACCCCGGCTATTTCGGGGCGTTCGTCCGCGATCCGGACGGCAACAACGTCGAGGCGGTGTTCCACGGGGCCGCTTAGGGCGGGCGTGCCCCGGGTACCTTCCCGGTATGTCTGATGCTGCCAGGGAATTGCTGCGCGACGCCTTCACTCGGCTGATCGAGCATGTCGACGAGGTGACCGATGGGCTGTCCGACGAGGTGTCGTCCTGGCAGCCGGTCGCCGGCGCCAACAGCATCGCCTGGTTGGTGTGGCACAGCGCGCGAGGACAGGATCTGCAGGTGTGCGATATCGCCGGCACCGAGCAGATCTGGACCCGCGACGGGTGGCGGGAGAGGTTCGCGCTGGACCTGCCCGGCAACGACATGGGCTACGGGCACACGCCGGACGAGGTGGCCAAGGTGCGCGCGCCTGCCGATCTGCTCGCCGGCTATTACCACGCCGTGCACAAGATGAGCCTGGAGTACCTCGCGACCGTCGATGACGCCGAGTTGGCGCGCGTCGTCGACGATGGCTGGGACCCGCCGGTGACGGCGTCCGCCCGACTGGTGAGCATCGTCGACGACTGCGCACAGCATCTCGGGCAGGCGAAGTACATCCGTGGCACCCTCTGGCAGGACTGACCGAACTTGACAGGTGTCAACCCCGGTGCGAGATACGTCACAGCCCCGGTCTAGCATGTGGCTATGACTGCAACAGCAGACCGTTCCGACGTGTCGACCATCCTGAATCCAGCAACCGGTGCGGTAGCGGGCCAGGTGCGTTGGACCAGTCCCGCCGACGTGCCCCAGATCGCCGCCGGCCTGCGTGAAGCCCAGCAGGGCTGGGAGGCGCGCGGCGCCAAGGGGCGGGCCAAGGTGCTGGCTCGCTATGCCGTGTGGCTCGACGAGCACCGTGACGAAATCGAGCGGCTGCTGATTGCCGAGACCGGCAAATCGACCACCGATGCCGCCCAGGAAGTGCTGCTGATCAGCATCATCCTGTCCTACTACATCAAGACGGTGGAGAAGGCGATGGCGCCCGATCCCCGCCCCGCGCCCCTGCCCTTCCTGTCGGTGAAGAAGATCGCCGTCCACTACCGGCCCCGGCCGGTCGTCGGCATCATCGCGCCATGGAACTACCCGGTCGCGAACGCTCTGATGGACGCGGTCGGCGCGCTGGCCGCCGGTTGTGCGGTCCTGCTCAAGCCCTCCGAGCGCACGCCGCTGACCGCCGAGGTGCTGCTGCGCGGCTGGATCGACTGTGGCGCCCCCGAGGTGCTGGCGCTGGCCCAGGGCGCCCGTGAGGTTGCCGAAGCGGTGATCGACTCCTCGGACTACATACAGTTCACCGGTTCGAGCGCCACCGGCGTCAAGGTGATGGAGCGGGCCGCCCGCAGGCTGACCCCGGTCAGCCTGGAACTCGGCGGCAAGGATCCGATGATCGTCCTCGATGACGCCGATATCCCGCTGGCCGCCAATGCCGCGGTGTGGGGGGCGATGTTCAACGCCGGGCAGACCTGCGTCTCGGTGGAGCGGGTGTACGTCATGGACTCCGTCTACGACCAGTTCGTCGCGGCGGTCGTCAAGGCCGTCGACAACCTGAAGATGGGTGCCGGCGCCGGATTCGATTTCGGTGCCCTGATCGACGAGTCGCAGGTCGCCGTCACCGCGCGCCACGTCGAGGACGCGCTGGCCAAGGGCGCCAAGGCGCTCACCGGTGGCAAGCGCCCCGAGGGCGCGGGCAGCTTCTACCCGCCGACGGTGCTCGTCGACGTCGATCATTCGATGCTGTGCATGTCCGAGGAGACCTTCGGGCCGACACTGCCGATCATGAAGGTGTCCTCGGTCGGCGAGGCGGTCCGGCTGGCAAACGACAGCCCCTACGGGCTGAGCGCCTCGGTGTTCTCCAAGGATGTCGAGCGGGCCAAGGATGTCGCCGTCCAGCTGGAATGCGGTGCGGTCAACGTCAACGACGTGATCTCCAACCTGATGTTGCCGACCGCCCCGATGGGTGGCTGGAAGACCTCGGGAATCGGCGCGCGATTCGGCGGTCTCGACGGAGTGCGCAAGTTCTGCCGTCAGGAGACGGTGGTCGTGCCGCGCACCGCGGCGGGGGCGGGCAGCAACTACTACAACCACACCGTCAAGGCGCTGGCCCGCGGCAACAAGCTGATGACCAAGTTCGCCCAGATCCGTCCGCGCCGCGAAGCCAAGTAATACCCCTGCTGTTCACCCGGACGTCACCGTCGCGTACGTCCGGGTGGATAGCTTCGGTCGGTGACTCTAGATGCCGCCGGCTACGCCGTCCGCGACGATGACGACGACGATCCCGAATTGGTGCTGTTGCCCAGCGGAGACGTCGTCGACACCTGGCGGGAGAACTATCCCTACGACGAGCGGATGAACCGCGCCGAGTACGAGGAGCAGAAGCGGCTGCTGCAGATCGAACTGCTGAAGCTGCAGAAGTGGAGCCAGGCCAACGGCCTACGGCACGTCATCGTCTTCGAGGGCCGCGACGCCGCGGGCAAGGGCGGCACCATCAAGCGGTTCATGGAACATCTCAACCCGCGTGGTGCCCGGGTGGTCGCCTTGGAGAAGCCCACCGAGAAGGAACGTACGCAGTGGTACTTCCAGCGCTACGTGCAGCATCTGCCGGCCGCCGGTGAGATCGTGCTCTTCGACCGGTCATGGTACAACCGGGCCGGTGTCGAACGGGTGATGGGCTACTGCACACCCAAGCAGCATGCGGAGTTCATCCGCCAGACCCCGCTGTTCGAGCAGATGCTGGTCAACGACGGCATCAGCCTGACCAAGCTGTGGTTCTCGGTGACCCAGAACGAGCAGCGCACGCGGTTCACCATCCGCCAGGTCGACCCGGTCCGGCAGTGGAAGCTCTCCCCGACCGACCTGGCGTCGCTGGACAAATGGGGCGACTACACCGCGGCCAAGGAGGACATGTTCTCCTGGACCGACACCGAGACCGCACCGTGGACCGTGGTGAAAAGTAACGACAAGAAACGCGCCAGGATCAACGCGATGCGCCATGTCCTGAGTAAGTTCGACTACGACAACAAGGACTACGAGGTGGTCGGCAGGCCCGATCCGCTGATCGTGGGACGCGCGCTATCGGATTGATGATGAAAGGGGCGGCATGCGTTCTCTGCTGGCCGCTCTGCTCTGGCTCGTGACCACGGCGCTGCTTGCCGTCACGCTGCCGGCGTTGTGGGCCCAGCAGCACGTCGTCAGCGAGGATGGCTATGCCGACCTTGCGGCCTCGGCGGCCAAGGACCGCGCCCTGCAGCAGCCGATGGCCGCGGAGCTCACCGACCGGATCACGGCTGCCACCGGAACCTCGGGCACCCAAGCGACCCTGATCGGCGCCGCCGCCAACGGCTACACCTCCAGCGATGTGTTCCCCGGACAGTTCGGCGCGATCAACCGGGTCGCGCACCGCTGGTTGTTCACCAATGACGCGCAGGGTCAGTGGGAGGTGGACCTGTCCCCGATGCTGGATGACGGTTCGATCCGCCAGACGCTGGCCGATTTCGGTGCACAGCCGCCGCAGGATCTGCAGGTCGCGATCACCGAGGACGCCGCAGGCGGGCTGCGTCCCGGACAGCTTCGCCCCGCTGCGGTGTGGGGTCCGTGGGCGAGCATCGGGGTGGCGGTGCTGACCGGTGTGTTCGCGTTGCTGACGCTGGCCGCATCGCGTCGGCGCGGCAAGATGCTTGGGGCGCTCGGGGTTTCGGGCCTTCTTGTCGGTGCGGCCGGGTGGGCGGGGATCGAGATCGGCCGCCGTTACGTCGACGGCGCGCTGGGCCGCACCACCGGCAATATCCGCGAGATCGCCGAGGTCATGGTCGAGCACGCCATCTCCAGCATGCACGTCTGGCTCAATCTCACGCTGACCATCAGCGGCGGCGCCGTGATCATCGGCGTCATCGTGTCCCTGCTCAGCGGGCTCGGTGCAGCTCGTCGGGAAGAGGTGCCGGTCAACCGGAAACGGTGACGCTCACCGGCGTCCACGGGGAGGCACCCGCTTGCCCGGTCGTGGTTCGGCCAGACCGGCGCCGACCTCCAGGTCGTAGAGCGCCGGTTCGATCAGATCGGCCATCTTGTGGATGTCCGCCGCCACCTCCGGGGTGGTGATGAACCCGAAATCGACCGAGTCGCAATAGCTGAAGCACGTGATGTTGAGCGCCACGTCGAACAGCAACGGCCCCAGCGGCATCAGACTCTCCACCTTCGCTCCCGCCAGATAGAGCGGAAACGGCGGCCCGGGCACATTGCTGATCACGACGTTCATCGGTGCGATCGAACTGCCGATCCCGCTGGCCGCATACGCCCGTGATGCCAGTGCCAACAGGCCGGGCGGCGTCGTCTCGGTGTAGCCCATGATCTGGTTGGCGGTCAGCGCCTTGGCCATCTCCTTGGCACCCTGGGTGTAGGCGTAGATCTTCTTGATACGTTCGGCCGGATCGGCGATATCGCTGGCCAGGACGACGGTCATCGCCGACACCTGGTTGCCGACGGCGTTGTCGGCATCGGTGCGGGTGGACACCGGTACCTGGGACACCAGCGACTTGTCCGGCAGTTCGTCGCGCTCCTTGAGATAGTCGCGCATGGCGCCGGAGACCAGCGCGAGGACGACATCGTTGAGCTTGACCCCGTAGGCCTCCTTGACCTTCTTCACCCGGTCCAGCGGCACCCGGGCCCCGGCCACCCGGCGATGCGGTGAGATCGGGGCGTTGAAACGTACTGTCGGAGAATCGAAATAGCGTGGCGGCTTGTTGTCGATGTTGCGGACCGCGATCTGTTGGCGCACGGTCTGCTCGACGAGGCGGGCGATCCGGTACGGGGTCTTGACGCCGATGTTGATCAGACCGTTGATCAGCTGTAGCTCGGGTCGCGGCAGTCTCTTGCCGACCAGGGAACGATCCACGTCGACAGCCGGCGGGCGGGGCTCGGGCGTGACGTCGAACAGGATCTCGGTCAGACCCGCACCGGAGACGCCGTCGACGACGGCGTGATGCATCTTGGTGATGATCGCGACACGGCCGTCCCGCAGACCCTCGATCCACCAGAGCTCCCACAGCGGCTTGGACCGGTCGAGCTTGTAGGACATCAGCCGGCCGGCGAGCTCGTCGAATTCCTTGCGGCCACCGGGTGCGGGCACCGCAATCCGCCGGATGTGGAAATCGATGTCCAGTTCGTCGTCCTCGACAAACCACGGCCGGTCCAATCCCATCGGGGAGCCGGTCACCCGCCACCGCAGCTGCGGCAACTCTGGCAACCGGCTGGCAACCAGATCGCGGACCCTCTCGAAGGTGAAATCCGGTGCGTCCGTGGGATCGCACACCGCACAGGCGCCGATATGCATATGCCAACCGTTGGTTTCAGCGAACCAGAAGGCTGCATCGACGCTGGATAGCCGGCTCATGGGCATCAGCGTACGGAAGCGCTGCGCTGCGCGGATACGTTATGCGCCAGAGCGGCGGGTGATTGCCTCGGTGATCCCGAGCGCGATGAGGATGTCAGCGACCGTGACGAACAACCCGGCCCAGTACATCCACTTGATCGTCGCATCGGGTTGGGCGGCGAAGTAGACGAACAGAAAGATCGGCCCGACGATGCCACACACCAGCGTCATCGACTGGATGACGAGGTAGCGCTTGAACACCGTGAGCCCGGACATCGGCGTCAGCCTAGTTGCCGATGGTCTGCCACAGATAGCGGTAGATCAGCGCCGAACGGAACGCGGCCTGCGAGTTGTCCGCCGCGCCGCCATGGCCGCCCTCGATGTTCTCGTAGTAGCTCACCGGGTGCCCGGCCTCTTCCAGTGCCGCGGTCATCTTGCGCGCGTGCCCCGGATGCACGCGGTCATCGCGGGTCGACGTGGTGATCAGGATCGGCGGGTACGTCCGATCGGCCGAGATGTTCTGATAGGGCGAGTATTTGGAGATGAACTCCCAGTCCTCGGGATCGTCGGGATTGCCGTACTCGGCCATCCAGGAGGCGCCGGCCAACAACAGGTGGAAGCGCTTCATGTCCAGCAGCGGGACGCTGCAGACCAGGGCGCCGAAACGATCGGGGTAGCGGGTCAGCATGATGCCCATCAGCAATCCGCCGTTGCTGCCGCCCTGAGCGCCGAGGTGTCCCACCGTGGTGACCCCGCGCGCGACCAGATCGGCGGCCACCGCCGCGAAGTCCTCGTCGACCAGGTGCCGACCCTCGCGCATGGCCTGGGTGTGCCAGCCCGGTCCGTACTCGCCGCCTCCGCGGATGTTGGCCAGCACATAGGTGCCGCCGCGCGCCAGCCACAACCGACCGAGCACACCGTCGTATCCGGGTGTGCGCGACACCTCGAATCCGCCGTACCCGCCGAGCAGTGTCGGCCCGGTCGAGCCGGGGCGGCCGACCACGAAGTAGGGAATCGAGGTGCCATCGGCCGACGTCGCGAAGTGTTGGCTGACCTGCAATCCGGTGGTGTCGAAGAACCCGGGCGCCGCCTTGATCGGGCTGACCGGTCCGTCGGCCGTGCCGTGCAGCAACTGCGATGGTGTCAGGAAACCGCTTGAGTCCAGGAAGATCTCGTCACCATCGGAGTCGGCTCCCGCGATGACGGTGTTGGTGTTGGGCGGCACGCCGGCCAGGTCGACGGCGGTCCATGTCCCGGGTGTGACGATCTGCACGTGGCTGGCGACATCGGCCAGTGTGACGAGCACCAGCTTGTCGCGGGTCCACGAGTACTGGTGCAGGCTCGTCCGTTCATCAGGCTCGAAGACCGCCGTGAGATTCTTTGTGCCGGAAACGAACTCGTCGTAATTGGCGGCCAGCAGTGAGCCGGCCCCGTAGTTGTCCCAATCGGTGCGCAGCTCGATGAGCAGCCAGTCGCGATGTACCGACAGCGAGGCGTCGGTCGGCGCGTCGATGCGCACCAGCTGCTCGCCGCGCAGCTCGTAGATCTCATCGTTGAAAAAGTCGACCGCGCGGCTGATCAACGTCCGCTGGTAGCCGGGCGTGCGGTCCACCGACGCCGCGACGAGGACATCGCCCCGCTCGCCCGCGTAGACCTGAACGGCTTCGGCCAGCGGGGTACCGCGCTGCCACCGCTTGACCAGCCGGGCGTAGCCGGAGTCGGTCAACGATCCCTCTCCGAAGTCGGTGCCGACCAGCAGCGTGTCCGCATCCTCCCAGCAGATCTGGGTCTTGGCCTCCGGCAGCTCGAAGCCACCGGGGACGAATGCGCGTGTGCGCATGTCGAATTCGCGCACGACGACGGCGTCTGCCCCGCCCCGGGAGAGGCTGATCAGGGCCAGGCTGTGGTCAGGTTCGATGACATCGGCGCCGGCCCACACCCAGTTGGTGTCGTCGGTGCGGGCGAGTTCATCCACGTCGATGACGACGTCCCAGTCCGGCTGCTCGGTGCGGTAGCTCTCCAGTGTCGTGCGCCGCCACAACCCACGCGGGTTGGTCTCATCGCGCCAGAAGTTGTAGAGATACTTCCCGCGCCGGCGGACATAGGGGATGCGGGCATCGGTGTCGAGGACCTCGAGGGCCTCAGCGCGCATCGCCTCGAATTCGTCGTCACCCAGCTGCGCCAGGGTCGGTTCGTTGTGGCTGCGAACCCAGTCCAGGGCGGCGTCGCCGGTGACGTCTTCGAGCCATAGGTACGGATCGGCGGGGGAGTCGGCAGAAGTCACACAGACATTCATACCCTGCGCGTAGCGTTGAGATATGACCAGCCGAGCCCTCATCACCGCACCGGCCGCCGATTTGCTTGCCACCTTGCAGAACCAGCACGGGGCGTTGATGTTTCACCAGTCCGGTGGTTGTTGTGACGGTTCATCGCCGATGTGTTACCCGGAGGGCGATTTCATCGTCGGTGATCGCGACATCCTGCTGGCCGTGCTCGATGTCGGGACCGGGGTGCCGGTGTGGATCTCCGGACCGCAGTTCGACGTCTGGAAACACACCCAATTGATCATCGATGTCGTGCCAGGCCGGGGCAGTGGATTCAGCCTCGAGTCACCGGAGGGCAAACGCTTCCTCAGCCGTGGGCGGGTCTTCACCGACTCCGAACTCGCCGAACTGGAGGCGCGCCCGCCGATCACCGGCGCGCGTTACGAGGCGGGCGAACGGCCGAACGATGAGGAAACCCGGATCGTGTCGGAAGCGTCCGAGGCCTGCCCGGTGCCGGGGCTCATGCGCTGAACTGTCGGTTGCGCGCGCCTGTCAGGTGTTGAGCTTGCGCAAGGTGAACTGCACGACATCGGTCTGCCGCTTGCGGAATGTTTCGGCACAGCCGGTGAGGTACTTCATGTAGCGGTCGTAGACCTCTTCGGACTGGATCTCGATCGCCTGTTCGCGATGGGCTGCGAGGGCTTCGGCCCAGCGGTCCAGCGTCAGCGCATAGTGCGGCTGCAGCGACTGTCGGCGGGTGAGCGCGAAACCACCGGCAGCCGAGACCTCCTCGACCATCTCGACCGACGGCAGCCGTCCACCGGGAAATATCTCGGTGATGATGAATTTCACGAACCGCGCGAGTTCGAAGGTGACGGGGATGCCCGCTTCTTTTGCTTTCGCCGGGTTGAACGCGCAGATGGTGTGCAGCAGCATGATGCCGTCGTCGGGCAGGGCGTCGTGGGTCATCCGGAAGAAGTCCGGGTAGCGGTCGAAACCGAAGTGCTCGAACGCGCCGATCGAGACGATGCGGTCGACGGGTTCGGTGAACTGTTCCCAGCCCTGCAGCAGCACGCGTCGCTCGCGGGTGGAGTCCATGGCGTCGAAGCTGCGTTGGACGTGTTCGGCCTGGTTTTTCGACAGCGTCAGGCCGATGACGTTGACATCGTATTTCTCCACGGCGCGGCGCATGGTGGCACCCCAGCCGCAGCCGATATCGAGCAGCGTCATACCCGGTTGCAGGCCCAACTTGCCGAGTGCGAGGTCGATCTTGGCGAGCTGGGCCTCTTCCAGCGTCATGTCATCACGCTCGAAGTAGGCGCAGCTGTAGGTCTGCGTGGGGTCGAGAAAAAGCCGGAAGAACTCGTCGGACAGGTCGTAATGGGCCTGGACGTCGGCGAAGTGCGGGGTCAGATCCTTGGGCATGAACTGCCTTCCTGGCCGCTCGAGCGGCGATGGCGTAGCGGGACGGCGCGGCGTGCGGCTCAGCCTTTCGCGCCCTTTTCCAGGGTGAACTGCACGACGTCGATCTGACCGTTGCGGAACAGGTCGGCGCAGCCGGTGAGGTACTTCATGTACCGGTCGTAGACCTCTTGGGACTGGATGGCGATGGCCTCCTCGCGGCGCGGCTCCAGCGCCGCGGCCCAGTGGTCCAAGGTGATGGCGTAGTGCTGCTGTAGGGAATGCTCGCGGGTGAGGGCGAAGCCGGCGTCGGCGGCGTGTTCCTGCACCATCTCGCTGGTCGGCAGCCGACCGCCAGGGAAGATCTCCTCGGCGATGAACTTCGCGAAACGGACCCCATCCATCGTCAGCGGGATGCCTTTGGCTTGCACGGCTTCGCGGCTGAAGTTGCAGATGCTGTGCAGCATCATGACGCCATCGGCGGGCAGCGCTTCATAGGTCATCCGGAAGAAGTCCTGGTAGCGGTCGAAACCGAAATGCTCGAACGCGCCGATCGAGACAATCCGGTCCACCGGCTCGTTGAACTGTTCCCAGCCCTGCAGCATCACCCGGCGCTCGCGGGCGGAGTCCATGGCATCGAAGCTGCGCTGCACGTGCTCGGCCTGGTTCTTCGACAGGGTCAGGCCGATGACGTTGACGTCATACCGCTCGACGGCCCGGCGCAGCGTGGCGCCCCAGCCGCAGCCGATATCGAGCAGCGTCATGCCGGGCTGGAGGCCGAGTTTGCCGAGGGAAAGATCTATCTTCGCGAGCTGGGCTTCTTCCAGCGTCATGTCCGGACGCTCGAAGTAGGCGCAGCTGTAGGTCTGCGTGGGGTCGAGGAACAGCCGGAAAAAGTCGTCTGACAGGTCGTAATGTGCCTGGACGTCCTCAAAGTGCGGGGTCATGTTCTTGGCCATGGGATTCAACTTCCTGGTCGAAGAGCGGCACATCTCAAGGTATTCGGTACAGCCCGAGACCCGGATGGGTTTTTGCTCGACTGAACGTACCCATCTTGCCTGTCAACCAATCGCGGTCGCCATCCGGCCGGATCGGCAACGGCGATAAGCTGGTGTCGTGACCCACTATGACGTCGTCGTACTCGGAGCCGGCCCGGGCGGATACGTGGCTGCCATCCGCGCCGCCCAACTCGGTCTCAACACCGCGATCATCGAACCCAAGTAC
This sequence comes from Mycolicibacterium neoaurum, assembly GCF_036946495.1. NCBI lineage: Bacteria > Bacillati > Actinomycetota > Actinomycetes > Mycobacteriales > Mycobacteriaceae > Mycobacterium > Mycolicibacterium neoaurum. The sequence goes on from NZ_JAQIIX010000002.1 coordinate 2,641,864, forward strand.
TGGGGCGGTGTCTGTCTGAACGTCGGGTGCATCCCGTCCAAGGCGCTGCTGCGCAATGCCGAACTGGCGCACATCTTCACCAAGGAAGCCAAGACCTTCGGCATCAGCGGGGAGGCGAGCTTCGACTTCGGTGCCGCCTTCGACCGCAGCCGCAAGGTCGCCGACGGCCGCGTGGCCGGTGTGCACTTCCTGATGAAGAAGAACAAGATCACCGAGATCCACGGCTATGGCAAGTTCACCGATGCCAACAGCATCACCGTCGACCTCAACGAGGGCGGGACCGAGAAGGTCACCTTCGACAACGCCATCATCGCCACCGGCTCGTCGGTGCGCCTGGTACCGGGCACCTCGCTGTCCGAGAACGTCGTCACCTACGAGAAGCAGATCATGACCCGCGAACTGCCGGGGTCGATCATCATCGCCGGCGCCGGTGCCATCGGCATGGAGTTCGCCTACGTGATGAAGAACTACGGCGTCGACGTCACCATCGTCGAGTTCCTGCCGCGCGCGCTGCCCAACGAGGACGCCGAGGTGTCCAAGGAGATCGAGAAGCAGTACAAGAAGCTGGGCGTGAAGATCCTGACCGGCACCAAGGTCGAGTCGATCGAGGATTCCGGCGGCGAGGTCACCGTCACGGTGAGCAAGGACGGCAAGACCGAGGAGCTCAAGGCCGACAAGGTGCTCCAGGCCATCGGTTTCGCCCCCAACATCGAGGGCTACGGCCTGGAGAACACCGGAGTCGCGCTCACCGAGCGCAAGGCCATCGATATCGATGACCACATGCGCACCAGCGTGCCGCACATCTACGCGATCGGCGATGTCACCAGCAAGCTGCAGCTCGCCCACGTCGCCGAGGCCCAGGGCGTGGTGGCCGCCGAGACCATCGGCGGCGCCGAGACGCTGACCCTCGGCGACTACCGGATGATGCCGCGCGCGACGTTCTGCCAGCCGCAGGTGGCCAGCTTCGGGCTCACCGAAGAGCAGGCGCGCGACGAGGGGTACGACGTGAAGGTCGCGAAATTCCCCTTCACCGCCAACGGCAAGGCGCACGGACTGGCCGATCCGACGGGCTTCGTCAAGCTGATCGCCGACACCAAGTACGGCGAGCTGATCGGTGGGCATCTCATCGGACCCGACGTGTCCGAGCTGCTGCCCGAGCTGACGCTGGCCCAGAAGTGGGATCTGACCGTCAACGAGCTGACCCGCAACGTGCACACCCATCCGACGCTGTCGGAGGCGCTGCAGGAAGCCATCCATGGCCTGGCCGGCCACATGATCAACTTCTGACGGGGAGCGCGTGCCGACCAGGGCAGTGATCGTCGCCGCCATCGGCGGTCTGGTGATCGGCCACATCCTGTGGCTGGTGGCCATCTCGCTGGCGATCAACACCAGCGATGTCCCGTTCTGGGTGCTCGTCGTGTCCGGTGTCATCACCGTGCTGGCGGGCGTCATCGCGGCTCTGGGCTGGCGCGCCCATCAACGCAAGGATCGGGTCGCGACGGCGTTTCTGTGGTCGGTCCCGGTCGCACCGATGTTGCTGACATTGACTGTTCTGGCCGTCACGTACTTGTAGGCGTTTGCTTTCGGTAAGAATGGCCCCGTGGGGGATGGCGCGCGGGGTGACCTGCTACTTCAGTGGTGGCGTCAGCGCGACGACTACGAATGGCGCATCGAGTTCCTGCGTGGCTGCGGCCTGCTACCCGTCCTGCGGTATCTGATCGCCGGCATCGGCGCCGTCCTGGGCGTGCTCGGTGCGATCAATGTGTTTGTTCCGCCGGTCAACGACACCACCCTGATCCGGGCGGGATGGGCGGTGGTGTCGATCGGTTCGCTGGCGTGGTCGGCGCGCTGGGCGCTGCGGCCGTGGCCGAGCGAACGTGTCTCCGCGCTGCTGGTCGCCTATGTGGACGTCATGATGACGCTGTCGGCGTTGTTGTTCGGTGATCCCAACCTGGCGATGTCGGGTATTCCGATCCTGTTGTGCGCCGGCGGTTATGTCGTCTTCTTCCACGGGCCGAAGCTGCACGTCGTCCACATTCTCTGGTGTGTGGCATCGGTGCTGGGCATCGCGGTGTGGATGGTGCTGAGCGCCGACGGTTACGGGCTACAGGTCGCCATCTCGCGCTCGGTGATCGCACTGGCGGTCACGGTGTGCATCCTGCCCGCCCTGCAGTTCGGGTTCTGGCTGCTGCAGAGCAGTTCCATCCAGTCCGTCACCGATCCGTTGACCGAGCTGACCAATCGGCGCGGTCTCGACGCCGCGGTACGCCGGCTCAACGAGTCGGCGCCGCCCGATACCGACCTGTGCGCGCTGCTGATCGACGTCGACGGTTTCAAGGCGGTCAACGACGACCTCGGCCATGTCGTCGGCGACCAGGTGCTGATCCGCACGGCCCGCCGTATTCGGGCCAGCGTCTGCCCGCACGCGGTGGTGGTGCGCTGGGGCGGGGAAGAGTTCTTGGTCGTGGACCGCATCATGGCCGATCAGGCGCCCGGGGTTGCCGAACGCATCCGGGCCTCGGTGGCCGTGCCCGCCGAGCCGCGGGTGACCGTCAGCGTCGGCGTGGCGGTATGCACCGAGCCGGTCTCCGGGCTCGACGGTGTCATCCCGGCCGCGGACCGGGCGATGTACGAGGCCAAGGCGCTCGGCGGTGACTGCGTGGTGATCGCCGAGAAGGCCCATTAGTCGGGGAAGTCCAGGGGGATGCGCAGCGTCTCCATGGTCGCGGCCAGCGCGTCGTACTGGCCGGCCAGCGTGCAGAACTCGATGATCTGGGCGCGGTCGTAGATTTTCGACAGTGCGCTCCACGTCTCGGGGGACATCGATCGGGTGACGACGAACTCGTCGGTGGCGGCGATGAGCACCCGCTGGTGCGGGGTCAGGCCGTCGGCGTCGGGACCCTCGAAGATCGCGGCCTGCACATCGGCCTTGAGGCCGCGGCTGCGCGCCAGCCGCCGGTGTTGCTGCAGTTCGTACTCGCAGTTGCGCAGGTGCCCGACCCGCAGGATCACCAGCTCGGCATCCTTGCGATCCAGCTTGCCCGCATAGAGCAGATACCCGGAGAACGGCAGCCAGGCCAGGAACAACAGCCGATGCTGGCCCAGCACGTTGAACAGGTGGAATTTGGGGGCCCTGATGCCGCGCGCGCCGATCTTGGCGATCGCCCAGTTCAACGGGCCGAGCTCACGGAATCCGCCGGGCGGGATACGGGCAGGTGCGGTATCGGCGCTCACGCACCCGAGTCTAGGTAGTGCGCACCAGATACGGGGACACCGTGCTGCGGTGCTCGTCGAGGTCGAGTGCCTTGCCGAGGGCGGGGAACGCGCGCTGGGTGCAGTTGTCGCGTTCGCAGACCCGGCAGCCGGCGCCGATGGGGGTCGCCGTGACCCGATCGCCCGCCAGGTCCAGACCCTCGGAGTAGACCAGCCGGTGGGCGTGGCGCAGCTCGCAGCCCAGGCCTATCGCGAACGTCTTCCCGGGCTGGCCGTAGCGCGCCGCGCGCCGCTCCACGGTGCGCGCCACCCACATGTAATTGCGGCCGTCGGGCATCTGGGCGATCTGAACCAGGATCTTGCCCGGGTTGGCGAAGGTCTCGTAGACGTTCCACAACGGACAGGTGCCGCCGCTGGACGAGAAGTGGAAGCCGGTCGCCGACTGTCGCTTGGACATGTTGCCCGCCCGGTCGACGCGCACGAATGACAATGGTACGCCGCGCATATCGGGTCGTTGCAATGTCGAGAGCCGATGTGCGACGGTCTCGTACGACACCGCGTAGTGTGCCGACAGGCGCTCGACGTCGTACCGGAAGTTGCCGGCGATCTCGTGGAACTGCCTGTACGGCAGCACGATTGCCGCGGCGAAATAGTTCGCCAGTCCCAGCCTGGCCAGGGTGCGCGACTCGTCGCTGGTGAAATGTCCGTCCTCGACCAGCTTGTCGATCAGATCGCCGAATTCCAGGTGGCCCAGTTCGGCTGCCAGCTTGAAGACGAACTGCCCGCCGGACAGGTGGTCACCGACCTGCAGGGTGCGGGTCTGCGGGTCGTAGCGGTGCAGCACGTTGTCGCCGAGATCGGTGCGCCGCACGATGCGCACGCCGTGCACGCGGTTCAGCCGGTCGGAGAGCTCGCGGGTCAGCTCGGCGCGGTGCATGCGCATCCGGATCGTCAGATCTTCCGCGGCGGTGTCGAGTTCGTGCAGGTAATTCTGCCGTTGGTAGAAGTAGTCGCGGACCTCTTCGTGCGGCATGGTGATCGCACCGGAACCGGATTCCGATGCGCTGAACCGGCCCTCGGTGGCGGCGGCCAGCTGGGTGGTGGTGAGCCGGTATCGCTGATGCAGGTTGACCATGGCCCGAGCGATCGCCGGATGGGCGTTGACGATATCGGCGAGTTCGCCGGCGTCGATATCGATGTCCAGATCACGGTCGAGGGTCACCTCGCGCAACTCGGCGACCAGGCGGGTGTCGTCCTGGGATGCGAAGAACCCGGCGTCCACGCCGAACACCTCGGTGATGCGCAGCAGCACCGATACCGTCAACGGCCGGACGTCGTGTTCGATCTGGTTGAGGTAGCTCGGGGAGATGTCGAGCATCTGGGCCAGCGCAGCCTGGCTGAAGCCGCGTTCCCGTCGTAACTGACGAACGCGGGATCCGACAAAGGTCTTGGCCACCCGTTCAGCGTAATGAGCGTTGCAAAGGTTGGCTTTGCATTCTTCGCAGGTCATATTGGAGGAATGACCGGCTTGGCCAAGACCATGATGCCCGTGCCCGATCCGCACCCCGACGTGTTCGACACCCAGTGGCCGCTGCGGGTCGCCGACGTGGACCGGACCGGCCGACTCAAGTTCGATGCCGCCACCCGGCACATCCAGGACATCGGTTCCGATCAGCTGCGGGAGATGGGCTACGAGGAGACCCACCCGCTGTGGATCGTGCGTCGCACCATGGTCGACCTGATCAGGCCGATCGAGTTCAAGGACATGCTGCGGTTGCGACGCTGGTGTTCGGGCACGTCGAATCGGTGGTGTGAGATGCGGGTCCGGATCGACGGCCGCAAGGGCGGACTGATGGAATCCGAGGCGTTCTGGATCAACATCAACGCCGAGACGCAGGGACCGGCTCGGATCTCCGACGACTTCCTGGCCGGTCTGCGCCGGACCACCGATGTCGACCGGCTCCGCTGGAAGGCCTACCTGAAGGCCGGCGACCGGGCGGATGCCGAGGAGATCCGGCCCTATCCGGTTCGCGTCAGCGATATCGACATCTTCGACCACATGAACAACTCGGTGTACTGGAGCGTCGTCGAGGACTTTCTCGGTACCCGGCCGGAGCTGCTGGAAAAGCCGCTGCGGGTGACCATCGAGCACGATCTGCCGGTGGCGCTCGGTGACGACCTGGAGATCATCCGGCACACCTACCCCGCGGGTTCCACGGATCGATTCGGTCCGGAACTTGGCGACCGGACTGTTACAACGCTCACATATGCCGTCGGCGACGAGACCAAAGCGGTCGCGGCGATCTTCAATCGGTGACTCCCACCTTTTAACAGTACGGGCGTACTGACCAGCGCAAACCTCCTACCCGCCGGTAGGTTCTGAACCGGTAAAGCGGCCTTACCGATTCGCAAAGTTAGCAACCTGGCGCGGTGTGTTGGACAAAATTGGCAAGCGAAACGGGTGGACCTGCGGATATGGCGTGAGGCATGCTCGGTGTATCAGCTCAGTGGAAATCGCTGCAGCGTTAACAAAATCGAGTTGCATCATCGATAGGAGCGACCATGTCCACCGTTGGCACGCCGAAGAGCCCGGAACAGATCCAGCACGACTGGGACCACAACCCGCGCTGGAAGGGCATCACCCGCACCTACACCCCCAAGGACGTCGTCGCGCTTCAGGGCACCGTCGTCGAAGAGGCGACGCTGGCCCGCCGTGGCGCCGAGGTGCTGTGGGAGCAGCTCCACAGCATGGACTTCGTCAACTCGCTCGGCGCGCTGACCGGCAACATGGCCGTGCAGCAGGTGCGTGCCGGCCTGAAGGCCATCTACCTGTCCGGCTGGCAGGTCGCCGGTGACGCCAACCTCTCCGGTCACACCTACCCCGACCAGAGCCTCTACCCGGCCAACTCGGTGCCGCAGGTCATCCGCCGGATCAACAACGCGCTGCTGCGCGCCGACGAGATCGCCAAGGTCGAGGGCGACACCTCGGTCGAGAACTGGCTGGCCCCAATCGTTGCCGACGGCGAGGCCGGTTTCGGTGGCGCGCTGAACGTCTACGAGCTGCAGAAGGCGATGATCGCCGCCGGTGTCGCCGGTTCGCACTGGGAAGACCAGCTGGCCTCGGAGAAGAAGTGCGGCCACCTCGGTGGCAAGGTGCTGATCCCCACCCAGCAGCACATCCGCACCCTGACCTCGGCCCGCCTCGCGGCCGACGTCGCCGACGTGCCGACCGTCGTCATCGCCCGTACCGATGCCGAGGCCGCCACCCTGATCACCTCCGATGTCGACGAGCGCGACCAGCCGTTCATCACCGGTGAGCGCACCGCCGAAGGCTTCTACCGCGTGAAGAACGGCCTGGAGCCGTGCATCGCCCGTGCCAAGGCCTACGCGCCGTACTCCGATCTGATCTGGATGGAGACCGGCACCCCGGATCTGGAGCTGGCCAAGAAGTTCGCCGAGGGCGTCAAGAGCGAGTTCCCCGACCAGATGCTGGCCTACAACTGCTCGCCGTCGTTCAACTGGAAGCAGCACCTCGACGACGCCACCATCGCGAAGTTCCAGAAGGAGCTGGGCGCGATGGGCTTCAAGTTCCAGTTCATCACCCTCGCAGGCTTCCACGCCCTGAACTACTCGATGTTCGATCTGGCCTACGGCTACGCCCGCAACCAGATGAGCGCCTACGTCGAGCTGCAGGAGCGCGAGTTCGCCGCCGAAGAGCGTGGCTACACCGCCACCAAGCACCAGCGCGAGGTCGGCGCCGGCTACTTCGACCGGATCGCCACCACCGTGGACCCGACCAGCTCGACCACCGCGCTGGCCGGTTCGACCGAAGAGGGCCAGTTCCACTAGGAATTGCTGTTGATAGCGTCAGGCCCCGTCCGTGCATTGCGGGCGGGGCCTGACGGCTGTCCGGAGTCAAGGAGAAACAGTTGAGCATCGAACGCGTGGGTGTCATCGGCGCCGGGCAGATGGGCGCCGGGATCGTCGAGGTATGCGCCAAGGCCGGAGCCCAGGTGCTGGTCTTCGAACCCAATGACGATCTGATCGCCGCGGGCCGTACGCGGATCACCGCGTCGCTGGACCGGGCCGCCGCCAAGGGCAAGCTCAGCGAGGCCGACCGTGATGCGGCCGTCGCGCGACTGGCCTTCACCACCAGCCTGGCCGATATGGCCGACCGACAGCTGACCATCGAGGCGATCGTCGAGGACGAGAACGTCAAGGCCAAGGTCTTCGCCGAACTCGACCGGGTGATCACCGACCCCGATGCCGTGCTGGCGTCGAACACCTCCAGCATTCCGATCATGAAGATCGCTGCGGCGACGCAGAACCCGCAGCGGGTGTTGGGCTTGCACTTCTTCAATCCGGTGCCGGTGCTGCCGCTGGTCGAGTTGATCTCGACGCTGGTCACCGACGAAGCGGCCGCGGCGCGGGTGGAGGACTTCGCGGCCAACGTGCTCGGCAAGCAGGTGGTGCGGTGTTCGGATCGTTCGGGATTCGTCGTCAATGCGCTGCTGGTGCCGTTCCTGCTGTCGGCGATCCGCATGCTCGAATCCGGTTTCGCCTCCGTCGAGGACATCGACACCGCGGTGGTCGGCGGGCTGTCGCACCCGATGGGCCCGCTACGGTTGTCCGACCTGGTGGGGCTCGACACCCTGAAGCTGATCGCGGACAAGATGTACGAGGAGTTCAAGGAGCCGCTGTACGGCCCGCCGCCGCTGCTCCTGCGCATGGTCGAGGCCGGTCACCTCGGCAAAAAGTCGGGCAAGGGCTTCTACGATTACTGAGCTCGGCTAAATATCCGGCCGGGCCGTATGGGGTAAGGTCGTCGGATGCGATGCGGGGGCCGCTGAATCGTGAGCGCCTGCCAACGTCATTTCTGATCAACACCAGGGGTTGTTTTCGTATGTCAGAGGTTGAGTCCGGGTTGGAGCCGTACTACGAGGAGTCGCAGTCCATCTACGACATCTCCAACGACTTCTTCGCACTGTTCCTCGGACCCACGATGGGTTATACCTGCGGCTATTACGAGCGCGAGGATATGACCCTCGATGAGTCGCAGAACGCCAAATTCGATCTGGCGCTGGGCAAACTGGCGTTGGAGCCGGGGATGACGCTGCTCGACATCGGCTGCGGCTGGGGCGGCGCTCTGGAGCGGGCGTTGATCAACCACGACGTCAACGTCATCGGCATCACGCTGAGCAAGGCGCAGTCCGAGTACGCCCGCGAGCGGCTGGCCAAGATCGACACCAAGCGCAACGTCGAGATTCGGCTGCAGGGCTGGGAAGAATTCAACGAGCCCGTCGACCGCATCGTGTCCATCGGCGCGTTCGAGGCCTTCAAGGCCGAGCGCTACCCGCTGTTCTTCGAGCGGGCCTACGACATCCTGCCCAGCGACGGCCGGATGTTGCTGCACACGATCCTGGCCCACACCCAGGAGTTCTTCCGCACCAACGGCATCAAGGTCACGCTCAGCGACCTGAAGTTCATGAAGTTCATCGGCGAGGAGATCTTCCCGGGCGGCCAGCTGCCCGCCGTTGAGGACATCGAGAAGTTGGCCGCCGATACCGGGTTCGACCTGCAGCGCATTCACCTGCTGCAGCCGCACTACGCCCGCACGCTGGATATGTGGGCGGCCAACTTGGAGGCGGCCAAGGACGAGGCGATCGCCATGCAGGGCCAGGAGGTCTACGACCGGTACATGAAGTACCTGGTCGGCTGCGCCGACTTCTTCCGCCGCGGTATCACCAACATCGGACAGTTCACGCTCGTCAAGTAGGCCATGAAGTGTCGAGAGTGCACACAGATCGAGAAGTCGGCCGATAACTCGATCTGAGTGCACCGTCGCGACAAACGGTCGCCTCGGCGCGAAAGTCAGGCCGAAGCCAGCCGCTTCTTCTCGGCCTCGACGTCGAAATCGGCGGGCGGCCAACTCAGATCGAGGCTCTTGAGCGCTTCGATCAGCAGCTCCAGGACCGCCAGCCGGCTGTACCACTTCCGATTGCACGGCACGATGTACCACGGGGCGTAGTCGGTCGAGGTCTTGTCCAACATCGCCTGGTAGGCCTCTTGGTACAGCGGCCATTTCAGCCGCTCGTCGACATCGGCGGGGTTGTACTTCCAGTATTTGTCCGGTCGGTCCAGGCGGTCGGCCAGCCGTTGCTTCTGTTCGTCGAGCGAGACGAACATCGCCACCTTGACGATCGTGGTGCCGGTGTCGACGAGCTCACGCTCGAAGGCGTTGATCTCGTCGTAGCGCGCACCCCAGACATCCGGCGGCACCAGATTGTGCACGCGCACGATCAGGACGTCCTCATAGTGCGACCGATCGAAGACGCCGATATGCCCGGCCGACGGCAACGCCTTGTTGATCCGCCACAGGTAGTGGTGCGAGAGCTCCTCCGGTGTCGGCTTACCGAAGCTGGTGTACTGGATTCCCTGCGGATTTCCAGACCCCACAACATGTTTGACGATGCCGCCCTTGCCCGCGGTGTCCATGCCCTGCAGCACCAGCAGCACCGAACGCCTGTCACCACTGCGACTGTTGGCGTAGAGCATCTCCTGTAGACCGGCGAACCGCTCACCGCGCTCGGCGGCCAGCGCCGGGGCGTCGGACTTGGACCCGGTGAACCCGGGGGTGGCCTCGGCGTCGATCTCGGAGACCTTGTCACCGGGGCGGAATTTCAGGTGGATGTGGGGTTCGTGGCTCCACAGCTTCGACAGTTCGGAGGCGTTGTCCTGGCTCACAACATCTCAGTCAAGCAGGTGTGGCGGCAGCGCGGGTGAAGGATGGGCCTGGGCGTTGAATCTCTCCAGCGATCCACCGACCTCCACGATGCCGCGCAGCGCGCTCCAGGACAGCATCGTCAAGTAGTCGATCAGCTGGTCGGTGCTCATCCGCTGGTTGGACATCCACGAGTGGGTGGCCAGCTGCACCCCACCGACGATGTGGAACGCCCACGGCTCGACCCCGCCGGTGTCCATGCCCGCGGCCTGCATCCGGCGACGCAACATCACCGCCAGCATCCTGGCGATGATCTGCTCGGAATCGTTGATCGCCTTGGTGCGCGCCGAGGAGTTGTTGGACATGACGAACCGGTAGGGCTCGGGCTCGGAGGCCACCGTGTCGACATAGACCCGGATGATCTCCCGGACCAGCGCGTAGCCATCCAGATCGGTCGACAGCGCGGCGGCCATGTTGGGGATCAGGGTGGTCTGGGCGAAGCGCATCATGACCGCGGTCGTCAGATCGTTCTTGTCGACGAAATAGCGGTAGAGCACCGTCTTGGAGACACCGATCTCGGCAGCGATCTCGTCCATGCTCACATTGGCGCCACGGCGGCGGATGGCCTCCAGCGTGCCGTCGACGAGTTCGTTGCGCCGTTCGACTTTGTGCTGATGCCAGCGTCGTTTGCGGCCGTCTGTCTTCACCGCCGCGGAGCCCTGCTGTGCCACCGTCGAGAGTTCCATTCCGTTCACTAGGTCGCCTTGATACTACGGTGGACGAGCCAGCTGCGCGCTGGCGGATGATGGGGGAGTGGTGCAGACAAGTTTTGCTGAGTCGCTGGCCGGTGCCGATTCGGTAGCCGACGAACAGCGCAGGCTGGCATTGCGCCGGATGAAGATCGTGGCGACGGGTTTCCTGGTCGGTGCGACCGTGGTCTTCCTGGCGTGCACCTGGTTGCAGTCGCGCGGTGATGCGGCGCCGTGGGTGGGTTACGTACGGGCCGCGGCGGAGGCGGGCATGGTCGGCGCCTTGGCCGACTGGTTCGCGGTGACCGCGCTGTTCAAGCACCCCCTCGGTATCCCGATTCCGCACACCGCGATCATCAAACGCAAGAAGGACCAGCTCGGCGAGGGGCTCGGCACCTTCGTGCGGGAGAACTTCATGTCCCCCGACGTGATCGCCACCAAGCTGCGTGACGCCGACGTCGCCTCCCGCACCGGCAAGTGGCTGGCCGATGAGCGCAACGCCGAGCGGGTCGCCGCCGAGGTCGCGACGGTGCTGCGGGTGCTGGTGGAGATGCTGCGCGACGAGGATGTCCAGCAGGTGTTGGACCGGATGATCGTCAAGCGCATCGCCGAGCCCCAGTGGGGTCCGCCGATCGGCAGGGTACTCACCAGCCTGCTCGACGAGGGACGCCAGGAGGCGCTGCTGCAGCTGCTGGCCGACCGCGCCTTCCAGTGGTCGCTGAACTCCGGCGAGGTCATCGAGCGGGTGATCGAGCGGGATTCGCCGACCTGGTCACCGCGCTGGGTGGACCACTTGGTCGGCGATCGCATCCACCGGGAGCTGATGGACTTCACCGACAAGGTGCGTCGCGACCCCAACCACGAGCTGCGCCGCTCGGCCACCAAATTCCTCTTCGAGTTCGCCGGTGACCTGCAGAATGATGCGGCCACCATCCAGCGGGCCGAGAACGTCAAGGAACAGATCATGGCCCGCGACGAGGTGGCCCGCGCCGCCGAGACGGCGTGGACGGCGGCCAAGCGCATCCTGCTGGAATCGGTGGAGGATCCGTCCTCGGCGCTGCGTGGCCGGGTGGCCGACACGGTGATCCGCATCGGGGAGTCGCTGCGTGATGACGCCGACCTGCGGGCCAAGGTCGACGCCTGGATCGTGCGGGGCGCCCAGCACCTGGTGTCGCAATATGGGACGGAGATCACAGCGATCATCACCGAGACGATCGAACGCTGGGATGCCGACGAGGCGAGTCGGCGAATCGAGCTTCATGTGGGCCGTGACCTGCAGTTCATCCGTATCAACGGCACCGTGGTCGGATCGTTGGCCGGCCTGACCATCTACACCATCGCTCAGGTCCTCTTCTGAGACTGCTAGCAGACTGCTTGCAATAGTTAGCACTCCGTGCCACCGTGGATTCTGTCAGCCACAAGCGACGGATGAAGGAGGCACCATGACGCAGGACGACAACCTCGCCGGCGTTGTGGCCAACGCTGCGCAGGACATCGGCAGCTACATCAGGACTCAACGCGAGGCGGCGCAGGTATCGGTGCGCCAACTCGCCGAGAAGGCCGGGGTCAGCAATCCCTACCTCAGCCAGATCGAGCGGGGACTGCGGAAACCGTCGGCTGATGTGCTCAACCAGATCGCCAAGGCACTCCGTGTCTCTGCCGAGGTGCTCTACATCCAGGCCGGGATGCTCGAACCCAGCGAAGGCAACAAAGTGCGCGACGCCATCGTCACCGATACCGCCATCACCGAGCGGCAGAAACAAGTGCTGCTCGACATCTACACGTCGTTCTGTCAGCAGAACGAAGCGGAAGCCGAGGCCGCGCAGAAGGCCGACGCCGAGGCCGAGATCGCCCATCTCGACACCGAAGACGCCGCACCGGCGCAACCGTCCACTGTCTGAAAGGAAACGTCATGACCGAGAAGAATCAGCCCACCATCGAAGACCTCAAGGCCCCGCTGCTGGCCGCGGTCGGCGCCGCCGACCTGGCACTGGCCAAGGTCAACGAGATCGTCGACACCCTGCGTGACCGCGCCGGTGACGCCCGCAGCGATGCCGAGACCCGCGTCGAGGAAGGCCGCGCCCGGCTGACCAAGCTGCAGGAAGACCTGCCGTCGCAGTTCGACGAGCTGCGCGACAAGCTCACCTCCGAGGAACTGCGCAAGCTCGCCGACAAGTACGCCGAAGAAGCCCAGAGCCAGTACAACAAGCTGGTCGAGCGCGGCGAGGCCGCCCTTGAGCGGCTGCGCAACCAGCCCGCGCTGGAAGAGGCCGCCTCGCGCGTCGAAGAGGTCACCGACCAGGCCGTCGAGCTGACCCAGGATGCGCTGGGCACCGTCGCCAGCCAGACCCGCGCGGTCGGCGAGCGTGCCGCCAAGCTGGTCGGCGTGGAGCTGCCCAAGCGCGCCGAGGCCGCTGAGCCCGCCAAGGTCGCCCCGGCCAAGAAGGCTCCGGCGAAGAAGGCCCCGGCCAAGAAGGCCGCCGCTCCGGCCGCCAAGAAGGCTCCGGCCAAGAAGGTCACCCAGAAGTAGGTTCGCCAACAAGGTGGCACCCGCATAGGCTGCAACTGTGATGCTTGCAAACCTGGCGGGTGCCATTCTTTTTGCCCTGGGCATTGTCGTCGCCCTGGTAGGCCTCTACGCGTTCATCCACGCTGCGATGCAGCGCCCGGACGCCTACACCGCCGCGGGCAAGCTCACCAAGCCGGTGTGGCTGCTGATCCTCGGTGCCGGAGTGCTGCTGAGCCTGCTGATCAGCGGCGGGTTCGGCGCCGCGATCGGTGCCTGCGCCGCCGGTGTGTATCTGGTCGACGTCCGGCCCAAACTGCTGGAGATCCAGGGAAAGTCGCGCTGAACAGATGCGTCACCGCGATATCGCCGCCGTCGTCCTCTGTTCGGCGGGGCTGCTGCTCGGTACGCCGGTAGCGCATGCCGAGCCGGCCTATGTCGACCACACCGAATGGGTGCAGTGGGGCGATCTGAAGAGCCTGCGCGTGTATCCGACGGCCCTCGGCCGGGCGCAGGCCGCGATCCCGGGCACCCAGACCCAGCAGGACCAGGCCTGGTCACAGGTGCTGTCCCTGGCCCCGGAGGCCGACATCCCGGGTATGCAAACCCAGTTCAACTGCCACTGGCAGTTCGCCGAGTTCATCGAGCCCGGTAAGACGAGCTGGAATCTGGAACCGTGGCGGCCCGTCGTCACCGACGCCGAAATGGTGGCCGCCGGGTGTAATCCCGGCGGCACCGAAGAACCCTTCTAGGGCAACCCGGCGAAGCAGGGGTCGCCGCCGGCGCCGCTGCGCCCCGGGGGCATGACGCCGTTGCGGGTGGAGAACTTCGCGACCACCCCGGTATCGGTGACCTCGACGCTGTCGGCGTGGATGCCCATCGGATAGTTCTCGGTCATCTGCTTGAGGAACGCGTCCAGCGCCGGCTGCACGCTCTCCCGCGGTAGCACGAAGCCCAGGCCGGTCAACCGCTCCACCGTCAGCGTCAGCTCCTGGTTACGCACCTCGGGCTTGGCGACGATGCTGCCCAGCGTGCCCTGCAGCTCCACGGTCCCGTCGGCGGGGTTGGTGGTCACGCCGTTGACGAAGCTGCCGACCAGCGGCACCGCGTTCTGGATGGTGCGTTTGATGCCGTCAGCCGACCACGTGATGGTGGCATCCAGCGCACCGACGGTGCCGGGGGACTCAGGGTTTCCGGTGACCCGGACGTCGTTGATGACGATCTCGGCCTTCATCCCCTCGGCCTCACGGATGCGGTTACCCGCCGTGGTCGCGGTGATGTTGTTGTAGTTCTTGGCGAAGTGCTGCAGCAGGAACGGCCGGGGGCCGAACGACACGTCGACGCTGTCCTGTACGACGCAGGAGGTGACGCGCGAGACGGTGTCATCGGCGATCTTGCGGGCGATGAGCTCGGCGCCGACGACGCCGGCCAGTGCCAGGGCGGCGACGATCACCACCACCAGCACGATCGACAGCGGATCGCGGAAGAGCTTGGTGAACTTGTTCGAGCTCGTGTTCGTCGTCGGCGCTGCCGGCTCGGCGGGCACTGCCGTCGGCTCGGCGGGTACTGCTGCCGGCGCTTCGGACGGAGGCGGATTCACGCCGTCGGTGGGGCGGGCCCAGGGATCGGTCACGCAGTCGATTGTGCCTTAGCGAACGGGACGCGGTTAACCAGCACTGCGATGGTGTCTCGGGCTTTCGCGGCGGCCGCGAGGTCGATATCGGTCACCACCAGCTGCGGATCTGCCTGCGCGGCGGTGATGACCTCGCCGGTCGCCGAGGCGACCAGGCTGCCCCCGACGCCGGTCGGGCCCAGCGCGGCGATCTCATCGCCGGGGTAGGCCTGCCCGACGGCCGCGACGATGCCGGTGGTGTCGATGGCCCTCGCCCGTGCCAGCAAGGTCCACTGATCGAGCTTGCCGGGCCCGGTGCCCCATGACGCGTGCACCGTGATGAGCTGCGCGCCACGGTCGGCGAGATCCAGGTACAGCTCGGGGAAGCGGATGTCGTAACACAGCGTCAGCCCGACGCCCACGCCGTCGACGTCGATGACGGTGGGCTGTGAGCCGGGCGCGACGGTCGCGGACTCGGTGAACCCGAACGCGTCGTAGAGGTGGATCTTGTCGTAATGCGCGTCGACTCCCGGGCCGACGGCCAGCAGGGTGTTGGTGACCCGACCGGCGGGCACCTCATCGGCGGGACGGAACATCCCGGCCACGACGGTGATGCCGGCGCGCGCGGCGATCCCGCGCACCCCATCGGCCCAGCGGCCGTCCAGCGGCTCGGCCACGGGTGACAGCGGCACCCCGAATCGGCACATCGTCGCCTCGGGGAACAGCACCAGCTGTGCGCCGGCGTCGGCGGCCTGGCGGGTGTACCGGTCGACCAGCTCGAGGTTGGCCGCCGGGTCGGTGCCGGATCGGATCTGAGCCAGGGCAATCCGCATGTGGTCGAGGCTAGCCGTCTGCGGCGACGGTCGCCCACGGCACCGAGAGCACACCGTCGCGCAACCGCCGCCGCGGGGGGTCCACGGCGAAACCCTCGGCGCGCAGCTGTTCGAGCATCGCGCGCCAGCGCACCCGCGGGCCGAAGACCCCGTGCCCGGCCGCACTGGCCCAGGCCCGGTCGGCGGCCGTCAGCAGGGTGTGGATGGGTTGTCCGTCGATATTGCGGTGGATGAGGATCTTGGGCAGTCGCTCGGCCAGATCCGATGGCCTTTGGATATCGAATGGGTCGCACGCCAGGGTCAGGCTGATCGGCCCGTCGACGTCCAACAGCACCCAGCAGCAGCGCCGCCCGAGCTCGTCGCAGGTGCCGTCGACCAGCAGGCCACCCGGGGCCAGTCGGCCCAACAGCTGCGCCCAGGCCGGCTCGACCTCCTCGACCGGATATTGGCGCAGCACGTTGAACGCCCGCACCAGTACCGGTCGCAAACCGGCGAGTTCGAACCCGCCGAGCTCGAATTGCACTGCGGCCGTGGCTGATTGCTGGGCGAGTCGGACCCGGTCGGGATGGATCTCCAGTCCCGTCACCCGCACGTCGGGGCGCACCGTTTGCAATCGCGCTGCCAACTCCAGCGTCGTGGTGGGCAGTGCGCCGTAGCCCAGGTCGACCACCAACGGGTCGGCGGCGGTGTGCAGGGCGGCCCGCACCCGGGGTGAGTGCACGAGCCAGCGGTCGCTGCGACGCAGCCGGTTGTACCCCGTGGTGCCACGCGTCGGTTTGCCCTGTGGCGAGCCGACGGACTTGTTCAGCGGTGGTCCCTGACCCACGTCTCGGTGAACTCCTGCTCCAAGCGGACCATCTCGGCCAGTTGGCCGCCGATGAAGCCCTCGATCTTGCCGCCCACCAACGGGATGCGCACCTCGGTCACCACGTGCACGTCCAACTGCGCACCGCCGGCGCTGTCGCGCAACGCGGCCTTCCCGGTCACCCGCACCGGTGCGCCCGGCACGGTACCGGTGATGGTGCCCGAGGTCCGTCCGTCAACGATCGGGGCCCAGGATTCGGTGCGCACGAGTGTGAGGTCGCCGGAATGGAGTTGGCTGACGAAGCCGGGCAGTCGATGAAACCGCACGGTCTGGGTGGTGCCGATGTCGAGGCCGCCGTCCGGGCGGGTGGCCAGCTCGTCGAGGTTGACCGCGTCGCACCCGGACTTCTCCAGCCGCTCGAGCCAGTACGTCCGGTCGGTGAAGGCTTCGAACAACTGCGCGACGCTGCATCCGTACGCGGCCGCCATGTCATGGGTACGCGGCATAGTCGGCACGCTACCGTTAGCGTCCGTGGTCAGTCCGACTTTCGCCGGTGCGGCGGTTGCCGAGAACATCGCCGTCGCCCCGTGGACGACATTGCGCATCGGTCCCGTGGCACAGCATCTGATCACCTGCGATACCACCGAACAGCTGATTGCCACGCTCTCGGCGCTACCGGTCGCCGAGAACGTTCTGGTGCTGGCCGGTGGATCCAACGTCGTCCTCGCCGACGATCTGACCGGGCTGACGGTGGTCAGGATCGCCACCACCGGCATCTCCGTGCAGGGTGCGGTGCTGCGGGCCGAGGCGGGCGCGCAGTGGGATGACGTCGTGGTCGCCGCCCTTGCGCACGGTCTGGGTGGTCTGGAATGTCTGTCGGGTATCCCCGGATCCGCCGGCGCCACCCCCGTTCAGAATGTGGGCGCCTACGGCGCGGAGGTCGCCGACACCATCTCCCGGGTGCGGGTCCTGGACCGCCGAACGGGGCTGGCCGAATGGGTTGATCCGCACCGACTGGACTTCGGCTACCGGCACAGCGCGCTGAAGTATCAGTCGGCCGTCATCGTTCTGGAGGTCGAGTTCACCCTGAATGCCGATGGCCTGTCCGCGCCGCTGCGCTATGGCGAGCTGGCCGCCCGCCTCGGCGCCGAGCCGGGGCAGCGGGTCGAGCCGGACCGGGTGCGCGCGGCGGTGCTCGCGCTGCGTGCCGCCAAGGGAATGGTGCTCGACGCGGACGACCACGACACCTGGAGCGTCGGATCGTTCTTCACCAATCCGGTCGTCACCCAGCAGGCCTATGAGCGGCTGCGGGACGCCGTCGACGGGCCGGTTCCGCATTATCCGGCCCCCGATGGGGTCAAACTGGCCGCCGGCTGGCTCGTCGAGCAGGCCGGTTTCGGCAAGGGGTATCCCGGTGGCGACGGTGTGGCGCGGTTGTCCACCAGGCACGCGCTGGCACTGACCAACCGCGGCGGGGCGGGCACCGCCGATGTCCTGGCCCTGGCCAGGACCGTTCGGGACGGCGTGCGCGCGCGTTTCGGGATCGAACTCACACCCGAGCCCGTGCTGGTCGGGTGCACGCTCTAGGTACTCTTGGTCCACGTGAGACCACCCGCCGAGTCCGAGAACGCACCGCTGAGCCGGCGTCGTGCGCTCGCATTGCTGGGCTTGGGCGGTGCCGGACTGCTGGCGGCCTGTGCCGGTAAGCCCGCCGGAACTCCGCAGGCCGAGGAATCCGCCGCAGCCAAGGCGCCCACCTTCACGCTGACCCCGGACGATGCCGCCACCGATATCACCCCGACCTCGCCCGCCGGCGTGGTCGTCAGCGATGGCTGGTTCCAGAAGATCGCCCTCACCAACGCCAACGGCAAGGTGGTCGCCGGCAAACTCAACCGTGACCGCACCGAGTTCACCGTCTCCGAGCCGCTGGGCTATGGGGCCGAATACACCTGGTCCGGTTCGGTCGTCGGCCAGGACGGCCAGGCGGTACCCGTCACCGGCAGCTTCCGCACGGTGAACCCCCAGACCACCGTCAACGGCCAGTTCCAGTTGTCCGACGGTCAGACCGTCGGCGTCGCGGCGCCGATCATCCTGCAATTCGACGCGGCGATCACCGACGAGCACCGCGCCGACGTGGAGAAGGCGCTCAAGGTCACCACCACCCCCGCCGTGGAGGGCAGTTGGG
The DNA here is from genome assembly GCF_036946495.1 of Mycolicibacterium neoaurum. NCBI lineage: Bacteria > Bacillati > Actinomycetota > Actinomycetes > Mycobacteriales > Mycobacteriaceae > Mycobacterium > Mycolicibacterium neoaurum. The sequence continues at coordinate 2,660,488 of NZ_JAQIIX010000002.1, forward strand.
CCTGGCTGCCGGATGAGGCCGGCGGTTCGCGGGTGCACTGGCGCACCAAGGAGTACTACCCGGCCGGCACCACCGTGCACGTCGACGCCGATCTGTACGGGGTGAAGTTCGGGCCGCAGGCCTACGGTGCGGCGGACTCGACGCTGGACTTCACCATCGGTCGGCGCCAGGTGGTCAAGGCCGAGGCCTCCAGCCACCGCATCCAGGTGCTCGACGGGGCAGGCGCGGTCATCATGGACTTCCCGTGCAGCTACGGCGAGGGCGACCTGGACCGCAACGTCACGCGTAGCGGTATCCACGTGGTCACCGAGAAGTACGAGGACTTCTACATGACCAACCCGGCCGCGGGGTACGCCAATGTGCGGGAACGCTTCGCGGTGCGCATCTCCAACAACGGCGAGTTCATCCACGCCAACCCGGCCAGCTCCGGCGCCCAGGGCAATAGCAACGTCACCAACGGGTGCATCAACCTCTCGCTCACCGATGCCGAGCAGTACTTCCAGACTGCGATGTACGGCGACCCGGTCGAGGTCACCGGCACCCGCATCGACCTGTCCTACGCCGACGGCGATATCTGGGACTGGGCGGTGCCGTGGAGTGAGTGGCAGGCCATGTCGGCGCTGAGCAAGGACAGCCCGCCCTCGGGCATCCCGGTGACGGCTCCGGTCACTCCGAGCGGCGCGCCCACGCCGTCATCCACATCGACGACACCGACGACGACACCGACGACGGCGGGCCGTTAGGTCCGGCGGTTGATCCGGGACCCGGTAGCGCCGGTCACCTGATCGCGCGGGCGCACCACGATCAGGTCCAGGTCGACGTGCGACGGTCGGCTGGCGACGAACCCGATGACCTCGGCGATGTCCTCGGCGACCAGTGGGGTCACCCCGGCGTACACCTTCCCGGCACGGCCCGCGTCACCGTCGAACCGGTTGAGCGAGAAGTCGGTCTTGACCATGCCCGGCGCAACCTCGGTGAGCCGCACCGGTTTTCCGAACAGCTCGCTGCGCAGGGTGCGATGCAGGACGCCCTGGGCGTGCTTGGCCGACGTGTAGCCCGATCCGTTGTCGTAGGTCTCCAGGGCGGCTATCGAGGTGACGGTGACGATGAGCCCGTCGCCGGAGTCGATCAGCTTCGAAAGCAGCGCCTTGGTGACCTGCAGCGTGCCCAGCACGTTGGACTCCCACATCCAGCGCCAGTGCTCGATATCGGCCTCGGCCACCGACTCCAGGCCGCGGGCGCCGCCGGCGTTGTTGACGAGCACGTCGACGCGATCCAGGCGCTTGGCCAGCGACGCGACCGCGACCGGGTCAGTGACGTCCGCCACAATCGCGGTGCCGTCGATCTCGGCGGCCAGCGCTTGTATGGGGGCTTCGCGGCGGGCCACGCACACTACGTGAAAGCCAAGCGAGGCAAGGGTTTTGGCGGTCGCTTCACCAATGCCGGCGCTGGCGCCGGTGACCACCGCGACGCGGCGCTTGTCGGTTGAGGTCGTCATGGTGACAACAGTAGGCCGCGGTGTCCACCCGTCGCGCGGGAGTCGATCCCGTGTTACTTTGACGCCGTGATCTCGATCAGCCAGGCGAGCCGTCTCGCCGTGCGGAGTGCGTGTTGTTGTTGCGCACCCGCCGCGCCTTGCTGACCTGAGGACCTCGTTCGTCCCGCTGAGTCGCCGGTGTGGCAGAAGCCCACCCCTTCCACGACCCAGCCCAGAGGACACCATCGTGAGCACCGCCACCGTCGTTCGCCAGACCCCCGCCGCACACGCCAAGCGCGCTCTGCTGGCCCGCCACCACATCGTCGCGCCGTCACTGAAGGTCGCCGAGGTGGCCGCGGCATCGGTGTTCGGTGCCGCCCGGCAACGCGGCCCGATCGCCCGAGATGCGATCGCCCGAGTCACCGGCCTGAGCATCGCCACGGTGAACCGCCAGGTCACCGCCCTGCTCGACGCCGGCGTGCTGCGCGAGCGTGCCGATCTCGCGGTGTCCGGGGCGATCGGCCGTCCCCGGATCCCGGTCGAGGTCAACCACGAGCCGTTCCTGACCCTGGGCCTGCACATCGGTGCCAAGACCACCAGCATCGTGGCCACCGACCTGTTCGGCCGCACCCTCGACGTCGTCGAGACGCCGACCCCGCGCGGCAGCCAGAGCGCGGCGCTGGCCTCCCTGGCCGGTAGCGCTCGTCGTTACCTCAGCCGCTGGCACCGGCGCCGCCCGCTGTGGGTCGGCGTGGCCAGCGGCGGTGTGGTGGACAGCACCTCGGGTTACCTCGACCACCCGCGGTTGGGCTGGGCCGAGGCGCCGGTCGGGCCGGTGCTGGCCGAGACGCTCGGGTTACCTGTCTCGGTCGCCTCACACGTGGACGCCATGGCCGGCGCCGAACTGCTGCTCGCTGTGCGCCGCCCGAACACGCAAGCCGGCACCAGCCTGTATGTCTATGCCAGGGAGACCGTCGGCTACGCGCTGTCCATCGGCGGCCGGGTGCATTCGCCGGCCAGCGGCCCGGGCACCATTGCCGCACTGCCGGTCAGCTCTGAATTGCTCGGCGGCTCAGGGAAACTTGAGTCGACCGTCAGCGACGAGGCGGTCCTGACCGCGGCTAGGGCGCAGCGCATCATCCCGGCCGAGGGTCCCACCTCGACGATGGCGACGGTGCTGCGCGCCGCGCGTGGCGGGCATGAGGGGGCCCGCGCCCTGCTGGCCGAACGGGCCCGCGTGCTCGGCGAGGCGGTGGCCTTGTTGCGTGACATGCTCAACCCCGATGACCTCGTCGTCGGCGGGCAGGCCTTCACCGAGTATCCCGAGGGGATGGAACTGGTGGAGCGGGCCTTCGCCGACCGCTCGGTGCTGGGTGCGCGCGATATCCGCGTCACGGCGTTCGGAAATCGGGTGCAGGAGGCCGGTGCCGGTGTGGTCTCCCTCGGTGGCCTCTATGCCGACCCGATCGCCGCGATGCGACGGGCCCAGCAGCGCCGCAGTGAGGCCGCGGTGCTCGGCGCGTCCTGATCCCGCAGGTTTCGCCGGTCCGCCGCAGGTGTAGACATGACCTTGTGCGTGTCGTACCCGAACCGTCCGGACTGACGGAGGCCCGCCGCGTCGCGGTCCTGTCGGTACACACCTCACCGCTGTCGCAACCGGGTACCGGCGACGCCGGCGGAATGAACGTCTACGTGTTGCAGACCGCGCTCGAGCTGGCCCGCCGTGGTGTCGAGGTGGAGATCTTCACCCGCGCCACGTCCTCGTCGGATGAGCCGGTGGTCCAGGTGGCGCCCGGGGTTCTGGTGCGCAATGTGGTGGCAGGCCCGTTCGAAGGGCTGGACAAGAACGACCTGCCCACCCAGCTGTGCGCCTTCACCGCCGGGGTGTTGCGTGCCGAGGCCACCCACGAGCCCGGCTATTACGACATCGTCCATTCGCATTACTGGCTTTCCGGCCAGGTGGGGTGGCTGGCATCGGATCGCTGGGCGGTGCCGCTGGTGCACACCGCCCATACGCTGGCCGCGGTGAAGAACGCTGCTCTTGCCGAAGGCGACACCCCCGAGCCGGTCCTGCGTTCGGTCGGTGAACAACAGGTGGTCGACGAGGCCGATCGGCTGATCGTCAACACCGAAATCGAGGCAAGCCAACTGGTTTCGTTGCACCACGCCGACCCGGCCAGTATCGATGTGGTGCACCCCGGTGTCGACCTGGCGGTGTTCACCCCCGGCTCGCGCAGGCAGGCGCGTAAGGCGCTCGGCCTTGCCGAGGACGACAGGGTGGTCGCGTTCGTCGGTCGGATCCAGCCGTTGAAGGCGCCGGACGTGCTGCTGCGAGCGGCGGCCAAGGTCCCCGACCTGCGGGTGCTGATCGCCGGTGGTCCCTCCGGCTCCGGAATGGACACTCCGAACGGGCTTGTTCGACTGGCCGCCGAGTTGGGTATCACCGATCGCGTGACATTCCTCCCACCCCAATCACGTGACGAATTGGTCGGCATCTACCGTGCTGCCGACATGGTCGCGGTGCCGAGCTACAACGAATCCTTCGGGCTGGTCGCCGTCGAGGCGCAGGCCTGCGGCACCCCGGTGGTGGCCGCCGCCGTCGGCGGTCTGCCGGTGGCGGTGCGCGACGGTGTGACCGGTGCTCTGGTCGACGGCCACGATGCGGGGGATTGGGCGGCGGCCCTGCAGTCGGTGCTGGCCGGTGACGCCGATCGGCTCAGCGCGGCCGCCGTCGCGCACGCGGCGACCTTCTCCTGGGCGCACACCGTCGACGGGTTGCTGGACAGCTACGGCCGGGCGGTCACCGACTACCGGTCCCGCCATCCGCGATCGGCGGCGCCCACGCGGCGGACCGGCCGTCGTTTCGCGTTGCGCCGGGGGGTACGGGCATGAGTGTGACCGCGAAGTCGCGCGTGAGTGAGGATCGCAGCGAGGTACGAGCGAGGACCGGAGCGAGGGTGGGACGAGCATGAGTGTGACCCGCCTCATCGAGGAGACCCTGGCCGCCAACGACCTGGAATACACCCACCACAAGGGCGTCAAGGGCGGTCTGCCCGGCCTCGTCGTGGCGCTGCCGGGGGAGCGCAGGCTCAAGACCAACACCATCCTGAGCGTCGGCGAGCATTCGGTGCGGGTGGAGGCCTTCGTCTGCCGCCGTCCCGACGAGAATTTCGAGGCCGTCTACAAGTTCCTGCTCAAGCGCAACCGCAGGCTGTACGGCGTGGCGTACACGCTGGACAATCTCGGCGACATCTACCTGGTGGGCTGGATGGCCAACGGTTCGGTGACCGCCGAGGAGATCGACCGCGTGCTCGGCCAGGTGCTCGAAGCCGTCGACAGCGATTTCAACACCCTGCTGGAGCTGGGCTTCCGCTCATCGATCCAGAAGGAATGGGAGTGGCGGGTTGCCCGCGGCGAATCCCTGAAGAATCTCGAAGCCTTCGAGCACCTCATCGAGGACTGACCGGTCATGGCAAGATTCCAGTCATGCCGACCTTGATCCTGCTGCGCCACGGCGAGAGCGACTGGAACCAGAAGAACCTGTTCACCGGGTGGGTCGATGTCGACCTCACCGACAAGGGCCGGGCCGAGGCGGTCCGCGGCGGCAAGCTGCTCGCCGAACAGGGCGTGCTACCCGACGTGCTCTACACCTCGCTGCTGCGCCGCGCGATCACCACCGCCAACCTGGCACTGGACGCGGCCGACCGGCACTGGATCCCGGTGCACCGGGACTGGCGGCTCAACGAGCGGCACTACGGCGCGCTGCAGGGCCTGGACAAGGCGGCCACCAAGGAGAAGTACGGCGAAGAGCAGTTCATGGCGTGGCGCCGCAGCTATGACACGCCGCCGCCGCCCATCGAGAAGGGCAGCGAGTTCAGCCAGGATGCCGACCCCCGCTACGCCGACATCCCGGGTGGGGCCCCGCTGACCGAATGCCTCGCCGACGTGGTCGAGCGTTTCGTCCCGTACTTCGAGCAGGCCATCGTGCCCGACCTCAAGGCCGGTAAGACGGTCTTGATCGCGGCGCACGGCAACTCGCTGCGCGCCCTGGTGAAGTATCTGGACGGAATGTCCGATGCCGATGTCGTGGGTCTGAACATCCCGACCGGTATCCCGCTGCTCTATGAACTGGACGAGAACCTGAAGCCCACGGTCGCCGGCGGGAAGTACCTGGATCCCGAGGCCGCCGCCGCCGGGGCAGCGGCCGTCGCGGCGCAGGGCGCCAAGTAGCGCGCATCAGGTGAGCGTCAGGTAAACGGCCGCCGAATACTGGTCTTTCTACGTGTGACTTGTCCCGGTTTGGCCGCTTGCTGCTGGGATGTCGTTCACCCGATGCGTACGATTTTCGCGTGAGTGTCGGTTCCGCGCTGCTGTTGGCGGCAGCGCTGGCTGTGCTCGCGCTCGGGATAGGCGTCGCCGTCGGCATGGTGGCGATGCGCAAGATCGCCGCCCGCCGGGCCGAGCGCGACATCGAAGAAGGCGGTGGGATCACCGTCTCCCAGATGCTCAGCCATATCGCCGCGATGTCCCCGATGGGGATCGTCGTCGTCGACACCTTCCGCGATGTCGTCTACATGAACGACCAGGCCATCGAACTGGGCCTGGTGCGTGACCGGTTGCTCGACGACCGCGCCTGGCAGGCCGTCCAGCGTTGTCTGGCCACCGGCGCCGATGTCGATATCGACCTTTCCCCGCGCAAGCGGCAGAAGACCGGCCGTTCGGGTCTGGCGGTCCGCGGACATGTGCGGTTGCTGGTGGAGGGCGCGCATCAGTTCGCGGTGGTGTTCGTGGGCGATCAGTCCGAGCAGGCCCGCATGGAGGCCACCCGCCGGGATTTCGTGGCCAACGTCAGCCACGAGCTCAAGACGCCGGTCGGGGCCATGGGTGTGCTCGCCGAGGCCATGCTGGCCTCCACCGAGGATCCCGACACGGTGCGCCGGTTCGCCGAGAAGATGATCATCGAGTCGGTGCGGTTGGCCGACATGATCGGTGAGCTGATCGAGCTGTCCCGGCTGCAGGGTGCCGAACCGCTGCCGGATCTGGAGAGCGTCGACGTCGACGGTGTCGTCGCCGAGGCGGTCTCGCGCTACAAGGTCGCCGCGGACAGCGCGCACATCACCATCACCACCGATGCGCCGACGGGCTTCCGGGTGCTCGGCGACGAGCGGCTGCTGGTCACCGCGATCGCCAACCTGGTGTCCAACGCCATTGCGTACTCCCCGGACGGATCGGATGTGTCGATCAGTCGGCGTCGCCGCGGCGACGAGATCGAGATCGCGGTGACCGACCGCGGAATCGGTATCGCCCGCGCCGACCAGGAGCGGGTTTTCGAGCGGTTCTTCCGGGTCGACAAGGCGCGCTCACGCGCCACCGGGGGCACCGGTCTGGGGTTGGCGATCGTCAAGCATGTGGCGGCCAATCACAACGGATCGATCCGGCTGTGGAGTCAGCCGGGCACCGGTTCGACGTTCACCCTGTCGATTCCGGCAATACCTGAGGGCCAATCGGCCGATGAAGAAGAATGAGGAAGGCTAGCTTCTGATGACCAGTGTCCTGATCGTGGAAGACTCCCCGAGAGCCCTCGTGGCGAAAGGCGCGGCACTCTGATGACCAGTGTCCTGATCGTGGAAGACGAAGAGTCCCTTGCTGATCCGCTGGCGTTCCTGTTGCGCAAGGAGGGGTTCGAGGCCACCGTCGTCTCCGACGGCCCGTCGGCGCTTGCCGAGTTCGAGCGCACGGGGGCCGATATCGTGCTGCTGGACCTCATGCTGCCCGGAATGAGCGGCACCGATGTCTGCAAGCAGTTGCGGTCGCGGTCCAGTGTGCCGGTCATCATGGTGACCGCGCGGGACAGTGAGATCGACAAGGTCGTCGGGCTGGAACTCGGCGCCGATGACTATGTCACCAAGCCGTACTCGGCCCGTGAGTTGATCGCCCGCATCCGCGCGGTGCTGCGCCGCGGCGCCGACAACGACGATCCCGGTATCTCCGACGGCGTGCTGGAGGCCGGTCCGGTGCGGATGGACGTCGAGCGGCATGTCGTCAGCGTCAACGGCGAGCAGATCACGTTGCCGCTCAAGGAATTTGATCTGCTCGAGTATCTGATGCGCAACAGCGGACGGGTGCTGACCCGCGGGCAGCTGATCGACCGGGTCTGGGGTGCCGATTACGTCGGCGACACCAAAACCCTCGACGTTCACGTCAAGCGGCTGCGCTCGAAGATCGAGTCCGACCCGGCCAGCCCGGTGCATCTGGTGACCGTCCGCGGGCTCGGCTACAAGCTGGAGGGCTGAGACCCCGCCGGTACCCGGCTTACTCGGCGGCGCGGGTCGCCGGGTGCACGGCGATCAGCCCGAGTTGTCCTCGGCGTCGGCACATCGCGGCCAGCTCGGCATAGGCCTTCTCGCCGAGCAGTTCGGTGAGTTCGGGTGCGTAGGACTGCCAGACCGGCTTGGCGCCGACATGGGCCGCCGGATCCCCGGTGCAGTACCAGTGCAGATCGGCGCCGCCCTCGCCCCAGCCACGCCGGTCGTATTCGGTGATGACGGTCTTGAGGATCTCCGAACCGTCCGGCCGGGTCACCCAGTCCTGGGTGCGCCGGATCGGTAACTGCCAGCAGACCTCGGGCTTCATGGTCAGCGGTTCGACGCCGAGTTTGAGCGCCTTGGAGTGCAGCGCGCAGCCGATACCGCCGGCGAAGCCGGGCCGGTTGAGGAATATGCAGGCGCCCTTGTACTTTCGGGTCCGCTGGTTGGGTTTGCCGTCGTACTCGTCATCTTCCAGATAGCCCTTGCGGCCCAGCCCCTTGCTGCGAAACTGCCAGTCCTCGTCGGTCAACTTCGTGACCGCATCGTCGAGCATGGCGCGGTCGTCGTCATCGGAGAGGAAGGCGCCGTGCGAGCAGCAGCCGTCGTCGGGGCGGCCTGCCACCGTGCCCTGGCAGGCGGGCGTGCCGAAAACGCATGTCCAGCGCGACAACAACCACGTCATGTCCGCACTGATCACGTGGTTGGAATCCTCGGGGTCGTAGAACTCGACCCACTCGCGCGCGAAGTCGAGGTCGACTTCGCCACCCACTCCTCCGAGTTGCCTACCGCCGACGGGTGACGTCTTCACAGTTGTCAACGGTAAACCCACTAACCTTGGTCGCGTGCGATTGGGCGTGCTGGATGTGGGCAGCAATACGGTTCATCTGTTGGTCGTCGACGCCCGCCGCGGTGGACACCCGACACCGATGAGTTCGACCAAGGCCGCGCTGCGGCTGGCCGAGGCGATCGATTCGACCGGCAAGCTGACCCGTAAGGGTGCGGACAAGCTCGTCAGCACGGTCGACGAGTTCGCCAAGATCGCCACCAGTTCGGGATGTTCGGAGTTGATGGCCTTCGCCACCTCCGCGGTGCGTGACGCCACCAACTCCGAGGCGGTGCTCGCCAGGGTGCAGTCCGAGGCCGGGGTTTCGCTGCGCGTGCTCAGCGGTGTCGACGAGTCGCGGCTGACGTTCCTGGCGGTGCGCCGGTGGTACGGCTGGAGCGCCGGGCGCATCATCAACATCGATATCGGCGGCGGCTCGTTGGAGTTGTCCAGTGGGGTCGACGAGGAGCCCGATGTGGCGCTGTCGCTGCCGCTGGGCGCGGGGCGGATGACCAGGGAGTGGCTGGCCGAAGATCCGCCGGGCCGCCGGCGGGTGGCGATGCTGCGTGACTGGCTGTCCACCGAGCTCTCTGAGGCGGGGTCGGTGATCCAGTCGGCAGGCACACCGGACCTCGCGGTCGCCACATCCAAGACGTTCCGGTCGTTGGCGCGGCTCACCGGCGCGGCGCCATCGGGGGCGGGGCCGCGGGTCAAGCGGACGCTGACCGCGAGCGGTCTACGCCAGCTGATCGCATTCATCTCTAGGATGACAACGGCCGACCGAGCCGAGTTGGAGGGGGTGAGTGCCGAGCGGGCGCCACAGATCGTGGCGGGGGCGCTGGTTGCCGAGGCGAGTATGAAGGCCTTGGGTGTCGAAACGGTGGAGATCTGTCCCTGGGCGTTGCGGGAGGGACTGATCCTGCGCAAACTCGACAGTGAAGCCGACGGAACCGCCCTGGTCGAGACCATCCCAGCCACTCCCGAGGGCAAAAGACGATGACTGATAGCAACAGCAACGCAGACAACACGGCCACGCGACCCATCTCTGTCGCCGAGCTGCTCGCCAGGAACGGGTCGATCGGAGCGCCCGCGCCCGGCGGGCGTCGCCGGCGCCGTCGCGGCAACGCCGACGCGGTGACCGTCGCCGAGCTGACCGGGGAGATCCCGATCATCTCGATGACCGACGAGCCCCCGGCCCCCGAACAGCCCACCGCCGAGGCCACCGACGAAGCCACCGAGAAAGCCACGGCCGAAGTCGAGGCGGCTGAAGCCCCGACGGCCGAGGAGACCGCCGTCGACGCGCCCGTCCTCGACGAACCGCAAGCCGAACCGGACCCCGAACCCGAACCGGATGCCGAGGAGACCGCGGCGGTCGACGCCGCGGCCACCGACTACGACGCGCACCTGCAGCAGCGCGAGGCGGAGCCGGAGCCGGTGGCCTTCCAGCCCCGCCGTCGTGCCCACGGGTTCTCCCGCCGTGCCGCCGAAGCCGATGTCACCGAGACGGCCAGCGAGACGGCCACCGCCGAGGCGATGAGCCCGGACCCACTGCTCGATGATGACGGTGCCCTCGACGACATCGACGATGTCGAGGGCACCCACGACCGGCCGTCCTATCTGAAGTCCCCATCGGACACCCTCTTCGGCGGCGATTCGGTGGCCGACGAGGCGACGCGGCGCACCCGGACCCCCGGCCCGGAGGACATCGACCTCGAAAGCGGTGACCTGGACCGCAGCGATCTCGACGACACCGAGCTGCTCCTGATCGGTGACGCCGGCGAGCAACACGAGGGCTCCGCGTTCATGCGCGGTCTATGGGTCGTCGTGCAGAGTGTCCTGGCCGTCGCGCTCGGTGCCGGGTTGTTCATCGCCTTCGACCAGCTGTGGAGATGGAACAACATCGTCGCACTGGCGTTGTCGGTACTGGTGATCCTCGGCCTGGTCGTCGGCGTGCGGGTGGTCCGCAAGACCGAGGACATCGCCAGCACGCTGATCGCGGTGGCGGTGGGCGCCATGGTCACCCTCGGCCCGCTGGCGTTGCTGCAATCCACCTGATGACGAGCTAGTGCGTCCCGCGATCAAGGTCGGTCTGTCGACGGCCTCGGTATATCCGCTGCGCACCGAGGCGGCGTTCGAGCACGCCGCCCGCCTGGGCTACGACGGGGTCGAGCTGATGGTGTGGGCCGAGGCGGTCAGCCAGGACATCGATGCCGTCGAGGCGATGTCGCAGCGGTATGGGATCCCGGTGCTCTCGGTGCACGCACCGTGCCTGCTGATATCGCAGCGGGTCTGGGGGGCCAACCCGATCGCCAAGCTGGAACGCAGTGTGCGCGCCGCCGAACAGTTGGGCGCCCAGACCGTCGTGGTGCACCCGCCGTTCCGCTGGCAACGCCGGTACGCCGAGGGGTTCAGCGCACAGGTCGCGGACTTGGAGGCCGGCAGCGATGTACTGGTCGCGGTGGAGAACATGTTCCCGTTCCGCGCCGACCGGTTCTGGGGTACCGGCAAACCGTCGATCGAGCGGATGCGACGGCGCGGCGGCGACCCCGGGCTGGCGGTGTCGGCGTTCGCACCGTCCTATGACCCGCTCGACGGCGGTCACGCGCACTACACGCTGGACCTGTCGCACAGCGCCACCGCCGGCACCGATGCGCTCGAGTTGGCCCGGCGGATGGGTGATGGCCTGGTGCACCTCCACCTCTGCGACGGCAGCGGGGCGTCCACCGATGAACACCTCGTCCCCGGTCGCGGTAATCAACCCGCCGCCCAGATCTGCAGACAGTTGGCGACGTCGGATTTCACCGGGCACGTCATCCTCGAGGTCACCACCTCGGGAGCGCGCAACGCCGCCGAACGGGATGCGCTGTTGACCGAGTCCCTCCAATTCGCAAGGGAGCACCTGCTGCGATGAGTGTGTTGTTCAGCGACGCGATGCGGTTGGAGACCGCCGGCGACGGGGTCTACACGGGGGCGCTCAACGAGCACTGGACGATCGGCCCGAAGGTGCACGGCGGGGCCATGCTGGCGCTGTGTGCCAATGCCGCGCGCACCGAGATCGGTGTCCCGGGTGTGGAACCGATCGCGGTGTCGGGAAACTTCCTGTGGGCGCCGGATCCGGGCCCACTGCAGGTGGCCACCGATGTGCGTAAGCGGGGTCGCCGGATCAGTCTGGTCGACGTCGAACTGCGCCAGGGCGAGCGGGTCGCCGTGCGCGCGGCCATCACGCTCGGCGTGCCCGAGAACGACACCGTCCCGCTGTTGTCGACGAACCCGGTGGTCGCGTTGATGACCCCGGAACCACCGCCCGGACTGGAGCCGATCGGACCGGGACATCCAATGGCCGATGTGGTGCACCTGGCCCACGGCTGCGATATCCGGCCGTCGCTGACCACCATGGCGCCGCGCTCGGATGGCGGCCCGCCGGTCATCGAGTACTGGGTCCGCCCGCGTGAGTGCGCTCCGGACGTCCTGTTCGCCCTGCTGTGCGGTGATGTGTCGGCCCCGGTGACCTTCGGCGTCAACCGGCTGGGTTGGGCGCCCACCGTGCAGCTGACGGCCTTTCTGCGGGCCGTCCCGGCCGACGGCTGGTTGCGGGTGCTGTGCACGACGACCCAGATCGGTCAGGAGTGGTTCGACGAGGACCACGTCGTGGTCGACTCCAGCGGCCGGATCATCGTGCAGAGCCGTCAGCTCGCACTGGTGCCCGCGTCCTGAGCGAACTCCTGTCACGGTCCGTGACATGCTTTCCCGGTGGCGAGAATTGCGATCATCGGCGGAGGAAGTATCGGCGAGGCCCTGCTCTCGGGATTGTTGAGGGCCGGCCGTCAGGTCAAGGATCTGGTGGTCGCCGAGAAGCATCCCGACCGTGCCCGGCAGCTGTCGGAAACACATCAGGTGTTGGTGGCCTCGGTCGCAGATGCCGTCGAGAATGCGTCCTACGTGATCGTGGCGGTCAAGCCCGGTGATGTCTCCGCGGTGACCGCGGAGATCGCCGAGGCGGTCGCCAAGGCCGACAACGACAGTGACGAGACGGTCTTCGTCAGCGTCGCCGCGGGTGTCAGCACGACGTTCTTCGAGAACAAGCTGCCCGCGGGCTCTCCGGTGGTGCGGGTCATGCCGAATGCGCCGATGGTGGTCGGCGGCGGCGTCAGTGCCGTGGCGGCCGGCAGGTTCGCCACCCCGGAGCAGGTCAAGGAGGTCGCCGCGATCTTCGACACCGTCGGCGATGTGCTGACCGTTACCGAGGCGCAGATGGACGCGGTCACCGCGGTGTCGGGTTCGGGCCCGGCGTACTTCTTCCTGATGGTGGAGGCGCTCGTCGACGCGGGTGTGGCGGCCGGGTTGTCCCGTGAGGTGGCCACCGAGCTCGTGGTGCACACGATGGCGGGGTCGGCGGCCATGCTGCTGGACCGCCGCGACTCGGCACCGAATGGCGTAATGGACACCTCTGCGACCGCATTGCGGGCTATCGTGACCTCACCGGGTGGTACCACCGCGGCTGGTCTGCGAGAACTCGAGCGCGGGGGCCTGCGCAGTGCCGTGGCAGACGCCGTGCAAGCGGCCAAAACACGCTCTGAGCAGCTAGGAATTACATCCGAGTAGTTCACCAATTTCGGACTGATTAGCCCACACCCGTCGCAATAACCCCAGTGGCCACGCTATTCTCCTCGTGTATGCACGCGTACGTGCCAGCGGTGGGGAAGCCGCTGGCCCGGCCGTGCCTTATGGATTGGGTTTGCGATGACGTCAATGAACGGGCCATCGGCGCGGGATTCCGCTGGCGACGGCCAGCCGAAGGCTCAATTTCTCACCGTCGCAGAGGTCGCCAGCTTGATGCGGGTCAGCAAGATGACCGTGTACCGCCTCGTGCACAACGGTGAACTGCCTGCGGTACGGGTTGGTCGCTCGTTCCGCGTACACGCCAAGGCGGTGCACGACCTTCTGGAGACCTCGTACTTCGACGCCGGCTGATTAGTTCCGGGCCGGGGCACCCGGGTAAGGTGACCCGGTCAGTTCACACATCGGTAGGTAGCGGAGTTCATGGGTTCAGTAATCAAGAAGCGGCGTAAGCGCATGTCGAAGAAGAAGCACCGTAAGTTGCTTCGTCGCACCCGGGTCCAGCGCAGAAAACTCGGTAAGTAGCTTCCGGCTTCGGCCGCTAGGCTGGCCCGATGGATGAACTTGGTTCCGCACCGAAAGTCGTCCTGGTCACCGGGGCCTGCCGTTTTCTCGGCGGATACCTGACTGCACGCCTGGCGCAGAATCCCGCGATCGACCATGTCATCGCGGTGGATGCGATAGCACCGAGCAAGGATCTGCTGCGGCGGATGGGGCGCGCCGAATTCGTGCGCGCCGACATCCGCAACCCCTTCATCGCCAAGGTCATCCGCAACGGCAACGTCGACACCGTCGTCCACGCCGCGGCGGCCTCCTACGCGCCGCGCGCCGGTGGACAGGCCACCCTCAAAGAGCTCAACGTGATGGGGGCCATCCAGCTGTTCGCGGCCGCGCAGAAGGCACCCTCGGTGCGTCGTGTCGTGCTCAAGTCCACCTCTGAGGTGTACGGGTCCAGCTCGCGTGATCCGGTCCGGTTCACCGAGGACGGCAGCGCGCGCCGGCCGCCGACCGACGGTTTCGCCCGCGACAGCATCGATATCGAGGGCTACGCCCGCGGGCTGGCGCGCCGGCGCCCGGATATCGCGGTGACGATCCTGCGGTTGGCCAACATGATCGGTCCGGCGATGGACACCGCGCTCTCGCGCTTTCTGGCCGGCCCGGTCGTGCCCACGGTGCTCGGGCGGGACGCCCGGCTGCAGTTGCTGCACGAACAGGATGCGCTCGGCGCGTTGGAACGGGCCACCGTGGCGGGCCGACCCGGCACCTTCAACGTCGGCGCCGACGGCATCATCATGATGAGTCAGGCGATCCGCCGTTCTGGCCGGGTCGCGCTGCCGGTACCGCGTTCTGCCCTTGCCGTCGTCGACTCGCTGCGCCGCGCCACCCGCTATACCGAGCTCGACCGCGAGCAGCTGAACTACGTGAGCTTCGGCCGGGTGATGGATACCGCCAGGATGCGAAACGACTTAGGCTATATCCCGAAGTGGACCACCGCGGAGGCATTCGACGATTACGTGCGGGGACGTGGTCTGACGCCGATCATCGACCCGAAATGGGTACGCTCTGTGGAAGGTCGGGCAGTGGCGCTGGCGCAACGCTGCGGCGGCCAGGGGACGACGTGACGTCGGGTTGGGGAGAGGTTGTTCGGTGGCGGGTGAATCAAAAGCGAAAGTGATTCCGCTGCGCGCGAATTCGGGTCGCTCGACCGCCGCGCGCCGCGCCGCTCAGCGTGCCGATGGTGCGCGCAGGCATCCCTCCCTGCTGTCGGATTCCGACGAGCGTGCCTCCGTCGAGGAGATCGCCGCCGTCGTCCGCGAGATCGACGAGCATCGACACAACGGTGCGGCCGCCGCCCCCGAGGACGTTCCCAACGAGCTGTCCAAGGCCATCTCCGCGATCGCCGATTTCGCCACCCGCCGGATGACGGGTGACTACACCGTCGACGAGTTCGGTTTCGACCCACACCTCAACGACAACGTCGTATTGCCGCTGCTGCGTGGACTTTTCAGGAACTGGTTCCGCGTCGAGGTCAGCGGTATCGAGAATCTGCCGCTGGATGGGGCGGCACTGGTGGTGGCCAATCACGCCGGCGTGCTGCCCTTCGACGGACTGATGGCGTCGGTGGCGGTGCATGATCATCATCCGCGTCAGCGGGCATTGCGTTTGCTGGCAGCCGATCTGGTCTTCGACATGCCCGTGGTGGGTCAAGCAGCGCGCAAGGCCGGACACACCGTGGCGTGCACCTCCGATGCTCACCGGTTGCTCGCAGCCGGTGAGCTCACCGCGGTGTTCCCCGAGGGTTTCAAGGGGCTGGGTAAGCCCTTCAAGGATCGCTACAAGCTGCAACGGTTCGGCCGCGGCGGCTTCGTATCGGCTGCGCTGCGCGCGCAGGTGCCCATCGTCCCGTGCTCGATCGTCGGGTCCGAGGAGATCTACCCCAAGATCGGCGACATCACGTTGCTGGCCCGCCTTCTGGGGCTGCCCTACTTCCCGGTCACGCCGCTGTTCCCGCTGGCGGGCCCATTGGGCTTGGTGCCATTGCCGTCGAAGTGGCACATCAAGTTCGGCGAGCCGATCTCCACCGAGGGGTACGACGACGGTGCCGCGGATGACCCCATGGTCACCTTCGAGCTGACCGACCATGTCCGCGAGACCATCCAGCACACGCTGTATCAGCTGCTGGCCAATCGCCGGAACACCTTCCTGGGCTGAGCCTCTTTTTCCTGGGGTGCGGCGAGTGAGACGCTATTGCGCTCCTACAGCCCGATCGAGCGCAGAAACGTCTCATTCGGGGACCCAGCCGCGTGCGAGTAGAGCCGTTCTTGCCTCTTCCACGATGTCGCGCCGACGGTCTTCCTTGACCACATGGATGACGTGCCAGCCGAGCCTGTGCAGCACACGCGCGACCAACACGTCGTTGACGTAGGTCTTCCGACTGGTCAGATGTATGTCGCCGTCGTACTCGGCGCCGATCTTGAACTGCTTCCACGCCATGTCGATGCGCCGGACATAGCGACCGTTCTCGTCGTGGACGACGACTTGAGTGGTCGGTGCCGGTAGGCCGGCGTCGATGAAGATCAACCGCAGCCACGTCTCCCGCGGTGACTCCGCTCCACCATCCACCAGTGGCAGCGCCACCCGCAACCGACGAAGTCCGCGCAGGCCCGGATGGTCCTCGGCGATGGCGAGGATGTCGCAATGTGTGAACGGTCTGGCGCGCATCAGGGCGTCCAGGCGGGCCACGGCGTTGTCGCGGGGGAGATGGCGGGCCAGATCGAAAGCAGTGCGGGCCACCGTGGTGACCCTGATGCCGGAGACCATCGTCATCTCGTCGGGCAGCAGAGACTCGCGGCGTCTGATGAGGCCGGCCTGCGGGCGCGTGGCCGAGATGATTTCGATCGGCGTCTCTACATCCACCCATTTCGCACCATGCACGGCTGACGCGGCGACTCCGGTTACAACGGCGTCCGGCACGGCCAGCATCAGCCCCGTCAGTCTGTCCCGTTGCGATATCTGGTGCTCTGCGGGCACATACACACCGCGGTAGATGGCGCGGTACCGACGCCGCAGTGCGGACGGAGTCAGCTCACCGGATGACACCGCGTCGGCACCGACGAAGGGGATCTGCACACTTCTTAGGACGCAGCCGATGTTGATTCGGCTCCAATGAGCGTTGAGTGAGACGCTTTCGCGCGCAAATCGCCCGCAGAAAGACGTAAACGTCTCACTCGGGCGAAAAACTAGCTGTTCTGGTTGGCGACCATTCGCGCGATCGAGGCATCCCGGGCCGCCGCGATCTGTGCGGTGACCTCGTCGGCCTCGCCCTCGTGCTCGGCCTCACCGAGGATGGTGATGACGCTGGTGAGCACCGGATTGCCGTCGTCATCGGTGACCTCGGCGCGCACCTCGGTGAGGATGGCGCCGTGCGATTCGATGACCGAATCCAGGTACGAGTCGAACCACAGTTTGTCGCCGGCCTTGATCGGGCGGTGGAAGACCAGCTTCTGATCGCGGTGCAACACCCGCTCGAGGTTCACCGGCACATCGAACTGGTTGAAGATCTCCAGCTGCACCCGGCGCCCGGCGACCGCGATGAACGTCAGCGATGCCACGAGGCTGTCGTGGCCGTGTTGGGCGGCACCTTCCTCGCTGTGGTGGGCGGGGTGCTCATCCTTCACCGCGGTCGCGAACTCGCGGATCTTCTCCCGGCCGACCTCGAAATAGTCGGGGTACCGGTAGTGGGTTCCCACGATCTCTTCGGCAATGCCCATGGCGGGTGAGCCTACCGTGCGGGCGATCAGTGACCTGCGTCGCGGCGAGAGGCGACTGCAGCCAATGCTCCGCCGACCGCACCGAGGGCCAGCGCCGAGGGCACTCCGATGCGGGCCGCCTTACGGGCGGTGCGGAAGTCGCGGATCTCCCAGCCGCGCTCGCGGGCCACATCGCGCAGCGCCGCGTCGGGATTGATCGCGACCGCGGTGCCGACCAGCGACAGCATCGGCACGTCGTTGAAACTGTCCGAATAGGCGGTGCATCGACGCAGGTTGAGGCCCTCGCGGATGGCCAGCGACCGGACCGCGTGCGCCTTGCCCGCCCCATGCAGGATGTCCCCGACGAGCCGGCCGGTGAACACACCGTCGACGGATTCGGCGACGGTGCCCAGCGCCCCGGTCAGGCCCAGCCGACGAGCGATCGTGTCGGCGAGCTCATAGGGCGTCGCCGTCACCAGCCACACCTGCTGGCCGGCGTCGAGGTGCATCTGCGCCAGCGCGCGAGTGCCAGGCCAGATTCGGTCGGCGATGATCTCGTCGTAGATCTGTTCACCGAGCTCGACCAGTTCGGCGGTGGAACGGCCCTCGATGAACGCCAGCGCCTTCTGCTTGCCCTCGGCGACGTCGTCGCTGTTCTCCTTGCCGGTGAACTGGAACTTGGCCTGCGCGTAGATGATCCCGGCGATATCGCGGTAGGTGAAGTACTTGCGCGCGGCCAACCCACGGGCGAAGTGCACCAGCGATGATCCGTGCACCAGCGTGTTGTCGACGTCGAAGAACGCCGCCGCGGTCAGGTCCGGCGGTGGCGGCGGAGGCGTGTCGGACACCGTTCAACATTAAGTCACGCCGGACCGATACTGGGGGCGTGGACCATCAGGTGTTGTTGCTCACACGTGCCGGATGCAGCCTGTGCGCGGCGGCCGCCGCGACGCTGGACGCGCTGGCCGCCGAATTGGGTATGCGCTGGGAGTCGGTCGATGTCGACGTCGCCGCCGACGCGGGTCAGCCCGCGTTACGTGCCGAGTACGGCGATCGGCTGCCGGTGGTGCTCCTCGACGGCGTCGAACACAGCTACTGGGAGGTCGACGAAGCGCAGTTACGAAAAGATCTCAGCTAATTTGGTCGCTGCGCAGGTAAAGGCTACTTTGGACCGTGGCCTAGGGCGAGTGACGGGAAGAATCTGGGTGATGATGCCGTGAGCGTACTGCTATTCGGAGTGTCGCACCGCAGTGCGCCGGTTTCCGTCCTGGAGCAGCTCAGCACCGACGAGGCCGACCAGGCCAAGATCGTCGATCAGCTCCTGCAGTCGTCACTGGTCACCGAGGCAATGGTGCTCTCCACCTGCAACCGGGTGGAGATCTACGCCGTCGTCGATGCGTTCCACGGTGGCCTGTCCGTCATCGGCCAGGTGCTCTCCGAATGCTCCGGCATGGGACTGAACGACCTCACCAAATATGCCTATGTGCGCTACGCCGAGGCCGCCGTCGAGCATCTCTTCTCGGTCACCAGCGGGATGGATTCGCTGGTGATCGGTGAACAGCAGGTGCTCGGCCAGGTGCGTCGCGCCTACGCCGCCGCCGAGGCCAACCACAGCGTCGGCCGCACCCTGCACGAACTGGCCCAGCGCGCCCTTTCCGTCGGCAAGCGGGTGCACAGCGAGACCGGCATCGACTCTGCCGGAGCATCGGTGGTGTCGGTGTCGCTGGAGATGGCGGAACGGCGCATCGGCGGCCTTGCCGGTCGCCGGGCCGTGGTGGTCGGTGCGGGCGCGATGGGCGCCCTGGCCGCCAAGCACCTGATCCGGGCCGGTGTCGAACGTGTCGACGTCGTCAACCGATCGCTTCCGCGTGCCCGCAGGCTGTCCCAGAACATCACCGATCTCGGCGTGGCATCGCACCCGTATCTGCTCGACGATGTCGCCGCCGTACTGGCCACCGCCGATGTCGTGGTCAGCAGCACCGGTGCGGTCCGCCCGGTCATGACGCTCGCCGACGTGCACCATGCGCTGGCCGCCCGTGACGACGACGATCGCCCGCTGGTGATGTGCGATCTGGGGATGCCACGCGATATCGACATCGCGGTCAAAGGGCTGCCCGGCGTCCACGTCATCGACATGGAGCGCATCCAGCGCGAACCGCGGGCCCGCGCGGCGTCCTCGGATGCCGAGGCCGCCCGCACCATCGTCGCCAACGAGGTCGCCAACTACCTGGCCGGGCAGCGGATGGCTGAAGTCACCCCGACGGTCACCGCGCTGCGCCAGCGCGCCGCCGATGTCGTCGAGGCCGAGTTGCTGCGCCTCGACAACCGGCTGCCGGGGCTGGATTCCACGCATCGGGACGAGGTCGCCCGCACCGTCCGCAGGGTGGTCGACAAGCTTCTGCACGCGCCGACCGTGCGGGTCAAACAACTTGCCGGGGCGCCCGGCGGGGACAGCTACGCCGAGGCGCTGCGCGAGTTGTTCGAGCTCGATCCGCAGGCCGTGGACGCCGTAGCCGGCGGCGAATTGCCGTTGATCGCATCAGATACCGATACTCAGTGATCCGGATCGGCACCCGGGGCAGCCTGCTGGCGACCACCCAGGCCGGCTTCGTCCGCGACGCGTTGATCGCCAACGGACACGAAGCCGAACTCGTCATCATCTCCACCGAGGGCGACCGCAATCAGGGCCCGATCGCCGATATCGGCATTGGCGTGTTCACCGCGGCGCTGCGCGAGGCGCTGGCCGACGGCGATGTGGACGCCTGCGTGCACTCCTACAAGGATCTGCCGACCGCCCGTGACGAACGGTTCACCATCGCCGCCGTGCCGCCCCGTGAGGACTCCAGGGACGCGCTGGTGGCACGTGAGGGACTGGTGCTCGGCGAGCTCCCGCCGGGCTCGGTGATCGGTACCTCGAGCCCGCGACGGGCCGCGCAGCTTAGAGCACTGGGTCTCGGTTTGGAAATCCGCCCCCTACGAGGCAACCTAGACACCAGGTTGAACAGGGTAAGCAGCGGTGATCTCGACGGCGTCGTCGTCGCCCGAGCGGGCCTCGCCCGCATCGGACGGCTGGACGTTGTCACCGAGGCCCTGGAACCGGTGCAGATGTTGCCGGCACCGGCTCAGGGGGCGCTCGCGGTCGAATGCCGTGCCGCAGATTCCGACCTCGTCGCGATATTGGCGGAGTTGGAAGATGCCGACACGCGTGCCGCGGTAATCGCTGAACGTGTCCTGCTCGCCGAACTGGAGGCGGGTTGCTCCGCACCGGTGGGTGCCATCGCTGAGGTGGTCGAGTCCATCGATGAGGAAGGCCGCGTCTTCGAAGAGCTGTCGCTGCGCGCATGCGTGGCGGCGCTGGACGGATCCGACGTGATCCGTGCGTCCGGTATCGGGACTCCCGAGCGGGCACGAGAGCTGGGGCTCTCGGTGGCCGCGGAGCTGTTCGAACTGGGCGCACGCGACGTGTTGGCAGACGCTGGGAGTGACAGATGACTGGGCACGCAGGTAACCGGGGCCGCAAGATTCGGCCCGGCCGCATCACATTCGTGGGCTCCGGCCCGGGTGATCCGGGCCTGCTGACAACGCGTGCGCGGACCGTGCTCGCCAATGCGGCGACCGTGTTCACCGATCCCGATGTGCCCGAGTCGGTGCTGGCGCTGGTCGGTTCCGAGTTGCCGCCGACGTCGGGTCCCGAGCCCGCCGCCACCGAGACGCCCGACGGTGAGACCGTCGCCGCCGTGGTGCCGGGTGGTCCCGATGTGCGACCGGCCCTCGGCGAGCCCGCCGAGGTGGCCAAGACCCTGGGCGCCGAGGCGCGCAACGGTGTCGACGTCGTCCGGCTGGTCGCCGGTGATCCGTTGTCGGTGGACGCCGTGATCGCCGAGGTCAATGCTCTGGCACGGACGCAGCTGACCTTCGAGATCGTGCCCGGTCTGCCGGATACCACCGCGGTGCCGACCTACGCCGGCCTGCCGCTGGGCTCGTCGCACACGGTCGCCGATGTGCGCGACCCGAACGTCGACTGGGCCGCGTTGGCCGCCGCCCCCGGGCCGCTGATCCTGCACGCGACCGCCGGCCACCTGGCCGATGCGGCCCGCACCCTGGTCGAATACGGCCTCGCCGAGAACACTCCGGCCGTCATCACCGCGCACGGCACCACCTGCCAGCAGCATTCGGTGGAGACCACGCTGGTCGGCCTCGGCGACAAGGCGATCCTCAACGCGGCGGAGCCGTCCGGTGGAACGCCCGGCCCGCTGTCTGGTCCGCTGGTCGTCACGATCGGCAAGACGGTGGCCAACCGCGCGAAGCTGAACTGGTGGGAGAGCCGGGCGCTGTACGGCTGGACCGTGCTGGTGCCGCGCACCAAGGATCAGGCCGGCGAGATGAGCGACCGGCTGGTCACCCACGGCGCACTGCCGGTCGAGGTGCCCACCATCGCCGTCGAGCCGCCGCGTAGCCCGGCCCAGATGGAAAGGGCCGTCAAGGGTTTGGTGGACGGCCGGTTCCAGTGGGTGGTGTTCACCTCGACCAACGCCGTGCGTGCCGTCTGGGAGAAGTTCAACGAATTCGGTCTGGATGCCCGGGCGTTCTCGGGTGTGAAGATCGCCTGCGTCGGTCAGGCCACCGCGGATCGGGTGCGTGCCTTCGGTATCAATCCCGAACTGGTGCCTGCCGGTGAGCAATCCTCGCTGGGCCTGCTCGACGAGTTCCCGCCCTATGACGAGATCTTCGATCCGGTGAATCGGGTGCTGCTGCCGCGTGCGGATATCGCGACCGAGACGCTGGCCGAGGGTCTGCGCGAACGGGGTTGGGAGATCGAGGATGTCACGGCCTACCGCACCGTGCGTGCGGCCCCGCCGCCGGCGCACACCCGCGAGATGATCAAGACCGGCGGGTTCGACGCGGTCTGCTTCACCTCCAGCTCGACGGTCCGCAATCTGGTCGGTATCGCCGGTAAGCCGCACGCGCGCACCATCGTCGCTTGCATCGGTCCCAAGACGGCCGAGACGGCAGTCGAATTCGGTCTGCGTGTCGATGTGCAGCCGGAGACCGCCGCAGTCGGTCCGCTGGTCGAGGCGCTCGCCGAGCACGCCGCGCGGCTGCGCGCCGAGGGCGCACTGCCTCCGCCGCGCAAGAAGAGCCGCCGGCGCTAGATGGGGTACCCGCGGCATCGTCCCCGCAGGCTGCGTTCCACGCCGGCCATGCGCCGGTTGGTCGCGCAGACGACGCTGGAGCCCCGGCACCTGGTGCTGCCGATGTTCATCGCCGACGGGTTGACCGAGCCTCGGCCGATCAGCTCGATGCCGGGAGTCGTTCAGCACACCCGTGATTCGTTGCGTCGTGCGGCTGCCGATGCGGTGGCCGCCGGCGTGGGCGGGTTGATGTTGTTCGGCGTTCCGCAGGCGCAGGACAAGGACGCCTCCGGAAGTGTGGGCCTGGATCCTGATGGCGTGCTCAACGCAGCGTTGCGCGACCTGAGTGCTGATCTCGGCGATGCCACCGTGCTGATGGCCGATACCTGCCTCGACGAGTTCACCGATCACGGTCATTGCGGTGTGCTCGATGCGCACGGCCGCGTCGACAATGACGCGACCAACGACCAGTACGTCAAACTCGCTGTCGCACAGGCGCATTCCGGTGCGCACGTGGTCGGGCCCAGCGGCATGATGGACGGTCAGGTCGCGGCCATTCGGGACGGTCTGGACGAGGCGGGGCACGAGGATGTCGCGATCCTGGCGTATGCGGCGAAGTTCGCCTCGGCTTTCTACGGCCCGTTCCGGGAGGCTGTGGATTCCAGCCTGGCCGGTGATCGGCGCACCTACCAACAGGATCCGGGTAATGCGCGCGAGGCCGTGCACGAGATCACGTTGGACATCGACGAGGGTGCCGACATGGTGATGGTCAAGCCTGCCATGAGCTATCTCGATGTGGTGGCCGCGGCCGCGGAGATCTCGCCGGTGCCCGTCGCTGCCTATCAGATCTCGGGGGAGTACTCGATGATCAGCGCCGCTGCTGCCAACGGCTGGATCGATCTGCGGGCGTCGGCGCTGGAATCGCTGACCAGCATCCGCCGGGCGGGCGCCGATATCGTGCTCACCTACTGGGCGGCCGAGGCTGCCGGCTGGCTGAAGTGACCGAATCTGCTCCTGCCGAGGGCATCCGTCCCGAAGATGTGGATACCGGTGTCTGGTTGTGGGCGGCCGCGCTGATCCTGATGGTGTCCGGCTACCTGATCGATCTGTTCACCGCGCCCGTCGAGGTGGCCTGGTACATCTACGCGGCATCGGTACTGTTCGTCGTCGTGATTGCCGCGGTCGTCGCCGCGTTCACCTGGTTACTGCGCTTCGGCTATCGCTGGCCCCGCACGCTGTTGACCGCCGGTGGGCTGACCGCGGTGGTCTATACGGTGACCAGTCTGTTCACCGTCGAGCGCAGTGCGGCCGTGGCCGCGTTCGGGTACGCGGCCTGCACCATCGTGGGCTCGGTGCTGATTTTGGGCGGGGTAGTGCTGCTGCACCGCAAGGACGCCCACGAATACCTCACCCGCTAGGCTGCCGGGATCATGACCGCACCCTCGTCACCCGCCCGTCCCGGCATCGTCAACATCGCATTCTGGCTGGTTTTGGTGGGCTCGGTGTTGCTGCTGTCGGGCGGTCTTTTGGGCCTGAGCGTCGCGGTCAGTGCCGAGGACGCGGTGTTTGGTAAGGACGTCTCACAGGAGACGGTGCAAAATCTGCGGATCCTGTTGGGTGGGCTCAGCGTGTTGTGGGCCGTCGTCGGGATGGCGCTGAGTTTCCTGGCCGGGCGCGCTCGCAACGGCGACCTGCGGTTCCGCCGGTCGGTGGTGGTGATGGCCGCGGCGGTCGTGCTGATGGTGTTCCTGTTGACGCTGCTGGCGCCGTTCACCATCACGCTGCCCACTCTGTTCGGGGTGGTCCCGGTGGCCATCGGTGCCACCCTGTTCATGCGGCCGGCGGCCACGGACTGGTTTTTGGACATGCAATGACCGATGAGAAGCCGATCGACCAGGGTCTGACCGAGCCGCGGGCCGAGCAGGTGCTCTTCCACGAGCCCGGCGGCACCTGGTGGTGGCTGTTGGCTGGCCCGGTGGCCGGGCTGGCAATGGCGTTGATCCAGGTGTCCGGGGGTGCCGGCTGGCGGCTGGGCGTGCCTGCGGTGTTCTGCATCCTGGTCAGTGGTTTCCTGGCAATCCAGATCAAGGCCGCCCGTATCCACACCTCGGTGGAGCTGACGCCGACGACGTTGCGCCAGGGCACCGAGCGGATACCGATCGCCGATATCGTGCAGATCTATCCGGAGCTCAAGCGTGGCGAGAGCGAGAAGTGGCAGACCTACCGCGCCTTCGGCGAGCTCAGTGGGATTCCCCGCGGCCGAACCGGCATCGGTATCAAGTTGACCGATAAGCGGACAGGGCAGGCGTGGGCGCGTAAGCACCGCACTCTGCGCACGGCCCTGGTCGGGCTGGTCGAGGAGCAGATGTCGTGAGGCGCACCGCGATGATCCAACTGGGTGCTGCGGTAGTGGCCTTGGTCGGTTGCGTGCTGAGCTGGTTGGCTTCGCGTTCGGACGCGGAGTTGCCGCCGGTTCTCGAGGGTGAGCCGACAGTGACCACGGTCATCTACTACCCGCCCTTGATCCTGCTGGCACTGCTGCTCGCCACGGTCGCCGGTGTGCTGACCGTGCTGGCGGTCGTCAGGTTGCGCGCCTCTCGCGTCTAGAAGTCTGGTTGTCCGCGGGCGTTTTCGAGTGCGATGGCGGTGGCGTTGCGGGTGCGTTCGGCGTTGATGCGGTAGTCGCGGTCGTGTTGTCGGGTGCGTTGGCGCCGTGGGACGTCGGGCTCGCGGCCCCACTCACCGATCAGGGTGATATGTCGCGATCTCGGTATCGGGGTGTCGATGGTGTTGTGCGGGAACAGGATCGGTGCGAGCGGCATCGTCGTGTAGGTGTGCCCGTTCGGGGCGGTCCATTCGGTGGTGCCGTCGGGGTGTGCTTTGGGTGTCCAGCCGGTTTTCAAGGTTTTGAGTAGGTGGTGTTCGCGGCAGAGCGGGCGCAGGTTGCCCGGATGGGTGGCTCCGGCCGGCCACGGGGTGACATGGTCCAGGTCGCAGCGCTGGGCGGGCTTCCCGCAACCGGGGAAGCAGCAGGTCATCGCGGTCATGCGGACGAAAGCCGCGAGCGCTGTCGAGGGTCGGTAGCGGGGTTCGGAACCCAACTCGGTGGCGCTGCTCAGGGGCCGGACTTTCGCACCGGTGGCGATGAGTTCGGCGAGCAGGTGGGCGGGGATGATCGCCCCGTCCAGGGTGATCCCGGCGCCCAGGCTCGACTGAGTGCTGGCGGCCGGTGCGGCGGGGCGTGGCTCGGCGCTGCCGCCTTCTCTCGCGGCAGGTTCCTCGGCCAGCGGCTCGGCCATCGGCCGCTCCAGGTCTTCACCGGCCTCGGGCGCCGCAGGTTCGGGACCCGGCTCGGGTGTGGGCCCCGAGGCGGGCTTGGCACCGTGCCCGGTGTCGGGTTCTTGTCCAGTGAGCACGTAAATGGTCACCGCACCCGCGCGCGGGTCTTTCCCCGACCCGGCGCAGTCTTTGTTGCCGCACAGGCACGTGAGCTGGTCGGCTGCGGCCAGGATGGCGGCGAGGGCGTCGGCGCGGCGTTGGGCCACGGTGCGCGGATCACCATCACAGACACCGTGGGCGAGGTCGTTGAGGCGGGCATCGCTGATCGCGGCGTCGGTGGCGCGCATCCGTCCCCAGAACGACACCACACCATCAGGATCATCACTGTCGCCGAAGTCGATATAGCGGTCGTTGGCCGCGGCCTTGGATCGGATGACCGCGATCGGATCGAACCTGTGGACCCAGAAGTCGACCGCCCGGATCAACGCGTTCTCCGACAGCGCGCCGTATTGGTGGGCGCTGCCGGCGATCCCGGCATCGATCAACGCCAATGCGTCGTCGTCGGTGACGAGTTGGGTGCGCCAGGTGATCGCCGCGATCACCTTGGCCGACACCAACCCCTTCGCGAACACCTCAGCGGTGCGGGGCAACCGATCACGCAAGGCCATCGCGATGCGCATCTGCGCACTGGCGGCGCGCGGCCCGAGAGTGCACGCCGCACTGATCTCGGCCTTCGCCAGCGCCCATCCGTCGATCAACTTCAACGCCGAGGACTCGTCCTCGTCAGAACAGTGCCGGACGGTCACCTCTGCGATCGCAGCCAACCGCCGGGCCGCCGCCGCGGCTTCGGCTCGAGTGGCATCGGAGACCTCGCAGATGAGCGCCTCATCACTCAGCTCCGACAGACCCGACCGTTCGAACATACATGCGATTCTACCCGCGCCCACCGCCGGGACAAGGCCGATCGTGACCCCTGTGGATAACTACGTCATGACTGCTCAAGGTGTGGAAAGTGTGGCGATCGGGACCCGCTTCGCGCCCCGAGCGCTCATCGAGAGCGGTTCGCAACCGAGCGGGCCACTATGACCCGCGCCACACCGCATTGGAACAAAGTGCAAAATCTGTAACACTGTTTCGCATGACGGAACTGGCCGAGAACACGCCCGAGGCTCTGGACGACGCGCTGCCCCTGGGGCCCGACTCGTTGGTGTGGAAATACTTCGGGGACAACCGGATGTATCTCATCGGTCCGCGGCCTGCCGTCCTGCAGAACATGCTGGCCGAACTCGGCCAGGGCGTGCTCGATCACTCCACCTTCTTCTCCGATACCGCCGAGCGGCTCAAGCGGACCATCCCGCCGATCTTCAAGACTGTCTACGGTTCCGAGGACGACAATGCCGGAACTCAGGTGCGCGACTTCCACACCAATATCAAGGGATCCATGCCCGGTCCCGACGGCCAGCCGATCGGCCGTTACCACGCGCTGGACCCCGAGACCTACTACTGGGCGCATGCCACCTTCGTCGAGCAGATCTACTACTTCGCCGACACCTTCGTGAAGCGCCTCACCGATGCCGAGCGCGAACAGATCTGGCTGGAATCCAAGACCTGGTACCGCCGCTACGGCGTCAGTGACCGGCCGATGCCCGCGACCTATGCCGAATTCGTGCAGTACTGGGACCGGATGATGAATGAGGTTGCGGTGCCGCACAAGTCGGCCAAGTACGGCGTCGGATACGTCACCAAGGGATTTCCGTGCCCGAAGGGTGTCAACCCCACCGCATGGAAGATCATCGCCAAGGTCTTCGACCCCGTCGCGGCGTTCCTGACCACCGGCGGTCTCCCGCCGCGGGCGCGCGACCTGCTGGGTCTGCCGTGGACCGAACGTCAGGAGCGCAATTACCAGCGGTTCGCCACCTTCTGGCGCTCGCGGCCGGTCAATTGGATCTGGGACCGGTTACCGATGTCGGTGCGCTACAGCAAGTTCGCTCGAGTCGGCTATGCCCGCGGCTGACGCCGGGACGGCGATCCTCGACGCGGCACTGGTCGAGTTGGAGCGCCACGGCTTCCGCAAGGTCGCCCTCGACGATGTCGCGCGACGGGCCGGAGTCAGCCGCACCACCATCTACCGCCGCTTCGCCAACCGCGATGAGCTCGTAGGGGCGGTCATCGAGCGCGAGAATGTGGCACTGTTCGCCGATATCGCCGCGGAGCTGAAAAGCACCAAGCCGCAGGCGAATTACTATGTCGAGGCGTTCACGCTGTCCATCATGCGGTTTCGCCGGCACCGGGTGCTCAACCAGATGATCGTCGACGACCCCGCACTCGCCCAAGAACTGCTGCATCGGCACTACGGGGCGGCGGTGGAACGGATGGCCGCCGCACTGCGGGTCATCTTCCCCGAGGGTTTCGCCGAACGGATCGGCGCGCCCGCGGTCAACGATCTGGCCGACACCATCCTGCGCTATGCGGCGATGGTCCTGTTGCTGCCGAGCGTGCAGCCGCTGCAGACCGCTGACGAGGTGCGCGCCTTCGCCACCAGGCATTTCCTGCCCAGCCTGCCCGCCGCGCTGCGATCAGTACCGGCCTGAGTGTTTCGTAGCTCACATAAGCGGGCAGCCGGGGGTAATGACACAAGCACCGGATCCCGAGAAGACGGATCACCCGGACGCCGACCCGGAAAACAAGGACATCTTCGGCGATTACGACCAACCTCGCCCCACGGCCGTACTGCCCGGCAGTAACGGCACCGTCACCGGAACCGCCGTCAACGACTGGTTGGACGACGACGGAAATCCGATCTACGGCAAGGACGAGGCACCTAAAGTGACGGAGTGACCCTCTCCGAGACTGCGCCCGCGTTCGTGAACATGGCCCACTCGATCGTGTGGGCCTCGGTGGCCACCGTCGATGCCGACGGCAAACCGCGCAGTCGGGTGTTGCATCCGTTGTGGGAGTGGGACGGGACCGACCTGCTGGGCTGGATCGCCACGGTGCCGTCGACGGTGAAGAAACGCCATCTCGCGGCGCATCCCTATGTCTCGGTGAACTATTGGGCACCCAACCAGGACACGTGCAGTGCCGATTGCCTGGTCGAGTGGTATCTCGACGACGACACGCGCACCGCTGTCTGGGACAAGTTCGTTGGCGCCCCAGAACCCCTCGGCTACAACCCGACGATCATCCCCGGTTGGGATTCGCCGACGTCACCGAACTTCGCGGTGCTGCGCCTGGCGCCGTACCGGCTGCGTGTCCAGCCCGGCAGCATGATGACGCGCGGCGAGGGGGCAGTGCTCAGCTGGAGCGCGTGAGCAGCAGCGCCGACTTGACCGGCAGCATCCGCACCAGCCGCTGCCAGGGTCGACGGGTGATGGCGGCGGCTTCCGCCGTGGACACCACTCGAGGGTCACGCACCGCCAGATCTCGCCCACCGATCATCACCGTGCCCGTTCCGGCGGCCTGCAGATTGCGCACCCAATCGGTGTCGACACCGTAGGGGAGCAGGATTGCCACCCCGTCGGTGGTGGGAAACGCGGTCACCGGCGTGCGGTACTGCCGCCCCGACCGCCGACCCACATGATCGACGGCAGACCACAGCGGCAGGTGTCCGGCCAGCGGCCGCACGACCGGGTTGACGAAACGCCGATTGAACTCGGCGCGACGGCGCGCACACTGCATGTCTTGCATCATAGGCCGCGCCGACCTGCGGAAAGTGTCCGTGAACCGTTCGCTGAGCGGGACCCACTACACCCTGTAGTTGACGGGTTTGCCCGGACTGGGAGACTGGAAGGCATGAGCAGCACCGTGTCGTCCGTTTCGGCGTCGGCTGCGTTGTTCGCCGATGCCTCCTCGGTGATCCCCGGCGGGGTGAATTCACCGGTGCGCGCGTTCAGCGCCGTCGGCGGCACGCCCCGCTTCATCACCAGCGCCGGTGGCTACTGGCTGACCGATGCCGATGGCAATCGGTACGTCGACCTGGTGTGTTCGTGGGGCCCGATGATTCTCGGTCATGCCCGCCCCGAGGTCGTCGAGGCCGTACAGCGGGTCGCCGCCGACGGACTGTCCTTCGGCGCGCCCACCCCCGCCGAGACCGAGCTGGCCCGCGAGATCATCGACCGGGTCGCCCCGGTCGAGCGGATCCGCTTCGTCAACTCCGGTACCGAGGCGACGATGAGCGCCATCCGGTTGGCCCGCGGTTTCACCGGCAGGCCCAAGATCGTCAAGTTCTCCGGTTGCTACCACGGTCACAGCGATGCGCTGCTTGCCGACGCCGGGTCCGGGGTGGCCACGCTGGGGTTGCCGTCCTCGCCGGGGGTCACCGGTGCGGCCGCCGCCGACACCATCGTGCTGCCCTATAACGATGTCGCCGCCGTCGAAGAGGTCTTCGCCGCCCACGGCGAACAGATCGCCTGCGTCATCACCGAGGCCAGCCCGGGCAACATGGGCACCGTCGCACCGCTGCCCGGCTACAACGCGGCACTGCGCAGGATCACCGCTGAGCACGAGGCCCTGCTGATCTCCGACGAGGTGATGACCGGCTTCCGGGTCAGCCGCGCGGGTTGGTACGGCCTGGATCCGGTGGACGCCGATCTCTTCACCTTCGGCAAGGTCATGAGCGGCGGGCTGCCTGCGGCCGCGTTCGGTGGCCGCGCCGAGGTCATGGAACGCCTCGCCCCGCTCGGCCCGGTGTACCAGGCGGGCACGCTGTCGGGGAACCCCGTCGCGATGGCCGCCGGATTGGCCACCCTGCGGGCCGCCGACGACACCGTCTACCAGACCCTCGACGCGCATGCCGACCGGTTGCACGCGCTGATCAACACCGCGTTGACCGAAGCTTCGGTGGCACACACCATCTCGCGGGCAGGGAACTTCCTCACGGTGTTCTTCGGTGAGGAACAGCCGACGAACTTCGCCACCGCCAAGGCCACCGAGACCTGGCGCTACCCGGCCTTCTTTCACGCCCTGCTCGACGCCGGCATCTACCCGCCGTGCAGCGCCTTCGAAACCTGGTTCGTATCAACGGCTTTGGACGAGACAGCCTTCGAAAGGATCGCCGAGGCGCTGCCGCATGCCGCCCGTGCCGCCGCCGAGGCCACCCAGTGACCCCAGTCCGAACCACCGTGCACGTGATGCGCCACGGTGAGGTGCACAACCCGGAAAAGGTGCTCTACGGCCGGCTGCCCGGGTACAACCTGTCCGAGCGTGGCAAGCTGCAGGCGCAAGCCGCCGCGGACTGGCTTGCCGCCCACGACATCACCTATGTGGTGGCATCGCCGCTGGAGCGCGCGCAGCAGACCGCGGCTCCGATCGCGGCCTCGCACGGGCTGGACATCGACACCGACGATGACCTGATCGAATCCTGGAACGATTTCGAGGGCAAGCGGGTGGCCCCCGGTGATGGCGCGCTGCGCGACCCACGCAACTGGCCGCGGCTGCGCAATCCCCGCAAGCCGTCCTGGGGTGAACCGTATGACGAAATCGCCCCGCGGATGACCGCGGCGATGCACAGGGCACGCGTCAAAGCCGAAGGCCACGAGGCGGTATGCGTCAGCCACCAGCTGCCGGTGGAGACACTGCGTCGAGCCATGACCGGACGTTCGTTGGCACACCTGCCGTTACCGCACAGTCGGTTGTGCAACCTGTCGTCCATCACCTCGTTCACCTTTGACGACGACCGTCTCATCCGGTGGAGTTACACGGAGCCCTGGGGAATCTAGTGAAGTGGTTGGCCGCGCTCGCGGTGCTGATGGTGGTGCTCACCGGTTGCGCGACCGGTGACGACGCCGTCGCCCAGGGCGGCACCTTCGAATTCGTCGCCCCGGGCGGCAAAACCGACATCTTCTACGATCCGCCCGAATCGAGAGGCACTCCGGGCAAGCTCACCGGACCGGATCTGATGGATCCCGACAAGACGCTCTCGCTGGCGGATTTCGCGGGCAAGGTCGTCGTGATCAACATCTGGGGCCAGTGGTGCGGTCCGTGCCGGTCGGAGATGCCACATCTGCAGCAGGTGTACGAGGCCACCCGGGACCGGGGTGTGCAATTCCTCGGCATCGACGTGCGGGACAACAACCGCACCGCCGCAGTCGATTTCGTCACCGACCGCAATATCACCTTCCCGTCGATCTACGACCCATCGATGCGCACCATGATCGCCTTCGGCGGTAAGTACCCGACCACGGTCATACCCTCGACGCTGGTGTTGGACCGTCAGCATCGGGTCGCCGCGGTGTTCCTGCGCGAGCTGCTGGACACCGATCTGCAGCCGGTCGTCGAGCGGTTGGCTGCAGAGAATTGACCGAGCTGATCACCGGCGGCCCGCTGCTGCTGGCAGTCGGGCTGAGCCTGCTGGCCGGTCTGGTGTCCTTCGCCTCGCCATGTGTGGTGCCCCTGGTGCCCGGTTATCTGTCCTATCTCGCCGCCATATCCGGGGGGCCGGGCCGCTGGCGGGTTGCCGGTGCGGCTGGACTGTTCGTCGCAGGTTTCACGGCGGTGTTCCTGCTCGGCAGCGTCGCGGTGCTCGGAATGACGACGGCGCTGATCACCAATCAGGAACTGCTGCAACGCATCGGCGGTGTCGTCACGATAGCGATGGGTCTGGTGTTCATCGGCTTCGTCCCCGCACTGCAGCGCGATACCCGGTTCGCGCCGCGGCAGCTTTCGACCCTGGGTGGGGCGCCGCTACTGGGCGCGGTATTCGCCCTGGGCTGGACGCCGTGCCTCGGCCCGACCTTGACCGCGGTGATCGCGGTGTCCTCGGCCACCGAGGGATCCGCGGTGGCCCGGGGTATCACGTTGGTGATCGCGTACTGCCTCGGACTCGGACTGCCGTTCGTCCTGTTGGCATTCGGGTCGGCGCGGGCGGTGCGCGGGCTCGGCTGGTTGCGCGAGCACACCCGCGGCATCCAGATCTTCGGTGGTGTGCTCATGATCGGCGTCGGGGTAGCGCTGGTCACCGGATTGTGGGGTGATTTCGTCGCCTGGGTGCGCGACGCATTCGTCAGCGATGTGAGGTTGCCGATATGAGAGTCCTCCAGCCCATCTGGGCGCTGTTCCGAAATACCTGGCGCACGCTGACCTCGATGGGCACGGCGCTGGTGCTGCTGTTCCTGTTGGCCCTGGGCGCCATCCCCGGCGCGCTGCTACCCCAGCGCAGCCTCAACGCAGGCAAGGTCGACGAGTATCTGGCCGATCACCCGACACTCGGGCCGTGGCTGGACCGGGTGCAGGCCTTCGACGTCTTCTCCAGCTTCTGGTTCACCTCGATCTACGTCCTGCTGTTCGTCTCTCTGGTGGGTTGTCTCACCCCGCGGATGCTCGAACACGTGCGCAGTCTGCGCGCGGTGCCGGTGCCCGCCCCGCGCAACCTGAGCCGGTTGCCCAAACACCACGAAGCCGATATCGAAGCGGACGCAAGCCAATTGGCCGCGCAGATCGACGAGCGGTTGAAGGGCTGGCGGCGCACCACCCGGACGACCGAGGGCGGCGTGACCGAAGTATCGGCCGAGAAGGGGTATCTGCGCGAGTTCGGAAACATCGTCTTCCACTTCTCGCTGCTCGGTCTGCTGGTCGCCATCGCCGCGGGCAAGCTGTTCGGCTACGAGGGCAATGTCATCGTCATCGCCAACGGCGGACCCGGGTTCTGCTCGGCGTCGCCCGCGGCATTCGACTCGTTCCGGGCGGGCAACACCGTCGACGGCACCTCGCTGTACCCGATCTGCGTCAAGGTCAACGACTTCGATGCCGATTACCTGCCAAGCGGGCAGGCGGTCAGCTTCGCCGCCAATATCGAATACCAGGCCGGCGAAGACCTGCAGAACGACGTGTGGAACGACTATCGACTCGAGGTCAACCATCCGCTGCGCATCGCCGGGGACCGCATCTACCTGCAGGGCCACGGGTACGCACCGACCTTCACCGTCACCTTCCCGGACGGCCAGACCCGCACCAACACCGTGCAGTTCCGGCCCGACGATCCGCTGACGCTGTTGTCCTCCGGTGTGGTCCGCGTCGACCCGCCGGCGGGCACCTATCCCGACCCCGACGAACGTCGTAAACACCAGATCGCCATCCAGGGCCTTTTCGCGCCGACGGAGTTCCTGCACGGCACTCTGCTGTCGTCGAGCTTCCCGGCGCTGAACAAGCCCGCGGTGGCCGTCGACATCTACCGCGGTGACGCCGGGCTGGACACCGGGAGACCCCAGTCCATCTTCGATCTGGACCCCCGCCTGATCGGCCAGGGGCGTCTGAACAAGGAAGCCAGGGTCAACCTCACCGTCGGCCAGGAAACCCGATTGAGCGACGGGACCACCGTCCGATTCGACGGCGCGGTGCCGTTCATCAACCTGCAGGTGTCCCACGACCCCGCCCAGGTGTGGGTGCTGGTGTTCGCGCTGACCATGATGGGCGGGCTGCTGGTGTCGCTGGTGGTGCGGCGGCGCCGCGTCTGGGTTCGAATTACCCCCACATCGGCGGGTACCGTGAGCGTCGAGCTGGGTGGACTTGCCCGCACCGACAACTCCGGATGGGGCGACGAGTTCGAGAAGCTGACCGACCGGCTGCTCGCAGTAAAGGAATGAACACGTGAACAGCACCGACATCGACCTGGGCCTGGCCCGCTATTCGGACTGGGCGTTCACCTCGTCGGTGGTGGTGCTGACGCTCGCACTGTTGCTGCTGGCCGTCGAACTCGCCTACTCCCGCAGCCGCAAGGTCGAGGCGCGGGAACTGGTGGGTGCCGCCGGTGGGCCCGCCATCACAGTCGACGCAACCAGCGACACACCGGGCCGCGTCGTGGAGGCGCCGGTCCGTTCGGCCGATGAGCGCATCGGCCGTGCCGGGGTGGCGCTCAGCTATGCGGGCATCGTCCTGCTGGCGACCTGCATCGTGCTGCGCGGCCTGTCCACGGCGCGCGTGCCGTGGGGCAACATGTACGAGTTCATCAACCTGACCTGCTTCTCCGGCCTGGTCGCCGCCGCGGTGGTGCTGCGCAAGCCGCAGTACCGGGTGTTGTGGGTCTTCGTGCTGGCGCCCACCCTGATCCTGCTGACGGTGTCGGGGAAGTGGCTCTACACCCATGCCGCGCCGGTGATGCCCGCACTGCAGTCCTATTGGCTTCCCATCCACGTTTCGGTGGTGAGCCTGGGATCCGGGGTGTTCCTGGTGGCCGGCGTCGCGAGCCTGCTGTTCCTGCTCAAGATGTCACCGCTGGCCGAGAAGAACAACGGACTCGGCCGCATCATCGAGAAGCTGCCCGATGCCCAACTGCTCGACCGCATCGCCTACCGCACCACCATCTTCGCCTTCCCGGTCTTCGGGTTCGGCGTCATCTTCGGCGCCATCTGGGCCGAGGAGGCGTGGGGCAGGTACTGGGGTTGGGACCCCAAGGAGACGGTGTCGTTCATCGCCTGGGTCGTCTATGCCGCGTATCTGCACGCTCGGTCGACCGCGGGCTGGCGGGACAAAAAGGCGGCGTGGATCAACGTCGTCGGCTTCGTGGCGATGGTGTTCAACCTGTTCTTCATCAATCTGGTGACCGTGGGTCTGCACTCGTATGCGGGGGTGGGCTGACCGGTGTCGTTCGGCGGCGAACAGCAACACGTGAGCTTCCGTGATCAGCAGCGCTTTGTCGATCCGGCGCAGGAGGTGCCGCCGGAGTGGACGGCGCCGACCCCGCCGCGCGGCTTCCCCGCGCTGACGCAGGAGCTGCCCCCGCAGACCAGCCCGGTGCCGTTGCCCGCCCCGTATCTGGACCTGTCCACCGTCGCGTTGCTCGGCAGGCCCGAACAGGCGCCGACCCGCGGCTGGCGGCGCTGGGTGTATCTCGCGTCGTTCAAGCTCATCAACCCCGGTGAGAGCCCCAAGGTGACCGATCAGCTGGCGCTACGCGAGCAGGCCGCCCGTCCGCTGCGCGGCTGCTACCGCATCGCGGTGCTGTCGCAGAAGGGCGGTGTCGGCAAGACCACCGTCACGGCCACGCTGGGCGCCACCTTCGCCTCGACCCGCGGTGACCGGGTGATCGCGGTGGATGCCAATCCCGATCGCGGCACGCTCAGCCAGAAGGTGCCCCTGGAAACCCCGGCGACCGTGCGCCACCTGCTGCGCGACGCGGAGGGGATCGCCAGCTACAGCGATGTCCGGCGCTATACCTCGCAGGGTGCCAGCCGGCTGGAAGTGCTTGCCTCAGAATCGGATCCGGCCGTCTCCGAGGCCTTCAGTCAGGAGGATTACACCCGGACCGTCGATCTGCTGGAGCGGTATTACAGCCTGGTGCTCACCGACTGCGGCACCGGCATGTTGCATTCGGCGATGGCCGCGGTGTTGTCGAAGGCCGATGTGTTGATCGTGGTCAGTTCCGGGTCGGTGGACGGTGCACGGTCGGCGTCGGCAACGCTGGACTGGCTGGACGCGCATGGTCATCAAGATCTGGTGCGCGGTGCCATCGCCGTGGTCAACGGGGTGCGCCCGCGCTCGGGCAAGGTGGACCTGGAGAAGGTCGTCGATCATTTCGCCCGGCGGTGCCGAGCGGTGCAGCAGGTGCCCTTCGACCCGCATCTGGAGGAGGGCGCGGAGATCACGCTGGAGA
Source organism: Mycolicibacterium neoaurum (assembly GCF_036946495.1). NCBI lineage: Bacteria > Bacillati > Actinomycetota > Actinomycetes > Mycobacteriales > Mycobacteriaceae > Mycobacterium > Mycolicibacterium neoaurum. The sequence continues at coordinate 2,696,959 of NZ_JAQIIX010000002.1, forward strand.
GGCTGAAGCCGCAGACGCGTGAGGCGCTCTTACGGCTGGCAGCGGTGGTCGCCTCCGGGTTCCCCGGGCCTGCCTAGCTGCGTGGGTTGTCGCCGGGGTTGATCCGACGCAGAAAATCGGGATCGTCATCGGGCCCGATCACGCGGGGGCGCGGGCGGTTTGCCGACGCGCGCAACAGGCGCCATGTCACAAGGGCTAGCCCGGTCACTACCAGGACCAGGAGTAAGTACTGCAACGAAAACCTCCTTACTCCGAATATACGCGCCCGCTCGGTAGGCTCGGGCCGTGTCTGATTCTCGGCCGGGTACCCGGATGCTGCGTGACGTCGGAGCCTATCTTCTGGCGCGGTTGGCCTTGGCGGCCGTGCTGACCGCGGTGATCCTGGGCGCGGGACATCTGGTCGGGCTGCGCGAGTTCCCCATCGTCGTGGCGGTGCTGTTCGCGATCGTGCTGGCGTTGCCCTTGGGTATCTGGGTGTTCGCACCCTTGCGCCGCCGGGCCACGCTGAGCATCGCCGAATTCGACGAGCAACGGCGCCGCGACAAGGAGACGCTGCAGGCCCGGTTGCGCGGTGAGGACATCTGACTTGACTGTGCCGTAGCGGCCGGGTGTTGCATGGCCGTCGTGACGACGACCCTGCGCGACTCCGATTACGCGCGTGCCGAACAGATGCTGGCCCCGTACCGGGCGCGGCGGGTGCCCGGCAGCAAGCTCGTGCCGCAGTGGCTGCCTTCGGGAGCGCGCTTCTGGTATCAGGTGGGCCACCGCTATGTCCTGGTCGACCCGAGTCGGCGAGCCCGTACCGAGGCCTTCGATCACGCCTTGCTGGCGGCGGCGCTGTCGGTGGCCGCAGGCAAGCCCGCCACGGCCGCCGACCTGCCCCTCTCTGCGGTGGAGATCGGCGCCGACGACGCGGTGGTGTTCGGTGCCTTCGGCACGCGCTGGCGGTGGACCGACGAACAGCTGACCCCATCCGCCACGCCGGCACCTGTGCCCGGCGAGGTGCCGTCACCGGATGGCAGTTGGGTCGCGTTCCGCCGCGACGGCAACATCTGGGTTCGGGACGCCGACGGTGACGAGTTCGCGTTGACCGTGGATGCCGAACCGGATTTCGACTATGGCGGGTTGCCGGGGACGACCGGGCTGGGCTCGTTGTTCCGATTGCTCGGTCTGCCCACCCCGGCGGTGCTGCAATGGTCGCCGGACTCGACACGAATTCTGGTGCAGCGCATCGATCAACGTGAGGTTCCCGAGCTCGTGCTGGTCGAATCGAGCCCGCCCGATGGTGGTCGGCCGGTCGAGCATCGCACCAGGTACAGCATGCCCGGTGAGCAGACCGTGGCGATGATGACGTGGAACATTCTCGACGTGCGCGACCGCACGATCGTTTCCCAGCAGGATGTTCCGAGGGTCATCATGCACAACACCGCACTGGTGTACGCCTGGTGGAGCGGTGAGAACGACGTCCACTACCTGCACCACTCCCGCGACGCCCGCACCCTGGAACTGCGCCGTCTGGACCCGACCACCGGCGCCGTCACCACCAAGATCAGCGAAACGGGCTCGACCCGGGTGGATCCGACCGTCCTGCTGGGCGATCCGCACATGGTGCACATCCTCGGCACCGGCGAGGTGCTGTGGTGGTCGCAGCGTGACGGCTGGGGTCACCTGTACCTGTATTCGGCGGACGGTGCCGAATGCTCGCAGATCACGAAGGGGCAGTGGCTCGTTCGGTCGACGCTCTGGGTTGACGAGAACACCAGACAGGTGTGGTTCGTGGCGGGCGGGCTGGTCGACGATGATCCATACGTTCGGCAGATCTGTCGAATCGACCTGGACGGCACCGGGTTCACCCGGTTGACCGACGACACCCTCGATCACGATGCGGTGGCCCCGCCAGAGGGTGGTTACCTCGTGGACCGGGCGTCGGGACCGAGCCGGCCGCCGCGGTCGGTGGTCCTCGACGGCGACGGCTGCGAAGTGGTCGTCCTGGAGGAACCCGGCACCGAGGCGCTGGAAGCGCTCGGGTGGCGCCCGCCGGAGCGGTTCCGCGCCATCGCCGCGGACGGTCAGACGCCGATCTACGGGTTGCTCTGGCGACCGCACGAGTTCGACCCGCAGCGGCGGTACCCGATCGTCGAACACACCTACCCGGGACCGCAGAACTACCGCGCCGAACCGGTTTTCGATGTCATGCACCACGGTGAACCGGAGGCCTACGCCGCCCTCGGGTTCGCCGTGGTGGCCATCGACGGCAGGGGAACTGCGGGCCGCAGCAAGGCCTTCCATGACCACTCCTACGGCGATCTCGGCAATGCCGGCGCCCTCGATGACCATGTGGCCGCCATCCGGCAGCTCGGACATCGGTATCCCTGGCTGGACACCACCCGCGTCGGCATCACCGGCCAGTCCGCGGGTGCCTTCGCTGCCGCGCGGGCGCTGCTGATGTACCCCGACTTCTATCGGGTGGCCGTGGCGACCTCGGGCAATCACGACAACGGCGTCAACCTGGCGATGTGGGCCGAGCACTATCACGGTGACGTCAGTGCCGAAGGCAAGCGCGCGATCTCCAATGCGAGCCTGGCCGAGAATCTGCGGGGCAAGCTGCTGCTGATCCACGGCGAATTGGACGACAACGCTCATCCGTATATGACGATGCGACTGGCCGACGCATTGATCAAGGCGGACAAGGATTTAGACCTGATCACCATTCCGGGCGCCGAGCACGCGCTGATCGGCAGGCAGCACTATTTCCTGCGGCGCACCTGGGACTACTTCGTACGGCACCTGCACGGCAGCGAGCCGCCCAGCTATCGGCTGGCGCCGCTACCGCCGCCCACGCTCGGCCTCTAGGTCCCGCACGATCTGATCGGCGCGGCGCAGCACGTCGAGCTGGGCGGGGTTGTACAGGTCGGTCATCGCATCCGCGATGGTCCTCTCGGCATAGCGCGCACCCCGCGGCGCGTCGGCGCGGGCCTCCCGCAACGCGGGATGGTCCTGGCGGACCTGCCGGATATGGGGCGCCAATCGTTGCGCGAGGTCGGCGCGGGTGGCCTCGTCGGCATCGGCGGGCAGCGAGTCCAATTCGGTGGCGGCCGGATCCTCGCGGGTGTCACCGATCAGGTCGGCATAGGCCTGGCGGCCGCGCGGACCGAGCACCCGGCTCAGCACGACCACCAGCTTGCGGTCGGCATCGGTCATCGTGGCGGCGGCGGTCGGCGCGGCGAACTCGGTGGGCAGGTCGGTCGGCGCGGCGTGCGTCAGGATCTCGGCCAGCTCGTCGCGAGCCCGCTGCAGACGCGCGATGGTAGCCGCCAAATCGTCGTCGAGCTCGCGTAAAGCCTGTTCGGGATGCTCGTCGGTATCGCCGAGCGCCGCGATCTGGGGCAGCGAAAAACCGAGGTCCACCAGTCGCTTGATCCGTACCAGGCGCACCAGGTGGGCAACGCCGTACTGCTTGTAGCCGTTGGTCCGGCGCTGCGGTTCGGGTAGCAGGCCAACCTGGTGGTAATGCCGCACCGCCCGCAGGCTGGTGCCGGCAAGGTCGGCGATTTCCCGGGTGCTCCACGCCACGGCTCCATCTTGGCCCATCCCGGTCGACTTGACTGTGCCGTTACGTCCGAGTGTGCGATATGCCGGTGTCCGAACTAAGCGCGTCCGAACAACCAAGCACGTCCGAACAACCCTGCGCCACCGAAGCGCGCGAGCCGACCATCCTCGAGCGAGCCGGCGGTGTCTCCGGGCTGGTCCATGCCGCCGTGCCCACGTTCGCCTATGTCATCGTCGACGCCATCGCGGGTCTGACCGCCGCGGTCGTGGTCGCGCTGGCGGTGTCGGTCGGGTTGGTCGTGCTACGACGGTTACGCAACGAGCCGATCCAGCCTGCGGTGTCCGGGCTGCTCGGTGTCGGGCTCGCGGCCGGGATCGCCTACGTCACCGGCTCGGCGGACAACTACTTCCTGCCCGGTATCTGGATCAGCCTGCTCTGCGCGGTCGCATGCACCGTCTCGGTGCTGCTCCGTCGCCCGATTGTCGGGGTGATCTGGAATCTGTTGCGCAGCAGCGGGCCCGACCCGAACTGGCGAACTGAGGCGACGGTGGTGCGGGCGTTCGACATCGCGACCCTGGCGTTCGTGACGCTGTTTGCCGCAAGATTCGTTGTGCAGCAATGGTTGTACGACGGTGGCTACACCGGCTGGCTGGCGGTGGCGCGCATCGGGATGGGCTATCCGTTGCTCGGCCTTGCGCTGCTGGTGGTGTTCTGGGCAGTGCGGCGCGCCAATCGGATCAAGGCGTGAGAGTGAGGTTTCTGTGGTCTGCGAAGTCGTGAGAGCGCAGAAGCGTCGCTCTCGCCGTCGTTACGCGAGCGCCAGCGCGGCCGCCACGGCCACCGACCACACCAGCATGGTCAACCCGGTGAACTGCAGCACCGGGATCAGCGCCGCGCCGCCGAGCTTGTTGCGCACCGGGGCCGCCGCGCGGACGGCCAGTGGCGCCGCCAGGAATCCGACCGCCGCCCACGGGGTGGCCAACATCAACACCAGGGTCAGCGCGAAGGTGAGCGCGACGAGGCCGGAGAACAGCAGGCGGGTGCGGGCATCGCCGAGGCGTACCGCAAGGGTGATCTTCCCGGACTCGGTGTCGGTGGGGATGTCTCGCAGATTGTTGGCCACCAATACCGCCGAGGACAGCGACCCGACGCCGACGGCCAGCGTCACGCCCACCCAGTCGACCCGCAACGCCTGGGTGTACTGGGTGCCCAGCACCGCCACCAGTCCGAAGAACACGAAGACCGCTACCTCCCCGAGACCGCGGTAGCCGTACGGCGTGGAACCGCCGGTGTACAGCCAGGCGGCCGCGATGCAGGCGGCGCCGACGGCGATCAGCCAGGGTTGGCTCACGATGGCCAGCGCCAGCCCCGCGAGCGCGCCGATGGTCAGGCTGATGATCGCGGCGGTCAGCACCGCGCGCGGTGTGGCCACCCGGGAGCCGACCAGGCGCATCGGCCCGCTGCGCACGTCATCGGTGCCGCGGATGCCGTCGGAGTAGTCGTTGGCGTAGTTCACCCCGATGATGAGGGCCACGGAAACCACCAGTGCCAGCAGCGCCTTCCACCACACCACGGAGCCGAGCCAGGCGGCGGCACCGGTTCCGGCGATCACCGGTGCGATCGCATTGGGGAGCGTGCGGGGGCGGGCACCGGAGACCCATTGCGCGAAGCTAGCCACGCGGGTCATCGTTGCACGGATGGCGAGCAGGGGCCTGAACAGGGGTGACGCGGCGCACCTTGTCACATCGTGTGGTGCGCATGAAACTGATCACATGACCGACCGACTCAGCAAGACCGAAATCGCCAAGGATGCGTTGCAGGAGGGCGTGGAGTCCGTGGCCTCCACGGTGGGTGAGGTCGCGTCGATCATCACCACCGCCGTCAAGGACGTGGCGGGTGCACTCGGTGGCCTGGCCACCGACGCCTTCGCGATCCGCGATGCCGCCCGCCAGGCCGCCGAGCGTGCCGAGCTGGACGGTGAGCCGCACGAGTGATCGGTGTCATCGGCGGTAGCGGCTTCTACACCTTCTTCGGCGCCGACGCGCGCACCATCAATCTGGACACCCCGTTCGGTGAACCCAGCGCGCCCATCACGGTGGGCGAGGTGGCCGGCCACGAGGTGGCGTTCCTGCCCCGGCACGGCCTGAAGCACGAATTCTCGCCGCACACCGTGCCGTATCAGGCCAATATGTGGGCGCTGCGTGCCCTCGGCGTGCGCCGCATCTTCGCCCCGTGCGCGGTGGGCAGCCTGACCCCCGAGCTCGGCCCGGGCGCCATGGTCGTCCCCGACCAGCTGGTCGATCGCACCAACGGCCGGGGGGACACCTACTTCGACTCCGGCGGTATCCACGTTGGGTTCGCCGACCCGTACTGCCCGACATTGCGGACGGTGGCCGCGGGTCTGCCGAACGTGGTCGACGGCGGCACCATGGTCGTGGTGCAGGGGCCGCGCTTTTCCACCCGCGCCGAGAGCCAGTGGTATGCCGGACAGGGGTTCACACTGATCAACATGACCGGTTACCCGGAGGCGGTGCTCGCCCGCGAACTCGAAATCTGTTATGCATCAATAGCGTTGGTCACCGACCTGGATGCCGGTGTGGAGGCGGGCGCCGGCGTTCGGGCGGTGGACGTATTCGCCGAATTCGAGCGCAACATCGGCGGATTCAAACAGCTCGTCCACGAGGCGATCGCCGGTGTCGCACCCGAACGCAGCTGCACGCACTGTCTGGCGCACGAAGGTGTGACGTTGCCGTTCGACCTGCCATGAGGGTGCTGCTCACCGGCGCGGCCGGTTTCATCGGCAGCCGCATCTGGGCGCGGCTGACCGAGGCAGGTCACGATGTCGTCGCCGTCGACGCCATGTTGGGAGCCGCCCACCGCGACGGCGCCGCACCGCCGCCGGGCTGCCGCCGAATCGACATCCGGGACGCCGACGCGGTGGCCGAGATCCTGGCCGGCGTCGACGTCGTGTGCCACCAGGCCGCGGTGGTGGGGGCCGGGGTCAACGCCGCCGACGCCCCGTCCTATGGCAGCCACAACGATTACGGCACCTCCGTGCTGTTGGCGCAGATGTACGCCGCGGGATGTTCGCGGCTGGTGCTGGCGTCCTCGATGGTGGTGTACGGCCAGGGCGGATATGACTGCCCCGAGCACGGCCGGGTCGAGCCGCTTGCGCGCACCCGCGCGGACCTGGACAGCGGCGTCTTCGACCATCGCTGCCCGATCGGCGGTGAGCCGCTGCGCTGGCGGCTGGTCGACGAGGATGCCCCACTGAAACCACGCAGTCTGTACGCGGCGAGCAAGACCGCCCAGGAGCACTATGCGTTGGCGTTCAACGATTCCGTCGGGGGTTCGGTGGTCGCGCTGCGCTATCACAACGTGTACGGCCCCGGGATGCCGCGGGACACCCCGTACTCCGGAGTGGCCGCGATCTTCCGTTCGCAGCTGGAGGCCGGCGGTGCGCCCCAGGTGTTCGAGGACGGCGGGCAGATGCGCGACTTCGTCCACGTCGATGATGTGGCCGCGGCCAACCTCGCCGCGGTGGAGGCCGAGCTGGACGGCTTTCATCCCGTCAACGTGTGTTCGGGGCGGCCCGTGTCGATCCTGGATGTCGCCACCAAGCTCAGTGCCGCGCGTGACGCCGCGGCGCCCCAGGTCACCGGGCAGTACCGGCACGGCGACGTGCGGCATATCGTCGCCGATCCGGCGCGCGCGCACACCGTGCTCGGCTTCCGCGCCGCGGTGGATCCCGATGCCGGACTCACCGAATTTGCCTTTGCGCCACTTCGGGATTAGCGCGGTCCCGCGACTAGCGACCCTGGCGCGATGGCTGATGCGCGCCTAGCGTCGGGGCATGAGCGATGCGGGTGACCCCGAGGTGACCGTGATCCTGCCCTGCCTGAACGAGGCGCAGTCGTTGCCCGGTGTGTTGGCGGCCACACCGAGTGGGTATACGGCGTTGGTGGTCGACAACAACAGCACAGACGGCACCGCGGAGGTGGCCCGCGCGCACGGCGCGATGGTGGTGACCGAGCAGCGGCCGGGGTACGGGTCGGCCGTGCATGCCGGGGTGTTGGCGGCCACCACACCGATCGTCGCGGTACTCGACGGCGACGGTTCGCTGGACCCGCGGGAATTGCCCGCGCTGGTCGCCGAACTCGACCACGGTGCGGATATGGCGATCGGCCGCCGCCGGGCGACGCCCGGTCTGCGGTGGCCCTGGCACGCGCGACTCGGTACCGCCGCGGTGTGCTGGCGACTACGCCACCGCTACGGGTTGCCGGTGCACGATATCGCGCCGATGCGGGTCGCCCGCCGCGACGCACTGCTCGGTCTCGGGGTCACCGACCGGCGCTCCGGCTACCCGCTTGAGCTGTTGGTCCGCGCCGCGCAGGCCGGGTGGCAGGTGGTCGAGCGTGATGTCGGCTACGGCCCGCGCACCGGCGGCAAATCCAAGGTCAGCGGTTCGGTGCGGGGCAGTGCCGTTGCCGCACTGGACTTCTGGCGGGCGATGTGAGGCCGACCGCCACCGTACTGGTGGTGGCCAAGGCCCCTGTTCCCGGTTTGGCGAAGACACGATTGGCCGCCGACCTCGGTGCGCAGGTAGCCGCCGAGATCGCCGCGGCCGCGCTGCTGGACACCCTCGATGCTGTCGCGGCCACGCCGGCCCGACGCCGGGTGGTGGCGATGACCGGAGACCTGTCGCGAGCCTGCCGTCGCGACGAGATACGGCCCAGGCTGCGTGACTTCACCGTGATCGCCCAGCGCGGAGAGGGTTTCGCCGAGCGCCTGGCGCACGCCCACATCGATGCTGCGGCCCCCGGCGAACCCATCGTGCAGATCGGGATGGACACCCCGCAGATCGTTCCCGACCTACTTGCCGAGTGTGTCTCGGCCCTGCAGGCCTGCGATGCCGTGCTCGGGATGGCCGAAGACGGCGGGTGGTGGGTGCTGGGGGTGCGCGACGGTGCGATGGCGCGTTGCCTGCGCGATGTTCCGATGTCGCAACCGGATACGGGTGCGCTGACGCTCGCGGCCCTGCGCGCCGAGGGACTCGACGTGGCGCTGGCAACCGAACTGGCCGATGTCGACACGATCGCCGATATCGACCGGGTGCGGGCCATGTGCCCGCGGGGCGGACGATTCGCCGAGGCAACCCGGATGGTGGGGGTCTGAGATGCACGGGCAGCTCTACGACGAGGCGTTGGACGGCCGTCGATGTTGGATCCGCGACGAAGACGGTGAACTCACCCAGCTGCCGGTGCAGCACTGGATGGTGGGCGGGCAGACCGACCAGGTTTTCGATCAGGCCATCGTGGGATTGTGTTCGGGTCCCACCATCGATCTCGGTTGCGGGCCGGGTCGATTGTTGGTCGGCCTCGCGCAGCGCGGCCTGCCGGCTCTCGGCGTCGACAAGTCCTCCGCAGCAGTGGAATTGGCGCGCAGCAGCGGAGTGACCGCGTTGTGCCGGGACATGTTCGGCCCGCTACCGGGGGTGGGCCGCTGGCACACCGCCCTGCTCGCCGACGGCAATATCGGCCTCGGCGGCGATCCGTGGCGGGTGTTGCGCCGTGCCGGGGAAATGCTGCGGGCCCGCGGCGAGTGCCTCGTCGAATTCGATCCGACGACCTCCGGGGTCACCTCCCGCTGGGTTCGCCTGGAATCGGCCTTCGATATCGGTCCGTGGTTCAAATGGGCGTCGGTGGGTCTGGATTGCGCTGCGCGCATCGGAGCCGATGTCGGGTTCACCATGCGCACAGTGCATCCCATCGGTGATCGGGTGATCGTGAGGCTGGTGACCCGGTGACCGGCGGGCGCGATGTCGCCGTGACCGCACGGGTCGGCGTCGCGCTGGGGATCGCGGTGGCGGTGTGCTTCGTAACGGGACTGCTCAGCCACGCCATTGCGCACCCACAGCCCTGGTTCGGCTGGCCGACGGCCCCGGTGTGGTTGTACCGATTCACCCAGGGATCTCATGTCGCCAGTGGTATCGCGGCGATCCCGCTCGTGGTGGTCAAGCTGTGGTCGGTGTGGCCCAAGCTGTTCCAGCGACGCCGCGGACGTGGCGGAGCCGGCGTGCTGGTGCGATTGCTGGAGCGCGGATCCATCCTGGTGCTCGTCGCGGCCATCCTGTTCGAGCTGAGCACCGGGCTGCTGAACATCGCGCAGTGGTACGTCTTCGGGTTCTATTTCCCGCCGGTGCATTACGCGATGGCGTATGTCGCTGCGGGTGCGGTGCTGGTGCACCTCGCGGTGAAGCTGCCCGTCATCCGCCAGGCACTGGGTGAGCCCGTCGACGCGTCCAGCCCCACCGGGCCGAGTCGGCGGACCGTGCTGCGCGCAACCTGGCTGGCCGTGGCGGTGGCCACCGTGGCTACCGTCGGTCAGACAGTCCCGCTGCTGCGGCGGGTCTCGGTGCTCGCGCCCCGTTCCGGTCAAGGGCCACAAGGGGTTCCGGTCAACCGAACCGCGCGTGCCGCGGGTGTGGTCACGGCCGCCTCGGCCGTCGACTACCGGTTGACCGTGGTCGACGGTTCGCGCACAAGGGCCTTCGCCATCGACGAGTTGCGGGCCATGCCCCAGACGACCCAGCACCTGCCCATCGCCTGTGTGGAGGGATGGAGTGCTGGTGCGCAGTGGAGCGGTGTGGTCCTTGCCGAACTGCTGGCCGCCGTCGGTGCGGACACCGACTCCGATGTTCGGATGGTGTCGCTGGAGCCCCCGGGGCCGTACTCGCGGACTGTGCTGCCGGCTCGGCACGTGCGCGACACCCGGACGCTCATCGCCCTCCAGGTCAACGGCGAAACGCTGAACCTCGACCACGGCTACCCGTGCCGCCTGATCGCGGCGAGCAGACCCGGAGTGCTGCAGACCAAATGGTTGTCGCGTATCGAGGTGCTGCGATGACGCTCGTCCGCGTCACCCTTGCCCTGGCCGGTGTCGTCCTGGCGGGATACGGGATCGTGCTGTTGTCCGACAACCCGCCGGCAGTTCTCTCCCGCATCCTCATCTGGGCGGTGGTGGGCGTGGCCGTCCACGATCTGGTGTTCGCGCCGCTTTGCGCAGCGGCCGGCTGGGCCGGCCGTCGGGTGCTCCCGCCGGCATGGCGGTCACCCGTCGCGGTGGCCGGTCTGTGCAGTGTGGTGCTGGCGTTGTTGGCGATCCCGGTGTACGACCGGCCGGGTCTACGGCCGGACAATCCGAGCGTGCTCGACCGCAACTATCCGCTCGGGCTGTGGTTGGCGTTGGCGGTGGTGTGGTTGTGCGTCCCGGTGTATCACCTATTGCGGCGACTACCAGTTCGTGAAGATCAGGTGGTTGATCGCCAGCGCACCGATGATGTTGAGCCCCAACCACCATCGGTGTGAGCGGACCGGAAGCAGTGCGGCCGCCGCGGTCAACCACACCGTGAACGGCAGCCAGATGCGTTCGGTCTCGGCCTTGCTCAGCATGCTCAGGTCGGCCAGCACGATGGACAACAGCGCGCCGGTCAGCAGCACGTGTATCCCCGAGCGGCTGCGCAATGCCTTGATGTCGAGGACCCGGCCGAGGCCCGCCACGCTGCCCAACCCGATGGCGCAGATCGTGGAGGCGAAGTTCGCCCAGCCCCAGTACTGGAAGGGCCGGTCGTTGGCGATGCCTTGCCAGTACCGCTCCTGGACCAGGACATAGCCGTCGAACCACCAGAACCCGGTGGCATAGAAGACCGCGACCACCGCCAGCGCGGCGAGCACGGCCGCTCCCAGGCTGCGCAGCGCCGCCCGCACGGTGGGCGCGGTGATCAGTACCGCGACGGCGGGCACCGCCATCAACCCCAGTCCGTAGTTGAGGAAGATGCCCCAGCCCAGCAGCAATCCCGCCGCGGCCGCCGTCGGCACCGGCCACCGCGCGGTCCCGTGCACGGCCAGCGCCAGCAGGGTGATACCCCAGGCCGCGACCCCGGCGAAGTACCCGTCGGCCGATACCGCGATCCAGATCGCCGTCGGCGCCACCGCGACGAACGGCGCGGCCCGGCGGGCGATCGATTCGTCGGCGACGGCACGCAGGGCGATCAGGATGGCCGCCGCAGCACTGGATCCGACCAGTAGGCAGAGGATCCCGGCCCAGGCGCCGCCACCCAAACCGATGCGGTCCAACCAGACGAAGGTCAGCAGCGCCCCGGGGGGATGGCCGGAGACGTGGGTGATCCACGAATCTGGTTGATAATCGAGGATTCTGGATGAAAAGGTGCGCAGCGCCTCGGGTATGTCGGTGATGCTCGGCACCTGGCGCAGGTACTCGTGGCGTGCGGTCAGGCGCCCGGCGAAGCCGCGCTCCCAGCCGTCGATCATGGCCAGCGAGAATGCCCACAGCGCCGAGGTGCCCCACGCCGTGGCCACCAGCGCCCGCCAGGGCAGGCGTGCGGCCACCGTCGGGCCCCACAGCACCGCGGCGGCACCGATCAGCACGGCGCTGATGGAACCCCACCCGACGTGCGGATCCCACCATCCGAAGATCGGCGCGGTCTGCGCGAAATCGCGGATCCGCTGGGGTGTGCTGTTGATCAGCGGCGTGATGGTGCCGAGATCGAGGTGCGGGACCACGAAGGCCGCGACCAGCACGATCACTCCGATGGTCAACGCCACGAGTTCGCGTCGGCCGATGCGCATGACTCCACACTATGGGCGCCGCGACGGGACCCGGTGCCGAACAAACTTGACACGTGTCCATAATGAGCGGATGGCACCCACATCCACGTCGGACTTCTGCGCCGCCTACGGCATCGACTTTCCGCTGTTCGCCTTCAGTCACTGCCGCGATGTCGTCGCGGCGGTCTCCAATGCCGGCGGGTTCGGCGTACTCGGTGGTGCGGCGTACTCACCCGAGCGGCTGGACCAGGAACTGACCTGGATCGACCAGCACGTCAATGGCAAGCCCTACGGCATCGACATCATCGTGCCCGCCAAGTTCGAGGGCAAAGGCGAGACGTTGTCCACCGCCGATCTGGCCTCGCGGATCCCGGAGAGTTACCGCGACTACGTCAACAAGCTGCTGGCCGACCACGGCATCGAGCCCGATACCCGGGTGCGCACCGGCAAGCCCGTGCTGTCCGGCGGCAACGGCGAGGAGCTGCTCGAGGTGGCGATGAGCCATCCGATCAAGATGATGGCCAACGCCCTCGGGGTGCCGCCGGACTACATGATCGAGGCGGGCCGTGAGCGCGGGATCCCGGTCGCCGCGCTGGTGGGTGCCAAGGAGCACGCCGTCAAACAGGCCGCCGCCGGGGTGGACCTGATCGTGGCCCAGGGCACCGAGGCAGGTGGGCACTGTGGCGAGGTGAGCACGCTGGTCGTCGTGCCCGAGGTGCTCGACGCCTTGGCCGAGATCGGCAGTTCGACTCCGGTGCTGGCCGCGGGCGGCATCGTCACCGGCAGGCAGATGGCCGCGGCCGTCGCGCTGGGCGCGGTCGGCGCGTGGACCGGTTCGGTATGGCTGACCACCGAGGAAGCCGAGACCGAGCCGCACACCGTCACCAAGATGCTGGCCGCGAGCTCGCGCGACACCGTCCGCTCGGCCGGTCGGACCGGTAAGCCCTCGCGACAGCTGCGGTCGGACTGGACCGACGCCTGGGCGCCCAACCCGGGTGGACAGCAGCCGCTGCCACTACCGCTGCAGAACATGCTCTCCGAGCCGGTCCTGCGGCGCATCGACGCCCTGGCCGATCAGGGGCACGAGGGCGCGCGGGCGCTGTCGACGTATTTCGTCGGCCAGGGCGTGGGACTGATGACCAAGGTCAAGCCCGCCCGCGATGTGGTGCTGGAGTTCATCGAGGATTATCTGGCCGCCACCGAACGGCTCAGCGGCTCGCTGCCCGACTGACGGCGGCGCCGGGCAATAATCGAGGCGTGCCGACAACCGAGATCGTTCTGCTGGTGGTCGTCGCAGTGCTCGGTGCGGCGCTGATCACCTTCCTGGTGCTCTTCCTGGTGACCCGCCGTCGTCTCGGCAGGACGCGCGCGCAGCTGGCCGAACTGCTGGCCGAGCAGGAGGGGCGGCGCCGCCGCCGGCGTCGCGGGGTGGCGCCGATGGCCATCAAGACCGTGTTCCAGACCGCGGACATGATCATCACCAAGGGGCTGGGCGCGACGGTGCGCAACTCGATCGAGGACCTGGCCGGCTGGGCGCGCGTGGAACGCCCGGATCTGGCCCGCCTCACCGCCGACGGCCGGGTCGTCATCGTCTTCTCCGATATCGAAGGTTCCACCGAGGCCAACGCCGCGATGGGGGACCGGGCCTGGGTCCGGCTGCTCGGCAAGCACAACAAGCTGGTCGAATCGCGGGTCGCCAAGCACGGCGGACATGTCGTGAAGAATCAGGGTGACGGTTTCATGATCGCCTTCGCCGATCCGGAGAACGCGGTGCGGTGCGCCGCCGAGGTGCAGGAGGCGCTGGCCGACACGTCGCGCTGGGAGTCCATCCGGGTGCGGATCGGCGTGCACATGGGCACCTCGGTGCGGCGCGGCGACGACCTGTTCGGACTCGACGTGGCGATGGCGGCCCGGGTCGCCGGTCAGGCCGGCGGCGGGGAGATCCTGCTCAGCGAGCCGGTGGCCGCCGCGGTCGGCGATCTCGACGACATCGCACTCGGGTCACCGCGGGAGACCGAACTCAAGGGGCTGCGCGGGACGCACTCGCTGTATCCGCTGCTTCCGTTGGCCGAGTTGCCGGCTTCGCCGCTTTGACCAGCTTGGCTGTCCATTCGGCGCCCAGCTTGACCAGGCCCGACTCCGGATACTGGACGTGGGCGTCCCAGTCCCTGCCCAGTGAGCAGACCGGATCGGCCGGCGCGCACAGATCGGCCGTGCGGGCGCCGAAGATCGTGCTCATGCGGGTCAGCGGATTGCCGATACGTGCCGACGGGTTGCCGAACACCACGATCGAGGTGATGTGCGGGGCGGCGGCCGCGGGCAGCGGCGCGGTATATCCCAGTCCGGCGATCGGGGCGGTCGCCACGACGTCGACCACGGCGGCACCCTGGGAGTAGCCGCCCAGCACGATCTTGGTGTCCGGGCATTGCGCGACGATGGTCTGGACCCGCTTGCTCATATCGTTGGCACCCACCGCGGCCTTCATGAAGTCCCAGCTGGCGGGGTATTTCACGGCGTATGTGGTGATGGTCTTGCCCTTGAGCATGGGGCGCAGCGATTCGACGAACGCCTTGCCGACCTTGCCGATACCGGCCGGTTCGTCGGTGCCGCGGGCGAACACCACTTCGACGTCGGAGCATTCAGGGGCGGCCGATGCGGTCGCGGCGGTGGCCGGACCGAGCAGCAGCGTGAGCGCCAGTCCGGCGGTGGCGAGCATGGTCGGTAGTCGCGCGGCCATTTCTCTCCTCGGGGTGGCGCCGGCCCTCTACCGGCACCTCATGAGTTCCCATTATTCACAAAAATCACTCTATTAACATCCGTGACAGTTATTTGTGGGCACCGACACGCACATTGGCGGTGGTTCAGGACACACTTCCGAGGGCCTCGGCGAGGGCAGCTCCGGCGCGGATCAGTGCAGCGAAGGATCGGCCTGCGGCGTCTCGCCGCGGGCCTGGAAGATCACCTTGCGCGCGATCTCGACGGCATTGTCGGCGAACCGCTCGTAGAACCGTCCGAGCAAGGCGACATCGGAGGCGGCCTGCACACCGTGGGGCCACCGATCGGTCAGGACGGTGGTGAGCAGCTCGCGGTGCAGGTCGTTCATCACAGCGTCGTCACGCAGCAGACGTTCGGCCTCTGCTGCGTCATCACCGAGCACGGCGCGATGGGCGGTTTCGGCCAGGGCGACGGCCTGCCTGCCCATCTGGGCGAACAGATCGCGAGCCGATTCCGGGGCGGGACCTGTTTTGGCGATGTTGGCCGCCAGCGCACCCATCCTGTCGGCGTTCGCGGCGATGGAAAATGCCGACATCACCACGCGCAGGTCGTGCGCCACGGGTGCATGCAGAGCCAGCAGGGTAAACGCGCTCCTGTCGATGCGCCTGTTCAACTGGTCGAGCCGGTGCAGGGTGGCGCGCACCCGCGGCGCGGCCTCGATGTCGGCGTCGACCACCGCCGCCGTGGCATCGGCGGCGGTGACAGCGGCCAGCGCGCACATCTGTCCCAGATCGGCTGTCAGCCGATCGATCTGGGCGATGAATGCGGTACGCATGATCGGCCGGACTACCCACAATCGAGGGCTGCCAAACTGGCCAGATGTCGGTTTTGCGTGTCGCTGCCCCGATCGGGCTGGCCTTCCTGCCGTTGGGGGCGGCGCTGGGATTCCTGGTGGTGCACGCCGGACTGGCGTGGTGGTGGGCCCCGGTCTTCGCCGCGGTGATCTATGCCGGCTCGCTGGAATTCCTGATGGTGGGCCTGGCCGCCACCGCGGCGCCGGTGGCCGTGGTGGCGTTGACGACGTTGATCGTCAACTCGCGGCACGTGTTCTATGCGCTGTCTTTCCCGCTACACCGGGTACGCGGTGTAGCGGGCAAGGCGTACAGCACCTACGTGCTCTCCGACGAGGCGTTCGCCGTCGCGGTCAGCCCGGCGGCCGCGACCTGGACCTCCCGGCAGATCCTCGGCATGCAGTGCGGATTGCACCTCACCTGGACCCTGTCGGCGGGCCTCGGTGGTCTGCTCGGGTCGGCGTTGCCGATCGAACGCCTCAGCGGGCTCGAGTTCGCGCTGACCGCGCTGTTCATCGTGCTGGCCATCGAGGCGTATCGGCAGCATCCGGACCGCGGGACTGCGCTGGCCGCGACGGTCTGTGCGGTCGGTGCCTGGCTGCTGGCACCACAGCAGATGCTGCTGTGGGCGTTCGCCGCATTCACCGTCCTGCTGGTGGTGCGAATGAGGGTGACCCGTGCCTGACACCGGATACATCGCGCTGCTGGTCGGGGTGGCCGCGGCGCTCACCTGGGCACTGCGGGCATTGCCGTTCGCCGCACTGGCCCCCATGCGCCACAGCGCCGTGGTGCGGTATCTGAGCCTGCACATGCCGCTGGGGGTGATGGTGATGCTGGCCCTCTACACGGTGCGGGATGCCCCGGAAGCGACCGGGCGTCAACAGCTCTGGCTGTTGATCGCGATCCTGGTGACGGTGGGTCTGCAGCTGTGGCGGCGGCACGCGCTGCTGTCCATCTTCGCGGGCACCGTTATTTATGTGGCGCTGATGTCGCTGTCCTGACAGAGTGTGGCGCCGTGAGCATCCTGTTCTGTGGCATCGAATTGGCCCGGCGTATCGAAAATGCCGAGGCCGCACTGATGAACGACGCGGTGGCCGTCGCCGTACGACGCGGCGCCGACGGTTTCGCCATACCGGTGGCGGGCGGGGTCGCCACCTACGGCGAACCGGATGCACCCTTCAACAAGGTGGCCGGCCTGGGATTCGCGGGAATGCCTACCGACGCCGAACTGGGCGCGGTCGAGCAGGCCAACGGTGCGCGCGGCGCGTCCACCGTGGTCGAGCTGAGCAACCTGGCCGATCCGGAGATCCTGGCGCTGCTCGCCGGTCGCGGTTACCGCCTGCTCGCTTTCGAGGATGTGCTCGGCATGACCGTCGATGTTGCGACACAACCGATTCCGGAGGGGATCGACATCCGGCCGGCCCGCGAGGACGAGATCGATGCCTGGGTGGACGTGATGGCCGACGGGTTCGCCCACCCCGACGGCGAGGGCGTGCCCAGCCCCGAAGAGTTTCCCAGGGACGTGATCGAGCGCGCCCAACGGGATTTCGCCGCCGCGGGCGTCGTCGCCTATGTGGCGGTGCGCGACGGGCAGATCGCCGGGGGTGGGAGCCTGCGCATCACCGACCGCGTGGCTCAGCTGACCGGGGCAGCGACCGCACCGGCGCACCGGCGCCGCGGAATCCAGAGCGCACTGCTGGCGGCCAGGCTGCGCGACGCGGCCGCCGCGGGTGCCGATATCGCGGTGGTCACCACTTCGCCGGGCTCGCGATCTCAGCAGAACGTGCAGCGCAGCGGTTTTCACCTGCTCTACACCAGGGCGATCCTGGTGCGTACGCCCGATCAGTAGAGCTGCTTGCGGAAGTTCTCCTCGCTGTAATAGGCCTCCAGTTCGGCAAGCGTCTGTTCGGCCTTGAAGGACTTGGCCAGCTGCGCGGTGCTGGGCACCGACTCCGGGTCCCAGGTCTCGGGCTTCCATGCATCCGAGCGCAGAAACGCCTTGGCGCAATGGAAGAACACCTCCTCGACCGCGATCTCCAGGGCCAAAATCGGTCGTTTGCCCTGCACCGCGAGTGCATCGAAATAGTCGGCGTCCGAGACGATCCGCGCGGTGCCGTTGACCCGGACGGTGTCGCCACGGCCGGGGATGACGAACAGCGTGCCCACATGCGGGTTCTGCAGGACGTTGAGATAACCGTCGACGCGCTTGTTGCCGGGGCGCTCGGGAATGGCGATCGTCGAGTCGTCGATGATGTGCACGAACCCGGGTGGATCACCCTTGGGGGAGACATCGACGCGGCCCTGGGCATCGGTGGTCGCCACGAAGCACAGCGGTGAGTTCTGCAACCACACCCGGTGCACATCGGCCAGCGCACCGGCCACCTTGTCGGCCACCGCCTGGTGCGGGTGCCCGACGATCGCTCGGAGTTGTTCTACGGTGGTCACCTCAGTTGCGCTCACCCGTTCCATCATGCCCGCTGAATCGTTCGATCAGGGCCCGCCGATCGAGCTTGCCGATCCCGCGGCGGGGGAGGGCGTCGACGATGTGCAGCTCACGGGGCGCGGCCGTCGGGGCCAGCGTCAGCCCGACGTGGGTGCGCACCGCGTCGATATCCGGTGCGCGCCGGCCGGGGACGGGCACGATCGCGGCGACGACGCGTTGGCCGAGCCGGTCGTCGGGCACCCCGAAGACCGCGCACTCGGCGACGGCGGGATGGGTGGCCAGCGCATCTTCGACGAGCTGTGGCAGCACGGTGAGGCCGCCGGTGCTCACCGCATCGTCGATGCGGCCCAGGATTCTCAGCGTCCCGGTGCCGTCGAGGACGCCGATATCGTCGGTGCGAAACCAGCCGGGCTCGGCGAACGGGTCGGGTGTGACGGGATTGCGGTATCCCGAGGCCACCACCGGCCCGCCGAGCACGACCCGACCGTCGTCGAGCCGGATCCGCACGCCGTCCAGGGGCAGCCCGTCGTAGACGCAGCCGCCGGCGGTCTCGCTCATGCCGTAGGTGCGCACGATCGGTATGCCGGCGGCGGTGGCCCGCTCGCGCATCCCGGCAGGCATCGGGCCCCCGCCGATCAGCACGGCGTCGAATTCGGCCAGCGCCGCGGTGGCCGCCGGATCGGCCAGCGCCTTGTCCAGCTGGTTGGACACCAGTGAGGTGTAGCGCCGCCCGGGACCCATCCGTGCCGCCGCGGTGACCAGATCGGGCGGGGTGAAGCTCGCGGGTAGGGCCACCACGCTGCTGCCCGCGACGATGCTGCGGATCAGCACCTGCAGTCCGGCCACGTGATAGGCGGGTAACGCGAGCAACCAGTTGCCAGGGCCGCCGAGCCGGTCATGGGTGGCGTTCGCCCCGGCGATCAGCGCGGTGGCCGAGAGCTGGGCGCCCTTGGGTGTGCCCGTGGTACCCGAGGTCGACACCACGACCGAAATCTCCTCGGCGATGGGCTCTCCCACGCGCAACGCGGATATCAGCAGCTCTTGCTGCCGGGGGTCGTCGGCGGGGACCGGCAGTCGCGCCCCGGCCCCGTGCAGGGCAGTCTCCAGCTCCGGCAGGATTGCCGTCGCCGCGGCACCGGTACCGACGGGAAGTGCGGTCAGGACGGTGATGGCGGGTCCTCGGGTTCGGGTGGGCGCGGATCGTCGAGCGGCCAGCCCTGCATGGCCAGCCGGCGTCGCACCCGTTCGATGTCCTCGGCGCGGGGCAGTTCGTCGGTGATTCCGGTGATCAGCACCTTGAGATCGATGTGATCGACGGGCCCACCGTCGAGGTGGGCGCGGTTCATCAGATCCTGCGCGACGGCCTCGGCCTCCTCGTTGGTCAGCCTGCGGGTCAGCAGCGCCATCAACGGGACACGGTCGGGCCCCGGTACCCCTTCGGGGTAGCCGGCGGTCAGCCAGGCGGCGATGCGCGCCAGGAAACCGTTCACGCATCCGAAGCCTGCCAGATACCAGCGGAATCCGCTGCGTCGGCCCGCCAGTCGGAACGGGACGCGGCGCCCAGATGAACGTTTGGTGAACAGGGTCACGAAAACAGCTGAAACCCCAGCTCAGCGGTGACGGGCAAGTTGGCCGTAATTACGCGAAACACTGAGGGATGTCTCAGGATTAGGGGCATGAGCGCAGAGCTGATCATCCTGGTGCTACTGATTGCCACGGCACTGGCATTCGACTTCACCAACGGCTTTCACGACACCGGTAATGCCATGGCCACCTCGATCGCCACCGGCGCGCTCAAGCCCAAGACCGCCGTCCTGCTGGCCGGTGTGCTGAACCTGATCGGCGCGTTCCTTTCGGTCGAGGTGGCAGTCACCGTCACCACGTCGGTGCTCAAGGTCCAGGACAGCAAGTCCGGTCAACTGCTCCCCGGTATCGATGCCTCGACCGGTTTGACCATCATCTTCGCCGGCCTGATCGGCGGCATCCTGTGGAACCTGCTCACGTGGCTGTTCGGCATCCCCTCCAGCTCGTCGCATGCGCTCTTCGGCGGGCTGATCGGTGCCGGCCTGGCCGCGCTGGGGCTGGCCGGGGTCAACTGGTCCGGCGTCACCCAGAAGGTGCTCATCCCGGCCGTCGCCGCCCCCGCGATCGCCTGCCTGGTCGCCGGCTGCGGCACCTGGCTGGTGTACCGACTGACCCGCAACGTCGCCGAGAAGCGGCGCAAGGAAGGTTTCCGCTGGGGACAGATCGCAACGGCCTCGCTGGTCGCCCTGTCGCACGGCACCAACGACGCGCAGAAGACGATGGGCGTCATCGCGTTGGCGCTCATCACCACCGGGCACCTGACCGGCGACGTGAAGGAGCAGGGACTGCCGTTCTGGATCATCTTCAGCTGTGCGGTGGCGATCGGCCTCGGTACCTACCTGGGCGGCTGGCGGGTCATCCGGACGCTGGGCAAGGGCCTCGTCGAGATCGAGTCCCCGCAGGGTTTTGCCGCCGAGGCTTCCTCGGCCGCCATCATCTTGAGCTCGAGTGCGGCGGGTATGGCGCTGTCGACCACCCACGTCGCCACCGGCTCGATCCTCGGCAGCGGTGTGGGTAAGCCCGGTGCGGAGGTGCGATGGGCGGTGGCCGGCCGGATGGCGGTGGCCTGGCTGATCACGCTGCCCGCCGCCGGTGTGGTCGGCGCGCTGTCCTATTGGTTGTCCCACGGGGTCAAGACCTTGACCGGTTCGGCACTGGTGGGCGACGGTCTCATCTTCGCGATCCTGGTCGCGCTCTCGGGCTACATGTGGTGGCGCGCGCAGCAGCAGAAGGTCGACCACAGCAACGTCAACGCCGACTGGGACGACTCGACCAACTCGGTGATCCCTGCCGATCTGCGCGACGCCGCCGTCCCCAAGCCCACCGCATCGGTCTGAACCGAGCCAATAGCTCCCTGACTCAAAGGAATTCACATGTCTTACCTGGAGAGCATCCTCAAAGTGCTCGGTGTCGGACTGGTGCTCGGTGCGGGTCTGCCTGCGGTCTTTGCGCTCGGCCTGGTGGCCTACTCGCGCGGTGCCGACGGTGCCGCCGGCGGCGATGCGACAGGTGCGGCGCCCAACCCGGCGTTCAAGTTCCTCGGTATCGGGCTGTTCGTCTTCGTCGGATGGGTGATCCTCACCGCGGTGCTGTGGATCACCAGGGCCACGATCATCCATCACACCGGAATCGACCTGTTCCCGTTCCTGCCCAAGAAGTGAGACTGCGATGACGGAAAACAAGAACGTCCTGGAGAATGTGCTGAACTGGCTGCACCAGGGTTATCCGGAGGGCGTGCCGCCGACCGACTACTTCGCGCTGCTGGCGCTGCTGAAGCGCTCACTCACCGAAGACGAGGTCGTGGCGGCCGCGAAGTCGGTGTTGCGCTCCAGCGACGGGATCAGCCCGGTGACCGAGGCCGAGATCAGCGGAGCCATCCAGCTGGTCACCGACAAGGAACCGAATCCCGAAGAGCTGCACCAGGTTGCGTCGCGGTTGGCCTCGGTGGGCTGGCCGTTGGCGCCGGCTCCGGCTCGCTGACGCACGACAGGAATCCCCGGAGCAGGATCTCGTGTAGGTCTTGTGCCGAGATGTCCCGCAACCCCGGGTCGGTCGTACAGAAGTAGAGGCCGGCGCAGGCTACTGACAGCGCCACTCGTTGCGCGTCGGTGGGTTCGGTACCCGACAGCAGTGACCGTAGTCGCTCCGCGAGTGCCGTCAGCTTGTCGTGTCGGCTGACCAGTTCCTCGACGGCCGGGTCACCTCGGAACAGGCAGGTGGCGCGCCGGTGGTCGACGGCCACGTCGACCAAGCCGCGGATCGCGGTATCGCGACGGCGCTGCGGTGACGGTTGCGCCTCAGCGTCTTCGACGACCCCGGCGATGGCATCGAACAGCGGTGTCAGCAGGGCCAAGACGATGTCGTCCTTCGACCGGAACTGGTAGTACACCGCACCTTTGGCGACGCAGAGCCGATCGGCGATCATGCGCAGCGAGGTGCCCTGAACGCCGTGCTCGGCGAACAGTTCGACGGCAGCAGCGATGACGCGCTCGCGCGCGGTGGTGCGTCCGCCGAGCATCTGGCCCCCATTCACGGTGTGCCGATCGACTTTCCCATATTCAAGCACTGATTGTGCCTCAATTAGCCGTACGGCTTGCTTCAAGTTGGCCAACTGTATAACTTGTGTGAGTCCGATGGCCAAGGAATGCCATCGGCCATGTGTTGTCGGCACTGCGGAAGGACGTCGGGAGAATGCAGCTGCTCAAACGGGTGTGGCTACCGCTGGTCATCGTCGTGGTCGTCGGAATCGGCGGCTTTTCGGTGGACCGGATACGCGGAGTGTTCGCCTCCGACCCCCCGCTGGTGACGCCGGTGAACTTCGCCAACGACCCCGAGCCGTTCGACCCGAAAGTGGTGACCTATGAGATCTTCGGCCCGGAAGGTGCAGCCGTGGACGTGAACTATGTCGACCTCGCCGGTGAGCCGCAACGGGTGGATGGCGCGATCCTGCCCTGGTCGGTCGTCCTGCAAACCACCGAGCCCTCCGCGGCGGCGAACATCGTGGCGCAGGGCAAGACGAGCTTCCTGGGCTGCCGCGTGCTCGTCGACGGTGAGCTCAAGGACGAGCGCGCTGTTTCCGGCACCAATGTCCAGACCTTCTGCATCGTGAAGTCCGCATGAGTGAGCCGCCCGTTCAGCACGGCGGCGAGCCGCCCGTTCAGTACGGCGCTGACGCGCCCACCGGGCCGATCGCGGTGCAATCCCCGCATCAGACAGCACATTTCGGCCGCGTCGCCCGGGTTTTCCGCAAGCTGGCGGTGCCGTTCATCCTCGGCTGGATCACCATCGCGGTGTTGTTGAATGTCGCGGTGCCGCAGCTGGAGGCCGTCGGCGAGATGCGGTCGGTGTCGATGAGCCCCAAGGAAGCCCCCGCGGTCATCGCGACCGAACACATCGGCAAGGTCTTCCAGGAATATGAGTCCAACAGCTCGGTGATGATCGTGCTGGAGGGCCAGGAGCCCCTCGGTGCGGACACCCGCCGGTACTACTCGGAGTTGATCGCGAAGCTGGAGGCCGACAAGGCCCACGTCGAACACGTTCAGGATCTGTGGAGCGATCCACTGACCGCGACCGGTGTGCAGAGCGGTGACGGTAAGGCCGTCTACGTCTCGGCGAACCTGGCCGGAAACCAGGGCGAGGCAAAGTCACTGGAGTCCATCGAGGCCGTCAAGAACATCGTCGAGAGCATGCCGCCGCCCGATGGTGTGCAGGTGTTCGTGACCGGGTCGGCGGCCATGACGGCCGAACAGACCGAGGCGAGCCACGGCAGCATGCGCTTGATCGAGGCGCTGACCTTCCTGGTCATCATCGTCATGCTGCTCATCATCTTCCGCTCCGTCATGACGATGGTGCTGATGATCGTGATGGTGGCCGTCAGCCTGCTGACGGTGCGCGGTGCCGTCGCCGCGCTCGGGTACTACGAGATCATCGGACTCTCGACATTTGCCACCGGCCTGTTGGTGACCTTGGCCATCGCGATCTCGGTCGACTATGCGATCTTCCTCATCGGCCGGTATCAGGAGGCTCGAAGCGCCGGCGAGGATCGCGAGCAGGCGTACTACACGATGTTCGGTGGCACCGCCCATGTGATCGTCGGGTCCGGGCTGACCATCGCCGGTGCCACGTTCTGCCTGAGCTTCACCCGGCTGCCGTATTTCCAGACCCTCGGCGTGCCGCTGGCCGTGGGCATGCTGGTGCTGATCATCACGGCCATGACCTTCGGTCCGGCGATGATCACCGTCGGCGGACGGTTCCTGGATCCCAAGCGTGCCACCCGCGTACGTGGCTGGCGCAAGGTCGGTGCCGCGGTGGTCCGCTGGCCCGGACCCATCCTGATCACCACCATCGCGGTCTCGCTGATCGGTCTGCTGGCACTGCCCGGCTACAAGACGAGCTACAACGACCGCCTCTATCTGCCGGACGACATCAGCTCCAACGAGGGCTATGCCGCCGCCGAACGGCACTTCTCGCCGGCGCGGTTGAACCCGGAGATCCTGATGATCGAAAGTGACCGGGATCTACGCAATCCCGCCGACTTCCTGGTGATCGAGAAGATCGCGAAGGCCATCTTCCAGGTCGACGGGATCGGGCGCGTGCAGACCATCACCCGGCCCGACGGCACGCCGATCGAGAACACCTCGATCCCGTACATGATCAGTCAGAACAGCACGCTGCAACGGTTGAACGAGAAGTACAACCAAGACCGCACCGCCGATATGTCCAATCAGGTGGCCGATATGGACCGGACCATCGCGAGCATGGACAAGATGCAGGCCATCACCGAGCAGATGGCCGACACCACGTCGAAGATGGTGTCCTCGATGGACGTCATGGTCGGTGATCTGGAGGAGATGCGGGACAGCATCGCCAATTTCGACGATTTCTTCCGGCCGATGCGTAACTATTTCTATTGGGAACCGCACTGTTTCAACATTCCGATGTGCTGGTCCATCCGGTCGGTCTTCGACGTGCTCGACGGTATCGACGTGATGACCACCAACATGAACGACATGATGCCGCAGATGCATCGGCTCAACGAACTGATGCCGCAGATGATCGCGATCATGCCCGAGATGAAACAGACCATGGTCAACATGAAGGAAATGATGCTGACCATGCAGCAGACCCAGGCGGGGATGCAGGAGCAGCAGCGCATCATGAGCGAGACCTCGACCGAGATGGGCAAGGCCTTCAACGATGCGATGAACGACGATTCGTTCTATCTGCCCGCCGAGGCGTTCGACAATCCGGACTTCGCAAAAGGTTTGGAGCAGTTCCTGTCCCCGGACGGCCACGCGGTGCGGTTCATGATCAACCACGAGGGTGACCCGATGTCGGCCGAGGGGATCGAGAAGATCGAACCGATCAAGACCGCGGCCAAGAATGCGATCAAGGGCACCCCGCTGGAAGGATCGACGATCTACCTTGGCGGCACCGCGTCCACGTTCAAGGATATGGCCGACGGCACCCGCTATGACCTGCTGATCGCCGGTATCGCGGCCATCTGCCTGATCTTCCTGATCATGTTGTTGCTCACCAGGGCCATCGTGGCCGCCGCGGTCATCGTGGGGACGGTGGTGTTGTCTCTCGGTGCATCCTTCGGTGTGTCGGTGCTGCTGTGGCAACACCTGCTCGGTATCGAGTTGCACTGGATGGTGTTGCCGATGGCGGTGATCATCCTGCTTGCCGTCGGCGCGGACTACAACCTGCTGGTGGTGTCGCGGCTCAAGGAGGAGATCCATGCCGGGTTGCACACCGGCATGATCCGGGCCATGGGTGGTTCCGGCTCGACCGTCACCGCAGCCGGAATGGTGTTCGCGTTCACCATGATGGTGATGGCGGTCAGCGATCTGACGATCATGGGCCAGGTGGGTACCACGATCGGTCTCGGCCTACTGTTCGACACGTTGGTGATCCGGTCGTTCATGACACCCTCGATCGCGGCCTTGATGGGCAGGTGGTTCTGGTGGCCGCAGCAGGTGCGCCAGCGTCCCAAGCCGCAGGCCTGGCCGCCCATTCAACGACGACCCCAGGATGTGTTGGTGTGATGAGGAATTCGCGCATCGCTTCGATGCTGGCCGCCGGTGCCGTGGTGGCGGCGTTGGCGGTCGCCCCGGTCGCCCAGGCCGATCGCGACGAGGCCTTCGCCGATCAGTTGCACAGCTTCGGCATCTACGGGCAGAAGGATTTCAACGCCTGGATCGCCAAGATCATGTGCAAGCGCTTGCACCGTGGGGTGGATGCCGACGTGTTCGCCTCGGCGAAGTTCGTGCACGGCCAACTACAGACCGGGTCCAGTACCGAACAGGCGTGGCAGTTCGTCGGTGCCGGTATCCCGGCCTACTGCCCCGAGCTGACACACCTGTTGGCCCGCGCCGGCCAGAAGGGGGATTGAGCAGCATGTCCTGCAACAGGATTGCGGTGGCCGGGCTCGTCGCGGCCGCCGTGGTGCCGCTGGCTCCAGGGGTGGCAGCCGCGGATGCCACTGACGAGTATCCGATCCCGAGCAATATGCTCAAGACCACGTGCACGGTGGATCAGTACATGGCCGCGGTACGCGATACCGATCCGGTGTACTACGAGCGCTACATGATCGACTACAACAACAAGTCACCGGACGTGCAACGGGCCGCCCGGGATCGGATCACCTGGTTCTTCTCGATGGACTATGCCGGGCGCCGGCAGTACTCCGAGGACACCGCCACCAACGCCTTCTACGAGCAGCTGGCCTGGAACTGGCCGAACTGGGCCAAGCTGTTCTTCAACAACAAGGGCGTCGTCGCGCACGGGACCGAGGTGTGCGCCGGCTATCCGCCGTCCGATCCCGGCGTCTGGATCTGGTGAGCGCGGGCGTCAGTCGAAATACGCAGTGTCGCGCAGCAACTGCTGGGTGGCGGCCAGCAGCGTGCGGTGCAGATCCTCGTCACTGACATCCTCGAGCGCCTTGTCGGTGACCGCGGCGTACACACCGTTGGTGACCATCGAGATGACCACCCGGCCTGCCGGGCCGTGCCCACCACCCAACAACAGATTGGTGAAACGCTCCACCAGGTCACTGAGGTCTTCGCGGGCCTCGATCATGCTCTCCAATACCGGATCACCCGCCAACACCGCGGCCAGCCGACGGTTGCGCACGCTGAACTCGATGAAACCGCTGATGGCGATCTCGCGGCGGGTGCGCGGGTCGGCGACTGCCTCGGCGATGGTCACCACCCGGGCCATATCGTCGAACATCGGCTGCGCGGCCGCGGCGACGATCTCTTCCTTGGAATGGAACTGGTAGTACACCGAGGCCTTACCGACCCCGATGCTGTCGGCGATCATCTGCAGGGTGGTGCCGCTGACGCCATGTTCACCGAACAACGTCAGCGCAGCCTCCAGCACCCGGGTCCGTGCCGTGCCGCGTCCCAACACCGATTTGGCCACCGTCAGCTCCGGGTGTCCCGACGCAACGGATGGTCATCGGGGATCTGGACGAAGATCAGCGTCACCCCGTCGGGATCGCAGACGTGCATCTCGTGCAAACCCCACGGCTCCCTGACCGCGGCCCGGGCGATCTCGACACCGCGGCCGACCAACTCGTCCTGGGTGGCGTAGACGTCGCGCACCTGCAACCACATGCTCCCGGCGGCGGACGGGCCGCCGTGGCCGGCGAGTTCGATCAACGACTGGCCCGCGTAGAAGACGGTGCCGCCGGCGTACTCGCGTGCGACGGCCAGGCCGATGCGATCGCGGTAGAACTCCACCGATCGCCGATAGTCGGCCGGCCGCATCAGCATCCGGCTGGCCAGGATCTCCATACCGAAGTGTCTATCACGCGATCCCGCGTTCCGGCGGCAGCGACGGACGTCCTCAGGCGCCCCGGTCGGCGGCCCGCAGGCCGATGGTGAAGGCGGCCTGGTCCTCGAAGTCCAGGGGGTTTCGTCCGGTGATCTGCCGGATCCGGGACAGTCGGTGGCGCACGGTGTTGGTGTGCAGGAACAGCTCGCGGGCGGTGTCGATCAGCGAACCGTTCGCGGCAAGGAAGACCCGCAGGGTGCGGATGTGTTGAGTGCCCCGATCGCGATCGAGTGCCAGCAGCGGATCGATCAACTGGGTCTTGAACGGTGTGAGCCGACTGGGCGGCAGTCCTTCCAGCAGGCTGGTGAAGGTGCTCAGCTGGTCCGGCCCGATGCTGCCGCCGCGCTGCCTGGCCAGATCCAGCGCGACTCGGGCCTGGCTGATGGACGTGCCCAGCTCACTCAGCGGTGCTGCCGTCGCATGCCCGGAGGGCATGGCCAGATCGGTGGCCGTCTCGATCGGCTTGTCGGCCCCGGTGCTGAGCACCAGGCATACCTCCGGGGCGTCGGCGACCAGAGCGTCGGGAAAGGCCATCGACAACAGCGCGCCCGCCCCGGCTGGCCACGCCGAGCAGTCGATGTCCGAGGCCGCCAGGCCCGGCCAGTCCAACAATTGGTGAAGTGCGTCGGGCAGCAACATCCGCCGTTCGACGAGCGATAGCAGCTGACCGATGCGTTCACGGGAGAGTGCGGCCTCGATATCGCGCTCACCCTGGGAGGCGGCCAGGAACCGGGCGATCACCTCCAGGACCGCGGCCTCGGGCGGTTCGCCGCGCCCGACCCACACCAGCGTGCCCATCCCGTCGACCGCCGCGGCCACCGCGCCGGCGTCGATCGGGGCACCCGGGGGCTCCAGTAGGAAATAGCAGCCCAGCACGTGCCCGGCCCGGTCCAGCAGCTCCCGACTCGACTCGCGTCGTCGCTGGGAGGAAAGCAGCTCGGGCACAAGCGCGTTGGTGGCCCGTGCGGTGGCGACCGCGCCGCCGAACCGGAAGTCGGCGATATAGCGGCTGACCGTGGCGAACGGCACCTCCGGCGGCGCGATCAGCAGCGGTAACCGGTGGTCGCGGCACGCGTCGACCAGAGCCTGCGGCGCGGCGTCGTGCACATCACCGATCCCGAAACAGATGCCGGCGGCCCCCGCGGTGTGCACCGAGGCGACGAAGGCTGCGCTGTCGGCGGGGGCCTGCAGGCTGATGCCGACGGTGCAGACCAGTTCACCGCCGCGCAGATACCGCGACGGGTCGCGCAGTTCCGTGGTGTGTGACCAGGTGATCTGGCGGTCCGTGGCGGCCGGCCCGGTGTCGATGCGGTGCAGTCCGAGCCCGGAGCGTTCGAGCAGGTCGGCGAACGTCGGCGCACGCGCGCCGTCGTCGCTGTCGGACTCTGCCATCGGTCGATCGTAACGTCGTTGTCATCTGCTGACCGGGTTCGGTTGTGCGATCATCCAATGGGCGGCCGGGCCGGTGGTGGGTTCGCAGCGTCTTCGCCGTCAACGATGGCGGCGGTGCGGCCGGGCGCGTGATAGTTCGTTGATGACCGAGCCACAGGTACTGCGCCGCGAGTTCTCCCTTTGGTCGGCGTTCGCGTTCGCCTTCGCCTTCATCTCGCCGATCGTCGCGTTGTACGGAATCTTCGGGTTGGCCTTGTCGGCAGCCGGTCCGAGCTTCTGGTGGGGCTTCGGGCTGGTGTTCGCCGGCCAGTTCCTGGTCGCGCTGGTGTTCGCGATGCTGGTGTCGCGCTGGCCGTTGGAGGGGTCCATCTACCAGTGGTCGCGACGGCTGCTGGGGACCACCTATGGCTGGTTCGCGGGCTGGGCCTATATGTGGACGCTGGTCATCGCGATGGCCACGGTCGCTCTGGGCGCGGCCGGCTTCACCGCCAACATCTTCGGTGTCGAGGAGCCCTCGGGGACGACGCTGGCGCTCATCGCCCTGGCCATCCTGCTTGCCGGCACCGCGGTCAACCTGGCCGGCCGGCAGGCGCTGAAGATCTTCATGATCGGCAGCATCATCGCCGAGGTCATCGGCTCGGTGGTGCTGGGTACCTGGCTGCTGCTGTTCCATCGGCAGAACTCGCTGTCGGTGCTGTTCTCCGGCGGCGGCCCCGAGGTGGACATCTGGACCTGGCTCAGCGGACCGTTCCTGCTGGCGGTGGCCTTCATCGGATGGTCCTTCGTCGGTTTCGAGAGCGCCGGGTCGATCGCCGAGGAAGTGCACGAACCGCGCCGTTACCTGCCCAAGGCCGTGCTGTTCTCGCTGGCGTTCATCGCCCTGGTCGTCGGCTATTCCAGCCTCGCCATCATCCTGGCCATCCCCGACCTGGACGCCGTCGCCGAGGGCGCGGTCGGTGATCCGGTGTACGAAACCCTCACCGTCGCACTGGGTCACGGCATCGCGCGGCCGGTGGAGGTGATGTTCGTCATCGGCTTCCTTGCCAGCTTCCTGGCACTGCAGACCTCGGCTTCGCGGGTCATCTGGGCTTATGCGCGCGACCGGGCGCTGCCGGCCTCGGCGGTGCTGTCCCAGCTGCGCGGTCCGGCCCGGATCCCGGTCGTGGCGATCGGGGTCACCACCGTGGTGGGTGCCGCCCTGTTCGGGCTCAGCATCGTCGCCGGGGATATCTACTCGCTGATGGTCAACTTCACCGCCGGTGGCTTCTATCTGGCATTCCTCTTCCCGCTCATCGGATTCCTGGTCGTGCTGGTGCGTCGGGCGTGGACACCCGCCAACTTCTCGCTGGGCCGGGCCACCCTGCCCGTCGCTGTGGTGGCCGTGGTGTGGGCGGTATTGCAGTTCGTCAACATCGCCTGGCCGCGAGTGGCTTTCGAGCAGCGCTACCTGGACTGGTCGGTGTGGATCGGCATCGCGGTGCTGCTGGTGCTCGGCACGGCGATCCTGGCGACCGTGCGTTCGCGTATCGTCGAAGCCTCGGTGATCGACGAGGTGGAATCCCGTGACGAGTTCGCAGACGCCCATGAGTGACCCGGGCCCGGTCGCCGTCGTCACCGGTGCCGCAAGCGGTATCGGCGCGGCCGCCGCCGAGGCGCTGCGCCGGCGTGGGTACCGGATCGGCGCACTGGACCTGTCGGCCGACGCGGAGGCTGATCATGCTGTGGCGGTCGATGTTTCCGATCACGTGGCGGTGGCGGCGGCCGTCGCCGAGATCCGCTCGACCCTGGGCCCGGTCGCCGCGCTGGTGACCTCGGCCGGCTACTACGAGATGGCGCTGATCGACCAGATCGATGCGGCGTCCTGGCGGCGGATGCTGCGGGTGCACCTCGGCGGATTGTTCAACGCGGCGCGTGCGTGCCTGCCCGACATGCTGGCGGCCGGATCGGGCGCGGTGGTCGCGGTGGCCAGTGAACTCGCCGTCGGTGGTGGCGACCAGGAGAGCCATTACGTCGCGGCCAAGGGGGCGATCATCGGTCTGGTGCGCAGCCTGGCCGCTGAGGTCGCCGGATCCGGGGTACGAGTCAACGCTGTCGCACCCGGACCCACCGATACTCCGCTGCTGGATGCCCATTCCCCATGGCGGGCACAGGAATACCTGGATACTCTGCCGCTGCGCAGGCTGGCCACCCCGGACGAGGTGGCCCGCTGTGTCGAATATCTGGTCTGCGACGCGACGTTCAGTGTCGGCGATGTGGTCAACGTCAACTCGGGAGC
Source organism: Mycolicibacterium neoaurum (assembly GCF_036946495.1). Classification (NCBI taxonomy): domain Bacteria; kingdom Bacillati; phylum Actinomycetota; class Actinomycetes; order Mycobacteriales; family Mycobacteriaceae; genus Mycobacterium; species Mycolicibacterium neoaurum. Next base: position 2,728,235 of record NZ_JAQIIX010000002.1, read on the forward strand.
GGTGATATGAGCAGGGTCGCGCTGATCACGGGCGCGGCGCAGGGGATGGGTGCGGCGCACGCGCGTCGGCTCGCCGGCCGGGGAATGACGGTTGCCGTCAACGATATTCGTCCCAGTGCGGAACTGGACGCGCTGGCCGAGGAGACCGGCGGATTCGCCGTTGCCGGTGACGTGTCCGATCCGCAGGAATGCCTGCGCATCGCCGACACTGTGGCCGAGCGCACCGGCCGACTCGATGTACTGGTGGCCAACCACGCGTACATGACGATGGCCCCGCTCCTCGAGCACGATGAGCAGGATTGGTGGCGCATCGTCGACACCAACCTCGGTGGCACCTACCACCTGATACAGGCCGTGCTGCCACACATGCGGGCCAGGGCCGAAGGGCGCATCGTGGTGATCGCCAGCGAGTGGGGTGTCACCGGATGGCCGGAGGCGACCGCCTACGCGGCCGCCAAATCCGGGCTGATCGCCTTGGTCAAGGGTCTCGGCCGCGAACTGGCGCCGGAGGGGATCATCGTCAACGCGGTCGCGCCGGGCGTCACCGATACTCCGCAACTTCAGGTCGACGCCGATGCCGCCGGAATCGACCTGGCGGACATGCACGAACGGTATGCGGCGGGAATTCCGTTGGGTCGCATCGGTAGACCCGATGAGATCTCGGCGGCGGTCGAGCTGCTCGCCGATTTCCAGGTGGCGGCAATCGTCGGGCAGGTCGTCTCGTGCAACGGCGGATCGACCAGGAGCAGAGCATGACGGAAAGGGAGCCGGTGGACGGCCAGGACAGATACGTGCGGTCGGCGTCGGGAAATATCGGACAGGTGAACGCGCAGCAGGTGCCGCGCTATGCCGGGCTGGCGACCTTCGCCCGCCTGCCGCAGCGTCACGAGGTGCCGCGCCACGATATCGCCGTCGTCGGGGTGCCGTTCGACAGTGGGGTGACCTACCGGCCGGGGGCCCGGTTCGGTCCGGCCGCCATCCGCGAGGCCTCCAGGTTGCTCAAGCCCTACAACCCGGCTCAGGACATAAGTCCGTTCGCGCAGGCGCAGGTCGTCGATGCCGGGGATATCGCGGCGAACCCGTTCGATATCGATGCCGCGGTCGACGAGGTGCGCGAGGGTATCGCTGCGCTGTTGACCAACCCGCAGCAGCGGGTGCTGACCTTCGGTGGTGATCACACCATCGCGCTGCCCGCGCTGCAGGCGGTCAGCCGCGTGCACGGGCCGGTCGCCCTGGTGCACTTCGACGCCCACCTGGACACCTGGGACACCTACTTCGGCGCACCGTGTACGCATGGCACGCCGTTTCGCCGCGCTGCCGAGCAGGGGTTGCTGGTCAAGGGACACTCCGCGCACGTCGGGATCCGCGGATCGCTTTATGACAGAGCGGATCTGCTCGATGACGAGTCGTTGGGATTCACCATCGTGCACTGCCGCGATATCGACCGCATCGGAATAGACGGTGTCATCGAACGAATCCGGGAGCGGGTGGGCGAGCACCCGGTCTACGTCTCGATCGATATCGATGTGCTCGACCCGGCGTTCGCGCCGGGGACAGGTACTCCGGAGATCGGCGGTATGACCAGCCGGGAGCTGGTGGCCATCCTGCGGGCGATGCGCGGTCTGCACATCGTCGGCGCGGATGTCGTCGAGGTGGCACCGGCCTATGACAGCGCCGACGTGACAGCGGTGGCCGCGGCCAATATCGGCTACGAGTTGATCACCCTGATGGCCGAAAATGTCTGAATTACGCTGGCCTGAAGGCAAGGTCGCGGCCGCGGCCTTCACCTTCGATGTGGATGCCGAGTCGGCGGTGCTGTGGGGCAATGAGTCGGTGGCAGCCCGGATGAGCGTGATGAGCCATCAGGCCTACGGTCCGCTGGTGGGTATCCCGCGCATTCTCGACCTGCTGGACCGGCATCAGATCCGATCGACGTTCTTCGTGCCGGGGCATACCGCGCATCGCTATCCGGAGGCGGTGCGGTCGATCGTCGCCGCGGGGCATGAGATCGCCCACCACGGGTATCTGCACGAGCAGCCGACGGCGCTGACGCTGGAGGAGGAGATCGAGGCGCTCGACCGCGGGTTGGAGGCCCTGGCCGAGGTTGCCGGGGTACGCCCGAGTGGGTACCGCGCGCCGATGTGGGATCTGTCCTGGCGGACACCGGAACTGCTCGCCGAGCGTGGATTCCTGTACGACTCGTCGCTGATGGATTCCGATCATCCGTATGAGCTTGCGGTGGGATCGCGCTCGCTGGTCGAGATCCCGATCCAGTGGGCGCTCGACGATTGGGAGCAGTACTGCTATCTGCCGGATATCTACAGCGGAACCATCGAGAGTCCACGTAAGGCCCGCGAGCTGTGGCAACTGGAGTTCGATGCGCTGCGCACCGCCGGGGCGTGCTGGGTGCTGACCAATCATCCATTCCTGACCGGACGGGCATCGCGCGCAGCCGAACTCGGTGACCTGATGCGTTACGTCGTGGAACACACCGACGTGTGGACGACGAGCCTGAGTGAGATCGCCGAGCACGTGCGCACGCTCGGGCTGGCGCCGCGCACCATCACCCGACCCTGAAATCAGCCGCGCGGGTACAGCAGTTCCAACTCACCTAAGTGGGCCGCGACGGTCAGCAGCGGCAGTGCCGCCGATACCGCGAGCTCGTCGTGGGTGTTCTCGGCGCGCAGTGCCAACACGAAATCATCACTGATCGGCGGCCCCGAGAGGCCTTGCCGGCATACCGCTTCGGCGTGTTCTTCAAGTAGTTCCCGCGCTCGCGGATAGACCCCGTGCGGAGGTGGCATGACATCGGCGATCAGCTCGGCGGCAGCACGCAGGCGGACCACCCGATTGGCCGCGCGCACCGTGGGGGCGCGCCGGTCGGCGTGCCCGCCGTTCTCCGAAAGATACTGTCGGAGTGTGTCATCGAGTATCCGGCTGGCCTCGAGAGCGCGACGGCTCAGCGTGAAGACGCGATTGTCGGCGGTCTCGGAGGCGCCCCGGATGACCCGCAGCACACCGGCTTTGAGCAACTCCGCGCCGGCGGCATGGGCCCGACTGACCGCCCTGCTGACCTGCGTGGACGCGCCGCGGGGCCACAGCAGCACCGATACGGCGACACCCACGAGCGCCCCGACCACGACATCCTCGACCCGGATCAGTCCGACGGCCCACCCCGACGGCTGGATCAGGTTGAAGATGATCAGCACCATCATCGTGAACGCGGCCTGGCCGGCGACGAATGACGCGATCTCGGGCACGAAGGCCGAGCCGAAGGCCACCACCGGCAACAACATCCACATGACCACCGGGTCGACGCCCACCAGTTCGATGACGGCGACCCCGATGGCGAAGCCCAAGGCCGTGCCCGCCACGGCGCGCAGCACCCGGGTACCCGTGGTCAACGCGCTGCTGCGCAACACCGACAACGCACCCAGCACCACCCAGAATCCGTGTTCGACCGGGAACACGTGGGTGACCGCGACGGCAAGGGCCAGACCCAGTCCGGTGCGCACGCTGTTGCGCACCACGAGTGCGCGACCCGCCAGGAATCCCTTGGTGATCTGTGCGACGGCGGTGGTCTCGGGCATCACCCAGTCCGCGGCACCGGTCCGGGGCAACCCGCGGCCCAGCACCCGCGCCCAGACCGGCCGGGCGTCGGCCAGCGCGGCATTGCGGATGATGCGCCCTGTGACCCCGACCGTCGCCGAGAACGTACGGCGCCCCAGCAGGCTGCGCCCGACCTCGACGGCGGTGTCGTCATCGGGTATCGCCAGAATCTGCTCGATGTCCTCGCGGTAGCGGCCCTGCGCGACCTTGCGCAGCTCGTCGAGGGCGGTGCTGAGGTCGGCACCCCGGGCCGCGCGCAGCCGGGGATCCGAGATCTGCAGCACCGCCGTGCAGTCGCGGAGCACCGCGACGATGGCCGGCCGCATATCGCCCAGAGCCGGCCCGGTGTGATCGGTGATCTGATCCGCCAGCCACCCCAGGTCGTCGACGACGCGGACCAGCGCCCGGCTGCCCGCCGTCAGGGCGACTGGCCGGAAGTCGGCGTTGACGAAGTTGGCCCACAGCGCGTTCATCGCGCGGGTGACATCTCTGGTCGAGCCCGCCGCCTCCAGACAGTCGGCGAGCGCGCGGCACACTCCCGCCGCGTGGCGACGAAGGTCGTCGTGATGCCTTGGCGGGAACAGGAACAATGCGGCGGGCACGCACACGGCCAACGCGACCAACCAGCCCGTCAGGCGTTCACCGATGGGCCCGGGCGAGGTGCAGGCCGGTAACACGAAGGTCAGCAGAGTGGCGCGCTGCCCGGCGGCGACGGTCTCGCTGAGCACCCCGCTGAACATCACGGTGACACCGAGCACGAACATCAACCCGACACTGAGCCATGGGTACGGCGCGACCAGGGTGCCCACCGTGATCAGCACGGCACCGTTGAACGCGAGACCCGCGTAGGCCAGCGCGCGCGCCTCCCGGTTTCCCGGGAAGTCGGTGATGATCAGCAGCGCGACCGACCCGAAGATGGCGAACATGGGTGCCTGGCTGTTGCCGGCCACCAGGAAGCTGGCGGCCGCGGCGATCGGCACCACGATGGCGGCCCTGGCCGCTCGGCGCAGTGCGTCGTACTCGGGGTCGCGCTGCTGTAACCAGTCCAGGATCCGCATCGGCGACGAGTGTCTTAAGACGACTCGGTGACGCCGCGCTTCATGAAGACACCCAGCAGACCCGGCGCCACGCTGTCGATCGCCTTAGCAGTGACCGCCATGCGTGGGGCGATGCGCACCGGTCGGGTCTTCGCGGCGGTGACCATCCAGTCGGCGGCCTCCTCGGCGGACAGGCCGGGCATCGCGACGAACTCCTTGGTCGGCTCGATCATCGGTGTCTTCACCAGCGGGTAGTACAGCGTCGTCGAGTGCACGCCCTTGCCCGACCATTCGGTCTCGGCCACCCGGCTGATCGCCGTCAGCGCCGCCTTGGAGGCCTGGTACGCCCCGAACAGCGGGGAGGACTCGTTCATCACACCCCAGGTCGAGACGTTGATGACGTGGCCGTCGCCGCGGGCGATCATGCCGGGCACCAGGGCGCGCATCAGCCGCAGCGGGGCGTAGTAGTTGAGCGTCATGGTGCGCTCGAGATCGTGCCAGCGGTCCAGCGACTCGATGAGCGGGCGGCGGATGGACCGGCCGGCATTGTTGATCAGGATGTCGATACCGCCGTGGCTTTCGAGGGCCTTGGCGGCGAGCGCGTCGACGGCGTCCAGATCCGACAGGTCGGCGGTGATCGCCTCGGCGATGCCGCCGTTGTCCCGGATCTTCGCGGTGACGGTCTCGAGCAGCTCGGCGCGCCGGGCAACCACGATCACGCTGGCACCCAGCTTGGCCAACTTGAGCGCCGACGCCTCACCGATACCGGAGGACGCCCCCGTGATCAGGATGCGCTTGCCGCGTAGTTCGACCTCGGGGCCGCGGCCCAGGTATTCGGTCAGTGGGGGACGCATGCTGGTCAACAGCACCGCGTCCGAGATTCGGCGCAGGGGGTTCTTGCTCACCGCGACAGTCTAGATTTCGGCGCGCAAACGCTCGCTCACCGAGCGTCAGCGCGCCGAAATCGCAGACAGAATGGTCGCGATGACACGGTCGGGGTACTCCGAGAGGTCGAGCCAGGTGAAGCGCAGGACCTGCCAGCCGTGCACGATCAGGTAGTTCTGCCGACGCCGGTCATTGGTGAACGCGTCCGGGTCGGTGTGAAAGGCCCAGCCGTCGACCTCGACCGCGATCATCCGTTCGGCAAAGGCGACATCGATGAAGTACGGCCCTGCCGGGACGTTGGCCCGCCAGCCGGTGATGTCCGCCTGCCGCAGCAGCTTGATCAACAATCGTTCCGCGGCGGATCGAGAACCGTCCGCCGCGGCGAGGAGCAGGCGCCGCGCTGCCGGCGAACCGTATCGACCCTTGTTGCGGGTCTGCGCACGCCATAGATCACGCAGCTCGGAGTCGCCCTGTAGGGCACGGTCCATGATGCGGGCGCCACCGCCCCGGCGCACGGCCGCCTCCACGATCGTGAGCGGGCGCGCCGTCAGTGGAAGGCCACGGTGCACGGCGACGTCGGCTGGATCGAGGTCACGGCGACGAACGCGGCTGCCGGGGTGGGTGCGGCCATGGCTGTTGCGCGGCACGGTGACCTCCGCGATTGCCGGCGGGTATTGGGTGAATCCATACCACCACGCGGCGGCCAAGCCACTGGCGACCGCGTCATCGCCGTAACCCCAGACCGCGGCACGAATGCGTGCAGCATCGGTGAACGGGCGGTCGTCGACGAAGTACACCCCCTGTGAACACCGCCGCCAAACCCCGGAACCGATGCGCCTGCGCACGGCTTGCGGGCTGATCCCGCACCGCCCGGCTTGGGCGAGGGTGATGACACCGTCGTGGTCGCGTAGATAATCCTCGAGCACACGACTTTGGACGCAGGCGCACCGCTTGCGGTTCCATCCCCGACGATTTGGGCGCGCAAACGCTCGCTCACCGAGCGTCAGCGCGCCGAAATCATCAGAAGTAGCGCGGGAAGCCGCTCCAGTCGGGATCACGTTTCTCCAGGAAGGCATCCCGGCCCTCCACGGCCTCATCGGTCATATACGCCAACCGGGTTGCCTCACCCGCGAATACCTGCTGGCCGACCAGCCCGTCGTCGATCAGGTTGAAACCGAACTTCAACATCCGGATCGCCTGGGGGGACTTGCCGTTGATCTCGGCCGCCCACTGCAGGCCGGTGCTCTCCAGCTCGTCGTGGTCGACGACCTCGTTCACCGCGCCCATCTGATACATCGTTTCGGCGTCGTAGGCGCGGCCGAGGAAGAAGATCTCGCGGGCGAACTTCTGCCCGGTCTGGCGTGCGAGGTAGGCGCTGCCGAACCCGCCGTCGAAGCTGCCCACATCGGCGTCGGTCTGCTTGAAACGGGCGTGCTCGCGGCTGGCCAGCGTCAGATCACAGGTGACGTGGAGGCTGTGCCCGCCGCCGGCGGCCCAGCCATTGACCAGGCAGATGACGACCTTGGGCATGAACCGGATGAGGCGCTGCACCTCCAGGATGTGCAACCGGCCCGCGCGGGCGATATCGACGGTCTCCGCTGTCTCCCCGGAGGCGTATTGGTAACCGCTGCGGCCGCGGATGCGCTGGTCACCGCCCGAGCAGAAGGCCCAGCCGCCGTCCTTGGGCGACGGGCCGTTACCGGTCAGCAGGATCACCCCGACATCGGGGGACATCCGGGCATGATCAAGCACCCGGTAGAGCTCGTCGACGGTGTGCGGACGGAACGCGTTCCGCACCTCGGGACGGTCGAAGGCGACCCGTACCGTCGGTTGCGGTTTTCCGTCGATGACGTGCCGGTGATAGGTGATATCGGTCAGCTCGAAGCCGGCGACCGGCTGCCACAGCGCAGGGTCGAAAGTCATTCCCCGACTGTATTCACGGTGTTTCGCCGGAGACAGTGCGGGGTACAAAGCGCGGCGACGAAGTGAATGGGGCGTGACTCGGCGCCATGACAAGGAGGACACGATGAGGCGTACAGCGGCGGCGTTTATGGCGGCTGGTGCGGCGGCTGCGATGTTGGTCGGCTGTTCACCGTCGGTCACCGGTGGTGACACCGCGTGCAAGGACTTCACCGGTGCCGACGAGAAGACTCAGAACGAGGCCGTCACCAAGATGCTGAAGGACGAGAAGGGATCCGACCCGCAGCAGGTCGAGATCAGCGGCACGCGTCTGGCCGTGCAAACCTGGTGCCAGACGCTGGGCACCCCGGATTCCAAGATCAAGGAGGCTCCGCACCTGTAGCGGAGCCAGGTATCTGATCACGAGTCAGTCGGAAACGGCGGCCCTGTTCGCGGGGCCGCCGTTCTGCTGTTCGGCGCCGAAAGGCACGGGATCGCCGCGCCGGCGGTAGCGTGCCGACCATGAAGTCGACCGCCGGCCGCCTCGACCGGGGTGCCCGCATCCTGGTGGTCCTGGTCGTCATCGGGATCGTGGTGGCGGGGAGTGTCGGTGGATTCCTGGCCAGCCGCTCCTACACGCAGCAAGCCTCGGTGCCCTTCGGCACCGAGGACGCTGACAGCCCCGATGTCGTGCTGATGTCGATGTACATCACCCGGGTCGACGTTCACGACCAGTCGATGACGGTGGAACTCGATGTCAACGACGATCCCGTCGGTGGTGTGAGCGACGGGCTCACCGAGGACATCACCGTAGAGACCAACTCGCGGCGCTCCAGCGTGGTGAAGTTCGCCGCGGGCGACCGATTCCACACCGTGATCCAGGAGTTCGCCCTCGGCGGCAGCAGCACCGACTTCCCGTTCGACACCTACCAGTCGTTCCCGGCCATCCAGGTCCTCGGGGCCGACGGCACACCGCTACCGCTGGAGGTGACGGTGTCCAGCGGCGATGCGTTCTTCGCCGTGACACCCACCCTGTCGCCCGACCAGGGCTGGCTGTCGCTGACCCTGAAGGCCGAACGCAGCGTGCCCACCATGGTTTTCGGCGTGTTCATCATGGTGCTGATGCTGGGATTGGCGGCCTCTGCCGCGGTACTGGCGTCCTACGTCGTGCGCACCCGTCGTGGCGTGGAGTACGGCGCGTATTCGGTCATGGCCGCGCTGCTGTTCGCGATGGTTCCGTTGCGCAACGCCATTCCCGGCGATCCGCCGATCGGCTCGTTGATCGACTTCTCCGCGTTCTTCATCGCCGAGGCGGTGATCGCGGTCTCGCTCATCACCAGCGTCGTCGTCGGGTACCGCAACCAGGTGTCCGTCGACGCGCGCTAGCTGTGCGGGAGCGTCAGGCCGTGCGATCTGAGGGCGGAGAGCAACCCATCCGGACGCCGTGCGGTCGGTAGTGGATCCACCAGCGCGAAGGCGCAACCGACGGCGCGTGCGCCGCCGTCGGCCTCCTCACTGTCACCCACCATCAGCGTTTCCTCGGCGCTCACACCGAGGCGGTGCAGCGCGGTCTGGAAGATCGCGGGATCCGGTTTGACGGCACCGACCTCGAACGACAGCACGTACTCGTCGGCGCCGGTGCCTGCGGCGGCCAGAGCCGGTCGTAGGTCGAAGGCGATGTTCGACACCACGGCCGTCTTGATCCCGTTGCCGCGCAGTCCGTTCAGCGCCGTCGCGGTGTCGGGGTAGGGCGTCCAGGAAGCGGGATCCACCAGCTTCGGGTACAGGGCGGCCGCATCCTCTCCGGTGAGACCCGATTCGCGCAGCACATGCAGATACGCCTCACGGTGCAGGTGCGGTTCCAGATCCCGGTTGGCCCAATTATGTTGCTGCTCTGTGTTCATGGGCACCGTGCTTCCGGTCGGCGCGGTCACCCGACGCATCAGCTCGGCCTGCACGTGACCCTTCACCGTCTGCTCGTCGACAGTGATGCCGTCGAACCAGTCGTCCTGTTCCTCCAGACGGAACAGGGTGCCGGAGAAATCGAAGAGTACCGCGCGGATCACGGGGCCGTCCTTTCTCAGTAGTGGTCGGGGATGGCGGGCGCCACCGGCCAACCGAAGCCGACGGACGCCCGGTGCACCGAACCGGCGGTCTGTTCGTGGACCAGACCCGCGGCAGCGAGGTGGGCAAGGGTGGTCCCGCCGAGGTACACCGCGCCGAGGTCACGCACACCGATGGCGATATCGGCAGGTGCATCGGTCTTTTCGCATTTCGCACCGTCGACATCACCGCGCAGTCGGTACCGCGCGGTGTTCCACGGGCAGAACTCGTCGTGCACGTCCAGAACCGCATCGACCGGTGCGGCATAGCGGCGCAGTGTGAGTGCCCGCCTCACGTCCACGAGCCGGACGAAGATGCCGTCGGACACCTCGCAATGCAACGCTCGGCTGTCGGCAACCAGTCCGCGCAGCGGTTCGTCGATGGCGGCGTCCTTGAAGACCAGACGTCGAATCAGGTCGATCTCCAGCAGGAATCGCCAGAGCTTGGCGTAGGCACGCGGATTGGTGGCGCGCACCTCCTCGACGTGCAGCTCTCCGATGGGGCCGCTGGCATCCCACGCCGACTTGGTCCGGTACCGAGCGAATCCGCTTGGCGTACCGTCAGATTCGCGGTGCAGGGCGAATCGGATGCTGCCGCTGTTCTTACGGCGCTCGTCGTTGTCGAAGACCTGATAGTCCCACCACGCACGCGGCCGGTCCATCCGACCCGGCAGATCGGCCACTGCCCGGTCATAGATCACGGGTCCGACATCCAGCAGGGTGTCGACGCCGATCTGCGACACGGAACCTCCCCCGAGGTCGACGTCGGGGCGGAAGCCGAGATCGCGCACCGGGCCGGACAACGTGGCGTTCTGGCTCGCCAGCCCATACCCGAAGCGGCCGTAGATCGATGTCTCGGAGGCGAACAGCATGGCCACCGCCTCGGTACCGCGGTCGCGGATGGTGTCCAGTTGATGGCGCATCATCTGGCTCAGCAGCCCCCGCCGCCGATGGTCGGAGGCGACGCTGACGCCCGTCACCGCCGCCACGTCGGTCTGTACGCCGCCGGGCAGCACGACCTTCTTGCGGTAATCCCCGGCGGTGGACACCCATCGGGTTCCGTCGTGAAACCCGAACATCCGGTCCAGGTCGGTGAAGGCACGCGCGAGTCTGATGTCGTCGGGCTGGGGGTCCTCCAGGAAGCCCCAGGCCATCGCGGTGTTGAAGTCCTGGTAGTCGGTGTCGTCGCGCAGGGCGCGCAGGGTCAGCTCGGGCACATACCCATGTCTACCGTGACGGGACGATCGGGCGCGCGTCATTTTCTCGCGCGCAGGTCTGCCTAGATCGTCACGACCACTTCGTTGCGCCGGCGGAAGGGCAGCGTCCAGGGCGGATCGTAGAACCACGCGATCGGCTCGCCCGCCGGTTCGATGCCGTTCGCGCCGAGTGTGTCGACGAGATCGGCGGCCTGTTGGGCGACGGCCGCGGGGCTGCGGTCCCCGGTGAAGCGGATGACCGCAACGGTTTCGGGCGGCACGGACACCAGATCGACATCCGGATCGTCGGGCTCCGGCAGGGTTTCCAGCGTCCACTCCGACGGCATGAAGAACCGGATGGTCCAGCCCTCTTCGGCGCTGCCCTCCTGGCTCACCGGCGCGGTCATGGCGATCTCCTGTGCACCGCCCTGCTGGCTCACCGGTGCGGTCATGGCGATCTCCGTCCGGCGCTGGTTTCCACCGAAGATGTAGGACGCCAGCTTCCGGAATCCCGCGTTGAGGGCCCGTTCTCGGTCGCCGGTGATGGTGGTCTGCGCTGCGATCCGGCGGCTGTACCGCCTGATCTCGACGTTGCCGGTGAGTGGGCGGCTGATGTAGCGCGGTTCCTCCACGGTCCGCACGCCGACCACCGATGGCACCGATTCGACGATCTGACCGGCCAGTTTGACGAGATTCACTGCCACGCTCCTTCCTGATGAAGGTATTCGCGGCAGATCGGGTGACGGATGGGTCGACCGCCGGTCAGCTTTCGCCGAATTCGTCGGCCTCCGCCCGGAAGAAGAACATGCTCACCACGAAGCTGGTCAGCGACAGCAGGCCGACTCCGAAGGTCAGACCGATGCGTTCCAGACCGAAGGTTCCGATGGTCAGGGCGAACCCGATGATCCCGATCATCGACAGGAACAGCGCTCCGGTGCTTAATGCCTCGGAGGTCGCGGGGCGGGAGGCGACTGCGACGCGGTCGTCCATCGTCGGGGTTCCTATCTCGGGATGCCTACGTTGTCAGCGCATCTGTACCCCGGACCGCCCCGCCCCAATCCTCGGCGGGGAAACTCAGCCGACCGAGCGGCCCGCACCCTCCCAGAACTGCGCACGCACCGCCTTCTTGTCCGGCTTGCCCAGCGCGGTCACCGGCACCGAATCCACCACGACGACCTGCTTGGGCACGTGCACCGAACCCTTGCGTTCCTTCACCGAGGCCTGGATCTCGGCGATCATGACGTCCACCGCGGACTCGTCGGACGCGGCATCGGGACGCAGCACCACCACCGCGGTCACCGCCTCGCCCCACTTCTCGTCCGGCGTGCCGATCACGCACACCTGGGCCACCGAGGGGTGCTCGGCCACGACGTCTTCGACCTCGCGCGGGAACACGTTGAAGCCGCCGGTGACGATCATGTCCTTGGTGCGGTCGACGATGAAGTAGAAACCGTCCTCGTCCTCGCGGGCGAGGTCGCCGGTGTGCATCCAGCCGCCCTTGAAGGTGTCGGCGGTGGCCTCGGGCAGATTCCAATAGCCGCCCGACACCAGCGGGCCCGCCACGCAGATCTCGCCGACCTCGCCCTGGGGCACCGGCTTGCCGTCGTCGCCCAGCAACGCCACCTTGGCGAACAGCGTGGGTCGGCCGCACGAGGTCAGCCGCTTCTCGTCGTGGTCCTTCTTGGCCAGGTAGGTGATCACCATCGGCGCCTCGGACTGCCCGTAGTACTGGGCGAAGATCGGGCCGAACCGGCGGATCGCCTCGGCCAGGCGCACCGGGTTCATCGCCGAGGCGCCGTAGTAGACGGTCTCCAGCGACGACAGGTCGCGGGTGTGACTGTCGGGGTGGTCCATCAAGGCGTAGATCATCGACGGCACCAGCATCGTCGCGGTGATCTTCTGTTCCTCGATGACCCGAAGCACCTCTGCCGGATCGAACTTGGTCAGCACGATCAGCTCGCCGCCCTTCACGATGACCGGGGTGAAGAACGCGGCGCCGGCATGTGAGAGCGGGGTGCACATCAGGAACCGCGGATTCTCCGGCCACTCCCATTCGGCCAGCTGCACGGTGGTCATGGTGGTGATCGACTGCGTCGTACCGATCACGCCCTTGGGCTTACCGGTGGTGCCGCCGGTGTAGGTCAGACCACCGATGTGGTCGGCCGGTAGATCGGCGGCGACCAGCGGTCTGGCGTCGTACTTGGCGGCCTCCGCACTGAGGTCGACGGCCTTCACACCGGCTTCGGTCAGCTCGGCGGGCACGGGGCCGATGGTCAGGACCTGCTCCAGCGACGGGACCTTCTGCATCAGTCCGAGCGCCCGTTCGACGAACATCGGTTGCGGGTCGATGATCAGCGAGGTCACCCCGGCGTCGGAGAGCACATAGGCGTGGTCGTCCAGCGAGCCGAGAGGGTGTAGTGCCGTGCGGCGGTAGCCCTGGGTCTGGCCGGCGCCGATGATCATCAGCACCTCGGGGCGGTTGAGGGAGAGCAGTCCGACCGCCGCCCCTGTCCCGGCGCCGAGCGCCTCGAAGGCCTGAATGTACTGGCTGATGCGGTTGGCGAGCTCGCCGCCGGTCAGCGTGGTGTCGCCGAGGAACAACACCGGCCGGTCCTTATGGCGCTTCAGCGCGCCGACGGTGAGATGGCCGGAGTGCAGGAAATGGCGCAGCTGGGAGTCGCTCATGACATCAGATTAGAACGTGTTACAGATTTAGTTTCAAGGTCCGGTGTTCACTGGAGGGGTGAGCCAGAACCCCGAGCTGCGGCGCGCGATCCTGTCTCTGGCCCGGGAGCGCGGCCCCGACAAGACCATCTGCCCGTCGGATGCCGCACGCACGGTGGGTGGTGAGCGGTGGCGCGAGCTGATGGATGCGGCCAGGGATATCGCCCGAGACCTGGCGCGGGGCGGTGTGGTCGAGATCAGTCAGCGCGGCACGGTCCTCGACCCGGACGCCGACTGGCGCGGACCGATCCGAATCAGGGCCATTGGCTGATCGATGATGACCGAGTCGTTCGTTTCGCCCGGGGACGACGCGGTCGGCCTCTAACCTTGGCCCATGTCAGGCCCCGATACGCCGGCCGATCTGGTCATCACCGGCACCATCCTCACCGTTGACGATGCCCGCCCGGAGGCGCACAACCTGACCGTCGTCGGGGGCCGGATCGCCGCCGTCGACGTGGCCGAGGACGAACTTCAGGCCTGGATCGGACCCGATACCACCGTGCTGTCGGCCGGTGACGGTTGCGTGCTACCCGGTTTCATCGAGGCACATGGCCATCCGCTGATGGAGGCGGTGGCGTTGTCCGAGCGGATGGTCGACATCCGGCCGGTGACGCTGCCCACCGCCGAGGAGGTGGTGGCCGCGGTGCACGCCGAGGTCGCCCGCCGCGGCGCCGACGGTGCATATTTGAACGGCTGGGATGCCTTGTTGCAGAAGGGTTTACCAGATCCGACCCTGCGGTGGTTGGACAGTGTCGCCGACACCCCGCTGGTGATCATGCACAACTCGGGCCACAAGGCGTTCTTCAACAGCGCGGCGGCCCGCATGGTCGGGATCACCAAGGACACCCCCGATCCCAAGGGGGCTCGCTACGGCCGCGGTGCCGATGGTGAACTCGACGGCACCGCCGAGGAGTCCGCCGCGGTGTTCCCGCTGATCGGCGGTGCCATCGCGGTGGCCGACTACCCGGCGATGCTGCTGGCCGAGTGCGATCGGCTGAACCGGGCGGGCCTGACCACCTGTTCGGAGATGGCCTTCGACCCGATGTTCCGGCCGGTGCTGGCGGCGATGCACGACCAGCTGACGGTCCGGCTGCGCACCTACGAGATGTCGACGGCGGATCTGCACACCGACGCCCAGCCGTTCGACGGGGACGATCTGGTGCGTCAGATCGGTATCAAGATCTGGGTCGACGGCTCACCGTGGGTCGGCAACATCGACCTGAGCTTTCCCTATCTGGACACCGAGGCCACCCGCACCATCGGCGTCGTCCCCGGCTCCTGCGGGCACGCGAACTACACCCGCGAGCAGCTGGCCGAGATCGTCGGGACGTTCTATCCGCAGGGCTGGCAGCTGGCCTGTCACGTGCACGGCGACAACGGCGTCGACACCATCCTGGACGTCTACGAAGAGGCGCTGCGCGCCCATCCGCGCGATGACCACCGCCTGCGCCTGGAACACGTCGGCGCCATCACCGACGAGCAACTGGCGCGCGCCCATGCGCTCGGAGTGACCTGCAGCCTGTTTGTCGACCATCTGCATTACTGGGGAGACGTCATCGTCGACGGGTTGTTCGGGCCCGAGCACGGTGAGCGGTGGATGCCGTGCGGTTCGGCGGTGGCCACCGGCATGCGCATCTCCCTGCACAACGACCCGCCCGTCACGCCCGAGGAGCCGCTACGCAATATCAGCGTGGCCATGACGCGCACGGCGCCGAGCGGACGGGTGCTCGCACCCCAGGAGTGCCTCACACTCGACCAGGCCATCCGCGCCCAGACCCTCGATGCCGCCTATCAGCTGTTCGACGATGAGCGGATCGGCTCGATCGAGGTCGGCAAGTACGCCGATCTCGTTGTGCTGTCGGCAGATCCGCGTGCTGTCGCGCCGGAGGCGGTGGCCGATCTGCAGGTCAGGGCCACCTACCTGGCGGGCAGGCAGGTCCACCCGAAACCCGAATGAGCCCGCACGCTGACCGCCGCTAGCATGGGTGCCCTGCTGGTGACCTTGGGAGGATCGCGATCGCACCACCGTTCGAGTGCCCGCCGCTGGATGATCTGCTGGAGCGTCTGCACGTCGTCTCCCTGCCGATGCGGGTCCGGTTCCGCGGCATCACCGTCCGTGAGGTCGCGCTGATCGAAGGGCCGTCCGGCTGGGGCGAGTTCGGCGCTTTCACCGAATACGAACCGACCGAGGCCGCGCACTGGCTGTCTTCGGCAGTCGAGGCCGCCTACCGACCCGCACCCGTCCCGCATCGTGACCGCATTCCCGTCAATGCGACCGTGCCTGCGGTGGCGCCGGAACAGGTGCCCGAGGTGCTGGCGCGATTCCCCGGTGCCCGGACGGCCAAGGTGAAGGTCGCCGAACCCGGACAGTGTCTGGCCGATGATGTCGCCAGGGTCGAGGCCGTGCGGGCGCTCGTGCCCACCGTGCGTGTCGACGCCAACGGCGGCTGGAGTGTGGCCGAGGCGGTGGAGGCGGCCGGTGCGCTCGGCGAGCTCGAATACCTCGAGCAACCGTGCGCCGCCGCCGAGGAGCTCGCCGAGGTGCGCCGCCGGATCGACACCCCGGTCGCGGCCGACGAATCGATCCGCAAGGTCGTCGACCCGTTCCGGGTGGTGGCGCTGGGCGCTGCCGATATCGCGGTGGTCAAGGTCGCTCCGCTGGGCGGTGTGCAGCGGCTGCTGGTGATCGCCGCACGGATAGGCATCCCGGTGGTGGTATCCAGTGCGCTGGACAGCGCAGTGGGCATGTCCCGCGGGTTGCTGGCTGCCGGGTGCCTCCCGGAGCTGCCGTACGCCTGCGGGCTGGGAACCGGGGGACTGTTCGTGGAGGACATCGTGGACCCGGTGGCGCCGGTCGACGGCTTTCTCCCGGTCGGTCCCGTGGTCCCGGATCGCGCGCGGTTGACCACGCTGGCCGCACCGCCGGACCGCCGCCAGTGGTGGATCGAACGGGTGCGGCGCTGTCACGCGCTGCTGTGACCGGCCACCGCTGTGACCAATCGAGATGCCCCTGCGGACGTAGTATCACCGGTAGTACTACCGCGGCGGTAGTACCACCGGCGGTACTACATATGCAGACCCATCATTGGGTCAGAAGCCGCGGAAATCGGTGCGGCCGACCAGCTTCTGCACCACCCACTGGTTCAGCGACATCCGTTGTTCGGTCGCCTCGACGGCGAGCAGGGCGTGCAATTCCGGAGAGACGCGGAGCACGAACCGCCCGCTGTATTCGCGGTCGGTGAGCGACTCCGGGGCGGTCCAGCCGTCGGCCGTCGCGGCGGCGACATCCTCTCTGACGATCTTCTCGATCGCGGCGATGGCTTCGCCCGCCGTTCCCCGGTGTTGCCGCAGCCCGGGGAACTCCAGACAGGTCCCGACATAGGACCCCGCGGCGGGCGACCACATCGCCCGGTACGTGTATTCCGTCATGCCGGCAGCATGGCCCCGCCATCCGACATGTCCTGATCTGTGGGATGCGTGGCGTAGACGACATGGGGTCGGGCCGGTGACGATGGGGGCGTGACGCGATCGGTGGTGATCCTCGGGTTCGACGGTGTGCAGGCTCTGGACATCGCCGGCCCGTTCGACGTCTTCACCGGAGCCAATATGCAGCTGGGTGCGATGGGCCGGCCTGACCGCTACGACGTCCGGTTGGTATCACTGGACGGGTTGCCGGTCCGCACCATGACGGGCCTGGAGTTCGCGGCGGCGGCGCTGCCCGACACCGCGTCCATCGACACCTTGATCGTGCCCGGTGGCTTCGGGACCGAGACGGTGCGCAAGGACCCCGCCACCGTGCGGTGGATCCGCACCGTGGCCGAGACCGCGCGCCGCGTCGTCACGGTGTGCTCGGGTGCCTTTCTCGCCGCCGAGGCGGGCCTGCTCGACGGATGCCGGGCCACCACCCATTGGGCGGCCGCCGGCCACCTTGCCGACCAGTACCCCGGCGTGACCGTCGACCCCGAGCCCATCTTCGTCAGGAGCTCGGAGCAGGTGTGGACCGCCGCGGGTGTCACCGCGGGCATCGACCTGGCCCTGCATCTGGTCGAGGACGACCTCGGCACCGATGTCGCGCAGACGGTGGCCCGCTGGCTGGTGCTCTATCTGCGTCGCCCCGGCGGGCAGACCCAGTTCGCGGCACCGGTGTGGGCGCCGCGGGCCAAACGCGAACCGATCCGTGAGGTGCAGGAGTTCATCGAGGCCGAACCGGGCGCCGTGCTCAGCATCGGTGAACTTGCGCGGCGGGCGGCCATGAGCCCGCGGCACTTCACCAGGGTGTTCACCGAGGAGGTGGGGGAGGCGCCGGGCAGTTATGTCGAACGCATCCGCACCGAGGCGGCCCGCCGCCAACTCGAGGAGACCGACGACACCGTCACGGTCATCGCCGCCCGGTGCGGTTTCGGCAGCGCTGAAACCCTGCGCCGCAATTTCGTTCGACGTCTTGGCATTTCGCCCGACCAATACCGCAAGTCATTCGCCTAGGAGGCAAACATGCAGATCGCCATCGTGCTCTACCCCGGATTCACCGCGCTGGATTTCATCGGTCCGTACGAGGTGCTGCGCTGGCTGCCCGACGCCGAGGTGCGCTTCGTCTGGCATGAAGCAGGGCCCATCGCCGCCGATTCCGGCGTCCTCGTCATCGGCGCCACCCACTCCTTCGACGAGACACCCAGACCGGACATCGTGCTCGTCCCCGGCGGATTCACCACGATGGAACATGCCCGCGACGAGCGGGTCCTCGACTGGCTGCGCCGCGCCCACCAGAACACCACCTGGACCTCCTCGGTGTGCTCCGGTTCGGTGCTGCTGGCCGCAGCCGGCTTGCTCGACGGCAAACGTGCCACCTCGCACTGGGCCGCCGTGCAGTCGCTGCGCGCGTTCGGCGTGACGCCGGTGGGCGATGAGCGCATCGTTCGGTCCGATCAGCGCATCGTCACGTGCGCCGGGGTGTCGGCGGGTATCGACCTCGGGTTGTGGCTGGCAGGCGAGATCGGCGGAGAAGCCAAGGCCAAGGCCATCCAGCTGTCCATGGAGTACGACCCACAGCCGCCGTTCGACTCCGGGCACATGTCGAAGGCGTCGACCGCCACCAAGGCCGCGGCCACGGCGCTGATGGCCCGCGAACTTGCCAGCCCACCTGCACTGAAGGCGACCGTGGGCCTGCTGTGGGATCACGCAATCAGGAGAGCTCGCAGCCGCAAGTAGGCTCGAGCAAATGAATCTGGCATACGTCGACAAGGGCGGCACCGGCGAACCGGTGCTTTTCATCGCTGGCCGGGGCGGGGCCGGACGCACCTGGCACCTTCATCAGGTCCCGGCGTTCCAGCGGGCCGGCTACCGCGTCATCACCTTCGACAACCGCGGTGTCGGTGCCACCGAGAACGCCAGCGGATTCACCACCGAACAGGTGGTCGCCGACACCGCCAACCTCATCACCAAGGTCGTCGGCGGCCCGGTGCGGGTGGTCGGCGTCTCGATGGGCTCGTTCATCGCCCAGGAGCTGATGGTCTCGCGCCCCGAGCTGGTCAGCCAGGCAGTACTGATGGCCACCCGCGGCCGTCACGACAAGGCGCGCGAGTTCTTCAACAAGGCCGAACGTGATTTCCATGAGGCGGGGATCACCCTGCCGCCCAGCTATGACGCGAAGATCCGGCTGATGGAGAACTTCTCGCCCAAGACCCTCAACGATGACCGGGCCGTCCTGGACTGGGCCGAGATGTTCACCATGTGGCCCACCAAGTACACCCCGGGACTGAAGAGCCAGCTGGCCATCGCGCCCGAGGGCAACCGGCTGCCCGCCTACCAGCACATCAAGGTTCCGGTGCTGGTGATCGGTTTCGGCGATGACGTGCTGATGGCCCCGCACCTGAGCCGTGAGGTCGCCGACGCCATCCCGGGCGGGCGGTACCTGGAGATCCCCGACGCCGGGCATCTGGGCTTCATCGAGCATCCGGAGACCGTCAACGAGGCGATCCTGGAATTCTTCGCCGAAGCCAAGACTTAGGCTGATCGAGTGAATGCCTCGACGATCCAGGCGCGCATCGTCGTCGACGAACTGATCCGCGGCGGTGTCCGCGATGTGGTGCTGTGCCCCGGATCACGCAACGCCCCGCTGGCGTTCGCGCTGCACGATGCCGACCGGGCCGGCCGGGTCCGGCTGCACGTGCGCATCGACGAACGCACCGCGGGCTTCCTGGCGATCGGATTGGCGATCTCCGGGCAGGCGCCGGTGCCCATCGCGATGACCTCGGGCACCGCGGTGGCCAACCTCGGCCCGGCGGTGGTCGAGGCCAACTATGCGCGCGTGCCGCTGATCGTGCTGAGCGCCAACCGGCCCTACGAACTGCTCGGCACCGGGGCCAATCAGACGATGGAGCAACTCGGCTACTTCGGATCCCAGGTGCGCTCCAGCATCAGCCTCGGACTCGCCGAGGGGCCCGGTGGCGACTCCGGTGATATGGCCGCGCTGAACGCCCAGTGGCGCTCGGCGACCTGTCGAGTGCTGGTGGCGGCCAAGGGTTCTCGCAGCGCGAACGCCGGACCGGTGCAGTTCGACATCCCGCTGCGCGAACCGTTGGTGCCCGATCTAGACGATGCCACGCCGACCCCGGCGGGTAGGCCCGACGGCCGCTCCTGGACGCACACCCCGCCGGTCACCTTCGACCAGCCCCTGGATATCGATCTGAGTGCGGACACCGTGGTGATCGCAGGCCATGGCGCCGGGGTGCACCCGAACCTGGCGGGACTGCCCACCGTCGCCGAACCGACGGCACCGGCGGCGGCCAACCCGCTGCACCCGCTGGCGCTGCCCCTGTTGCGACCCGCCCAGGTCATAATGCTGGGCCGGCCCACCCTGCACCGCACCGTGTCGGCACTGCTGGCCGATCCGGCGGTGCCGGTGTACGCGCTCACCACCGGACCGCGCTGGCCCGACGTCTCCGGCAACTCGCAGGCCACCGGCACGCGTGCGGTCACCACCGGCGCGCCGGACTCGCTGTGGCTGCAGCGCGCCGAGGACCTGCACCGTCGGACGTTGGATGCGGTGCGCGCCCAACTGGCACAGCATCCGCACACCACCGGTCTGCACGTGGCGGCGGCGGTGACGGCCGGTCTGCGAGATGGTGACCAGCTGGTGCTCGGCGCATCCAACCCGGTCCGCGATATCGCGCTGGCCGGATTCAACCAGCCCGGGGTCAAGGTGCGCTCCAATCGCGGCGTTGCCGGCATCGACGGCACCATCTCCACGGCCATCGGGGCGGCGCTGGCACATGAGCGCAGTGGCAGCGGGACCACCCCGTTGAAGACCGTCGCCCTGGTGGGCGACCTGACCTTCGTCCACGACAGCTCCGGCCTGCTGATCGGGCCCACCGAACCGGTCCCGCGCAACCTCACCATCGTGGTCTCCAACGACAACGGCGGCGGCATCTTCGAACTGCTCGAGCAGGGCGACCCACGGTTCTCCGATGTGTCCTCCCGCGTCTTCGGGACCCCGCACGATGTCGACATCGCGGCGCTGTGCCAGGCCTATCACGTGCCCAACCGACAGGTCGACGTCGATTCCCTGACCGAGGTGCTGGCCGAACCGGTCGAGGGAATGCGGGTATTGGAGGTCAAGGCGGACCGGACCTCACTGCGCGCCCTGCATGCCTCCATCCGGGCGGCGCTGCAGTGACGTTGCGCACGGTGCTGGCCGAGCTGTGGCGGCGGATGCCGCGAATGTTCGGCGACGGCACCGAGACTCGCCGACAGCGCGTCATTCGTAGGGTCCGGGTCGGCATCGTCCTTGCGGCCTGTGTGGTGACGTTCCAGTCGGTGCTGCTGGTCCTCGGTGCCTGGGAGAACGATCGGCGCATCGAGAGCGATATGGGGGTCGCCGCCGCCGAGGTGCTCGACGCGGGACCGCGCCGCTCGACCATCGAGTTCGTCACCCCGGACCGTGTCACCTATCGGCCGGAACTGGGCGTGCTCTATCCCTCCGAGCTGGACACCGGGATGCGCATCTACGTCGAATACGACCGCAGCGACCCCGATCTGGTGCGCGTGCAGGATCGCAACGCCGCGCTGGCGATCATCCCGGCGGCTTCGATCGCGGTGCTGGGCTGGCTGATCGCCGGGGCCGCATTACTGGTCGTTGCCGTCATCGCACGCCGGGTCGAGGACGACGAGCCCGCCGGCGAGCAGGCCGCTGATCAGGCTGAGGACATCAGCTTGTCGAGCCAATCCGCATCGTAGATATCGACGGTCTCGTCGGTGTTCAGGTTGTACACCGTCGGGGTGCCGGTATACATCGGGTCGACGAGATAGAGCAGATCGTAGTTGGCGGCGTCCATCTCGACGGCATCCACCGCGGTCTCCCCGCGCGCAATGCGCCCCACCACATCCTCGGGTAGCCCGGCGGCACCGGCCTTTTCGGCAATTTCGTCATCGTCGGGGCCGCGGCCGGAGGGGTCCTGATCGGCCCACAACGCCTCCACGAACCGCTGGAACGCCACCGCGGGGGAGTCGGTCCCCGAGGCCGCCACGAACAGCGCATTGCTGACCCGGGCGGAATAACCGAGATCGCCGGTGTCCAAGAAGGTCATCGGACGGTAGGTGACGGCCAGCTGGCCGAGGCCGATGTAATGGCGCAATCCCTCACCGACATCGCGCTGCAGGTCCGCGCAGTGTGAGCATTGCGGTTCGGCGAAGATCTCGATCTGCACCGGGGCGTCGGCAAATCCGGCGGTCAGGCCGTACCCGTCCTCGCTCACCTGGGTCAACGGTGCGTCGGGGTCGGGCAGGGCGCTGCCCTGGATCTGTTTGGTGCACCCCACACCGGCCAACAGCGTCAATCCGGTGAGCACGGCCATCATTCGACGCACGTCGACCACCGTACCGCTGTCGTGGTGTTCGCATGCCGGACGCCCGCGCGCAACCGTGTGGTCAACCGTTGCTGCGACAGTCAGGGCGTGCGCGTTGCGATCGTTGCCGAATCCTTCCTCCCGAATGTCAACGGCGTCACCAACTCGGTGCTTCGGGTGATCGAGCATCTCCGCCGCACCGGACACGAGGTGCTGGTCATCGCGCCGGATTCGCCGCGTGGGCAGCCGCCGGCGGACCGGGTGCACGATGGCGTGCGGGTGCACCGGGTGCCCTCGCACATGTTCCCGAAGGTCACCTCGCTCCCGTTGGGTGTGCCGCGCCCCCGGATCGTCGGTGTGCTGCGCGGCTTCGACCCCGATATCGTCCATCTCGCCTCGCCGGCGTTGCTCGGCTGGGGTGGTGTGCACGCGGCACGCCATCTCGGCGTGCCCACGGTCGCGGTGTTCCAGACCGATGTCGCCGGTTTCGCCGAGAGCTACGGGGTCGGCGTGCTGTCGCGGGCATCATGGGCGTGGACCCGCAGACTGCACAGTAAGGCCGACCGGACCTTGGCCCCGTCCACCTCGGCGATGGAAAACCTTGCCGCCCATGGTGTCCCGCGGCTGCACAAGTGGGGGCGCGGGGTGGACATCGGCGGTTTCGTGCCGTCGGCGCGTGATGACGCATTGCGTCGGCGCTGGTCGCCTTCGGGTAAGCCGGTGGTCGGTTTCGTCGGCAGGCTCGCTCCGGAGAAACATGTCGAGCGGCTGGCGGTGCTGACCGCCCGCGATGACCTGCAGGTGGTCGTCGTCGGCGACGGTGTGGACCGGACCAAGCTCCAATCACTGATGCCGACGGCGGTGTTCACCGGTGAGTTGCGCGGAGCAGCGCTGGCCGCCGCGTACGCCAGCATGGACGTGTTCGTCCACCCCGGTGAGCACGAGACGTTCTGCCAAGCGGTCCAGGAGGCCATGGCATCCGGTTTGCCGGTGGTGGCGCCCAATGCCGGCGGTCCGCGCGATCTGGTCGTCCCGATGCACACCGGGCTGCTGCTCGACGTCGACGATTTCACGACCCGACTCGGCGATGCAGTCGACCATCTGGTCGCCGACCGGCCCCGCTACTCGGCAGCGGCCCGGCGCAGCGTGCTGGCCCGCACCTGGCCCGCGGTCTGCGATGAGCTGCTCGGGCACTACGAAGAGGTCATCGGAACCCGGCGCAGCCGGGCGGCGTGAGCCCGGTGGCCGCGGTGATGCCGGGTGGTCACGCGATCCGCCTTTGAGCCTCGTCGAACAGATGTGCATGATCTTGTCGAATGTCGATGGTGACGGAGTCGCCCGGTGCGGGGGGCCTGCGCCATCCCGCCACCGCGGCGGCCTCGACGACGGCGGTCAATCGGTGTCCGCCGACGCGGACGATCAGTGCGTAGCGCGGGCCGAGCAACTCGACCAGCTCGACAACGCCGTCGCCGGCATCGAGCGGTGTCACGATCAGGTCTTCCGGACGCACGCCGAGTGTGACCTCGCCGTGCGAGCCCGCGAGGGCGAACCGTATACCGTCGGCCGTGAAGATCCCGCCGCGTAGCGTGTCCCTCAGGAGGTTCGCACTCGCTCAACCTTCCAACTCATCGAAGCCGCACCGGACCTGCAGGCGAAGGCAGTTCCCGACGTTGACCTTGCGATCCTCAACGGCAACTACTTCCTCGACGCCGGTTACACCCTCAAGGACGCCCTCATCGTGGAATCGTTGGAGGGCAACCAGTACGCCAACTTCCTTGTCAGCCGCGACGATAACCAGAGTAATCCAGACATCGTGAAGCTCAACGAATTGCTGCACAGCGAGCAGACGAAGCAGTTCATCGAGCAGAAGTGGCCGGGTGGCGACGTGTCACCGGCGTTCTAGCCGACGCGATCGTCACTGCTGGGATGGGTGACGGAATCGCGATGAGTTGAAGTCTTTTCTCCTTGGGCCGGTCGGTCCAAGATCGCAGTGCTACCCACTCGCCGATGCCGAAAGCCGACACCACCAATGACGGAGACCGACGTCCTGGTCATCGGGGGCGGTCCGGCGGGTACCTGGGCGGCGATCCGTGCGGCGGAAGCCGGTGTCGATGTCGTGCTGGCGGACAAGGGATATACCGGCACCAGCGGTGCGACCGCATCGGCGGGCACCGGTGTGTGGTTCGTCCCGGAAGAGCGACGTGACGACGCGATCGCCGCGAGGGAGAAGATCGGCGCCGGGCTCACCGAGCGTTCCTGGATGGCTCGGGTGCTCGACGAGACGTTCACCCGAATGCACGAGATCGCCCGGGTCCAGCGCTATCCGTTCCCGATCGGACCCGATGGCAACCCCATCATGGATGATCTGCAGGGACCTGAGTACATGCGCAGACAGCGGTTGCGGCTGCAACGGCTGGGAGTGCGCATTCTGGATCACACGCCGGCGCTACACCTGTTGAGCGATGACGACGGTGCGGTCTCCGGCGCCGTTGCGGTGGATCGGCGTACCGGCGCGGAGGTCCGCATCTCTGCGGGTGCTGTCGTGCTGGCAACCGGGGGATGTGCCTTCCAGTCCAAAACCCTTGGCTGCGATGTCGATACGGGCGATGGCGCGTTGATGGCGGTCGAGGCCGGAGCAGTACTGTCTGGGATGGAATTCTCCAACGCGTATGCGATCGCGCCAAGGGGAACCGGTGTCACCAAGAATGCGTTCTACAACTGGGCTACCTTCTATCGTGCGGACGGGTCCGTGCTCGATGTGCCGCGCTCCAAGGACCGCACCTTGATGGCGACGACCATGTTGGCCGAGCCGGTGCTGGCCTGCATCGACCGCGCCACGGTGGCCGAACAGGCGATGATGCGCACCGCCCAACCCAACTTCTTTCTCACGTTCGATCGGCTGGGTATCGATCCGTTCAGTGAGCGGTTCGAGATCACACTCGTGACGGAGGGAACCATCCGCGGCACCGGTGGGATCCGTATCGCCCAAACTGACTGTGCCACCGATGTTCCGGGACTCTTCGCCGCGGGCGACGCGGCTACCCGTGAACTCATCGCCGGTGCCTGGACCGGCGGGGGCAGCCACAACGCTGCATGGGCGGCGTGCTCGGGTGGTTGGGCCGGCCAGGGTGCGGCGGCCTTTGCCCGGCAGCGGCGCCGGCCCGCGGGTCTTCTGCTGCAGCTCGGCCGCCCGGGGGCCGTCCGATATCGCGATCTGGTAGCGGCGGTGCGTGATCGTGTACTGCCCTATGAAATCAACTGTTTGCGGCACGCCGATCGGCTGGTGCCCGCGCTGGACTCACTTGATGACATGTGGGCCAACATGCCTGTCGACCCGAACATCACCGGTGAGGACCGATTGCGGGCTCGCGAGGCCACGGCCATGCTGGCACACGCCCGGTGGATGTACTACGCCGCGTTACAGCGCACCGAAAGTAGGGGTATGCACCGGCGATTCGATCTGACCGAACTCGATCCGGCTCAGGAGTACCGGCTGCTGACCGGCGGACTGGACACACTATGGTCTCGTCCCGAACCAGATTGGCTCATCGCCACCGGACGTGCCGCGTGATCGAGATCATCGTCGGAGAGCGGTGCATAGCTTGCGACAAGTGCATCGACGTCTGCCCGACGCGAGTGTTCGACCGCGGTGCCGACGGCATCCCGGTGATCGCCCGGCATGACAGCTGTCAGACCTGTTTCCAGTGCGAGGCGTACTGCCCGACCGATGCCCTGTTCGTCGCGCCGACACTGGCGCCGCTGCCGGATGGGGCACCGCTGCGCGATCTCACCCATGTCCTCGACGCGGATCTGTTGGGCTCCTACCGACGGTCCCTGGGCTGGGGTAAGGGCCGGACGTTGGGCGCCCGCACGGCCATTCAGCCCGAGACGCCATGAATCAGGGCTGCGGGTCGGCAGCATCGTAACGGGCGAAACCCGGCACCCGGCGCGCCAGCAACCAAACGACGACCAGCATGACGGCGCCACCGGCCACCAGCGGGCTCCAGATCGCCAACACGCTGGCCACGGCACCGGTCACTACGTCGCCGACGCGTGGTCCGCCGGTCACGATGATGCTGAAGATGGACTGCACCCGCCCGCGTAACTGGTCGGGAACGGCGGCCTGAAGGATGGCGCCGCGGAAGATGGCCGACACGCCATCAGCGGCGCCGCCGACGGCCAACACGGCCGTCAGGGCCGCAATACCAAGACGATTGACCTCGACATCGCGATGCCAGACCGTCGCGACCATCAGTATCGTTCCGGACGCCAGAATGGCACCGGCATAGATGTAGGTGACCACCAAGATCGCCAGCCCCTGCCGACGCACAGCGCCCGTCCACCCGGAGAACAACGAGCTGAGCATGGCGCCCGCCGCCGAGGCAGCGGACAGCACACCGACCGTCGTGACGCCGCCACCGAGGGTCACCGCACCCAGAGCGGGGAACAGCACCCGCGGTTGGGCCAGCGTCATCGCGACCAGATCGATGGTGAGGGCGTACCGAATATTGCCGGCGCGGCGCAGATAGCCCAAGCCCTCCCGGACGGCCCGCCACACGCCGGTCTGTGGATCGGACATCGGTCGCAGCGTAGGTAGCGACCACACCCCGAGGAAGGCCGCGGTGTGCAACAGCACGTCGAGCCCATAGGCCACGTGAAACCCGCCCGCGCCCACCGCTGCCGCGCCGAGGAGTGGTCCCACCGTGGCCATCAAACCCATGTTGATGCCGTTGAGCGCCGCCGCGGCAGGCAGCAGTTCGCGCGGCAGCAGCCGGGGAACTATGGCCCGCCTGGTGATCCCGCCGACCGTGCCTGCCACCGAGTTGACGGTGGCGGCCGCGTACAGGACCCATAGTGACGTGCCGCCCAGCCAGGCATGCACGGCCAGCACGATGATGGCCAGCCATGAGATGACCGAGGCGACCATCGCGACCAGACGCCGGTCGAACCGATCAGCCAGGCTTCCCCCGTACAGACCCATCACTACGATCGGCGCCAACGCAATGCCGGCGATAAGCGATACCGCGAGGGTCGACGAGGTGACGGCATACACCTGCAACGCCACAGTGACGACCGTCATCTCCTGACCGACGCTACCCAGCGCGTTTCCGAGCCAGAGCCTTCCGAAGGCGCGGCTCGCGCGGAATGGCGAAAGATCCAGCAGCAGGCCCGATCCGCGTCTGGTTCGGCCCTTCACTGTTCGAGCATGCGTGAGGGATCTGCTGTCCACTCCGACGCCGACCCGACGTACAGGTGCGCGCGGATACCGAGGACGGTGAGCACCAGCACCTCCAGGGCTGCGGCGACCCCCGTGCCGCAGTACGCCGCGGGTTCGTCCGATTCACTGATACCGACGCCGACAAAACGTTTCCGTAACTCCGCGTTCGGCAACAGATAGCCTTCTGCGTCGAGCGATTCGGCAACAGGAACGCTGCGCGCCCCGGGGATGTGCCCAGCTCCCGGTGCGGTCGGATGCGAGAATTTGGCGGCCGGGCGGGCGTCGAGCAGTAGCCCGCGGGCGGCAAAATCGGGCACTGAAGTCAGCTCGGCGACCGGCATCCCGCCGGGCCGGATGTCGAAATCACTCTCCGGAAGCTGCGTCTGCGTGGCACCGGTCTGCAGCTCGCCACCGTTGGCTACCCAACCATCCAGGCCGCCGTCGAGCATCCGCACCGATTGCACTCCGGCCCAACGCAGCAACCACCAGGCGCGGGCGGGTGCGGCCGATCCAGTGGCACCGTACACGACCACCGGGGTATCGACCTGGATACCCCACTGGCGCACTTTCTTCTGGAACTCTGCCGGTCCGGGAAGTGGTCGTCGCCCGTTGGTGCCGGTACTGACACCGGCCAGATCAACGTCCAGGTCGACGAAGATCGCGCCAGGAATATGTCCGGTCAGGAAGGCGTCGAGGTCCGGCGCGTCCGCGTCCGAGGCCTGGCGCACATCGAGCAGCACCACATCGGAGCGCTGGGCGCGCAATGTATTCGGCGCGATGACATGCCCGGTCCGGGCCTGATCGCCCATGCCTCACTCCTTCACAATCCGAATACGTTGCAGATATGTATTGATACATTTTATGTGAACATCGACGGCTCATACTGTCGTGCAATGTATTTCACCTCGGTCGCCGTCACACGCTATACCAGTCAATCGCGGCCATGCGTCAATAAATTCACGCTATTCAAAATATGGACAGTGGAGTCCCGGTGACATTCAATGTGGGCCATCCCGAAATTGTGTGTCACACAATTGCTGTCACAAAGGATGTGTCATGCCACTCATTACCCACGGTGTCGTGTCCGTCGAGGAGATCGTCCAGCAACTGGCGAATCCGAGGCTGGTCGTCATCGAGGTGCACGCCACCCAGCCGAGTGCGCCGCTGATCCCCGGCGCCCGGGCGGTGTTCTGGAAAGACCTCGCCTGGCATCCGCTGGAGCGCGAACTTGCCGACGGTGCCGAGCTTTCGCGGCGGTTGTTCGACCTCGGTGCCGGCGAGGGCTCACGTATCGTGCTGGCCGGGGATCCGACACAGTTCGCCGCCTACCTGCTGTGGACGTTGCGGGTGCGTGGTTACGAGGAGGTGTCCTACCTCGACGGGGGCCTGGAGGCCTGGCGGGCCATCGGCGCCCCCACCGCCGATCGACTGACTGTCACCCGGGAGCCCGCCACCGAGCCCCTGCCGGTGCCGGTGGCAACGGACGCGCACGAGGCGCTGCGCATCGGCCGCGATGAGGTGCGCGGCCTGCTTGGCGCCGATGATGTGGTGCTGCTGGACTATCGGACACCGCAGGAGTACTCCGGCGAGCGTGTCAGCGGACCGACGGCACCGATCGACCACGGTGCCGAACGGCACGGCCGGATTCCCGGCGCCAAGCCATTGTTCTTCCGCGAGCTGCTCGACGAACACGGCCGGCTCAAGTCGGCAGACGAACTGCGTGAGCTGGTCGGTCGCAGCGTCGATGGCGATCCGCGGTTGATCGTCAACTACTGCCGACTATCCCACAGATCCACCCTCGGCTGGATCGCGCTGTCGGAGGTCCTGGGTCTCGACAACGTGCGTGTCTACGACGGTTCGTGGACCGAGTGGGGCAGCATCGTCGGCTTTCCGATCGAGAAGTGAGGACTCTGTTATGGCTTTCACCCG
The DNA here is from genome assembly GCF_036946495.1 of Mycolicibacterium neoaurum. NCBI lineage: Bacteria > Bacillati > Actinomycetota > Actinomycetes > Mycobacteriales > Mycobacteriaceae > Mycobacterium > Mycolicibacterium neoaurum. Next base: position 2,757,674 of record NZ_JAQIIX010000002.1, read on the forward strand.
TGATTCGATCACGCTGAACCTCAACCTAATTCCTGGCGGCGTGTTCCCCGGTGCGTGGCGGGCCGGCAGCGGCGACGCCCAGCAGTACAGCAGCCTTGACCATTACATCGAGGTCGCCAAGATCGCCGAACGCGGCAAGTTCGACGCGGTGTTCCTGGCCGACACCCCGGTGTGGCGCTACCGGGGGGAATACCGACCGTTCCGCGGTCTTGACCCGACACTGGCCTTCGCCGCCATCGCCCAGCACACCGAGCACATCGGGCTGGTCGCCACCGGATCAAGCTCGTACAACTCGGCTTACAACCTGGCTCGGCGCATCTCGACGCTGGACCACATCTCGGGTGGTCGCGCGGCGTGGAACATCGTCGCCACCAACGGGGACGACGTGGCCCGCAACTTCGGCCGCGAGCACGGACTCGACCACGATGCCCGCTACCGGCGGGCCCATGAATTCGTCGAGGCCGTCCGTGCGCTGTGGGACGGCTGGGCCGACGACGCCTGGGTGGCCGACCGCGCGACCGGCACCTACGTCGACGAAAAACGGATCCGCGCCGTCGATTACCGCGGCGAGTTCGTCAGCACTGCCGGTCCGCTACCGCTTCCACGCTCCCCGCAGGGGCATCCGGTGCTGGTCCAGGCCGGATCATCCCCGGACGGCATCGGGTTGGCCTCGCGTTTCGCCGACGCCGTCTACACCGTGCAGCCCACCATCGAGTCGGCCATCGATTTCCGTAACACCGTCCGCGAGCACGCGGCTGGTTGGGGCCGGGACCCGGACTCCATCCGCGTCCTGCCCGGGTTGATCACCCTCGTCGCGCCTACCGAGCGCGAGGCCCGCGAACGTGAGATCGAACTGCGTGAGCTGCATACCGAACGTTTCGCGATCAACGCGCTCGCCCTGCAGATCGGTGTTCCGGTCGAGGCACTGGATCTGGACAAGGAACTGCCGTGGGACCTGGTGCCCGCCGATGGCGAACTCGGCGCCCAGGGCGGGCATTTCGCGGCGCTGATCGGGACCGCCCGACGTGAGAAGTTCACGGTCCGCCAGATCCTGGCCCGCCAGGGTGGCGGGCTGACCCACGTCACCGCCATCGGGTCACCGGAGCAGGTGGCCGACCAGATCGAGACCTGGGTGCAGGCCGGCGCCTCCGACGGATTCAACATCATGTCGGCCCAACTGCCCGATGTGGCAACCGCCTTCGTCGACCATGTGGTGCCACTGTTGCAGCGCAAGGGCATCTTCCGCACCGAGTACCCGGGCACGACACTGCGCGACACCCTCGGGCTGGCCCGGCCCGGTGACGGTTTCGAGAACCACGTGCACACCGGGACCCTGCACTCGGTAGGCGAGGCGGCGTTCGGCTGACGCCGACCGCGAGACGACCATGACCGTCCTCGAGACCTCCCAGAGCACCCGGCCCGGAACGGCGGTGACCCCGAACGCGGGGCCACCCCGCCGGGTCAGGCGGTGGTCGGGTGTCGCCTTTCAGGCCCGCTACATCGCCGAGAAACTCGTGGCGGCCATGGTGGTGCTCTGGCTTGCCGCGTCGGCGGCCTTCCTGGCGGTGCACCTCGCACCAGGCGACCCGGTGACGTTGTTGATGGGCGAGTTCGACACCCCCGAACTCCGCGCCACCATCGAGGCACAGTGGGGTCTGGACCGCTCACTGGCCTGGCAGTACGTCGACTTCATGACCAGGCTGGTGCAGGGTGATCTGGGACAGTCCTACGTGCAGCGCTCCGCGGTCACCGACATCCTGTTCGGGCACCGGCTGCTGGCCAGTGCTCAATTGACCGTGGCGGCAACGGCGCTCGCTGTCGTGCTGGCGGTGACCGTGGCGCTGGCCACCGCCAACCGGCCCGGTATCGCGAGTCGGGTCACCCAGCTCGGCGAGCTCACCTTCGCCTCCATCCCGACCTTCTGGCTCGGCATCGTGTTCATCACCGTGTTGTCCTTCCAGCTCGGACTATTGCCGGTGGTCGGCGGCACGAAGGTGCAGAATCTGATCCTGCCCAGCCTCACCCTCGGACTGCCACTGGCCGCGGTGCTGTCCCAGGTGCTGCGCGAAGGTATCGAGAAATCACTCGAGCAGCCCTACGCCGTCACCGCAAGAGCCCGTGGCATCTCGCCATGGCAGCTGAAGGTGCGCCACGGTCTGCGGCATGCGCTCATCCCGGCGCTCACCCTGGCCGGCTGGTCGGTCGGCGGCATGCTCACCGGAACCGTGATCGTCGAGCAGGTGTTCGGCAGACCCGGTATCGGCCAGGCCACCGTCGTCGCGGTCACCCGCCAGGATGTCCCGGTGGTCCTCGGTATCACCCTGCTGGCGGTCGCGCTGTATGTCGCGGTGAACACCGTCGTCGACATCCTGTACCTGTGGATCGACCCGCGGATGCGGGTCAGGTAGGCATCGGAATACCGCCATGGCAACGACATTCGCCTTTCCCGGCCGGTCTCTGTCCTCCGGGCTCACCCGATTCCGCGGCACCGGTCTGTTCGTCGCGGTGACCTTTCTCGTCCTGCTCGCGGTGGCCGTCGTGCTCCCGGGGTTGTTCACCGACCGAGATCCGCTGGCCAGTGACATGGCGGACGCACTGGCCGCGCCCAGCCTGGACCACATCTTCGGCACCGACCACCTCGGCCGCGACGTCTGGTCGCGGGTGGTTCACGGCGCCCGGTACTCGATCCTCATCGGTGTAGCATCCACACTGCTCGCCGTCGTCATCGGAGTGGTGCTGGGCCTGATCGCCGGGGTGGCCCACCGGTGGGTCAACGAGGCGATCTCCCGGGTGTTCGACGCGGTCGGGGCGTTTCCGGACCTGCTGTTCGCGTTGATGTTGATCACACTGATCGGACCCGGCACGGGCAATGTCATCGCCGCCATCGCCATCGCCTCGGCACCGCGGTTCGGCCGGGTGGTACGGGCCGAGACGCTACGGGTGCGCGAATCCGACTATGTGGCCCAGTCACGGTTGGCGATCGCCTCGGCAGTCACCCGCACGGCGCGCCATGTACTGCCGAACGCGCTGGGCACCGTGCCGGTGCTGGCCACCCTCGGGGTGGGTACCGCGATCATCGGCGCCGCCGGCCTGAGCTTCCTCGGATTCGGTCCCACTCCGCCACTGCCGGAATGGGGTTCGATGCTCTCCGACGCGCGTCAGGACCTGCGGATCGCGTGGTGGGTCGGCTTCTTCCCTGGACTGTTCATCACCCTCACCGTGATCAGCGTGTCGATCACCGGCAGGCACCTGCAACGCCGATTCGAGCGCAGGGCCGTGCAATGAGCGACGATCTGCTGGTCGAGGTCCGCGGGCTGACGGTGTCCTTCGACAGTGTTCGTAATCCTGACGGCACCCCACTACCGGTCGTGCGAGGCGTCGATCTGAGCATCCGGCGCGGCCGGATCCTGGCCATCGTCGGGGAATCCGGTTCCGGAAAGTCGGTGACGGCGCGTGCGCTGGTCGGATTGGCTGGGGCCGCAGGGACCGTGACGGCCGAGCATCTGCGCATCCTGGGTATCGACGCGACGAAGCACCGCGAGCGGGACTGGCGTGCAGTCCGCGGGGCGCAGATCGGCTTCGTGCTGCAGGACGCGCTCACCTCGCTGGACCCGCTGCGCACTGTGCAGGCGGAGGTGTCCGAAGCGTTGCGTGTCAAGCGGTCTCAGCGAGTCGATGCGGTGGAGCAACTGCTGGACTCCGTGGGTATTCCGGAACCGGGATACCGGCGTCGCAACTATCCGCATCAGCTCTCCGGTGGTCTTCGCCAGCGTGCACTGATCGCGTCGGCACTGGCCGGTCGACCCGATGTGCTGATCGCCGATGAGCCCACCACCGCCCTGGACGTCACCGTGCAGGCTCGCATCCTGACTCTGCTGCGATCACTGGCCGACGACGGCCGCGGTGTCCTACTGATCAGTCATGATCTGGCCGTGGTGTCCCGGGTGGCCGATGACGTGCTGGTGATGCATCACGGCGAGGTCGTCGAGCGGGGTTCGGTCGAACAGGTGATCCACCATCCGACCCACGATTACACGCGTCGGTTGGTGGCCGCCGTCCCGGGCCGCGAGACCCGCGGACGGCGACTGGCCGCACCGGGCAGCCCCGCACCCGGGGCGCCCGCGGTCGGGCCGCAGATCGTCGCCGATATCGCCGGGGTGAGCAAGTTCTATCGGCGCGGCCGCGCCGCCGAGTTCACCGCAGCCCAGGACGTGACGTTCGCCATCCGTAGCAGCGAGATCGTTGGCCTGGTCGGTGAATCCGGCTCCGGTAAGTCGACCGTCGCACGAATCGTGACCGGTCTGCTGGCTCCCGACGCAGGGCATGTCACGGTGAGCCATCCCCGTTTGGGCGCTGTGCAGCTCGTTGCGCAGGACTCGGTCGGCTCCTTTGATCCGCGGTACACCGTACGCGAGATCATCGCCGAGACAGTCGCGCTCGGCCATCACGGTAGAACGGCCAGGCAGCAACGTATCCGAGAACTGTTGGACCTGGTCCACCTACCTGCTGCGGTCATCGATCGCCACCCCCGGTCGTTGTCCGGCGGGCAACGGCAACGGGTGTCGATAGCCCGGGCGCTGGGATCGGACCCCGAGTTGCTGGTCTGCGATGAGGCGGTGTCCGCACTCGATGTGTCCATCCAGGCCCAGATTCTCGATCTGCTGCTGGAGATCCGGGCCGCCCGCAACACGGCACTGCTGTTCATCTCCCACGACATCGGTGTGGTCCATCACGTCGCCGACCGGGTGCTGGTGATGCACCGGGGGCGGGTCGTCGAAGAGGGCTCCGCCGACGAGGTGTTCCAGACACCGCGAGACACCTACACCAAGACCCTGCTGCAGGCGGTGCCGACGCTGTGAACGCGCTGTATTCCTGTTGCCACTGACCATCTTTCGGCCACTCCAGACCCCTACCGCACATGGTGTGCGGAAACATCACGATATGGAAATCACGACATGACCCGTACCGAACGACCACGAATGGCTGTGCTGCGGTGGGTTGCCGCGGCCCTGGCACTGCTGTTGACCCTGACAGCCTGCGGGAGTGACTCCGGCAGCAGCCCCGGCAGTGGCGAACCGGTGCGTGGCGGCACGCTGACCGTTGCGCAGGCCGACTATCCCGAGGAGGGGATGAACCCGCAGGTGCGTGGCTGCTGCAGCGAGGTCCAGGTGCTGCGCAACGCCTTCGACAGCCTGGTGGCCATCGACTACGACGAGTCGATCCACCCGTGGCTGGCTGAGAGCTACGAGCGCTCCGATGACGGACTGACCTACACCTTCACGCTGCGCCGGGATGTCACGTTCCATGATGGTGAGCCGTTCAACGCTGCCGCGGTGAAGGCCAACTTCGACAAGATCATCAATGACAAGGAGTACGCGCCCTCGGTGGCGAAGAGCACCTTCCAGACACTGAAGTCGACAGAGGTCGTCGACGAGTACACGGTGCGTACGGTGCTCTCCGAACCGACCGCAAACTGGCTGAATACCCTTGCATCACTGCAGGGTGCGCAGATTTCACCGAAATCGCTACAGAACCCCGATGTCGCCGCCGGTGGTGTTGGGATCGCGGGTACCGGCCCGTTCATCCTGACCGATGTCGTCGAGGGATCCGAACTGCGCTTCAAGCGCAACGAGGACTACAACTGGCCCTCGGCGCTGGCCCAGCACGATGGCCCGGCGTATCTCGACGAGCTGGTGGTCAAGATCGTCCCCGAGCCCAATGTCCGTGCCGGGCTGCTGACCTCGCAGGAGGTCGATGCGATCGCCCAGGTCGCGCCCGCCGATATCGCCCAGTTCGACGGTGTGGACGGTTTCCAGTTCGAGTGGAAGCCGTCCAACGTGTCGCCCTACTCGCTGTACTTCAACGTCACCGGTGACAACAGCAAGGATGTCCGGGTGCGCCGCGCGCTGCGTGAAGCGGTCGATCTGAACCCGATCATCGACACCGTCCTCCAGGGCAGTTCCGACCGGGCGTGGAGCATCGTTGGGCCGCAGAGTCCGTTCTACGACGCCAAGTACGAAAATGCCTACGGTGGCAATGTCGAGGAGGCCAACAAACTGCTCGACGAGGCCGGCTGGACCGGACGCGACAGCGAGGGGTACCGCACCGACGCGACGGGCCGCCGGCTGACGGTCCGGCTGATCGCAACCGAACCGAAGCCGCCGCTGAGCACCGTGTTGGAGGCCTATCAGGCGGAGGCCCGCACCAACGCCGGCATCGATGTCGACCTGCAGTTCCGCGATGAAGGGACCGTCGACGTCGTGCGGGAGACCAATGCCTACGAGGCGTTCCCGCGGGCCGTCGGCGGCGTGGACATCGGTGTGGTGCTGGAAAAGATCTATGAGACCGGCGGTGCGATCAACGGACCGAAGCTGGAGGACCCGCAGGTCGACGGCTGGCTGGCCGACGGCCGCAGTGCCCTCGACGACGGCGCCCGCAAGGCCGCCTACGACAAGGTCGCCCAGTACGCGCTGATCGATCAGGTCACCACGCTGCCGCTGTACACCGAGCGTTACAACGCGGCGGCCACCAGCCGGGTACACGAGATCGAACGCTGGTTGGATCCGCCACGCGGCATGACCAACTTCTGGGCCTACGACACCTGGAAGGAATAACACTCGATGACCAGCCTGCCCGAGTTCGGGATCTTCTTCCGACTCAACGACACCGAGGCCGATCCGGTCCAGCAGTACCACGACGGTCTGGACCTGATCACCCACGCCGAAGAGCTCGGACTCGATTCGGCGTGGGTCACCTCGCATCACTTCCGCTCGGACAAGGGCACCATCGCCTCGCCGCTGGTGTTCTTGTCCGCAGCCAGCCAGCGCACCAGCCGGATCCGGCTGGGTGCCGGCGTCGTCGTGGTCACCCTGGAGAATCCGATCCGGGTGGCCGAGGATGCGGTGATCACCGATGCATTGTCCCGCGGCCGGCTACAGCTGGGTCTCGGCTCCGGGCTGGAGGATTGGGCCTTCGAGCCGTTCGGCGTGGACTGGGACGACCGGTTACACGTGTATGCGGAGAAGACGGCGGCGTTGCGGTCGGCCCTGGACGGTGATGACCTCGGCGGCGGCCGACACCTCTACCCGCCCGCCGGTGATCTGCCGAACCGGTTGTGGCGGGTGGCCAGTGATCCCGCCGAAGCTGCGCGGATCGGGCGGGCGGGTGACAACCTGCTTCTGAGGTCCTCCAAGGCGCTGTCGTTCGAGGGCAACCTGGACCGGCACAGCGAGGCCATCGACGGGTTCCGCGAGCATGCCGGCCCCGGCCAGCGGATCGCGGCGTCCCGGACCGTCATCGTCGCCGAGACGACGGCGGCGGCGCGGGAGTTGGCGGGTCAGCGGGCGATTGACCTGCATCTGAAGAACGGCAACGGTGAGCCGTGGTACGGCGATCCGGAGTTTGTGCGTGAACGACTGCACAACGACCCGGAACTCTATCTGGTGGACGAGGTGCTGCTGCAGGTGGCGCCGGCCAAACTGACTCTGGCGCAATGGAAAAAGAACCTGGACTTGATCGTGTCGGAGGTGCTCGACCCGGTCCGCAACATAGGAGACCGCTTTGCGCGGGTCTCGTGACCCCAGGCCGGGCCGATGAGTGCCCCCGGGCACGTCGACGCCGGCTGGCTGGCCGGGCGGCTGGCCGCGGACAACGCCCGCGAACTCGGTAGAGGGTTGACTCAGCTGATCGACGGTGGCGAGCTGAGCCCGGGGACCCAGCTGCCGACGATCAGGGACTTCGCCCGCGCCGCCGGTGTCAGCCCGGGCACCGTGATGGCGGCGTGGAGCCGGGTCCGCGACACCGGACGCCTGGAGACGCGGCGCCGCGGCGGCACCGTGGTGGCCGGCGCGGCGCCGGTTACCCGCAACCGTGCGGACTTCGGCTGGCCGCAGGTCGAGATGTCTTTGGTGACACCGGATCCCGCCGTGCAACCCGATCTGCGGGCGGCGATCGTCGCCGCATTGGGCACCGGGGATCTGCACGCCGCTCAGCGCGCCTACATCACCCCGGAGCTGTTGCGCGCGGTGCAGCCGGGATGGCCGTTCGTGGCGCAGTCCTGGAACTGCGTGGGCGGCGGGAGTGAGGCGCTGGTCCTGGCCAGTGCCGCGGCCGCCGGTGGCGTCGAGGTGGATGCCGGCGGGCTGATCGCCGTGGAGGAACCGGTCAGCCCGGGTTACCTGGACATCCTGCGCCATCTGGGTATCGGCGCCGTCGGCGTGCGCGCCGACACCGAGGGGCCGACGGTGGACTCGGTGGCCGCGGCGGTACGTGCCGGGGCGTCCGCGGTGGTGCTGCAGCCCAGCGGGGCCTATGCCGTCACCGGCGGCCTGACCCCGGCCCGCGCAGCCGAATTGGCCGAGCTGTTGCGCGCACATCCCGGGGTGTGGGTGATCGAGGATGACAGCGCCGGCCCGTTGGCGGCCACGGAGCCGGCCACCTTGGGTACCTGGCTGCCGGACCAGGTCGTCCGGATCCGTAGTTACTGCAAGGCCTTCGGTATCGACCTGCGTTCGGCGGTGCTGGGTGGCAGCGGAGAGCTGGTGGAACGGACCGTCCGGTTGCGCAGCTTCGGGATGGCGTCCAACAGCCGGATCCTGCAGAACGCGCTGGCGGACCTGATCGAGGACGACGCGGTCGCCGATCAGATGGCACGGGCCCGTGCGGTGTACGGCCGCAGACGGCAGGCGGCGCTGACGGCCTTCGCGGCCGTCGGACTGCCCGCCACATCGGGGGACAACGGCTTTGTGGTCTGGGTACCGGTCCCGGACGAGACCTCGGCGCTGATCAATCTGGCCCGGCAGGGCATCGTGGTGGCCGCCGGCGCCAAGTCCTTCGTCAGCACGTCCACCGGTCTGCTGCGGGTGTCGATCCTGCAACTGCCCGACGACGACGAGCTGATCGGTGATCTCGCCCGCGCGGTGCGCGCGGCCATCCACTCGGCGGACCGGGAGTACTTCGACTGAGCAGGATCAGATCTGCACCCGCGTGGCACCACACCTCACCTTCCCACCGAGCGTGCCTGTCTGCGGCCGGACATGCGCTCTGAGCGTAAAGTTTCCGCACGCTCGTCGGGATCGATCAGCCCTGCGCCTCGACCGAGACCGGTTGCCACTCCCGCCAGGTCTGCAGGCGCTGGGCGTAATCGGCCTCGGCCAGCTGCAACGGCAATTCGCCGAAGAACACCCGCAGCGGCGGCTGCTCGGCATCGACGATCTTGAGCACGGCGGCGGCCGAGGCCTGCGGGTCGCCCGATTTCGCGGTGCGCTTGGCGCGGGCGTCGGCGGCCTGCTGGTGGGCCTCGGCGTAGTCCGGCAGCGGAGTGGCCCGTTTGGCCGAGGAGCCGGCCCAATCGGTGTCGAACCCGCCCGGTTCGATCAGCGTGACGTGGATGCCGAAGTCGGCGACCTCCTGGGCCAGCGACTGCGAGAAGCCCTCCAGCGCCCACTTGGACGCGTGATAGATGCCGACGTTCTGAAATGCCGTGATGCCGCCGATCGAGGACACCTGCAGGATGTGCCCGCTGCGCTGGGCCCGCAGGAACGGCAGCGCGGCCTGGGTGACCCACAGCGCACCGAAGACGTTCGTCTCGATCTGGTCGCGTGCCTCGGCCTCGGTGAGCTCCTCGATGAAGCCGAACTGCCCGTATCCGGCGTTGTTGACGATGACGTCGAGCCGACCGAAATGCTCGTGGGCACGCTGCACCGCGGCGAAATCGGCCGCTCGATCGGTCACGTCGAGCTGCAGCGGCAGCAGCGCGTCCCCGTACCGGGCCACCAGATCGTCAAGCGTGGTGGTATCCCGGGCCGTCGCGGCGACCCGGTCCCCGCGTTCGAGGGCGGCGATCGTCCACTCCCGGCCGAAGCCGCGGGACGCGCCGGTGATGAACCAGACCTTCTCAGTCATGTGGCTGCCTTTCTCGGGGAGTGTTCTTCCCGCCAGCAGACGCATATACCCCCATCACAGGCCGAAACCAGGGGAACAGCTGTCTGCTCACGCAAGGTTCAACGTCACCAGACGCAGCCCATTCCGGGAAGCCCGGGACTCACAGGTAGTTTTGATCTGGTGAGCAGGGCGTCGTTGGAGAAGAATCCGCATGAGGTGGCGTCGATGTTCGACGCCGTGGCCCGCCGCTACGACATCACCAATACGGTGATGTCGCTCGGCCAGGACCGGTTCTGGCGGCGGCAGACCCGCGCGGCGCTGGGGATCGGGCCGGGGGACAAGGTGCTCGACCTGGCTGCCGGGACGGCGGTGTCGACGGTCGAGCTGGCGAGCTCGGGTGCGTGGTGTGTGGCGGCGGACTTCTCGGTCGGCATGCTGTCGGCCGGGGCATCCCGGGCGGTACCCAAGGTGGGTGCCGACGCCACCAGGCTGCCGTTCGCCGATGATTCCTTCGACGCGGTGACCATCAGCTTCGGTCTGCGCAACGTCGTCGACCATGTGGCCGGACTGCGCGAGATGGCGCGGGTGACCCGCCCGGGCGGCCGGCTGGTGGTGTGCGAGTTCTCCACGCCCACCAACGCGCTGTTCTCCACGGTCTACAAGGAATACCTGATGCGGGCGTTGCCGGGGATGGCCACGGCGGTGTCGAGCAATCCCGAGGCTTATGTCTATCTGGCCGAGTCGATCCGCGCCTGGCCGACACAGGCCGAACTGGCCGCCCGCATCCGCGAGGCCGGGTGGGATTCGGTGCGCTGGCGCAACCTCACCGGAGGGATCGTCGCGCTGCACGCCGCCGTCAAACCGTGAGCGTTCCCGTCCTGGCGATCGCCGGTTTCCTCGGCGCAGGGAAGACCACCCTGCTCAACCATCTGCTGCGCAACAGCCGCGGGGTGCGAATCGGCGCGCTGGTCAACGATTTCGGTGCGGTCAACATCGACGCGATGCTGGTCGCCGGGCAGGTCGATGCCATGGCCTCGCTGTCCAACGGCTGTATCTGCTGCGCGGTGGACGCGTCGGAGGCCGCCGAGATGCTCGGCAAGCTGGCCGCCGTGCGACCCGCGCTGGACCTGATCGTCGTGGAGGCCAGCGGTGTCGCGGAGCCGCAGGTGTTGGCCCGCACCATCGCCACCGCCGAGGACGACCGCTTCCATTACGCGGGGCTGGTACTGGTGGTCGACGCCGTCCAGCCCGCCGATCTGGGCCATGGTGTGGCGGTGGCGGATCTGGTGGTGCTCAACAAGATCAGCGAGGCGTCCGCCGATGATGTGGCCGTCAGGATCCGCGAGCTCAATCCGCGGGTGCCGGTGCTGCCCACCGACTTCGCGCGCATCGATCCCGAGCTGCTGATCGATCCGCCGGTAGCGCGGAAACCGCAGGCGCAGTTGTCCTTCGACGAACTGCTGCACGATCACGACGACCACCACGATCATCACCACCCCGAGTATCAGAGCGTGCAGTTCTGCACCGGTGACACGGTCAACCCGCGGCACTTCCTGCAGTTCCTCCAGGCCCGCCCCCAAGGGCTGTACCGGGCAAAGGGTTTCGTCGATTTCGGATCCGACGGCCGGTTCCTGGTACAGCTGGTCGGCAGCTCGCTACGGTTCCAGAAGGCGCGCGGCCGCGGTACCGAGTTGGTGTTGATCGGCACCGGGATGGACGTCGCCGCACTGGAGGCGGGCCTGGCCGACTGCACCCGTGAGCCTGCCGACGAGAACGCGATGTTGGGGCTGGGCAAGTACATGGTGTGAGCACCGGGGGACTACGGACTTTCCGGGACGTCCACGACCTGCCGTGGTGCCAGCCTGGATGCGTGAACACGTCGAATATGAGGATCACCGTCGTCGGCGCCACCGGTCTGATCGGACGCCAACTCGTGCCGATGCTGAGTGGCCGCGGCCACGATGTCGTCGCCGCCTCCCGGGCAACGGGTGTGGATCTGCTCACCGGCGACGGTCTCGCCGACGCGTTGGCAGGTGCCGATGTGGTGATCGATGTCATCAACGCCCCGACCCCCGAGGACTCGGCACAGCAGTTCTTCGAGCAGACCTCGTCGACCCTGGCCGCCGCGGTTCGCGCGTCATCGATCCGGCACCATGTCGTCCTGTCGATCGTCGGAGCCGACGTCATGGCCCGCTACGCCGGGTATCTGCGCGGCAAGCTGGCCCAGGAACATGCCGCTGCGGGATCGGGGGTGCCGTGGACGGTGCTGCGGGCGACGCAGTTCCACGAACTGGCCGAACCCATCACCGAATCGATGATCCGCGACGGCGAGGTGCGCGCACCCGTCGCCGGGATCCAGACCGTCGATTCCGCCGAGGTGACCGCCGTCCTTGCCGGGATCGTCACCGGCACACCGACCGACGGGGTGCGGGAGGTCGGTGGCCCACAGAAGATGTCGTTCGCCGAGATGGCCCGCGTGGTGCTGCAACGGCAGGGACGCGAGCTGCCGGTCGTCGACGACCCGGTGGCCACCGATCACGGCATCCCCGTCGACGAGACGACGCTGGTCACCGGTGCCGGTGCCGACCTGTGCACCACGGAGTTGGCCGATTGGCTGGCACGGCACTGACCTCAGCCGAGCAGCGGCGTGCGGCCCTCGGTCATCTCGGTCAGCGCGGTCTGCATGGCCGACTCGACCCTGGCCGCATATGCCGCGGGCTCCTCACCGGACGCCGCCGGCATGACGGGCAGCACGCGAGTCTGCAGTTTGGTGGGCAGCGGCAGGTAGGGCAGCAGTCCCACGACACCGATGTTGAGCCCCCACGGTAACGAGACACTGATCGGCGCCGACTTCAGACGCAACAGCTTGTCGAGGCGGGTGGCCCTGGCGAGGCGCTCCCCGCTGGAGATGACGAACAGCGACTCGCCCGCTCCTGCAGTCACGATCGGGACGATGGGCACCCCGTTGTCGATGGCCAGGCGGGCAAAACCGGTGCGCCCGCCGAATTTGATCCGGTTACGGTCCTCCCAGGCCTTCGCGGCGTCGATATCGCCGCCGGGGTACACCGCGACGTGCTCACCGCGGGCGAAGGCATCCTGCGCGGATTCGACGCTGGCGGGCCGGGCGCCGATGGGTTCGATCAAGCGGCCGACGCCGAGGGTCCAGGCGAGCTGATGGGTCAGGATCGTCACATCGCGATCGAGGTGCAGCTGCTCCAGCGCGGCAGTGGTCGCGAAGACGTTCAGGTCGAAGATCCCGCCGAATCCGTGGTTGGCGACGAACAGCACCGGTTCGTCGAAACTGTGCTCGGCGGTGTCGATTTCCAGCCGGTTGTACTTGCGGACGAACTCGACGCCCAGCTTGCGGAAGGCCGCCATGGTGGTGCGCAGCAGCTCCGGTGCGGCGTCGGAAACGCTGCCCTCGATGGCATCGAGGAGGGCGTCGGCGAGGTTCTCGGAATCGGTCCGGTCCTGTGCGTCCGACGTGGACATGGCGATCTGCTCCCTCGGAGTGGCTGAACGGGTCTGTCGATGCTGCCGCATCGGGTGCGCGGCGTTCGTCGATTCGGTCAATCCTGTGCTATCCCCGTCGGCCCGGTGCGCTGTAGGCCACCACCACGACCTCGGCGGGAGTCTCACCGACCTGCCGTAGCTTGTGCGAGGCCGACGCGTCGAAGTAGGCGCAGTCCCCGGTCTGCAGCGGCACCACCCTGCCGTCGAGATTCAACTCGACGGCACCGGCGTGCACGAAGACGAACTCCTGCCCTGGGTGACTGGGGTGGTGGTGTGCGCTGAACTGGCGGCCGGGTCTGACGACGAACGGCGACATGGCCTTGCCCAGCATGCCGGCGGCCACCGCGTGATGACGCTCGGCGCCGCGGTCGGCGGCCCGTTCCACGGTCAGTGCGGAGACCTCGGGATCGTCGGAGAACAGTTGTGCCACATCGACATCGAGTGCGCGGGAGATCTTCAGGGCGGCGGCGATCGACGGTACGCTCTGGCCGCGTTCGACCTTGGACAGATAGCTCTTGGTCAGACCGGTCGCCGCGGACACCTCGTCCAGCGTCATGCCCCGCTGCTGGCGCACGGCGCGTAACAAGCCACTCACGAGCCCGAGATTACCGCATTGACGATATGACACAAAGTGTCCTATAGTCCTCAATGTGTCATCACGAGAGGAGATCGCCCCGATGACGAGCACCCTGCAGGATTCCAAGTCCGAATTGATGCGCCGTGCGCTCGACGGCCTCAGCCGAAACATCGCCGATACCGGTCTGAGTGCCCGCGAAAAGGTCGCGCTGACCTGCCGCGCGTTGTTCGACGCCGGCCACGACTCCGGCCTGGCCGGTCAGATCACCGCCCGCGCCGACGAGCCCGGCACCTACTACACCCAGCGCCTCGGCCTCGGTTTCGACGAGATCACCGCGGGCAACCTGCTACTGGTCGACGAAGACCTCAACGTGCTCGACGGTGACGGAATGGCCAACCCGGCCAACCGTTTCCACTCCTGGATCTACCGTGCCCGCCCCGATGTCGGGTGCATCGTGCACACCCATCCGTTCCATGTGGCGGCACTGTCGATGCTCGAAGTGCCGCTGATGGTTTCGCAGATGGACATAGCACCGCTCTACGACGACTGCGCATTCCTACCGGACTGGCCTGGCGTGCCGGTCGGCAATGAGGAGGGCGAGATCATCTCGGCCGCACTCGGGGACAAGAAGGCCATCCTGCTGGCCCACCACGGGCACGTCGTCGCGGGCGCCAGCATCGAAGAAGCGTGCTCGCTGGCCATGCTCATCGAACGCGGCGCCAAGCTGCAACTGACTGCCATGGCCGCGGGAACCATTGCCGCACTGCCCGATCGGCTGGCCCGCGAAGCCCACGACTGGACCCTGACCCCCAAGCGCAGCCTGGCCAACTTCGCCTACTACGCGCGTCGCGCGCTGGCCAACCACCCCGACACCCTCACCGCCTGAAAGGTCGCACCATGACGAACATCCACGGCATCATCGCCTACCCCATCACCCCGTTCACCGCCGACGGATCCGGTGTCGACGGGGCCGCGCTCGCCACACTCGTCGATCGACTGGTCGGCACCGGCGCGCACGCCATCGCACCGACCGGCAGCACAGGGGAATCCGCCTACCTGACCGAGGACGAGTTCGACACCGTCATCGACGTCACCGTCGGTGCCGTCGCCGGCCGCGTCCCGGTGATCGTCGGCGCCTCGGACCTGACCACGGCCAACACCGTCCGCCGCGCCCGCTACGCGCACCAGGCCGGAGCCGATGCGCTGATGATCCTGCCGGTGTCCTACTGGAAGCTCAGTGAACGCGAGATCATCGCGCACTACGAAGCCGTGGCAGGCGCCGTCGACCTGCCGATCATGGTCTACAACAACCCCGCGACCAGCGGTATCGACATGAGCCCCGAGCTACTGGTGCGGATGTTTGACGAGATCGACAACGTCACGATGGTCAAGGAGTCCACCGGTGACCTGACGCGGATGCAGCGCATCAAGGAGCTCTCCGGCGGCGAGCTGCCCTTCTACAACGGCAGCAACCCGCTGGTGCTCGACGCACTCACCGAAGGTGCCGCGGGCTGGTGCACCGCGGCGCCCAACCTGCGACCGCAGCCCTGCCTGGATCTCTACGACGCGGTGCGCGCCGGTGATGTCGACCGCGCCCGGCAGATCTATGACGACCTCGCGCCGCTGCTGCGGTTCATCGTCGCCGGTGGTCTGCCCACCACGGTCAAGGCCGGCCTCGAGCTACTCGGTAACAAGGTCGGCGATCCACGGGCGCCGTTGCTGCCGCTGGATGCGTCCGGGCGGGCCGAGCTGCAGGCGATGCTCGCCGGGGTGTGATCCACGGTCCGGGGAGCGGGTCGCTAGTCTGCGCGCATGTTCAAAGTCAACGAGTACTTCGACGGCGCCGTCGCCTCGATCGCCTTCAGCCCGGCCGACGGGCCGGCGACCGTCGGGGTGATGGCGGTCGGGGAGTACGAGTTCGGGACCTCCCAGCTGGAGATCATGCATGTGATCAGCGGGGCGCTGACGGTGCGGATGCCGGCTGCGGACGAGTGGGAAACCTTCGCGGCGGGAACGCAATTCACCGTGCCGGCGGACAGCAAGTTCGGTGTGCGGGTCGAGGTCGAGACCGCCTACCTCTGCCAGTACCGCTAGACCAGTGCCTTCCCGAGGCGGACTCGGCGCCGGACATCGGCCAGCAACACATGGCTGCCGCCGTGCCGGACGAACCGCGGGATGAAGCGGTTCACGAAGGCCACCAAGGCGAACAGGTTCTCGAACTTGCGCTGCTGTGAATCTGACCAGGTGAAGCCCATGGCCTCGCGGAACACCGGGGCCAGCGACCCGACGGTGAGGAAGCGCAGCAGCGGGGCGAAGGTGACACGCAGCGGCCAACTGATCATTCTGAGGTCTATCAGCGCCATCAGGTAGTCGCGGATGCGCTCGTCGACGACAACCCGCTCGCATGCTGCGTTCCAGAAGTCATCGAACTCCGAACGGGTGGGTGGCCACTGGTCGGCCCTGACCTGCAGGGTGGTCCCCAGCGGTCGGGCCGATTGGTAGAACTGTTCGGCCTGCTCGGCGGACATCGTGCCGTGGAGCAATTGATAGGTGTCTTCGAGCCCGACGAACAGGCAGGCCGCGACCCACAGCTGTAGGTGCCTGTCGAAGGCGTTGTAACGGACGGGGCTCGTATCGGTGGAGCGCACCTGGCGGTGTGCCACGTTCACGGCGGCTCGGTAGGCGGCGCGGTCGTCGGTCGTGCCGAGGATGGCGACGGCAAGGTACTGGGCAGTGGTGCGGGCCCGTTTCCACGGGTGCTCCATCAGACTGCCCGACGTGACGCGGCTTTCTGCCACCCCGTAACCGATCTGAGGGCGGGCCAGTTGCATCACCACATTGGCGGCCGCCCCGGCCAATGACCAGAAATCGATGGCATCGCGGATATCGACCTCCCCGTGATCGCGCCGGGCGGTCCGTCGCCGAACGGTGATCCGCGTATCGGCAAGGGTGAATGGATAGCTGGCCACGGAGTCGTAGTCGTTGTGAGCCATGGGCGTCCCTTCTGGTCTTGAAGACCAGGTTCGCATGCCCCGGCACGTCACGCAAGAGTCTATGTTAATGAATATTCTTGAGGTATAAATCCAAGATCGGCCTGCTGAGCTGATGAATTGCACATCAGGCCGTTCTTTTCGTGGATGTAAGTGAATCGATATTCTCGCCAACACCACGTGGCGAAGAATGCGTTACCGTGAGTACATGTCGACAGTCGGCCGCGCCGCGCAACCCGCTGTGCGCAAGCGCCCGCGAGACCGCAAGGCCCAGATCGTCAAGGCTTCCGCCGAAGCGTTCAGCGCCCTCGGCTACCACGCGGTCAGTATGGAGGACATCGCATCACGGGTCGGTATCTCCGCGGCCGCCCTCTATCGGCACTCGGGGGGAAAGTACGAGCTGTTCAGGGATGCGGTCTTGGCTCTGGGGCAACAGCTCGTGGACGGCACCGAGATTGCTGATCCGGACGCCGATCCGGCGGCCCAGCTCGAGGATCTGATTCGTGCAGTCGTCGATATCGCCATCGCCAACCGCAGCTCCGGGGGCCTGTATCGCTGGGAGGGTCGCTACCTCAACGATGCCGACCAGGCCACGTTGAACGGACAGATCGAACTGGTCAACCGGCGTCTGCAGCAACCGTTGATGCGGTTGCGCCCGCAGCTCACGTCGCGGGAGCGCTGGACGCTGACCTCGGCAGCGCTGAGTGTGATCGGCAGCGTCACCGACCACCGGGCCGCACTGCCGATGGCGGAGATGCGGACGCTCTTGGCGGGTTTGGCGTCCGCGGTGCTGTGGGCTGAGCTGCCCGCACCGGTAGCATCCGATGAGCCTGTGCCACAACTGAAGAGCAGTGCCGGAGTCGGTGGCAAGTATGAGGTGCTGCTACATGAATCCCTGCGTTTGTTCCACAGCAAGGGTTTCCGTGAGACCAGCATGGAAGACATTGCTGTAGCTGCCGGCATGCAGCCATCTGGTATCTACCGGTTCTTTCCCGGTAAGGCCGACATCCTGGCCGCCTCCTACCGGCGCAGCGCCGACCGGGTGTCCGGGGATGTGTCCAGTGTTATTGCGGTTGAATCGGATCCGGAACGGGCGTTGGCGCGACTTGTCGACTTGTACGTCGACCGGTCCTTCAAGGATCCTGAACTCGCGTACGTGTATTACACCGAGCGGGGCAACGTGCCCGAAGTCGACCGGATGGTCCTGCGCAACATCCAACGTGCGACCGTCGATGAATGGGCGCGGCTGTTGTCCGAGGCGCGGCCCGAATTCGGCCACGCCCAAGCATGTTTCGCGGTGCTCGCCGCGTTCGGCCTGGTGGTCGACCTGGGGCGGCTGGTCCATTACGAGGACACCAAGTATGCGCGCGCCAGCGTCCGGCTGATGATGGAGCACACTCTGCTGGGTCGACCCTCGCAGACCGTCAGCTGAACGGTGCGCGCTGGTCGAACCGCCGCGATGCCAGCCCCGCCGAGCGCCACGTCCGCGCGATCCAGTCGGTGTCCTCCTCGGTCACCAGATTGCCCATCATCCGCACCGCGACCTTCATCAGGAAATGCGAACGCATGGCCACCGGTCCGGCGACGGGCAGGAACCTCGGCAACGTCAGCAGCAGCGCCAGTCGGCGTGCGGCGGAGAATCCGCGGGCGTAGTGCTCGGTCAGCACCGCCGGCCAGGCCGCGCTGAGATCACCGGAACCCAGGAGTTCGGCGGCCAATCGCCCGGTTTCCAAGCCATAGTCGATGCCCTCGCCGTTGAGCGGGTTGACGCATGCCGCGGCGTCACCGATCAGCATCCAGTTCGGCCCGGCCACGCCGCTGACCGCACCGCCCATCGGCAGCAGCGCCGAGAGCCCGGCGCGGGGTTCGCCCTCGAAACCCCACTCGTCGCGGCGCAGATCCGTGTAATAGGACAGCAGGGGACGCAGCGCCGCATCGGCGGGGCGCTTGGCCGTCGCCAGCGCGCCGACGCCGATGTTCACCTCGCCGTTGCCCAGTGGGAAGATCCAGCCGTAGCCGGGCAGCACCTCACCCTGCGGAGACCGCAGCTCCAGATGCGAGGTGATCCAGGGCTCATCCGAGCGCGGCGTGGCGATATAGGCGCGAATAGCGGTGCCGTACACCGTCTCGCGATGCCAGACCCGGCCCAGCGCGCGGCCCAGTGTGGACCGGGCGCCGTCGGCGACGATCAATTCGCCCACCCGGATCTCCGAACCGTCGTCGAGCAACAGCTCCGATACCCGCCCGGACGGATCATGACGGACGTCGACTGCTTTGACACCGAGCATCATCTTGGCGCCCTCGTCGGCGGCGACCATCCTGATCCGGTCGTCCAACTCGGTGCGCGGCACCGCGCTACTGGTCGCCGGGAACGACGGACCGGGCCAGCGCACTTCGACATCGGCGCCGAAGCCCGACATCCGCAGCCCGTGGTGTGCGATCCGGCCGTTCAACCAATCGCCGAGGCCCAGCTGACGCAGTTCGGCGATGGCGCGAGGGGTCAGTCCGTCCCCGCAGGCCTTGTCGCGGGGGAACTGCGCGGAGTCGATCACCAGGACGTCGCGACCGGCCCGGGCCGCCCAGGCGGCGGCCGCCGAGCCCGCGGGCCCGGCGCCTACAACAACCACATCTGCTGGACTCGGCACCCTCCCAGTATGTTGGAACAATGAGGACACCGGCGAGCGTGGTGGCGGGCGTGGATTTCGGGGACCCCGATTTCGCGACGCGGGTGCGTGACGGCGTGGAACGCGTCGAGGATCTGATGTCTACCGAGCTGGGTAAGGCCGACGTGCTGATGGCCGAGGCCGTCCAGCATCTCTTCCAGGCCGGCGGCAAACGCTTCCGCCCGCTGTTCACCGTGCTGGCGGGTTCGCTGGGACCGCGGCCGGAGGATCCGGAGGTCACCATCGCCGGGGCCGTCATCGAGCTGGTGCACCTGGCGACGCTCTATCACGATGACGTGATGGACGAGGCCCAGGTGCGGCGCGGCGCCGACAGCGCCAACGCCCGCTGGGGCAACAACATCGCCATCCTGGCCGGTGACTACCTCTTCGCCACCGCTTCCCGGCTCGTCTCCCGACTCGGCCCGGACGCCGTGCGGGTGATCGCCGATACCTTTGCCCAGCTGGTCACCGGTCAGATGCGGGAGACCCGCGGCGCCGCCGAGGGCACCGACGAGATCGAGCACTACCTCAAGGTGGTCTACGAGAAGACCGCCTGCCTGATCGAGGCATCCGGCCGGTTCGGGGCGACGTTCTCCGGTGCCGACACCGAACAGATCGAGCGGCTGTCCCGGCTCGGCGGCATCGTCGGCACGGTCTTCCAGATCTCCGACGACATCATCGACATCGACAGCGACCCCGACGAATCCGGCAAGCTGCCCGGGACCGATCTGCGCGAGGGTGTGCACACCCTGCCAGTGCTCTACGCCTTGCGCGAGGACGGGGAGGATGCCGACCGGTTGCGGGTGCTGCTGGCCGCGCCGCTGACCGATGACGCCGAGGTCGCCGAGGCACTGACCCTGCTGCGCCGCTCCCCGGGCATGGGCAAGGCCAAGAAGAAGGTGCGCGAGTACGCAGGGCGGGCCCGCGACGAGTTGGCCAACCTGCCGGCCGGCCCCGGCCGCGACGCCCTGGCCACGCTGGTCGACTACACCGTCAACCGGCACGGCTGAGTCATCCGGAACCTGAGGCGGTCGTCGGCCGTTGAATCAGCGAAGACTCTCGGAGGAGAAAAGCTGATGACCTGGCATCCCCATGCCAATCGATTGAAGACGTTCGTGCTGCTGGTCGGCATGTCCGCGCTGATCGTCTTCATCGGTGCCCTGTTCCAGAACCAGTCGATCCTCATGCTGGCGGTGCTCTTCGCCGTCGGCATGAACGCCTACGTCTACTTCAACAGCGACAAGATGGCGCTGCGGGCCATGCACGCCCAGCCCGTCAGCGAGATGCAGGCGCCGGCGATGTACCGGATCGTGCGGGAGCTCGCGACCGTGGCGCGCCAGCCGATGCCGCGGCTCTACATCAGCGATACCGCAGCGCCCAACGCGTTCGCCACCGGCCGTAACCCGCGCAATGCCGCGGTGTGCTGCACCACCGGCATCCTGGGCATCCTCGACGAGCGTGAGCTGCGCGCGGTGCTCGGCCACGAGCTGTCCCACGTTTACAACCGCGACATCCTGATCTCGTGTGTGGCGGGAGCGATGGCATCGGTCATCACCGCGCTGGCCAATATCGCGGTGTTCGCCTCGATGTTCGGCGGTAACCGCGAAGGTGGCGCGAATCCCTTTGCGATGCTCCTGGTTTCGATGCTCGGCCCGATCGCGGCGACCGTCGTCAAGCTCGCGGTGTCGCGGTCGCGGGAGTACCAGGCCGACCAGTCCGGCGCCGAGCTGACCGGTGATCCGCTGGCCTTGGCCAGCGCCCTGCGCAAGATCGCCTACGGTGTGCAGGCCGCGCCGCTGCCGCCCGAGCCGCAACTGGCCGATCAGGCGCACCTGATGATCGCCAACCCGTTCCGGGCGGGGGAGAAGATCGGCAAGCTGTTCTCCACCCACCCGCCGATCGAGGACCGCATCCGTCGGCTGGAGCAGATGGCCGGCCGCTGAGGCCTCCGGTTGCCGAGTGAGACGTTCTGGTGGCCCCAGGGTCGAATGGAGCGCAGTAACGTCTCACTGGCGGCGGGAAAGCCCCACGACGGGATAGGGTGTGGCGCATGCGTACCCGAGGTGTGCTGTGTGCCGTGGCAGCCATGGCTGCGCTGAGCGCCCCCGCGATCGCGGCGGCCGAACCCCCTCCGCCGCCGCCCCCGCCACCAGCGCCCGATATCGGCGGCTACGCATTCGTGAAGCCCTCGGAGTACGCGGTCAACGACGGCAGCATGTACGCCTTCACCGCCGGCGAGGGCATCACCTGCGTGATGAGCCGAGCCAACGGAAGCTATGGCTGCAGCGGACCGCCCTTCCCGGGTGCACCCGGTGGAGCCAACGTCGTCACCGGCGCGCAGATCGGCGCCCCGGGATTCGCCACGGCGGCCAACCCGGTCTATGTCGGCGACAAGCCGGCGCTGCCGTTGCCCGCGAACTCGCGCATCAGCTTCCAGCACGTCACCTGTGGCACGGACGGTGCACTGGTCACCTGCCAGAACTCGTTCGACCAGTCCGGTTTCGTGATCAGCCCGGGCGGCAGTTGGATCGTCAACCCGACCAACCCGCTGCTGGACCGTCCCGAGGGCCGCAACCCCTACTTCAACTGAGCCGGCTCCTACCTGGTTTCAGCCATCCCGGTGCGAGACCTGGCGGCACTGCACTGAGGTAGCCCCTTGGCCGGTTTCGTCTCCCTGACTGCAGCCGCGCCAGCACACCGAGCGATTCGGCTGAACCCAGGGAGACCGGTGGCTTCAGAACCCGGAGCCGTGCACCTCGTGGCCCGGGTTCTCCACCATCAACCCGCGGTAGGCGTCCTCGACCGTGTGCCCGTGATTGATGACACCGTCGACCTCGCGGGCGATTGGCATGCTCAGGTCGTACTTCTCGGCGAACTCCATGATGACCGAGGCGGCCTTGACGCCCTCGGCGACCTGGTTCATCGAGGCGATGATCTCCTCGACGGTCTTGCCCGACCCCAGCTGCTCACCGACGTGCCGGTTGCGGCTGCGCAGCGAGGTGCAGGTGACGATCAGGTCGCCCATGCCTGCCAGGCCGCCGAAGGTGTCCCGGTGCCCGCCCATCGCGACGCCCAGCTTCGACATCTCGGAGACCGCGCGGGCCATCACCATGGCGCGGGTGTTCTCCCCGATGCCCAGCGAGTAGCCCATGCCGACGGCGATCGCGTAGACGTTCTTCAGTGCGCCAGCCATCTCGACGCCGACGACATCGTCGGTGGTGTAGGTGCGGAAGCGCCGGGTCCGGAACAGCCCGGCCAGGTTGGCTGCCAGATGCTGATCGGGCATCGCCAGCACGGCCGCGGCGGCATAGCCCTCGGCGACCTCGCGGGCGATATTGGGCCCGGCCAGGATTCCCGCCGGATGCCCGGGCAGCACCTCGTCGACGATCTGGCTCATCCGCATATTGGTGCCCTGCTCAAGGCCTTTCACCAACGACACCACCGGCACCCACGGGCGCAGCTCGCGGGCGAGCTCGATGAGCACCCCGCGGAAACCGTGCGAGGGCACTCCCATCACGATGACGTCGGCGCGCTGGGCGGCTTCGGAGAAATCGGTGGTCGCCTGCAGTCCGTCGGGCAGCACACACTCGTCGCCCAGATACCGGGAGTTGCGGTGGTTCTCGTTGATGTCCTTGGCGGTCTCCTCGGAACGCACCCATTGCAGGGTGGGTCCGCGCCGAGCACAGATGGAGGCGACGGTGGTTCCCCAGGAGCCGCCGCCGAGGACGACGACGTTCGGTTCGCGTTGTGCAGGTGCCATCCGGTCAGCGTATTGCGGCGACGGTGCCGGTGAGCCCGACTTGCCCAACTCCCGCGGGCGAAGCGCTACCGGTAGTTGACGAACTGCAGAGCCACCGGCAGGTCGGCCCCGCGCAGCAGCGCCTGCACGGCCTGCAGGTCGTCGCGCTTCTTCGAGCTGACCCGGATCTCCTCGCCCTGGATCTGCGCCTTGACGCCCTTGGGGCCCTCGTCGCGGATCAGCTTGGTGATCTTCTTGGCGTTCTCGCTGTCGATGCCCTGCTTGATGCTGCCGATGACCTTGTAGGTCTTGCCCGAGGGTTGTGGGTCGCCTGCCTCGAAGGCCTTCATCGAGATGTCGCGGCGGACCAGCTTCTCCTTGAACACGTCGACCGCGGCCTTCACGCGCTCCTCGGTGGAGGAGACCAAGATGATGCCCTCCTCACCCTGCCACTCGATGGTGGTGTCCGTGCCGCGGAAGTCGAAGCGGGTCGACAGTTCCTTGGCCGCCTGGTTGAGCGCGTTGTCGACCTCCTGGCGGTCGGCCTTGCTGACGATGTCGAAGCTTGAATCCGCCATTGGACCCTCCTCATAGTGCCGTTTTCGTCTTCGGTACATCCTCGTTGTAGTCTGCTACTCGCACCAAATCCGGCAGGTTGCCCGAGCGGCCAATGGGAGCGGACTGTAAATCCGTCGGCTAACGCCTACACAGGTTCGAATCCTGTACCTGCCACACTGATCAGGCCCCCTTTTCGAGGGGGCCTGACGTGTTTCTGCCTGCCGCGTCCGCCGATCGGCTGAAATCTCTGGACGCCCGTCAAGTTGTGTTCTCGATCTCAGCAACCTCACAGCGGCCGCACCGCCGGCGGCGACATTGCGCGGTGGGTAACTTGTGACGGGATTCGCCTCGGTCGGGTGCCGCGTCGCTGGCGGTGTTGCGACCGCGCGTGACCCAGGGTCGACGGAGCCGACGGCGGGTTGCCGGAGGTTCACGGTCGCCCCCGGCCGAGCTACCGCTCGGCGTGCCCACGTCCGCGGATCACGAATCCGCGGTGGCGAACACGAACACGCAGTTTCAGCAAACTTTACGCCCCGAGCACGAGCTGCGCGGACGTGCGCTGTAGCTCTACTATCCGCCGCAAGGGAACGGTGTCACCGCGAAAGGCGCACCCGCTGGTGCGGTTTCAGCAACTCGCGGACGCCGTCGGGGGATCATCATGAAGGAGCCTGGGGTGAACAAGCGCTACCGAATAAGTCGTGTCGCCGTCGCGGTACCCGCAGTGGCGGTCCTGCTCGCAGGCGGAGTCGTCGACCACACCGTGCCGGCCGATCCCACCCCACCCGTGATCCAGCACCGCACGGTGTCCGCTGAGGCCGTCGAGCTGGCCGCGCTGGCATTGTTCGCGGTGCCCGGCGCCGGTGTGCAGTTCCCGGCCGGCGCCCTGGACACCCAGGACGGCGGCGTCTGGCGCCGCATCCAGGACGTCACCGTCCTCAACGACCCGGTCCGCTATCCCGGCAGCGTCACGGCGGCATCCGTCGACGCCGGAGCAACCTGGCTCACCGAACTGCTGGCGGCCCGTGACCCGGCCACCACCGTCAGCGCCATCAACACCGGATCGTTCGGCGGCCGCGTCGCCGCCGAGGCGCTGAACCGGCTGGCCGCCACCGGTTATGACATGTCGAGCGTGTTCGGGGTCTTCTACGGCGACTCCAACACCCCGGGCACCGGCATCTTCGCCCGCTACGGCCCCGACGAGCCCACCTTCGGGTCCGACGTGTTGGGTGGCGCCATCGCGTTGCCCGACGGAACCTATCTGCGCGTCAACCGCGAGTACGACCCCATCGCGTACTTCCCGCGGTATCTGTTCAACCCGATGAGCTGGATCCAGCTGGCCGCCGGGTTCATCTTCGAGCACTCCCGACTGCAGGATTTCGACTTCGAGGATCCGGAGAATGTGGTCACCGTCGACGGAAACGTCGTCACGGTGCGGGTGCACAGCCCGGTGATGCCGCTGCTGATGCCGCTCAAGCTGCTCGGTGTGCCGTCCCAGTTCATCGACGCCCTGCAGGCGATCCTGCAGCCGATGGTGGAGAGCACGGGTATGTACGAGACCGGCCGAATCCAGTTCCTGCCCACACCACAGCAGGCGTTCACCTACCTGCAGAACATCGCTGCCGGATTCGAGAAGGCCGGCCAGATCATGGCCGGGACGGCGCCGACGCCGGAGCCGCCGAGTGAGCCACCCGTGGTCACCGCGCCGGACACAACCTCGGAGATCATCGACGCCATGGAGGATCGGGACGCCGAACTCAACGGCATCACCCAGAAACCCCAACAGCAGGCCCTTACCGTCGAGCCCGAGGACGACGAATCCGATTCCGAGGAACGCGGTTTCGAGCGCGCCGAGTTCACCGATTCCGACAACGATCCCGATGCGCTGACGGCCGCCGATGATCCCGGGCCCGGGATCGCCGAACCCGATCCGGGGCCCGAGCCGTCCGAGCCCGCCGATACGGCTGCGCCGACCTCCCGAGACGACGAGGGTGCCGATCCCGAGTAGCCACCAACACAATTGAGGCCCCCTCGTGAGAGGGGGCCTCAATCATGTTCGGCGTCAGCCGACCTGCGCGGCCGCCTGCACCATGGTCGCCGACGGGGCCGCGGCGCCCAGCCGTCCGACCACGAAATCGGCTGCCTGATTCGCCATTCCGTTGCTCTTGTACGAGCTGTGCGCGGCGCGGTCCCACCCGCCGGGGAAGCAGACCGGGTCACCGGCGGCGCACAGTTGCAGGCTCTTACCGGCGTACAGGTCGCCGATCGTGATCGGGGGAGCGTTGCGATCGGCCAGGCCCAGGAACCAGTTGTCGGGGGTGCCGAACAGCACGACCGCGGACACATGCGAGGCGACATCGGCGGGCATCGGACCGGCCAACCCGGCGGGCAGGGTGTACCCGGCGGGGACGCTGGTGCTGGTGCTGTAGCCCGCGACCGCGGCGCCCTGCGAGTACCCGCCCAGCACGATCTTGGTGTCAGGGCAGTCGGCGGCGATCTGCTGAATGTGGTTGGTGGCGTCGGCGATACCGTCGACGGCCCGGCCGAAGTCCAGCGAGGCCGGGTAGTTGACCCCGTACACACTGACCGACTGGCCGGGCAGCCGTGCATTCAACGCGTCGACGAACGCCTGACCGGTCGCGCCGACGCCGGGTGCCTCGAAGGTGCCGCGGGCGAACACCACTGCGACATCGGCGCAGGCGCCGGCGGCGGCCTTCGCGGTGGCGGCGGGACCGGCGAACAGTCCGGCGATGACGGCGAAGACGGCCAGGGCCGCGAACAGTGCCGAGCGTGCGGCCCGCGCCGCCCAGGTCTGTGGCGATGTGCTCATGAGTTTCCCCGTTCTGGAATCCGATGTGCCATCGCTGCGAGTAGTGGTGGCAGTTACCTGCTACAAGCCCGGATCGGCGGACAGGATTCCACGGCTGTCAAGTGATCCATCTCACCTGAGCGCACGGAATCAGCGCGCCGGCAGGAGGGGTTGGATTACAACCGCGAAAGCGACGTTCTGGCAGCTGAGTCCGGGGTTTTCACGACCGCAGCGTCACTCTCGACCGCATATAAGCGGACCTTCACCACCAACCGGTCGCCTCGGCCAACTGCCGGCCCAGTTCGTCGGCCATGGTGCGGACGTAGGTCGCCGAGAGGTGGTGCGCGTCGTGGTAGATCAGCACATTGCCCTCCGCGGCCCGGCAGATGTCCGGCCGGCACACCACGTCGGAAAGGTCCAGCACCTGTAGCAGCGGATAGTCCTGCACATGATCCAGCGTCGGGTTGCGGTCGGCCAACGCCTCGGTGCGCGGCACCCCGCAGGTGTCTGCATCCTCACCGGAGGCCAGGCAGTCGACGGGGGAGAAGAACCGCCCGTCGCGCAGCATCCACGGGGTGTCCCGGATGCCGAGCATGCCGATGCCGTTGTCGGACAGCTCGTCCCAGACACCGAGGTAGTAGTCGGGTACGTAGTCGCCGTCCCCGTCGAGGATCGGCCGGGTGGTGGTGAAGAAGACGTAATCGGGCCGCTCCGCCACGATCTGGGCCAGCGCGTTGTCCGACCAGGTGCGGCATGACGGGTACGGCGTGAACGGCCCGGCGATGATCGGGACCTCCGCCGTGGTCAGCGGGCACCCCATCTTCATATAGGTCGTCACTTTGAAGCCGTGCTGGCGTCCCAGTGCATGCAGCGCGGTCAGCCAATGCTCGGAATGCGAGCCGCCGGCCAGCGCGATGGTGCGGGTGGCTTTCGGGTCACCGTAGACACAACTGACGACCTCCTCGCCGCCGAAGTCGGCAAGGCACTGGTCGAGGGTGGACGGCGGTACGTCGTCGGGGGCCTCCAGACCGGTGGGGCGCGTCGGCAGCTTGGCGACCGGCCGACCGTCGCCGAGGGCCAGCGCGCCCGGGTAGTCGCGCAGCGGCAGCGTCGCCAGCTCGGTGCCGCTGGCCCGGATCTGTTCGACATGCTCGCGCCAGCCCACCGCGGCGACCGCGAGCGCGACCACCAGGACCGCGGTCGTGGCGCCGGTGAGCACCGTGCGCCAGGCGCTCGTCCCGGCCCGCACCGACAACCAGGTCAACCAGGAGGCCAGTGCGCCGGCACCCAGGATGGCGGCCGCCTCACCGATGCCGACGGTGTCGTCGTTGGTGTGGGCCAACCAGAAGATCAGCATCGGCCAGTGCCACAGGTACATGGCGTAGGCACAGGTGACCACGGCAGAAGACGATGTCCCCGACGGTCCGCTGATGATCACGAGCACCGTCGCCAACACCGGCACCAACGCCCACGGCCCGGGGTAGTCGGCGACACCGTCGACGAGCAACCCGGAGCCCACGATCGCGATGACGCCGACCACCACTGCCGCCTGCCGCAGCCGGGACGGCCAGGGCCATCGCCCGGCAACCGCCGCGGCCAGCACACCGGCCAGCAGCTCCCAGGCGCGGGTCAGCGTGCTGTAGTAGGCGACGGTCTGGTCACTGGAGGTCTGCACCACCGCCCACGCCAGGGACGCCGCGGCGGCCAACCCCACGACGGCAAGCAGCGGCCCGCGCCGTCGAATCAACCAGGCCGCCGCGACCAGCGCCAGCATCACCTGGCCCGCCACCGACAACGCCCACAGGTGCTGCAGCGGGGTGACGGTCTGGCCGGCCTGGAAGTAGTCGCCCACGGTCGTGGCCAGCAGCCAGTTCTGATAGAAGCCGAGGCTGGGCAGCGTCTGCTCGGCGAAGGATTCCCAGCGGGTCTGCGGCTGCACCAGCACCGTGAGGACGGCCGAGACGGCCAGCATCAGCACCAGCGCGGGGACCAACCGGCGGGTCCAGCGCCACGCCTCGACCCACACCGATCCCCGGCATCCGAGGATGCGCGAGCCGAAGAAGTAGCCCACCAGCACCAGCAGCACGTCCACCCCGCCGGACACCCGGCCCAGCCAGAGGTGGCCGATGACCACAAGGGTCACCGCGATGACCGTCAACGCGTCGAGGTCGGGGCGGACATGCCGCCCGACGGGCGCAACGGGGACGGGGGCGGGCTGTGTGGTCTGCAAGGCGCCCCGAGCATAACGGGGCGGCGGCGGGGAGTCGGCTACGCCGGGTCGGCGATGGACACGCGGTCGCCGCCGTCGTGTTTTGCGCGGTACATCGCGGTGTCTGCGGTCTGCAGCAACCGCTCGAAGCACTCCATGCTGTGCACCGGCCCACATGCCGCGCCGATGCTGACCGTCACTCCGGGCGGGCCCACCTCGCCGATCGCCGCCCGCAGCAGTGATCCCACCTCGGCTGCCCGGTCGGCCGTCATGGTGTCGACGGCGACGAACTCCTCACCGCCGGTGCGGGCGGCCAGCGCGGGCTCGCCGAGCACCCGACGCACCTGCGCTGCGGTCTGGACCAGGATGTCGTCGCCGACGGCGTGGCCGTGTCGGTCGTTGACGTTCTTGAACTTGTCGATGTCGATGACGAACACGCACAGGTCGCTCAGCGGTTCGCCGGCGCCGATCAGTCGGGACATGTGGGCGCGCAGCCCGCGCCGATTGGCCAGTGTGGTCAGTGGGTCGACCAGCGATTCCACCGAACTGTTGCGGATCAGCCAGAAAGCGAACTGGGCGAACGGCAGGATGAACACCGTGACCAGCAGGGCCACCGCGGTTTTGCCCACGGTCAGCGGCACCGCGTCGGGATAGTCCGAGACCGCGAGCCGCGTCGCCAGCGCGGCGATCGCCGCGACCACGATCACCAGATGCGCGACCATCGCACGGGCGCCGTGGAAGAACAGGATGTAGATGCCGGTCACCGCGAATACCGGTGTCGCGGTCAAACCGGCCAGCGGGTCGCGATGGGCGAAACCGGCCACCGCGATGCCGACGTCGATGAACAGGAACAGCGTGATCGACATCCGCGGGGAGGGCCACGGGCCGAACAGCCAATAGAACGGCCATGCCACCGCGACGACGGTGATCGCGGTGACCAGTACCCGCATCGGCCCGGCAGGGTCGGCCAGATCGGTGGCCAGCAGAGCGAGCAACGCGACGGCCATCCCGGCGCCGACCACGGCGATGACGACCCGCAGCGAGGTCAGGAAACCGCGGGCCCGCAGGAAGTCCAGCAGAAAGCGATGGTCGACGTCGTCGCCCCACCACAGCCGGAGCTGATCGGTGTAGTGCGGCGCACCGGCCAAGCGCCAGACCGTGGTACGTCGGGGCAAGTCAGCGTCGGTTGAGCACCCAGATATGGGTGGATAAGGCGGTGGCGAAGGTGCACCACAGCGGATAGAGACCCAGCGGCGCGGCCTTGGCGCCCCGCACGGCCACGGCGCGGCGGGTCAGGTCGGCGCTGCTGACGGTAAGGGCCCCGGCGGCGATGGCCGATGCGCCGAGCTTGCGCCGGTTGAAGAACAACCAGGACCAGCTGCCGTTGAGGATCAGGTTCAGCACCAGGGCCCGGGTGTAGCTGCGGCGCACCTCGGGTGGCGCTTCGTCGAGCGTCTGGGACGAGACCACGGCGATATCGGTGTACAGCGAGGTCCATGCGACCGGGAACGCCGCTCCGGGGGGCTGGTAGGGCGGCTTCTTGAGTTTTGCGTACCAGGCGGATTCGACGGCCGGTTTGCTGGCAAGGCTGCCCACCACCGCCGTGGCGGCGACGGCGAGTGCGGTCGGTGCAAGCGTGCGAATCTGCAAGGGACGCTCCAGGCTTATGGGGGACGTGCGCTGTCCCTGTCCAGTATCCACCCGACGAGAAGGTGAAACCCTCAGATCATGTCCTTGCGGGTCAGCCAGCGCATCACCGGCCAGCCCACGAACACCGGCAGCCAACAGGTCAGCACCCGGTAGAGCAGGACCGCGGGCACCGCGATGGCGGCCGGGACACCGAAGGCGGCCAGTCCACCGATCAACGCCGCTTCCACCGCGCCGACACCGCCGGGGGTCGGGGCGGCGGAGGCGAGCGTGCCGCCGATCATCGTCACGACGGTGACCGTGACGAAGGAGGTGTCGCCCCCGAATGCCTCGATGCTGGCCCACAGCGCCAGCGCCGAGCCCAGCGTGGTGCCCGCGGCACCCAGCACGATCAGGGCGAGGCGTTTGGGTTCCTTGGACAGTTCCCAGAGGTCGGTCTTGACCTCCTGCAGTTTGGGCGCCAGCGACGAGGCAAGCCAGCCTCGCAGCTTGGGCACCGACAGGAACACCCCCACCAGCCCGAGGGCGACGCCGGCCACCAGATAGAGCACGGTCGCGCTGGGCACGAAATGCGACAGGTTCGCCGACGCCCCGGCAATGGTCGTGAACAGGATCAGCAGCACCACGTGCACCAGCACCTGAACGCTCTGCTGCAGCGCGACCGCCGCGGTGGCGCGCATGGTGGACAGGCCGCCCTTCTGCAGCACGCGGGTACTCAGTGCCAGGCCGCCGACGCCGGCGGGCGTCGTGGTGGCGGCGAAGGTGTTGGCCACCTGCATGATGGCCAGGTGGCGGTAGGCCACCAGCCCGTCCGCGCACGCCCACAACGCGCCGGCGGCACCCAGATAGCGCAGTGCCGACACCCCGAGCCCGACCAGCGCCCACCACCAGTTCGCGTTGCCGAGTTCGTCGAAGAACGCGGGCACGGTGCTGATGAAGGGGTAGGCCACGTAGACCAGCGCCACCAGCAGCACCAGCTGGATGAGCTGGATGCGGGTGAACCGGGTGATGGTCTCGGTGCGGATGTTGTCGGCCCCGGTCTGGTGTTGGACCTGTGCGCGGGCCGCCTCGATGACGGCCTTCGGGTCGTCGACCGAATCCCGGATCCGGGCGGGTACGGCGGTCTTGGTGAGCCGCCGCGACGCGGTCAGCACGGTGTCGCGGCCGAGGGTCTCGATGGCCGCGGCGACCGCGGATTGCGGGTCGTACATCGCCGAGGTGGTCACCAGCAGTTGGGCGATATCGGATTGCAGCTGCGCGTCGGTGGCGCCGTATTCGGCGTTGACGAACCCGCCGAACTGGACCTGCCCGTCGTGCACGGTGATCTCCCCGCAGCACAGGTCGCCGTGGGAGATCTGGTTGTCGTGCAATACCCGCAGCGCCTCCCATACGGCGGTCACCGGCGCGGCGTCGGCGCTCAGCGGAACACCGCGCGCGGGTTTGCGGGCATACAGCGTCCAGCCACGGTCGAGTGCGCTGACCGACACCGAGGAGATGTTGGACCGCCCCAGGGTGTCGATCGCGATGGCCATCAGCGCGCGATGCTCGATGGTGCGCCGCATGGAGGCGTGCAGCGGGGCGGTTTCGTCGCTGCGCAACCGAACTTTTCGCCACAGTTGGCTCAGCGCGCCGCCGCTGCGCTGGTTGGGTCCGTACAGCTCGACGACGGCGGTGCTGTCGGGACCGGTGGCCGCCAGCACCAGTGCGCCCTCACTGGGCGCCCGGATGACGGCCAGGGCGGAGACGACGAAACCGCGGCGGGCCAGCGCGCGCACGGCGCCATCGAGCGGGACCTCCAGAGCGGGGGTGCCGACCACCCAGACCACCAGGGCGCCGACGAACCAGCCGACCGCCAATCCGAGCAGTGTGCGGGCAGGCACGACGGCACTGACGAACAGGTGGATCGGCACGAACGCCAACAGCAGCGCCCACCAGTACCGGCGCAGCCGGCGGGACAACCACGGCCCCGAGACGGTCAGCACCGCGGCCAGCAAGGCGACCCAGCGCGGATCGTCGAGGAACTGCGAGAGCTGGGTGTCGAGCCGGTCGCCGAGGTCGAAATGCCACTGCGGCGCCGCGATTCCGCGGCCGGTGATCGACAGCGCCAGCACCGCGATCAGGCCGGCGGCACCGTAGGCCGCCAGCAGCCGCCAGTGCCTTCCGATGATCAGCTGCACCAGGATGACGAAGGGCAGCGCCAGGATGGCGACCCCATAGGCCAGGTAGACCAGATTGGACTGGGTGGGGGTCAGCACGCCGATGATCTCGGAGATGGACCGTTCCAGGGCCACCCAGTCGTTGCGGGTGATCAGTGAACTGGTGATGACGACGGCAAGGAACACCGCCGACAGCACCACCCGCAGGATCTCGTTGGTGCGCCGGGTGAGCGGTTGCAGCAAGCTGCCGGTGACGCTGATGTCCCGACCGTCGACTCGCACGGGGACAAACGTAACCGGGGCGGGCGGATCGGTGCGCGAGGCGGGACACGCGGCGCTGTGAGAGAATTCCGGCATTCGCAGCCGGCGTGGGTTCTTCCGCCTGGCGCACAGCACCGAGAAAGAGACTGTGGGGGCCTCTATGCGTGGCGAGAAAATCGGCGAGCCGCTGATGGGCGCGGTGGCCACGCTGGTGGGCGGGCTGGCACTGGGCGGTTCGACGACCTGGCCGCCGACGGCGGTGATCGCGGCCGCGGTGGCGTTCGGTGCGGTGTTCTGGGCCGTGGTGTGGGCCGTGACACACGGCGCGGCCACGGCTTTCGGGGCTCGCGTGGCCGTCGCCGTCGTGGCGGGTCTGCTGCTCGGCGAGCTCGCGGCGGTGGCGGTGTTCGGCGGACAGATCGACCAGGTGCTGACCGCGCGGGATTCCCCGGCCGAGGCGACGGCGACGGCGGCACTGGATCAGGCGCGGGCTGAGCGTGCGGGTCTGGACGAAGCCGTCGCAGAGGCCAACCGCCATCGCGACGAGGCGTTGATCGTGGCGCGCTGCGAGGTCAATCCGTCCGCGGCCTGTCCGCAGATCCGCATCACCGGGGTGCCGGGCTCTGGTCCGGAGGCGCGGACCGCCGATGCATTCCTCGACGACGCCCAGCGCCGCCTCGACGCCGCGGTCGCCGATCGGGACGGTCGCGGGCCGGTGTTGGACGATGAGGTGCGCATCAGGGAACAGGCGCTGGCACAGGCGCGACAGGACACCCTGACCGGTGGGCTCGGCGTGCGCTGGCAGGCGATGAACACCTATGTCCTCGACCATCCCGGTTCGGTGATCCTGCGCCTGCTGGTGGTCGGCTTCTTCACCGTTCTGACGGTGCTGCCGCTCATGTTGAGGCGGTGGCGCGGCCCGACGGCGGTCGAGGCCGATACGGCGGCCGACACGGCGATCGCGGTGAATCGGGCGCAGGTGCGCGCCCAGGTCGATCAGATGTGGGCCGAGCAGGAGCTCAACAGCGCGCGGATGGCGATTGCGGCGCAGAACGAGATCGACGCCGAGCGGCAGCGCCGCCGGGTGGCGCAGGCGTGCGCGGCCGAGCCCGAGGTACCCGAGTCCGAGGTGGTGCTGTCCGAGCGGGTGGCCCCTGCCGAACTGCCGGCGCCGGTGCAGAAGTCTGCCGAGCTTGAGCCGCAGCGCGGGGTGCCCGTCATCGGAGAGGTCACCAACGCCGCGGCGCGGCTGATCATGCCGTTCGTCCCGCCGATCGTGGCCGGTGCCGTCGACAACGTCTCCAGGAATGTCGCGCGGACGGTGGCCAAACCGCTGCGCCAGGTGTTCACCGAGACCGAGGAGTTCCATTTCACGCTGCGGCGCACGCATCGGGTGACCGTCGAGTCCGACGCCGGGGCCGAGGGTGCCGAGCAGCCGCGGCAGGTCACCTCGGACCGGGAATGGGTTGATGCGGACGGACCCCACGTGGAGTCGCGGCGCACGCTGATTCTCGGCGAATCCGACGGGCCTGCGGAGCTGACGTCGGATGCGGGGCCGCGGCAGCTGCCGCCCGGATGACATCACGTCATGACATTTTTGCCACCTGTGATGTAACTTCGATCGACATCACGAGGCCCGCAGGCCTGCGCCGAGAGGAAAACAGGTGGACTCGACGCCGTTCGGCCACTATCAGCTGCGGGGGCTGATCGGCCGAGGCGGCATGGGCGAGGTTTACCGGGCCTACGACACCAAGACCGATCGCGTGGTGGCGTTGAAGGTGCTGCCGCCACAGATGGCCCAGGACAAGGTGTTCCAGCAACGGTTCCGCCGCGAATCGCAGGCGGCCGCCGGGGTCAACGATCCGCATGTGGTGCCGATCCACGGTTTCGGCGAGATCGACGGCCGGTTGTATCTGGACATGCGTCTCATCGAGGGACGCACGCTGGGTGAACTGTTGTCCGAGACCGGGAAACCGTTGGATCCGACGTTCGCGGTGCAGGTGGTTGAACAAATCGCCTCGGCATTGGATGCGGCCCACCAGCAGGGCCTGATCCACCGCGATATCAAACCGTCCAACATCCTGTTGACCAAGGCGAATTTCGCCTACCTGATCGATTTCGGTCTGGCCCGCACCGCGGGGGAGACCGGAATGACGACGGCGGGCAGCACGCTGGGGACGCTGGCCTATATGGCGCCCGAACGGTTCGACGGCGGTTACGCCGACGCCCGCGCGGACACCTACGCGTTGACCTGTGTGCTCTACGAATGTCTCACCGGTGCGCGGCCGTATCCGGCCGACAGTCTGGAGCAGCAGATCGCCGGGCACATGGTGTCGCCGACACCGAAGCCCTCGGACACCAATCCGCGGCTCGCACCGTTCGACGAGGTGATCGCCACAGGCATGGCCAAGAAGCCGGAGAAGCGGTACCAATCCGGTGCCGAGCTGGCGGCCGCGGCGGCGCGTGCGCTGCGGGCGCCGGTGCGTATCACCGGATCCGGTCGGCACACGGCCCGGCGGCGCGCACCGCAGTCGCGCCGGCTTCCACGCCGGGCACTGGTGCTGGCCGGGGTGCTGGTGCTCGTCGGTGCCGGTGTGGTCGGGGCGTGGAAGTGGCACGACTCCCGCGATACCGGGCAGTGGCCCGAGGGTGCGGTGCCCGCGATCGCCGCCGCGGTGCCCGCCGATGTGCGGGCCGCCGGCAAGCTCGTCGTCGGTGTGAATGTGCCTTATGCGCCAAACGAATTCACCAATTCTGACGGGGAGATCGTCGGGTTCGACGTGGATCTGCTGGATGCGGTCGCGCGGACGATGGGTTTGAGCACCGAGTACCGCGAGAGCGAGTTCGACGACATCATCCCCGCGGTGCAGGCCGGCACGGTCGATGTCGGGATGTCGTCGGTGACCGATACGGTCGCCCGGCAGAAGCTGGTCGATTTCGTCACCTATTTCCAGGCGGGCACGTTGTGGGCGCAGCGGGCGGGATCATCGGTGGATCCGACCGCCGCGTGCGGGTTGCGGGTGGGTGTGGCCCACAGCGTCATTCAGGAAACGGTCGAGATCCCGGCCAAGAGCGACGAATGTGTGGCCGCCGGGCTTGCCCCGATCGAGAAGGTGGTCTTCGGCAGGCAGGACGATGTGACCGCGGCGCTGATCGCCGGTGATATCGATGCGATGAGCGCGGATTCGCCGGTCACGGGTTTCGCCATCAAACTCAGCGGTGGTGCCCTGGTGCCGGCCGGTGAGGTGTTCGACTCCGCGCCCTACGGGTGGCCGGTGGCGAAGGGATCGGAGTTGGCCCGGCCGTTGCTGGAGGCCGTCACGCACCTGATCGGCACCGGTGAGTACCGGACCATCGCCACCATGTGGGGTGTGGAGCGCGGCATGATCGCCGAGCCGGTGATCAACGGCGCCGCGCGGTGATGCTCAGTCGGTCGAGCGCAGCCGCACCATCCGGGTGGTCGAGCTCTCGTCGAGTTCCACGACATCGGTGCGCGACCGCAGGAAATCGCTGAACGACCGGAATCCCAGCGACTTTTCGCTGAACGACGGGTCCATCCGCTTCATCTGCGCCTTGACCGCCGAGTTGTGCAGCCAGTCGACATCATCCTTCTCGGTACCGATGTGCAGGGCGCGCACCAACAGCGCCGTCGCGACGGT